>JARKPO010000007.1 GCA_029975215.1 Levilinea sp.
GCCTGGCAAAAATCATCGACATCGCAGAACAACTCGAGTAAACTGTCCATCGAGGGCCTCTCTTCGGGATTGGACTACTGTTGTGGTGACAAAAGTTTACTCCCGTTTTGAGACCCTCTTCTTATCCCGAACTCACGTTAAATAGATGAATTCAAATTCCAGGTCAAAGGCTCTCCATGTGGCTCGTCCTCGGGGGCGGTAGGCCTGACCCTGGCGCATTTCGGGGGTGACGACTTTGATGGGTGTTGAAGCCTGGACCATGGTTGGATTTTGGGTGGAGAAACCGTGATAAGCCAGCGCAGACCAATGACTGATCGCCGCGGGGTTCACCAACGCCTGGGCGATAGCGAAAGGGGGAATGTCGCCCGAATATAGAGGGCTTTTCACCGCATAAGTTCCGCGCTTGAGAATTTCAATCCACCCTGAGCGAGCCAGTTTGCTGATCCGTTTTCGAATCTGCTGGGAGGTCAGCGGTTGGTGCTCCGGCAGCGTCGAAATCTGCTCCAGCGTGAAGATCGGGCCAAACACAGCCACAGCCCTTTCAAGAAGCTGGATTCCCTGAGAATTGGAATAAGAAGTCTTTGCCTCCGGCATGAAAATACTATACTTCGATAATACCTTTATTGGGTATTATCAAAGTAATCAATTTAATGGAAGTTTTCTTGATCTACAGCTAAATTCGTTTGGCACACACAACCCAGGTCTTAACTTTCTTTGGAGAAAAAACAAGCCCTACTCCTCCCAATCCTCCCAATCGCCGGGGTCCAGCTGACGCCAGCGCTTGGCCTCGGAGCGGTGAGCCTTATCCTTCAGCCGGCTGCCGCCGGAGGGGCGCGTGGCCTTGCGCACCTTGGGCACCACACTGGCCTGGCGGATCAGCTCCACCAGGCGCTCCACGGCGTCCTGGCGGTTTTGCTCCTGGGTGCGGAATCGGCGCGCTTCGATGATCAGCACACCGTCTTCGGTCAGCCGGTTGCGCGCCAGTTTGGACAGGCGGTCTTTAATGTCTTCCGGCAGGCTGGCGGCGGTGATGTCGTAATACAGCTGCACCGCCGTGGCGACCTTGTTCACATTTTGGCCGCCTGGCCCGGAGGAACGAATGAACTCAAATTGGATGTCACTTTCAGGGATAGAAAGGGTAGGGGTAATTTCGATCATGAGGATAAGGTGGGAGGAAGGTGGGCAGTGTACGGGTTAATCATACCATTTTTTCTGCATCCTTTGACCGGGAGATGGCGTCATTTCATTCTCGATGACAGGCAGAGGGAAATTTGTGAACATTTTCGCAAATATGACATTCGTCCATGACATTTATCACTGTTATAGTATGTTATAGGTTGCTATGATCTAATTGTTGCTAAATGTTATAACAAAGAGATCAAATGGACGACTTCCTCACCTCCCGCCAGGTTCAAAACATCCTCAAAGTGGACCGAATCACAGTCTACCGCATGCTGCAGGACGGCCGCTTGAAAGGCGTTAAGATCGGGCAGCAGTGGCGCTTTCAGCGCAGCGAGGTGGAACGCATGGTGGGGGGCAGCCCTCAGCCCGCCAGCCCTGCCCAAGACCCCGAAAGTCCCTTCCCCACCCACTGCGTGCAGACCATCCAAGACCTGTTCTCCGATGTGGGGCAAATCGGCGCGGTGGTGGTGAATTCCTCCGGCGCAGCCGTCACCGAAGTCAGCCGCCCGTGCACTTTCTGTCAGCTGATCCTGGCTTCCCCCTCGGGGCGGCGCGCCTGCGAAGCCTCCTGGGAAAACGTGGCTCAAAACTGCGCGGCGGGCAGCAAATATTTCACCTGTCACGCCGGCCTGCAGTACGTGGCCGCCCCCATCCAAGACCGCGGCCAGCAGGTGGGCGCGTTTCTGGCGGGGCAGTTCTACTGGCAGCCCGCCGACCCCCGCGAGCAGGCCGAGCGCATCCGCCGCCTGGCTGAGGCACACAGCATCCCTCAGACGGATTTGGCTGTGGCCGCCGATGAAATCACCGTTATCCCGCCGGAGCAACACGTCCGCACCGAAGCCTGGCCCTTCACGGCCGCCCGGGCTGTGGAAAGCATCCTGTGCGAACGCACCGGCTTTATGGAACGATTAAAGCAAATTGCGAACCTCACGCAGTTATCACAAGGAGCATAACCTATGAAAAAATTGCTGATCTTGGGCGCCGGCACGGCGGGAACGATGGTGGCCAACCGCTTGAACCGCATGTTGGACATGGATGAATGGCAAATCACCCTGGTGGATCAAGACCCCGTGCATTATTACCAGCCGGGCTTTTTGTTCATCCCCTTTGGCGTGTATTCCAAAAAAGATGTGATCAAGCCCAAGCGTAATTTCATCCCTCCGCAGATCAAGCTGATCCAATCCACCATTGAGATCATCGAGCCGGAGCACAACCGCGTGCGGCTGGCGGGCGGTCTGCTCCTGGACTACGACTATTTGATCATCGCCACCGGCGCGGATATTCACCCCGAAGAGACCCCCGGCCTGGCCGAACATGAATGGAATCGGTCCATCTTCACCTTCTACTCGTTTGAAGGCTCGGTGGAACTGTGGAAGAAGCTGCAAACCTGGGAAGGTGGGCGCATGGTGGTAAACGTGGTGGAAAACCCCATCAAGTGTCCCGTGGCTCCGTTGGAATTTTTGATGCTGGCGGATTGGTTCTTCCATGAGCGCGGCATACGCGACCGCGTGGAACTGGTGTATGCCACCCCTCTGCCGGGCGCGTTCACCAAGCCGATGGCTTCTAAAATGCTGGGTGAGCTGCTGGTGCAGAAAGGCATTCATGTCGAGCCGGAGTTCAATATTGAACGCGCTGACCCAGACGAAAAGAAAATCGTGTCTTACGACGAGCGTGAAGTGCCCTACGATCTGCTGGTGAGCATCCCGCTCAACAAGGGCGCCGAGGTGGTGGGCAAATCTGGCCTGGGCGACGAGCTGAATTTTTCGCCGGTCAATAAATACACCTTCCTCTCGGACAAATTTGACAACATTTTTGTCCTGGGCGATGCTTCCAATGCGCCCGCTTCCAAGGCAGGTTCGGTGACCCACTACGCCATTGACCTGTTCGGCGAGAATTTCATCCGCTACACTTCGGGTCAAAAGCTGGTGGAAAATTTTGACGGGCACGCCAACTGCTTCCTGGAATCGGGCTTTGGCAAAGGTCTGCTGATTGACTTCAATTACACGCAAGAGCCGCTGCCGGGGCGGTACCCCCTGCCGGGGGTGGGGCCCTTCACCCTGCTGGAAGAATCCGAAGCCAACCATTGGGGCAAGCTGATGTTCCGCTGGATGTACTGGAACATCCTCCTCAAGGGTCATGAACTGCCTTTCCCGCCCACCATGAGCATGGCGGGTAAATGGAAAGCCTAGGAGGCACGATGGATCCGCAGTGGACTGAACTCAATCAAAAATTGGACGTGCTCACCGCGCAGGTGGCTTATTTAACTGAGCAGGCGCGTCTGAACGCGCTGGAGCGCGAATCGCGCGAGGAACTGTTGGAAACGGCCATGCCCGTGGCCAAAGACGTGATGCGCCTGGCTTCCGACGAGATGGAAGAAGTGCAGGAATACCTCAACCCCGAAGATCTGGTGCGCATCCTCAAGAAGATCATCCAGCACACCCCCCAGTTGGAAATGCTGCTGGATAACATTGACGCCGTCACCGACCTGCTGGACACGGTGGGGCCGGTGGTGCGCGAGGGTATGGATAAGGTCACAGAAGTGACCGGCGATTTGGAAGCCAAGGGCTATTTTGGCCTGGCGCGCGGCGGCGCACACCTGGCCGATCAGGTGGCCGGGGTGCTGACTGAAGACGACCTGAAACGCCTGGGCGGCACACTGGTTCCGGTGCTGCAGGCGGTGAAGGCGGCTCCCCCCGCGCAGCCGCCTTCCCTGCTGGGCCTGTTGGGGCAGATGAACGACCCGGCAGTGCGCAGCGGGCTGGCGTTGGCGCTGCGTGCGCTGAAGGCTTTAGGGGCATCCACACGCCCCGCTTAATTCGTGAATTCATCAACGATTGAAAAGAAAAAAGATCTGGAGGATCACATGGCTACTCGTACAATTGCAGGCAAGACCGTCACGGTCAACGAAGAAGGCTTCATGACCAACCCCGCGGAATGGACTCAGGAAATCGCGGTGGAGATCGCCAAAGAAGAGGGCATTGAGGAACTCACCGAAGCCCATTGGAAAGTGATCAACTTCTGCCGCGAGGTGGGTGCGGCTTCTGGCAAGGCCCCCACCCTGCGCACCATCACCAACGGTGCGGGCATCACCACCAAAGAGATGTTCACCCTCTTCCCCAAAGGCCCCGCCAAGAAAGTGGCCCACATCGCCGGTCTGGGCAAGCCCGAAGGCTGTGTCTAAATCAACCGACTGTAATCGATCATAAGGAGAGTTAAGCATGGCTGAAGACCGTAAAGTTGCATTTATTTGCTCGAAGGGCACCCTGGATATGGCCTACCCGGCGCTGGTGATGGGCTGGGCGGCGCTGGGCAACGGCATTGATGTCACCATCTTCTTCACCTTCTGGGGCATGGACATCATCAACAAACATCGCGTGGACAAGCTGGAGATTGCGCCCGTGGCCAACACCAGCATGAAAATGAGCATGATGGGCGTAAACACCGGCAATCTAGGCATTCCCAACCTGATGGGCGTGCTGCCGGGCATGACAGCCTTTGCCACCAAGCTGATGAAAGACAAAATGAAAGACCTGGAAGTCCCTCCGGTCAGCGAATATCTGCAAATGCTGGTGGATGCAGGCGCCAAGCTGTATGCCTGCAAAATGTCAGTGGATATGATGGGCCTGAAGAAGGAAGATTTCGTGGACGGTGTGATTGACATCGTCACCGCCTCGGATTTCATGGACATGACCGACGGCGCACAGATCATCTTCATCTAATCCGGCGCAGTCAACGCAAATACAAAAGGCCTCCCTCACGGGGGGCCTTTTTCTGTGCGCATGGGGTAGAATGACAGCGCAAGAATCCAATAGCGGCTGCCGCTGCAGTGCAGTATCATCCGAATCACGATTGGATGATCTGCCTGCTGGAAGGTGAAATGATGAACGCGACCCCTGGAACCGAAACGCTGACGTTATCCCCCGAAGCCTGTTGGGAGGCTGTTCAAAACCGCGATGCCCGCCTGGACGGCCGTATTTTTTACGGTGTGACCACCACAGGCGTATACTGCCGCCCCTCCTGCCCTTCACGCCTGCCGCGCCGCGCCCATGTGCGCTTTTTTGGCAGCCCTCAGGCCGCCGAGCAGGCTGGTTTTCGCCCGTGTAAACGCTGCCTGCCGCAGTTGCCGCAGTCTAATTCACCTACCCTGGCGCTCATCCAGCGCGCCTGCCGCATGCTGGAAGAGGCCGAGCGTTCCCCCAACCTGACGCAACTGGCTGAGGCAGTGGGGATGAGCCCCTATCATTTCCAGCGTCTGTTCAAGAAACACGTGGGCATCTCCCCCAAGCAGTATTTTTTGCAGAAGCGCGGCGAGCGCCTGCGCGGGGCTTTGACCGCGGGGGCCACCGTTACCGAGGCCATTTATGCGGCGGGGTACGGCTCCAGCGCACCGCTTTACACCCAGGCGGCGGCGGAACTGGGCATGCGCCCGGCCCAATATCAGCACGGCGCACCTGGGCAGCAGATTCAGTACGCGGTGGCGGCTTCTTCCTTGGGCTGGGTGCTGGTGGCGCGCACGGCGGTGGGCATCTGCGCCATTGATTTTGGGGCCGACCCCGGCGCATTGGAAGCAGCTTTACGGACGCGTTTTCCACAGGCCGAGCAGGTGTCTGCGGATGCAGAATTTGAAGGCTGGGTGCGCCAGGTACTGAACTTTTTAGAAGAACCCGCCGGTGGGCTGCATTTGCCCCTGGATATCCGCGGCACAGCCTTTCAGCGGCGGGTGTGGGCCGCCTTGCAGGAAATCCCCGCCGGTCAGACGGCCACTTATGGACAGGTGGCGCAGCGGCTGGGCAGCCCCAAGGCGGTGCGGGCGGTGGCCCAGGCCTGCGGGGCCAACACCCTGGCGGTGGCCATTCCCTGCCACCGCGTAGTGGCAGCGGACGGACAGTTGGGCGGTTACCGTTGGGGCGTGGAGCGCAAACGCCAGCTGCTGGAACGCGAAGCCCGCCCCTCGGAATGAGGGCGCGGGCTGGATGGGCGTATCGGAAGGGAAGGGAAAGGCTAGGCCTGGGCCATGTCGCGGCTGGCCAAGATGTTCACGCCGGTTCCCAGGACATCTTCCACCACCACTGCACCCATACGGATGGGGGCCTGCACTTCCACCGTACGCAGCACCTCGCGCAGCTCGTGGATGCGTCCTTTGGGGAAGGGCGCCGAGGTGTACACCGGCAGCAGGGGATGCAGTCCGCCGCGAATGTTAACCGTGGTGGCCACCATGCGACGCGGGTCCACCAGCTCGTTGGCGGCGTAGGCATGCCCGCGCTTGCAGCCCGGCTTGACCTCTAAAATCGTCTGTCCTTCGTGGCTGACTTCCAGGGTGCAGCCTTTGGGGCAGGTGATGCACAGGATTTTGGTTTTTTCGCTCATCATTTCACCTATCGTTTGACCACAGCCAGGGTCAATTCGTCCGCTTTCTGCACTTCATCATAGGCTGTGGTGGGAATTTCCAGGGTGATGATTTCCCCGGGGCGGGCGTACAGCTCGCCCTTGCGCGCGATCAGATTGGTGCGGTTGCGCACTTCCACCCACACCGGCGATTCAATCGGCTGGCGCACGCGCAATTGCAAGCGCACGGGGGTTTCGGCCAGGGTTTCGCGGTCCATGCGGTGTGGCACGACATAGCGCACGTTTTCGCCCGCCAGCAGCGGCACCAGGCGGTTTTCTTTGCGCCGCACCTGAGCCGCGAAGCGCGCAGCGCTGATGCCCGCCAGCCGCCCGGCTTCGGAGACCCAATCCACCAGGTCGTAGACATGCACCACGTTTCCGGCGGCGAAAATGCCGGGGATGTTGGTCTGGAAACTGTCGTCCACAAACGGCCCACCGGTGAGCGGGTCAATCAGCACGCCCGCCTGGCGCGAAAGTTCGTTTTCGGGGATGAGGCCCACCGAAAGCAGCATGGTGTCGCAGGGGATGATCTCCTCGCTGCCGGGGATGGGGTTCCAGCGCTCATCCACGCGCACGGTCTCCACCGCCTCGACGCGCTTGCGTCCGATGATGCGCTTGACGGTGTGGCTGAGCTGCAGGGGGATGTCAAAATCCATCAGACACTGCACATAGTTGCGCGTCAGGCCGGTCAGGTAAGGCATGACCTCCAGCACGCGCTCCACATGCGCCCCTTCCAGGGTCAGGCGGCGGGCCATGATCATGCCGATATCGCCGGAACCGAGGATGACATAGCGGCTGCCGGGCATAAAGCCTTCCACATTCACCCAGCGTTGGGCGGTTCCGGCGGTGTACACCCCTGCCGGGCGCATGCCGGGGATGCGAATTTGGGCGCGGGTGCGTTCGCGGCAGCCCATTGAGAGCACCACTGAACGCGCGGTCAGATCCACAATGCCGCTGTGTTTGCCGGTGGCAAAGATGCGCCGCTGCGAACTGACGTCCAATACCATCGTATCCAACAGGAACTCCACGCCGTTATCCAGGGCTTGATCAATGAAGCGCTGGGCGTAGCTGGGCCCGGGGAGGTCCTGCTGAAAGGTTTCCAGGCCAAAGCCGTTGTGGATGCACTGCTGCAAAATTCCGCCCAATTCCTTGTCACGTTCAATCACCAGCACATCTTCTGCGCCGTTCTGGCGGGCAGCAATGGCCGCCGCCAGGCCGCCCGGCCCCGCGCCGATGATGACCACGTCATACCGTTCTTTTGTCGTCATCTCAGGCCTCCCACGCTTTGGTTTTGCGGGTCAAAAATTCGGACCCCGGGCCTTTTTTGGTGACCTCTTCGGGGGCAATACCCAGCTCTTCGGCCAGGATTTCCACCACGCGCGGCATGTCAAAGGAGCCCAGGCAGCGGCCAGTTCCCAGCCAGGTGCGCCGTTTGATGGCATCGTAATTGCGGGCGGGGATGGGGGCGTGAATCTCGGCGATGATCTCCCCTTCGGTGACCATCTCGCAGCGGCAGATCACACGTCCAAAGCGCGGATCGGCTTTGATGAGCTTCATCTGCTCTTCACGCGGCAGCTTGCGGAAGTGCGGCCGGGGCGGGCGGATGGGGTTCCAATCTGGCTTCTCTTCCAGCTTCTCACCCGCTTCGCGCAGCAGTTCGATGACGTGCAGGGCAATGGCGGGGGCCGAGGTCAGGCCGGGGGATTCAATCCCGCCGATGTTTACCAGCCCAGGGGCTTCGCGCGGGGTTTCAATGATGAAATCGTGGTTGTGAGATACGCCCGGGGTCAGGCAGGGGGCGTTGCCGTGGGCGCGCAGCCCGGCAAAAACGGCGATGGCCAGGCGCGGGGTGAGGGAGGGGATCAGCTTCTGCGCCCCTTCCCAAATCTCGGCCATGCCGTCGCTGGTGACGGCGCTGTCTTCCACATCGTCCACAAACTGCGAATTGGGCCCGACCATGGCGTTGCCGTGCAGGGTGGCCGTCACCAGAATGCCTTTGCCGCGCTCAGAGGGCACGGGGAAAAGCACGTTGTTCACTTCCAATTCCGCGCGGTCTAAGACGGCGTATTCCCCGCGGCGGGGGGTGATCTTAAACTCGGGGCGCACCCCGGCTTTGTGCATCACCTGGTCGGCGTACAGACCGGCGGCGTTGACCGCCCAGCGGCAGCCAAAGTCGCCAACATTGGTGCGCACGCCCACAATGCGCGCGCCGTCGAAGAGGAAATCCTGAAATTCGGTTTCCAGCAGTACGGTAACGCCGTTGGCCACGGCGTTCTCAGCGGCGGCCACAGTGGCCATGAAGGGGTCGCAGATGCCGCCCGTGGGGGCCCACAGCGCCCCGCTGACCAGCGGGTTGATGTTGGGTTCGCGCGAGCGCATTTCGTCCGCCAGGATCACATGCATGCCGGGCACACCGTTGCGCCGCCCCTGTTCCAGCAGCTTATCCAGCGCGCCCAGTTCCTCCGGCCCAATCGCCACCACGTAGTCGCCGCGCCGGTCGTATTCAAAGCCCAGCTCGCCCGACAGCGTATCCCACATGGCGTTGCCGGCCACGTTCATTTTGGCTTTCAGCGTGCCGGGTTCGGGGTCGTAACCGGCGTGGACGATGGCCGAGTTGGCCGCGGAAGCGCCCGTGCCGATATCGGCGGCCTTGTCGATCAGCAAGATGTTCAGGCGGTAGCGCGAGAGAAAGCGCGCCGTCATGCAACCGACAATTCCGCCTCCGATGATAATCACATCGTAAGCTTTCATCATTCGCTTCTTTCGTTTTGGAGTTCTAGATAGTGAACGGCTTTGTGTTCTTTTTCACCAACAGCGTATGTGTAGTATACCCGAAACGCAGGCCGGTTCCGGACTTTTTAAAGCCTCTATTTGGAGCGAATCTCCTCCCCGGGCCTGCGGGTAGCCTGTGCCAGAACGAACAGGATCCTGTTTGGGGAATTGAACCGCGGCGGCACGAATGGCCACATAGGATCCCTTTCTGTGCCCATCCTTGCAGCGGTGCTCTTATTTTACTTCGCCTTTTGGCTATGGTACACTCATAGCACAATCGGTGAGATTATAGATCAATGAAGGCTGGTAACACATCGACAGGAGGAGCGAAACAGATGGAAGTGACCGCTGAATTAAAGCGCGACATGTTCTGGCACATGCTTTTATCCAGGCGGCTGGACGAACGCGCCTGGGTGCTGCACCGCCAGGGCAAAATTGCCTTTCATATTTCTGGCATCGGCCAGGAGGCGGCCCAGGTGGGCGCGGCCTTTGCCCTGCGGCGCGGCGAAGATTGGGTGACGCCCTATTACCGCGATCTGGCCCTGATGCTGTGCCTGGGCTACACCCCCCGTGATTTTGTACTCAGCCTGATGGGCAAGCGTGAGGAGCCCAATTCGGGCGGGCGGCAAATGCCCTCCCATTGGAGCCTGCGCTCGGCTAACGCCGTCAGCCATTCCGCGCCGGTGGCCACCCAGGCCCCGCACGCGGCCGGCATCGGCCTGGCGATCAAGATGCGCAAAGAGGATAAGGTGGTGCTGACCACCATCGGCGAAGGCTCCACTTCGCAGGGGGAATGGTACGAGGCGGTCAACTGGGCCGCCATTCACGCCCTGCCGGTGATCTTCCTGGTGGAAAACAACCAATACGCCATCTCCGTTCCCACCGATAAGCAGATGGCGGTCAAATCCGCCGCGGACAAAGCCTGCGGCTTGGGCCTGGACGGTCGCATGGTGGACGGCACGGACGTGTTTGCTGTATACGCGGTGATGAGCGAGGTGGTGGCCAAAGCCCGCTCCGGCGGCGGCCCCAGCCTGATTGAGGTGCGCATGTACCGCATCACCCCGCACTCTTCGGATGACGACGACCGCTCGTACCGCACGCGCGAAGAGGTGGAAGAGAACAAGAAGCGCGACCCCATTTTGGTGGCGCGCACCCAATTGCTGGAAAGCGGCGTGCTCAGCGCCCGCGAACTGGAGGAGATGGAGAGCCGCGCCAAGGCCATGGTGGACGACGCCGTGGCCTACGCCGAAAAAGCCCCTTATCCGGCGGTGGAAGAAGCCGCCTACCCGGTGTATGTGGAGGAGGTGCGCCGTGCCTGAGATGACCCTGATTGACGCCGTGCGCATGGCGATGGATGAAGAAATGGCCCGCGACCCCAACGTGTTCATCGTGGGCGAGGATGTGGGCGTGCGCGGGGGTGTTTTTCGCGCCACAATGGGCCTGTTTGATAAATACGGCCCAGAACGCGTGATTGATTCCCCCCTGGCGGAGCTGTCCATTGTGGGGGTGGGCATCGGCGCGGCCCTGTACGGCATGCGCCCCATCTGTGAAATCCAATTTGCCGATTTTATCTACCCGGCCTTCAACCAGATCGTCAGCGAGGCGGCCAAGATGTGCTACCGCTCCAACGGCGATTGGACCGTGCCAATGGTCATCCGCGCCCCCTACGGCGGCGGCATCGGCGGCGGTCTGTACCATTCGCAGAGCGTGGAAGCCTTCTTTACACACGTCCCCGGCCTGAAGGTGGTCATCCCCTCCAACCCGTATGACGCCAAGGGGCTGCTGAAATCGGCGGTGCGCGACCCCAACCCGGTGATGTTCTTTGAGCCGAAAAAAGGCTACCGTCTGATCCGCGGGGAAGTGCCGGAGGGCGAGTACACCGTGCCCATCGGCCCGGCCCAGGTGACGCGCGCCGGCGCGGATGTGAGCGTGTTTGCCTACGGCATGATGCACCATTACACCCTGCAGGCGGCCGAAAAGCTGGCGGCCGAGGGCGTGGATGTGGAAGTGGTGGACTTGCGCACCCTCTACCCCGTGGACCGTGAGACCATCTTGACCTCGGTGCGCAAGACAGGCAAGGCCCTGATTGTGCATGAGGACAACCTCACCGGCGGCTACGGGGCTGAAATTGCCGCGACCATCGCCGAACACGCCTTCCAGGATCTGGACGCCCCCGTACGCCGCCTGGCGGGGCCGGATGTGCCCGGTGTGCCCTTCAGCCACCCGCTGCAGGATTGGTTCATGCCTAACCCTGAGAAAATCGCCGCTGCGCTGCGCGAACTGGCCGCTTTCTAACCGCGTTACCTTTTTTGGGAGAGATCCTATGCCGACAAAAGTGATCATGCCGCAGTTGGGTGAATCCGTGGTTGAAGGCACGGTGACCCAATGGCTGCGCCAGGAAGGTGAGACGATTCAGGAATTTGAATCGCTGCTGGAGGTCAACACCGATAAGGTGGACAGCGAGATCCCTTCGCCCGCGGGGGGCACGCTGCTGAAAATCCTGGTACCCGCCGGAACCACCGTGCGCGCCGGAACGATTTTGGCGTGGATCGGCCAGCCCGGTGAGGCTATTCCCGAGGGTGGCGGTCCCCAAAGCACGCATGCCGCCGAACCCGCACCTCAGGCTGAGGCCCCCGCGCCGCCGCCTGCCCCTGCGCCTGCCGCCGGACGCGATCGCGATCTGGGCTTTATCTCACCGGTGGTGGCGCGCCTGGCGCGCGAGCAGGGGGTGGATTTGACCCGGGTGAAAGGTACCGGCGAGGGCGGGCGCATCACCAAAAAAGATGTGCTGGCCTTCCTGGCCGCGCCCCCACCCACCCAGGCCGAACCGCCGGCCTGGGAGACCCCCGGCGAGGGCGACCTCTTCCGCCCCACCGAGCTGATGTTCACCGCGGGCGCGCCGCCCAGCACTGCACCAACCCCGCCCAAAGCTGCCCCGCCGCCGCCCGCCCCACCTGCGCCCACCGCCCAGGCCGGAGACCGGCTGGTGCCCCTGGACACCCTGCGCAAGTCCATCGCCGCCCACATGGTGCTGAGCAAGCACACCTCGCCGCACGTCACCACCGTCATGGAAGCCAATTTGCAGCGCGTGGTGGCTCACCGCGAAGCGCACAAGGCAGCCTTTGCCCGCGACGGCGTTAACCTGACCTACACCGCCTATTGGATCTCGGCCCTGGTGGCCGCCCTCAAGGCCGTGCCCCTGGTCAACTCCTCCTGGACGGAGGAAGGCATCCTCATCCACAGCGCCATTCACATCGGCATGGCCACCTCGCTGGGGGCCGATGGGCTGATTGTGCCGGTGATTAAGCACGCCGACGGGCTGAGCCTGTTGGGTCTGGCCCGATCCATCAACGACCTGGCCGAGCGCGCCCGCGCCCGCCGTCTGCAGCCAGATGAGGTCAAGGGCGGCACCTGCACCATCACCAACCACGGAATCTCTGGTTCTCTCTTTGCCACACCCATCATCAATCAGCCGCAATGTGCTATACTGGGCGTCGGAGCCATTCAAAAGCGGCCGGTGGTGATTGAGGATGCCATCGCCATCCGCCCCATGGTGTACCTGTCCCTCACCTTCGATCACCGCATTTTGGATGGCGCAGCCGCGGATCTATTCCTGTCCACGGTGGTCCATACCCTTCAAGATTGGAGCTAACTGCGATGATTCGAACGGATGGCCCCTGGTTTAAAGACGAAGCCAACCGCCGCCTGCTGCTGCGGGGGATTAACCTCAGCGGCAGCACCAAAGTGCCCTTCACACCCAACGGCGCAACCCACCTTCGCGAAAATTTCTTCGACCACCGCACTGTGTCTTTTGTCGGGAGGCCCTTTCCCCTGGCCGAGGCGGATGAACATCTGTCCCGTCTGCGCCGCTGGGGGTTCAATTTCCTGCGGTTTCTGGTCACCTGGGAAGCCATTGAGCATGCCGGGCCAGGCTCGTATGACGAAGCCTACCTGGATTATGTCGTGCAGGTCATCCGCAAGGCGGCCCAGCACGGCTTTGATGTGTTCATTGACCCCCATCAGGACGTGTGGAGCCGTTTCACTGGCGGCGACGGCGCCCCCGGCTGGACTCTGGAAGCGGTCGGCTTTGATCTGACCCGCCTGCACGAGACCGGCACAGCCTTTGTGCACGCCATGACGGCCGGCCCATACCCGCGCATGATCTGGCCGACCAACTATCACAAGCTGGCCGCGGCCACCATGTTCACCCTGTTCTTCGCGGGCAACGACTTTGCCCCCAACACCCTGGTGGATGGGGTTCCTGTGCAGGAATTTTTGCAGGGCCACTACATCCACGCCATCCAGCAGCTGGCGATCCGTCTGAAGGACGAACCCAACGTGATCGGCTATGATTCGCTCAACGAGCCGCACCGCGGCTTTGCGGGCCTGAGTAACCTGAACAGCATCCATCCCCCCTTCGATTTTGGCCCCAGCCCCACGCCTTTGCAGTCCTTTGCCCTGGGCGACGGCATCCCCCAGACGGTGGGGGTATATGAACAAGGCATCACCGGCCGCCGCCTGGTGGAGCGCCGCAAGCTGAACCCAGCAGGGGTGCGCGCCTGGCTGCCCGGCCGTGAATGCATCTGGCGATCTCACGGCGTGTGGGATGTGGACGTGAACGGCCAGCCCTACCTGCTGAAACCGGACTACTTTACCCATGTGGACGGTCGCAAGGTGGATTTCCCCCACGATTATCTGCGCCCCTTCGCCAACCGCTACGCCCGTGCCATACGCATGGTGCATCCCAACGCCATCCTGTTCCTGGAAGGCACCCTGGGCGATGAACTGCCTGTGTGGGGGCCGAACGACGCCGAAAATATCGTCAACGCCACCCACTGGTACGACGACATCACCCTCTTCCTCAAGGATTACCACAGTTGGTTCAGCGTGGACGTGGACAGCCGCCGCCTGGTTTTGGGAGCCGGCAACATCAATAAAATGCACGCGCGCCAACTGGGTCAGATCAAAGAAGTCTCACGTACCCGCCTGGGGGATGTGCCCACCCTGATTGGTGAATTTGGCACGCCTATGGACATGAAACGCAAGCACGCCTACCGCACCGGCGATTTTTCGGCTCAAATCCAGGCCCTGGACGATTCGTACCGCGCGCTGGAAGCCAATCTGCTCAACAGCACGCTGTGGAATTACACCCCAGACAATAACAACACCCACGGCGATCTGTGGAACGAAGAGGACCTGTCCATTTTCAGCCGCGACCAGCAAAAAGACCCCAACGACCCCGATTCGGGCGGGCGGGCTTTACCGGCGGCGGTGCGCCCCTACGCACGCAAAACCTCTGGTGATTTGCTGCGCATGTCTTTTGATTTGAAAAAGCGCGTGTTTGAAATGGCTTTTCGCCACGATCCCCAGGTGACGGCCCCCACCGAGGTGTTTGTGCCCCGGCTGCACTATCCCAAAGGCTGCCAGGTGCAGGTTTCAGACGGCGAATACAGCCTGGATCTGGACGCCCAGGTATTGCTCTACCAGCCTTCAACGGAGCGCAGCGAACACACCCTGCGGCTGACTCCTCTGGGGTGATCCTTCTCAGCGGTTAAACAGAACGGGCTGCCTTCCACAGGCTGGAGGGCGGCCCGTTTTCTTTAGGGGGCGGGACGGCGCGCGAAGAGCACCCCAAAACTGTCCGCCAGCACGCGCTGGTAGCCCGGCAGGCGGTCTTCCTGGGCCATGCGGTAGAACTCGTGTACCCACTGCATATCCCCGGGGTCGACAGCGCGTTCCACCGCGCTGGGGTCAGCGTAGAGGGTGATGTTCTCCTGCTCCAGCGCGATCAAATCGGGATTCAACGCGCTGACCTTTTCCCAGTTGGGCAGGCTCCAATCCATCTGCACACTGCGCAGATCCGTTTCGGGCAGATACACGCGCCAATCGCGGAAGACGCGCAGTTTTTGGCCGGGGCGCTCCTGGGCGATCCAATCTTCCACCCGGGCGGTGAAGCCCAGGCTGATGGAGGTCTCTTCGCGCTGGAGCTGCTGATTGTAAATCTGGGTGTCCTTGTTGAAATACATCCCAAATTGCAGCAGCACCAACATCAGCGCGGCGGTACGCAGCCCCCACTGCCAGCGCGCACGGGTGATTTGCCAGGGGCGCCAGCCTTCGGGCAGCAGGTGTACCAGGCAGGAAATGAGCGGCAGCATCACCGGCAGGAAATAATGCGTACGGCGGGTAGCAAACACAGTGAAGACCGCCATCATGGGCACGGCCCAGGCAAGGATCATGGCACTGCCCAGGCGCGACTCAGCTTTGCGCAGGCCCATCCCCAGCCCGGCCAGGCTGAGCAGCACAAAGGCCAGTTCGCCGTAATGCACGCGGAAATCCTCAGGGTACTGCCCCCATTGAAAATACGTATCGGCAGAGGTCAGGAAAATGCCCTGCGAGGCCTCGCGGAAGAGGGAGCGTTGGGTGGCCAGGATCTCAGCCCGTTCCTGGGGCAGCAGCAGCAGCGGGTTGGCAATCACCACCGCGGCGGCCATCACGCCCACAAAAGCCGTCCCCAACAGCGCAGCGCGCGCCCAGGTCAGCTTGCGTCGGGCGATGCCCCACAACAGGTAGGTGGGCACAGCCAGCACAAAAAACACCCCCAGCAGCTTGGTGCCCACCGCCAGCCCGCAGGCCGCCGCCGCAAAGAGGAAATGCCGCCCGTAGCGGAAGTCATCGCGCTGGAGGAAAAACAGGGTGAGGACGATGAACAGCACCATCAGGCTGTCCACATGCCACCACAGGTTGTTCACCACCACGCCCGGCACAGCCAGCAGCAGCACAAACAGCCCCACCGAACGCGGCCAGGAGCGAAAGCGCGTCTGCATAAAGGTCAGCAGCAGCAGGGCAGCCAGCATGGGCAAAACGCTGATCATCTGCCGCAGGGTGGTGATAATCCACGGGCTGTGCGCCGTCCACTCTGCCCCCCACCACAGGCGCAGGGGCAGCACGCTCAGCGCGGAGCTGAGGTAAAAGGGATAGCCGTAGTAGTAATGCAGGTAAATGGTGAAATTGCGCAGGCTCTGGTAGGCGCTGTCGCCCGGTGTCAGCATGCGTACCACGTGGGGGTATTGAGCGTATTCGTCCACCTCAAAGATGGACAGCATATTGGCATCACGCGCGCCGGTACGGTTGGCGGGGATGAAGGCGGCGAAATAGGTCGCCGCTATGAAAAGCAGGATGAGGAATACCTGGCGCTGTGTTGAACTCACGGTTATTCCGGCTGATTGCCCATGATTTGTTCGATCTGTTCCAGAATTTCGTCGTTCAGTTGGTCGACAGCGTCGGCGGCACCCAAATTTTCATCTAACTGTTCCTGGCGGGTAGCGCCGGTGATGACGCTGCTGACCTCTTTGCGGCGCAGCAGCCAGGCAATGGACAGCTGGGCGGTGGTGATATCCAATTCCTGGGCCAGGGCGGTCAGTTGGCGCACCTGGCTCACCCGTTCGGGGGTCAGCTCGTCGCGCATCCAGCCCATTTCGGGCAGCGAAGCGCGGCTGCCGCTGGGGATGCCGTCGTTGTATTTACCGGAGAGGATGCCAAATTCCAAAGGGCTCCAGGTGGTCAGGCCCAGGCCAAATTCCCTGCAAACAGGAGTCAGCTCCACTTCCACACGGCGGCGATAGAGCAGGTTGTAGCGCGGCTGTTCCATCGTGGGGGCGATGAGGCCGTAGCGCCCAGCCACGCCAAAGGCCTGCACGACCTGAGCCGGCTCCCATTCGGAGGTGCCCCAGTAAAGGATTTTGCCCTGGCGCACCAGGCTGTCCATGGTCTGCACCACCTCTTCGATGGGCGTGTCGGGGTCATAGCGGTGGCAGAAATACAGGTCGAGGTAATCGGTGCCCGTGCGGCGCAGGCTGGCGTGAATGGATTCAACAATGTGCTTGCGCGAGAGTCCGCGCCCGTTGGGGCCGGGCATGGTGGGCCAAAAGACTTTGCTGGAGAGCACCAGGGCTTCGCGCGGCAGGTCTTGAATGGCGCGGCCCAGCAGCACTTCGGCTTGACCGTTGGCGTACACATCCGCACAGTCAAAGAAATTGACCCCCTGGTCGTAAGCGGCGTGGATCAAATCGCGCGCGCCGCTGGTGTCCACCTGTCCCCCGAAGGTGATCCAGGAACCCAGCGAAATCTCGCTGACCTTCAAGCCAGAACGTCCTAAGCGCCGGTAATGCATCTTGGTACCCTCCACCAAATGAGGTCTATTCAGGCGGGCGGGCGATCACATAGGAACGCTCGTCCAATTCCGCCGCGCTGCGCAGGGTGGGTGCGCCGTGGATCATGGCGCACAGCTGGTACCCCAGCGGGGCCAGCAAATCCCAGGCGGTTTGGGCGGCGGCGCGGCTGTGCAGCTCTACCAACAGCAGGGGGGGATGGGTTTGCAGAATGCGCTGCATCCCTGGCAGGGCCAACACCTCGCCGCCTTCAATGTCCATCTTCACCACATCGGGGGCGGGGCGGCCCTGGGTGAACACAAATTCGTCCAGGCTCACCCCCGTCACCCACAGCTCACCGGGGTACTGCTGATTGTTGCGCCCCACCGAGCCGTCCACCTTGCCCATGCTGGTGGAATCGTGCACCAAAAAGCGCACCTGTCCGCCGCGGTCTACCACGGCTGCGGGCACCACTTCCACACCGCTGGCAAAGTCGTTCAGGGCCAGGTTTTCGCGCAGCCGCGTCACATTGTCAGGCAGGGCCTCGAAGGCAAACACCTGCCCGCGGCTGCCCACTGCGCGGGCCATCAGCAGGCTGATGTAACCGATATTGGCCCCCACGTCATAAACCACCTGGCCGGGGCGCACGAAGTCCC
Organism: Levilinea sp.; assembly: GCA_029975215.1. Taxonomy (GTDB): domain Bacteria; phylum Chloroflexota; class Anaerolineae; order Anaerolineales; family Anaerolineaceae; genus Levilinea. Next base: position 18,143 of record JARKPO010000007.1, read on the forward strand.
GCACAATCTCCTGCAGTTCGGTTTCGTACGTCCCCAGCCAGTAGTCTTTTTCTTTGTGTAAATCCAGGTTCAGACGGGCGCCTTGCAGCCCGCCCGCGGCCACCTCCACCATCACCCGCCCCTCTGGCACAGCCTGATTGAGCTGCTTGCGCAGGAAACGCGCCAGCGGCGGCACACGGTAAAACGCCCGCCGCCAGGAATCGGGCAGGTGGCGGGCTGTCCAGGATGCCAGAGAAACCAGGGGATGCGTGGCCAAGGGGTTTAGTCCTCGGTTTTCGAGCCGGAGCCAATGCCCAGCGGCTTCCATTTGGAATCGTCCGCGCGCAGGCGGTGCGCCCCGCCGCCGCGGTTGTGTAGCTGGTCGAAGCCTTCCGGCTTGATGAACATCTCTTCGCCGTCCAGCAGGCCGCTGAGGCCGGACTGCCCAGGCTCCACGCGCTTATTCTGGCAGTAGGCGCAGGTCTTGGGGTCGTGAGGGCGGTATTCGATCGGCTCTTCGTAGGTGGTGATGTAGCCTTCGTAGTTGCGCAGCACAATCTTGTGATCCGACATGGTGACCTGATAATTGGGCATGAGCGGAATTTTTCCGCCGCCGCCGGGGGCGTCCACCACATAGGTGGGCACGGCGTAGCCGGAGGTGTGGCCGCGCAGGCCTTCAATAATCTCGATGCCTTTGGCCACAGGCGTGCGGAAGTGCCCTGCGCCTTCTACCAGATCGCACTGGTAGAGGTAGTAGGGCCGCACGCGAATGCGCACCAAATCCTGCACCAGCTTGCGCTGGATATGCACACAGTCGTTCACCCCTGCCAGCAGCACGGCCTGGTTGCCCAGAGGGATGCCCGCGCGGGTCAGCCTGTCGGTGGCCTGGGCCAGCTCGGCGCTGATTTCGTTGGGATGGTTGACGTGGATGTTCATCCACAGGGGGTGGTATTTTTGCAGCATATTGCACAAATCATCATCCACACGCTGGGGCATGAAGACCGGCACGCGCGAACCGATGCGGATGATCTCGATGTGGGGGATTTCCCGCAGACGGCTGAGCAGTTCTTCCAACAGCTTAGGGGCCAGCACCAGGGGGTCACCGCCCGAAAGGAGCACGTCGCGCACCTGGGGGGTGCGTTTGAGGTACTCGATCTGCATTTCAAATTCGCTGCGTGAGAAGGTGGCCGTGGGATCGCCCACAATGCGCGAGCGGGTGCAGTAACGGCAGTAGGACGCGCACTGGGTGGTCACCAGCATGAGCACGCGGTCAGGGTAGCGGTGCACCAGGCCGGGCACGGGGGAGTGGCGGTCTTCAGCCAGCGAGTCTTCCATCATGCCGGTAAAAGGTGCAATTTCATCGTCGCGCGGAACCACCTGCTTGCGGATGGGGTCTTCGGGGTCGTTGGGATCAATCAGCGAAGCGTAATAGGGGGTGATATCCACGCGGAACAGGTTCTGCGTGTTCAGCGCGCGCCGCTCGGAATCGGTCAGGTTTAAAACTTTCTCAAAATCTTCGGCGGAATTCAGCCGGTTGCTCAACTGCCAGCGCCAGTTATTCCATTTTTCATCGGGGATGTCCTGGTAGATCGGGGCGCGCTTGGAGGGGAAAGGCAAGTTTGCCATGAGGAATCTCCTTACTGTACTGCCATCTATAAAAAGGTATCGGGTGATGCCTGAGGGGGGGGCTCAGGCCGCAGCGCATTCCAGCTCGCCCACCAGGGGTGGGTCGTGGTCGGTGCGGAAGAAGCCCGCGATGGCAGAAACGGAAACCGAAAAACGCATGATGTTATTCTAAAGGAAAAAGTCCCCTGGAGCAAGCGGGCGGGCGCGAAATGCAACCGGCCTTCTCCGGCAGAGACGCCAGAGAAGGCCGGTTTGCCGTGAATCTGCTTTAGATGTTATCCCTCGTAGCGAATGCCCTTGGAGGCCAGCAGGTTCTTTTCTTTCTCCATGTGCAGTTGGGACAGGGAGTGCTTGATCTCGTCCCAGGCCTTACCGGCCAGGGGGTAATAGAACAGAGATAAGAAGCTGATGCCCAGCAGGATGCCGGGGATGAGCACCCAGCCCAGCAAAATGCCGGTTTCCGCCTGCGCAGACTGCGTGCCGGACAGGCCGGAGAAGTTGTAGCCGTTTTGGGTCAGGAACCAGATGAAGGCCGAATTGGCGATGCTGATGGCGGGCTTGGTGATGAAGCTGTTCACGCCTGCGTACATGCCCTCGCGGCGCAGGCCGGTGCGGTGTTCGTCCATATCCACCACATCCCCATTCATCAGCGGGATGAGATACATACCCCCGGCGAAGCCGATGCCAAAGCAGAACACGCCCAGCATGGCAGGAACCAGCTGACGGCCCAGGGCCAAGACCAGGAAGCAGCCCACGGAGAACACGGCGGCCATCACCATCGTGCAGGTTTTCACCCCCCAGGGCTCGCGGCGGTTGACGAACAGGAACACCCCGCCGACAATGCCCACGCCCAGGGCGGCATAGAGCGGCACAGCGGGGATGGAAAACTCGGCCAGATAGTAATTCAGGCCGAGCATCAGCGAGGTCTGCACATAAATGATGGTGAAGCTGATCACTTCAAAGACGATGAAGGAACGATTGGTGAAGCATTCTTTGAGCGACTTAAGGAAGGGCAGCTGCTCTTCTTCCTGCTGGAAGTGCATCTCTTTGTAGAAATAGGTGCTGAAGAATATCAAGGCTGCCATGACAATGCCAAAGCCGGCCATGATGATCTGGAAGGTGAGCGGGTTGGTGCCGGGTTCGGGTTTAATAAAGCCCCACAGAACCAGCGGCACAGCCAGAGGGAACACGGAGAAGATCAGCTTCCAGATGAAGATGCTGCTGCGCGCCTTGTTGGAGACGGCCATTTCAAAAGGCATGACGTAGATGCTGGTGGCGATGGCAGTGTAAAGCACATCAAAGATGAACAGCAGAGTGGTCATTTGAATGAACATGACCGTCTGGCTGGCCTGTACGCCGCCAAAATTGATCCAGCACAGCACAAAAGCCAGCCCAATCAGCGGTGCGCCAAAGCGGATATAGGGGATTCGCCGCCCCAGCGCGCTTTTGGTGCGGTCGCTGATGTAGCCAAACAGCGGGTCGTTGACCGCATTCCAGATACCAAAGAGCAGCCAGGCGGTGGCCGCCAGCCCCGGATCCATGCCGCGGAAACTGGTGAAATAATAGGTCAGGCCGATGCTGACCACAAAGGTGTTCAGCATGGCGCAGGCAGCATCGGCGATAGAAACCCAGATTCTGCTTTTCAGGGGCACTTTCTCTTCGTGCAAAGCCAGGTTTTCAGACATGATCATCCTCATCAAGTAGGGTTAAAGAATTTGATTTTCCATCAAGAAGTGGGTGACAACCCGGGTGTATTCTTCTTGATTCGTCCAGAAGGATTCGGCGTGCGCTGCGCTGGGCGCCACGTACACCTGGCGCGGGCCGTGGGTCTTGTTTTCATACAGCGCGTACACCTGGCGGGTGGGGATGAAATCATCCTCTGCGCCGTGGATGAAAAGCACCGGTGCGCTGATTTTCTGCACTTCCTGGGTGGGACGCACGTCCTCAAAGCGCATGCCGGTGAGCAGTTTACTCATCAGGCTGGCCGCGGGAATCAGCAGAAAGGCCGGCAGATGGTAATCCTGTTGGAGGCGGTACCTTAAAAGGTCGGGCAGTTCGCTGTAACTGCAGTCCGAGACCACAAAACGGATGCGCGCATCCACCGCCGCGTGCATCAAGGAAATCCCCGCGCCCATCGACTCGCCGTGAGTTCCGATGACGGCGCCCGGGCCGATCTTTTCGAGCATCCAACTGGTGAGCGACTGCAGGTCGTAGCGTTCATAATAGCCAAAGGTGGAATTGCGACCGCCGCTTTTTCCGTGGTTGCGCAGATCGTAGATCAGCACGTTGAACCCCAGGTCACGGAAAATTTTCATGTACTTTACAGACCCGAACAGGGTGTAGGTGATGCCGTGTGAAAGGATCACGCCGCGTTTGGAGCCGGGGACCGGGAAGTAATACCCATGCAGCTCGTAGCCGTAGGGCGAGGGCAGCCGCAGAACTTCTTTTTCCATGCGCTGAAATTCTTCTTCGACCAGCTTGCCGCTGGCTTTTTCGATTTCGTAGGTTTCCTCAAAGCCAAAACATTTGGGGAAGGTGACGATATAAGCAAAATACAGCCCGCTGAGCAGCAGGAGCAGCAGCAAAACCAGGACAGCAATGAGCAAAGGCATAAAATCACTCCTCGGAATGCGCCGAACCGGCGCTGGCAGCCCTGGCCTGCAGCAGGGCTTTCACTTGCTTCAGCCGCGCGCCGTGCAGCGGATAAAACCACAGGGCGGCAATGGCCAGCAGCGAACCCAGCGCAGGCGGGATGCTCATGAAAATGCGAAAGCCCTCGGCCACACTTTCCGGCTGGGCAGCAGCCAGCGGGTCGTACCCGTAGACGGTGGATACCCAGCCAAACACCAGTGAACTGAGAGCGTAGGCAAAAGTAATCACAAATCCGCTCATACCGAAGTACATGCCTTCACGGCGCTGACCGGTTTGGGTCTCATCTTCATCAATCACATCCGAAAGGGTCACATCCCCCATGAGCAGCAGCCCCGCCAGGGCGGTGCCCATCAAGGCCGCGGTGAGCAAGGCAGCCAGCAGGCTTTGCGCCAGATAGAGGGGGATGGTGGACATACCCATCAGGGCGTAAGCGATGAGCAGGGTGGTGCGCGCCTCCAGGCGGTTGGCCAGGAAACGCTTCCACGGGTAGAGCGCCAGGGTAGCTACGATGAAAATGGTGGCCAGGATCATAGATGAAGAAGAAGGGTCGGCCCCCAGGCTGTATTTGGTGTAAAACGCCAGGCCAGAGGAGGCCACAGCCGTGGCAAAATGGCGCATGGTTTGGGCAAAAACGACGGTGAGGAAACTGCGGTTGTAAAAGGTGGCCCTCACAGACTGCCACCAGGGCACTTCGGGCGCGCTGAGATTGGACTGGCGTTCAAACATGCCGCGCACAGCAAACAGCAGGGCAGCGGCCGAGATCAGCCCCAGCAGCAGGCCCATCCACGGCCAGCCGATGATGGAGGCCAGCGAAATGGGCAAAGCTGCGCCAATGATCAGCCCCACCGTCATAAAGATGTTCATGCGCACCGCCGCGCTGGTGCGGTCGTGGTATTCCGAGAACATTTCCGGCAGCAGGGCGTAATAGGCGGTCTGCACCACGGTGGCCAGGGTTTCAAAAAGGAACAAAGCGGCGATGAACCAGATCAGCAAGGCAGCCGGCTGATCAGCGCCGTTGAAGGGCGCCAGGAACAGGGCGGCAAAAAACAGGGCGTAAGGCACCGTGCCAAACAAGATGAATGGAATGCGCCGGCCCCAGCGCGATTTGGTGCGGTCGGAGAGATAGCCCATGAGGGGGTTGTTGACCGCGTTGAAAATGGCGTAGGCGGTCATCACCGCCGAGGCCCACAGCGGCGGCAACTTGAGTACATCCACATAGAAAAACAGCACCACCGCCCCGACGGTTTGGTAGGGGATGGCGCAGCCCAGGTTGCCCAGAGCGTACAGCCAGCGTTGACCAGAGGAGGTTTGAATCTGGGCGTCTTGAACCAGCGGGTTGGCGATTCGGCGCATGAAAGCCTCGCGATGAGATCGGGGGCGTCCATGTTACCGGTAACATGGACGGGATAGCCTGATTGTACCTAAAAACACAAAAAATTCATACCGAAAACGGTGTGGGAATTTGGTGAATTCTTGTGCCTGCAGTCCCCCCGGCGAAGGCCTGACCGAATCGCAGCGGAAGGATATAAATCTTTTATCAGAACCGCCGCTGCCCGCTTGACGCTGATTTTCAGGCATGGTATCATCATTCCTGTATGTTTTAGCACTCTCAGCGTTCGAGTGCTAAAAAGGTGAGTGATGGAACCCTTAAGTGAACGTCAGAAGCTCATTCTAACCCTGGTGATTCACGAATACATCCGCACGGCTGCGCCGGTGGGCTCTAACCATCTGGTGACTCATTACCATTTGGATTACAGCCCGGCCACTGTGCGCAACGAATTGCAGGCCCTGACCGAGATGGGATATCTGCGCCAGCCGCATACCTCTGCGGGGCGCGTGCCTTCGGATGAGGGCTACCGCTATTTTGTGGGCCGCCTTTTGCAACAGTCGGATCTGCCCTCCTCCACCCAACGCACCATCACCCACCAGTTTTATCAAATGCGGCACGACACCGACCAGTGGATGCGCCTGGCGGCCTCGGTTTTGGCCAGCCAATCGCGCGCGGCCTCCATGGTCACCGCCCCCCACCCCGAGCAGGTCCTGTTCAAGCACGTGGAGCTGATCGCCACCCGCGGGCGGCAGGTGCTGATGGTGTTGGTGATGCTGGGCGGTGAAATCCGCCAACGACTGTTGACCCTATCAGAACCGCTATCGCAGGAACAGCTTTCAGCAGCGGCCGACCGGCTGAACGCGCTGCTGCAGGGCAAAGACACCCTGTCCATTCAGGCCCTTTCGCTGCCTTTAGACGCCCTGGAGCAGGCCATTTTGGATTGGGTGATTGAGGAAATGGCCCGCGCCGACGCCCTGCCTTCGGGTGAGGTGTATCTGGACGGGCTGACCAATGTGGTGGGCGAGCCGGAATTTTCAGATTCAGAAGAAGCCCGCCGCACGCTGCGCCTGTTGGAAGAGCGCACCTTGCTCAACGACCTGCTGACGCGCAGCACGGTGCTGACGGATGCCCCGGTGGGCGGGGTTCAGGTGCTCATCGGCGGTGAAGGATCGTATGACGAGCTGCGCCGCTGTTCGGTGGTGCTGGCGCGCTACGGTGCCCCTGGCCTGGCCATGGGCACGCTGGGCGTGCTGGGCCCCATGCGCATGCCCTATGGACGCGCCATTTCCACAGTCCGCTTCCTGGCGGGCCTTTTAAGCGAACTGGTGGCGGATACGCTGGTGGAATAAATCAAGTTTACAGAGCGAGGTGATGTACATGCCAAAAACCAAGAAAACCGCTGCGCAGGCAACCCCTGAAGAAACCCATGCCGAACCTCAGGCCGAGGGCAGCGCGGCTGAACGGGAGGCGGAATTGCAAAAATTGCAGCAGGAACTGGAAGAAGCGCGCCGTATCGCTGCTGAGAATTCGGAAGGCTGGCAGCGCGAACGCGCCGATTTCCTGAATTATAAAAAGCGCATTGAACGCGATCAGGCGTTAATCTCACAGTCTATTACCGGGGAGGTGATTAAGAAGTATTTGGCCGTCCTGGATGACTTGGAGCGGGCTTTAAAAGCGCGCCCCACCGAAGGCGACGGCGCTGCCTGGGCGAGCGGGATTGAACTCATCCAGCGCAAGCTAACCACTATTCTTGAAAATGAGGGCGTGCTGCAAATCCCTGCAGAGGGCGCGCAGTTTGACCCTAACCTTCACGAAGCCATCACGCACGAAGACAGCCCGGACCATGAAAGCGGCCAGGTCATCGAAGTGCTCCAGCAAGGATATAAAATCGGCGACCGGGTGCTGCGCCCGGCGTTGGTTCGCGTAGCTCGATAGGAGGAATCTATGGGAAAAATCATTGGAATTGATCTGGGCACCACCAATTCGGTTGTCGCGGTGATGGTCGGCGGCGAGCCTACAGTCATCCCCACCGCGGAAGGCGAACGCCTCTGCCCGTCGGTTGTGGCGGTCAATAAAAACCGCGAACGTCTGGTGGGCCGCACGGCCCGCAACCAGGCCATCATCAACCCCGAGAACACCATCTTCTCGATCAAGCGCTTCATGGGGCGCAAGTACGAAGATGCCGAAGTGCAGCGCTCGTTGGGGCGCGTGCCGTATCACGTGGCCAAGGCCCCCAATGGGGACGCGCGCGTGATCATGGACGGTAAGGAATATTCCCCGCCGGAAATTTCTGCCATGATCTTGAGCAAACTCAAAGCCGATGCGGAAGCCTATTTGGGTGAGCCGGTGACCCAGGCGGTCATCACCGTTCCGGCGTACTTTAACGACGCGCAGCGCAACGCCACCAAAGATGCCGGCCGCATTGCTGGTTTGGAAGTGCTGCGCATCATCAACGAACCCACGGCCTCTTCACTGGCTTACGGTTTGGACAAGAAAAAGAATGAAATCATCGCCGTGTACGACCTGGGCGGCGGTACCTTCGACATCTCCATTTTGGATGTGGGCGACGGCGTTTTCCAGGTGCGCGCCACCTCCGGCGATACCTTCCTGGGCGGCGACGACTTCGATCAGCGCGTGATGGAATATCTCATCTCAGAATTCAAGCGCGACACCGGCATTGACCTGCACAACGATCGGGCTGCCTTGCAGCGTTTGAAAGAAGCCTCAGAAAAGGCCAAGATCGAGCTGTCCAGCACCATGCAGACCGAGATCAACCTGCCTTACATCACCGCAGATGCCAGCGGCCCCAAGCACCTGGTGATGACCCTCACCCGCGCCAAGCTGGAGCAGCTGACGGCAGACTTGATCCAGCGCTCGCTGGAACCGATGCGGCGGGCTTTGGCCGACGCGGGCTTGAAGACCTCCGACATTTCTGAAGTGGTTTTGGTGGGCGGTATGACCCGTATGCCGGCGGTGCAGGAAGCCGTGCGCCGCGAATTTGGCAAAGACCCCCACAAGGGCGTCAACCCGGATGAGGTGGTGGCGGTCGGCGCGGCCATTCAGGCGGGCGTTTTGGGCGGCGAGGTGAAAGATATCCTCCTGCTGGATGTGACCCCCCTGACCCTTTCGGTGGAAACCCTGGGCGGCGTGGCCACCCCCATTTTGGAACGCAACACCACCATCCCGGCCCGCAAGAGTCAGATCTTCTCCACCGCTTCCGACGGCCAGACTCAGGTGGAAATCCACGTGCTGCAGGGCGAGCGCCCCATGGCCGCAGATAACAAATCCCTGGGCAAGTTCACCCTGGACGGCATCCCGCCCGCGCCGCGCGGCGTTCCGCAGGTGGAAGTGACCTTTGACATTGACGCCAACGGCATCCTCAAGGTGACCGCTATGGACAAGGCCACCAACCGCAGCCAGCACATCACCATCACGGCTTCCTCCGGTCTGAACGATGCTGAAGTGGAGCGCATGCGCAAGGAAGCTGAAGCCCACGCGGAAGAAGACCTGAAGCGCAAAGAGCTGATTGAGGCGCGCAACCATGCGGATAATTTGATTTACACCACCGAAAAGACCCTCAAGGACTACGGTGATAAAATTCCTGCGGATAAGAAGAGCGCCGCAGAAGAGGCCGTCAAGAAACTGCGCGATACCATGCAGTCCAACGATCTGGACGCCATCAAGCGCGATTCTGACCGCCTGGGCGAACTGCTTCAGCAGTTGGGCGCCTGCATGTACCAGCAGCCCGGTGCGGCCGGCCCCGGCGGCGTGGGCGGCGGCCCGGCGGGAGATGCAGGCAGCGGCCCGGCGGCAGGCCCCGCGGGTGATGACGTGGTGGACGGCGAGTTCCACAGCGCCTAAGCCCAATTTCGGCGCAAACCGCCTGACAATGCATTTCAACGGGGATACCCGGTCGCCAGGCCGGGTATCCCTGAGGTGTTCAAATCCCAAAAACCGCCCGTTCCCGTCTGGCGCCGGGGATGGTGAGCTGGCTGCCTGGCTGGCCGCGGGAAGCAGGTGAATTAACGGATGGCACAAAAGGACTACTACGAGATTCTCGGCGTGCAGCGCAGCGCCACCTCAGACGAGCTGAAAACCGCTTTTCGCAACCTGGCGCGCCAATATCACCCCGATGTGAACAAATCGCCGGACGCCGAAGAACGCTTTAAAGAGATCAACGAAGCGTACGCGGTGCTTTCAGATGCCGACAAGCGCGCCGCCTACGACCGCTTTGGGGTGGAAGGCTTGAACGGCATGGGCGGCATTCCCAATTATGCCGATATTGACCTTTCTGATATCCTGGAAGGTTTGTTTGGCTTTGGCTTTGGCGGTGGGGGGTCTTCGCGCCGTTCGCGCAACGCCCCGCGCCGCGGTGCCGACCTGAGCACGGTGCTGCAGCTGACCTTTGAAGAAGCTGTGTTCGGTACGGATAAAGAGGTTGAGATCACGCGCGATGAAACCTGCTCCGCCTGTCACGGCAGCGGGTCAGAACCCGGTAGCGGCCCCACCCGCTGCGCCACGTGCAACGGCCAGGGTGAGGTGCGCACGGTTCGGCAGTCCATCTTTGGCTCGATGGTGCAGGTGGTCACCTGCCCGTCCTGCAGCGGCAAAGGGGAGGTCATCAGCAACCCCTGTAAAACCTGCCGCGGGCGCGGTTTGGAGCGGCGCACCATCCGCAAGGTGGTCACCATCCCTCCCGGGGTGGATAACGGCACGCAGCTGCGCCTGGGCGGTGAAGGGCAGCCGGGCGCGAACGGCGGGCCGAACGGCAACCTGTACATTGAAATGCGCGTGGCCAATCACCAGTTTTTCCGCCGCCGCCAGAACGATATCCTCCTCGACTTGAATATCAACATTGCCCAGGCAGTGTTGGGCGCGGAAATTGAAGTGCCCACCCTCGACGGTCCCTCCCGCCTGAAAATTCCGGCGGGAACCCAGCCGGGGAAGGTCTTTACCCTGAAGAACAAAGGCGTGCCCCAACTGCGCGGCAGCGGCCGCGGCGATCAGCATGTGGTTGTTTCGGTGGAAATCCCCACCAAGCTGAGTGCGGAGCAGCGCAAGCTGTTTGAGGATCTGGCCCAAACCCTGGGCAGTGAAGTTCGCCCGCAGGAAAAGAGTTTCATGGATATTCTCAAGGAGGTTCTGGGTGGATAAAGCCCATTGGTTAGAAGTGTCTTTGACGGTGGACGGCGAGCTGGCTGAAGCCGTGGCGGATGTGATGGCGCGTTATGTCAAAAACGGCGTGGTGGTGGAAAGCGGCGTGATCTACAATGACGCTGAGGACGAAGGCACCCCTTTTGGCCCGGTGCGCGTGTACGGCTTTTTGCTGGCGACGCCCGATCTGGAGGAACAGCGCCAAAAATTGCTGGAAGCGTTGTGGCACCTGGGTCAGATTCAACCCCTGCCCGAGCCGTCCTTCCGCGTGATTGACGATGAAGATTGGATGGCCTCCTGGAAACAGCATTACCGCCCCATTCCCATCGGGGAACGGTTGTTGGTGCTGCCCGCCTGGGTGGAATCCAGCGATCCGCGCCGCGTGGCGGTGAAAATTGACCCCAGCATGGCCTTTGGAACGGGAACCCACCCCACTACCCAGCTGTGCATGGCCATGATTGAAAAATATCTGACCCCCGGCCAGCAGGTGATCGATGTGGGCTGCGGCTCCGGCATCCTCTCCATCGCGGCCATCAAGCTGGGCGCAGGGCACACCCTGGCAGTGGATATTGACGATGAATCCACCCGCGCAACCCTGGAAAACGCCGAGCGCAACGATGTAAACACCGGCCTGGAGATTGGCAAAGGTTCCGTGGCCGAAATTCGCGCCGGGCAGTTCAGCCTGCGCGCGGCCCCGCTGGTTCTGGCCAACATTCTGGCCCCGATCATTCTGCGCTTGTTTGATGACGGCCTGGGGGAATTGGTGGAGCCGGGCGGGACTCTGGTGCTTTCAGGCATCTTGGTCGAGCAGGCCGCGGCGGTGCAGGCGCGAGCCGAGGCCGAGGGATATACCCATGTAGAAACGGCGCAGATGGGCGATTGGGTGGCCATTGTCCTGCGGCGCTAGGCTGATGGGTACGGAGTAATCACAAAGGTGCGTTCGATGAAGCTGAACGCACCTTTTTTACTGCTGCGCCCCCGACAATGCGTTCGCGGTGACGCTCTGCTAAATGGCCTGACCCTTAAACTGACTGACGTACAAATGATGGTAAAAGCCGCGCGCAGCCAGCAGTTGCGGATGGCTGCCCTGCTCCACAATCTGCCCGTCGTTGATCACCACCACCCGATCGGCATCGCGAATGGTGCTTAGACGGTGGGCGATGACAAAACTGGTGCGGCCTTCCATCAGGCGCAGCAGCGACTTCTGAATGCGCAACTCGGTGCGCGTGTCTACGCTGCTGGTGGCTTCGTCCAGAATCAAAATGGCCGGGTCGGCCAAAATGGCGCGGGCGATGGCCAACAGCTGGCGCTGCCCCTGGCTCAAGTTGCTGGCCCGCTCCGACAGGCGGGTTGCATACCCCTGAGGTAGTTGGCGGATGAAGTGATCGGCGTCTGCCAGTCGCGCCGCGCGCATCACTTCCTCGTCGCTGGCCTCCAGCCGCCCGTAGCGGATGTTTTCCATGACCGTGTCGGCAAATAAGAAGGTATCCTGCAGCACCAGCCCCAACTGACGGCGCAGGTCGGACTTGCGAATCTGGCGGATGTCCACCCCATCCACGCAGATCTGGCCAGATTGGATATCGTAAAAGCGCGTCAGCAGGTTGATGATGGTGGTCTTGCCTGCGCCGGTCGGCCCCACCAGGGCGATGGTCTGTCCGGCGGGCACCTCCAGGCTGAAATCGTGCAGCACGGGGTGATCGGAATGGTAGCCAAAGCGCACATGCTCAAAACGCACATGTCCCTGGGCGGCGCGCAGCGGCTGGGCATTGGGGGCGTCTTCCACCTCGGCGCGCACATCCATCACCTGAAACACGCGCTCGGCCCCCGCCAGGGCAGCCTGAATGGCGTTGTACATGTTGGCCAGCTGGCGGATGGGCTGGGTGAAATTTTGACCGTACTGAATGAAGGTGGCAATGGTGCCCACGCTGGCCAACCCCAGCAAAGCCAGCCAGCCGCCCAGCCCCGCCAGCACAATCACAAAGAAATTGCCCAGCACGCTGGTGAGCGGCATGAGCAGCAAGGCGTAGCTGTTGGCATACACGCCCGCCTGAAAGACGGCCTGGTTCTGCTGACGGAAGGCCTCCAAAACAGAATCGCTGCGCCGGAAGGCTTTGACCACTTTTTGGCCGCTGATGGCCTCTTCCATCACCCCGTTCAGCCCGCCCAGGTGCTTTTGTAGATCGCGGAAACCCTTGCGGGTGTAGCGGGCCACAAATTCGGTGAACCAATAGGTGATGGGCACAATGATCAGGGTGGCCAGAGCCAGCCAGGGGTTCAAAATGAACATGGCGGCCAGGATGCCCACCAACGAAAGCACGCTGGCCAGCAGGGCAGTCACATTCTGTGAGATGGCCTGGTTAACGGCTTCAATGTCGTTGGTCAGGCGGCTCATCAGCTCGCCCGCGGGGTGGGTGTCAAAAAAGCGCAGGGAAAGGGACTGCAAATGGGCAAACAGATCACGGCGCAGGTCCCGCAGGGCACGCTGCGAAAGGCTGGCCATGATCCAATTGGCCGCCGCCTGCGACAGGTTGGCCGCCGCGTACACCCCCAGCATGGTCAGCGCCGTGCGCGCCAGACCAGCGGCATCCCGCTGACTGATAAAGCGGTCAATGGCCACGCCCAGCAGGTAGGGGGCCACCAGACCCAAAAGGGTGTAGGTGAGCACCAGGGCCAGGACCCCCAGCAGCGCCCACCGGTAGGGGCGCAGATAGGGCAGCAGCCGCAGCAGGGCATGGCGCGGGTCTTGCGCTTTTTCAATGCGGGCTGCGCCCGCCGGCATGCGCCCCTGCATGCGGCTGCGCAGATCGCTGGGACGGGTGGTAACCGGTAAGTTGTTCATCGCTGCACACTCCCCAGAGCCGGGGGTTGGGCTTCCTGCAAGCCCCCGCCGAGCTGTGAATCGTAAATTTCCTGATAAATGGGACTGGAGCGCATCAGCTCGGCGTGGGTTCCCTGTGCGGCGATGCGCCCCTTCTCCAATACGATAATCTTGTCCGCGTTCAGCACGGTGCTGATGCGCTGGGCCACCACAAAGCTGGTGCGACCGTGCAGGTAGGTTTCCAGCGCGTTTTGAATTTCGGTTTCGGTCTCCACATCCACCGAGCTGGTGCTGTCATCCAAAATGAGGATTTTGGGCTGGGTGATCAGGGCGCGGGCGATGGCGATGCGCTGCTTTTGGCCGCCGGAAAGATTGACCCCGCGCTCTTCCACGCGCGTGTCGTAGCCGTTGGGCAGTTCCAGAATAAATTCGTGGGCCTGCGCGGCGCGGGCGGCGGCAACCACCTCCTCATCGCTGGCCTGGGGGCGGCCGTAGCGGATGTTATCGCGCACACTGCCCGAAAACAGCACGCTCTCCTGCGGCACAATGCCCACATGCGCCAGCAGCGAATCCTGCTGCAGGTTGCGGATGTCCACCCCGTCAATGGTGATCTGCCCCTGGGTCACGTCATAAAAACGCGGGATCAGGTTCACCAGGGTGGTCTTTCCGGCGCCGGTGGCCCCCAAAATGGCCACCGTCTGGCCGGGTTCCGCCCGCAGGTTAATCCCATCCAACACCACGGCGCTGCTGCTGCCCTGATATTGAAAACTCACGTCGCGAAACACCACCTCCCCGCGGATGTCCTCCGGCAGCCGCCCCGCGTTGGGAGCCTCCTGCACCTCCGGCTCAGCGTCCAGCACCTCGTGGATGCGCTGGGCCGAGGCGATGCCGTTGGCCCAGGTGTTTGACAGCACGGTCATCATCGTCAGTGGGGTCATGGTGGTCATCATGTAATTGGTGAAGGCCACAATCTCGCCCACGGTCAATTCGCCGCGGATGCTCTGCAGGCCGCCCGCCCAGATGACGGTGACGATTCCGGCATTCACAAACAAGGTCAAGATGGGCGACATGGCCGACATGAACTGCATCACGCGCACGGTGCGGTCGGTGAAATCCTGGTTGGCGGCCTCAAAACGCTGGCTCTCAAAATCGGCGCGCACAAAAGCCTTCACCAGGCGCGCCCCGGCGATATTTTCCTGCAGCACGGTGTTGAGCCGGTCCAGCTTTTGCTGCACCCTGCGGAACAAAGGCTCCATGCGAATGCTGAAGACCACAATGATGGCCAAAGTGACCAGCAGCAGGGGGACCATGGTCAGCGAAAGCTGGCGGTTGGTGTTAAACATCAAAATCAGGCTGCCGATCATCAGCATGGGGGCGCGCGTGCCGATGCGCAGCGAAACCTGAAGCAGGCGCTGCACCGCGCCAACGTCGCTGGTCAGGCGCACCAGCAGGTTGCCGGTGGTGAAGCGGTCCAGGTTTCCATAGGAAAATTGCTGCACCTTCACAAAGATACCATCGCGCAGGTCGCGGGCCACGTTTTCGCCGGTGCGCACCGAGAAAATGTTGTTGCCCACCGCCACCAACGCGCTGAGCAGAGAAATTCCCAGCATAAGCACAGAGGTCTGCCAGACCACCGTCAGGTTGTTTCCCTTGATGCCCTGGTCAATGATGCGCTGGATCAGGCGCGGGATGGCCAGCTCCAGAAAGACCATGATAAACAGCAGCAGCAAAGACAGCAGGGCATAGTTCGTATACGGTTTTACAAATCGCAGCAGTTTTTGCAGAGCGCGCATGGGTCTACCGCCTATTTAGGATGGCTGCCAGTCGTGGGCAGCTGAACAGCATCGGGTTGAGAAGAGGGGTTGAACACCTGATGCAGCACGGTCAGCCCCTGAATGACAGCGCGCATCTCTTCCGCCGACAGCCCGGCCAATTTCTCCGCCATCCAGGCGCGGTTGTGTTGGAAGATGGTGTCCAGCAGCGCCGATCCCGCGGGGGTCAGCTCCAACTGGACGCGGCGGCGGTCCTGGGAGTCGGTGCGGCGCACCACCAGGCCGCGTTCCGCCAGCCCATCCACCGCCTGGGTGACGGCCGAGCGGCTGATCTGCTTGAAGTCGGCCAGTTCGCTGGCGGAGGTGATGCCTTTGCGGATCAGGCGCAGCACGTGGAATTGCTCCACGCTCAGGTCAAACTGGCGGGCGGCCAGCGTGCGGATATTGACCCGAATGTGGTTCCAGGTGGGAGGGAAGGTTTCCCAAAATTGGTCTAACAGAAAGGGCAGCAGCTCGTCTGCGTTGGGCGGGTTCTCAGGCATGGGAGGTCAGCTCGGGGGGTAAAGTAATTAAGGTACTTAACTATTATAGCATTCTGCGCAAATCTGTCCAGGGGAATGAGGGGCGTTCAGGGAGGCGCCATTCGCACACATTATTGAGCAGATTCCCCAAACTCGAAGATCTCTTTTCCGCGATTCAACCCTATAATAAAAATACAGGTTTGGTTCCCCCCACACACCCACATCCAATCACAGCCGCCCACATGTTCACCCGCAGTTTTGGGAGGGTTCGATGGCAAAAAAAGAGAAAGCGGCTCACAAAAAGTCAACAGAGGCGGCCCCTGCGCGCGCACCTGCTGGCACGCCGGCAGGCCCCCCGCCGCAGCCCGGCGCTGTGATGATTGACAAAAAAGCCTATGAAAAGGAACTGCGCCGCCTGCAGATTGAGCTGGTCAAGCTGCAGGAGTGGGTGCGGTTCCAGGGGTTGAAGGTGGTGGTGATCTTTGAAGGGCGCGATGCCGCTGGGAAGGGCGGGGTGATCAAGCGCATCACCGAAAGCCTGAACCCGCGCGTGTGCCGCGTGGTGGCGCTGCCCACCCCCACCGAACGCGAAAAAACACAGTGGTATTTCCAGCGCTACGTGGTGCATTTGCCCGCCGCGGGCGAAATCGTGCTCTTTGACCGCAGCTGGTATAACCGCGCCGGGGTAGAGCGCGTGATGGGCTTCTGCACCGACGACGAATACCGCGAATTCCTGCGCTCCGCTCCCGAATTTGAGCGCATGCTGGTGCGCTCCGGTATCATTTTGATCAAGTACTGGTTTTCGGTCAGCGATAAAGAGCAGGAAAAGCGCTTCCAGGCGCGCATTGCCGACCCCACCAAGCGCTGGAAGCTCAGCCCCATGGACGTGCAGTCGCGCTCGCGCTGGGTGGAATATTCGCGCGCCAAGGATGAAATGTTCGCCCACACCGACATCAAACAGGCCCCCTGGTATGTGGTCAACGCGGACAATAAAATGTGCGCCCGCCTGAACTGCATCCGCCACCTGTTAAGCCTGATCCCCTACCAGGATCTGACCCCCGAGCCCATTGAGCTGCCCCCGCGCCAGGAAGAACACGGCTACGTGCGCCCGCCGATCACCGACCAGACCTTTGTGCCCGAGCTTTACCTGCCGGAAAAAGGCGCCTGAGGCGTGTTTAAATCCAAAGCTGGGGCGGCAGCGCCCCAGCTTTGAGTGAAATCTGTTGAATAGAAAATGACGGGGGGTTAATCTACGGCGAAGCCGACCTTCACCGTCACCTGCCATTGGGTCACCTGGCTGCCTTCAATGCGGCCGCGGGTTTCCACCACCTCGAACCAGCTCATCCCGCGCACCGATTCGCCCGCCTTTTGGATGGCGGTCTGCACGGCATCTTCAATGCTGACCGACGAGGTGCCGGTTAACTCGATTTTCTTATACACACTGGTGCTCATGGATTGTCCTCCGTAGGGGGTTGAGAATTGGGGGTTTCCGGCGGGGCGCTGCGGTACTTGCGCCCCTCAAAAAATTCCAGCAGGCCCGCCCAAACCAGCATAAAGGCGGCGCCTTCGTCCAGGTTGCCGATGAAAGGGATGTTATCGGGCAGAAATTCGAGGATGCCGGCGGTGGGGTTCAACAGATACAGTGCCCCCAACGCCGCCAGGGTATACACCACCCACACCGGCCAACCACGCTGGCTGAGGGGAGTGGTGAGCAGGGGTTTATCAATTTCTTTCGATTCGCTCATATCCAATCTCACCTTTCCGCCGGGGGTCTGGCCTATTCCACCAAACCGCGCGGCGCATTGTCCAAAATGGCGTTCACTTCGGCGGTTTCGCTCTCGCTCAATTTCCAATCCGAGGCTTTCACATTGGCCAGGAGCTGATCCAGCCGGGTGGCGCCGGTGATGACCGAGCGCACCTCCGGGCGAGCCAACAGCCAGGCCTGAGCCAGTTCATTCAAGCCGCGGCCACGGGCCTTGGCCCAGGCGTCCAGCTTTTCAATGCGGTCGTAATTTTCGTCCGTCATGTACTGCTGCACATAGGTGCTGCTTTCCCCGCGCGAACCGGCAGGGGCGGGTTGACCGCGCTGGTATTTGCCGCTGAGGAAGCCGCCCGCCAGAGGGAAATAAGGCACAAAGCCGGTGCCATGCGCGCGGCAGTAGGGCAGCACCTCGGTTTCCACCCCGCGTTCCAGCATATGGTAATGCGACTGGAGGGCGATGAAAGGCGTCCACCCGCGCACCTCCGCCAGCAAATTGGCGTGAGCCAGCTGCCAGGAGGCAAACGCCGATGCGCCGATGTAGCGCACCTTGCCCATGCGCACCAGGTCGTCCAACGCGCGCAGGGTTTCTTCAATCGGCGTGGTCTCATCCCAGCGGTGCAGGTAATACAGATCAATGTGGTCGTGCTGCAAGCGCCGCAGGCTGTCTTCGACGGCGTTGAAAATATGGTAGCGCGAGGCGCCCCGTTCCATGATGCCTTCGCCGGTTTCGAAATAAAACTTGGTGGCCAGCACAAAACGATTCCAGCGGCCTTTGAGGGCCATCCCCAGGGTTTCTTCAGAGCGTCCGTCCGTGTAGATATTGGCCGAATCGAGGAAATTGATGCCGTGATCCTGCGCCGCAGCGATGACTTCGTTCACGCCCGCCTGATCCAGCTTGGAGCCAAAGCGGTTGGTGCCCAGCCCGATGACGGATACCCGCAGCCCAGAAGGGCCTAGATTGCGATATTCCATGCGGTTATGCTCTCCTTCATGTTCAAAATCCAGCGCGCGTTCAGCGCACCTGGTTGGGATCAATCACATACAGCCACCAGTTGTTGGCCACGCTGCCGGTGAACCCCGCCTTGCGCGGAAAATGCCCCAGCCACCACAGGTGGTGCTGGCGGATGTCGCCCCCGCCCCATTCAGCGCAGCCCACCATCACCGCCTCGCCGCGCAGCTGGGGGAAATCGCTCCAGGTGCGGCAGCGGGTGAGCACGGGGGTGGGGTTGCCCCATTCATAATCGGTGCGGCTGTTGGGGGCGTAATGCACACTGCCCACCTCGGCCTGGCCGGGGTGGCTTTTGTCATAGCGCGTAAAGCGCTCCCAAAAATTGGGTGTGCCGCTGGCGGTGCTGTACACATGCTGGAGGATGGACTCAGCCCGGTGGCCAAAGGCTTCTAACATCTCGCCCACCCCGCGCTGCAAATTGAAGCCCATCAAAATCACACGGCGGTTAAAACTGCCCGCGTTTTCCAAGGCAGGCGCGTTGCACCAAAATGC
This sequence comes from Levilinea sp., assembly GCA_029975215.1. Classification (GTDB taxonomy): domain Bacteria; phylum Chloroflexota; class Anaerolineae; order Anaerolineales; family Anaerolineaceae; genus Levilinea. The sequence goes on from JARKPO010000007.1 coordinate 37,258, forward strand.
GCCCGGCCCAGCCATGCGCGATTCATAAAACCCGGCGTACGGATAGCCCATCAGCCAGATCTCGTCCGCGTCCCCACGGTTCACGCGCTCCACCAGGTTAAAATCGGCCACCAGGCGGTGGTAATCGAGCCAATCGGGCTGGTGAGCGCTGCTTTCACCGCGGATCACCGCCAGATATTCCTCCGGGGTGTAGCGAAACCCGTCCGCCTTGACAGGGAAGGCATGCGTGGTGATGCGCTCGGTGAGTGTGTAGCGCACATAGCCGCCGCTGACCGTCTGCAGATCCTGGATGTAGGCGTTCATCAGGGCTTCGGGATCGTTCCAACGCATGACCTTCGAGAGGGGCTGGTTGTCGTGCGAAGGCACCAGCGGGTCAAACAAAATTGCCAGCACCTTACGCTCCACCGGCTGAATCTCCCACCCGGCGGGCGGTGGGGGTTCGGGCGGGGCCGGCGCGGCAAACAGCGAGCGCCACCAGGCTTGCAGCTTGCGGAAAAATTCATCCATACTGGCCTCCTCGCTGGCTCAGCCGTAAATCTTGTGATACTTATCCAAATCCACCGAGGCGATATAGGGCAGGTTGCGGCCTTTTTCATCAATATCCAGGCCGTAACCCACCACAAAGTAGTCCGGTATTTGAAAGCCGCAGTAATCAATGGGGATGTCCACTTTGCGGCGTTCCACCTTATCCAACAGAGCACACACCTTTAGGCTGCGCGGTTTGCGGTCTAACAGCAGCTTGCGGATGGTGGCGATGGTGTAGCCCGTGTCCACAATGTCGTCAATCAGAATCACATCCCAACCAGCGATGTTGGTTTTATGGTCGGAATCAATGCGGATGAAGCCGCTGGACTCGGCTCCGGCATAAGAAGATACCGACATGAAGTCCATGGTCAGCGGCAGCTGCACCTTGCGCATCAGGTCGGTGATGAACATCACACTGCCGCGCAGCAGCCCCAAAAGCAGCAGCTTATCTGAGCCGCGGTAATCACGGGTGATGGTGTTGCCCAACTGCTGCACGCGCCGCTCGATTTCTTCTTGTGAAAAAAGAATTTGGCCGATAAAGTCGTAGGAAAAATCATGCGCTGTCATCGCTTGCTCCTCATCAAAATTCGCGGTTCCGCAAAATGATTGTATCAGCGAATCCCTTTGAATGGAAACCTTTGGGATTATTTCGAGTACAATGCTCAATATACTCACCTATTCGCCCGGAGTGCGCCATGAGAAAACTTTCTCTTCTGATCCGCGGTGTTGCCATCTTTGGTTTGGCTCTCAGCCTGCTTTGGCAGGCCGCCCTGCCGGTTCAGGCCGATGTGGCTCCGCCGGATTGGCCGCCCGGGGCCAACCCCGCCCCAGGTGCAGAGATCACCCAGGTGCGCATGGAATCCGAAAAGGTGACCCTGACGGTCTTACCCAAGCCGAACGGGGCCGCCCCAGGCTCCGCTGCAGTGGAGGCGGTGTTTAACCTGCGCAATTTGGGCAGCGCCGAAGAGAAAATGACCGTGCGCTTCCCGCTTTCCTTCTGGAACGGTTCTTCCGACGGCTTTGGCCGCTTTCCAGAGATTCGCAGCATCGAAGTCAAAGTAAACAACCGCAGCGTCCCCACCCGCCGCATGGAAAGCCCCAACCCCAGCGAATATGAAGATACACCCCTGCCCTGGGCAGCCTTTGATGTGACCTTCCCGCCCGGCGAGGAAGTGGTGCTGTGGGTGCGCTACGGGTGTGACGGCATGGGCGAATTCCCCAACGTCTCCTTCCGCTACATCCTGGAAACGGGCGCGGGCTGGCAGGGGACCATTGGTAAGGCCGAATTGGAGGTACGCCTGCCCTACCCCGCCAGCGAAGAGAACGTCGTTTTTGATGAAGGTGTCGGCTTCGGTGGGATGACCCCTGGGGGCATTCTTTCAGGGCAGTCCATCCGCTGGGTTTTCGAAGACCTGGAACCCGGTCCGCAGGATAACCTGAACGTGCGGGTGACCATGCCCGCAGCCTGGCAAAAGGTGTTGAAAGAGCGCGAATATACCCAGCGCAGCCCGCGCGACGGCGAAGGCTGGGGACGGCTGGGCAAGGCGCTGAAAGATGTGCTGCGGCTGCGGCGCGGCATGCGCACGGACGCGGCAGCACAGAAAATGTACCAAGAAAGCGTCCGCGCGTATGAAAAATCCGTCGAACTGCTGCCAGAAGATGCGCTGTGGCATTACGGCTTTGCCGATTTGCTGTGGCTGCGGGCTTATTGGAGCGATCAGGGCATTTTCTCATCCCAATACAGCGATGCCCGCCGTGCAGTTCTGGAGCTGCGCCGCGCACTGGAAATTAACCCCAAACTGCCCCAGGCGTTGGAGATGCTGCAAGAGGTAGGGCTTTCGGCCCCCGATCTGGTGCGGTGGGACGGTTCCAGCGCAGATTATTTGATTCTAACAGCCACCCCCACGGCCAAACCGACCGAGATCCCCATCGAAGCCCTGTTGGCCAGCCCCACCCCGCCCGCACCGCCCACCCCAACGCAGGCGGTTCCCCCCAGCCCGGCTCCCCCCGCGCAGGAGCAGGCCGCCCAACCCTCACCCACCCCCACCCCGCCGCCCACGGCGACCGTGCCGCCCAACGCCAAAGGTCCGCGTCTGCCGGGCTGCGCATCTGCCTTGGCTCTGCCGGCGGCCGCGGTGATGCTGTGGGCGCGCGGGCGAAAGGCCAATCCCATATCGGGATAAGAGCCAGTCGCGCCTACCGGTTGGTTTTTTTGTGCGCCGTGCTACAATAAAAACGATGAACTGGCACCTCACGCCTCTCTCAGGATTGATCCTGCTGGCAGCCGTCATCCCGCTGGGTTTGCTGGTGCTGGCTCGCCTGCGTCCGGCCATGCTGGCCCGGCCGCAGTTTTGTTTGTTGTTGGCAGCGATCATCGTCTGGCAGGTGGGGTACAGCCTGGAATGGGGCACACAGAGCTTCACTCAAAAGCTGTTTTGGGCACAGGTGGAGTATCTCGGCATTGTGTGGGTGCCTTTGCTCTGGGCGCTGCTGGTGGCCGAAGCCACCCATCAAAGCAGTTGGCTGCAGCTCCCCCGTATTCGCTGGCTGGCAGTGCTGCCCATGGTCACCATCGTGATGGTCTGGAGCAACGACGCCCATGGCCTGGTTTGGAGCCAGATCACCCTATCGGCGGGCAGCGCCACCGGACCGCTGCACTTTGAACACGGCCCCTGGTTCTGGCTGAATGTGTTTTATACGTATTTTTTGGTGATCCTTTCCTGGGTATGGCTGGTGCAGGAGCTGCGCCGCCCGTTCAGCGTTCACCGCCGCCAGGTCGCCTTGCTGCTGGGCATCAGCACCCTGCCGGTGGCTGCGAACCTGGCCTACCTGGTCTTTCGCCAGCAGCTCAACGGCCTGGATCTGACCCCTATCGGCCTGGGTCTGGCCGCCCTGGTGTACGGCCTGGCGGTGGCCTGGGATAACAGCTATGTGCTGCTGCCGGTGGCGCGCGCCGTGCTGATTGAGGCTTTACAGGACGGCGTGGTAGTGATGGACGCGTCGAACCGCATTTTGGATATCAATCCGGCGGCACGCTCCATGCTGTCCAATCCCAAAGAAGAAGTCATCAGCCGTCCAGTGAACGCCGCCCTGCCGTTTTTGGACTCATTGGTGGCCAACCCCGTGCCGCAGAGCGAGATCGAACTTTCCCCCGGACGGTTTGTGGAAGTGCGCACCATCCCGCTGAATAACCGCGGCGTTTTTGTGGGGCATTTGGTCCTGCTGCGCGACATCTCCGAGCGCAAGCAGGCCGAACTGGCCTTACAGGACAGCGAACTCAAATTCCGCACCCTGGTGCAGGTCAGCTCCGATGCGATCTTCATCATTGACAACGAGACCGGCCAGATTCTGGATGTGAACGAAGCCGGTCCGGCCATGTATGGGTACACGCGCGAAGAACTGCTGAGCATGAAGAATACGGACGTCTCCGCACAGCCGGAAGAAACCCGCATCGCCACGCACAGCACCGAAATCGGCCAGGTGCTGGTTCCCGTGCGCTACCACCGCCGCAAAGACGGCACAGTGTTCCCTGTGGAGATCATCGGAAAGGCGTTTGAATGGAAAGGGCGCACCGTGCACGCCGCCGCCATCCGCGATATCAGCGAGCGCGTTCGCGTGGACAAGCAGTTGGAAGGTCTGCTCAAAGCCGAACGCAGCCGGGTGAAGCAGTTAGATGCGCTGCGCATGATCTGGGTGGAGTTGGCCACGGAATTTGACCTGAACTCGCTCCTATCCAAAATCTTGGAAAGCGCCCGCAGCCTGCTCTCCGCTGATACCGGTGAGCTTTCTTTGTATGAGCCAGAGGAAGATCAACTGCGGGTGGTGGCTTCCTGCGGTTTTGACAAAGACACCGGCGGAGATATTGTGCCAATGGGCGAAGGTCTGATGGGGCTTTCGGCACAAACCAAGCAGCCCTTGTTGGTGAAAAATTACCAAAAATGGGAGAATCGTTCGCCGCGCTACTCTACCCTGGTGTTGGAAGAGGCGGTGGGCGCCCCCATGCTGTCGGGCGGGGTGCTGTTGGGATCGGTGGTGTTGGGCAGCTTCCAGCCGAACACCTTTGATGCATCCAGCATGGATTTGCTGAATTTGTTCGTGCAGCAGGCCTCGCTGGCCATTCACAACGCGCGCCTGTTCGAGCAGTTGAACGACCTGGCAGTCACCGACACGCTTACCGGCCTGTTTAACCGCCGCCACTTTTTCTATCAGGCCGAAACCCTGGTGATCCGCGCCCAGCGGTACAGTTCGCCCCTTTCGGCGGTGATGATTGACCTGGACCACTTCAAAGAGATCAATGATACTTTCGGCCACTCCGCGGGGGATCATGTTCTGCGTGAGGTGGCGCGGGTATTGTCGGCAGCCCTGCGCAAAAGCGATCTGATTGGGCGTTACGGCGGCGAAGAATTCTGCGTGCTGCTGCCTGAAATTGATTTGGAAGAAGCCCGCGCTGCCGCGGAACGGCTGCGGCAGGAAGTCTTTAACCTGCAAATCCCCACCCTTAAGGGCACGGCTGCGGTGACGGCCAGCCTGGGGGTGGCTACGTTGAACCTCAGCGGTGAAACCCTCGATCAGCTCCTGCAGCGGGCCGATGCCGCCCTGTATCGGGCAAAACGCGCCGGGCGCAACGCGGTTTCAGTGGAAGCAGGTGGGGGCGCGGACGTGATGGTGGATGACAAACTACAGTAAAGAAAGGCTCTGAAGATGCCGCGGTACCCCTACCCAACCCTCCCCATGGATGTGACCATTTCTATCCTATCCGCGGTGGATGATGAATTGATTTCGGCTTTTCAAACCTTAATGCCGCAATTGAACCCCAGCCTGCCCGCGCCGGATGCAGCCGCGCTGTCTTCTATCCTTTCTTTCCCCGCAGTAAGCCTTTTGGCAGCCCGCCTGGAGGGCAGGATCGTGGGCGTGTTGACCCTGGCGGTGTTCCCCGCACCCACCGGCGTGCGCGCCTGGGTGGAGGATGTGGTCGTGGATCAGACGGCGCGCGGGCGCGGGATTGGCGAAGCGCTGACGCGCTGGGCTTTGGCTCTGGCGGCCGAACGCGGCGCAAAATCGGTGGAACTGACCTCGCGCCCCGCGCGTGCCGCAGCCAACCGCCTGTACCAGCGCCTGGGGTTTATCCAGCCGCAAACCAATTATTACCGTTATTCCTTCACGGAGTGAGGGTGCCCCATGAAGATGTTTCGTATTCGCCCTCCGGAGCCGCAGGATGAAGCTGCATTGGTGGATCTTTCGCTCCATTTTGCCGGTGAATCCGACTGGACCAGCACCATCCCCATCGGGCAAATTGACACCCTGGAAAAGGCGCACCAACGTTTGTTCGGAGAACAGGTCCTTTCAGTGGTGGTGGCCGAAAACGACCAGGGCAAGATGATTGGGTACATAGGCATTTACCGCACCGAACACAACCCCTATGCGTCCATATTGGTACACAAGGAATATCGCCTGCGCGGGTTGGGGCGGGCTTTGGTGGAGCAGGCCTTTGAAAAACTGCCCCCTGGCCTGACGGTGGAAGCCTGGGTGGGAGCTTTTAACCATCTATCCCTGGCTGCCACCCCCCGCCTGGGGTTCCATTGGGATCACAGCGTTGAGGTGGACGGGCGCACCTTGAATATTTTCATTCGCCAATCAGAATAGACCTCACCCAATCGGCAGTTAAAAACGCCAGCCCGCGCTGTATTCTTTTGCGGGCTGGCGAATGGTTTCAGCAGGGATGCGCCTAAGACAGCACGCGCACCAGATGGTAGTTCTTTTTGCCCTTGCGCAGGACGATGAACTGTCCGGCCAACAGATCGTTGACCGTCACCATCTGCAGCGGGTCTTGGATGCGCACGTTGTTGATGGACAGACCGCCCTCGCTGATGCTGCGGCGGGCATCGCCCTTGGATTTAACCAGACTGGTTCCGACCAACAGGTCCACTACGGCCAGCCCTTCGCCTTCCAACTGGCTTTTGGGCAGCTCGCTGGCGGGCACTTCGGCGAACACGTCGGCAATATCAGCGGCGTCCAGGCTGCTGATGTCACCGCCAAACAGGGCCTGAGTGGCCTGTTCAGCGCGCGCCAGGGCCGTGGGGCCGTGGACGGTGTCGGTCATCACCCGCGCCAGCGTACGCTGAGCTTCGCGCTGTTCGGGGCGCTGTGCAGTGGCCTCGGCCAGGGCTTCAATCTCATCCTTAGACAGAAAAGTGAAGTATTTCAGGTAGTTCACCACATCCCGGTCGTCCGTATTCAACCAGAACTGGTAGAAACGATAGGGTGAGGTGCGCTCTGCCGAAAGCCACACACTGCCCGATTCGGTTTTGCCAAACTTGCTGCCGTCGGATTTGGTGATCAGCGGATACACCATGCCGTAAGCCTGCCCACCGCGCATGCGCCGGATCAGCTCCACGCCCGCAGTAATGTTGCCCCATTGGTCGCTCCCGCCGGTCTGCAGCACGCAGCCGGCGTGATCGTACAGATAGAGGAAATCGTAGGACTGCATCAACATGTAAGAGAATTCGGTGAAGGACAAACCGTCCTCCCGTTCCAGGCGGCTGCGCACAGAATCTTTGGCCAGCATGTAGTTGACGGTGAAATGCTTTCCAACGTCGCGCAGGAACGAGACCAGATTGAGCGGGACAAGCCAATCGGCGTTGTTCCACAGGCGGGCGGGGTTCGATTTCACCTCGAAATCCAGGAAATGCGCCAACTGGCCCTTGATGGACTCCACATTGGCAGCCAACTGCTCCAGACTGAGCAGCTGACGTTCCTGCGCCTTCCCGCTGGGATCGCCGATCATGCCGGTTCCGCCCCCGGCCAGCGCGATGGGATGGTGCCCATAGCGCTGAAGGCGCGCCAGGGCGATCAACGGGACCATATGGCCGACGTGCAGACTGTCGCCGGTGGGGTCAAACCCGTTGTAGACCGTGACCTTCTGGCTGGCCAGCAGCTGCTGGACGCCTTCGACATGGTCATACACCATACCGCGCCACTTCAGATCTTCAAAAGCATTTGCAAACATGTTTCCCTTCCTACGATGGGCCGCCCGGGGCAGGGCTGACCGAGATATCAGTTGATTTTAACACGGTTTCCTGCGCCTGAAACCCGCTATCCGGCCAGGTTTTTGGCTGTCCACTTCGCGCAGCGCAGTCAAAGGTCGTATAATGGTCTCATTAACACTAGGTCCGGCGAAACAGGAAGGGACGGTATGCACGATTCTCGCGTAGCAATTATCACCGACAGTACCTGCGATTTACCGCAGGAGATGATTGATCAGTACGGGATTTACATTCAACCGCTGCGGGTCATTTGGGGCGAAGAACAGTTGCGGGACCGCATTGATATTCAACCCCAAGAGTTTTACGAGCGGCTGGCCCAGGGCTACCCCATCCCCACCTCCTCTCAGCCCAGCGTGCTGGAATTTGTGGAGCTGTACCGGCGAGCGCAGGCCGAGGGCGCCGAAGAAATTGTGACCCTGACGCTCAGCTCCGGCATGAGCGGCACCAATCAAACCGCCCTGCAGGCCGCCCAGCAGGTTTCGCTGCCGGTGCACGTGATTGACACCAAAGGTCCCACCATGACCCTGGGGTGGCAGGTTCTGGCCGTGGCACGGGCGCGGCTGGCGGGGGTAAACGTGCAGGGTATGCTGGCCGCCGCGGAAAAGGTGCGCCGTTCACTGGTGCAGTTTGTGTGCATGGACACGGTGGAATATCTGCGCAAGGGGGGGCGGATTGGCAAAGCCATTGGCCTGCTGGCCAATATGCTGGACATCAAGCCCATCATTCAGGTCAATCACGAAAGCGGCGTGGTGGAGCCGATTGCCGTGGCGCGCACGCACCGCAAAGCCGTTGAAGTCTTTTACGAGAAGTTTTTCAGCCGGCTGAACACCTCGCTGCCCATGCGCATCGCCGTGCTGCACGGGGGTGTGGCGGAAGAGGCCCAGCAGTTGGCGGAGCGCATCAACGCCGATTTTCACCCCGTGGAGATCATCGTCAACACCACCGGCCCGGTGCTGGGCATTCACACCGGCCCGCGCGCCCTGGCCCTGGCGGGGTATTGCGAAGAGGCAGGCAGCGCTTAAAAAAATCAGCCCCCGAAGGGGTTGATTTTTATCGGTTAAATTAGCGAGCGCCGGGGACGCCGACCCCGGCGCTCTCTTAAGGAGGAGAAGAAGAGAAGTCGCCCTTGCAAATATATTACCAAGATCATCAGATTCCTGCATGACGCTTACCCTACGCTTACCCTACGCCCCCCCAACAATTATGCAAACAGCCGCCTGATTCTGCCTGTTTTGCCGCCACCTGCGTCAAAATCTCCCTCCCGCAGCCGCGCGTGCACTGCGGGGGTCTCTGATATACTTACTTTTAGCACGGAGGGACGGCATATGAACATCGGGGATTCGGGGATTCCAGTTTGGTCGGGTGAATTGGCGGAAACGCCCATCGGCCCCATCTGTGTGACAGTCTCAGAAGTGGGACTGCGCCAGGTGGTTTTTGCACCCCTGCGCGGTTGGGCCGCACAGCCCGGAGAGCGGCCCCAGCCGCCTGAGACCGCTCCCGCCTGGTTGGGCGAGGCTCTGAGGCAGGTGGATGACTATTTGCATTGCCACTGCCGCCTGTTCGGCCTGCCCATCGATTGGCGCGGTGTGGGCATATTTCAGCGCGAGGTGCTGGAGCTGACCCAGCGAATTGCCTTCGGTGAGGTGCGCACCTACGCAGATCTGGCCCACGATCTGGGGCGGCCCCGAGCGGCCCGCGCCGTGGGCGGAGCGTTGGCGCGCAACCCCATGCCCCTGGTGCTGCCTTGCCACCGCGTGGTGGGCAGCGACCGCCGCCTGCACGGTTTTGGCGCGCCCGGCGGCACCGCCACCAAAGCCTGGCTGCTGCAAATGGAAGGCGTGCCCCTGGACGGCCAACGCGTTCGCTGACCTTCGTCCTTTGGGATCATTTCTTATTGGCGGCGCGGGGCTGTCGGCGGCCCTGCGCATACTGGTTGGCAGCTTGAATCTGGAGGTAGGATGAGCCAAAAGTCGTCGTTTCGTTCTGGTTTTGTCACCCTGGTGGGCCGTCCCAATGTGGGCAAATCCACTTTGCTGAACGCGCTGCTGAAGCAAAAAGTGGCCGCGGTGTCGCCCCGTCCGCAGACCACGCGCCGCCGCCAACTGGGCATTTTAACCCTGCCCCAGGCTCAACTGGTGCTGATGGACACCCCCGGCATGCATTCCCCCCGCCACAAGCTGGGTGAATTTATGAACGCCGAAGCCGCCGACACCCTGGGCGATGCGGATGCGATTGTGTGGCTGGTGGATGCCAGCCAGCCGCCCACGCCCGAAGATGAGGCCATCGCCGCTCGTATCGCCGCACTCAGCCAGCCCCCGCCGGTCTTCCTGACCCTGAATAAGGTAGACACCTGTTCCGCGGCGGATGTGGACCTGCGCCGGGAACAGTTTGCCGCTCTGCTGCCGGGGGCGCATCTCTTCTCGATCTCAGCGGCCCACGGACAGGGGCGAGACGCCTTGCTGCAAGCCCTGGTGGAGACTTTGCCCGAAGGCCCGCCCTATTACGATGCGGATCAGATCACCGATCTGTACGAACGCGACATCGCCGCCGACCTGGTGCGCGAGGCAGCCCTGGTACTGCTGCGCGAGGAAGTCCCCCACGGCATCGCTGTGCGCATTGATGAATACACCGAACGCAGCGAAAACAACGCTTATATCGCCGCCACCCTCTTTGTGGAGCGCGACTCGCACAAAGGCATCGTCATTGGCAAAGGCGGCGAAATGCTCAAGCAAATTGGCTCGCTGGCCCGCCAGAAAATCGAAGAGATGTCGGACCGCAAGATTTTCTTGGAGCTGCGCGTCAAGGTAGATAAAAACTGGCGGGATAACCCCGACGCACTGCGCGGGTTTGGCTATTCGATCGAAAAAGATTCCTGATCAACCCCGATTCATCTACGAAAGCAGGGACTATGCTCAATTTTTGGTTTTGGCTGGCATTGATTACGGCGGCAGCAGATTGGGTGGTGGTGGCGCGCGGCGGGGGGCGGCTGCGCTGGCTGACCAAACCCGGTGCGCTGCTGCTGATGATTGTGTGGTTCACCACTGTGGGCGCCTGGCGCGGCCCGCTGCTGTGGTTTGGGTTAGCGCTGGTGTTTTCTATGCTGGGGGATATTCTGCTGCTGCCGCCGCGTTTGTTTTTAGGCGGGCTGCTGGCTTTCTTAACCGCGCACGCCTTTTATGTGGTGGGCTTCAACACCTCGCCGCTGGCTTTCCGTTGGACGGCCTTGTTTTTGCTGCTGCCTGTACTGCTGCCCATGGGCCTGTTTAATCAGCGCCTGCTGAACAAGATGCGCCGCGGGCCTGAAACCCGCCTAACCATCATCCTGGTGATGGTTTACAGTCTGGTGATCGGCCTGATGCTGGTCTCAGCGCTGCTTACCCCCTTCCGCCCGGCCTGGCCGGTAGGCCCAGCCTGGATGGCGGTGGCCGGGGCAATGTTGTTTGTGCTCTCCGATTCCACCCTGGCGGCGGCGCGCTTCATCCGCCCGCTGCGCTACAGTGAGCTGGCGGTGATCGTCACCTATCACGTCGGGCAGTTCCTGCTGGCGGGGGCGGCCCTGTGGATGTTTGCCTGAGGCCCAGCCGAACTTTCTCTGTCTAATCCATTGACTCGGCGCAGATCGTCTGGTATATTGGACTAAAGTCCAACATATCAGACGATAGGTGCTGCATGTCCGATTCTTTACCCCTTGGCGCTGCGGTTGAACGCACCATGCGCCTGGTGGAGCTTTTGCTGTCTGCTCCCGACGGCCTTACCCCCCAGGAACTGCTTTTACAGCTAGATATTTCGCGCAGCACCCTCTTTTTGCTCCTGCGCAGCATGAAGGCTTTGGGATATGTGGAGCAGGCCGAGAAGCGCGGCCGCTACTATCCCGGCCCGCGCCTGCAAACCTGGCAGCAGCCCAGCCCGCCCCTCTCACGCGATCTGCTCACCGCCTTTTACCAGGAGGGTGCGCGCCTCAACAACCCCGAGACCCTGGCGCTGACGGTGCGTGCCGAAGCGGGCGTGCTGGTGGTGGGGCAGGTGGAAGGCAGCCAGCAGGTGCGCAGCGTGCTTCAGCCCGGCCAGGTGTACACCAACCTGCGTGCCGCGGCTGAAGTGTTGGCAGAATTCCCCAGCGCCGAGGTGCGGACCTACGGCTATCACTTTTATGAAAATGAAGACAGCCTGGAACTGGCCCTGCCGGTGTGTCCCGACGGCGCCACCCCCCAGGCTGCCCTGCTGCTCAGCGCGCCGCGCTTCCGCTGGCGTTCGGAAATTTTCCTGGAACGCCATCTGCCCGAACAGCGCGCCCTGGCCGCCCGGCTTTCTCACCAAATGGGCGCGACCGCCTACACCCCCTTTCACTATCACCCCGCCGCCCAACTTCAGCCTTCCGGTCCGCTTTCACCCGAAGAGATTTCCAACTTCCTGCAAGGTCCCTGGACGGCGCGCCTGGCCTGTGTGCGTCCCGACGGCCGCCCCCATGTCATCCCCGTCTGGCAGGAATGGGACGGCAGCGCTTTTTGCGTGGTGGCCTGGCAGGGTTCGCAGTGGGCCGATTACGTCGCCCAGGATCCCAACGTCTCGCTGACGGTGGACGAGCCCTGGCCCCCGCTGCGGCGGGTGGTGGTGCGCGGGGTCGCCGAGCCGCTGGCCGCGGGCGACCCAGAGGCCCTGCACAAACTGGTGCGCTCGCTGGCCAGCCGCTATTTGGGTCAGCTGACCCCCGGCTTGCTGGAGCAGGTGCAGGGGGCTTTTCGCATTCAGCCACAGGCGGTACGCGGCTGGATGGGCGTGCCGGGGACACCCGCGCGAGGGTCAGCACATGCATCTGGAAATTGATCACCTCTCCCACACCTTTGCGGGCCGCCCGCCGCGCGCAGCCCTGGCAGACCTGAGCTTCGCGGTGCCCTCCGGCCAGTTCACCGCCGTCATCGGCCCCAGCGGCTGCGGCAAGTCTACGCTGCTGCGCCTGGCGGCAGGGCTGCTGCCGGTGCAGGAGGGAAGTTTGCGGCTGGGCGGGCAGACCCCGTCTCAGGCGGGCGCCCAGCGGAGCGTGGCCTGGATGGCGCAAAGCCCGGCCCTGCTGCCCTGGCGCACGGTGCGCGATAACGTTTTGCTGGCCTTGCGCTTTTTGCCCGCAGGCCATGCTGCCCGCCTTTCGGTGGACGAGGCACTGGCGCGCGTGGGGCTGTTGGATTCGGCCAACGCGTACCCTTTCATGCTCTCCGGCGGGATGCAGCAGCGCCTGGCCCTGGCGCGCACTTTGATGCTGGACGCCGGACTGTGGCTGATGGACGAACCCTTCGCCGCCCTGGATGAGCTGACCCGCGAGCGCCTCACCCACGAATTGCTGAACTTGTGGCAGGCCCAGCGCCCCACCGTGCTGTGGGTTACCCACCACATTCAAGAAGCCCTGCGTCTGGCCGATCGGGTGGTGGTGCTTTCCCCGCGTCCGGCCCGCCTGATCCTGGACCTGCCGGTGGAGCTGCCGCGCCCGCGCCCCGAAAGCTCGCCCGCGTTTCAGGCGCTGTTGGGCCGTCTGCGCGCCGCCCTGGGCCTGGCCGCCGCGGCCGCGGAGGGCGCATGAAGCCCCGCGCCGTCTGGAACCCCCGCGATCTGCTCACTGCAGGGCTGATTGTGTTCACCTTCTTTCTGCTGTGGGAATTGAGCGTGCGCCTGCTCGACATGCCGGTGTACCTGCTGCCGTCCCCCAGCCTGGTGACCCTTACCCTGTTTCAAAACACGGGCCTGTATGCCCAGGCCACCGCGTTGACATTGGGAGAGGCTCTGGTGGGGCTGGTACTGGGGCTGTCGGCCGGTTTTTTGCTGGCCAGCATACTGGTTTTGCGCCCAGGGCTGGAAGGCGGCGTGATGACCCTGGCGATCCTGGTCAAATCCACCCCAATGGTGGCAATTGCCCCCCTGCTGACCCTGTGGATGGGCTTTGGGGTGCTGCCCAAAATCGTCATCACCGCCCTGATGACCTTTTTTCCCGTGCTGGTCAACATCCTCACCGGCCTGCAGCGCACCGACCCAGCCCTACTGGACCTGTTCCGCGCCTGGCACGCCAGCCGCTGGGAAACCTTTCTCTTTTTGCGCCTGCCCTCTTCCCTGCCTTACCTGTTCGCCGCGCTGAAGATCAGCGCGCCCCTGGCTCTCATCGGCGCGGTGGTGGCCGAATGGACGGGCGCCTCCGGCGGGCTGGGGCGCACCATGTGGCTGGCCTACACCAATCTCAACCTGCCTTATCTGTTTGCCGCCATCTTCATCCTGGCTGCAGTCGGCATGTTTCTGTATCAGTTTTTGGCCTGGCTGGAGGCCCGTGCGGTCTTCTGGCAGGTGCCCCCGCAAGACTAACTCTTATCCAATGAATAGGGAAAACGAAGATGAAAACGAAGATGTTATTTCGCTGGTTCTTGGGGATGGGGATGCTGGTATCGCTTTTGGGCTGCCGTCCGGCGCAGCCCGCCGCGCCCGATCAGCTGACCTTTATGGCTGGCTACAAACCGCAGGCCAACCTGCCCTTTGTGGGCGTGTATGTGGCCCAGGAGAAAGGTTTTTTTGCTGAAGAAAACCTCCAGGTCGACATTCAGCATTCTGCGGGGCAGGGGCAGCATTTACAGTTGGTGGCGGCGGGCGAAGTGCAGGTGACCACCCAGGACGCGGGTATTTTATTGCAGCGCCGTTCTACCCCCGGGTTGCCGCTGGTCTCCATCGCCCTCATCGGCCAGCGCGGCCAGCAAGCCTTTGCAGCCCTGCAGTCCACCGGGCTGAAGACCCCTCAGGATTGGGCCGGTCATACCGTGGGGTACAAAGGCTCCCCTCCGCCGGAATTATTCGCGCTGATGGCGGCCAACAACTTGAGCCAGGACGACGTGCAGTTGGTGAACGTTGGCTTTGACCCGCGCATCTTATCGGAAGGCAAAGTGGACGTCTACCCCGTGTTTAAGTCCAACGAACCCGATATGCTGCGTTCCTGGGGTTACGAGCTGACCCTGTGGGACCCCGCTGATTACGGCGTGCCCAGCCTGGGGCTGACCTACGTCACCAGTCAGGAAACCCTGGACACCCAGCCGGAGAAGTTGGCGCGTTTTCTGCGCGCCGCCCTGAAAGGCATAGACTACGCCAGCCAGAACCTGGATGAGGCTGTGAATATTGTGATGAAATACGCCGGAGAACAGGCTGATCCGAAGCACCAGCGCTTTATGCTGGAAACCGAGCTGGCCGACTACCGCAGCCCCGTCACCGAGGCGCACGGTGCCGGTTGGCAGACTGAAGAGCAGTGGTCAGCCCTGGCAGAAATGCTGCTGAAATATGAACTGGTGAAAGAAGTCAACGTGGCAGGTGCGTTCACCAACGAACTGCTGCCCCAAAGCAAGTAATCCTAAGGCAGCCAGCGGCCGATATCCGCCCAGGCATACTCCAGGTGAGCCGCAAGGTTCTTACCGGCCTTGCGTTTCACCTGGCGGTGGGCAAATTCCATCAGCTCCAGTCCGCCGATCTCATCCAGGCGGCGGCCGATCTGGCGCGCGCCCTCATGGCGGCACTGAGCGTTAAATGGGCGGCCGGGACGTTCGGAGAGGTAATCTTCCTTTTGACCGATGGTGATCAACTCGCTGATCAGGCGGTTGACCTCTTCGCGTTTCGCGGGAGGGCAGGGGGCTAAATTGAAAAAATCGCTAAAGAAACTCATGCGCGTTTCTCCTCCAACGCCGGTCGGTACGGCGCAGTCATTTGACTTCATTATACTTTATGGTAAAACAAAGCCATGCGATGGATTTACCTTTCCCCTCATTTAGATGATGCCGTCTTATCCTGCGGTGGGCTGATCTGGGAGCAGGTTCAGGCCGGCGCGCAGGTGGAAATTTGGACGATCTGCGCCGGGGATCCCCCCCGCGGGCCGTTTTTCCCCTTCGCCGAAGAGCTGCACCAGCGTTGGGGCACCAGCGGAGAGGCCGCCCTGGCGGTTCGCCGCGCCGAAGACCGCGCCGCCTGTGCACAATTGGGGGCCGTCTCCCGTCACTTTGACCTGCCGGACTGCATCTACCGCCGCCAGCCGGGCAGCGATCTGCCTCTGGTGGAACGCTCGGAAGATTTGTTCCGCGGGCTGAACCCGGTGGAACAGCCCCTGGTGGAAGCCTGGGCGCAGCGCCTGAGACAGGCATTGGAGGGTGAATCCGCCCAGGTGGTCAGCCCCCTGACCCTGGGCGGCCATATGGATCACGCCCTGACGCGCGCCGCGGCCGAAAAGCTGGGGCGGCGGCTGTGGTATTACCCCGATTACCCCTACGCCGCCATGCACGCGGTGAATGTGCCCGCCTGGCTGGGGCCGGGCTGGGAGGGCTTAGCCCAGGCCGTTTCTGCCCAGGGGCTGGAGGCCTGGCAGGCAGCTGTGGCCGCCTATGCCTCGCAGATCAGCTCTTTTTGGCCGGGGATCGAGGCCATGCGCGCCGCGGTGGCCGCCTACGAGCAAACCCAGGCCGGTATGCGCTTGTGGCGCAAGATTGGAGAAAGTGGATAAATAATCACCTTGCGATTTGTTCTTGTGCTATACTGGAAACATGCAAGAACGTTCATTCTGGTTATCCTGGGCGCACAACTTGCAACGTTGGGGGCTGCGTGAACCCGTTGCAGCCTTACTTGAAGCTGGAGGACCGCTGTCGCTTCTCCTGGCGCAGGTGGTCTATTTGGGTCAACCTCTGTTAAGCGGATCTTCCTCAGCTGGGGCCTGGCAGGCTCTGGCGGAGATGTTGGAAGACCCGCTGCAAACTCGTTCTTTTGCCGCATTTTTGCGGGAGGAGGAGGTTGCGTAATGGCATTATCCAGTATCCTCGGGATCGGGCTGGTGGGGCTGGGGCTGGCGCTGCTGTTCTTTTTTGCGCTGCCGGGCCGCCAGCGAGAGGCGCACGCCTGGCGCCCCATCCCGGCCATTCGCCGTCTCCGGCGCGCCATTGGTCTGGCGGTGGAGGACGGCAAGCGGCTGCACATTTCTTTGGGCAAAGCCAACCTGCTGACGCCGGATAACGGTTCAGCGTTGTCGGCTTTAAGCACCCTGGAGCGCATCGCGCGCATGAGCGTGGTCAGCGACCGCCCGCCGGTGGTCACCAGTGGGGATGGGGCTTTGGCCGTGCTCAGCCAGGACACCCTGCAGGCCGCCTACCGCACCAGCCACGCCCTGGACCAATATGACCCCGACCGCGGCCGCTTGAGCGGGCCGACGGCGCTTTCGTATGTCGCCGGTTCACTGCCCGTCATCCGCGATGAGCAGGTTTCTACCAATATTTTGATGGGCAACTTTGGCCCGGAAGTGGCGTTGATGACCGAAGCCAGCGAAAAGGCCCGCGCCTTCACCCTGGCGGCCAGCGATTCGCTGTCAGCTCAGGCGGTGTTATACGCTGCCGCGGAAGAGACCCTCATCGGCGAAGAACTGTTCGCCGCCCCGGCCTATCTTCAGGCCGGCGCCGCCCACCAGGCCAGTTTGCGCGTTCAAGACGTGCTGCGCTGGGTGCTGGTGGCCCTGCTGATCTTGGGGGCGCTGCTCAAAATGGCAGGAGTGGATTTGCTATGAGATCCCCCGTTACCACTGCCGTCGCCATTGGGTTAGGTATCGTCGCCCTCCTGGGCTATTTTGTGCCCTTGCCGTTTTTGGTAGATATCCAAAGCCTGCTGCTCAGTTGGGCGGTGATATTGGCCGCGGTGGCGGCTTTGGTGGCCATTTTCAACCTGGTGCGCGTTCACGTGCGCAAGCTGCGCGGCAGCCCGCCCAAACAGCGCGGAGATGGGTACAGCCTGCTGGTGCTGATTGGGTTTGCGGTCACTTTCCTGGCGGGGCTGCTGCTGACGCCGGACCATCCTCAGTTTCAGCAGGCGGTTTTGGCGGTGCAAACGCCGGTAGAAACCAGCCTGATCGCGGTGCTGGCGGTGACCCTGGCGTACGCCAGTCTGCGCCTGCTGCAGCGCCGCCCCAACTGGATGGGCATCCTGTTTGCCCTCAGCGCGGCCTTTTTCCTGATTCTGGCCAGCGGCGCCCTCTCGGGGCTGCGCGGCCTGCCGCTTTTGGGAGATCTGCTGGGCGTGGTGGAGCGTCTGCCGCTGGCGGGCGCGCGCGGGCTTTTATTGGGCATCGGCTTAGGCAGCCTCTTGACCGGGCTGCGTATTTTGATGGGCGCGGACCGCCCATATAGTGGGTGAGCATGGCTGAGAAGCATTGTCCGATTTGCGGAAGCAGCAATACCGAGGCGGCCACCAACTGCCAGTTTTGCGGCGCGCCCTTTGGGGACCTGCCGGCTCGCCCCGAGCCGGACGATACCCCGGATTGGCTGAAGGATTTCCAATCCACCGACAGCGGCGCCGCAGAACCAGAACCCGCCGCCCCGGCTGAATCGGGCCTGCCCGATTGGCTCTCCTCCATCCGCCAACGCTCTGCCGCAGAAGAAGCGCCGGGGGTGGAGGGTCTTTTGGGCGCGGAGGAAGAGGAATCCGGCGCGGTGAAAGCCGACCTGCCCGACTGGCTTTCAGATTTGCGCCCCAGCGCGGCCGAACCGCCCGCCCCAGCGGCGAGCGCGGCTGAACCCGAAGAAGACGACACCGCCTGGCTGAAGGGCCTGGGCGATTGGCAAAACGGCCCCCTGGGCGGAGATTCCAGCACCTCGGCCACCGAACCTGAGGGGGATGATTGGCTGCGTAATTTGGGGGGCGGGCTGGACGAGATCCCCGCTGAGCCGCCTTTACCGGTGCAGCCAGCAGGAAACCAGGATTGGCTGGGCGACTTGCGCAATTTGTCAACTGAACGCGCTGCTGCCCCCTCAGAAGAACCCTCGGCGTTGGAAGGGCTTCCCTCCTGGTTGGAGGATACCCCCGCACCGCAAACCTCCGCTGCTTCCGAAGACAATTTCCAGGATTGGCTGGCGGATGTTCCCGAAGAACTGCCGGCCCAGCCCAGCAGCGCGGCCGAGACCGGGCTGGGGGATTTGCCGGATTGGATGCAGACTCCTCCGGCCGCTGACGAGACGCCCATCGCTGCCGGAAACGAGCCAGATTGGCTGAGCGCATTCGCCGCGGAAACCTCCGCGCAGGAGACTCCCGCAGAAGCCGCCCCTGCCTCAGACGACACCCCCGACTGGCTCAAATCTTTCGCCAGCGAGATCCCCGCGCCAGAAACGCCCGCCGCTGCCGGAAACGAGCCAGATTGGCTGAGCGCATTCGCCGCGGACACCTCCGCGCAGGAGACTCCCGCAGAAGCCGCCCCTGCGGCTGCAGAGGACGGAACCCCCGACTGGCTGAAAGAATTCGCCAGCGAGACCCCCGCGCCAGAAACGCCTGCCGCTGCCGGAAACGAGCCGGATTGGCTGAGCGCATTCGCCGCGGATACCTCCGCGCAGGAGACCCCCGCAGAAGCCGCCCCTGCGGCTGCAGAGGACGGAACTCCCGACTGGCTGAAAGAATTCGCGGCCGACTTCTCTGCTCAGGAAACGCCGGAAGCTGAACCCCCAGCCCCCGCTTCCCCAGGTGAGACTCGCGTTTTCCAGGGCGAGACGCGCGCATTTGACCTGCCGGAAAGCGAACCGTCCTCCGGCGAGACCGCCGATTGGCTGCGCGCCTTTGCCAGCGAAGACAGCAGCGTATTCGCCACCCCAACCTCAGACACCGCCCCCATCAGCGGCGAGCCAGTTCCAGCCTTCGCCCTGGGAGATGGAGCCGATCTGCCCGATTGGCTTTCTGAAGTCGACCTATCGGAAATGAACCTGGAAAGCGACACTTCCGGCGATGCGGCCCTGGCTTCTGCGGATCAGGTTCCCGATTGGCTGCGAGATAAGGCCAGCCAGGCCGGGGTAGAACTGAGCGGTGAAACTGAGGCTGAAGCGGAAGCCGCAGCCCCTGCAGGCGAACTGGCCCCGGCGGCGCTGCCTGCCTGGTTGCAGGCCATGCGGCCGGTAGAAGCCGTCATGCAAACCGGGGCCGAAGGCGCGCTGGTGGAAAGTGAACATGTAGAAAAAGCCGGGCCGCTGGCCGGCATTCAGGGCATTTTGCCCACGCTGGATCTGACCCGCCAATACCGCAAGCCTCCGCGCTATTCGTCCAAGCTAAAAACCTCCGAAAAACAGCGCGAACATGCCGAACTGCTGGACGCATTGGTCTCCGGTGAATCTCAGCCGCAGCAAGTGCAGCGCGAATTTGTGCAAGCCCCCCAACGGGCCATGCGCATTGGCATCGGCCTGCTGCTGATCCTGGTGGTGGTGCTCACCTACCTGTTCGGCGGCGTCCCGGCGAACCCTGCTGCGCCCGTGGAGGTGCTGAACTTCAACAACGCCGTGGGCGCGCTGCCCTCAGGCAGCACCGTGCTGCTGGCAGTGGATTATGCCCCGGCCTATTCGGGTGAAATGCGGCTGGCCGCCACGCGGGTGGTGCAGATGCTCATGGAAAAGGGCCTGCGCCTGGCCCTGGTTTCTACCCAGGTGACCGGGCCGGTGCTGGGCGCGGATCTGCTGCGCAGCGCCGCGGCGGAACTGCCCGCGGGCAGTTTTAATTTCGATGAACAAAGCGCCAACCTGGGCTATTTGCCGGGCGGCATCGCCTCGCTGCGCGAATTTGCCAACCAACCGCGCCGGGCCGTCCGCTGGCCGGGCATGTGGGACCGGCCCGCAGTGCAGCAGGTGAACGCTCTGACGGATTTCTCTGCGATTATCGTCCTGACCGATCAAGTGGAAGGCGGGCGGGCCTGGATGGAACAGGTGCAGCCCCTCTACGGCGAGCGTCCCTTCCTGCTGGTCTCCAGCGCCCAGGCGGCGCCGGTGCTTCAGGCCTATGTCAACGAGGGTCAGGCGGATGGATTGGTGGCCGGTTTCACCGGCGGCATGGCGTTTGCCGGATTATCCGGGCAGACGCCGGCTGGTTTAGGGGGATGGTGGGGCAGCTACCGCGCCGGGTTGTTCCTGGCGGTGGTGCTGATCTTCTTGGGGGTGATCCTTCAGGCGCTGATCCGCCTGAGCACCCGCCGGAAAGCGTGAGGCCCGGATGTCAATGGATTTGATTTGGACGGCGGTGGGCTTTTTGCTGACGGTGTGCGTGTTGAGCTACCTGTTTGGGGATAACCCGCTCTTCCGCCTGGCTACGTCTCTATTCGTGGGCGTGGCGGCGGGGTATGCGGCTGTGCTTCTGATTTATCAGGTGCTGCTGCCGCGCCTGGTGCTGCCTTTGCTGCAAGGCTCGCTGGCCGAACGCGGCCTGCTGGTCATCCCTCTGGTGCTCAGCGTATTACTGCTCTTCAAGCTCTCTCCGCGCTTCACCCGCCTGGGCAACCTCTCGATGGGAGTGATTGTGGGCGTGGGCGCGGGGGTGTTGGTGGGCGGCACGGTGTTGGGAACCCTGCTGGGCCAAACCCGCGCAGCGGTGGACGCCTTTGCCCTGCGGGGCACGGCCAGCCCGATGGTGCTCTTATTCGAGGCCGTTCTGTTTCTGATCGGCACGGTATCCACCCTGGTGTACTTCCATTTTGGCGTCAAGCCGCGCCCCAACCAGCCCGCCCGGCGGCCTTCATGGATGGAATTCACGGCGAGCATTGGTCAGGTGTTCCTGGCAGTGACTTTGGGCGCTTTGTTTGCCGGGGTGTTCGCCGCGGCACTGGCCGCATTAATTGACCGTGCGGATTTCCTCTTCCGTGCGGTTCAAATGCTATTCTGAGTGTAGCCCATGAGCCCTTCGATCATTGATGCTCAATCCATCCTGGCGGTTGAAATTGGCACGGTCACGACCCGCGCGCTCTTGTTTGACGTGGTGGAGGGGCAGTACCGTTTCATCGCCCAGGGCAGCGCCCCCAGCACGGTCAACGCGCCCTTCCGTGAAGCCGGGGAGGGCATTCACCTGGCGGTGAACCGCCTGGAAGAAATCACCGGCCGCACCTTGATGAACCTGAAGGGCGAGTTGATTCTGCCAGTGCAAAGCGACAACAGCGGTGTGGACCGGCTGGTGCTCACCTACACCGCCGGACCGGCGCTGCGCGTGGTGGTGGCGGGGCTGCTGGCGGATGTTTCCCTGGAAAGTGCACGCAACCTGGCGGCCACCCTGCCGGTGCAGGTGGTGGAAACACTGGGCCTCAACGATACCCGCAGCCTGGATTTGCAGATGCAGGCCCTGATCGCGGCCGAGCCAGATCTGGTGCTGCTGGCGGGCGGCAGTGAACACGGCGCCAGCCGCTCGGTGTTTAAGCTGGCAGAGCTGATCAGCCTGGCCTACCGTGTGCTGCCGCCAGACCGCCGCCCGCATGTGCTCTACGCGGGCAATCAGGCCCTGGCCAAAAAGATCAAAGAGGGCCTGGAGCGCACGGTACACACGCTGACCGCCCCCAATGTACGCCCGTCGGTGGATGTTGAAGACCTGGCTCCCGCTGAAAGCGCGCTCAGCGAAGCAGCGGCCAATATCCGCTACGCACAGATCGGCGGTCTGCAAAATTGGGGTTCCATCAGCAGCGCCCTGCCCTTGCCGGGTTCATTGGCCTTTGGGCGCATGATCCGCTTCCTTAGTCACATTGGGGACGCGGTGAAGGGCGTGTTGGGGGTGCAATTGGGCTCCGGCAGCACCACCCTGGCGATGGGCAAGGGCGGTAATCTGGCGCTGGAAGTCTTCCCCTACAGCAGCGGCCGCGGTGCTTCTTTGGTGTTGGAGCACAGCGCCTTAGAAGACATCACCCAATGGCTGCCGATGCACATGCCCGATGTGGTGGCGCGAGACTATCTGGTGCAGAAAACCCTTTACCCCCAGGTGATGCCCACCACCAGCGAGACGCTGGCTCTGGAATTGGCGCTGGCGCGCCAGGCCCTGCGCCTTTCCATGCAGCAGATGCTGGCCCGCCACCCGCTGTACAACCTATCCTACGAGCCCATTCTGGCGGGCGGGGCGGTGTTGACCCAGGCCCCCCAGCCAGCCCACGCCCTGTTGGCGCTCTTAGACGGACTGCAGCCGGTGGGGGTGACCACCCTGTTCCTGGATCAAAACGAACTGCTCACCAGCCTGGGGGCCGCCGCGCAGATCAACTCGCTGCTGCCCGTTCAGGTGATCGAATCCGGCGCGCTGCTCAACCTGGGCACGGTCATCTGCCCGGTGAGCGACGCCCGCTACGGCACGCCCATTCTGCGCGCCCGCCTGGAATATGAGCGCGGGGGTGAAAATGTGGTGGAGGTGCGTCAGGGTTCTTTGGTGACTTTGCCCCTGCAAAATGGGCAGGTGGCCAATCTGCACCTCCAGCCTTTGCGCCGTGTGCAGATTGACCCGCGCGGCAAGCCCGGCCCGGCCAAATTCCAAATCGTGGGCGGGGCGTGCGGTGCGGTGATTGACGCGCGCGGCCGGCCGCTGGTTCTGCCCAAAGATTCGGCCCGCCGCCGCGAGATGATCAAGAAATGGAGCCTGGCTTTCGGCATCTAGCCCAGCAACTGCGGCTGATGTGCAGATTGGTACAAAGATTGCACCTTATCCTTTGGGATTAAACACTATGCAAGCACCTGTCACCCACATTTTGGCCCTCACCAACCTGCGCCGGGCGCGGCTGCTTCCGGCGGCAGGCAAAGTGTTGGTCAAGCAAGGTCAAAAGGTTTCCCCCAACGATGTGATTGCGGAAACCGTGCTGCACCCGCGCCACATGGTGTTTGACGTGCGCCAGGCGCTGGGCATCACCCGTCCGGCGCAGCTCAGCCAGGCCATCGAGCGCCGCGTGGGCGACAAGGTGGAGGTGGATGACGTGCTGGCGCGCTCTGGCGGCCTGTTTAAGCGCGTCCTGCGCGCACCGGTGGCCGGACAGATTTCCATCATCGCCGGTGGGCGGATTGTGATGGAGGTGGACAGCCCCCTCTTCCAACTGCGCGCCGGACTGGCAGGCATCATCACCGAGATCATCCCCGAACGCGGCGCCATTCTGGAAGCCAGCGGGGCCTTGGTGCAGGGGGCCTGGGGCAACGGGCGTATCGATTCCGGCGTGCTGCTTTCGCTGGCCGCCGCCCCCGAAGATATGCTCACCCGCGAGCGCCTGGATGTGAGCATGCGCGGGGCGGTGGTGGTGGCCGGGCACTGTGCCCAGGCAGATGCGATCCGTGCGGCCAACGAGCTGCCCCTGCGCGGCCTGATTTTGGGCAGCGCCACGGCGGATCTGCTGCCGGCCCTGCAAACCGCGCTCTTTCCCATCCTCTTAACCGAAGGTTTCGGCCGCATTCCCATGAATCTGGCCGCCCACCGCATTTTGACCACCAACGAGAAGCGCGACACCGCGGTCAACGCCACCATGTGGAACGCATTTACCGGCGAGCGCCCCGAAGTGCTCATCCCCCTGCCCGCCGCAGGCAGCGTGCCCGCCGAAAGCGTCACCCTGAAAGAGGGCCTGCACGTGCGCATTTTGGGGATGCAGCAAGCCGCGCGGGTGGGGACGATTGTGTCCCTGCCGGCAGAGCTGGTGACTTTGCCGAACGGCGTGCGCGCCCGCGTGGCGCAGGTCAAATTGGAAAACGATGAGCAGTTCGCCGTGCCGCTATGCAATCTGGATGTGCTAGAATAATCTTGCACGGGCCTGCCGTGCCCTGGCAGTGCGCCGGGCGGGGCTGTCTGGCAACCTGAATTGGAGGAGGACAAGCATGAGCAACTTTGACGACAGCGTTTTTGAGGGTTTTGAAGAAGAGCCCCCCGAAGCTCCCAAAGAAAGTAAGGGCGGCGGCAACAACAACCGCACGTTCTTGATCGCCGTGGGCATCATTGCCGCAGTCACCGTTTTGGTGGTGATCGTGGGCGGCATCTTGCTGGTGGCGCTGCGTTCCGGCGGAACGAGCACCGCCATGCAGCAGGCCGCGCAGATCAACGCGCAGAACACGGCCACTTCGATGGCGGCCACCAGTGTGGCGGCCACCGAGGCCTTCATGCGCATTCCCACCAACACCCCCCAGCCCACCGCCACGCCCGAACCGACCAAAACGCCGGTAGTGGTCTTCCCCACCGACACCCCGCAGCCCACCGAAGAACCTCCGCTGGCAGCTGCAGACGCGGCAGCAGTGGAATCTTCGGCGCGCACGCAGACGGTGGCGGCCTTGCTGACCCAGGCCGCGGCGGGCACCACCCCCACCGTTCCCGGCCCCACGCCCACCGCCCTGCCCAATACCGGCTTCATGGATGAAGTCGGCCTGCCGGGCATGCTGGGCCTGTCGGCGCTGCTGATTGTGGTCATCTTCCTGGCGCGCCGCCTGCGCTTCTCGGCCCACCAATCCTAAGACCCTCCCTTCTCAGGCTGCCCGGCCCCTGGCATTGAGCCGCGCAGGCAGACGAAAGATGCACTTCCGCTTGGGCGCCCGTTGCGGCGCCCAAGTTTTTTGTTCACCTGTGCTGCAAAACAAAAGCCCCGCCGCAGCGGGGCTTTAAATACCTTTTGAGAGGCAGGCTAGGCCACGCTGTTGGCCACTTCTTCGCCAAAGCCCAGCAAAGCCTTCACCATTGCCTGGCTGCGCCCTTCGGCGTACACGCGCAGCACCGGTTCCGTTCCCGACGGGCGGATCAGCAGCCACGAGTCATCGTTCATCACATATTTGACCCCGTCCAGGGTGCTCACCTGGGCCACGCCTTCCCCGCCAATTTCAGCCGGAGCTTCATCGCGCAGACGCTGGGTAATGGCCGATTTGGACACCGGGTGGCGCAGGCGCAGGTCTTTGCGCTCGTAGAAGGCCGGGCCGACGTCTTCCAACAGGTCGTCCACCAGCTCGTTGAGGGGCGCGCGCGCGGCGGCCACAATCTCGGCCAGCAGCAGGCCCATGATGGGACCGTCACCTTCAGGAATGTGCCCCTTGAAGGAGATGCCGCCCGATTCTTCGCCGCCGATGAGCACATCCTCTTTCATCATGTAATCGGCGATGTGGTTAAAGCCCACCGGAGTCTCATACAGGGGCAGCCCGTAGCGCGCCGCCAGCCGGTCCACCATGCGCGAGGTGGACACCGTGCGCACCACCGCACCACGCCAGCCACGCTTTTCCACCAGATAGCGCAGCGACAGGGCGATGATCTTGTGCGGATCCACGAAGTTGCCGCGCCCGTCCATGGCCCCAATGCGGTCGGCGTCGCCGTCCGTGGCCAGGCCAAAATCGCCAAAGCCAGAGCTGATGGCCCCCGCCAGGGGAGCCAAATAGCGGGCGATGGGTTCTGGGTGGACCCCGCCGAAGCCGGGGTTCATCTCGCCGCGAATTTCATACACCTCGCAGCCTGTCCCCTGCAGCGCCCCGCGGATGACCCCGCGCCCCGATCCATACATCGAATCAACCACCACGCGCA
Organism: Levilinea sp.; assembly: GCA_029975215.1. Classification (GTDB taxonomy): domain Bacteria; phylum Chloroflexota; class Anaerolineae; order Anaerolineales; family Anaerolineaceae; genus Levilinea. The sequence goes on from JARKPO010000007.1 coordinate 63,099, forward strand.
GCTTGCCTTCGGCGATGACGTCGAAATTGATCAGCTGGCGCACATGATCCAGATACGAGGGGATGGGGTTAAAGCGCTGGATGCGCTTCATTTGCAGGGCCTGTTCGTAATCCATCAGGTTTGGCCCGCGGCTCTGAATTTCGTTGTCATTCAGATACACTTCCACCTGGCGGCACTGTTCCGGCGAGGCCGAACTGCCGGTGGCGGCCTTCAGCTTGACGCCGTTGTAGCGCGGCGGGTTGTGCGAAGCGGTGATCATCACCCCGCCCACCGCCTTTTGCTGGTAAACGGCGTACGAAATGGCCGGGGTGGGCGCATCCGATTGAGCCAACAGCACATTAAAGCCGTTGGCTGCCAACACGCGGGCCACATCCGTGGCGTAGCGGTCGGAAAGGAAGCGTGTGTCGAACCCCACCACGATCTTGCGCGGGTCAAACCCATTGCTGGGCGGATTTCCGTTGTGCCAGGTGGAAGATGCGATGGCGTCAGCAATCGCCTGGGCGACCATACGCAGATTATTAAAAGTGAACGTGTCTGAAATGACAGCACGCCAGCCGTCGGTGCCAAAATGGATTGGCATAGGGAATGATCTCCTCAGTAAAATAGATTTAGCGGTCTACCAGCCAGGAACAGGCGTGGCGGTAGCCAGGAGAGAACGTAAAATCCACCCTTCCACCCCGTCCTCCGTACGTACATACACCCACAGGCTCGTGCCTTTTTGAACCACACGTTCGGTCACTTCCACCAGCATGCCGTTCAGCAGGGTTTTTACCACCGCAGAGGTTTGATCAGGTTCAGCGCGAATCACCGCCCCATCCGAGCCGCGCGCGTTGATGCGGGCATAGACGGGGGTGGGCACAGGGCTGAGGGTCAACGTGGGCGTGCGCGAAGGCACCAGGGTGTTGGTGGGGGTCAGAGTAGGGGTCTCCAGCCCAGGGGTCAGGGTCAGGGTGGCCGTTGGGCTGGGACTGGGGGTGAGAGTGTTTTCCAACACCGCCGGGGAGGGCGGCGCGCTCAGGCCGCCGCGCAGCGTGGCGCCGACCCCCAAAAGCACCACCACCCCCGCGATCCCCGCCATCACCAGGGTGGTGCCCACGGTGTAGCCAAACACGTTGCGGGGGCGCATACCGCGCAGCACCAGCAGCAGCATGCCCAGCAGGGCCGTCCAGGCCAGATGCACGGCGAAGACCATCAGCCCGCCCACGGCCAGGCCCATATCGCCGCGGCCCAGGCCAAAGCCGGCCACGCCCAGCGGCAGGTACAGCTCATAGGCCACGGCCGCGCTGGCCGGAAGCGAGCGCTGGCGGGTGCTGCGCGCCAGCAGTAAGGTGGTGATGGTGATCCCCAGGGTTAACACGGCCAGATCCGGCCAGGTGAAGCCCGCGTGCAGGCGGGCCTGATCAAAGCTCAGCTGCGGGAAAAGGCGCGCGATCCAGCCTGCGGCCAACCCTGCCCCCCAAACCAGCCCACCGCCAATGCCGATGCCGCCCAGGCACTGCAGCAGGAAACGCACCGAGCCAGCGGCCGTGGCCAGCCCCAGACCCACAGCAGGCGTCAGGAAAGGCGCCAGCAGGGCCGCCAACACGTACAGGGCCGGGGCGTTGAGCAAAATGCCCAGCCCCAGGGCAATGCCCGCCAGGCCGGAGAACAGGAAGAAATCGGCTGAGGGAATCAGCGATTGAGCCAGTTCTTCCACCGCGGGGGGGGCGTCGGGGCCTAAGGTGCGGCGCTGACGGCGGCGGCGCGCAGGCGGCAGTGCGGCGTCATCATCGCCGGGGAGGGGTTGGCTGGTCGGTAAGCTCATGTGCGCAGTGTGGCTACAATTCGCAAGGGTTTTTCCAGCAATTCCAACGCGCTCAAAATATCGGGCACCACCAGGTCGGCGGCCTGCAGGGTTTGGACGGCCAGCCCTTCACGGGAGAATACCGCAATACCCAAAGCGGCGCTGGAGAGCATCAGGGCGTCGTTGGCCCCCTGGCCAACAGCCACCACATTTCCTGCCCCCAAACGGTGCACGAATCGTTCCTTTTGGGCGGCTTCGTCTTCGCCAGGGATCAGGCGCTCGGCACGCAGGTTGAGCTGCTCGTCAATGCGCTGCTGGCGGCCGTGCGTGTCCGCGGTGATCATATGGATGTCCAGGCGGTCGCGCAGGGTGGCCAGCGATTTGGCCACGCCGTCCAACAGCACGCCGTCCAGAGCCAACGTTCCGTTCACGTCCAGCACCAGATGGTTCAAGCGCAGAATGCCCCGGCCGGGGATGTTCAGCTCAATCATGCGATTATTATACTTCGCCCCAGCCAAAAACGGCAGTCCAGCTTCTGGGCCGCGCTCGCTATTCCCACTCGAATAGAATTTAGGGTGAGTTTGTGGGGCGTAGCTCCACAAACTCACCCAAAAACCATACCCATTGTGGGAAAGGCTACCCAGGATGCGATTACCTTATCTGGGCCGCCGCGGCCCCCGCCCTGGCCAAATTTCGGGTAAAATTCATGCCATGATGCAAACCCTGCCCCCCGCTGCCTCCTGGGCGGTCCGGCTTGCCCTGACCGCCGTGCTCTGTCTGTCTGTCCTGGCTGCCTGCAGCCCGGCGCCCACCCCCACAGCCCCAGCCGCCACCGAAACCCCCGCGCAGCCCCCCACCCCCGAACCCACCCTGACTCCCACGCCCCTGCCGGCCAAGGCGGTCCTCATCACCGCGGGGGCCGATGCGCAAACCGCCCAGCAGGCCGCGGAAATGCTCTCCGCCGCGGCGGCTTCTGCCGGACTGCTCAGCGAAACCCGCGAACAGGTGCAGGCCGCCGAGATTGGCCCCGAATGGAAGGCGGTGATCTTTTTGAACGCCCCTCAGAACCTGGCCGAGCTGACCGCTGCGGCCCCGCAAACCCAGTTCCTGGCTGTCACCGGGCAGGACACCCCGGCAGGCGGCAACCTGACGGTGGTGCGGGTGCGGCCCGAATTTCAGGCGTTTATGGCCGGGTATCTGTCGGTCATCACGGCGGCCGATTGGCGTTCGGCGGCCCTGCTGCCCAACGACGGCCCCCTGGGAACGCGCCTGGAAGAAGCCTATAGAAACGGCGGCGCGTATTTCTGCGGCATCTGCAATTCCGTCTACGGTCCCGTCATGCGCTTCCCTGCGGCCATTTCGCTCCCCTCCAGCAGCGATGCGGTCGCCTGGCAGGCGGCAGTGGATGAGCTGAATAAAAACTATATCTACCTGTATTACGTTTCAGCCGAAGCGGCGCGCGATGCGCGCATTCTGCCCTACCTGGCCTCGCAGAACATCATCTTGATCGGCGCGCAAACGCCCCCGGCCGAGGTGATGCCGCGCTGGGCGGCCACCCTGCAGTTTGACATCCTCACCCCCCTGCAGGAAGCCCTGCCCCAGGTGCTGGCAGGTCAGGGCGGGCAGTCCCTGAACGCCGGGCTGCGCCTGGTGGATACCCAATCGGGCCTCATCAGCCCCGCGCGCCTGGAGATGGCAGAAAAGGTGATTAAAGAGCTGGACGAAGGTTGGATCGAGCCTTTCACCCCGCCTTTGCAGTGAGCCAAACCTGCTCAAAAAAACGGATCCTCGCGTGGGGATCCGTTTTTTGATGGATTAGACGGGGTGAGGCTGCGTCTCAGGGGGCGGCGCTGGGGGGCGGCGGGCTACCCATGAACTCTTCGGCGGTGGCCTGCCCCGGCGCGCTGATGCCCTCCCGCCGCAGCACCTTCCAAACCGTCAACGCCAGGATTTTCACATCCAACCACAGCGACCAATGATCCACATACCAGACGTCCAATTCAAATTTTTCTTCCCAGCTCAGGGCGTTGCGGCCGTTCACCTGCGCCCAGCCAGTGATCCCTGGCAGACACTCGTGACGGCGGGCCTGCCGGGGGGAGTAGCGCGGTAAATACTGCACCAGCAAAGGGCGCGGCCCCACCAGGCTCATTTCACCCCGCAGCACATTGAACAGCTCCGGCAGCTCATCCAGGCTGAGCGAGCGCAGGGTGCGCCCCAAAGGCGACAGGCGTTGGGAATCGGGCAAAGGTTGGCCGTCGGGACCAACCGCATCGCGCATGGTGCGAAATTTCATCAGGGTGAAAATTTCCCCGCGCAGACCGGGGCGCGGCTGGCGAAAGAGCACCGGCGGCCCGTGCTGAATGCGCAGCAGCAGGGCGATGCCCGCCAGCAGGGGCGAAACCAGGATCAGCCCCGGCAGGGTCAGCAGCAGGTCAAACAGGCGTTTGTGCGGCGGCACGCCGCGGGGGAAAAGGCGCACGGGCATGGCACAATTGTAGCACGGTCTGCCTCGCACGCTGCGCTCAGGTGGGGTAAAATAGAGAAAGTTCACCCCTCAGGAGAAGAACTCATGCTGCTGAAAATCTCAATCGAATACTGCACGGTTTGACACTACACCAGCCGCGCGACCAGTTTGGCCGCCAATTTGCTGAAGCAGTTTGAACCCGAGATTGAATCCATCACCCTGATCCCCTCCGATGGGGGGCGTTATGAAGTGCAGGTAAACGACCATCTGATCTATTCCAAGCTGTCCACCTTCCGCCACGCCGAACCGGGCGAAGTGGAAAAACTGGTGGAAACTTATTTGAAAGAAGGGAAGCGATGACCAAAAAGGGACGTGTGTTTTCCGGCGCCCGCCCAACCGGCCGCCAGCATTTGGGCAATTACCTGGGGGCCATGCGCAATTACGTGGCGCTGCAAGACGAATATGAATGTATTTACTGTATCGTGGACATCCACGCGCTGACCACGGTGGAAACCACCCAGGAACTGCGCGCCAACACCTACGACATGGCATTGGATTGGCTGGCGGTGGGCATTCGCCCGGACGAATCGATCATGTTCGTGCAGTCGCACGTGCCCCAGGTGACCGAGCTGCACACCATCCTCTCGATGGTCACGCCGCTGGGCAAGCTGACCGATCTGCCCACCTTTAAAGAAAAGGTGCGCCAGAACCCCAACAACGTCAATTACGGCCTGGTGGGTTACCCCGTGCTGATGACCGCTGATATCGCCTTGTACCGCGCAGGGCTGGTGCCCGTGGGCGTGGATCAAGGCCCGCACATTGAATTTGCGCGCGAAACGGTGCGCTCCTTCAATTACCGCTTCAACACCAACGTGCTGATCGAACCGCAGATGAAGGTCACCGAAGTGCCCAAGGTGTTGGGGATTGACGGTGTGCAGAAGATGAGTAAGAGCCTGGATAACCACATTGAGCTGGCCTCCACCCCCGAAGAAACCCAAAAGCGGGTGATGATGATGGTCACCGATCCCCAGCGCATGCGCCGCAGCGACCCCGGCAACCCGGATGTGTGCAACGTCTTCAGCCTGCACAAAATCTTCTCCTCTGCCGACGAGGTAGCCAATATCAACGTGGAATGCCGCCGCGCGGGCATCGGCTGCGTGGACTGTAAGAAGCTGCTGGCCAGGAACCTCAACACCCATCTGGAACCCTTCCGTGCGCGGCGCGAGGCCCTCAACCAGAACCCTCAGCAGGTGTGGGACGTTCTGCACGACGGCGCAAAGCGGGCGCGGGAGCTGGCCGAAAGCACCATGCGCGATGTGCGCGCTGCGGTAGGCCTGGCCGAATAAGCTCATAACTCATTAAACGAACTCCGCTCGGTGAGCAAACTCACCGAGCGGTTTTTCTTTGTTGGATGGGAAAAGATGCAGCGCTTAAGCCGAAAAGTGGAAAGTGCCCTCGGAGTCTGGCTCCAAAGGCAGCACACGCACCACCGCCGCGGTCTCCAGCGGCCCGTACAGGTGCGGGAAAAGCTCCTGGCCGCCGGAGGTGTTTTCATACACCACTTTGGACTGGGTTTTCTGCTCGTCAATCACCAGCACAATCAGGCTGCGTTGGCCTGCGAAATGAAGGTTGGCGGAGCGCTCCACCTGTTCGGCCAGCGAACAGTGGATGAAGCCTTCGCTGCTCAGGCTGGCGGCCTGATATTGGCCGCTGCTTTGCGCGGCCTGCCAATCTGAGGGGGTGGTAATGTGATAAATCATGCGCGGGGATCTCCTGAATGGGTCAACGTTGGCCGGTGATCAGACGCAGCCCAACCACCCCAATCACAATCATCAGCAGGAAGAGAATTTTCCAGGGCGAGACCTGCTCTTTCAGCAGGGTGATGCCCACAATGCTGACGATGGCCGTGCCTACCCCTGACCAGATGGCGTAAGCCACGCTCAGATCCAACACACGGATGGCCAACGTCAGGGGGATGAAGCCCAACCCATAAAACACAAACATCAAAATGGTGGGCAGCATACGGGTGAACCCCTGTGACAGTTTCATGCAGATGGTGCCGGAAACTTCTAATAAGATCGCCAGAAACAGGAGTGCCCAGGCCATAGATTGTCCTTGAAGTTTCACAGAGCTACTTTCCTAGCAGAAAAATGGAACGCCCTTCCTGCTTGAGGTACAGATGCAGTGAGACGACGGCATACAGCAGCGGGAAGGCCAGCGAGGCCCATACCAGGCGGATATCCAAATTGTTCCAGGTGGCTAAAATGGCCGCCAGGAACAGGCCGTACACCAGGGAGAGCAGGTAGGCCGCTGCCCGCAAAGGTTTGGTGCTGTAGCTGACGTACTTGATGGGCACGAAGATCATCAGCGCAAAGAAGAGCATAATCACGGCCGTCAGGGTAGGCGGTACGCGGAAGAGGAACAGATAAAACACCAACAGGTTCCAAAAGTTGGGGAAGCCGGTGAAGAAACCGTCGGTGGTCTTGGCCACCTTCTGGGTGAAGCCGTAGGCGGCGCAGATGAGCACGAACCCCAAAACCGCTACACCCAGGCCTTCTACCATGCGGAACTGGTAGGCAAAGAACACCGGGATGAAGGTGTAGGTGATGTAATCGGTGATGTCATCCAGCTTGCGCCCGTCCAGGCCCGCTGCCCAGGTGGTCACACTCCAACGGCGTGCAAACACGCCGTCGGTGGCGTCAATGAACATGGCGACGCCCAACAGAAGGAACGTATGCAGGGCATCCCCACGGGCCACGGCTGCGACAGCAAAAAGGGCCACAATCAGCCCCAGGCTGGTGTATAGATGCACCGCCCAGGCGCGCAGGGTGTAGAAGTGGTGCTGAGATAATTTGGGCATACGTTTCTCCTAAGGGGATAAAAAAGGCTGGCGAAGGTTTAGGGCTGAACCACAATGTTCACTTCAAAGGTTTCCAGCGGGGGGGTATCCGCCTCAAAGGAGCGGTGATACCTCATTTTCAGCACGGTCTCCCCAGCAGCCGCAGCTTTAAAACGCCAACGGAACACCCCGCTGGCCCCCAAAGCCTGACTGTCACTGGTGTAGTCCATTTCACCTTCCGTCTGTAGAATACGGGAGTCCAGGTCTTGCGGCTCCCAGGCATAACCCGTGGTTAAATTTCCGTTCAAAGCCACTTCCAGGCGGTCGCCGATGTGCACCGTGACGGTGCTTCCGGCATCTTCGGCCTGAATCTGCACCGTTTCCGGTGCAGCGGTGGCGGATGAGGGCCCAGGCGCGGGCAGAACACTGCAGGCGCTCAGCCAAACGATCATGAAGGTCGCGATGAGCCCATTGCAAGTACGTATCATCATTCCCTCGAACCGAACAGGCTCCTCACGTCTGCGCGGCAGCCTGCCACTGAACACGAACTGCGCGGAACATCCAACCGGTCGGCACTCCACAATCTGTCAACCCGCGGTAACCTGTTTCGATTATACATGATAGTTCAGGCTTTGAATCCGGTTGAAATGGCTGTTAGCCTTTTGCAAAGCCGGCTCTCAGCGCACGGAAATACCGGAGCCTGAGGTCACTTCGCCAATTTCCCATAGGGGCTGGCCCACCTCCTGCGCGCGGCGCATCAGGTCGGGCAGGCGTTCGGCGTCCACCGCCATCAGCAACCCGCCGCTGGTTTGCGGATCGAACAGCAGCATCATCTGGGTTTCGCTGATAGTATCGGCAAATTGCACGCGCTCCTGAAAATAGAGGCGGTTGTCGGCGGCCCCGCCGGGGAAGGTGTAGGCAGCGGCATAGCGGGCCGCGCAGGACACAAAGGGGATGCGCTCGTAATCCAGTTGGAACTGCACCCCGCTGGCCTCGGCCATTTCCAGACCGTGGCCCAATAAGCTGAAGCCGGTGATGTCGGTGCCGGAGCGTACGCCAAATTCACGCGCCAGTTCACCCGCCTGGCGGTTCAGGCGCTGCATCCAGCCCACCACCTCGGCCACATCTTCGGGGGCAGCTTGCTGGCGTTTGAGAGCGGTGGTGGTGACACCAAAGCCCAGAGGCTTGCTCAGCACCAGCCGGTCGCCCACGCGAGCACCGCGCTTGGTGATCAGCTGCTGAGGATGCACCATGCCCACCACCACCAGGCCAAATTTCGGCTCCTGATCCTGAACGGTGTGCCCGCCCGCCACCACAACACCGGCCTCACGTGCCTTTTCTCCGGCGCCGCGCAAAATTTCTGAGCTGATCTCAGGCGGCAGCTGCGGCGGCAGGGCCGCCACGTTGAGCGCCAGGAAGGGCTGCCCACCCATGGCGTACACATCCGACAGACTGTTGGCAGCGGCAATGGTCCCGTAATCGTAGGCGTCGTCCACCACCGGCGTGAAAAAATCGGTGGTGATCACCAGGGCGCGCTCGTCATCCAGCTGCCACACGGCGGCATCGTCCGGCGAATCCAGGCCGACCAGCAAATTGGGATAATTTGCAGTCTGGAACATGTCTTTTGTGGGACGCAGAACCTGCGCCAGCGTTTCCGCGCTTAATTTAGACGCTCAACCCGCACAGGAAGACAGGCTGGTGAGGCGAATTTGTTTGCCAGAGGGCGCCAGATTGGGATTGCTCACGGGAAACCTCGCTTGGTCAGGGGGCGGGCTGATGACACCCGCCCCCTGAGTTTTTCGCAGAACTGCACTGCTTACGGCTGAGTCGTGACCGTCGGGGCTGGGGTAGGGCCAACTTGCGGCAGGGTGAAGATGAAGGGGCTGGCGTTTTCGCCGCCCGGCAGCAGCATCACCTGCACATTGGGAGAAAGTTTGGTGATGTACTGGTAGCTCAACAGGTTGGGGTTGGTCTTCAGGGCTTCGGCAATCAGCTTCAGCGCTTCGGCTTCGGCCTGGGCCTGAATAACGCGCGCCTTGGCATCCGCTTCGGCGGCGATGATCACCGCCTGAGCCTCACCCTGCGCCTTCGTCACCGAGGCATCCGCCGCGCCTTTGGCCACTTCACGAGCCTGGTCAGCTTCCTGCCGTTTCTGTTCCACCACAAACTTGGCCTGCTGCGACTGCTGCTCGGCAATCTGCTTCTGTTCCACCGAGGCGGCGTAATCTGCCGAGAAGGCGATATTGCGCAGCACAAAATCATCCATCACCAGGCCGTTGTCGGCCAGTTTCTTGCTCATCACCTCGCGGATCTGATTCACCAGGTCAAAACGCTTGCTGCTGACCACCTCTTCTACTCCATATTGCGAAACCGCATCGCGGATGATGCCGCGTGCCTGAGCGCGTACCAGGTCATCCGTGTAGCGGTCCTGCCAGGCGATGTGCACTTTGACGACATCGGCAGGATTAATGGAATAGATCACCGAGGCGTCCACGTAAATTTCCTGCCCGTCCGCGGTGCGGGCGGCAATGGAGTCATCCCCCTGAATAGCACCTTCGGCCCCGGCGATGGACATGGTGTAGGTCTGTTTGTAGACCGGGTAGCGCACTACCGATTCGGCGAAGGGGATGATCCAGTTCAAACCCGGCTGCAGTGCTTCACTGCGCACGCCGCCGGGGGACACCACCGAGAGCACCACACCGCGCTCCTGGGGGGTGATATACACAATACCAGCGCTGATCGTGCTGAACACGATTGCCACAATCAGCATGGCGATGATCCACACACCAGAGCGCGGCAGCGGGCGGTTGCGGGATGCGCGCACCACAGCGAAGATGACGATACCCACCACCGCGAACCACGAGATGGTGGCCATTCCTTGAAACAAGACTGCGATATTCATGCCTGCTCTCCTTTAGCGAAAAGACGATTGCCGAAATTATACCTTGAAGAACAGTGCAAATCACGCTTTTGCCGAAGGTGAGGCCGGGTGCGGCTTGCGGTGCTGCCAGGCCTGGGTGATCAGGCCGCGGCGCGGCGCAAACAAGAAGGCCAGCAGAAAAATCAGGGTGGCCACCAGCACAACTGCCGAGCCGGAGACGATGTTGGCATAATAGCTGATGTACAGCCCCGTCAGGCTGGAAAAGGCGCCAATGAGAGCCGAAACCGCCATCATAGCCGGAAGGCGGCGCGTCAGCAGGTAAGCCGCTGCGGCAGGGGTCACCAGCATGGCCGCTGCCAGCCCCACTCCCACCGTTTGAATAGAAACCACCACCGTCCAGCCCAGCAAGATCAGCATCAGGTTGCGCAGCAGACCCACCCGCAGGCGCAGGGTGGCCGCCAGCACCGGGTCAAACGACACCACCAGGAATTGACGGTAAAAGACCACCACCACCAGCAGGGTCACCATCCCCAAAATACCTGTGATCCACAGGTCGCTGCTGCTGACCCCCAGCACATTCCCAAAGAGGATATGGCTGAGGTCCACGGCGTAGGTGCGAATGGTGCTGATGAGGGCCACCCCCAGGGCCAGGGCCGCCGCGAACAGGATGCCGATGGCGGTATCTTCCTTAATGCTGCCCTGCCGCGAAAAGAAGCCGATGCCTAGGGCCACCACCAGGGCGGCCGCCAAAGCCCCCACCGTCAGGTTGCCGCCCAGCAGGTAAGCAATGGCGATGCCGGGCAGCACGGCATGAGCCAGGGCATCGCCCAGAAAGGCCATCGAGCGCAGCACTACATAGGAGCCCACCACCGAACACAGCACCCCCACCATCAGCGCCGCCAGCAGGCCGCGCTGCATAAACGCATACTGAAGCGGATCGAGCAGCCAGTTCATACCGTTTCGCCTCCTCCCTCGGCGGGCGGGCAGCATTGATCCACCACCATGACCCCGCCCAGGTTCAAAACCTGCCCGCTGAAGGCTTCGTGAATGTGTTCGGGGGTGAAGACCTCGGCGGGGGTGCCAAAGGCCAGCACGCGGCGGTTGAGCAGCAGAACCTGTTCAAAGCGAGTGGCGGCCATGTTCAGGTCGTGGGTAGAGACGATGACGGTTACACCCTGATGGTGCAGGTCTTCCAGCAGGTTCAGGGTGGCCTCTTGAGTGGCCGCGTCCACGCCGGTGAAGGGTTCGTCCAGCAGCAGGATATGCGGCTGCTGGGCCAAAGCCCGCGCCAGGAACACGCGCTGCTGCTGACCGCCGGACAGGTCGCCAATGGAACGACGGGCCAGATGGCCGATGCCCATTCTTTCCAGGGCCAGTTGACAGGTCTGCACGTCTTCCTTGCCGGGGCGGTGGAACCAGGGGATGCGCCCGTAGCGGCCCATCATGACCACGTCCATCACCGTCACCGGAAAGCGCCAGTCCACTTCCTCGCGCTGGGGCACATAGGCCACACAGTACAGAGTCAGCCCAGCAGGCTGGCGATGAATGCGCACGCTGCCCGCACTGTGGGGCAGCAGCCCCACCAGGGCCTTAAACAGGGTGGATTTGCCCGCGCCGTTGGGGCCGACCACCGCCACCAGTCCCCCCGCGGGGATGGTGAAGGTGACGTCAGCCAGGGCAGTGTGTCCGTTATATCCCACCCGCAGGTGTTCCACCTCCAGGTGGGCGGGTTCTAAACTGTGATCCATCTTTGCCTGCCTTTAAATTCTCTCAGCGCAGCGCCGCGGTGATGCGGGCCACGTTGCTGCGCATCATGGCTAGGTACGAAGGCGCATCGCCTTCGGGCCCGGTGATCGAGTGGGTGTACAGACCGGTGACCACCTGAGCGCCGGTTTCAGCGGCGATCTGTTCAGCCAGTTTGGGGTTGGCCCCCGTTTCCAGGAAGATGGCCGGGGCGCCGCTTTGGCGAATGGTGTCAATCAGGGCGGCTACCTGTTGGGCCGAGGTCTCCGCGCTGCTATTGGCGCTGGGGATGACCGCCCCCGCCAGGGTGAAGCCGTAACGGTCGGCAAAATAGCCAAAACTCTCGTGATTGGTCACCAGCACCCGCCGTTCGGGGGGGATGGTTTCCACCTGGGCACGAATATCCGCGTCCAGCGCGCGCAGCGCTTCAATATAAGCGGCGGCGTTTTGGGCGTAGGTCTCTTTGCCCTGCGGGTCGGCCTGCGACAGGCCGTCGCGGATGTTTTCCACATACACAATCACATTGAGCGGATCGAGCCAGAAATGCGGGTCGCCCTCGCCGTGGTCGTGCTCTTCGGTCTCTTGATCCTCGTGAACTTCCTCTTCCGTGTGCACTTCTTCAGACGGGTCAGGCGTTCTGCTGGTCAGCCCATCGCTGGCCGTAATCACCACGGCATTCCCGCCTGCATTCTTCAGCACCTCATCCAGCCAGCCTTCAAAGCCTGCACCGTTGACGATGAGCACATCGCTTTCGGCGATGCGGGTCACATCCCGCGGGGTGGGTGTAAAGGCGTGTGGGTCCAGGCCCAGGGGCATGAGGGCTTCCACCATCACACGATCCCCGGCCACCTGCTGGGCGATGTCGGCCAAAAAAGTTTCAGCGGCCATCACACGCATCACCCCGCTTTCGGCCTGAGACGCAGGGGCGGGTTGGCAGGCGGCCAGGGCAAAGAAGATCAGCAGCTTTCCAATGGTAATGATAACCTTTTTCATTCTTGCTCCAATAAAAAAAGAAATCCCCGCCCCAGGTTCAGTTTTCGCCAGGGGCTTTTTGACAGGCGGCGCACAGGCCAAACAGCTGCAGCCAGTGGTCTTGAATGGCAAAACCGCTGCCCTGCGACACGCGTTCAAACAAATAGTGCAGGTCGTCGCCCTCAAAATACACCGCCTGACCGCAGTGGGTGCAGATCAGCAGGTGCTGATGGCCCTGGGTGGCGCGCAGTACCATGTTGCATCCGTTGGGCTGGTGAACGCGCTGCACCAGGCCCAGCTCTTCCAGCTTTTCCAACGTGCGGTACACCGTCACCAACCCCAGGCCGGGGTACTGTTTGCGCCCGCATTCGAAAATTTCCATCGGCTCCAGGGCACGTTGCGAAGCAAGGATGATTTCCACAATGGCGCGGCGCGCCGCGGTCTGGCGGTAACCTTCGCGCTGCAGCAGGGTCATCCATTCATCGGCTCGGGTTGCGGCTTTCATAACGCTCCTTACTGAAATTGAAAACGTTTTTCAATTATAATCCAGACATTGCCTTTTGCAAGGGGGCATTTTTAGCAGAGAAGCAGCCTTCACCCCCTTTCAAAGCTGTAAATCCGCAGCCCGCGCAGAGGCTTTATGGTATAACCATTCTAACGGTGCGGCATGTATGGAATTGTCTCCCTCCTCCCAGAACCCTATCAAAGCGAAGCCAGCCGCCGCATGCAGCGCGCGCTGGAATTCGGGGCTGAGCCTGCGCGCCTGCCCGCGCATGTGAGCTTCCATGTGGCCGCCAGCTATCCGCTGGAAGAAACCCGCGCCGCCCTGCAGGAGATCGCTGCGCAAACCGCCCCGCTGACGGTGCACACCGGCGGGTGGGGGGTCTTCCCTGGGCCGCAGCCGGTGGTGTTCATCGCCTTAGCCAAAAACGAAGCCCTGGTGGCCCTGCACCAGCGCATCGGACAGCGCCTGGCCCCCTGGGTTCCCAACCCAGACCCGCTGTACGCCCTGGATGCCTGGGTGCCGCACATCACCATCGCCTGTGAGGGGCTGACCCCCGCCAGCGCCAGCCGCTTGCTGGCATCCCTGGCGTTTGAGCCGCTGCAGTGGCATTTTCAGCTGCCCGACCTGACCGTGCTGTGCAGCGACCCGCCGCCGGTGCGCCTGCGCGTGCCGCTGAATACGATATAATGGCTGCGGGCGCGGCTTTGCCCCTGCCCGTGCATTGAAAGAGACCACCCTTAACCGCAACCATTGACCCTCATTGGAGAACGTATGCCGCCTGAGAACTTGCTGGCCATTGACAACGGCACTCAAAGCGTGCGCGCGCTGCTGTTTGACCCGCGCGGAAACCTTTTGGGTAAACAGCGCGTGATCACCGAGCCGTATTATTCCACCGCCCCGGGCCTGGCCGAACAGCGCCCCGGGGTGTTTTGGGAAGCGGTGTGCGCTGCCTGTCAGGGCCTGTGGCAGCAGCCCGGCCTGCGCCCCGAATCGGTGGCGGCGGTGTCGCTGACCACCCAGCGTTCCACGGTGATCAACGTGGACGCAGACGGTGAACCACTGCGCCCGGCGATCGTCTGGCTGGATCAGCGCCGCACCGAAGGGCTACCGCCGGTGGGAGGGCTGTGGGGGCTGGCCTTTTGGCTGGCGGGGGCCTCAGAGACGGTGGCTTATTTGCAGGCCGAAGCCGAAGTGAACTGGCTGCGCACCCACCAGCCGGAAATCTGGGCCAAGACCCACAAATACCTGCTGCTTTCGGGCTACCTCACCTATCAGCTCACCGGGCGCTTTGCCGATTCCATCGGCTGCACGGTGGCGTACATCCCCTTTGATTACAAATCGCACACCTGGTCAAAATCCTGGGATTGGAAATGGAAAGCCGTGCCCATGGACCCTGCGGTGCTGCCAGACCTGGTGCCCATCGGCCAGACCATCGGCCCCATCACCCCTGCGGCAGCGGCGGCCACCGGCATCCCCGCTGGAACGCCCCTCATCGCTGCGGCGGCGGATAAAGCCTGTGAGGTGTTAGGCTCCGGCGGCCTGCACCCCCACATTGGCTGCCTGGGCTACGGCACCACCGCCACCATCAACACCACCCACCGCCGCTACATCGAGGTGATCCCCCTCATCCCTCCCTATCCGGCGGCCGTGCCGGGGGCCTATAACCTGGAGATTCAGATTTACCGCGGCTATTGGATGGTCTCGTGGTTTAAGCAGGAATTTGGCTTTCAGGAAACGTTAATGGCCGAGAAAAGCGGCCTGACCGCCGAAGATTATCTGGAAGAGATGGTCAACAGTGTCCCGCCCGGCTCACAGGGGCTGATTTTGCAGCCGTATTGGACGCCGGGGCTGCGCTTCCCCGGGCCAGAGGCGCGCGGCGCAGTCATCGGCTTTGGGGACGTGCACACCCGCGCCCATCTCTACCGCGCCATCCTCGAAGGGGTGGCCTACGCCCTGCGTGAAGGGGCCGAGCGCACCCAGCGCCGCAGCGGGGTCACCATCACCGAGCTGCGCGTGGCGGGCGGCGGCAGTCAGTCGCGGGCCGCCGTGCAGCTGACCGCCGACATCTTCGGCCTGCCCATCTCCCGCCCGCACATTTACGAAGCCTCCGGCCTGGGCGCGGCCATTGACGCCGCGGTGGGCAGCGGGGTTCACCCCGATTTCGACACGGCCGTGCGCGAGATGACCCACCCCGGAGACACCTTTGAACCGAACCCGCAGGCACACGCCGTGTATGATGAGCTGTATAACGAAATTTATCTGAAAATGTACGGCCGCCTGCACCCCCTGTATAAAGCCCTCAGCCGCCGCAGCGAATCCTGAGCGGTGCGAAGGTTATACGCGGGGTTGCCTGGGGCGGGGAATGCTTTTTATAATGACTGTACGCAGATAAAAACGCGCTTTTACCGGTATCCGTTCTGTACGCTGGCGAGGTGATGAGCAAGCCCTCGCCAGCGCACTGTTTAAGCTGAGGCAGGCAGGGCCTTGCGCAGCAATATTTCCAGTGCTTCACCGGGCAGCAGCAGCGCGCCGCAGTCCTGATAGCCCCATTTGCGGTAGAGGTGCTGGGCGTCCTCATTGGAAAGGGTCGAGGTGAGCACCTGGCGCGCGCCCTGCGCCTGCATCTGCGCTTCCCAGGCGGCGACCAGCCGCGCGGCTATCCCCTGGCGCCGGTAGGGTTCCAGCACGTACAGCAGGTTCAGAAAAGGGATCTCATCCCAAAAATAGCCCCAGCGCAGCCAGCCAACGATCTGCCCGTCCTGGCGCGCCGTCATAATTTCGCCCTGGGCGATCTTGCGCGCCAGCCTATGCGGGGCCATGTGCCCGTCCAGGCGGGCCAGCGTCTCCAGATCCGCGGGAGCAGCAGGGGTAATTTCAATCCTCATGCGAGCCTCCGTAGGTTAGGCTGGCGACAGGGTTGCACGGTGTTGTATAATATTTTATGTAAGGATACCATCATTTTTTGAAGGTTAGATTACAGAAAATATCATGTCTCTCAGCAAGCAGGAAACCGAATTTCTGACAACATTTTCTGCGTCTGGCAAGCGAATTTTCACGTACCAGCAGGCTGCGGAGTATTGGCGCTCGCGGACCGCAGCAACCAACAGTCTGGGCCGTCTGGTGCGCAAAGGATGGCTCCAGCGCCTTGAACGCGGATTATACATGATCATTCCCCTCGAAGCCGGGCCGGAGCGGCTCTGGGCAGAAAACGCCTTTGTTCTGGCGTCTAACCTGATCTCGCCAGGGGCGGTCGCCTATTGGTCCGCCTTGCGGTTTTGGAATATGACCGAGCAAGTCCCGCAGGTTCATTTTATCCAAACCACCAAACGAAAGAAAGCGGTTACGCTCCAGGGCGTTCAATTCAGGTTTATTACGGTTTCAGAGCCGCGCTATTTTGGAATTTGCACCCGAAAAGTGGATGATTTCCCCATCACGGTGACCGACCGTGAGAAAACCATCCTGGATGCCGCCAGCCGGCCGGAGCTGAGCGGCGGGATTCTGCAATTGGCGCAGGCCATGCGCTCCTCCGCTGATTTGCTCGACTGGGAAAAACTGAGCGGGTATTTAGCCCAATGGGGTGGCGGGGTGGTGGCCAAGCGGCTGGGGTATCTTTTGGAAACCCTGCACCTGCCCATTCCCGCACGAGAAGCCACCATCCAGCATTGGCAAAGCATGATCTCCAGCGGAATCAGCCCGCTGGAGCCCGGTTCTGGGCGCATCGGTGCGGTGGTGGCTCGTTGGCAGCTTCAAATCAATATTCCATTCGAATCTCAGGAAATAAACCGGGGGGTGTAAATGATCCGTGAAGCCGAAATCCGCCGGATGGCAGCCGCAGCGAAAGTCGACCCTATGGTCATGGATCTGGATTACAGCCTTGGGTGGTTCTTACTGGGTATGCGAAAAACCAATGATTCATTGGGTGGGCTGGTGTTCAAAGGCGGCACATGCTTACGAAAATGCTATTTCCCCGACTATCGGTTTTCGGAGGATCTCGATTTCACCGCAACCCGATATCTCTCACCAACTGAGCTGGAGCGCTGGATCACGCAATGCGTAGCATGGATCCGCGATCACGACGGCCCCGATTTCGGCGTTCAGCCAATCCGCTTTGAAGTGGTTGAAGATGAATACGGAAGCGAGCTGTACCAGGCGCGGGTGTACTACCGCGGCCCGCTGCGCTGGGGAGGTTCGCCGCGCACCGTTAAATTGGATATCACGCGGGCCGAACCCTTATCCCTGCCAATCCAAGAGCAGCAAATCCTTCACGCATATTCTGATCAGGTGAATTTTTCTTCATCTGTCTTGCCTTGTTATTGCTTAGAGGAGATCGCCGCCGAAAAGATTCGTGCGGTCGGTGGGCAGCGCCGGTTTGCAGTCTCCAGGGATATTTACGACCTGTACCACTTAATTTCGTTTGGGATCCAGATGTGTATTCTTAGGACTCATTCCTAACACTTTGATCAGCGAATAAATTGATCGTATCGATGGGACGGCGTCCCATGTTGCGATAACCCTGGTGTGGTCGCTCGGTGTTGTAATGGACCAACCAGGTATCCAAATCTACCTGAAGCGCTTCCACAGACTCATAGAATTTCTTGCGGAAGGTCACCCGGAAAAACTCATCCAAAACGGTGCGATTGAAGCGCTCCACAAAGCCGTTGGATTGAGGCCTGCGTACCTGGGTTCGGCGATGCTCAATATCATTCAACTCCAGGTAGAGTTCGTAAGGATGGGTGTCTTTTCCGCAGAACTCCCGGCCATTGTCGGTGATGATGGCTTCAACTTTCAAACCTTTCTCCTGATAAAAAGGAAGCACATCGTTGTGGACGACAGCCGCCGCCGCTTCTGGTTGCTTGCTGGTATGCAAAAAGCCAAAGGCATAACTGCCGAAGGTATCTACGACCGCATGCAGATACACTCGCCCAACCCCCTTGAGGGTTCCCACAAAAAAAGTATCCTGAGAAAGGGTCTCGCCAGGGCGGGAACTCTCGATATGCCGCTCCCGAAAGCAGGGGTTGGCCTTCTCTATCCACGCAACCTGAGCTGGAGATAACTCAATTTCATGGTTGAGTGCTTTTTCCTCTAACTTCAGCAAACGCTCATAGCGGGTGCCCATGCCATGTTTGTTGAGAATGTTCTGGATGGTTGGGTAGCTGATTTTGATCCCTTCCAGTGCCAGAATGTCACACAATCGGTTACAACCCCAGGTGGGATGCTCCAGGCTGATCGCCAGGATCTTTTCCACATGCTCCGGTGGCGTGGTCAACGGGTTGCTTTTCGGGATGGGTGGAAGGTCTTTCAACCCCTCAATCCCGTGCGTCTGAAAGCGCCGCTTGTATTCGTAAAACTGCGTCCGCGATACCCCCCGCTGCCGACAGGCCTCACTGACGTTCCCAAGCGCTTCCGCTAATTGCAGTACGCTCAACTTGTGATGCGCTACTCTCATTTCCGCTTCCATCGTGATCTCCTGTTATCATTGTACCGTAGGATCACAATGTTAGGCTTGATTCACTAGAGTACA
>JARKPO010000090.1 GCA_029975215.1 Levilinea sp.
CTGACGTTCCCAAGCGCTTCCGCTAATTGCAGTACGCTCAACTTGTGATGCGCTACTCTCATTTCCGCTTCCATCGTGATCTCCTGTTATCATTGTACCGTAGGATCACAATGTTAGGCTTGATTCACTAGAGTACAGATAACGGCTATCCTGGATCTAAAGACACTCTATCACTGAAGAACGAAATCGAAGAATTGCTTTGCGCTACGCTCAATACTCATATTCTTCCGATCTTTTTCTAATACATTTTGCCCAAATGCCTTGATTTCATCGCGATTTGATAATACGCGTCTTAGTAGGGCCGCAAAATCCTCAATCCGGGTTGGATTTTGAATTACCCATCCATTCTCTCCTGGCCGTACAAGCTCGAGCGTACCGCCTCGGTTGCTTGCCATGATAGGCTTCCCCATTGCCAATGCTTCAGTAACAACTTTAGGTAACCCTTCTGGCTGGATGGATGGAACCGCCACAATATCTGCTGCCTGGTACCATCCTGGAAGATCTTTTTGCAAGACGGTATTAGTAAGAATGATTTTCCCTTTGCTTGCTGATGCTGTCATTTTCAGCTGAGCAAGATAATCTTCTGAGCCATAGATACTATTTGAAAGTGATCCAATGACAACAAGCTTTGCATCCAGGACATCCGCCTGCAGAAAAGACTGTACCAATTCCAGACAGCCTTTTCCTGGAATTATTCTTCCGACATACAAAACAACCAATTCGTTATCTTGAATATTGTTTGCAGCTTTAAGAACCTGTGCTGTGTCAACCCATACATTTGGATCATATTGATCTAGATCAACGCCGTTATAAATTGCTGTTGTGTTTTCAAGTCCTTCGTGGATCCGTTCCAATTCCTGCAGTGTGGTTCGTGAAACGAATATGAAGCCCGAATATGCTTGCTTAATTTTCTGCCACCAACACTTTGAATAACCTATTGGCGCATTATTATGCTGGTGGAGAAATACTTTTGTTTTACTATTTTTCGGGGATTTGAAGAACAAACCAAAACGGGGAACATCTTCGATAACCACTCGTTGAATCTTCAAATGGTTACATAGAATGGCAGTTTTTTCTGCATAATTCAGTAACTCCGGCCGCCCCATCCCCCAAATTTCCCTTTTTAACCTATAGGGTAAGTAGCGTTCAAATGGCACGGATCGGAATGGGTTTTGAAGGTAAATGATGCGATTACTAATCTCACAAGTGGATGGAAACCTATCAAAAGGCCAAATAGATACTACAAGACATGGTACAGGCGATCGTTGGGCCAGGTCTTGAATGATTGTATAAATTGCATTTCCTCTTGGGCTAGGAACTGTGTCAAGTGGGGGAGCCAAGAATAGCACCCCTGTCTGATAATCTGCTAAACGATCCCAAAGATCGTCATCTAGGCTTCGCCAACCTTCCTTTTCAAGTGTTAGTCGGATATTCACTAGTTTAGGCCTACTTCAGATTAAGATCATGTTTTGACGGATTGGTAGAAATCAAGATTATTATTTACAAGCTTTCTTAAATCAAAGAGGGCTATTGCTCTTTGACGTGCCCTGATTCCGACCGCAGCTGCAAGTTTTTTATCTTCCAACAGGTCACTGATTTTTTCTGCCAGATCCAATGGATTTTTGGGGTCCGCGAGTAAACCAGATAATCTATCTTCCACCAATTCTGGACCACTTGCTAGGGTAGTTGCTACTACTGGTCGTCCACAGGCCATGGCCTCTGCACAAGTCAACCCAAAAGCCTCTACATGCGAAGGAAAAACAACTACAGAAGCCCGGTTGTAGTAATAGGGCAGTTGATCATGCGGTACTTTTCCAACAATGGTTATATGGTTTCGCACATGAGGGGAAAGAGCCATTAATTCATTTTCTAATCTCACGCGATGTTCGCCGCTTGCGCCCCCCACAATGGTCAATCGTGCTTCTGGGTGCCGATTCATGACAAAAGGAATGGATTGAATAAGCTCAAAAACGCCCTTTCGCCAAATAATATTCCCAACAAACAGGATTTCTTTTTCCTGTGGGGGGGGAATATTCAGGGGCAAGAATGTATCTAAATCCACACCATTATAGATTACCTTATAAGGTCGATTAAGATTCATAACTCGATTTGTATTTTTACCAATAAAATCTGATACAGCAATCAGTTGATCAGCCATCTTTACTTGATTGATTTCATGATACCGATCCAAAGGGGCCATTTGACCTGGTCTACCTTCTCCATCCCGGTAAACAACAACAGATCCATGCAGGCGTACAACAAATTTACACAACGGTTTGTTGGCAAGTGGACCGCTAAAATCATGGCTTTCGATAATGTCTATCTTTTCTTTTCTAATGAGGCTATTGGTACATAATGAGAGATAGTATCGATTAATTAGGCTTGCCACTGTATATGGATAGCCACCGATTATGCTTTTTTTGTACAGGAGATATGGCAAATAAATCCACTTAATCTTAACTCCATTCTGTAAAAATGGTTCATGGCGCTTCTGCCCATAGCCGATAACCCAGGCATCAACACCATTAGCAGAAAGAGTCTCAGCCATAGTTTTGATAAAAACCCCAATACCACCTCCAGGCATAGGAGGGTATTCATTGCAAATAAAGCAAATTCTCATCTCTTTCTTTCAGAAAGGTCAATCATAAGGAATATCTGAAATTTTCCACAAACCTAAACATTTGTCAAAGTAGTTAGGAGAATCATATGCATCATCAATATACAGAATTGGGTTAGGCAATAAAAAGGGGGGATTCACTAGATTTATCTTGTGCCATTCACCAGTAACAATGTTGCTGTTCGTTTGTAATCTTTGGAAGGTCGTTGTCAATAAATATTTAGATTTAGACATTTTAATATTTTTTAACGCTTTTTTAATATCGTTAGTAGAAAAATGCACAAGACAGTCCCGACAAAGAATTAAATCAACCTCTGGCAATTCATCATTCAGCAAGTCTATTACTTGAAATTGTCTTGATTGATTTTGGTGATTCTGGATATTTTGTTGAATTAAGTCTGTAACGATATCTCCACCAATATAACTGATTTGCAAATTGATAGTTTTCATCCAATTAAAATCACCACATGGAATATCCAACATGGATTGAAAATTGTAATCTGTTATCAATCCAGGAATAGCCGCTCGAATCTTGTCTGTGCGATCCAGGCGCGAGCCAGGACCTGAAATCGACTCCGAATCACCCCAAAGATTATTGAAATAAATGTTATTAAATGTAGAGGAAGGTGTATTAGATAAGAGCAATAACTTCCGTTTTAGCACAGATAATTTCTTGCGAATACGTGAGTAGATTATAAAGGGAATGGTTGGACTTTGGTTCATATATTCACCCTAATCAGATTTAAGATTCTCCCTGGGTTCCCCAAATAAGATCACACACCCTTCTAACAGCACCCCTTCCACCATAAGCTATCGTAATGATATTAAGGAACCCTCTCATTTCCTCTGCGGCATCCGCTGGTCCACAGGCTAACCCTACTTCTTTTATCACCGCCAGGTCCGCCAGATCGTCTCCAATATACGCCACATCCGCAAGCTCAATCTGGTAACGAGCACAAATCTCTTTCAAACAAGCGGCTTTATCTTCGACCCCCAGGTGGATCTCTGTCACCCCCAACTTTTTCAGCCGGTGCACCACCGCCTGGCAGCTGGAGGATGAAATCACCGCGACGACAATGCCTGCATCCACCAAACGTTTAATCCCCAGGCCGTCCTTAATATCAAACCGTCTGAATTCTCGGCCGTCCTCAAAAACATACACACCGCCGTCCGTCAGCACACCGTCCACATCCATCGCCAGCATCTTCACCCGGCGAAACTTATCACGCAGCTCAGGGGTCAGCTCCGTCATGCTTCCACCCCTCGGGCACAATCCCAAATCTTTAACCACCCACTCAGCAGTTTTTCCACCTGATCCAGCGGCAGCATGTTGGGCCCATCGCTGGGCGCGTGATCGGGGTCTGGGTGGGTCTCCATGAAAATACCGTCAATTCCCACAGCCGCGGCGGCTCGTGCCAGCGGGGAAACAAATTCGCGCTGCCCCCCAGAGGCCCCGCCTGCCCCCCCGGGCATCTGCACACTGTGGGTTGCATCAAAAACCACCGGCGAATACTGGCGCATGATAGGGAGCGAGCGCATATCCACCACCAAGGTGTGATACCCAAAGCTGCTGCCGCGCTCGGTCAAAAAAACACGTTCGTTCCCGGCTGCCCGCACTTTATCCAGCGAATAGCGCATATCTTCGGGGGCCATGAATTGACCCTTTTTGATATTGACAGGTTTGCCGGTTTGCCCAGCGGCTTGCAGTAAATCCGTCTGACGGCAGAGAAAAGCCGGGATCTGCAAGACATCCGCCACTTCTGCAACCGCCGCCACCTGATGTGATTCGTGAACGTCTGTTAATACGGGCACATCCAATGCCTGCTTCACCTTTTCCAAGATACGCAGTGCCTGCTCGAAACCGATGGATCGAAAGGTACTGCCGCTGGTGCGGTTAGCCTTGTCAAACGAAGATTTGAACACAAACGGGACCCCTAATCGCGTGGTAATCTCTTTCATTTTCTCAGCGGTACGCAGAGTCACATCATTCGCTTCAATCACGCAAGGCCCAGCAATTAAAACCAGTTTTTCTCCCCCCAAAAGGACCCCTGGTGCAAGCTCAACCGTCTTGATCTTGGGATACATTCCGCTCATGTCAGATCCGTTTGATAAATATCATGAATTCGAATTAACCCCACACATTTCCCATCGTCACCCACCACTGGCAGCACAGAGATTTGAGAAGGGCGGTCCTCCATCAGGTGCACAGCGTCTTTCAGCAGCATCTCTGGCCGCGCTAAGACAGGATGAGCGGTCATCAGATCGGCTGCGTGCAACGGGGATAAATCTTCGTACGTTTGCAGTGCACGCCGCAGATCGCCGTCCGTGATGATTCCCAATAAATGATCCTGCTCATCTACCACGCAGGCAGCGCCAAAGGGATAACGGGTCATAGCAATCACCACCTGGCGCACGCGGTCCTCCAGGGACACGCAAGCAATCTTCTGCCGGGTATGCATCACATTGGCCACTCGAAAGAGGAGGTTGCGCCCCAACTGTCCGTTTGGGTGAAGGCGGGCGAAATCCAGGTCGCTAAATTGATACACCTTCATTAAGGCAGCCGCCAGTGCGTCGCCCAGCGCCAGGGCAACCGTACTGCTGCACGTGGGCACAAGATTTAAAGGGTCGGCCTCCTGATCCACGCGAGCATCCAAGACCACATCCATCTTTTCTGCCAGGGGGGAATGCAAGTTTCCCAAAATTCCAATCAATGGCGATTGGAATTGGCGCAGTACAGGCACCAACCGCACCAGTTCAGAAGTTGCCCCGCTTTTTGAAATCATAATCGTGGGATCTCCCGGCGTGTAAATGCCCAGATCCCCATGGGTGGCTTCCGCAGGGTGCAGAAAAACCGAGTGGGTGCCGATGCTGTTCAGCGTGGCCGCAATTTTTTGAGCGATATGCCCCGATTTTCCCATTCCGGTCACAATGACTTTGCCCGGGTGTTCCAAGATGATCTTCACCGCATCGCTCAGGTTACCATTCAAGCGGTCCGCAGCTTGGCGAATGGCTTGCGCCTCAGCCAGCAAAGCAGCCCGGGCAGTCTCAACCGACTGAATAGCCTGATCCGACTGATAAGTTACTTTATGATTCATTCTGTTCTGCAAGGATTCGCCGAACTTTTTCCAAATCGTCCATCACGTCCACCGCCACCGGGCGGTAATCCGTGATAACCGTCTGGAAGGAATACCCCGCTTCTAAAAAGCGAAGCTGTTCCAGTTTTTCCATTTGCTCCAGGGAGCTTTCGGGCAGGCTCGCATACGCAGCCAAAACAGAGCGGTGGTAGCCGTACACCCCAATATGCCCCCAGTAGGAACCGTGCTTCAGCCACTGGTCAATGGGAATGTCGCGCAGGTGCGGCACTACACTGCGCGAAAAATACAGCGCCCGTCCATCCGCAGCTCGCACTGCTTTGACGATATTGGGGTTTTGCAGCTCAGCCGCTTCATGAATGGGGAAAATGGGGGTGATCAGGTCGCCTGGCGCCGCCGACCACTGACTGACCAGCGCATCTAACATGCCTGGATCCACCAGCGGTTCGTCTCCCTGAACATTCAAAATCAAGTCGGCGTCCAACTGCGGCAGCAGAGAGGCAATCCGTTCCGTGCCAGAGCGGCAGTCTGGGCTGGTCATCATCACCTTAGCGCCAAAAGCCGCCGCAGCCGCGGCCACTTCCTCGGCGTCGGTGGCGATAATCACTTCGTCAATATGCTTTGCCTGGCACACCTGATTCCATACATGCCAGATAAGAGGGCGGCCGTGAATATCCGCCAGCACCTTACGCGGCAGGCGGGTGGATCCGAGACGGGCGGGAATAACTGAGAATATCTTCAACTTATAACTCCTAATAAATCAGGTGGTATAGATTGTCTATGAATAGACTATGTCAAAAAAACTCTTATTTATTTGGCAATGAAATTGCTAATCAATGTGGTTTTTTTAAATCGATTTAGGATGGCTTTAATTTGATAAATTAGTTGTCCCTTAAATTCACGATCGATGCCAATAAACCAAAGGAGGATAATCCCAATAATACTCATTAAAGCAAACTTTAACATCGCGCCGATAAGACCAATTACTGGAATATTCATATTTCTCATTAACCAGGCTGGATATATCAACAACGCAAATAATAAAATGATCTTTAAAAAATCATTGATTAATAAGGCTATAATACTGCGGTTAAAAAGTTTAGCAGTAAGGTATGGCAAATACCAAAACGATGTCAGCAGAGAAGCTATAGATGTTCCAAGCAAAATCCCAATGACACCGAATTTTAAACCTAGCAGCAAAGAAAGTGAAAAATTTACTGCGCCTTCCACCAATCTGCTGAGTGTCTGAGGTTTAACGACCATGGCAGAAGATAGAGTTGCGCGATTAGGTAATACCCAGCAATTGACAAGAAGATTAATTGCCAAAGCAATATCCAGACCTATGCCACCATAGTATTCACCACCTACCCACCATTCAATGAACGTTCGGTTTGCACACCAGAGAGCGGAACCAACAATGACTGCCCCACCGGTTGAAATAGTAAAAAGGCGTCTATAGAGTTTAAAAACTTCCTCCCGCCGCCCTTGGCCAAAGAGTTGACCTAACATAGGCCGAGCTGTGTTCGTGATTTGATCAAGAAATGAATTGGAAAGACTGTAAAGCCGCCCCGTAAGCGAAAGAGTCGTTACCACTGCCAACGAGATGATTTTTGCTGTGACTAAACGATCCAAATTCAAAATCACCAATCCTGCTAAACCACCTAGGCTGAACCAAATTCCTAATCCCAACGTTTTTTTAAATACATCACCGGAAAAAAGAGAGCGGCGGATCTGTAATCCTGGCAACAAACGATATGCGCGCCAAACCGCTAATAAACAGGTAATGATGGTTGCCGAAAGGTTGGCTAGTGCTGTAGAGATTATGCCAAAACCCTTAATGAGTAAAAGAACCGTAATTGTGGTTCTAATCAAAATGAGACCCAAACGGATCAAATTATCCATATAAACTTGCTGATGAGCAACTAATAAGACTGAAAAAGTGCGAGTACCTAATGAAATCCCCAATCCCAAAACCATCAAGAGAATTGTAAAAAGCGAAGGTGATCGTAAATCTGGTCGGACAGAAATAAAAGCAGGAAAAACAGAAGCAATCCCAATTCCTAATAATAAGATTATGCCAACCAACAACAGCTGCGAGTAGAAAGTTGTGCTGGCGAGGATATTAATTTTTTCCTGATCTGGTTTGCCCGTCTGTTGAGCCACTTGGACATTCAAACCTGCGCTAATTCCCAAATCCAGTAAAGTTAGCCAAGATATGATATCCGAGCTCAGCGTAAATACCGCGTACTGTTCGCGGTCAAGATAACGCAACGAAAATGGCGTCAACCAAAGTCCAACGAATATTGTGACAATGGTTACTAAATAACCAGTGACTAATCCTGCAAAGTAATTTCTCTTCCGGTTTGTGTTTAAAGAAATGCTATTCATTCAGGGGGATTGCTTTTCGTCTACTGCTTTGATCGCTTATTAAAGCGTAAATCGAGCATTTATTAATTCACCCAAGCGCAAATCGAACAGCCCGCGCTGCGGTTCGATAATTTGTATTCTTAGGGCTCATTCCTAACACTTTGATCAGCGAATAAATTGATCGTATCGATGGGACGGCGTCCCATGTTGCGATAACCCTGGTGTGGTCGCTCGGTGTTGTAATGGACCAACCAGGTATCCAAATCT
>JARKPO010000006.1 GCA_029975215.1 Levilinea sp.
GGTTGACCGCCAAAGCGTCTGACCACGCCGCGCACCTCGCCCATTTCGCGGAAGGGGCTGACGCGGAAGATATTGGGGTCGGTGAGCTGTTTCAGCCCGCCCAGTTCGTACTTTTGCAGCAGCGCCAGCAGCACTTCCTGCACTTGGGGAGATAAGGATTGCAGCCAGGAGTATTCACGGCTGCGAAAAACTTTCGCCCGTTCGCGCCGGTTGCGCAACGGCCGGCCATAAGCCAGGTGCGACAGCAAATCAAATTCATCCACGTCCTTTTCATCTAAGACTTCTGCCAGCACGTCCGGGTAGACACTGGAATGGGTTAGCTGCTCAATCAATGATTGCCGTCTTTGAGGATCCTGCCAGGCAGTGCGGAAATCCTCCCAATCGGGAACAAATTTCAGCACCTTGTCGCGTGTGTAATCGACATAGCGTTCCAACGTCATGGGGTCGTTCATGCCTTCCACCACAAACGTGGCTTCTTCCGCAATGGTGACCTTCAACCCTTTTACCTCAATCTTCTCATGCTTTTCGGATGCGGGTTTGAGTTCAATATCCAACACAGTGGTTTCGTTTTCTCGCGTTTCCACCTGTATTTGCCGGCGGGCAAGGTGCAGTCCAGAAGCTGCCACAGAAATATCCCCGGCGGGAAGCTGCTCGAATAGGTATCGACCCTCGCTATCGGTCAAGATCGGTCCACGCTGATCATTGGGGCTGACGCTGGCCGCAACACTCGCACCGATCAGAATATCGCCACTTTCGGCCAGCCGAACCACGCCGGTTAATCGGGATGTGCAGGGGCGGTTTTCGGACGAGGGCTCGGAAGGGACCGGCGGTTTGTCCCAGCGTGGGTCGAGCAAACGGGTTGCGCCGGTGTAGTCAATAATCCGGAACCACAGCTTGCCTGTATCTGGATCAATGCGCGTTCCACGACCGATGATTTGCTTGAAAAGGATGGGCGAGGAGATGGTTTTCATGAAGACCACATTGCGCACCGAGGGTACATCCACACCGGTGGAAAGCAGATCGGCGGTCGTAGCTACCACAGGTAACTTTCTATCACTATCCTGGAAGTATTCCAACCAGCGCCGCCCCTGTTCGCCTTCCTCACTCACAATGGGGACAGCGTAATCCTCTCCGAACCCGAGATCCGCAAACGCATTATTCAATAAACGCGCCACTTCTTGTGCGTGGAACATGTCCACGCAAAACACCATGGTTTTGTGCATGGGACCAAACCGGCGCAACAACTGAACCAGATGATTTACTAACGTTTCAGTACGGCCTGGCACTCGGATTTCGCGTTCAAAGTTTTGGGTGAAATAATTGGGTCGGATATCAACCCCTTCAGGGATAATAATATCCGCGCCTCGTTCAATCGCCTCTTGTATGTTTAAGCCATTCTTATCGACATCAGAATAGATTCGATGAACTTTATAGGTTGCCAGAAAGCCATCTTCAATGCCTTGCCCCAGACTGTAAGTGAACGCAGGTGGGTGAATTTCACCCTTGCTGGCATCATTTGGATCGGCGGGGATCGCCGGTTCTTCCTGACAGAAATATTGGTAAGTATCAACGCTTTCTTCCTGCTTGGGTGTGGCGGTCATACCCAGATGAATGGCGGAGCTGAAACGATCTAGAATTTCTTTCCAGGTACCAAACCCTGAACGATGGCACTCATCAATGATGATGAGATCAAAAAAATCTTCGGGAAATTGTTCAAAGAGGCGTTTGCCCTTGTTATCCTCATTCCAGAGAGTTTGATAGATGGCAAAATAAAGATCGCGATTGAGGCTTAGCTTTTTTTGTCCGTCGATCAGAAAGCGGGGGTCACTTTGACTGCTCGAAAATGCGCTAAAAGCATTGTATGCCTGGTCCCGCAGCACAACCCGGTCAGCTAAGAACAAAACCCGAGCGGGTTGCCCACTGCGATGATGCAGCCAACCGGACTTAACCAGTTTCCAGACAATTTGAAAAGCCACAAAGGTCTTTCCGGTGCCAGTAGCCATTGTAAGCAGGATGCGCTTCTGGTTGCGCATCATTCTTAGAATACTTTCGCGAATCGCCGACTCTTGAAAATAGCGCGGCTCCTTGCCGCGAGTAAGGTCAGTTGGCGCGTAAGCATGTAATAAAGGGTTACGCCTACGGGCTGCTGAGATTGCTGCATTGTACGTAGCTCTTAGTTCACCGGTATGTCTCTGGTTTGTTGGGATAGCAGGAAGGACAAGATTTGTGTTTAGTTGCCAACGGCTCCACAACTCTTCTGGGCTGGGGAAATGATCTATTTCTCGAGTTGTGTTAGAGAATGCATCCCATTCGATAATGTCATGTCCATTGGTTGCATAAGCAAAAGCAATTCCCAGGTCACGCGCATAGCCTTTTACCTGATCCAGTCCGGAAATCGCCGGTTTTCCCTCTTCTTTCGCCTCCACAACTGCAATTGGGAAACTGTCAGTATACCGAAGAATATAATCCACGCGTTTTGGCGGCATTCTTTCCGCTTTTCCGGCGCGCAAAATAATCCGGCCTGCCGTGTATTCCCAATCGGGGCGATAAAAGTGCTCCCGCGTGACCTGGGTGCGTGTCCAGCCAGCGATATTTAGTTTTGGATCAATGAGTTGTGCACGTGTATCGGCTTCGTTGAGAGACATAATAGTGACCTATTAATCAATTGAGGTTTCTTACTCAATGTCCATGAACCCCCATCTGGAAAACCTATCGTCCTTCCGGGCTCAAACGGCAGGCCTGTGCGGGCACAAGCCGCCTCACCGGAAGCTTACCGTTAATCCTAGGTGAGGAAGGCAAAAATGTCAATACGGCAACTGCCCCTGCCGGCGCAAAAATCCCGGTGAGCGTGGTAAACTAGCAGAGAACTCGAACGCAAGGAGCCGCCATGCCCACCTGTACCGCCGCTGCACATCCCAACATCGCATTCATCAAATATTGGGGGAACCGCCACGAGGGGCTGCGCCTGCCCGTGAACGGTTCCATCTCGATGAATCTGGCCGGCCTGGAGGCGCGCACCACGGTGCGCTTTGAGCCTGGGCTGCCGCAGGATGCCTTCACCCTCAACGGGGCGGCGCAGAGCGGGGCGGCCCTGGAGCGGGTGAGCTGCTTTTTGGATGTAGTGCGCGAGTTGGCGCACACCGATCAGCGCGCGGCGGTAGAGAGCCGCAGCAACTTCCCCACGGGCGCGGGCATCGCCTCCTCCGCGGCGGCCTTCGCGGCCCTGGCGCTGGCGGCTTCGACGGCCGCGGGGCTGGAACTGGACGAGGCGGCCCTGTCGCGGCTGGCGCGGCGCGGGTCAGGCTCGGCCTGCCGCTCGATTCCGGCGGGGTTTGTGGAATGGCACATGGGCACAGAGGATGGCGACAGCGGGGCGGTTTCGATTGCACCGCCGGAGCATTGGGCCCTGGCCGACTGTGTGGCGGTGGTGGCGGCGGGGGAAAAGCCGGTGGGTTCCACCGCCGGGCACGCCCTGGCGGGCAGCAGTCCGCTGCAGGCGGCGCGCGTGGCAGATGCGCCGCGGCGGCTGGACCTGTGCCGGCAGGCGGTGTTGGGGCGGGATTTCGCGGCGTTGGCTGAGGTGGTGGAGCTGGACAGCAACATGATGCACGCGGTGATGATGACCTCGCAGCCGGCCCTGTTCTACTGGCAGCCCGCCTCGCTGACGGTGATGCAGGCGGTGGGAGAATGGCGGCGGGCGGGGCTGGGGGTGTGCTACACCCTGGACGCCGGCCCCAACGTGCACGTGCTGTGCGCGGCGGCTGAGGCCCAGGCGGTGAGCGCGCGGCTGGCCGAGCTGCCGGGGGTGCGTCAGGTGCTGACGGCTGGGGTGGGCGGCGCGGCGCGGCGGGAGGCTTAGCCTTTTGCAAAGGGTTTGAAATGCGCGCGTGAACCGGATATAATCCAGTCAGGCACACTCTGTGCGACTTATGGATCGGATTTGAAGGATTGAGGAATGGATACACTGATTACCATCGCTGGTTTCGTCTTGTTCTTCGGCTTACTGGTGTTTCTGCACGAATTGGGACACTTTATCATGGCCCGCCTGGCCAAAATTGAGGTGGAGGAATTTGGGTTCGGCTTTCCGCCGCGTCTGGCCAAGCTGTTCACCTGGCGGGGCACGGAATTCACGCTGAACTGGATCCCCTTTGGGGCCTTTGTGCGCCCGCGGGGGGAGAACGATAGTGAAGTGGAGGGGGGCATGGCCTCCGCCAGCCCTTGGGCGCGCCTGGGGGTGCTGTTGGGTGGGCCGGTGATGAACCTGCTGACCGGGGTGCTGCTCTTCAGCCTGGTGTTCGTGCAAATTGGCGCACCAGACACGAGCGTGGTGAAAATTATCGAAATCGCTCCCGATTCGCCCGCCAGCCAGGCGGGTTTGATGGTGGATGATGTGATTGTGCAGGTCAACGATGTAAAAACCGACAGCATGGACGCGCTTTCTGGCGCCATCCGCTCCCATTTGGGTGAGGAGATCACCCTGCGTTACCAGCGCGGGGATACGATCGGCGAGGTGCGCGCGGTGCCGCGGGTGAATCCACCGGAAGGGCAGGGGGCGCTGGGGATTGTGATGGGCAACCCGGTGCTGCCCATTTCCTGGCTGGATTCGCTGCCCTACGCGCTGCGCACCACGGGCGAGCAAATTCGCCAATTGATCACCCTGCCGGGACGGCTGATTGCCGGGCAGGTGGCCCCCAGTGAGGCGCGCGTGGTGGGGCCGGTGGGCATTTATTCCATCTACGCCCAGGCGCGCGAGGCGGATCAGGTGTCGCAGGCGCAGCCGGTGACCCAACAGCCGCGCGGGGTGAACACCCTGGCATTGATGGCTACCCTCTCAGTGGCTCTGGGCTTCACCAACCTGCTGCCCATCCCCGCCCTGGACGGCGGCCGCATCATCTTTGTGCTGCCAGAGCTGCTCTTCCGGCGGCGGATCCCGCAGCGCTACGAAAATGTGGTGCACATGGTGGGTTTTTTGGCTCTGCTGGCCCTGATGGTGATCATCACCGCCCAGGATATTTTTAACCCGATCGTGATCCCCTAGGTTCTGGGGGGAAAGGTGGTCTTGAGGATGGTGGAACAGAATCAACCAACATTTGAGATGGTGGTGGATGCGCTGCTGGATGCATCTCAGCCTTTTCCACCGCGTTTGCTGCACCGCCTTTCGGACCTGACCCCCGAGGAACTGGCGCGTCTGCGTGAAATTTGGCCGCAGGTGGGCACAGAGCGGCGGGTCGGCTTGATGGAAGACCTGGAAAATCTGACGGACGCGGATACCCTGGTGTTTTTTGATAATATTGCCCGCTTTGCCCTGGAGGACGAGGAGCCTCGCGTGCGTGCCAGCGCTATCCGTCTGCTGTTCACCTCCGATGATCCCAAGCTGGCTGTTACCTTTGTGCGCATGATGCGCAAAGACCCAGATGTTCACGTGCGCGCTGCGGCGGCCAACGCCCTGGGAAATTTCGTGTACTACGGTGAGTTGGAAGAAATCCCTGCGGAAACGTTGGAAGTGGTGGAAAATGCCCTGATCGCGGCCATGGGTACCGAAGAGGACAGCCAGGTAAAGCGTTGGGCGCTGGAATCTTTAGGCTATTCCAGCCGTCCCGAAGTGCCGCCGCTGATCCGGCTGGCGTATGCCCGCGCGGATTTGGAATGGAAAGCCAGCGCGCTGTGCGCGATGGGACGCTCGGCAGATAAGGCCTGGGCTGAGACGGTGTTGGCGCACGTCGACAGCAGCCTGCCTGAATTGCAGTTTGAGGCAGTGCGGGCGGCGGGCCAATTGGAACTGGCCGCGGCGCGCCAGCCCCTGCTGGAGTTATTGGAAGAGCCGCTGGAGCTGGATGAGGATGTGTATTTCGCTGCGGTGTGGTCGCTTTCACAAATTGGCGGCCAGGGTGTGCGCGAACGGTTAGATGAACTCTTGGAGGACAGCGACGATGAAGAAGCCAGCCAGCTGATTCAAGATGCGCTGGACAATCTGGAATTCACGGAAGGCCTGTCTCTGTTTGACATGATGGATGTGGAGCCTGAAGAAGAGGAAGAATTGAGCCGGGTGATTAACCTGGAGGAAGATGGCGCGGATCTTGCAGAGGAAGATGAGTGGTTTGACGAGGCGGAAGATGACGAAGAGCCGCGCAAGCCGACACCGCGTAAGCGACACCGACACCAATAGGCTGCTATGACTTGGATGGGACGTTGGGTACTGCTGGTAAGTTGGCTGGGGGGATGGCTGCTTTCCGCTCCAGTGGGGGATGTGCGCCCTGCGCCGGTGATTGAGAATCCCAGCGTCAGCTTTCAATTTGGAGAACAGGCTGTGTTTGAGGCCGAAGTCCGCCCTGCGGAGGGGCTGGATTCGGTCTTTTTATTTATCCAGCCGGAAGGGTCGGCGGCGCGCAGCGAACGCGTGCCCGTCCGTAAGGGGACAGCGCGCCTGGAATATGATCTGCGTGAACACCCTCTGCGGCCTTTTGTGCGCATCACCTATTGGTTCGAGGGGCAGAGCGCGGACGGCACGCGGGTGGAAAGCCCGCGTACGGTGTTTGATTATGTCGATAACCGTTTCACCTGGCAGTCGCGTTCGCAGGGGGTGTTCGAGGCTTTGTGGATCGAGGGGGATGTGGACTTCGGGCAGACCATTTTGGATGTGGCCGCGGCTGGTGAAGAGGCCCTGCGCGCGCGCATCCCCGGGGTCAGCCTGCCGGCACCCGTGCGCATTTTCGTGTACACAGAGGCCAGCGAGCTGCAAAATGCGCTGCGCCTGAGCCAGCAGTCCTGGGTGGCGGGGCACGCCAGCGCGGATTTGGGCGTGATCCTGATCTCTTCTCCCAGCGGGCCGCAGCAGCGCCTGGAACTGGAACGGCAGATTCCGCATGAGCTGGCGCATATTTTGGAGTACGCGCGCCTGGGGGATGCCTATAACCGTACACCGGTTTGGCTGCTGGAGGGTATCGCCTCGGTGGCTGAAACGTATCCCAATGCGGAATATGCGCGTGTGTTGGAAGACGCCGCCCGCAGCGGAAAACTGCTGCCGCTGCGCGGGCTGTGCAGCGCTTTCCCGCGCGAGGCCTCGCGAGCCTTTTTGGCTTATGCCCAGTCGGAGTCGTTCACACGCTACCTGTATCAGAAATACGGTGTGACACGCATCAATGGCTTGTTGGGGGCTTACCGCGATGGGGTGGGTTGTGAGGAAGGTTTTTTGAGCACTATGGGTGTGACGCTGCAGCAGGCCGAGGCGCGCTGGCAGGAGGAAAGCCTGGGGGTCAACGCCGGGCGAGTGGCACTGCGCAATCTGTCGCCCTATCTGCTGGTGCTGGCATTCATTTTAGTACCCCCGGCAGCGGTGGGTCTGAACGCGCTGCGAAAGTCGCAGAA
Organism: Levilinea sp.; assembly: GCA_029975215.1. Lineage (GTDB taxonomy): Bacteria > Chloroflexota > Anaerolineae > Anaerolineales > Anaerolineaceae > Levilinea. The sequence continues at coordinate 7,366 of JARKPO010000006.1, forward strand.
ACACAGATGAACGCAGAGGTGAGTGCGCTGCATTGCGTTGTGGACGGGCATGTGCAGGGGGTGGGCTTCCGCATGTTTACGGCCCAAACCGCCGAACGGTTGGGGCTGGTGGGCTGGGTGCGCAACACCTGGGATGGGCAGGTGGAGGTGTGGGCCGAGGGGCCGCGCGCCGACTTGGAAGAGCTGCTGGCGGCGCTGCGGCGCGGGCCGCGCTCGGCCTTTGTGACCGAGGTGAAGACGGGGTGGGAGGATGCCAAAGGCCGCTACACCCGTTTTTCGATCGCTCCCACCGTCTAGGGGCAATAAAAGGCGCCCATCCCAAAGCGGATGGGCGCCGTGTGATCTACTTCCCCATTCTCATCATTCTTTGAGTTTCACCGAAATGACCGAGTTACCGTCGGCGGTTTTTAACTCGCGCACGGTAAAGACCTTGGGGTAGGCGCGGATGAGCGAAGAAAGCTGCTTGTAGCCGTACGTGCGCGAATCGAAGCCGGGGTCCAATTGGCGCACGTGGTGGCCGAGGGTACCCAAAAAAGCCCAGCCGTCATCGGAGGCGGCGATGTCGAAGGCGTTGCGCAGCAGCGGCAGCGGGTCGGGGGCGGCGGCTTCGGGCGGTTCGACGGGCTCGGGGGTCTGGTTGTTATTGGCAGCCGCGGCAGCGGTGCTCTTGGGTTTGGGTGGCGCGGGCTTGGCCGGTTCCTGGGGAACCAAATTTTGCGTGTAGACGAAAACGTCGCAGGCATTGACGAAGGCCCGTGGGGTGGTCTTTTTGCCGATCCCCATCACAAAGAAGCCTTTTTCCCGGATGCGAGTGGCCAGGCGGGTGTAATCGCTGTCGGAAGACACCAGGCAAAAAGCGTCAACGCCGCCGCCGTAGAGAATATCCATGGCGTCAATGATCATCGCTGAATCGGTGGCGTTTTTGCCGATGGTGTAGCGGAACTGCTGGATAGGCTGGATGGCGTAGGTTTGCAGCATTTCTTTCCAGCCGCCCATATTAGAGGCGGTCCAATCGCCGTAAATGCGGCGGATGGTGATGAGGCCGTATTTGCTGGTTTCGGCCAGCATTTTTTCAATGAGTGAGGGTTGGGCGTTATCGCCGTCAATCAACATGGCCATGCGGCGGTTGCCTGGGGTCCCAATGGGTGTCATAGGCATCATGAGTTCAAAATCTCCAAAAAATAGTGAAAACAAGGGCGCTCAGTTGGCGGGCGCCGGTTGAGAGGAAGATAGCTGATTTGTTTCGATTATAGCAGAAAGCACATCCAAAAGGCGTTGGGGCCAGTCCCCATTCAAGCCTGCCAGGGGCATCCAATAGGCGTTTTTTCCGGCGCGGGCCTGAGTACCGATGAAGGGTAGGCTGCGCGAGCCAACGGATTCGGGCAGTGGCGGGTAGCGCAGTACGATTTGGCCGCTTTCCACCGTCACCGAGGCCAAACCAGCGGCTTCGGCGCGCAGCTTAATGCGCATTTGGGTAAGCAGGTTAAGCACATCCTCGGGCGGTGGGCCAAAGCGGTCTGCCAGTTCATCCTGCATAGCCTGAACCTGCTCTTCGGTGTCCAGGCCAGCCAGACGGCGGTAGAGGCGCAGGCGCAGGTTTTGATCGGCGACATAATCGCCGGGGATGCCCACCGACATGGGAAGATCCACGCTGACCGGCAGACGCACCGCCCGGAAAGCCCCGTTGGGGCCTTCGCCCAGGGCCGATTCGGGGGCGGGCAGCCCGCCGATGCGGCGCATTTCGCGCACGGCTTCAGCCAGCAAGCGGGTGTACAGGTGAAAGCCGACGGTGGCGATGTAACCGGATTGGCGCGTGCCCAGCAGCTCACCCGCGCCGCGCATTTCCAGGTCACGCATGGCGATGGTGTAGCCCGCGCCTAGCTGGGTGTTCTCAGCGATGACCTCCAGGCGTTCCAGCCCTTCGGGGGTAGGCGGTTTTTTGCGGTGGCGGAAGAAATAGGCGTAGGCGCGTACGGCTCCGCGGCCCACCCGTCCGCGCAGTTGATAGAGCTGAGACAGCCCGAAGGTGTCGCCGCGGTCCACGATGAGGGTGTTGGCGTTGGGGATATCCAGGCCGGATTCGATGATGGAAGTGCACAGCAGCACATCAATTTCGCCGCGAGTGAACTGGTTCATCACCGCCGAAAGCTCACTCTCGGGCATTTGCCCGTGCCCAACGCCCACGCGTGCCTCCGGCACGAGTTTGTTCAGGTGGCGTTCCATGGCGCGGATGGTCTGCACGCGGTTGTGCACAAAGAACACCTGCCCGCCGCGTTCGATCTCACGCAAGATGGCCTGGCGCACCAACCGGGGGGAATAGGGGCCGATGTGGGTGATGATGGGCAGACGCTCTTCCGGTGGGGTGTTGATGGTCGAGATGTCGCGCACGCCGGTTAGGGCCATGTAGAGGGTGCGCGGGATGGGAGTGGCCGTGAGGGTGAGTACATCCACCTCGGTGCGCAGCTTTTTGAGGAACTCTTTGTGGGTCACGCCGAAGCGCTGTTCTTCGTCAATGATCACCAGACCGAGGTCTTTAAAGCGCACATCGCCCTGCACCAGGCGGTGGGTGCCGATGACGATATCCACCGAACCGTTGGCCAGCTTGCGCAGGATGGCGTTTTGTTCGCGCGCAGTGCGGAAGCGCGAGAGCATTTCCACTTCCACTGGGAAGGCTGCCAGACGCTGGCGGAAGGTTTCGTAATGCTGCTGGGCTAAAACGGTGGTGGGCACGAGCACCCCCACCTGCTTGCCGTCCATAACGGCCTTAAAGGCGGCGCGCAGGGCCACTTCGGTTTTGCCGTAGCCCACATCTCCACACAGGAGGCGGTCCATAGGCCGGGTGCTGTGCATGTCGTGCTTGACCTCAGCGATGGCGCGCAGCTGATCTTCGGTTTCCACATAGGGAAAGCTGGCTTCCAGCTCGCGCTGCCAGGGGGTGTCCTCGCGAAAGGCGTAGCCTTTGGCTACCTGGCGTTGAGCATAAAGCTCCAAAAGCTCCTGAGCCACCTCCGCTACAGCCTCGCGCACACGCTGTTTGGCGTTGGCCCATTCGGCGGTGCCCAGGCGGGTGGGGGTGGGGGCATCTGAGTCGGGGCCGATGTAGCGGCTGAGGCGGTCGGCCTGATGTACGGGGACGTAGAGCTGGTCGCCGCCGTCGTATTCCACCAGGAGAAAATCACGCTCAGCCGACTCGATGGTGCGGCGCACCAGACCCGCGTAGCGCCCGATGCCGTAATCCACATGTACGACCCAATCGCCGGGGCGCAAGTCGGCATAGAGCGATTCGGGGGCTTCGGCCTGCGGACGGCGGCGCTGGCGAGGTTTGGGGCGTTCCCAGCCAAAAATTTCACTATCGGTTAGTAAATGAAAATGATGTCCGCTGGGCAGGTTGAGCACCCAGCCCTCGGAGAGCGAGCTTTCCATGAAGGTGGGCGGCTGCGCCGGTAGGCATGCGTCGCCGCGCTCGGCCCACAGCTCCTGGAGGCGGGTGGACTGGCGCGAGACGATGATCACGGCTTCGTCGCGGGCGGCCAGAGCAGCCAGCTCATCCATCATCACCTTGAGCCGTCCGCCAAAGCGCGGCCCCGGCTGGAAATGTTGGGCCAGGGCTGGCAGATCATCGGCGGTGGAGCGGCCCAATTCCACCCAGGCATGGGCAGAAAGAGCGTCCTGCAGCTCCGACCAGGACAGATAGGGGATGGGGTAATTCTCCGGCAGGGTGCCTTCCTGGATGCTGTCGCGGCGCATCTTGACGGCAGCCTCTTCGATTTCGCTGGCCGCTACCTGAATCTGATCCAGATCGTCCACCAGCACCACGGCTTCGCGGGGAAGGTAATCCAGCAGGCTGGCTGGGGCGGGGTGCACCAGAGGCAGGTAAAATTCGTCCACTTCCTGGATTTCGGGCAGATGCAGCCCGGCGGCCTTGCCCGGCAGCACCTCGCGGGCGGGGGTAATGAACACCTGCTCCACCTGGCGGGTGGTGCGCTGGGTGGCAGGGTCGAAGCTGCGGATGGTTTCGATCTCATTCCCAAAAAAGTCCAGACGCAGAGGAGAATCCTCAGCAGGGGGCCAAACATCCAGCAGGCCGCCGCGGCGGGAGAACTGCCCGGGTTCGATCACAATTTCGTTGGCTTTGTAGCCGATCTCCACCCAGGCGCGCTGCAGGGCTTCGGGCTGAATCTGCTGGCCGCGCTTAATCCAGCGGGAGGCTTTGAGAAAATCGCGGCGCGGCAGGGTGCGGGCCATGAGGGCGCGCACAGGGGCGACCACGAAGGGCGGCTGGGCGGGGCGGGGCGCGCCGGGCATGTGGTACACGGCCAGGGAGGTAACAGCGTGCAGTCGGTCGCGGCGGGTGAGCGTGCCCCAGGCGGCCGGCTCGTAGAACATGGGGTTGGGTTCGGGGAAGAGCAGCCGCATGGCCCCGGAGGCCCAGAAGCTTAACTCATCCAGGGCGGTCAGGGCGTGGTCTGCGCGGCCGGTAAGGTAAAGCACGGGCCGGTTAAGCTGCTGGTACAGGGCGGCAGCCACCGGCAGACGGGCGGCCGACAGCAGCCCAGCCCCAGGTTGGGTTTGGCCCGCAGCCAGGCGTTCGCGAAGCTGTTGGTAGGCCTCAAGAGTTTCAATATGAGACAGCAGGGTATCAATCAACGGAAAGGTTTCCATTAAACTGATTCATAGCGGTTTGCAGACCCGCGCGCACAAAGGTGAGGGCGGCCTGGACGGCGCGTTCCAGGGTGAACTGGAGGGTTTCCTGTTCTGCCGGGCTGAAGCCGCGCAGAACGTAATCGGCTGCGCTCTTTTGCCCAGGCGGGCGGCCTACACCCATACGCAGGCGCGGGAAATCCTGGCTACCGAGCTGGGCGATGATGGAGGCCACCCCTTTTTGACCGGCGCTGCCCCCGCCGGGGCGCATGCGCAGGGTGCCGAAGGGCAGATCAATATCGTCATGGATGACGAGCAGATCGGCATTTTCAATGCGGTAAAAGCGCATGAGAGCGGCCACCGATTGGCCGGAAAGATTCATGTAGGTTTGCGGCTTGGCCAGGATGATCTTGTGCGGACCGTAGGGGACCTGCACGATCAGAGCCTTGGATTGGACGCGAGTCATGCGCACGTCTAACTGGCGGCAAAGGGCATCTATGACCATGAAGCCGATATTGTGGCGCGTATCGCGGTATTCGCGGCCAGGGTTGCCCAGGCCCGCCAGCAGCACCGTGCGCGGAGCCTGCTGGGCAGGGGAGGGGGATGCAGGTTGAGAGGTGATGGGTTCTTCCACGGGACGGCTAAACCTCAGGGGGTCTAAGAAGGTTAACGGCGGCGCAGAGCGGTGATGAAGGCATACACCCCTAAGGCGGCCAGAGCCAGCACGGCCAGCGCGGCTCCTTGCAGGGCGCTGTAGGTCAGCGCGCCGCTGGTGACTTCGGCCGGGTTGGCGGGCAGCGGGCTGGGGGTGGGCGGCTGCACCCGCCCAGGCGTGGGTGAGGCCGGAGGTTGCGCAGGGTCAGCCAGGGTGGGGCGGGCAGCCGGCTGAGTTTCGATGGGGGTGTAATTGCGCACGCGCAGGCCGTTCACCCGGGCTTCCATACGGCTGCCATCTTGCAGGGTGACCTGAAGTCGCAATTGATACAGACCGTCGGTGATGGTGGTCGTGTCCCATTGGGCCAGGGGGCCTTCGCGCACGGCTTCTTGGCTGCGCTGTATGGGGAACCAGGTGAGGCTGCCCTCCTGATCGTAGGCAAAGGACACCTCGGCGGACTTGAAATTTTCCACCTGGGTGCTGCCGGTGATGGTGACCACGCCCTGCAGGGCCTCTCCCGATTGGGGCGAGGTGATGCGCGGCTGACCTGCCAGAAGCGGGCCAGGGCGAAAAATCGAAAAAACCAGCCAGAGGCTGAACCAGAGACGTACCATAACAGCTTAGTTTAACACAGGCGGGGCAATCTTGCAAATTTTCAAGCTGGCGCACCCAGGGCAATCGCATTCTAATCACTGAAGAGTTGGATGAGGTAATCATTGTCCCAGGCGGCTGCCAATCGTTTTATTTTGATGCCGCGTTTGATCGTCCTATCTTGTCTGAGCAGATTTAGAGCAATATGTCGCAACACA
>JARKPO010000020.1 GCA_029975215.1 Levilinea sp.
TGTGTTGCGACATATTGCTCTAAATCTGCTCAGACAAGATAGGACGATCAAACGCGGCATCAAAATAAAACGATTGGCAGCCGCCTGGGACAATGATTACCTCATCCAACTCTTCAGTGATTAGAATGCGATTGCCCTGCAATCCGGGGAGGCTGGCATGATCTCATCTGCGCTGTGGATTCTGGCGGCGACGGCCGCCTATGGCGGCCTGCATTCGCTGCTGGCCTCGCACGGCTTTAAACGCAGGATGGAAAACTGGCTCGGTCCGCGCCGTTACCAGCGCGGTTACCGCCTGTTTTTTAACGGGATCGCTGCGCTCAGCTTCTTGCCGGTGCTGATCCTTCTGGTCTGGCTGCCCGACCGGCTCCTGTACACCCTGCCCTTCCCGCTGTGGATCCTCACCGGCGCGCTCCAGCTGGCCGGGCTGGCCGGCATGGCTCTGGCGGTGCAGCAGACCGGCGCAGCCAACTTTTTGGGCCTGGAGCAGTGGTTTTCGCCGCAGCGGGCCGCCCAGCCCCACACCATGACCACCAGCGGGCTGTACGCCTATGTGCGCCACCCCATCTACACCTGCGCGTTGATCGTGCTGTGGCTGATCCCCATTCTAACCGTCAATTTGCTGGCCTTTAACCTGGGCGCCACCCTTTACATGACCCTGGGGGCGGCCTGGTTTGAAGAAAAAAAGCTGACCGCCGAGTTCGGCGAGGAATACACCGCTTATCAAAAGCGCGTGCCCATGCTCATTCCGCGCTTGGGGCGGCGGCGGAGCTGACGGGGGCCGGGTATGAACCGCATGCCGCTGCTGTGGCTCTCGCTGGCATTTCTGGCGGGCATCCTGCTGGGGGATGGGCTGGGCTGGCCGCTGTGGGCCTGGGGGCTGGGCGCGCTGGGGGCGCTGCTCCTGGTGTTGGCCGAGCAGCGACTGGCGCAGAGGGGCTGGGTGCGTGCCTGGCGGCGGGTTTCCCCGCTGAGGCTGGGCTGGCTGCTGTTGGCAGGAATGTTGGGCGCGGCGCGCCTGACGCTGAGCCTGCCCGCTGCGCCGGGACCGGGCGATCTGGCAGCTTACATGGACCGCGGCCCGCTGCGCCTGGAAGGGGTCATCCTCTCGGACCCAGAAGCAGGCGGCGCGCGCGTTTGGGTGCGGGTGCGGGCGCAGCGCCTGGCCCTGGGCGAGGGGGAGTTTCAGCCGGTGGAGGGCCAGCTGCAGGCAGGGCTGCCCGCTCTGCAGGGTTGGCGCTACGGCGACCGCGTGCTGCTCACCGGTCGGCTGCAGCCGCCCCCCAATTTTGTCGGTTCCGATTACGGCCAATTCCTCTCGCGGCAGGGGATCGCGGGATATATGGGTTACGCTCAGGCCCAGCGCCTGGGCGCTGGGGGCGGCAGCCCCTTCCTGGCGGGCCTGTACGCCCTGCGCCGCAAGGGGTATGAATTCATCACCAGCGCCCTGCCCCAGCCCGAAGCCGCCTTGCTGGCGGGCGTGGTTTTGGGGTTGGAGGGAGATTTACCCTCAGACTTGCAGAACGCCTTTCGCGACACCGGCACGGCGCACATTGTGGCTATTTCCGGCTTTAACATCGCCCTGCTTTCAGGGTTGTTCTTTGGGCTGTTCCGGCGGTTTTTGCGCCGCTACCCGGCTGCGCTGGCGTCCATTGCGGCAGTGTTTGCCTATACCTTCCTGGTGGGGGCGCAGGCTTCGGTGATGCGCGCGGCTATCATGGGCAGCCTGTGGCTCTTGGGGCGCGAACTGGGCCGCCGCTCGGCGGGGGTCAACACCCTGGCCTTCAGCGCAGCTTGCATGGCCCTGGCCCAGCCGTGGATCCTATGGGATGCGGGGTTTCAGCTCTCCGTCTCAGCTACGTTGGGCCTTATCCTCTACGCCCAGCCGCTGCAGGAGCGTTTTACGGCCTGGGGCGAGCAACACTTGCCCGCCGGTTGGGCGCGGCGCCTTTCGGGGCCGGTGGGGGAATATTTCCTCTTCACCCTGGCAGCTCAGATCACCACCCTGCCGGTGGTGCTGGTGCATTTTAAGCGATTTTCGTTGGCGGCTCTGCTGGCTAATCCCCTGGTGCTGCCGCCTCAGCCGCTGGTGATGATTTTGGGCGGGACGGCAGTGTTGGTGGGGGTGGTGTTTGCCCCTTTGGGACGGATCCTGGCCTGGCTGACCTGGCCGGTGCTGGCCTACACTCTGCGTGTGGTGGAGGGGATGGCGCGCCTGCCCGGGGCTTCGGCGGGGGTGGGTGTATTTGGTTGGTGGGAGGCGCTGCTGCTGTATGCGCTGATCTTCACCCTGGGCGCGGTGTGGGTGCGCCAGGATGCCTTGCCTCTGCGCCGCTCGGTGACCCTGCGCCTGGGGCTGGCGGCTTTAGCCGCAGCATTGGCGCTGCGGGCAGCCTGGGCTGCGCCGGATGGGCGCCTGCACATTTTGGTGCTGGAGGGCAGCACCCCCGGCACCCTGGTGTACACCCCTGCGGGCGGGCGCATCTTGATCAACGGCGCACCCGCTTTGCTGGCGGGGGACCGCCTGGGCCGTACGCTCTCGCCGTTGGATCCCCATTTGGACGCCCTGCTCATCGCCCTGCCCTCCGCCGACAGCCTTCAGGCCCTCACGGTGTTAGTCGAGCGCTTCCCACCGCAGCAGGCCCTGGCCGTTCCGGGGTTGGCGGATTCGCGCAGTGGGCTGGCCCTGGCAGAGCTGCTGCAGCGCCGCCGCTGCCCACTGACTGATCTGGCCCTGGGGGAACGCCTTTCTTTGCCGCCGGAAGGCAGACTGGAGGTGGTTGCGCTGTCGCCCGCGGGTGCGGCTTTGTGGATGCAGCAGGATGGGGTCAGCGTGCTTTGGCCGTCGGGGGTTCCCCCAGCGCAGATTCCGCCCCGCGTTCACCGGCCGCAAGTTTTAATCCTGGGTGAGGCAGATTTTCAGAAGGGGACGGCGCCGGAAGCCTGGCTGGGGTTGAGGCCGGGTCTGGTGTTGGCGCCAGTGGAGGCCCCCGCGGCAGCAGACCGCTGGGTCAACACCCGCACCTCCGGCTGGGTGGAGATCGCCGCGCAGGGTGGGCGCGCCTGGGTGCAGGCAGAGCGGGTGCCCTAATTGGCGCTGCGCGTGCTGAGGCGCTTGAGCACCGCCTGCAGAGTGGGGGAAGGCGCGCTTTGCGGCGTGTTTTTGTGCTGGTCTTTGCTCAGGGTATAGGCGGCGTTTTCAAACAGGGCCGCGATGGGCGTGTTGGGGCTGCTCATCAACAGAGGCTTGCCTACATTGATGGCGCGCACAAAGTCGTTGGGGGCATAAGGCAGCACCAGCTTGATGGTGGTATCCAGGGCTTTTTCAATTTGAGTTTGTTTTAGCCCCTCACCGTCAAAGGTCTGGTTCAGGATCAGTTTGATTTTCTCCGGCGGATATCCCAGTTTTTGATACGCGTCCATCGAGGCCGCCACAGCCCGCACCGAAGCCATTTCCGGCGCAATCATCAGCAGGATCACGTTGGCAAAATCCAGCATGTGAATGGACACTTCGCTGAAATCGTGGGGAGTGTCAATGATGATGTAGTCGTACATGCTGCGCAGGATGTTCATGGCTGCCCGCACCATGTCGGGGGCCACCATTTCGGCGTCCGAAGGTGTGGTGGGCCCGGCGATGAACTGCAGCCCGTTTTTCCAGGTGCCGGTGATGGTTTTCAGCATGTCTTCGGTCAGGTCGGCCACGTTGCTGCCGCTCAGGTCTGACCAGGTGCGCCGCAGAGGCTCGTTGAGCATCAGCGCGATCTGACCGGCGGTCAGTACGGCGTCCACCACCAGGGTGGGGCGCTGCCACAGCTCGCGCAGGGCCACACCCAGGTTAACTGCCATGCTGGAGCAGCCCACCCCGCCGCGCAGGCTGTGCACGGCGATGATGGTGGCGTTTTCCACCGGCTTTTCTTTGGACATGCTGCGCAGGGTGCGCAGTTTTTCGCCGCGCGACAGCAGTACCCCCACGCGCGCCACCAATTCCGGCGGTGCGAAGGGCTTGCTGAGGTAATCATCCGCCCCAGATTCAAAGGCTTTGAGCTTGTCGCCCAACTGGTCGCGGCTGGTAAGGATCAGGATGGGCATATCCGCGAAGCGCGGGTTCTCCCGCAGCCGCCGGGTCAGCTCATAGCCGGTGATGTTGGGCATCATCACATCGGTGATGACCATATCCGGGTCGAGGGCGTTGACCGCATTCAGCCCCTGAAAACCGTCTGTTGCGAAATACACTTCGTACCCCAGCGGGCTGAGGGCGTGTTCAATCATCTTGTGAAAAATGGGTTCGTCGTCAATCGCCAATACGCGCGGCATACCTGCTCCTTACTTTTCTAAGCTCAAGTAAAACGCTTCCAGGCGGTCATAAGCCTTTTCGATCTCGTCTACCAGCACGCTGGCGGTTTCGATATCGTCCTGCTTGCAGCTTTCTTCCAACCTCAGCACCAGGTCCACCAACTGCACGGCGTTAAAGTTGGAGGCCACGCCCTTCAGGTTGTGCGCCTGCAAAGCCAGCCCGCGCGCATCCCGCGCCGCCACCAGTTCGCGCAGCTCGGTGATCTTCACCGGCAGGGTGTCCAGCAGGGTCTGGAACATCTCCAAGAAGAAGCCGCGGTCGTTGCCGAAGCGCGGCAGCAAGGCAGCGATATCCACCGGCGCGGCAGGGCCGGCGGGCGGCAGGGTGGCATAGGGTAGCATTTCTGTTTCTTCCCCGACCGGTGCTGGAAACTGCCCCCAGCGGCGTAGCACCGAATACAGCTCCGCCGGGTCCAGCGGCTTGGCCAGATAATCATCCATGCCTGCGGTGAAACAGCGTTCGCGGTCGCTGCTCATGGCGTAGGCGGTCATGGCGATGATGGGGGTGTGGCGGTAGGGACCTTCGAAATGGCGGATCTGCTGCGTAGCGTCGAATCCGTCCATCTCTGGCATCTGCACATCCATCAGCACCAGGTCGAAGCGGCCCTGTTTGTATTTCTCCACAGCCACCCGCCCGTTCTCGGCGGCAACCACTTTATGCCCGGCTTTCTCCAGCAGGGCCGTGCCCACCCGCCGGTTGATCTCGTTATCTTCGGCCAGCAGGATGGTCAGGCTCTTGGGCTTGTCGGCAGCGTCATCCAGCGGGGCCATCGGCAAGGGCGGCAGCGAACCGGTGGAGGGGCGCAGCCCAAACTGCGCCGCCAACACGGCCACCAACTGCGAACGCCGTATGGGTTTCATCAGATAGCTGTGCTGCCCCAGCCCGCTGATGTGTTGAATGTCGCTGCGCTGGCTGATGCTGGAAAGCAGCACCACCGGTGTTTCGTTGATGTCGGGGTGGGCGCGTATGGTGCGCAGAGTTTCCAGCCCGTCCATTTCCGGCATCCACAGATCCAAAAAGACCAATCGGAAGGGGTCTCCCTCGGCGCGCGCTGCTAACAGGGTTTGCACCACCTCAGAGCCGTTTTCCAAACAGGTGGTTTGCAGGCCCAGGAGCTGCAAATGCTTGCTCAATACCATGCGGCTGATCAAACTATCGTCCACCACCAACACACGCGCCCCTCTGAGGGCTTCCAGGCTGCGGTGCGGCAGGGGGGCCGGGGTTTTGGTTTTCTTAAAGACCGCCGTGAACCAAAACGTGCTGCCTTTTCCGGGTTCGCTGGTCACGCTGATGCGCCCGCCCATCCTTTCCACCAACTGGCGGGAGATCGAAAGCCCCAAACCGGTGCCGCCGTAGCGGCGCGAGGTTGAAGTATCGGCCTGTGAAAAGCGCTCAAAGATGGCTTCCAGCCGTTCGGGGGGGATGCCCGTGCCCGTATCCGACACCACAAAGCGCACGGTCAGGTCCTGATCGGTCTCCGCTGCCAGGTTGGCCTCGATGAACACATAGCCGTCTTCGGTGAATTTGACCGCGTTGCCCACCAGGTTAATCAGCACCTGGCGCAGCCGGTCTGGGTCGCCAATCATCACCGCGGACAGCTCAGGGGCCACCAGGGTGGCCATTTCGACCCCCTTGGAATCGGCGCGCATCCCCAAAGACTGCGCCACCCCCTCCACCACCCGTTCCAGGTCAAACTCCACATCCTCCAGAGTCAACAGTCCGGCTTCGATCTTAGAAAGGTCCAGCACGTCGTTGAGGATGGTCAGGAGGGTTTCGGCGCTTTCGCGGGCGGCCAGCAGGTAATCGGTTTGCTCAGCGTTCAGCTCCGAGTTCAAAGTCAGGTTGATCATGCCCAGCAGGCCGGTCATGGGTGTGCGGATTTCGTGGCTCATATTGGCCAGGAAGTCGCTCTTGGCCTGGTCGGCCATCTCAGCCCTGCGGCGGGCTGCCACCAACTCGGTGATATCGTGATAGAGACCCAGCACGCCGACGGCCTGGCCTTCCACCACCAGGGGCACGCCAGAAACTTCCACATCTACCAGGGTTCCGTCTCGGCGCCGCCGCTGACCGGTGACTTGAATCATCTCGCCGTCCAGCACTTTTTGCGTGTAGGAGGCCGCCTCCACATAGGCGCTGCCGGAGGAGAGCAGCGAATCCAACTCAGCCCCAATCACCTCACTTTGAGAAAAGCCAAACAGCTTTTCAAACTGGGGGTTCACCGACAGGATGCGTTTGTCTCGGTCCAACGTGACGATGGCCGCCGGGCTGATATTCACCAGGGTTTCCAGGTACTGCTTTTGGCGGCGAATGGTGGCCTCGGCCTCGCGCCGGGCGGTGATATCGCGAATGACCAAAATTCGGCCGGAAGGCTCACCTTGCAGCACCAGCGGGTAACTGGTGACCTCAAACCAGCCGGGGCGGTTGGGGAACTGCATCTCCCCGCCCAGATGATCCAGTGCGGGGGCAGTGTTGGCGGGCCCAAACAGGGCTGTCTGCACCTGCGTGCGGATCAGCCGGTCAAAACTGGTTTCCAGCCAATCCACGGCACTTTGGTTGCAGCGCACAATTTGCCCCTCGCGGTTGGCCACCAGAATGGAATCTTGCACAGCGTCGAAGATGGCTTCCCATTCCTGCTTGCCGCGGGTCAAAATTTCTTCCAGGCGCAGAGCACGTTCATTTTCTTGCTGCAGGTCGTTGTTGGCCCGCAGCAGATCGGCAGTGTGATCCAGAATCTGCCGTTCCTGGCGCTGCGAAATATCCAAAACCTCGTCCAGGCGGCGGCCCATGGCATAGGCGATGATTGCAAACCACAGGGGAATGCTCAGGTTGATCCAATGGATGGGTTGGGTCGCCAGCAGAGTGCGTAGCGTGCCCCCTGAAAACAGCGGCAGCCCCCGCGACCATGCATCTGCAAGTAGCCCCGCCGCCGGAAAAATGAGCCCGCTGAGGAACCCATAAAGACCGTACCGTCCTGCATAATTGAAACCGGTCAAAGCCTGGCTGTTCATGGAGGATACCCTTGAAAACACGGTGAATGCGGTTGGGAGGGCGCCGCAGCACCCTGACCCCCTGCTGGGAGGCCCAGCAAATGTGCACAAGGTTTGGCTGCCTTTAAGTATTATACAGCTGATGTGAGAAAAACAGTCCACCGCGTAGGCCGCAGGCTGGCGGCATGAGGATTACTGCGCGGAAATAGTGGGAGAAAAGCCAGACACAGATTATAATAAACCCCAACCGTGCCAGCGTGGCGGCAGATGTCTCCCCCGGCCCGTCTTTAAATCCTTCGTAGCGAACCGATCCCTGGGGTGCCGGGTAAAGCTTTTTCCCTGCTTTATTCACACAAATTGATCGCGAGCCGGGTCGGTGGTGAGCAGCCGCAAGGCACAATCAGCTGCAATCAACAGGTTGTGACAACCTGCTTGGTCTTTGTGCACATATTTGTTTTTTTGAGGAGTGGATGCAATGAAAATGGAAAACGGCCGTTTTGTGGTTTATGGGAATGCTCTCGATGCGAGACAGTCTCAAAAAACGATTAAATGGCAAAACATGTTCATCAAGAAGTTCAATTATGATCCCAACGAGAAATATACCCTCTCATTAGAGGAAAACCCCTATTTGGGGCCGATTTTTGGCCTCAAAAACATCGTGCGCGGAGATCACGGCGCGCCCATCGTGCGCGAGAACGCGGTGATTTGCTCCACACTGCGTATGGGTTTCGGCCATTTTCGCATCGCCATGGCGGGGGTTTCTTGCGCGCGGGCGATGGGTTTTCAGCCCTACTGGCTGGATCTGCTGGCCATCCCCGGTATTACCACGGATGTGATCGGTTGGTGCAACGATAACTATTCGCGCTTTTCCCGCTGGTCGCAGAAAAGCGCCTTGTTTAATAAGTACGTGTGGGAATCGGTCACCACGGGTGAGCCGACCCTGCCGGGGCTGAACGCCTTCCTGAATAATTGGATTGTGGGTTGGCCGTGGCGCTTCTTGAAAACCAATGTCAAAGATTACAAGATGAGCGAGCTGTTCCGCAACCTGCACCAGGCCCTGCCCTCGGATATGCCCATTCTGACCGCCCACATGTGGAACTGCATGGGTGCGGTGGCGGGCGGCATGACCAATGTGGTCGATATGATGTTCGACAATTGGCCGATGGCTTTCCAATTGACCGAGGGTGCCAAGCACGCCGTCCAGTCGCCGTCAGGCTATTACGGCTTCCGCACCATGCGCGGTTTCGACGATAAAAACCGCATTTTGAACCCCGTTCCCGAAGACGCCCTGTATTATACCGGCCACCACGTGGATCACGAACTGGTTGAGAACATCGAAGAAGATTGCGCCGCACGCCTGCAGCGCATGAAGGATAACCAGCCTCGCCGCTTCCTGCTTACCATGGGCGGCGCTGGGGCGCAGCGCGAGCTGTTCAAAGCCATCATCGAACACTGCCTGCCCCTCATTCAGGCCGGAAAAATTGCCCTGTTCGTCAACCTGGGCGACCACAAATCCAACTGGGACTGGCTGCAGGCCGAGCTGGCCGACAAAAAGGACATGCTCCACACCCATTTCACCTGGGAAGACACCCAAACCTTCGTGGATCAGATCCGCACCGAGCCTGCCAGCGGGCTGCATGTGTTCCTGTTTGACAACACCTTCCACGCCGTGTATGCCACCAATTACATGATGCGCGTGGTGGACGTGATGATCACCAAACCCAGCGAACTGGCCTTTTACCCCGTTCCCAAGATCTTCAATGAGCGCGTGGGCGGGCATGAGATGTGGGGCGCCATCCGCGGGGCCGAACTGGGCGACGGCACGGTGGAAGCCCGCTCGATCCCCCAGACCCTGCAGGCCATTGACATGCTCACCCATCACAACGACCTGTTGGAAATGTTCTGTGACTGCATTGTGAAGAACAAAAGCATCGGTATATACGACGGCGGGTATAAATCGGTGGAGCTGGCCACCGGTAAGAAATTTGAGCGTAAACCGCGCGCCTAGACCCCCAGCGAAGACCCACCTACAGGCGAACCCTGGCCACAGCGGCTGGGGCTCGCTTTTTTAAGCCCGGCCTGAATTTTGCCGTCCCTTCGTACTGGACGTTTACAGGTTAACTGCTATGCTTAAATGTAGGATTTTTTTACCCCGACTGGGTGAACATCTTCACTATGTTTGTCCTGCGCTCCGGAGTATGCTGTAGGATGAACTTTGAAGATCATTTTGCCCAGAATCGTTGGTGTTCACGGTCTCAGTCTTACCCTTACCCTAGAGAGGAGACGAACGATGCCATCCCTAAATGAAGTGCTCGCAGTGATTCTGGGCGGAGGCCGCGGCAGCCGCCTGTACCCGTTGACGGCAGAACGCTCCAAACCAGCCGTTCCCATCGCTGGGAAATACCGCCTGATTGACGTGCCCATCAGCAACTGCATCAATTCGGGGCTGTACCGTGTGGCGGTTTTGACCCAGTTTAATTCGGTATCCCTCCACCGCCATATCGCCAACACCTATCAATTCGACAGCTTCCATCAGGGTTGGGTGCAGATTTGGGCCGCAGAACAAACGATGGAATCCACCGACTGGTATCAGGGCACGGCGGACGCTGTGCGCAAGCAGCGCTTTGAAATTCAATCTACCCGCGCCAAAGATGTCCTCATTCTGGCGGGCGACCATCTCTACCGCATGGATTACGCCGCCATGGCCCAGTTCCATTGGGAAAACCGCGCCGACATCACCGTGGCCGTCCAGCCGGTTCCCAAAGCTGAAGCCGGGCGTTTTGGCCTGCTGAAGCGCGCTGAAGATGGTCGGATTGTGAACTTCGCCGAAAAACCCAAAGATCCTGCCCTGCTGCAGGAGATGGTCAGCCGCGACGACCCTGAGCGCCCCTACCTGGGTTCGATGGGTATCTACATGTTCCGCACAGACGCCCTTCTGGAAATGCTCAACGACCCCAGCCTGGAGGATTTTGGCCAGCATATCATCCCCAACGCCATCCAAAACAAAGAAGTTTACGGCTTTGATTATGATGGCTTTTGGGAAGATATTGGGACCATGCGCTCGTTTTACGACGCTAATCTAATGCTCACCCAGCCCAGCCCGCCGTTTAACTTCTATGACCCCAAGAAGCCCATCTATACCCACCCGCGCTTTTTGCCGGGGACCAAAGTGCAGAACAGCCAGTTGGAAAATGTGCTCCTGGCTGAGGGCGGCTACATCAAAGATTCCGTGGTGCGCCGTTCCATTATCGGCCTGCGCAGCCAGATTTACTCCAACGTGACCCTGATTGACACGGTGATAATGGGCGCGGACTATTACGAAGACCACCTGCCCGCCGGGGTGGAAATTCCCATCGGCATCGGTCACAACAGTTGGATTGAGGGCGCCATTGTGGATAAGAACGCGCGCATTGGCAACCATGTGATCATCAAACCCTTCCAGCCCGGGGTGGACGTGGATGGGGACGGCTGGATGGTGCGCGACGGCATCGTCGTCATCCGCAAAAACGCGGTAATTCCCGCCGGAACCCACATCGCCCCTGGGGAAATTGGTTAATCCTAAAGTCTCTGGGCGAAGGATGAATCGCGCCCAGAGACGATCTTGTTAAGGAGAAGGTATGACATTGGATCTGAAAGCCGAAAAGGCAGCTACACAAGACATCTCCATCACCTGGCACGACATCAGCGCCGATGAGGTCCTGTCCAGCCTGGAGACCGAAATGCAAAGCGGGTTGACCAGCGAAGAAGCCGCCCGCCGTTTGGAAAAGTTCGGCCCCAACCAGCTTCAGGAAAAACCTCGTCCAACTTTCTTGAAGATGGTTATTGACCAACTGAATAATTTCCTCGTTATTCTTTTAATTGTGGCCGCCATCATCTCCGCCATTCTGGGAGATTATGTGGAAGCCATCGCCATTATGTCCATTGTGGTGCTCAACGCCGTGCTGGGCGTGGTGCAGGAAAGCCGCGCTGAAGAGGCCCTGGCCGCGCTGAAAAAGCTGGCCGCCCCAGACGCACAGGTGCTGCGCGACAGCCACCGCGTCAGCGTGCCGGCCCCCCAGCTGGTTCCAGGTGACATTGTGTTTTTGGAAGCGGGCAATTTTATCCCCGCTGACCTGCGCCTGCTGGAAGCGGTCAATTTGCGGGTGGAAGAAGCTGCCCTCACCGGCGAATCGGTCCCCGTCCAGAAGAACGCCGCTGCCGTGCTGGATAAAGACATCCCCCTGGGCGACCGTAAGAACACCGCCTTCATGGGCACCACGGTCAACTACGGCCGCGGGCGCGGTGTAGTCGTATCCACCGGCATGCGCACCCAGTTGGGCCTGATCGCTGACATGCTGCAAAGCGTTGACGAAGAAGAAACTCCCTTACAGCGCCGCCTGGACGACCTGGGCAAGGTTTTGGGCTGGGGGTCTTTGGCCATCTGCGGTTTGGTGTTCATCGTCGGCCTGATCCGCACCGATTTTTCCTTTGCGGCCATCACCGAAATGTTCATGATTGCCGTCAGCCTGGCCATCGCCGCTGTGCCCGAAGGTCTGCCTGCCGTGGTGACCATCAGCCTGGCGTTGGGCATGCGCGAGATGGTGCGCCGCCACGCGCTCATCCGCAAGCTGGCCTCGGTGGAAACCCTGGGTTCGGCCACGGTCATCTGCTCAGATAAGACCGGCACGCTGACTCAAAACGAAATGACCGTCACGCGCATTTGGGCCGAAGATAAGCTCTTTGAAGTGACCGGCAGCGGCTATTCCACCAAAGGCGATATCCGCCTGGACGGCAAAATCGTGTTGGCCAAGGATTACCCCGCCCTGTTGGACACGCTGTGGGTGGGCGCGCTGAACAACGACGCAGAGTTGGAAGTCCTGGAGCAAAACGGCAGCACCAGCTACCGCATGGTGGGCGACCCCACCGAAGGCAGCATTCTGGTGGCGGCTGCCAAGGCGGGCTATTTCGCAGCGGATCTGCGCACCAGTTACCCGCGCCAAAACGAAATTCCCTTTGATTCGGTGCGAAAGCGCATGGTCACCATCCATGCTGTGGAACGCCCCCTGCCCGAGGATAACACCGTCCTGTCGGACAGCCAAAACCGCACCTGGTACGCCATCGCGGTGAAGGGCGCGCCGGACGTGGTTTTAAACCTATGCACGCAGATGGAAACCAGTGAAAACCAGATCATCCCCCTGGATGACGCCCAACGGCAGAAGGTGCTGGCGGCTAACGATCGCATGACGAAAGACGCGCTGCGTGTTTTGGGTCTGGCCTATCGCTTGGTCCCGGTGATGCCCTCGGAAGTGGAAAGCGACGCCCTGGAAAAAGACCTGGTGTTTGTAGGTCTGGTGGGCATGATTGACCCGGCGCGCGTGGAAGTGAAACCTGCGCTGACCAAAGCCCGGGCTGCTGGCATTCGCACCATCATGATCACCGGCGACTACCCCAACACCGCCCGCGCCATCGCTGAGGACATCGGCCTGCTGCGCCCCGGCCATCAGGTGCTGACCGGCGGGCAGCTCAATGAGATGGATGACGAACGCCTGCGGCAGGAAGTCAAAGTGACGGACGCCTTCGCCCGCGTTTCGCCGGAACACAAGATGCGCATCGTGGACGCCCTGCGCGCCAACGAAGAGATCGTGGCCATGACCGGCGACGGCGTGAACGACGCCCCGGCCATCAAGCTCGCGGATATCGGTGTGGCCATGGGCATCACCGGTACGGATGTGGCCAAAGAGACCGCCGACATGGTGCTGACCGACGATAATTACGCCAGCATCGTTTCGGCCATCGAGCAAGGCCGCATCATCTACAACAACATCCGCAAGTTCGTGTTCTTCCTGCTGTCGTCCAATGTGGCCGAGATCATGATCATCTTCCTCTCGACCCTGGCGGGCCTGCCCACCCCCCTGACGGCCATTCAGCTGCTGATGCTCAACCTGCTCACCGACGGCGCCCCGGCCCTGGCCCTGGCGATGGAAAAGGGCGACCCGGATGTCATGCAGCGCCCTCCGCGCCCCAAGAAGGAATCGATCATCAACGGGTCCATGCAGATCGGCATCCTGGTGCAGACCATCGCCCAAACCAGCGCAGTGCTCACCGCGTTTGCCGTGGGGTTATACTGGTCGGCCCAGGCGGCTGGTTTGGATACCGGCGATTCCTTCTGGCGCTTCCTGTTCAGTTTTGACTGGAAAAGCATTGAGATCCAGACCGCCGAGACGATGGCTTTCGTCACCCTTTCCATGTGCGAACTGTTCCGCGCCTACACCGTTCGCTCGGAACGCGCTTCGCTCTTTACCATCGGTGTGTTTTCTAACAAGTGGATGCAGTACGCCGTGGGCCTCTCGATTGCGCTCCTGCTCGTGGTCACCACGGTTCCTTTCCTGCAGCCCATCTTCAACACCCATTCGATGTCTGCAGCGGAATGGGGTTTGGTGTTAGGGTTGGGCATCCTGCCCGCCATCGCGGAAGAGATCACGAAGTTCTTCCTGCGCGCCTACGACCGCAAACACCTGCACACAGCATAACCCGACGTTTCTGCCGGATCAACAGCGCGCCCCTCTGAAAAGAGGGGCGCGCTTGCTTTCTAGGAAATGGGCCAACCAGCCTCAGCCAGCCGCACGGGGGCATAGCTGCGGCGGTGCTGGGGGCATGGCCCCAGAGTGTGCAGCGCGGCCTGGTGCTGGGCAGTGCCGTAACCCTTGTGCTGGGCAAAGCCGTAACCGGGAAATTCCGCATCCAGCGCCGTCAGCAGCGCATCGCGGGCGGTTTTGGCCAGCACCGAGGCCGCGGCAATGCTCAAACAGGTGGCATCCCCGCGGATGAGGCAGGTTTGCGGCAGGGGCACGCTGCGCAGGCGCACAGCGTCAATCAATAGATGCTGCGGGGGCGTGTTCAGGGCGGCCAGCGCGCGCTGCATGGCCAGACGGGTGGCGGGCAAAATTCCCTGGGCGTCAATTTCTTCGGCGGAGGCAAAGCCCACTCCCCAGGCGGCCGCTTCCTGGCGGATGCGCTCGGCCCAGACCCCCCGCTGCCGCGCCGTCATCTGCTTGGAATCGCGCACACCGCCCAGCCGTTCCAGTACCGCCGGATCGGGGGGCAAAATGACCGCCGCAGCCGAGACCGGCCCAGCCCACGCGCCGCGGCCCGCCTCATCTAACCCTGCGGCGTGCACAACCCCCGCCGCCCACAGGGCACATTCCTGACTCAAGTCGGGTGAGCAGCGCATGGCCGGGGTTCAGCGTTGAATGCCGCGCCGCATGAGCAGCAGATACACCCCAAAAAGGATCATGGCCAGCGAGCCGGTGTTGCCGATGAAGGCCGCCGCGTTGGACGGGTTGCCGCCAATGTACAGCCCCCAGCCCACCATCGCCAACACACCGCCGGGGATGAGCGGCCACCATACGAACTGGTGGGTCACCCGCCGCGAGCACACCGTAATCAGCACCCAGCCCAGAGCAAAAGACACCAGCATGATGCCGGTGCGCGCCAGCGGGTTTTCCAAGGTCTGCGAATTCCAGGCCAGGTACACCCCCGGCCCAATGCTGGACAGCAGGCAGCCGGGGATGATCAGCCCAAACAAACGTCCGCCCAATCCCCAACTGAGAAAAGCCAGCCCCAGCAGGAAGCCGACGTAGAGGATAAAATCCACCAGCTTGAGCGAGCTGATCAAAAAGGTCAGCCCTGTTCCAGCCAGCACTGCCCCAGGGATGAGCGCCCACCAGGCGGTGCGCGCCGACAGCCGTACCGAAGCCAGGGTGATCAGCACCCAACTGAGGCCAAAGGCCAGCAGCCCGGCGCCGATGCGCCGTTCAATGCTCAAACCCAGGGCTTGGCTGAGCGCCAACGAAGCTGCCAACCCCACGCCGCTCAATAGGCTGCCGGCGATCGCCAGCCCAAAGCGATGGCCGCGCCAGCCGCCCGCATATAACAGCACACCTGGGATTGGTAAGAGAATCAACGTCAGCCATCCTGTTTTCAAGTAGAAATCGAGCAAGAAAATGACGCCTAACAAGATCAAAAAGACGCCGCTGAAAGTGCGCAGCAACTCGCCAGCGCTCTTCGGCGAGCTGGGTGTGGGGGTGATTTCAGGATTTTCGATGCTCATCATGTCACTGTTCGTAAGGATAGCAAAAGGTGAACGGAAAACCATGTGTCTCAAGTCATACCCCCAGGCATATGCCGTACGCGGCGGCGCAGCCTGCGGTTATGACTGTTTTCAACTCAACAGGCCCAATTCTCGCGCCTTAAGCACGGCTTGCAGGCGGTCTTTGGCGCTCAGCTTGGCCAAAATATTGGTCAGGTGATTTTTGACCGTGCCTTCGGCGATCACCAGCATTTCGGCGATTTCCTTGTTGCTGGCACCGGTGGCTACCAGCCGTAAAATCTCAATTTCACGCGCAGAGAGTGGATCCACCAAAGGCTCCACAGGTACGCGGGCCACGGGCGAAACCCGCGCGAATTCTTCGATCACTTTGGCGGTGATCGAGGGCAGCAGGAAATATTCCCCGCGCGCAGCGGCGCGTAGCGCCTCGAACAGCTTGTCGGAGGACACATCCTTCAGCAGATAGCCCACCGCGCCCGCTCGCAGACCGTCGAAAACGAACTCATCATCGTCAAAAGTGGTTAGCACGAGTACACGGCAGTCGGGCAGCAGGGTGCGCAGCCGCCGAGTGGCCGTTACGCCGTCCAGAACAGGCATACGCAGATCCATTAAAACCACGTGGGGCTGAAGCTGCGCCGCCAGGCGCAAAGCCTCTTCGCCGTTGCTGGCTTCCCCCACCACCTCAAAATCGGGCTGCACAGACAGCAGGGTATTCAACCCTTCGCGAAACAGGGCCTGATCGTCAACCAGCAGAATACGGATGGGATGGTTCATAGGGGTAGGGTGATCTCCAAGAGAAAACCGCCTCCAGGGCGGGTGGTGATTCGAAAATCGCCGTTCAAAAGCTGCACGCGTTCGCGAATGCCGATCAGACCAAAGCCGCCCCCCGGGTTATCTGCGCTGCCCACACCATCGTCGCGGATGCTCAGGCTGACGCTGTTTTTCTGCGTGTAATCCAGCGCAACCCACAGGTGTTTGGCCTGAGCGTGTTTGCAGGCGTTGTTCAGGCCCTCCTGCACGGCGCGGTACAGGGCCAGATGGACAGCGGGCGGCAGGTCGATTGGGGTTCCGCGCACGTTCAGCTCGGCCTGCATGCCGCTGGCCTCACAGGTGCGCAGCATTTCGCCGATGCGCTGGGCCAGGGGCAGGTCTTCTTCGGGGGCGCGCAGAGCCGAAACCGAACGGCGCACATCCGCCAGGGCTTCCTGGGCCAGATTTTGGGCTTTGGATAAAGATTCCAGGGCGCGTTGGGGCTGGCTGTCGGCCACCGCCCGCGCGGCCTGAATCTGCATATAGATCGAAGTCAGGTAATGCCCCAGGCCGTCGTGAATTTCACGCGCCAGGCGGTTGCGCTCACGGCTGATGGTCAGCTCTTCTACCTGGCTGGCGTAGATGCGCAGCTGCTGGTTGGCGTTTTCCAACTCGGCCAGCAGACGCTCTACCTGATTGCGGGAGCGTTCCTCGCCCACAGCCATCTGCGTGAAGGCCACGATGAACACCTGACCGGCAATGAACACCGGCATGCCCGCCAGCACACTGGCAAAATCCCCGTTGGCCAGGCCGATAGCAGCCACATAGGCCAGGGCAATCCACGCATTGCACACCAGCATCCAGCCGGAAGAGAGCAAAAAGACGCTGTGGCCGGCCAGGGGCAGCAGCACCATGGCGTTAAAGCCCGCCCCTTTGCCCAGGTACACCATCGCCGCGCCCAGGGGGATTTGCAGCACAAAGTACGCCAGGCGCACCGCCTGCGAAGGGCGGCGGGAGCAGGCCATGTAGCCGTAGGTGCCTGCTGTGATGTATACAATTCCAATCACCACCAGCAAAACGATTTCCAGCGTGCTGGAGGTAGGCAGCACCGAAAAGGTGGCAAAATACGATGCCAGCACCACCACAGTGAAGGCTACATTGATGCTGTCGCCGGTGGTATTGATGATTTTTTCCTGGTGCGTCATACTGTGGATTATAGCATGTCCCATCCGCGCGCAGCCCAGCGGATGGCGGGTAGGGCAATCGCAGTCTAGAGAAATCGGGTATCCTCAAAGAAACCACGAGGAGCCCAATGAATACCGAAGGAATGACAAACAATCTCAACGCATACTTTACTCAACTACCGGATCAACGCCGAAAAGCCGGAAGGCGGCATAAGCTTATCGATAT
>JARKPO010000022.1 GCA_029975215.1 Levilinea sp.
ATCATCCTGATTTGGATCAACTTTCAGCAAAAACAGGTCGAGCGCGCACAAATCAACGAGGATGCGGAAGCGGTTGCCTTGCAAATTCGATCATTGATGAGTGTAGATCACTCTCTTTTGAATGCTTTGATGAAGGTCAAATTGCCTATGGGCGTGATGAACCACGCCATCGAGCAGGTCGCAAGCCGCTTACGAATGCATCAACCCCCTGCCCAGGCTGCACAGGCATTAAAGGGATTACCCGGTAATGTCACATCAAGGCTATCGGCTTTGATTGCCAATAATGCTCAGCTGACAGAAGAAATTCAGGACGAGTTGCTTGTCTCACTGGAACAGGAGGCTCACCGACAAAAACTGCTACGCTCTAAGACTCGTCAGACCCTTTCGCTTGTTCGTGGAACAATCCGACTGCTACAAGGTGTAGTTGCCGCTTCCGTGTCCTTCGTAGTTTTATCACCAGCCTGGCGTGATTTTTTCCTGCAAGATGCACCTCATCGGGTGTTACTGGCTGTCATGATTTGTGGGGTCGTGCTAGCCAGCCTGTATTTTGAGTACGAAGTCTACCAATTGAGTTTTGGGGAGGTCTAGGAATGGATACCTTTTCCCTTGTGGTGGGCTTTAGTCTGGCAATCGGAGTGGGCATGATTGCCAATACCGTAATATCCATTTTATTTGAAACAGGAAGGAGGCTTAGCCGTCCGATACAGCGTGGACGTTTACACGCTCTCGGACTAGGGACTAAATATCAAAGCGACGAGAAAAGAACAGAAAAAGCAATTTTGGGGTTCGGTGACATTCCATGGGGAGCGCTTTATGCGGGTACAGCCCTGATTGGACTGATCCTATTGGCAGTCTTAGGACCGCAGCTTTCCAGCATCCGGTTGGGTTTTCTGGCATTGCCAGGTCTGGTGTGGTTAGCCAAACGCTATTTGATCCAGCAGCGAAAACGGTTCATGGTCGGACAAATTCGACAGTTTCTGATCGATGTGCGTCTGCATATGAGCTTACAAGGTTCGCTCTTGCTTGGATTGGAGAGCTTGGCAAAGACGACCGTCGAAACTTCAGTTGTATACCAACGTCTACAAAAAAGGCTGAAGGGTAGTTCTGCTCGCAGTGGGTTGGATTTACTTAACCAGTTAGCTGACGATTTGAAATCTCCCCAGTTGCTTCGCGTTGTACAACGTGTCCAGGCTGCTCAACAATCCGGAGGAGTCTCCGATGTTGATCAAGCGATTGCCAGTGTCATCGAAGAATTGAACGAAGAGATCGGTTACCAATCCGAAGAACAGATGCAGCGTTTGCCCCTGCGCATCACCTTACTGGCTATGCCGTTTCTCCTTGGTCCAATTGTTATCTTGTTGTTTTACCCGCTCGTTGACCGCATCCTGAAAACCCTCTCCGGGGTGTCGATTGGCGGCGGTTTCTAACCCCCTATCGCTCCGCGATGGGGGCGTACCAGCCCATTTTTCAAAACCCCCGCCCAAAGTGCGAGGGAAAGGAGCCTGTTTATGTTGTTCGATAAGAAAGCATCCGAAATTCCACAGTTTGTTGTTGTTCTGGCGATCGCCGTTGTCTTGGGAGCAGTGGCTATCTGGGCCATCCTGAGCAATATCGGTACCCAAGGCGGCAGCATTGCGGACTGGATTAACAGCATCGATGTGCCGGCTGCACACCCATAATATTTTAGCAAACCTGGTGGCTGGTCTTCTATCCTGAAGACCAGCTATCAACCATTAACACTCCGCTTCCTCTGTTAAAGTGCAGAGGAGCGTTCCAAGGAGAGGAGGAATTATGTTGCATGATCGAAATGGACAGAGCGTTGTTGAGTATATCGTTGTCCTGGCGATCTTCATCGCCCTGGTTGGCGGCGCGCTCTGGGAAGTCTTTTCCACTTTAAAGGTCAAGTTCAATGATGTCAACGCCGAAATTGGGTCTTAAATCAGATTCAAAAGGGCAGGCAGCGGTTGAAGCCTTGTTAGTTCTGATGGTGCTTGCACTGGTAATTTTTGGCGGTATTGAACTCAGCCGTGGAGTGGCCATGAGGCAGGCATTGGACAGCAGTGCCGGCGCAGCTGTTCGCGCTTTATCCCTAGATCCTACCCAATGGAGTTATGCAAAGAACTTGATTCAAGAAGGGACGAACCAAAATGTGATGGGTACGGTTGAGGCTACGACTATTCAAGTTTTTGATGCTGCCGGCACTCCTCGGAGTTCTGCCTGGCTTTCAGGCAGCCCATTTGGAACTACTTTTATCCTGGAGGCTTCAGCACCATTTCAGGCAGATATTCCCTTCCTCTCTGAACCCATCATGACAATACGAGTTCAGCACTGGGGAATCGTGGAGCGGTATCCATGATCCCATTCCCTTTAAAAGCTTTTTCTGGAAATGGGATGATTATTGAAAGAAAAGCACAATCCGCAGTGTGGGGATTATTATCCATCCTCGTGCTTGTAGTGATTGCAGGTGGACTCGTGGATATTTACAGGTTATATGCGGCGCGTAATTGGGCTTATTCTGTGGCGCAAGAGGCTGCGCTTGCTGGTGCATCCCGAGGAAGGGACTGGGATGCAGTTCTCAATACTGGCTTTATCCAACTGGATCAAGCCGTGGCCAGTAATGAAGCCCAAAACGTAGTTTATTCTGCTATGCAAGCGCGTGGAATTATTGGGTACACCTCGTCAATTCGGGTTCTGCCTGATCCTTTTGGAGGAACGATTTCCGGATTTCCACCCCGTCCAGTTCGCTTGGGAGATGGATTGAGCGATTGGTCAAGTAATGAACCTGCTGTTGGAGTCTATTTGGAGGTTCCAATCCAATGGACGATTCTAAACATTTTCGGAATCGAATTGAAAACCGTTCGGGTGTTTGCATCCGCTGGGGTTGTCCAATGAAAATATTTATCTCAAATCTGACGAAACGTAAGAAAACATTTCTGGGAATTATCCTTGCCATTGTGATTGGTTTGGTGATCACGATCTCCGTGTTGGCGGATTATGGCCATCCTATCGTTTCTTATAATCGAAATCCCGTTTCGATCACATTCCCCAGAGCTGGAAGAATTGTTTTATGGAATGTCATCACCTCAAGCTCACCGGGGTATTTTTCGCGTTATTACTTCATCCGTAATGGCTGCAGAGTAGGGCAGAACTGTACCTATATGGATGTGATCAACAACCAAACTGTGCTGACCCCGATCACGGTTGCAGCGGGTGAGACGATCCAGATCAGAGGTTGTGATTGTTATGGAGGTAACTGCGGTTCAGGGGGATGCGCTAACCCGCATGTTGGTTGGAAAACGCCTCATCACGATTACTTTTGTCCAAATTACTTCTATTCGCAAAACTACAACCCAAGCGCTGGTGGTAGAGACTTTACCAGTTTAATGACAGCATTCCTCGCTTCCGGGGATACCATAATTGGCACTCCCCAATGTTGGGGAGATTGGGATGAAGATAATAGTAATGGCGGTTATGACCACGACTTTGAAGATTTCGTCTTAATCTGGGCTTATCGAGATACCTTTACTGGCTACCATGACGGAGCCTCTGGAACGGTTCCTCAATCCCAATGTCGGGCTTACGGCTGGGTGATGCAAGATGCCGCTCCAGGGTTGGATATCAGTTACCGCATCCTGGTAGATGGTAATTTGGTAGTGAATGGAGTCGCTAACCAGTACAGGGCGGATCTGACCGGAACATGCACGGGCGGCACTTGTGGGTTCACTCAAGATTTATGGGGATTGATCTTGCCCAATGTTCAACACACCATACGCGTTCAGGGTCAAAATCCCTATAATTCCTCCTGGTTTGATTTGTCAGGAACAAATAAAACGATTCGGTGCTCACTCCCGCCCAGTGTGGATTTGAAAGTGAATAACCAGGATGGAACAATCCGCCTGACTTCTCCCGCTCAATATCTATTGAGTTGGACATCCAGTAACGCAGATACCTGTACTGCCTCAGGAAGCTGGAATGGAACGAAGGGTCAGTCCGGCTCGACGAATTACACTGGCATTACCACCGGTATTTACACCTATACGTTGACATGTTCCAATCCCATTGGTTCCGCTTCAGATAGTGTCACTGTCATTGTCTACAATCCACCCGCAGTGGATTTGAAGGTTAACAACACCGATAGTCCTCTGACATTAATTTCTCCCGCAAGCTTTACCCTGAGTTGGATCAGTCGCGATGCGACCAATTGTTCAGCTGCCAGTTCAAATGGCAGCTGGGTTGGGAATATGGTCGTAGCTGGAAATCAGCCCATGAGTGGAGTCCCGACTGGAACGCACACCTATACAATCACCTGTTCTAATCAGTATGAAACTGCTAGCGATTCAGTCAGGGTTATTGTGATTGCACCACTTCGCGGGACAATAGCGGTCACTTATGCGCGTTTATTGTTGTTTGCTCCTAACCTGGATCAACCCGCACAGATCCTAACTGGCGAGGTAACAGGTGGTGTTCCACCGTATTCTATTTTGGTACGAGTTCGGGCACCATCGGGAGTTCAATTTTCTTTGAACCGCAACGGCTCAACCTGGTCGGTGACTCCTGAGAATTCAGGAGATCTCAATTTTGGCACTATAGAAGAGGGTATTTGGACCGCATGGGCTGATTTAACGGATGATTTTGGCCAGACATATCGAACACCCAGCGTAATTTGGGAGGTGGCATGGCATCCCGTGCATGGTCGTCCGTAATCCGTATTCTATTAGCCGCCCTTACCGTGATGACCACTGCCAGTTGGGAGACAACATCTGTGAAGGCTGATAGCGGTGGAACCTGCCAGACGGCATATGGCTTAACCCCAACATCTATTCCAGATTGGTTAATTCCAGTAAGCGGGAACACGAACCTAGCCACCGCCAATCGTTATGATGTTTTGGCTGCTGAGTTATTGTCATCCGGATTAGTCGATGGTATTTCCTGCCCAGCACAAGGGTTGAATCCTGATGGCTCCGCAAATGGTTGTGGAATCGAACATTCTAAAGACCAAGTGCTCACATGGCAGAATCAATTTGACTCGGTGATTCTCTCCTCTTCTCAGGCTGCAGAGTTACCCCCAAGGGTAGTTAAAGCTGTCATTGCCGTTGAATCGCAATTCTGGCCAGCGGCAAATTGGACTCTGGGTGAGATTGGATTGGGTCAGATGACCACATATGGTGCAGACCTTGTTTTGATGTGGCGGCCGGCTTATTTCCAAAGCATCTGCCGGCAAACATACGGTGAAGTAGGATGTACCACCCAATATCAATTCCTGGATTCTTCAACGCAATACCTATTACGCGGAATGGTTTTACGAGATATCGAGGCCACCTGCCCGAATTGTCCAGGGGGTGTTGATCTTGAAAAAGGAAACCAAGCGATACGAGTTCTGACTGAAACCCTCAATGCAAGTTGTTTGCAATCGACCAGGATTTTCAATCTGGCAACCGGCAAACAACCAGCTGGGTTTTTAAGTTATGACGATTACTGGCGTCTGGTTCTCGCAAATTATCATGCCGGCGCCGGATGTGTTTATCAAGCTCTTCGAAAAACCGGAAATCCGAACAGCTGGAATAGCATTGCAGCCAATTTTTCAAGCGGTTGTGCAAGTGGCGCTGAATATATTCGACGGATCGAAGGGCAGATCAAACCGTAGGAAAAGAGGTGTTGTGACGTTCTCTATCGGCTAAAGCCGACAGCTTCTCAGGCAACGCACGGCGCAACCGCCCACGTTACCGCCTGACCGCTCCGTCCGAGCGGAGGTAGTAAAGCCATGGTTAGGATATTCCGAGCCGCATTTATATCTCGGTCGAGAACCAAACCGCAATTAGGACATGCATGAACACGAACCGACAAACCTTTTGGAACAATACTCCCGCACTCGCTGCAAGCTTGAGTTGTGTTGGATGCATTCACGGCAATCACTTGGATCCCGGCACTTTCAGCCTTGTATTCAAGCATCTGCCGGAACAGACCAAACCCTGCATCGTGCGAAGACAGGGAAAGATGCCTATTTCGGTTCATAAATCTCGGAGAGAGGTTTTCAATCGCTATCAGGTCGTTCCCGGCAATGAGCCGATTACTGATCTTGTGCAAAAAATCTGCCCGTTGATTGGCAACATGCTCATGCAAGCGAGCAATCTGGTGGTAGGTTTTTCGCTGGTGGTTGCTCCCTTTGACCTGTCGAGAGGCGTGACGTTGCAACCTCCGCAGTTTCGCGAGACTCTCTCGCAGCCAATGAGGGTTTTCAATCAACTCGCCAGTAGAGAGGGCAGCAAGGTTTTTCAAACCAACATCAATACCGATTTGTTGGTCTGTTTGTACCTGATGTATACCAGTATCAGGCAGTTTGAGCATCAAGCAAACATACCACCGCTCACCAACCCGCTTGAGGACAATGTGTTTTATCTCAGCATCGGTCGGAATGGCCCGGTGATAACACATCCGCATTTCACCAACGTTCTGAACGTAAAACGACTTGCGCCCTTTCTCGTCCTGTCGCAATTTACAGCCATCGTTATATGTGTATTCCAGGCTATTGAAGCGACTGGATCCTTTATAACGAGGAAACCCAGGCTTTTCCCCTATTTTCAAGCGGCGAAAGAATCCAGCGAACGATTTGTCCAGGCGGCGAAGCAAGTGTTGAAGGCTAGAAGCGTTCAGCTTTCCAAGCGTGTCAGGGTTATCGTGGCGCACATTTCGAAAATGCGACCACTGTGCTCCGTAACCTACGCCCTTGCCCGTTTCTTTGTAGGTGTTAATGCGTTGTTGCAATGCGGCATTGTAAACAAGCCGGGACTGCCAAAGCAAAAAGTCCAAGCTCTTTACCTGTTCCGTATAAGGGCGAAGGAGGTATTTGTATGTACGATACATATACTGGTTCGACATATCATTTGTAGAACAAGTGTACTGTTATATTTACGCTCTGTCAAATTATTATAACGAAAGGAGAGTGGGCTTTCTCTGCTCCTTGCAGGTGGCAATCTCTGCCCACTAATTTTTATGGATTGGATTATTTTTGGCCTTGTTGTAACCTGGTTGGGAATCGTATCTTGGTTCGATATTCGAAAAAATGAAATACCCCACAGCGCCTGGGTGGTTATTCCTCTCATTGGTGCAGGTCTTTATCGGATCTGGCAGGGAGACTGGGCATTAGTCCTTCTTGCTGTCTTAGTTGCAGCTGTTAGTGAACGGTATAGAATATCTCAAGCATTTGGCTGGGAAGAGTTAAGCCGAATAATCACCTGGCTCCCATTGCTATTTTGGGGGGCATTCCTCTCGATTCAATCTTCACCACTTTCAGCTATGGCAATCATTGCCTTCTGGGCTGCCTGGGAATTGAAGTGGTGGGGTGGCGCGGATGCCGTTAGTGCAATTACCGTTTGCCTGATATGGCCCAGTGAAATTTTTATCTTTGCATTTCTAGCAACTCATCTTATTGTGGTGTTGGGCTTTGGTCTGGTATCAGCGATTCGGGAAAAGAAAATAAGTTTGCACCGACTGCCAGGAATACCCATTTTGTTGGCATCTGTAATCTTCTTGAAAATTAGCTGTGTCTTCCTAAACCAAATCTTGTGAGGGGTTGGGCTAAGCTTTGGAATTCAGCGCAAGATTATCAATGCCTTCTTCCCCTATTTTTTGATGGACTACTTCACAGAAATATAATGACAATGTGTCTTTGTTATTTGTGTCTTGTCCTGCTATCAACAAGTATAACCATGCAAACAACTTGAATAAGCCATAACCCAATAAAACTCCAAATGCGTTAAATATTGCATCGTTAATATCTACTACACGGTAAGGGTATCTTAATGCAAGAGACAGGAGAAGTTGCGCTATCTCATGTCCTAATCCAAGGAAAATAGAAACACTAATTATTTTTTTGACATTCATTCTAGTTAAAAAATTTATGCCAAATCCAAAGGGTAAAGTCAGGAGAATGTTGTAAACTAAGAATCTTAATCCACCCGCGGTCAACCCAAATTGACCAAAATAGAACGGCACAAAATTTACAGAAGACAATATCTGTAAATTCCTCATTGCATCCGAGAATGATCCACTTATTTCTATGGGAAAAAATACTTTATCAATTCCGTACATCAAGTACACACCAAACAGAGATAAGAAAAAAATGTAAGGCAAATTATGCTTTCGTCTCCATTGGGTAAATAGAATTACAATAAACACTAATGATACTAAAGGGAATAATGGAATACCTAGATTGTCAGTGTAGATATACATTTTTGATCCTCTAAATAAGGATTCTCGTGGGCCGATTGTGCTCTCGGCCCACGAGAAATGAGATACTTTTTACGGTGTACTTAGTGTACCCGACCCTTCTACTTCACGATTATCCGTTTCTGTTCTCCAAATTTTCATAAAGTAGCTTCCCGATGTAACGTTAGCGCATCTGTAACTAAAAGAGACTGTGTCCCCCCAACCTGCAGGAGCAGCGACTTTTCCAACTGCGCACATTTTTTGATGTATAAGGGTATCTTTCCAGGCTTCGAAAGTCCATCCTTGGTTTCCATTAGGTGATCCATATATTGCAGTTGTTTCAAGGGTTCCAGCGACGGTTAAATGCCCGGCATTCATCTGGTGAAAGACCCCATTGTCGTGACCATTCACTACTCGGCCATCGTAATAGGCGAGAAAATACGAGTCGCTACTGTTTGCCATTACGGGAGTGACCATGACTAACGCTGCCAGTAACGCCATGGCGATAGTTATGGTTCGGTTTTTGAAAAACTGATTCCTCAATACATTCATCTAAGCGAATTGTTCTTTATGAATTTTGTTATTAAACCTTATCAAATTTGCTAAGGAAGACCACGTAATAGAAAAAATCGCTATAAGCGTATCAAAGTGCCAACACGATTCTTTCCTTTCTCAAGAACTTTAAGCCGATATACGATAACAAAAAAACACATAATAAACCCATAATATAACCGCCCAAAACGGCGGGACTTATGCCAGAAGAAGAATGAGCACCTGCACGAAATATGAGAAGATAAACGCTAAAGTTTACGATCAGGCTACCCATAGAATGATTCAAATACATTAACAACAATGTGTTTACACAGATTGTTCCAAATAACAGAACTGGAGATATGAAAAAGAGAATCCACCCGGCACTTGAAGGAAGAATAAGAGTTGCCAATCCCAATGGCCAATTTGCCTGAAGAAAAACAATGATTACACAGAATAAAGAAGGAATGTAACTGAGAATAAAAATTGCCAGAGATTTCCCCAATAAGATTGAAGTTAAAGATAAAGGTGTTGCTAAAATTGTCTCCATACATCTTTGCCGCATATAATCCTGGACTTGTAAAGTTGACAAAACCCAACTGAATACTATTTCCGTTGACAGGAAAAAGAAAGCCAGGTATGTATCAATTCTGATTTGCGGGTCAGGGATCAGGTTTGTGTACGCCATGGATAAATATGTGCCGACATAAAATGATACGAGATAAGTAAAGAGAAATAAAAACTTATAATTAGTAATCACCAGC
>JARKPO010000023.1 GCA_029975215.1 Levilinea sp.
ACAGGGATACCGCACAAAAGCCTGGACCACCAAGAAAGGCAAGGTTCGCGAGGGCTCAGAATGGAATACAGGCCACATCTACCGGCTGCTGAACAACCGGGTCTATATCGGCGAGATTGCCCACAAGGATCGCAGCTACCCCGGTGAGCACGAAGGAATCATCGACCGGACGACCTGGGACAAGGTGCAGGCCATCCTGGAGGACAACAAACCGGTCAAGGTTTCCATGGCCAGGACCAAAATGGTCGCCCCGCTGAAAGGCGTCATCCGCTGCGCCCACTGCGGCTGCGCGATGGGACCGACTTACGCCCGCAAGAACGGCCGCCACTACACCTATTACATCTGCCAGAAGGACAGCAAGCGGACCGTGAGCCGGTGCCCCCTCAAACGGATTCCCGCCGGGGACATCGAGCAGGCCGTGGTCGAGCAGTTGAGCGCGGTGTTCCGCACGCCGACGCTGGTGGCCAAAACCTACTTCGCGGCCCGGGACATCGAGCAGGTGGAGCGGGAGCGGCTGTTCAAGCAGAAAGCCCAACTCGAAATGGAGCTGTCGCAGGCGCGGGAGCAAGCCATCGAACTTATGAAACCCGGCAACGATCAGCCGGGCAAGGCAGAGATGCTGACGACCGTCAACCGCCAGGCGGTCGAGCTCTCGAAACAACTGACGCACGTGAGCGAGCGATGCAGAGCCTACCGGGGGAACAACATCACGGAACAGGACGTTTCGGAGGCCTTCCAGAATGTCGAAGGCTTCTGGGAAGACCTTTTCCCGGTGGAGCGAAACCGGCTCATCCGCCTCCTGGTGGATAAGGTCGAGATCCGCGAGACCGGAATCGACATGGAGCTGCGCACCAACGGGCTGACAACGCTCATCGCCGAGCTGGCCGGTCTGGCCTGCGAAGTCACTGAACGGAGGGCAAGCCGATGAAAATGAAGCCGACCATTACCGTAGCCGACAACGGCAACCTGCAGATCCACATCCCGATGCTGATCCGGCGCATGCGTGGCCGCAAGACGGTCATCGCTCCCCAGGCCCTGGATGGAGATATCCCCGGGGCGCAGGAGCCAGTACAGTCCGCCGTCCTCCAGGCTCTGGCAAGGGCCTTTTCCTGGGCCGACATCCTCGAATCCTGCCAGATCAAGTCCATCAGCGAGCTTGCCCGTACCCTCGACGTCGATGGCTCGTATGTGGCCCGCATCCTCAAGCTGACGACTCTGGCCCCCGACATCGTCGAAGCCCTGATCAACGGCGAGGAACCCAACGGGCTCTCGCTGGCCAAGCTGACCCAGACCTTCCCCGAAGACTGGGTCGAGCAGCGCCGCCAGTTCGGCTTCGCCACCGACTGAAGACCGGACCGGAGGCCGCCCCAGAGAGCCGACCATCAGCGTCGGCTTTTCTTCTTTTGGGGGGGCTGGAAACCGGAGTTGACCACACTTCTTTTCATGGGCGAAGCGGGTGATTTCGAAAAAAACGTCCGGTTGCGGCAGCGAGCGATGACCTAAGACAACCGCCAAAAACGGCAACCATCCGCAAACCCATATCAATCAAGGATGTAGCTTTCCGGACGAGCTTCGGACTTGGTCCGGAGAAAACAGAGAATCAGGGGCCAAACAGAGAAAGAAAGGCTCGAGGATGGGGAGAATCGATGGTGCGGAGAGGTGCTTCGGAAAGATGTGAAACAGGCGCAA
>JARKPO010000076.1 GCA_029975215.1 Levilinea sp.
GCCGCCTTCCGGCTTTTCGGCGTTGATCCGGTAGTTGAGTAAAGTATGCGTTGAGATTGTTTGTCATTCCTTCGGTATTCATTGGGCTCCTCGTGGTTTCTTTGAGGATACCCGATTTCTCTAGAATGCGATTGCCCTAGGAAGCCCAATCCATTCGATTTCCGGCACATCCGCAAAGCGCCGCTGCATGGTTTCCAGGGCCTGGGGGTTGTTATCCACCAACCAGAACTGCCGCCCCAGGCGCAGGCAGCTTTCACCTAAGGTGCCGCTGCCCGCGAAGAAATCCATGACCACATCGCCAGGGTTGGATGAGGCGCGCACGATGCGGTTAAGGATGCCCAGGGGTTTCTGGGTGGGGTAGCCGTTGCGCTCTTTGCTGTTGGTTCCCACGATGGTGTACCACCAGGTATCCGTAGGCAGTTTGCCGCGCGCGGCTTTTTCGGGGCCCACCAGGCCGGGGGCCATATAGGGTTCGCGGTCAATATCTTCAACGTTAAAGGTGTACTGCTGGGGGTCTTTGACGTAGAAGAGGATGTTGTCGTGCTTGGCGGGCCAGCGGTTCTTTGGCTTGCCGCCGTAATCATAGGCCCAGATGATTTCATTGAGAAAACAGTCGCGCCCAAAGAGTGCATCCAGCCAGATTTTGCAGTAATGCACTTCGCGGTAGTCAATGTGGAAATACAGACTGCCGTGAGGGGCAAGAATGCGGTAGGCCTCTTCCAGGCGCGGACGAATGAAGCTCTCATAATCCTCAAACCAATCGGCGTACTGGCGGGTGGCGAGGGCTTCGGTGCGGTAGGTGCTGCCCTGAAAGCCAATGCGGTCGCCCTGCGGGTCGCGCACGGTGCGAAGTTGGGTGCGAGCCTGCTGTCTGCCGGAATTAAAGGGCGGGTCAATATAGATCAGGTCCACACAGCCCGCCGGGAGGGAGCGCAGGATGGGCAAATTATCGCCGAAGTAAATACGGTTGGGCATGACCTGATTTTAACATGCTTTTGCCAGGTCGTTGACTCTGCGGGGTTTTTCGCTATACTCATGGATAGTTACTGTTCTATAACCCCTGGGAGGTTTTCATGTTTACACAGGTGATTGCCCGTCTGCCGGGCGCGGATTTTGCCAATGGGCTGACGACGGCTGCTTTGGGCGTGCCGGATTACAACTTGATGTTGCAGCAGCACGCGGATTACCTGCACACTTTTGAGCGGCTGGGCATCGCTGTCACCCTGCTGCCGGCCCTGCCGGGCTACCCGGACGCCTATTTCGTGGAGGATACGGCTGTGGTCACGCCTGAACTGGCGGTGATTGCGCGCCCAGGGGCGGCAGCGAGGCGGGGGGAAGAAGACAGCATGGAGCCGGTGTTGGCTCGTTTTCGCCCCACGGTGAAAATTGAGGCGCCGGGAACGCTGGACGGCGGGGATGTGCTGATGGTGGAACGCCATGTCTTCATCGGTGTGTCAGAACGCACCAACGCCGAGGGCGCGGCCCAATTGGGCGCGTTTTTGGAGCCGCACGGCTATACCTGGCAGGCGGTTCCGGTGGCGGCGGGTTTGCACCTGAAATCTTCGGTGACATATGTGGGCCAGAACACGCTGCTGATCACGCCCACCTTTGCGGACCGCCCCGAATTTGCCAATTATTCCCGGCTGGTCGTGCCCGCGGAAGAAGAATACGCGGCCAATACCTTGTTGGTCAACGAGCATCTCATCACTCCGGCGGGGTTCCCGCGCACGCGCAGCCTGCTGGAAACGCTGGGATATCCGGTGATTGAACAGGCGGTGAGTGAGCCGCGCAAGATGGACGGCGGGCTGAGCTGTATGACGCTGCGGTTTTAGGGCGCGCCAAATTTGCTGGCATGATTTGGCTTGCGGCATAACATTACTCTCCTTATAATTGTAAAATGTGACTGCTCTGAATGGGCAGCCTCTTCTCCGCGTATCAGCGGTAGGATGGGGCGGGCGGTTAACGGCGGGGATTACGTCAGGCGAGCTCCGGTAGTCGATTGAGAGAAAGCCCCTGGCGATCTAGCAAAAGGTCACTCCTTAATTTCGATTTGTGCAAAGGAAGGAATTCTATGAAAAAGACACGCGTTGTTCATCTGCTCATCGCGCTGCTCCTGGCACTCAGCCTGCTGCCCGCGGCTGCCCCAGCGCAGGCGCAGGCAGCACCTGCTGTCCCGGAGGGTGAATATGTGCCGGGTGAGCTGGTGATTGGTTTTGATACCTCCGTGAAGGTTGTCATGAGCCAGGCAACAGCCCTGGCGGGGTCGGTGGACGCACAGGTGGTCAAGGTGTTTGACCAGACGGCTGTGATCAGCTTTGACCCTGAGGCAGATGTGACGGCAGTGGCGGCCCGTTTGGCGGGCCAGCCGGGCGTGCGCTTTGTGGAGCCGAACTATGTGCGCCGTTTGCCGGAACAATTACTGACCTCTGCGGAGCCCTTCCAACTTAAGGAAGTTGACCGCAAGCTGCCCAACAAGCAGAAATTAACGGTGGACCAGCTGCTGTCCATGCGCACGGTCAAGCGCACCGGCGGCAAAGTGCAGGTCATTCCCACGTACCCCAATGATGAATTTGAGAGCTGGGGCAACGCCTGGATTGGTCACGATATTATCTGGCCGGAGAAGAAATTGTCTCCGATGGTGTGCGTGATTGACACTGGCGTGGATATCAACCACCCTGACCTGAAGGGTCGGGTCGTTAACGGCTATGACTTTGTCAACGATGACAAGATCGCGGATGACCATTACGGCCACGGCACGCATGTGGCCGGAACGATCGCTGCCAAGGTTAATAACGGCATGGGCCCGGCGGGCATTTCCAACGGCAAGGTTCTGGCGGTGAAAGTCCTCTCCGATCAGGGCTGGGGTACCAGCGCCGACATCGCTGCGGGCATTCGCTACTGCGCCAACAACAAGGCCGTGAAGGTCTTGAACCTCAGCCTGGGCGGAAGTGAAGGCTCGGCGGTGGAATACGACGCCTTGCATCTGGCCGTCAACCAGGGTAAGTTCGTGGCCATGGCCGCGGGCAACGGCAGCACCAGTGAAATGCACTACCCGGCGGCGTTTGCCTCCCCCTTGTCGGTTCCGCCGGTGGGTTCGGTGGATGACGGCGCTGCCAATACCATCCACGAAGGCATGGTCTCTGTGGGTGCGATTGCCTCCGAAGAGACCTGGGTGGATATGGACGGCAACGGAATTGATGATGACGGCGAATATTTTGAAGGCTGCGCAGCCTATTTCTCCAATTACGGCGCCTGGGTTGAGATCGTTGCGCCGGGTGAAGATATTTTCTCCACGATCCCGGTCAGCTATCCTTCGGTGATCGGCCAATATTCGCTGGGTAGTGATTCTGAATACTTGAGCGGTACCTCGATGGCCACCCCGCATGTGGCGGCGGCCGCTGCGCGGGTCTGGTCGCTGGATAAAGCCTTGACCAACGCGGATGTGGAGGGCATTCTGATGGATTCGGGCCGCCCGGTGATCTTGGCGGTGGATCCGAATGTGATTGATCCCACGGTGGGCTCCAGCGACAGCGGATATCTGGGCGAAATGCCCTTCTGCTGGCCGTTCGCTGATGTCCCCTTCACCGCGGCTGAAGATATGGAAAACGCGGTGGAATTGGACCTGGCTGCGGCGATGGGACGCGGTGCGTTGACTGTGTTCCCCTACGATGCGGTGACCGGCCTGCCGCTGGCTGGCGCGCAAATCGCGGCGGTGGATGCTGTCACCAACAAGGTGGTGGATACCGCGGCTGTCTCGACCCCCTTCTATGAATTCCCGGCGGTGGACCTGATCAACCTGCCTGTGGGGCCGTACAATGCTCGTGTCAAAGCCAAAGGTTACACCGCGGGCTTGCAGACGGCGGCTGAAGGTTTATTCGCCTCCGCAGGTGTGTTTGAAAGCAATTCGGCTGATCACTTCCTGGTCGTCCCGCCCGCTGGCGATTTCCAGGTGGTTTCGCAGTGGGACTGGTGGAATTACTTCGACGAATTGGATTCCTACCTGTGGCTGCCCGAGGCCACGCCGTTCATCGTTGGCCCGGAGAAGTACGGCGCTTTGTATCCCAACAACCCCACTTCCGAAGTTGGCGCCATGTGGGAGTTCCCCTTTGCCCGCTACCAGCGCTTTGACGAAGAAGACTATCAGACCTGGGAAGTGCTGAGCATCAAACGCGCTGGTGCCAAGGTGAAACTGGCGGGTGACTATCAGGTTCTGTTCACCGATAACGGCGACGGTTCCCTGCTCAACCAGTGGATCAAAGTGACCGCCTGGTTCAATGGAAAGGTGATCGGCGGCGTCACGCGTGATTTCACTGCAGATGCTTGCGACCCCTTGCTGACCGAAGCCTGGTGGCACGCTGGCACGGTGAACGGCAAGACCTTCACCGCTGTGGACGCCTGCGGTACGAACGCGATCTGGCCCTATGTCATTCCGTAACCGCTGAGCGCTGCGAAGCCTCTCAACCACTCTGCTCCGCCGGTGAAAACCGGCGGAGTTCTTTTAATCGGCGTCCGGCTGACCCTGGGCATGGTAAAATCAAATGATCTTCAATTTTATTACGAACAGGAACCAAATTTGGACCCGCACGAACCCTCTCTTGACCCTGCGTATCAACGTTATCAATCCGAGC
Source organism: Levilinea sp. (assembly GCA_029975215.1). Lineage (GTDB taxonomy): Bacteria > Chloroflexota > Anaerolineae > Anaerolineales > Anaerolineaceae > Levilinea. The sequence continues at coordinate 4,629 of JARKPO010000076.1, forward strand.
GCCGCACCCATTGGGAGCAGGTCGCAGAACGGCTGAAAACCTGGAAAGGCTGGGGCGGTGCATATCAGCGCCGTCTGGCCAAAATCTACCGCTACTTGATCCCTGAGGGTCAGCGGGTTTTGGAAATTGGCTGCGGATCAGGCCATCTACTGGCCGCGCTGAAGCCCGCCTACGGCGTGGGGGTGGATTTTTCGGCGGGGATGGTGGAACGCGCCCGCAGTGCGCACCCGCAGCTGCATTTTGTTCAGGCTGACGCGCACGAACTGGATGTGCTAGGGCCTTTTGATGTGATCGTGCTGTCGGACCTGGTGAACGATTTGTGGGATGTGCAGACGGTCTTTGACCGCCTGAAGCCGCTGTGCACGCCTGCTACCCGCATTTTGATCAATTATTACAGCCGGTTGTGGGAGCTGCCCCTGCGCGCGGCGCGGGCTTTGGGCCTGGCGGCCCCCAACCTGTATCAGAACTGGCTGACACCATCGGATGTGGAAAATTTGCTGGTGCTGGCCAATTTTGAGCCGATTCGCACCTGGGAAGAGGTGATCCTGCCGCTGGATATTCCCCTATTGACGCCGTTTTTTAACCGTTTTCTGGTGCGCCTCTGGCCGTTCAACCATCTGGCCCTCACCCATTTCACCCTGGCGCGCCCGGCTCCGGTGCGGCGGGATGTGCCCGAAAAGCCAGTGGTTTCGGTGCTGGTTCCGGCGCGCAACGAGGCGGGCAATATTCCTGCCATTTTTGCGCGGGTTCCCGAGATGGGAGCGGGCACAGAGCTGATCTTCGTGGAGGGCAATTCCACCGATAACACCTATGAAGCCATTCAGCAGGCCATCGCTGCCAACCCTCAACGCCGTGCGGTGCTGCTGCGTCAGCCAGGGGTGGGCAAAGGGGACGCCGTGCGCGCGGGCTTTGATGTGGCCCAGGGGGATATTTTGATGATTTTGGACGCCGATCTGACAGTCCCGCCGGAGGATCTGCCGCGCTTTTATGAGGCGCTGGTATCGGGCAAGGGCGATTTCATCAACGGAGTGCGTCTGGTGTACCCGATGGAAAAAGACGCTATGCGCTTTTTTAACTTCCTCGGCAATAAATTCTTCTCGATCGTTTTTTCGTGGCTGCTGGGGCAGCCGGTAAAAGATACCCTGTGCGGCACGAAGGTGCTGTGGAAGCAGGATTACCGCACCATCGCCGCTAACCGCGCTTATTTTGGCGATTTCGACCCCTTTGGCGACTTTGACCTGTTGTTTGGGGCAGCCCGCCTGAATTTTAAGATCATGGATCTGCCCATCCGCTACCGTGAACGCACCTACGGCACCACCAACATCCAGCGCTGGAAACACGGCTGGCTGCTGCTGCGCATGGTGTCGTTTGCCTCGCGGCGCATGAAATTTATCTAACGCGAACCGAGGGAGGCTATGCGACAGCCCGCTTTGTTTGGACCCGCTGCCTGGAGCGTCACCGAGCTGACGCGCTACATCCGCCAACGCCTGGAAGGCGATGAGCTGCTGCAGGATGTATGGGTGAGCGGCGAGATCAGCAATTTTAAGCGGGCCACCAGCGGCCACCTGTACTTCACGCTGAAAGACACGGCAGCGGCGCTGCAGTGCGTCATCTGGCGCAGCACCGCCCAACGCATCCGCCTGGAGCTGCAAAACGGACTGGCGGTGGACGCCCACGGGGCGATCACCCTGTATGAACGCGACGGCTCGTATCAATTGATCGTCACCAGTCTGCGCCTGGCGGGGGAGGGGCAGCTGTATCTGGAATTTGTGCGCCTGAAGGCAGAGCTGGAGGCCGAAGGGTTGTTTGATCCATCCCGCAAACGCCCCATCCCCGAACGCCCGCGGCGCATTGGCATTGTCACCTCGGCCACGGGGGCAGCCTTGCAGGACATGCTCAACACCCTGGCGAACCGCTACCGTATGGCCGAAGTGGTGGTGGCCCCCGCGGCGGTGCAGGGGGTGGAGGCCCCGCCGCAGATCACAGCGGCCCTGAGCGCACTGCAGCGGCTTTCTCCGCCGCCGGATGTGATTTTGGTGGCTCGTGGGGGCGGGTCGCTGGAAGATCTATGGGCGTTCAACGATGAACGCGTGGTGCGGGCCGTGGCCAACTGCGCCGTGCCGGTGATCAGCGGGGTGGGGCACGAGACGGATTTTACCCTGACGGATTTTGCCGCGGATCTGCGCGCGCCCACGCCCACAGGGGCCGCCGTGGCGGCAGTTCCCCCGCAAAGCGACCTTCAATATGAACTGGCCGGGTTGTGGCAGCGGGCTGAGACGGCGCTTTTGACGCGATTGCAAGAAGAGCGCGCGCTGTTGGACGAAGCTGCGCAGCGCATGAGCTGGACTTCGCCGCTGCGCCGGGTGCAGATGGAGCGGCAGGCGCTGGACCGGTTGGTGGAGCGGCGTGAGCGTGCCGTTCAACAAACCCTGGCGCTGCGCCGGGTGCATATGCAGGCTCTGGAAAAACGCCTGGCGGGGGTGAACCCCACGGCGGTTTTGCAGCGCGGCTACGCCTGGGTATCGGACTCACATGGGCATTTGGTGCGTAGTGTGGGGCAGGTGCAGGCGGGCGAGCGGGTAGAGGTGCGCGTAGCTGACGGAACCTTTGGCGCGCAGGTCAGCACCCCGCCGCACCCTGCGGACAGCCGCCCTAAGGAGATAAAATGAAAAAGAACCCTGTGGACATTGAAACCATGACCTATGAACAGGCTTATGCGGAGCTGGAACAGGTGGTGGCCGCTTTGGAGGGGGATCAAAGCGCGTTGGAAGAGTCGCTCACCCTGTTTGAGCGCGGTCAGGCCCTGGCGCGGCGCTGCGCCCAGCTGTTAGATCAGGCTGAACTGCGCGTGCGCCAACTGCGCATGGAATTGGGCACATTGGAGGCGGACGAGGAGGGCTAATGTTCTGGGAAAACCTGGCGCCGTATCGAATTTTGATCTCCGGCTTGTTGGCATGGTGGCTGGCGCAGGTGTTAAAGCCGCTATTTTATTACTGGACGTCGCGGCGCTGGAACTGGGGGATGTGGATCAGCGCGGGGGGCATGCCCAGCTCACACTCGTCCCTGGTGGTCTCCACGGCGGTGGCCATCGGCCTGTTCTCCGGCTTTGAGACGCCCGCATTCGCCGTGAGCCTGGCGGTGGCCATGATTGTGGTCTATGACGCGGCCGGGGTGCGGCGGCAGGCGGGCATCCACGCCCAAAGAATCAACATGATGCTCAATGAATTTTTCAGCGGGCATCCCATTTCGCAGGAGGCGCTGAGGGAAGTGCTGGGGCACACCCCGCGGCAGGTGATTGCGGGCATTTTCCTGGGCATTCTCGTTCCGCTGCTGATCTATTTCCTCTGGCCGTGAGACGTTGAGAAAATAAGAACAGCCCCCCGCTGTGAAAGCACAGGCGGGGGGCTTTGTTCTGATCGGGGAGTGCGGTTACGGCGCGAGGACGGTGAAATTGCTGGATGCGCTCCAGGGGCCGGTGTAACCCAGCCAATTGACGGCGCGCACGCGCCAGTAGTGCTTGCCGTTGACCAGATTGGGCGTTACCCAGCTCAGCTCGCCCGCGTCCAGAATGACATCCTGCAGGGGGCTGGAGAAGTTGCTGGTGTCATCTACCTGCACCTGGTACACCGGCGGCTGGTAGCCGCCCCAGGAAGCCTCCTGCCACACCAGTTCCACGGCGCGGCTGGGCTGGATGCTGTTGTTGGCCGGGCTGGTCAGTTTAGGCCGCCCCAGGCCAGGGGTGACGGCAAAGCTCTCAGTGGGCATCCAGGGTGTGGCCACCCCCTCCACCACGGCGGACATGCGCCAGTAGTACCAGCCGTGCGACAGGGGGCCCAGAACCCAACGCGTTTCATTGCCGGGCACGGTTAAGAACAGCACCTGGTTGCCGGCGGTAAAGTAGGGGCTGCGGCTGACCTCCAGATAATAATGCGAGGCGGATTTCAGGCGCGTCCAGCGCAGGGCGGGGTTGGTTTGGGTGGTGTAAGTGCTGTCCTGGGGGCTGCGCAGTAAGCTGACATCAAAAGTGAAGAAGTCGCTCCAGGGCGAAACGTTGCCGGCGGCGTCCACGGCCTGCACCTGCCAGTAGTAGCGTCCGTAGGGCAGCGCCTCGGCGGCGGTCAGCACGGTACTGGTTTTGAGGGTGGTTGTGTCCACCAGGATGCGCGAGAAGCTGGGTTCGTCCGAGAGGAGCAGGCGGTAGCTCTGCGCGCCGGGGGAACGCATCCAGGCGAACAAGGGCGTAGCATCGGTGGTGTTGGTGTTCTGTTTGGGCGTGCGCAGCAGCGGCGCAGGCGGAGCGGTGGTGTCAACGGTGAAGTTCCACACCTGGCTCCATTTACCGGGCAGGTCAAAGGGGTTGACCGCGTACACGCGCCAGAAGTAGCGTCCCTCAGCCAGTGCATCGTCTGCGGGCAGGGTGAAGGTGGAGCCGGTGACAACGTAGGTTCCCACCAGGCTCTGGAAGGCCGAGTCGCTGGCGATTTGCAGGGTGTAGGATTTATCGGTGGGGCCGGGAGTCCACTCAAAGGCAGGGGTGGTGTCATTCAGGAAAGCACGGGAAAGGGGCGCAACCAGCTTGGGAGCGGAGGGGATGCTGCTGAGGGTGAAGTCTAGACTGTAGGCTCCGCCGGGGAGTCCGTCGCCGTCGCCGTCGAAGAGGTTGCGCTGGCTGTCATCCAACCAGCCGTCCAGAATTTCGAGGGTGTAGACCCCTGATTCGAGGGCCTTGCCGCCGTTGAGCAGCAGCTTGGCCGCGCGGTTGGCGGCGTCGTAGACCACCAGGTTGACCGTCACCGGCTGGCCGGAGACGGTCAGACGGTAGGCGTTGGGGTTGGTGACATCCCGCGGGTAGAGCAGATCGCCGCTGGGGTTGTACATCGGCTCGCTGAAATGCACCCACAGCTGCGTGATGGGCAGATTGGTGATGATTTCGCCGGGGGTGATTTGCTGGTCAGCGGTGGGACGGAAGGAATTGACTTTGAGGACGGTGGGGGGCACCGCCTCCTGGAAGTTGGCCGTCACCAGGGTGTTGGGGTTCACCTGCATCATGAATTGCGGGTCGGAGGTGGTATAGCCCGCCACTCGCCAGTGGTCGAACTTGAAGCCTGGGTTGGCGGCGGCTTCCAACTGCACCATCGTGCCTTGCAGATAACCACCGGGACAGTTGGGGGCGGGGGTCGCGTTCACCGTTCCGGCGGAGGCCGGGGATACGGCGGTTTGCAGCGGAATGCAGGGGATTTGTTGGGTGTAGGTCACGTCCCCGTCGGCGTCGTAGACGCGGGCGCTGACGCGCGTGTCGGGCAGGAGCAGCAGGCGTTCGGTGGGCGCAGCCCAATCACCAAACCAGTCCTGCAGCCAGTCGTGATTTTGGGTATCCCAGCTGCCGCCGCCGTCCGCTACGACCTGCACGCGGTCGTATTGGCTCAGATTATCCGCCAGCACCTGCACCAAAGCACCGGGTTGGGCTGTACCCGTCACCTGCTGAGCGGGCAGGTTAACCTGATTCACAACCACCGTTTCCAGGGTGAGCTGTTTGACGGTGACCCCGTCGCTGACTTCCACGGTCATGCCCGGGGTCAGGGCAACCTGATGATCGCCGCTGCTCAAGAAGGCATAGCCAATGCTGTTGGTCTGCGTGGTGGTCTGATAGAGCAGGGCGCTGCCGCTGTCACGGATGGCAACGTTCAGGTCGGTATTGATCGGGAAATTCCACACAGAGATGCCCCGGTCGTTCAGGCTGACCTGGAGCATGGGCACGCGCTGGCTGCTGACCCAGCTGGGGTTCTGCCAGGCCAGGAACAGACGCAGATACCCATCGGACGCAGTCAGGCGGTTGCCGTCCAGCCGCAGCTGGCGCAGGTACGGGGACAAGATCCAGGGAATCTCGCCGCTGAGCTGGTTGTTGGCCAGTTCCAGAACTTCCAGCCCCTGGGTATTTTCGCTGAACAGTTCGGGCGGGATGGGCCCGCTGAGGCGGTTGTTGGAAAGCTGGAGCACCTGAAGGGGCAGATTGCCCAACACGGCCGGCAGCGGCCCGCTGAGCAGGTTGCTTTGCAGATCCAGGTAGGTCAGATGGCCCAGGCTGCCAAGTTCTGTGGGGATGGGCCCGCTGAGCTGGTTGTGATGAACCTCAAAGCGCTCCAACCAGAAGAGCTGGTTAAGATCGGTGGGAATGGGGCCGGTGAGGCGGTTATAGGAGAGATCCAGGCTGTTGAGATACCAGAAATGATCCCGCAGGGCGCTGGGGATGCCGCCGTTGAACTGGTTCCCGGCCAGGTTGAGGCTGCGCAGGGCGGGCCAGTCGGCGCCGTCCAAGGGCAGGGGGCCGCCGAGCTGGTTGTAGCTCAGGTCCAGGGTGCGCAGGTTGGGCAGGGTTTTCAGGCCAGCGGGCAGCGTGCCGCTGAACTGGTTGTGATCCAGGCGCAGGGTTTTGAGCCAGGGCATTTTGGAGAAGCTGTCGGAAAGCGACGGCCCCAACTGGTTCTCGCCCAGGTCGATGTGCGGGAAGCCGCTCAGCGTGTAGAACTTGGCAGGCAGGCTGCCTTTGAGCTTATTGCCGCGCAGATACAGACTGTAGTCTTTGCCGCAGTACACGCCATACCAGCCGCAAACGTAAGGATCGTACAGCCAGCCCTCACTGTTTTTCCAGTTTTTGCCGTCTGCGGCGTTGAACAGGCTCACCAGGGCTTCGCAGTCGCTGACGCTGACGCCCTCAGCATTGGCGCAGGAGAAGGGCGGGCTGCTTAAGGTCATCAGCGCCCGGATTCGCTTGGTGCGGTCCGTGCGCACGGTTGCCGGATTGGTGGTTCCGGTCAGGTCACCGTTCCAGCGCACAAATTGATAATCCGTCCCCTGGTAATCTTTTCCTGTGACGGCCTGCAAGCGTACCTGGGTGCCGGCCTGATACACGCGCGGGCCTTTGCCGCAGTTGCCCGCAGGCTCAGCCAGGATGGCGTTGCCGTCCTCGCTGTATTGGGCTTCCATGAATAAACCCTTACACAGCGTGGATAGGTGCAGGGTGTACTCCATCGCGAACTCGCTCATCCAGGAATAAACATGGATGTAGTAGCGCCCGCTTTGCTGGGGCGTGAAGGCGTAACTCATATATTCGCGCCCATTTTCGCTGAAGAGATAAATCCCATCGGACCACAACCACCAGGAATCAACGGCCATGTTCCCGTCTGCGTCCACAAGCTCGAACGTGGGCCAGGGGTAGGGTGTGCCGTATTCAAGGGTGACCACCAGTTCCTGCCCGGCGGTCAGATCCACGGCGTAGTAATCGTTCTCACTGCCCGGGCACAACTGGGCCTGGATGCTCTCGTTGGGGTCCACCAGTGGTGCTTGCCCCAGGGTATCGTTAGGCTCCAATGGGTCTGGAGACGGATAGCAGCCGCCTCCGCCCTGGGGTGCGGCGGGCGGGTCTTCGGCCTGGGCCTGCGCCGGGCTGGCCCCCACCCACGAGATAAGAAGAACGAAAACCACGATGGCATTGAACATGCCTTTCCACAATTGGCCCCGCTGATTCATGGTTAACCTCACTGGTTCATTTGGGATACAGATGAAATCAATGCTGTTGGTGAACAAAAAAAGCCCGCCTGAGTTGATTATACAGTCGGATGCGGGCGGAGAAACCGGCCTGGATGGGATGTAAAGAGATTGTAAACCGCTCAGACCGGGGAGCCGAAAAAAAAGCCCCCTGCTGTGGATTGACAGCAAGGGGGATTTTTGGAAGGGTTTTCTGCGGGGATTGCCTTAAGAAATCCCCAGTTCTTTCATCAAGTCGCTTTGCGAACGGGCGTTTCCGGCTTTGCCGCCCAACAGTTCCTGCCAGAAGCGGTCATCGTAGCGGCGCGAGCGCACCAGCATGGGCATGGGCATGCCCCAGCCCAGCAGCAGGACTTCCTCTTTGGGCTGCAGGCGCGCCAACATGCCGCGCAGGGCGTCGCGCCCGGCCAGCCCAGAAAGCACAGCCTGAATATCGCTTTCGTCGCCTAGCCAGCCGGTGACGCGCGTGCCGAGCTGCGACATGACCTCGTCATAAATTTGCGACGGGCGCTGGTCAATGATCAGCAGGGTGACGTAGTATTTGCGCATTTCGCGGGCGATGGTGCTGAAGGCGGTTTGGGCGGCCATCTCGCGGTTGAGCAGCTTGTGGGCTTCTTCCACCACAATCACCAGGGGGCGGGGTTCTTTTTCGCCGTGGGCGCGGAAGTCGTTGGTGCGCTTTTCCCAGGCGGCGCGGATGCGGCGGGTGAGGATATTGGCCACCAGCAGATAGTCCAGGTCTCGTTCATATTCACCGAAGGACAGCACTACATGTTTGCCCTCTTCCAGCGAGTGGATCACCTCCTGCAGGCTGTCGGAAGCGGGTTTTTCCACGATGTAGGGCAGGTTGTACACCCGTTCCAATTTGCTGCGCAGGCCTTCGGCGGCGGCCACGTTGACCCCCGCTTCCAGCGCCCAGGCGGCCACGCTGTCGGGTGCGGGAATTTTCTTGCCGTTGTCATCCTCGATGACGGCCCCCACCTTCAGCCCGCGGAAGCGCGAGAACCAGTGGTTGCCAAAGGAATGGTAGAGAGCGTCCAGGGTGGTGGGGGTGGTCTCTTTCAGGTTCAGCTCGCGGGTGAGCATCTCAATATCCGCGGCGGTGATGTCGCTTTCGGCCAGTTCCAGATGAAAATCGGGGGCCTGCCCGCGGATCATGGTGCCGCGGCCCACGCCCACCACCCGCACGCGGCTGCGGCCAAATTTGCTCTGCAGGCCGGTGACGCGCTGACCGGTGTCGCTGGCGGTGTCATCCAGGCCGTATTCGTTGTGCATGTCGAGGACCAGGATGGAGGCCTTGTTGCGGTGCATCAGCCCGGCCAGCAGGATGCGGGTGAGGAAGGATTTGCCGGTTCCGGTGGCGCCGAAGATGCCGGAGGAGCGCTGCACAAACTTGTCCAGATTAAGGCTGATGGGATGGCCCTGTTCGCGGGTGCTGCCGATTTGGAAATTGCCGCCTTCGCCGGGCACGCCGAAGATCTCGGCCACGTCGCCCGCGTCGGCCATGCGCACGGGGGCGTGGTGGGAGGGGATGGTTTTCACCGGCAGCAGGCGCAGTTCATGGTCGTCGGAGTGCTCAGCGCGCCAGGCCGGGTAGCGCGGGTCGCCCGGGTCGGGGCCGATTTCGCGCATCAGCTGCGGCAGGACTTCCAGATTGGTGTACAGGGTCTGCCCGTGCAGCAGCCCCGCCAGGGCGGGGGGCAGGCGCTGTTCGGACTGCTCATCGGCAAAGCGCGGGTCGGTGGCGCCCAGCTCCAGGTCGGTGACCAGGCCGTAGAACTGCCAATCACCGCTGTTGACGACCACAAAGGCCCCTTCCTGCACGCTTTGGGGCGAGACATTGAGGCGCACGCGCAGGCTGTTCTTCAGCCCGCCGCCGACGACGTAGCCGATGATCGGGTTGGAAAGCGGCTTTTCAGGCATTTTGCCCTCCGATGGAATCCATTTGGGCGTCAGCCAGCGCGCCTAAGACGCCCATCAGGGTGGGGTAATCATCGCGCAGCAGGGTGATCAGCTCGGCGGCGGCCTGCTGCGCCCACTGGCGGCTGCCCGCCTCATTTTGGGCAGCGGCGGCCTGCTGCACATGGGCGGCCAGCAGCTCTTCTACGGGCAGGTCGCGGGCGCGCAGAACGTGGCGGAAATAGCCAAAGCGGCCGGCGGCGGTGAAACGGGCCAGTTCAGCCGGGCTGCACAGGTAAATCACATCCAGGGTCAGGGGCGGGCGCGGCGGCAGCAGATGACAGATCTGGCCGTTTTGTTCGTAGCCGGTAAATAGCACCGAAATTTCCACGGGCACATTGCGGTTCAGACGGTTATCCAGGATGACGCTGGGGTGTACCTGATCTGCGGTGATCAGCTGGCGCACCAAGCCGTCATCATCCACGTGGATATCGTAGATCAGTCCATACACCTGGGTGTGGGCGGGGTCTTCCAGGGGGATGCGCACCATGCCCCCCAGGGCGGGCACATCAATATCCGACAACCGGCAGCCGATGACGCAGCCGGTGGTGCTGGAGCGCAGCAGGCGCCCAATTTCAATTGTGCTCATCGTCCGTACCTCGTTCGTTGATGGCTCATCTGTTTATGATACAGTTTGTTCGACAGGCTGCCGGGGTCTAACCCGCGCGAAAGCAGCTCGCGCTGGAGCATGAGCAGCACCTGTTCGGCTTCTTCAAAGCGCACCACGGCCACCTCATGCGCGCGCTGGAGGATGTAGGGGTAGGGGCGGCTGCCCAACAGGGAGCATTGAGCTAGCAGGGCGGCGTGCAGCAGGTCCACGCTGGCGGGCTCCTGGGCCACCCAGGCAGGGATCTCCACCCGCGCCAGATAGGGCTGGTGGGGGCGGCCGACGTTGAGATAGAGAAAGTGCAGGGCCAGCTCCTGGCTATAACTTTGGGCGCGGTTGGATTGCAGGGCGAAGACCGCCGAGCGCTCACCCACGCCCAGCAGGCCGCGGAACAGGTCGCCGTCATCCACGCCGAAGAGGGGACGCAGTTGACTGGCGCGGCCCAGTTCGTCTTCCGCCAGGATCAGTAATTCCAGAGCGCGCACCACCAACTGAGCTTTGAGGATTTCCACATACCCGGCGGTGATGACGCTCAGGCGTGCCAGGGAGCGCAGCTCATCCAGGTATTGGCGCAGCTCTGGCTGCCCGGTTTCGCGGAAGAGTTCCAGCGGCCCGTCGGTGAGGGCCACCACCGGCCCCGGAAGCTGCGCGGCGCGGCGAGCCAGCACCTGCCGTTCCAGGATGTCGCGGCGGTTTTCCACGGCCTCTTCGGTCAGGGACGCGCCGGTTGGGTGATCCTCGTCGTCGGCCAGCAGCAGGGTGGTGATGTGTTCCTGGGGGGCGGCGGCTTCCTGGGGGTGCATTTCGATCAGGCCGACGTTGAGCAGGGCGAATTCCACCGCGGCGTGGCGGTCGGGGGGGATCTGGGAGCCGTCAGCGGCCAGCAAAGTGCGCGGCTGGTCTTGATGGGGGGGCGGGCGGTGCAGGGTCAGCCCTTCTGCGGCGGGGGCTGCGCAGCGCAGGCGCGGGTCTTGAAGCGCGGCCAGCTCAATGCGCTCGCGCAGGCGCTGCGGTTGGGCGGCGGCCTGCTGTAAGAGGCGCAGGGCCTGTTCGCGGCGCTCCCGCAGGCTGTGTTCGCGCTGCAGAGCGCGTTCACCGAGGGTGTGGATTTGGGGCTGCAGTTCCTGATAATTAATGGGCATGTTGTCCCCTGACAGGTTCCTAGAACAATTGTTAACGAAATTATACCTGCTTCAATGCACTTTGCAAGCGTATTGCGCTTAAAAAAATGGGCAGGGTTCGGCCCTTTGGCGAGAGCCGAACCCTGCATTGAGTTCGTCAGGCGGGCGCATCAGCTAGGGCTGAACGGTCTGCACGCGTTCCACTTCCATGATCACGCTGCCGTCGCTGAAGGACATACCGCCGATGCCTGTGGTGCCGCTGGTGAGGACGTTGTCAATGATGGCCTTCTTGTTGGGGGTGAACTGTTCAATGCCGTTGATGAACAGTCGAATCTGGTTGCCCACGCAGGACATGCCCAGGGTGTTGGTGTTGAAGCCGGTTTTGATGGCGTTGGTGTACACGCGGTCAACGCCGGGGACTAACTGCACATAGGGGTTCTGCCCGCGGGATTTCAGGTTGTAATCGTAGCGGTACAGTTCAAAGGAGCCGGTGTACTGGCCGCGGGTGCTGATGCGGGCTTCGATCCAACCTTGATCGGAGGCGCGGCAAATGACGGCAAAGCCGTTGCGTCCGCCGCTGACGGTTTTATACTCGGCTTCAACGTACACATCCGAATAGACAAAATCGGTGTTGTGGACGTAGGCGTAGGTTTCGGAAGAGGGCAGTTCAAAGCGCAGCACGCCCGCTCCGGCGGTGGCAAATTTCTTGTTGGCGTCGCCCGCAGCCACCCAGGTCTTCCACGGGGTCACATCGCCGTTGAATTCCTCGGTGTAATAGTCGCCGCTGGCCTGGCTGGTGGATCCGCCGTCCGAACTGGGAGCCGGGGCGCTGCCCGCCTGGGTGACCTCCAGTTTGCGGCCGTTGATCTGGCCTTCCAGAATTTCGCCTGTCTTGTAGCGCATAATCTTGACGCCCATCACAGCGCTTTCTGATTTGCCGCGCAGAATGCCGCAATATTCAGACATGGTGCCTTGCTTGGCCAGGGAGATGCCTTCCATCTCCAGGAGAATATCACCCGCTTTGATGCCGGTGATGTCTGCGGGCGAGCCGGAAGCCACCGAGTAGATCCAGATGCCGGAGAAACCGTCTTCGGTGAGGAAGGCTTCGCCGTTGATGCCGATGGAAAGGAAATCCTGACCCGCTTTGAGCTTGTCCAAAATGGGCAGGGCTTCTTTGTAGGTGATGGCGTAGTACTGATTGGCCGAGCCGATGGAGGCATAGTTAATGCCCACCACCTGTCCGTCGCTGGTGACCAGGGGGCCGCCGGAGCTGCCGGGGTTGATGAGTGCATCGTGTTCAACCACGTTCGAAACATCCGCCCAGTTGGTGGGGGTATTGGCGTTTTTCTTGGAGATGTTGCCCTGGTGCTGGGAATATTCGGGATCACCCAGCGGGTAGCCCAGGGAATAGACCTCCAGGCCCAGGTTAATGTCATTGGTGAACCAGTCAAAGTAGGGGAAACCGTCGCCGTCAATATCAATGATGGCCAGGTCGGAGCATTCGGAGTGACCCAACAGGCGCGCCTGGCGCGGTTTGGGATCGCCGGAGAAATAGACTTCCACCAGGGCAGCGCCGGTGACCACGTGATTATTGGTGACGGCGAGGCCGCTGGGGTCAATGATGAAGCCTGTGCCAGTGAAGGACTGCTCATAGGAACCGTAACCGGCAAATTCATAAGCGCCCTGGGTGACGATGCGCACCACGGCGTTTTCAGCGTCCCGCAGGTTGGAGACTGCGCCGCCGCCGCTGACCGGTTCTGCGGTGGGTTCCTCTTCCACCGGCAAGGGGGTCGGTTCTGTCACCGGGGTTGGTATCACAGGCTCAGGGGTCGGGGTTTCCTTGTCTTTTCCAAAGGGCAGGGAACAGGCGACAGAGACAAACACGATAAGAACCATCAGGTAGAGGATACGCTTCATCTTCTAACTCCTTCCTTATTGTACATACCGGGTCAATGGGGGACGGTGGGCGGCAACCGCTTCTTGACCTATTTTACACTTTTTTTGTCAGCATTGTGAATCGATTTTGTAAAAAATGAAACCGATTCAATCCTTTCTTATAAAACCATCCAGCCCCGCGGAGGGGAACGCGGGGCTGGGAAGCGGCACGAGGCAGGCTGTGAGGATTTATGGCTGGGTGACGCGGAAATAGTCGAACCAGATGGTCACGGGGGTTAAACTGCCCGACATGGCTCCCACCCCGGCCATACCGCCTTCGGAGAGGGTGGTGTCCTGCACGTTCGCAATCTGCACCTGGTTGGCTTCCAGAATCAGACTGGTTCCGTCGCAGACCGCCCGCAGTTCGTTCTCTTTGGTGGGGGCCAGGGTTTCCACCGGCACCACACCTTGCTTCAGGCTGACGTAGGGGTTCTTACCCGAATCCCGCAGGCTCTGATCAAAGAGGTAGATGGCGTACTTGCTTTCGCTGGAGACGCGGAATTCGTACCATTGGGTCATATCGCTGTTGGCACGGCACACCAGGGCGATGCCGTTGAACAGGTAGCCGCCTGCCTGATACTTGGTATCAATGATCACGTCGGCAGGGAAGGGGTTTTTGTAAAACTTGTACTGGTAAGTTTCTTTGTCCTTCAGGGCGAAGGTCAGCTTACCGTCTTCCAGTTTGACGGTGGAGAACATCTTGCCGTTCAGCGCCTGGGTGGTGACGGTGAAAACATCCGACCAGTCGGTATTGATGACATCAAATTCATCCTCAAACCCTTCCACTTCGGCGCGCGGGGCTTCGGTGGGGGTGGCTTCGGGCTGGGTAGGCTGATATTTGGGCGCCTGGGTGGCGGCAGGCGGGTTTCCTTCCTGCTGCGGTGCCGCCGACTTATCACCGCCGGTTAAACCGCCCAAACTGCAGGCTACGCTTGCCAAAATTAAGACAATCAAGGGAATTAAAACAGAGCGTTTCATAGATCTCCTTTCTGTACTGCGCAGGTTTTTGTGCCTGTCCTCTTCCTGAGGATAGATTATCCTAACCGGCAAGTCAAGAATGCTCGCGTTGACAGCCTTGAAAGGCGGATCGTAGGGTTTAAAAGCGCACCGTCCCTGCCGAAAGCAGGGGCGGTGCGCCAGTTTTATGCGAAATAGAAAACGATCAGGCGGGATCAGTCGTTTTCGATGAAGGGGTCATACCCCGGGTTGCCGCCCGACCAGACGCAGGCGCCTTTGTTGGTGATCAGGCAGCGCATCCCGTGCGAACAGCGGTGAGCGACGACACGCGCAGGTTGATCCGGCATAAACTCGGCAGGATAGATTTTTTGTACTTCTAAACGGACTTTGCCGCCTGCGTGTTTGCAGTGGCGCACTTTTAAGGTTTCCCAATTGATTTCAGCCATGTGAACCTCCTAATAAATCCACTTATGCTGTCTGAATTGTACTATAAACGTACGCAGCCGGTTTTCATAGTGCGTTCCGTCATCAATTATCGTTGACAAAGCGCGTAACTATTTTACTGCGCTTGTTCCAGCCGCAGCACCCGCCCGCTGCGGTGATCCAGAACATATAATTCGCCCTGGGCATCCAGGCCAAATGCGCTGATATTGGCGTCGGTATCAAACAGCTGCTCTGCCTGCCAGCTGTTATCCACCTGCTTCAGACCCCAGATCAGACCGGAGCAGTAATCGCCAAAGATGTACACCCCTTGCCATTCCGGTAGGGCCGGTCCGCGGTAAACGTATCCGCCGGTGACCGAGCAGCCCAGGCTGTGATCGTACTCCCAGACGGGGTCGGTGAGCTGCAGCCCAGCGGGCACAGAGCCTTCAAAAGGATGGCTGGCTTCGCGCAGATCCCAGCCGAAATTGGCGTTGGGCGGGCTTCCGGCGGGCCAGAAATTGATTTCTTCGTATTTGTTTTGACCGACGTCGGCGATGTACAGGTCGCCAGTCAGGCGGTCGAAGGAGAAGCGCCAGGGGTTGCGCAGCCCCCAGGCCCAAATTTCGGCGCGCCCGCCGCCCGCGGCAAAGGGGTTATCGGCAGGGATGGTGTAACCCTGCCCGGCGTTGACGTCCACCCGCAAGAGTTTGCCCAGCAGGGTGTCGGTGGACTGCCCGGCGCCGAGGGGATCATTGGCCGAGCCGCCGTCGCCGAAGCTCAGGTATAAGAACCCGTCCGGGCCAAAAGCCACCCCGCCGCCGTTATGGTTGGCGTAGGGCTGTTCCATCCGCAGCAGGACGGCTTCGGATTGGGGATCAGCCTGGGTGCTTGTGCCGCTGCGCGCAAAGCGCGCCACAATGGAATGGCCCTGACGGTCGGTGTAATTGACATACAGCCAGCCGTTTTGGGCGTATTGGGGATGAAAGGCCAACCCCAGCAGGCCCTGTTCGTTACCCTGTGAACCGACGCGGCCGCGCAAATCTAAGAAGGGCTCAGCCAGCAAAGCCCCATCTTCGATGACGCGGATGACCCCAGCCTGTTCCACCACGTAGACGCGCTGTTCTTCACCGGGGGCGTAGGTTAAATCCACGGGCTTATTCAGGCCGCTGACCACCTCGCGCCAGGTGAGGGCGGCGGGGTCGGCAGGCGGCATGGGTTGGGTGGCGTCAGGCTGCGCCGGGGCAGGCAGGGTGGGTTCGGGGGCGGCTTGGGTGGGGTCGGGCGGGGTTGGAGTGGGCTGAGCGGTGGGTGCGGGTGTGTTGACCGCCGGGGTCACCGCCGCGGGCAGGGCGGTGGGGGCAGGCTGACAGGCGCTGAGGGCCAAAACACAGATCAAACCCAGGAAGAGCGGACGTACCGATAAAAGGTTTCTCATGGGAATTTCCTTTTTGAACGGTTATTGATCTTTAGGCAGTTCGCCGTACTCCCCGTCAATGATGTCTTCTTCCGCGTTGGGCGCTGGGTTGGCAGGGGGCGGGGGCGAGTTTTCGCCGCGCAGGCTGCGCATGTGCTCGTTGACCACTTCCGACGGGCACAGCTCTGTAAACAGCATGGCAGCCGCGGCCAGAACGGTGGCGTCGTCAAAGGGACCGATCAGTAAATCGGGGATCAGGCAGTAGGCAACGCCGGCGACGGGAATGGCCTTGAGCAGCAGGTTCACACGCCGGTCGCCGAGCAGGCGAAAAACCAGCCGGGCGCGCAAACCCACCTCACCCAGGAAACCCAGCGGTTGAATGTCTTTGGAAGGCTCAGGGGACATGGTGGACTACCTCCTGACTTGATTATACCCGCCCGCCAGGCAGAACCCAAGTTCGTTGTACACCCGCCGGGCTTTATTCGTAGGCCAGCACTTCGCGGATGGTCATGCGCGAGGCGTTGCGTGCAGGGATGAGGCTGGCGCCGATGGACAGGAGGATGACCACACCCAGCCAGATAATGAAGCCTTGCAGGGTGAAGGCGGTTTGGGCCGGCGCGCTGAAAATGGCCATGCTGATCACATTTGCCAGCAGATGGGTGATGGGGAAGGACAGAATTGACCCCAGTACGAAGCTGATCAGACCGATGAGCAAGCCCTCCACCAGCACCAGGCGCAGGATCATGGTGTCGTAAGCGCCGATGGCACGCAGCACGCCGATTTCACGGGTGCGCTCCATGACGTTCATGCTCAGGGTGCCGGCCATGCCGATGCTGCCCACCGAGGCGGTGAGCAAAGCCATGACCACCAGGAATGCGGTGAGCACGCCGATGTATTCGGTGACGGAGTTGGTGATGGTGCCGCCCGCCTCAACTGAGTTGATGTCGTAGCCGCGGGCGCGGAAACGGGCGTCCATTTCCTGAGCCAGGCGGGTTTGTCCCTCTAGACTGTGGTCGAGGGTGGTGATGCGGTAGGCGGCGGCGCTGGCGGTGTAGTTGAGGGTGCGGGCCAGGTGGTCGTAATGGCTGTAGGCGATCAAATCATTGATGCCGGTGAATTGGAAAATGCCCACCACGGTCCAATCCGCTTCGCGCGTGCCCACTTTCAGGTGAATGGTGTCGCCAACTTTCAGGCCGGGGACTTTGCGCATGAAGGCTTCGTTGACGGTCAGAGCGTTTTTATCGTCCGCCTCAATCCAGCGTCCTTCGGTGATGATGGGTGTGACCAGGGGACTGTTGGCGGGCGGTCCCAGCAGGGTGATCGAATCCACCACTTCATCTTTCTCGTTCAGCACGTTGGCTTGGCCGATGGCCCAGGGCTCTACGCTGACGACCTCATCCATGCCGCGCACCAGAGCGGTGATTTGATGAATGGGGTAGGGGCGGTTGAAATCCAGGTTGACATCTGCCGAGAAGTATTTGGTGATCTGCTCGATCTTCTGGTTCAGTGACACCTGTACGTTGAACACCGAGATGAAGATGGCTCCGCCCAGGGTGAGGGTGAGCAGGGTGAGCACCAGACGACCTTTACGCCGGAAGGTGTTGCGCACCGAGATCAGCAGGGGGCGCGAGAGCGAGCGCAGCCGACCCAGCCCCTGATCCATCAGCGACTTTTGGGCAGGGGCCTCCTGCATGTGGCTGCCGCCGCTGATGGCCAAATCCACTGTCACCCCGGCTCCACGCACCACCGGCCAGATGCCCGCCAGCAGGGGCACAAACAGGCCGATAACAATTTGAATCAAGATGGCCTGCGGGACGATGCGGAAGCCGTTGAGGGGGAAGTTGATCAGCCCGGCGGCAAAATCGGAAAGGGCGTAGGCGGCCCAACTGCCCAGAGGGATGGCGATGACCAGCGAGAGCAGGCCGAAAGACAGGATGAGGGCCAGGTACAGACGGATGATCTGGCGGCGTTGGGCCCCCACCAGCTTCATCACCCCAATTTGCGGCAGGTGCTGGTTCAGCAGAGCAGTGAGGGTGTTGGAGATGAGCGATCCGCTCAGGAAGACGATGAGTACCCCCAGATAGAGCAGCACCTGGATGATGGCCTGTAAGATCGATTCCATTGGATGCACATTGGTGGGGTTCTTTTGAATCTGGTAAATTTCGTAGCCGTCTTTGGCTAAGGTATCTTTCACGTTGTCGGCCACGGCTTGAATGGCGGCAGGGTCGTTATCCCCCTCCACCACGCGCACCAGCAGGCGAGAGAAGTAATAGGGTTCGTGCAGCCACTCGATGCTCTCGTCGGAAATGTAGCCTTTGGTATTGTTGAACATCCCGCCGATGCCGGAGGTCAGGTCTTGGGCGGTTCCGGCGATTTTCATACGCCGGATGGTGTCATCCTCCAGTTTAAGCTCCAGAACATCCCCTGTGCCGAGATGGTACTTTTCGACAGCGCGCTTTTCCAGAATGATCTCGTTTTTCCCCGGCTCTACCGCCCCGCTGAGGGGCTTGACCAGGTCAATGCGGTCGGCGAAGGGCTGGGTGCGGGCGATGAGATTCAGGTTGACCCAGTCGCCGTCGGGGGTCTTCATGCGCACGGAGATGGTGCGCTCGCCGTCGGCGCTGGATACGCCGCGGGTGCGCTCCACCGCGCGGATGAGGTTTTCATCAAAGGGGCGGGTTTGAATTTGAATGTTGGCGGGGTTGGCGTTGCTGTAGCTGGCATTCATGTCGCTGGGGATGATGTAATATGACCCGGCGATCATGCCCACGGCAAACACACCCACAGCGATGGAGGCCACCACCAAAAGCGTGCGCGTGCGGTTGCCGATCAGATCCGAAAGAACCTTACGCCAGCTGGGTTTTAAATAGGACTGCCAGGGTTTCACAACCAATCCTCGCCCGTTTTGGCCAGCTCAGCGCGCAAATTGCTGTGGGCTGCCAGTTCTTGATAGACGGTTCCATCCAGCAAGAGCACTTCGCTGGGTTCCACCGCCGCGGTTTCGGCGCGGGCAGGGCGGCCCATCAGCAAGGCGTTGTGCCCGAGGATGCGGTTGGCACCCAGACGCAGGGGTTCGCCGCTTTCCGCGTGGGTCTGTTCCAGCGTTCCGCTGACCACCACAAAGACGCCTTGCAGCGTTTCACCCGCTTTTAACAGGCTTTGGCCTGCCTCCAGCTGAATGAGGCGGCTGTGGTGAGTGGCACGCAGCATCTGCGGGTGGCTCAGCCAGGGCAGCGCAGCGGCCACGGCGGGGTGAATGACCTCGCCGTCGCACAGCAGCAAGGTGCGGGTGGTGCGCTGGGCCAGTTGGGGGTCGTGGGTGACCACCAGGATGGTTTTCCCCTGGGCAGCCAGCCCCTCAAAGATGCCAAAGATGGATTCTGCTGTGCGTGAATCCAGGTTGCCGGTGGGTTCGTCTGCGATGATGAAAGGCGGGTCATTGGCCAGGGCGCGGGCGATGGCGGCGGCTTGCTGCTGACCGCCGGAAACGGCGGCGGGGAGCTTATGCGCGTCGTGCTCCAGCCCCACCTGCCGCAGCAGGCCCAGGGCGCGGCTTTCGCGCTCGGTGGGCGGAATCTTCCCGGCGATATCCATGGGCAGCATGGTATTTTCCAGCAGGGATAAGACCGGCAGAAGCTGGTAGAACTGGAAGACGATCCCCAAATTTAAACCGCGCCAGCGAGAACGGTCGCTTTCGTTGAGTTTGTGTACCAGGGTGTTGCCAATCTGCACTTCGCCCGAGGTGGGTTTATCAATGCCGGTGAGCATGTTCACCAGGGTGGACTTTCCGGAGCCGGATTTTCCCACCACGCTCACAAATTCGCCGGGGTGAAATTCCGCATCCACCCCTTTGAGGACGGTCACATCCCCGGCCACGGTCTTGAACTTTTTTACAATCTTGCGCATCCGAATGGATTCCCCCAGGTGGGGAACCTGCGGAAGCGCGCTGGTGACTGCCATACGATGTACTCCTTACAACTTAGCGCAGGCTGCGCATTTCCGATAATTCGCCGTCGGTGATGGTCAGCAGGCGCGAAACGTGTTCTTCCAGACTGCGGTCGTGACTGACGATTAAAATGGTCGTGCCCTGCTCGGCCAGAGTCTCAAACAAATTGAAGATGGTCTCGGCGGTGGCCGTATCCAGGTTGCCGGTGGGTTCATCGGCCACGATCAGGGGCGGGTTGTTGGCCAATGCCCGGGCAATGGCAGCGCGCTGCTGCTGGCCGCCGGAGATGGCAGAGGGCTTTTTGAAGGCGTGGTCTTCCAATTCCACGGCGCGCAGCAGTTCCAGGGCGCGCTCTTCGCTTTTGCCGCGCTGATAGGTGCCGCAGAATTCCATGGGCAGCAGGATGTTATCCAAAAGGGACAGGCTGGGCATGAGCTGAAAGGTCTGATAGACCACGCCCACATGCCGCCCGCGCCACAAGGCTTTTTGATCCTCGCTGAGGGCGTGAACGGGGGTATCTTCAAACCACACTTCGCCTGAGGTGACCTGATCTACCCCGGTAATCATATGGGTGAGGGTGGATTTGCCCGCGCCCGATTTACCCACGATACCGACAAATTCACCGCGGTAAAATTCGGCGTCAATGCCTTTCAGGGCGGTAATGTCGCCGGAGCGGGTGGGGTACACCTTGACCACCTGGCGCAGGCTGAGTAGGGGTTTGGGGCTGTGGAGGGCGGTGAGAGCGGCAACGGGGACAGAATCATCTACCGGTAAGGGTAATTTCGTAGGTTCAAACATCGTACCATCATCTTCCAATAGTTTACACATGGTTATACCGAGGCTCAATCGAAGCAATTGTAAACTGGATTTGTCCAAAAATTCCTTAGAATCAGATTACAGTTTTGACAGGTAAACATACCGACTGGTTGGTTTTATTATAGATAGGGATATACACCCTGCCCTGGGTGTACAGGCACATTCTGGTCACACTTTCAGGCATATTGCGGCCGGTGCGGCAGGCTTTCGGCTTTCCCCCTGATGCGTTTGGCGTGAAGACAGGTTAATCCGCGGGGATCATGCCCAGTTCTTCGGGACGTACGCCCAGCCCGCCCACTTCGGCAAAGCTGAGGTGCTGCAGCGGCAGATCGCGGGCCTTCTTCAGTCGTTCGAACAGCTCCAGGTACCCAGCAGCTCCGCGTGCTTCCCAATTCAGTCCCAGCTGGCGGGCGGCCTCCTGGACAGCCTCTACGGAGGGGCCTTCCAATTCGGTGAACAGGCCGAAGGGCATCTCATCCACAGTGATCAGGACTTCCCCCAGGAAGTAATCTTCACGGTACTTCTCGTACATCACCACCACCTGATATCCCAGGGCTTCCAGCAGGTCGCGGGCAGCGTTGAAATCGCTGACCTCAAACTGAATTTCGGTGCGTACAGCCACCCCTTGCTGGGGGCGGGTGGGGCCTTTGAAGGTGAGCAGGGCGGTGCGGTCCTGGCGCAGGCGCAGCACATTCTTCTGCGCCGTCAGGCTGCCGTCCGGCAGGTCGAAGCGCAGGTTTTGTTCCAACATGCGGGGGTGTTCCAACACCGCTCCCGCTGCCCGCAGACGGGCGAGATAGGCCGGGCGGTCGCGCAGGTAAAACTTGGCTTCGATTTCATCTTTATTCATCAGGGTTTCCTTTTTGGGGAGGGTTGGTCTGCAAGGCGGCGATGATGAACACGAGCAGACACAGGCTGAAGAAGACGACAAAGGGCGTGTTGGCGCGGGCTGCGCTGGATGGTGAAAAGAGCAGCCGGTCGGCCCAATAGGTGAGGGCCATGCCCGCCGCCGTCCAATAGGCAATGCGCCGGGCCTGCCAACCCGTCCACACGCTGAAACTGGCCAGCAGCCCGGTCAGGCCCCACAGCAGGCCGGTGACGACCCAATACGGCGGCGCGGGGCGGGTTTGGTAAGCGGCTAACAGGTCGCTGTACAGGAGGCCCTGGTAGGCGCGCGAAAAACCGAAGAAGGCCGCCAGGGCAAACAGCGCGGCGGTCAGCCAGACCTGCCAGGTGCGCACCCAGCGCGGCTTCACTCCTGCCACCGCACCTCCCACAGATGCACGTGGGCGGGTTCTCCGTCGTGCAGGCTGCGGACATCCAGCCATAGAGCAGCGGGGGTGTAGGCCTGGTTAAAGCGCAGGCTCACCCAGCGCGGGTTGGGGTCGTCGGCAGCAGAGATCTGCTGCTGGGCCAACACCTGCCCGGTGCTGTCCACCAGGGTGGCGGTCACCTCGGTGGCGGTTCCGCCGATACGCACTTCGACGCCGGAGAGGCGGATTTGTGCATTCATTGAAACTTGCAGGCGCAAGGGGTTGGCTTCCAGGGTGCGCACCAGGGTATTTTCATCACCGTCGAAGAGTTGGCCAATTTCGCCCATATCCAGATAGGAATAGCGCACCGGCAGGGTCAGGCCGCCCAGGCGGATTTCACCTTCGCGCAGGGCCTGGCGCGCCTGGCGCTCGGATTCCAGAATGGCTTCAATATTATCGGCATAACGCAGGCGCACAAAGTAAAAGCCGGTTTGCCCATCGGGGGTGGGCACGGTTTTTTCCACGCGCACATCGGTGAACTTTGGATTGGTGTTCACCATTTTAAACTCCTGCGGAATCATCACAAACACGGTCTGCTCGTCCAGCGGCTGAATTTCATATAAATAACCCTCGATGCTGCCCATCTGGTAAGGCAGATCCCCTGGGTAAAAGAAGCGCAGGATGGTATCGGTGCCGTTGGCCCAAGAGGGCGAAACGATCAGGTGCGCGTCGGGGTTTTGGTTCTGATATTCGTCAATGGCGGCCACCAATTGCTTGGCTCCATACTGCATACCGCCCAGGCCGTAATCACGGAACCACAGTGGACCGTTGACCAGGGCATCGCGCAGCATGTACCCATTGACTCCCGCCAGGAGGGCAAAGGTGAGGACGGCCAGGGCAGCGCGCGGCAGATGCCAATGTTTTTCAAGCCATTGGAGCAGCAGGCACAGGCCCAGGCCGCTGAGCAAGGCAGCCGGGATGACCATCACCAGGGCGCGGGTGATGCCCAGGGCCACCAGAGCGGCACCGCTGGGCGCGGCCAGCAAAACGAGCAGCAGCGCGCGGTGGGGGGCCGAGCGAATTTTCCACAGGGCCGCGCCCAGACCTACCAGCAGGAAGGGCAGGGTGAAGCGCAGCAGGTGGCCGTAGCCTTTCATGGTGTGCCGTTCCAGGTCCACCGTATTGGGCAGATACCAGTACATGGGGTTCAGGCCGCGGGCGTATTCGCTGAAGAACTGGCCCAGCTTGGCGCTGAGCGGAATGGGCTGGATCCAGTAGGAGTTGAGCACGCGCAGGTGATTGAGGTTCTCGGTGGGGTGGGCCAGCTGAAAGCGCAGCAGTGGCAGGGCCAGCAGCAGGGTGAGCAGAAAGGCCCAGCCCACCCATTTGCGCTGCTGCCAATGGTAGGCGGCGTCGCTGAGCAGCAGGAACACGGCTGCCAGTCCAATGACCAGGCGAGTGGGGGCATAGCTGTAAAAGGTCAGCGCGCCCATCAACGCCGCCAGCAGCAGGGCGCGGGGATGCCCGGTGCGGTAGCGCAGATAGTAATAGACGAAGCCCGCCAGAAAAGTGACCGCCAGGCTGGTTTCAAAGGCGGTACGGGAATGCAGGAACCAGGCGGGGGTGATGGACAGCAGCAGCGCACCCGCCCAGGCGTGGGGCAGGTGGAACACCCGCCGCAAAGTCAGCGCCACCCACAGACAGGCCAGCACTGAAAGCAGAGCTGGAACGCCGCGGGTGATCCAGATGGCTTTGCCCAGCAAGAGGTAGGGCAGTACCTGCACATACACCGACAGGCTGAGGTTGTATTGGTAACTGTTGAGGAAATAGGTGGGCAGCAGGATCTTATCGGAGCCGCGCAGGCCGTCGCGTAGGAAATCCTGAGCCAGCACGGTTTGCACGGCCTCGTCGGTGAAGAAATAAATGGGATATTGCTCCAGGCCGATGAAGCGGGTCAGCAGATAGACCGCCAGAGTCAGCCCGAGCAGACCGTATTCCAGGTGTTTTTCGGCCCCGGCGCGCTGCACCCAGGCAAAAACGCGCTGCACTCTGGCCGAAAGGCCCTCCCAGAAGGCGCTGAGCACATGCGGCCTGTCGGGCGCGGCCTGGGCCTGCACGGCCAACCCTTCGGGGGTGTCTTCGGCATC
The DNA here is from genome assembly GCA_029975215.1 of Levilinea sp. GTDB lineage: Bacteria > Chloroflexota > Anaerolineae > Anaerolineales > Anaerolineaceae > Levilinea. The sequence continues at coordinate 28,752 of JARKPO010000076.1, forward strand.
CAGGGTCACGCGCACTCGCGTGCCAGGGGGGGCCTGAATGAACAGACGCACCCGCGCACGCCCCGCAGCCAGCTCCACAGCTTCGGGTTCAGTTGAGTCATGGGAAGGCGGCTTGGGGTTCATGGGCATCACCCCATGATTATAGCATGAGCAGGCAGACGCGGTCTGTTAGGGAATGGGGTCGGGGTATTCGTAGCCGATTTTGGCCTGACGGGCGGCAAAATCTTTCACCAGATGGCCGGTCTCTACCCACAGCCCATATTCCGCGCCGGTGGCCTGATTGGGCACGTTGGGGCGCGCCACGTTGACGGTGACAAAATTGCTGATGAACACCAGGGCAGCCAGTCCCAACAGCCAGCGGCGCTTGTGGGGCAGGGCGGCGCCCAGCATCAGCATCCAGAAGGGCAGGGTGGGCAGCAGGTAAGAGATTTCGGTGGGAATTTGGAGGAAAAAGGCTTCGTAGGCCAAAATGCCCGCCACTCCCAGCCAGCCCAGAGCGGCGTTTGGCAGGCTTTTACCGCCGCGCACCAGCCGAAGAAGGGCAGCGGCGCCTACAAAGACCAGGGCGAGGAAGCCGGGCAGGCTCCAGAAGATGACATTTTTGTAGCCAAAGCGCCCCAGACGCAGCGGCAGCGACCAGAAGGTCTCGTCGCCAACCGTGGGTTTGAGAAAACGCCAGCTCCATTCCACAAAATCGGCGGTGGGCAGGTAAGACAGCACCGCCACCAGCGCAGCGGCAGCCCCTGCGCCCACGGCCTGTTTCCGTTGGGCGCGTTGGGTGATGAACACGAACAGCAGCACCGCGGCGACAACCAGGCCGGTGGAGATGCGCGAGCCCACCGCCAGCCCCAGGGCAATGCCCGCAAAGAGCGGGCGGTGATCGATCAGCAGGTAAAAACCCAGGAAGGCAAAGCCCAGCGCCCAGAAGTAATCAATGGTGCTGGCGGCGCTGACCCAGGTGTATGGGTGGACGGCCATGATCAGGGTGAGCAGCTCAGCCTGCTCCAATTGGAAACGGCGGGCGACAGCCAAAAAACTGCCCAGGAACACCAGGGTCATGCACAGGCTGCCCAAATTGGTCAGCAGACTGCCGCCCAGGGTGTTGAGGATCAACGTCATGGTTTCGTGCACCAAAAAGCCGGGGCTGCGCGAGGGGATGTAGTCGAGGGTTTTGACGAAATACTTACCCGCCCATACCACACCGTGGGCGTCGTAATCGCTGCCGTAACCGAAAAAGATGAGGGGAAAATACAGCACCGCGGCCAAAACCAACACACGGTACCGTTTGAGCCAGTTCATCCAGGGGCTTGCCGTCATGACTTTCCTTCAATCACCCGAAGCGGCGTGGCGGCTTGGGTGCATGGTTTGATGGGGTTGATTATAGCCCAAAACAAACGCCCCGCGGGTGGGGCGTCTGTGAGTAGTTCGCATTGAGGGACGGCTAGCGGGCAAATTCTTCAGGGAAGCTGGATTCGAGATATTTCAGCCCCGTGCCGGTGTTGAGCAGCAGCACGCGCTCATCGGGGCGCACCCATTGGCGGCGCTGAAGGGTTTGCAGGGCGGCCAGGGTGGCGGCACCTTCGGGGGCCACAAACAGCCCTTCGGCGGCAGCTAAATGGCGCTGGGCGGCGAGGATTTCGCTATCGGAGACAGCCACGGCCGTTCCGCCGCTTTCGCGCAGGGTTTGCAGGATGAGCCGGTCGGCAAAGCTCTTCGGCACGCGCAGCCCGGAGGCCAGGGTCTGGGCTCCCTGCCACATCTGGCAGGTGTCGGCGGCTTCGTCAAAGGCTTTCACCACTGGCGCACAGCCGTCAGCCTGCACGGCTACCATGCGCGGGAAGGATTTGGTTTCCAGCCAGCCCAGGGCTTCCAGTTCTTTGAGGGCTTTCCAGATGCCCACCAGGCCTGTGCCCCCGCCGGTGGGGTAGAGGATCACATCTGGAAGCTGCCAGCCCAGGCTTTCGGCAATTTCCAAACCCATGACCTTTTTGCCTTCCAGGCGGTAAGGCTCTTTAAAGGTGGAAACATCGAACCAGCCCTCGTCGCGAGCGCGCGCCCCGGCCAAGGCGGCGGCGTCGCTGATCAGGCCGTCCACCAGGTGCACTTCGGCGCCGGTGATGCGGGTTTCCAGCATGTTGGCCTGCGGGGTGTCTTTGGGCATATACACGGCGGCTTTCATGCCCGCCCGGCTGGCATAGGCAGCCATAGCCCCGCCCGCGTTTCCGGCGGTGGGGATAATCACGCGCTCCACGCCCAGCTCATACGCCTTCGAGATGGCCCCAGCCAACCCGCGCGCCTTAAAGCTGCCGGTGGGGTTGAGGCTTTCATCCTTTAAGAGCAGGTGGGGCATACCGATCTGGTCCCCCAGGCGAGGCAAGTGCAGGGTGGGGGTGTCGCCTTCGCCCAGGCTGATAATTTTGGTGGGGTCAAACACGGGCAGCAACTCGGCCCAGCGCCACATGCCCCGCGGGCGGGCGGTCAGCGCATCGCGGTCGGTGTGACGGCGCACGCTTTCCAGGTCGTAGTGTGAGACCAGGGGGCCGCGGCAGTCGGGGCAAAAGGTTTGCAGTTGGTGGGGGTCGAAGACCCGCTGACACTGGGGACATTCCAGACGCAGAAGGTAGGAGCGGTGGGTGTGATTGGCCATCTCTTTTCCTTATTTAAAGTCGGACAAAAAGCTTTGGACACGCGTCCACAACTCGCGAATGTGAATGGGCTTGCTCATGTACACGTCGCAGCCGGCCTGCAGGGCTTTTTCCACTGCACCGCGCAGGGTGTCGGCGCTGATGGCGATGACGGGCACATCTCGCAATTGGGGGTTCGAGCTGGCCCGCAGCTGGCGGACGACCTCGTAGCCTAACACATCAGGGAGGTGAATATCCAGCAGGACCAGATCGGGGAGGATCTCTTGGGCGGCGGCGATGCCTTCCATGCCGGTCTCTGCGCCCACAAAGCCGTAGCCAATGGCTTCCAGGGCTTGCTGCACCAGTTGGCGGTGTTCGGCTTCATCTTCAATGTAGAGGACGGTTGGATTCAAATGGGCTATCCTTTTGCACGCAACGTGGGTTCCCCACCCATTTTGATCATATCAAGGTTATGAAAATCTGGCAACCTCAAAAGCGCCCGCGCGCCTTTGCTTGACAGTTCGCGAAAGTCGGATATACTGGCAGAAGACAGATTGTATGTCCATTTTTGGGTGCAGCAGATCTGGCGTAGATCTTGCACAGGTTCTTATCATTGTACATGAATGCGGCGGTGCGACCGGTGCAAAATAGCCAGGAGGGAAAACCATGAAGATAACCATCTGGGACATTCTCACCATTCTGACCCTGTTTGTGCTGGTTGGGGTGGTGGTGGTCGTGCTTCAGATCATGGTCAATCCATACACAGCCATCAACCCGTTTAAGCCGCCTACGCTGCCGCCTACGATTGTGATTCCCACTTCCACAGCGACGCTGCGCGCGCTGCCGCCCACCTGGACACCCCAGGGCTTCACCGGCGAGCAGCCGGCGGCGGCCGGCCCGGGCGTTACCCTGGCGCCCAGCTCCACCTTACCGGCCACGGCGACCGGCTTCACCTTGCCCACCTTTACCTCCACGGCCACGGTGACCAACACACCTACCAACACGCCCACCATTACCCAAACGCCGACAGTCACTAACACCCCCACGCGCACGCGTACGCCGCGCCCAACCAAAACTCGGACGCCCAAGCCACCCACCGATACATCGGTGCCCCCCACGGATCCGCCGCCTGGCCCCTAGGGCTGGCCTGCGCCCGCTGGCTGTGCTGACGGTTCTCTTGCATCTCTGATATCCTGTATCCATCCTCCCCTGGGACGCCTGTCCTGGGGGAACCATTCAAAATTGAGACTTGCTTATGCCTGAACAGATCACCCAAGAGATTTTTGAACACCTGGTGGCCCTGGCCGCCCTGGAACTAAACCCCGACGAAGCTGAATATCTGCGGGGAGAGCTGAACCGCCAGCTTGCCGCCATTCATGAACTGAGCGCCATCCCGTTGGACGACGATATCCCCGCCAGCCTGCACGGCGTGCCCTTCCCGTTGGAGGTGCGTCAGGGATTGCGCCAGGACAAATGGCAGCCTTACCCCGAACCGCAGACCATTTTAGAACAGGCTCCTGAGACCAGCGACGGCTACATCGTCGTGCCCGACATCCCCCACACCACTCTGGAATAATCCCTTATGGAACTTTGCGATTTATCAGCCTATGAAATTGCGCAGCATGTGCGCAGCCAAAAAACCACGGCGGTTCAGGTCCTGGAGTCTTGCCTGGAGCGCATCCAGAAAGTGGACGGCCGCCCCGGTGCATTGGATGCGGGGGAACTGACCGCGGAAGACCGACGCCGTGTGCATGCCTTCATCACCCTGACGGCGGAGCGCGCCCGCGCCCAGGCCGAAGAAGTGGACCGCAAGGTGGCCGCGGGTGAGGACCCCGGCCTTTTGGCAGGCGTCCCGGTGAGCATTAAGGACATTTTCTGCGTGCAAGGTACGCCTTCCACGGCGGCCTCGCGCATTTTGGCCAATTTTGTGTCCCCCTACACGGCCACTTCGGTGGCGCGCATGGAGGAACAGGGTGCGCTGATTTTGGGCAAGGTGAATCTGGATGAATTCACCTACGGCTCGTCCAATGAATCCAGCGCGTTTCAGCCCTGCCCGCGCAACCCCTGGAACCTGAACCACGTGGTAGGCGGCTCATCGGGCGGTAGCGCGGCATCGGTGGCGGCGGGCGAGGTGGCCCTATCTTTGGGCACGGACACCGCCGGCTCCATCCGCCAACCGGCGGCCTTTTGCGGGGTGGTGGGCCTCAAACCCACGTACGGGCGCGTTTCGCGCTACGGTCTGATCGCTTTTGGCTCATCGCTGGACTGCCCCGGCCCCATGGCGCGGGATGTGACCGACACGGCCATGATGCTGCAAACCATTGCCGGGCCGGACCCCAAGGACGCCACTTCTTCCACTGCGCCGGTTCCTGATTATCTGGAAGCGCTGGAAGAGGGTGTGCAGGGGCTGCGCATTGGCCTTTCGCCGGATTACTTCCGCATCGCCATCCCCGACGCGCGCACGGGCAAATATCACACCGAGCCAGTTCCGGCGGAGTTTGAACAGGCGGTGCTGCGGGCGGCGCAGGTGTTGGCGGAGATGGGCGCAGAGATCATTGAAGATGTGCCCATGCCCAACGCGCGCTACGGCATTCCAGCGTACTTTGTCATCAGCCGCGTGGAGGCAGCCTCGAACCTGCACCGCTACGACGGGGTGAAATACGGCTACCGCACCCAGCGCACCCCTGCCGACCTGCGCGACCTGTACCGCAAGACCCGTGCCGAGGGCTTTGGCCTGCAGCCTAAGCTGCGCATTCTGATGGGCATGTATGTATCGGCGGCCCAGTATTCCGAGCAGTATTACCAGCGCGCGCTGCGCGTGCGCACCCTCATCCGCTGCGACTTCGATCAGGCCTTTGACCCCGACGGCTCGGTGGCTGTGGATGCGCTGCTGACCCCCACCACGCCGACCCCGGCTTTCCCCCTGGAGGCGGTTTACGGCGATTCGGTGATGATGCAGTACGCCGATCAACTGACTGTGCCTGCCAACCACGCCGGCATCCCGGGTCTTTCGCTGCCCGGCGGGCTGACCGCTGAGGGGCTGCCGATTGGTATTCAACTTTTGGGGCCGGACTTCCGCGAGGATACCCTGCTGCGCATTGGCCACGCATATGAAGTGGCCACGCAGGACGACCCCTGGCGGCAGGAAGAGCCGCAAAGCGCGCACCTGTAGGCCTGGCTTTGGACGCGACCCCGCAGGTTCTATCCCCACAGGAACGGGCTGCCGCAGCCGTTTCTCACCTGGCCGTCCTAATCCCTGGGCCGGGCCTGTTGGCGCCGCTGCTGGTGTGGAACGGCATGCGGGGAAAGTCGCGTTTTGCCTGCTTTCAGGCGCTGCAAGCCCTGGGTTTTCAGACCCTTCAGGGGCTGGTGACGGCCCTGGCGCTGTTGGTTTTTTTGGCAATTGGCGGCGTGTGGTTCGCCGTGATCACTCTGACCGCGCCGGAGCAAGTTTCCACCACCGGTTTGCTGGCCCTGGGGATTCCGCTGGGGCTGGCCGGGGTGCTGATGCTGGCGTACACGCTGCTGGGGCTGGCGGCCGCGGCGGCCTGCGCCCTGGGCAAGGATTTTCGCTACCCCTGGCTGGGAGCGCGCCTGGCAGCGTTTTTGCGCCCGGCGGAGGGCTGGGATGAGGATCATGAAGACCGCTGGGTGGCGGCCAACGCTCACCTGAGCGTGATGATCCCTTTTTACGGCTTGCTGGTGCCGCTGCTGGCCTGGGCGTTTCAGAAAGAGCGGCGCTGGCTGCGCTTTCACGCTGCGCAGACTCTGGTGTACCAGCTGGCTGGTCTGGTCGTTTCGGCGGCGCTGTTGGCAGCGCAGATTGCGGCAGCGGTGTTTCCGCTGCTGCTGATTCTGCCCGAAAGCGGTGCGTTCAGCGACCTGCCCGCGGCGACCTACCGCATGGCGCTGATCCCCTTTTTTGTTGTGGTGGGATTAGTGGCCCTGGCCATTCTGATCTATCCCATTTACGGCACGCTGCCGCTGGTGGCGGCCTACCGGCTGGTGCGGGGCGGTGATTACCACTACCCCTGGATTGGCAAACGCATTTATGCACGCATGCTATCGTCTGACCTAAATTCGGATGAGTGAGGACTTTCTATGACCGATTATGAAATCGTCATTGGGCTGGAGACCCATATCCAGCTGAACACCACCACTAAGATCTTCTGCTCTTGTAAGGCGGATTCGTGGTTTGACCCGCCCAACACCAATATCTGCCCGGTGTGCACCGGCCTGCCGGGGGTGCTGCCGGTTTTGAACCAGTCGGTGGTGGAAAAAGGGATGCTTTTGGCGGCGGCCATGCATGCCGAGATTCAGCCGGTGTCGTATTTTGACCGCAAGAATTATTTTTACCCCGATCTGCCCAAAGGCTTCCAAATTTCGCAGTACGACCGCTCCCTGGCGCGCGGAGGTTATCTGGATCTGCCCATGCCGTCGGGTTATGTCCGCCGCGTCAGCATTCACAAGCTGCATTTGGAAGAAGACGCGGGCAAAACCAAAAATGCCGGACGCGAGCGGCTGATTGACTTCAACCGTTGCGGCGTGCCGCTGGTAGAAATGGTTACCGGACCGGATCTGCGCTCGGCAGATGAGGCCGCCCAATATCTGATCCGTCTGCGCCAGCTGCTGCGCTGGATCGGCGTTTCGGAAGCGGACATGGAAAAAGGCCATCTGCGCTGCGATGCCAACGTCTCCATCCGCCCCAAAGGTGCGGAGTACCTGAACCCGAAAACCGAGATTAAGAACGTCAACTCGATTGAGGCCGTGCGCGACGCCATTGAGCACGAAGCCGCCCGCCAGATTCGCGAGGTGGAGGCGGGCAACCGCATTGAGGCCTGGACCCTGGAATGGGATGAGGACGCAGGCGTGCTGCGCAAGATGCGCTCCAAAGAGACCGAGGCGGATTACCGCTACTTCCGCGAACCGGACCTGCTTTCGCTGCCGGTGACGGATGAATGGAAAGAGCGCGTGCTGGCTGGCCTGCCGGAACTGCCCCTGGAGCGGCGCGCCCGCTTTATGCAGGCTTACGGCCTGCCGGAGTACGACGCGGACATTTTGACCGGCGAACGCAACCTGTCGGATTACTTTGAGGCGGCGGTTCAGGCATACGGCGGCGACCCCAAGCGGGTTTCCAACTGGCTGATGAACGACCTGCTGCGCATGCTCAACGACACCGGCCGCACCGCGGATCAGCTGAAGGTTACGCCGCAGTACCTGGCGGAAATCCTCAAGCTGGTGGATGCCAATACGGTCAACACCTCCACGGGCAAGAATCTGCTGGCAAAAGTGGATCAAAGCGGCAAAGCCCCGCATACGATTGTGGAAGAAGAGGGCCTGGCCCAGGTCAGCGATGACAGCGCCATCCGCGCGGTGGTGCAGGAAGTGCTGAACGAAAGCCCCAAAGAGGTGGAAAGTTACCGCGCCGGTAAAGTGACCCTGATGGGCTGGTTTGTGGGGCAGGTGATGAAAAAGATGCGCGGCAAGGCTGACCCCAGTCTGGCGCGCGGCATTTTGGAAGAACTGCTGGGCGGCGGATAATCTCTCTACATGGCAGTGCTTGAACCTTTCCCTCCGCTGGGTTCCGCCGGTGAACGGCAGATTTCGGCGGAGGGTTTTGCTTTGCCCCCGGGTTACCATCTGCGCCCGGCCCAGGCCTCGGATGCAGCCGCCATTCGCGGCCTGGTGTGGCGCGTGCGGATTAACCCGCTGGGGCTGGATTGGCGCCGCTTTTGGCTGGTGACCTTTGAAGAGCGTCTGGCGGCCATGGGACAGGTGAAGCCTCACGCCGGAGGCTTGCGCGAGCTGGCTTCTATTGCCACCGAGCCAGCTCACCGCGGCAAAGGACTGGCCCACAGGGTGATTTTGATCCTGATGGCGCAGCACGCGCCGCCGCTGTATTTGACCTGCCGGGCGGAACTGCGCGCCTTTTATCAACCCTTTGGGTTCACAGAGCTGGGGCCGGAAGAGATGCCGCCCTATTACCGCCGCCTGTGGGGGCTGGCGCGGCTGCTGCGGCCTGGGGGGCGCGAGGGGGGCATGGCGGTGATGCGCTGGCTGGGCGCGCCCGCAAAGAAATCGCCCGCGGAAGCGGGCGAGGAGAGGCCAGAAGCAGGCAACGTTTAGACGGCGGTGATCACCAGCGCCGGGCCGGATTGGATCACCAGGGTGTGTTCGAATTGGGCCGGCAGCCGCCGGTCGACGGTGCGCAGAGTCCAGCCGTCGGGCTCTTCCACAATGTTACCGCTGCCCAGGGTCATGAAGGGTTCAATCGCTACCACCTGGCCTTCATGGAAAATGCGTTTGTCATTGGGCTTGAAGAAGTTGTGGATGGCTTCCGGCTCTTCGTGCAGACCGCGCCCCACGCCGTGGCCGGTGAGCATGCGGATGGGCCGCAGACCGCTGCGGCGGGCCTCTTCTTCCACAATGCGCCCCACCGTGTTCAGCGGCATTCCCGCGCGTAGGGTGTCGATCACCCGCCACAGGGCGGTATACACGGCGTCACACAGCTTTTGGGTGGGTTCGGCCACCGGCGGCACGGCCACGCTGGCGCCGGTATCGGCGAAATATCCGTCCAGTTCGGCAGACACGTCAATATTCACCAGATCCCCTGCACGGATGACACGCGGCCCAGGGATGCCGTGGGCGGCTTCTTCGTTGACGCTGATGCAGGTGGCGCCGGGGAATTGGTACACCAGGCGCGGGGCGGAGCGCGCCCCGTGGGCTTGCAGGGTTCGCAGCCCCAGCGCGTCCAACTCGGCGGTGGTGATGCCGGGACGCACGGCCTGCGCCATAGTTTTGAGGGTCAGGCCCACAATCTGGCCGATGCGCTGGAGTTTGGCTAATTCTTCGGGGCTGTCAACGGTCATGGGGTCCTTCAGGGGTCTTGAGGGGTTCCAGGGGTGAACGCCAGGCGGCGCGCAATCTTTGGTAGGTATCTTCCAGGCTTTCCGGCAGTACGCGCACATCCCCGACGGCGGTCATGAAATTGGTGTCGCCTTCCCAGCGCGGCACCACATGAAAATGGATATGCCCCACTACGCCCGCGCCCGCTGCAGCCCCCAAATTCAAACCCATATTGAGACCGTCGGGGTGATAGACCTGACGTAAGACGTGTTCCGTCCACTGCAGCAAAGCCATCAGCTCGGCGCTGGTGGCGGCGTCCATGCGGGTCAGGGAGGCTTCGTGCGCGTTGGGAACCACCATCAGGTGGCCGCTGGTGTAGGGGTAGCGGTTGAGGATGACAAAGGCTTTTTTTCCGCGAAACAGCACCAGGTTTAAAGCGTCGTTGGAGGGATTTTCTAACGCATGGCAGAAAATGCACTCGGAAGAGCGTTCGTGCGATAAGATATATTTCATTCGCCAAGGCGACCAAATCTGCTTCATAGGCACCATCCTATAGATTCCCCCTGCAAACACAAGCGGCTTGTCAGGGTTGGAGGTCTGAAGACTGGCAGAGTTGTCAGCCGCGCAGTACCGACGAGCTTGAAAGGCACAGCGTTGCTGTATTGTAACGCAAAAGCGGCTGTCCGGTTTTAAATCACGAGGGGGATTTTTGCCTCTGACCAGTCAATGATCTATAATGAAAGCATGACCCGTGATTGGTTTTCGCACTTGATGGCGCTGGAAAATGATGTCTGCGTGGATCAGGCGGCTGCCCCTGGTGAGGACGAAATCGGTTACCAGCCAGGCAGGCTGCCTGTGCTGCTTTCGGCGCCCCATGCTGCCCGTCACGTTCGCGCGGGGCAGCTTAAACACGGCGAGCCGATGACAGCGGGGTTGGCGCGCTGGGTGGCCGAAGAAACCGGCGCGCATGTGCTCTATCTGCGCCGGCGTACCAATGGAGACCCCAACTCGGATTTTCATTCCCCTTACAAACAGGCGTTGCGCGCGGCGCACGAGCAGACCCCGTTTTGCTTTATGGTGGATGTGCACGGCGCATCGGACCGCCACAACTTTGGGTTGGCGCTGGGCTCGATGGGTGGGAAAAGCTGTCCGCGGCTGCTGCCGGAGATCCTGGCAGCGCTGGCCGAGCAGGGGTTTTCGCCGTGGGGCCGCGGGCTGCTGCGGGTGGATTTGGACGAGAAATTTAAAGGGTTGGGCTCCCCTGCGCGTGAAACGTTGACTCGTTTTGCCTGGCACAAGCTGCAATTGCCGTGCTTGCAGGTGGAAATTCACGCCCATCTGCGGGACTCCCAGGCGCAAAGCGAATTAAAAAGAACCGCCGCCGCACTACGCGCCCTGGTCTTAGCGGCGACTGCGGCGGCGGCAGACTGCTGTTCAGAGGTTTACGGAACAACCTTGAAGTGATTGGTGAGCGTGTAGGTCATGTAATTTTCCCACAACGGCACCACCTGTGATTGGCGGTAGTCGTGTGTGGAGAAGGTTTGGAAGACCACACGCCCGCCCAGGCAGGTGGCCAGGACGCCGTGGGTGGATTTTTCTTTGGGGTGCAGCCCGGCCAGCAGCTGTGCATCGCCGCCTGGCCCAATTTTCATTAGATCTCCGGCGTCGCCCATCCAATAGATATTGGGGGTGTATAGAGGGGCCACCAGGTTGGGCGATGAGAAGATTTCATGCTGTGGGTTCAGCCAGTAGAGGGAGTAGTCCAACTCGTTGAAGCGGTTCGGGTCGCGCGCCCAATCGCGGAACAGATCCACCCCGCACTTGCCCAGCAGGGAAGAGATGCGCCCGTTGGCAATTTGATCCAGATACCAGACTTCGGCTACCAGGGCCACATTGTTGTTGACCTGATCGGTGAGCACATCCCAAAATTCGCCGCGCACCCCCTGGCGGGCTTCGGCGGATACCACAATCAGGTCCCATTTGACTGGCGAGTTGAGCGCCTGCATGAAGTTGCCCACCGCATCGCCCACGTTCATGACCTTGCCGCCGGAAAAGCCCATGTTGTCCACTGCGCGGCTGACATAGGGCAGCAGGGCGGGGTAGCCTTTGATGTCCTCAAAAACAAGCACATTGGCCGCTTTGATTTTGGCCTTCATATCCACTTCCGTGGGCGCGGGCGGCTCTGTGGGCTGGGCTGTGGGCTGCTCGGGTGGGACGGTGTAAGTGGGGTAGGGGGTATAGGTGGCCTGTTCTGCGGGGGCGCTGGTGGGCGCAACTGCGGGTGGGGCTGGGGGTGGTTCGGTAGGCTGGTTGGCTGCCTGAGTGATCTGCACCGACAGCGCAGTTTGTTCAAATTCCAGGGACATCTTGGTGCTTTCCAGTTCCAACGCACCGCGGGTGGATTCCAGGTCTGGGCCGCCGGTGCTGCCGCCAGGCATGTTGCACGCCAACATCACGGCGAGGATGATCAGCAGACCCACCCATCGTTTTACTGCCGATTGGTTTTGCATATTACCCTCCCTGCATTTTATAAAGGTATGGATGAGTTGAATGAGCTGCCGTCTGGTTTACGGCGATACGCCCCATATCCTTTCAGCTCATGTGGTGAATGCTGTATAAAATGAAAATTCTTTAATATTATACAACGCCCTCCCTCCATTTCAACGCTGTGGTTTTGCAATGCTCCTCAACGTATCAGCTTTGTCGAATGTTCTCTTGGCTTTCGTTTGCCAGACCAGTATAATGAATCAAAACGTATGGAGGCAGCACCATGAGCAATCTTAGCCCTTTTCGCGGGCAGCCCTATCTCAACTTAGAAACCTACAAACGCAGCGGACAGGCGGTGCCCACACCAGTGTGGTTTGTGGAACATGAAGACCGTTTGTATGTGCGCACGGTTTGCCTATTCGGGCAAGGTCAAGCGCGTGCGCAACAACCCTCAGGTGCGGGTGGCGCCTTGTGATGCCCGCGGCGAACTGCTGGGCGAATGGAGCGCGGGACAGGCCCGCGTGGTTTCACCAGAAAAGAGCGCGGAGGTGAACCAGCTCCTGGGCCGGAAATACGGCTTTCGTAAACGTTTTTTTGACCTGATGAACGCCCTGCGCCGCACCCCTTGGGCGGTGATCGAAATTGAACTGAACGAATCGGCCTGACCGGTAAGCGGCATCCTTTCGGACGGCGGATCCTTGTAAAAAAATGGTGTGAATATGTTAAAATGAATCCAGAGTGTCTAAGTATTTAGGACACGTATTTGCCCTCATGGGTTTGAGACAGGTTCCCCGATGAAATCCCTCCCCCCGATTCGTCCTTCGCCAATTGCCGGCACCTGGTACAGCGCAGACCCGCGCCGCCTCCAGGCGCAGGTGGATGAATATCTTGCGCAAGCGGCACTTCCAAAACTGGACGGGAAGGTGGTGGGGGTGATTGCGCCCCACGCCGGACACCGCTATTCGGGTGCTACAGCGGGGTATGCCTTTCGGGCGGTACAGGGGCTTGCGCCGCGGGTGGTGGCGATCCTTTCTCCTTTCCACCGCTACCACTCAGGGGATGTGCTGACCACGGCGCACCATGCTTACCAGACTCCTTTGGGGGATGTGTGGGTGCACGAGGGGCTGATGCAGGCCCTGCAGCAGGAACTGGCCGCGAGGGGGATGGAAATCACCCGCGTTGCCCACGACAGTGAACACGCGCTGGAAATTGAGCTTCCGTTCTTGCAGCGTGCCCTGGCTGGGCCGTTTGAGCTGCTGCCTTTGATGGTGCGCTGTCAGAATCAAGCGGCGGCACAGCTTTTGGGAACATCTTTGGGCAAAGTATTGGCCGGGGAGCAAGCTTTGCTGGTGGCCAGCACCGATTTATCCCATTTTTACCCGCTGGAGATCGCCAACGCTTTGGATCAAGAAATGCTGCAGCGCATGGCTGCCTTTTCGCCTGAGGCGGTGTTGGAGGCTGAGGAAACTGGCACGGGTTTTGCCTGCGGGGCCTATGCGGTGGCGGCGGCCATGTGGGCGGCGCGTGAACTGGGCGCACAGCGGGTACAGGTGCTGCATCACAGCACCTCAGCTGACCAGACCGGCGACGCCAGTTCGGTGGTGGGGTACGGCGCGGCGGTGTTCCTGCAATCTCAATGACCTTGGTCAATATTCTGCTCATTCTGATCCTGATCGCCCTCAACGCTTTTTTTGTCAGCGTTGAATTTGCGGCTGTTGCTAGCCGCCGCGCGCGCCTGGATCTGCTGCCCCAGTCCAACAGCCGCGCCGGGCAGTTGGTGCGCGCCTGGCTGGAAGAACGCACTGCCCGCGACCGTTTGATTGCCGCAGCGCAGTTGGGCATCACGGTGGTCAGTTTGGCGCTGGGCGCGGTGGGCGAGAACACCTTTGCCAGCCTGCTGGAACCCCTTTTCGCCGATGCGCATATGCCCCCCTGGCTGAGCTTTTTGGAATTCATCCTGCCGGCCCTGCCTTTGACCCTGTCGCTGATTGTGGTCACAGCCCTGCACGTGGTTTTGGGCGAACAGGTTCCCAAAGTGGCGGTGCTGCGCAGCCCAGAACGCTTTGCGCTGGCCGCGGCACCGGCGATGGACGGCTTCAGTCGGGTGTTTAAAGGCTTTATCAGCCTGCTAGATGGGGCCACCCGTTTGGTGCTGGAGCTGTTGGGCCTGCCCCGTGGGGATACTCATTCCTCCGTCTATTCCCTGGAAGAATTTAAACAAATTGTATCCGGCCCTGATCTGCCTGCCACAATTGAGCAGCCGGAACGCGAGATGCTTTCAGCGGTGATCGATTTCGGCACGCTGGTGGTGCGTCAGGTGAGCATTTCGCGCACGGAGATCGTGGCCGTGGAGGGGGACGCACCCCTGGATGAGGTCATTCAGGCCGCTTTGGAACACGGATTGACCAAAATCCCTGTGTACGAAAACGATATGGATCACATCACCGGGATCGTCCATCTGCGCGATCTGGTGCTGGCCTGGCGGCGCGGTGAAACGCACAAAACCGCCCGCGACCTGGCGCGCGAGGCCTTGTTTGTGCCGGAGACCAGCTCGGTCAACGACCTGCTGGTGCAGTTCCGCGCCCGCCACACGCACATCGCCATTGTGTTGGACGAGTTTGGGGGTACCTTTGGGTTGGTGACCCTGGAAGACCTGCTGGAAGAGATCATCGGCGAGATTCAAGACCCCTTCGATGCTACCCCGCCGCCCATTCAGCCCCTGGCGGACGGCTCGGCCTTGATTGATGGGCGAACCTTCATTGAGGAGGTCAACGAGCACTTTTCTTTGAACCTGGTGGAATCCTTTTACGATACCATTGCGGGTTATATGCTTTCCAATTTGGGGCGGATCCCGCAGGTGGGGGATCTTGTGGAAGACGCAGATAACCGCATTCGCTTGCGGGTAGAGGCGATGGACCGCCTGCGCGTGGCGCAGGTGCGGCTGGAATGGATGTGACCCCCATGTACGTGCGTGTGTGCGTTTTGCTTCCCCAAATGAGCGGCGAGTATGATTATCACCTTCCCGCCGAGCTGGAAGGGCTGGTGCATGTCGGCTGCCTGGTGGTGGTGCCTTTTGGCCGCCGTATGGTGCAGGCGGTGGTCTTATCTCTGCTGGAGAGGCCTTCGGTGACCGAAACCAAACCGGTTTCTCATTTGGTGGATCCCCTGCCGGCGCTCACCGCGGCGCAGATGGCGCTGGCGGAACGGATGGCGCACCAATATTTGACCCCGCTGTCGGTCTGCATTCAATGGATTTTACCCGCGGGTTTGACGCAGAACGCAGATACTGCCTACCGCCTGAATCCGCACCCGCCGCAGGACGAACGCCCGCTCTCCCCGCTGCAAGAGCGTCTGGTGCGCCATTTGGTGCTGCACGAGGGCGAACAGCGCGGGCGGCAGATGGAAGCTTCTTTCTCGCGCACGGGTTGGCGCACGGCGATGGCGGCATTGGTCAAGCGCGGGCGGGTTTTGGCCCAGCCGGTGCTGCCGCCGCCCCAGGCTCGTCCCAAGCAGGTGCGCTTTGCTGAGTTGGCGGTGGAGGGCGAGGCCCTGCCCGCGGATGGGAGCGCATTGGGACGCGGTGCGGTGGGCGAACGGCGCCTGGCGATCTTAAATTTTCTCAAAAACGAGGGCCAACCGGTGCAGGCCGCCTGGCTGTACGCTGTTTCGGGCGGCAACCTGGCCGATTTGCAGCGTCTGGAAGCGCAGTGCTGGATCCGTCTGGTGGAAAAAGAGGTGATGCGCGATCCTTTGGAAGCAGCCCAGACGGGTATTTCGCAGCCAAAGGCGCTGACCGCCCAGCAGCAGGCCGTCTGGCAGCCGCTGCAGGCGGCGCTGCGTGCGGCAGCGCAGGAGGGGCGCACTCCGCCGCCGTTTGTGCTGCACGGGGTAACAGGCTCCGGCAAGACTGAGGTGTACCTGTACGCAGTGGCGGAATGTCTGCGGCTGGGGCGGCAGGCGATTGTGATGGTTCCCGAAATTGCCCTCACGCCCCAGACGGTACAGCGCTTCCTTTCGCGTTTTCCGCAGCAAGTGGGCATTTTACATTCGCGTCTTTCAGTGGGTGAACGTTACGACACCTGGCGGCGGGCACGGGCGGGACAGCTTTCGGTTATCGTTGGCCCGCGCAGCGCCCTGTTTGCGCCCCTGCCGGATGTGGGGCTGATTGTTTTGGATGAATGCCACGAAGACAGTTACTACCAGGCCGAAAGCCCGCCCTATTATCACACCGTGGATTTGGCGCGCTTTTACGCCCAGGCTGCCCGCGCGGTGGTGGTGTTGGGCAGTGCCACGCCGGATGTAGCCTTGATGTATCAGGCTCAAAAATCTGGTTGGCCAGTGCTGACGCTGACAGAGCGCATTTACAACCAGGAAGACGCCGCAGCCCCGCTGTCTCTGCCGCCGGTAGAAATTGTGGATATGCGCTCGGAGCTGAAGCGGGGCAACCGTTCGATTTTTTCGCAGGCTTTGCAGCAGGCCCTGGCGCACACTCTGGAGGCCGGAGAGCAGGCGATTCTGTATCTTAACCGGCGCGGAGCGGCCACCTATGTGTTCTGCCGGGACTGCGGTCATGTGCTGCGCTGTCCGCGCTGCGATTTGCCCCTTACCTACCATCTGGGCAGCGGTGATTTGCGCTGCCACACCTGCAATTACCGCCGCCGCCTGCCGTCTCAATGCCCGCAGTGCAGAGGCCCCAATATCCGCCATTACGGCTCCGGCACCGAGCGGGTGGAGGCGGAGGTGAACGCGCTCTTTCCGCAGGCGCGCACCTTGCGGTGGGACGCAGAAACCGCGCGGGGCAAGCAGGGCCACCAGACGCTGATGGAAAAATTTTCTGCGCACCAGGCGGATGTTTTGATCGGCACGCAAATGCTGGCCAAGGGGCTGGATTTGCCCCTGGTGACGCTGGTGGGGGTGGTTTTGGCGGATGTAGGTTTGAGCTTCCCCGATTACCGCGCGGGAGAACGGGCTTTTCAACTGTTGACGCAGGTGGCTGGCCGAGCGGGGCGCAGCCATTTGGGTGGCAGGGTGATTCTTCAAACCTTTATGCCGGATCATTACGTCATTCAAGCTGCAGCCAGGCATGATTACGCCGCCTTTTACCAGCAAGAACTGGCGCGGCGGCGGGAGATAGGCTACCCGCCCTTTGCTCACCTGGCGCGAGTGGAAGTGCGCGGCCAAAATGCGCAAAGCACAGAGCGTGCGGCGCAGCAGGCTGCGGTGCAGTTGCAGCGCTGGGCTGAAGGGGCAGGTATGGTAGAATTAATCGGGCCTTCGCCGTGCTTTTTTTACAAGGTGAACGGCCTATACCGCTGGCAGATTTTGCTGCGCGGGCAGAATGTGGGTGAGGTCTTGCGCGGTAAGCCGTTGGGAGAGTGGCGGGTGCAGTTGGATCCGCCCAATGTGTTGTAAGGCTAGTGACCTGCCGGGGGCAAGGTTGGGACAGCGAGTACCTTTCTGCGGGGTTGGCCGAATTTCCCCAGATCAGCCACTGAAATAGACGGGTGTTGCATTAGGTGCACACACGTTGCGCTACACTGACATTGAAAGGGTTGTTCAATCTACATGACCGCCGCGAATAATAAAGCAGAACGTCTGGCACAAATTGAAGCATTGTTGTTGGCAAACCCTCAAGGGTTGACTCAAGCAGAACTGGCGCGCCGTTTGGGAGTGAATCGTTCCACCATCCACCGCAATTTACAAAGCATGGCTGCGCCGGTGTATGAGGAAGGGGGGCGGTTGTTTATTGACCGCGAAGCCTCATTGGTGAATGTGCGTTTTTCGCTGCACGAAGCGGTGTCCGTTCATCTGGCGGCTCGTTTGCTGGCTAATTGTTCCGACCGGCAAAACCCGCACGCGGCTTCTGCGCTGCGTAAACTGGGGCTTTCTCTGCGGACTCTGGCACCCACAATTGCCAAATACGTGCAGGCCTCGGCTAATGAGATGGACAGCCCCTCGGGCCGTCGGTCGGACCCGCGCTATTTGCAGGTGATGGAAAAGCTGACCCTGGCCTGGGCCGAACGGCGGCGAGTGCACATTTGGTATGAAAACCATGAGCTTATTAAGAAATATGATTTTGCTCCTTATTACCTGGAGCCGTATGCGACCGGTCAGACCACGTATGTGATTGGGACGATCGCCCCGCAGAACTTACGGCGCACGTTTAAAGTGGAGCGTATTCAGCGCATTGAGCTGCTGCGCCAGGAGTACCAGATTTTTGAAGATTTGGACCCTGAGACGCTCTTTATGGACGCCTGGGGCATTTGGACCAGCGACCGGCAGCCGGTGAAGGTGGTATTGAAATTTGGGCCGCGAGTGGCAAGCAGGGTGAGGGAAACTCGCTGGCATCGCTCAGAGCAGGTGACCGTTCTTCCAGACGGCAGCCTGCTCTGGAGTGCTTGGGTAGCTGAACCGCGTGAGATGATGAACTGGATCCGTGGGTGGGGGGCACAGGTGGAGGTTTTGGAGCCGGAGGAAGTGCGCAGGGAGATAGCTCAGGAAGCGCGGGATCTGATGCGCCTGTATGAAGGGGACGGAAGGCCGCCCGAGGAAGCGTAAACATGGGCGGTACGAGAAGAGGGTGAAGAATGGCCTATGATCCGCGCGTTCACCACCGCCGGTCCATCCGCCTGCAGGGGTATGATTATACCCAGGCGGGAGCGTACTTCATCACCCTGACCACGCAAGGGCGGGAGCCGTTGTTTGGAACCGTGCTGGATGGGCAAATGTATGTGAATGCGTTGGGGGAAATGGTGGCTGAAGAATGGGAACGGTTGGAGCGGCGTTTCCCCAGCGTGGAATTGGATGCATTTTGTGTGATGCCAAACCACATGCACGCGATTCTTGTGCTTGGTGAACGAGCGGTGGGGGGTCGCCGTGCTGCGGCGCGCGAGCAGTTTGGTTCTCCGGTGGTGAGGTCGATTCCGACCATCATCCGGTCGTATAAATCCAGTGTGGCTCAGCGGCATCTATTTTTGCACGGACGAGATGCGGTGCCGTTGTGGCAGCGCAATTATTATGAGCATGTCATTCGTCATGCGGCCGAGTTGGAGCGCATCCGCAGGTATATTATCGAGAATCCGGCGCGGTGGAACGAATCGGTAGGGGAACGGGGGATTCCGCAACGAATTGGTAGGGGCACGGGGGACACGTGACGGATTGGATCTGAGATTAAACCCCTGTGCCCCAACGCGTGCCCCAACGAGGATTCCGCAACGAATTGGTAGGGGCACGGGGGACACGTGACGGATTGAATCTGAGATTAAACCCCCGTGCCCCAACGCGTGCCCTAGGAATAAAAAAACCGTCAGATATCAAATCTGACGGAAAGTGACTCACCAGGGACTTGAACCCTGAACCCACTGATTAAGAGTCAGTTGCTCTGCCATTGAGCTAGTGAGCCGAATTACGTGGCTATTATACCGCGTTCTGCCCGGCTGTCAATGCGAGGGTTAGCGCAGCTCTTTGCCAAAAGGAAACAGGGCCAACGGAATCAACTTGAGATGCTGGCTGGCAAAGGGCAGCCCTACGATGGTGAGGGCCAGGATGGCGGCGTGCACCAGGTGAGCGACGGCAATTTCCCAACCGAACAGCACCGCCCATAAGATATTAAACAGCGCCTCCAAAAAGCCCCCCGACTCTGGGCGGACAACGATCTCACGGCCAAAGGGGGTCAACGTGGCGACGCCCAGCTTGATAGACTGAATGCCAAAGGGGATGCCCACAATGGTCAGGCAGGTGGCCAAACCGCCCAAAATGTAACCCATACCAGCGACAAAGCCGCCAAATACCAACCAGATTAAATTACCCAGGAAACTCATTGTACACTCCTTTCACTCTATTGGTATGTACGCAGAATCCCAGGAAAAGTTGCGGCGTGCTCAGGCTGAGCCCAGGGCGGCAGCATTGGCGCAGAAGCGCAGCGGCTGACCAGCCAACCCCAGCAGTAAATTTTCCACTGCGATCAGGGCCATATTCAGCCGCACCTGCCCCGCAGCGCTGGCGATATGGGGGGTGATGATCACATTGGGCATGGCCAGCAGGGGACTGTCGGGGGGGATGGGCTCGGGATCAAAGACATCCAGCGCAGCGGCAGCCAAACGGCCGGATTTCAGGGCCGCCTGCAGAGCTTGCGGTTCCACAATAGGACCGCGCGCAGTGTTCACCAGTACCGCCCCGGGCTTCATCTGTTCCAGGGTCTCGGCGTTGAACATTCCGCGGGTTTGCGGGGAGAGGTATACGTGAATGGAGATGAAATCGCTTTGGCGCAGCAGCTCTGGCAGGGTCACGAACTGAATGCCGAAAGACTTCTCCAACTGCACATCGGGGTTTAGGTCATGCACCAGCAGGCGCATACCAAAGCCCTGGGCACGGCGGGCCACGGCCTGGCCAATGCGCCCAAAACCGACAATGCCCAGCGTGCTGCCGTACAGGTCTTTGCCCACCAGGATATCCGGCCCCCAGGGCCGCCAGATTCCGGCGCGTACCTCGCGGTCGCCCTCCACTACGCGGCGAGCGGCGGCCAACAGCAGGGCCATGGCAAAATCGGCGCAGGCCTCGGTGAGCACACCGGGGGTGTGCCCCACAGGGATGCTGCGGGCGGAGGCAGCGGCCAGGTCAATATTATCGGTGCCCACGGCCATTTGCGACAGCACACGGAAATTAGGCCCGGCCAACGCGATCATTTGCGCATCCAGCGGATCAGTCAGCAGGGAGAGCAGGCCGTCCAGGTGGGGCATACGCGCTTCTAACTCGGCCCGCGGTGGCGGCTCGCTGCCCTCCCACACCTCCATTTGCACACGGCCCTCCAATTGTTTTAAGGCTTGGGCGGCGATGCGCCGAGTGACAAAAACCCGCGGTCCGTCCATCTTCACCTCCTGGGGCGCGCTGAGATGCTATATTGATATAGTAAATAATGAAGAAGCCAGGGGGCTTACAGCGCGCCCTGGTTTTGTTCGCAGAAAGACCGCAGAGCGGCCAGGGTCTCGTCAATATCCGCGTCGGTGGTGGTGGGGGACATGTGGCCGATGCGAATGATTTGGTCTTTGAGCGCTCCCAACCCGCCGGAGATTTTGATGCCCGCTTCGCGTTCCAGGTAGGAGACAATTTTGCCGGTGGGCACACCTGCGGGGCCGTAGGCGGCGGTGAGTACAGGGGCCAGCATGTCATCTGGCGTGTAGGGGCGAAGCCCAATCTGTCGCAGACCCTGGCGCAGGCGCAGCGCCAGCCCGCGGTAGCGCTCCAGACGGGTAGCGATGCCTTCGGCTAACAGCTGTTTTAAACTGGCGTTGAGCGCCATGACGTTGTTGGTTGCCATGGTGATGGGGAAGGGATGCCAGTCGGCCCAATCTTCGGCGTAGTGACGCCATACGCGCAAATTGGTGTACCAGCCGTGGTTGGAGGAGGGCACGCGGTCAATCGACTCCCAGGCGCGCGGCCCTACCGCCACAGGCGCCAGGCCAGGAGGAGCACCCAGGCATTTTTGGGTGGCCGAGGCCATCAGATCAATGCCCCAGTCGTCCATTTGAAACGGCAGACCGCCCAAGGAGGATACCGCGTCCACGAAGAAGAGCACCCCGCGCTGGCGGCAGAGCGCGCCAAGCTCGGCGATGGGGTTGGCGATGGTGGTGGAAGTTTCCAGATGCACCACGGCTACGGCGCGCGCATCGGGGTGGGCGTCCAACGCGGCGGCAAAATCCGCACTGCGCAGGGGTTGACCCCATTCGGCGTTCACCGGCACCGTCACCAGACCGCTGCTTTCGGCAATGGCCACCAACCGCTGACCAAAAAAACCGTTGATCCCCACCAGCAATTTTTCACCGGTCAACAGGGCCGATCCCAGGCAGGCGTCAATCCCCGCCGAGCCAGACCCCGGCATGAGGAAGATATCACCGGAGGTTTGGATGACCTGACGCAGTAAGGAGAGGGTTTCATTATAAAAATCGGTGAAGGCCGGGCCGTAGTGCGGCGGTACTGGGCTGCCCATCGCTTCCAAGACCGCCGGATCGGGCTGGATGGGGCCGGGAATCATCAACTTGAGCGATTGTTTGAGCATAGGAGGAGGTCCTTTCCAAAACAAATTTGGGACGATGGGGTTCTTATTAAACAATAGCGAAAAAAGAAACGTAATTCAACCCGTGTGATTGGCTGGTGACAAATGTCACGCAAATTTGTGTGATTAACCGGTATCTTGTCTCATCAAATTGGATTTTGTATATTAAAGACGTACCTGTAAATCTATTGACAAAAATTTGAAAAATAGTGTAATATGTCATGTATCTTGCCATATAAACAGCAGAGAAAGATCCCGCACGAGGATTTAAACCCTTGCCCATTCTTTCAGATGCCGAAGTAAATGGCAGTTTCCCAATACTCTTTAGCAAATTCTCCCTTCCGCGCTGGAAAGCGTCTGGGAATTAACGGCAGAACGTTAACGCCCACGTTACGGTTACCTGTCGTACCCTCATACTGAAGGAGGTGCATTTCGCGCAGGTATTCTGAGCGAATTTGAAATAGATAAATCAGGTAAGCTGCAACCATTTTCGAACACGAATTGATCACTAAGGAGGATCAGAAGATGTCGAAGCGTATTTTAGTATCTGTGTTTTTGCTGGCAGCCGTTTTGTTGGCCTCCTGCCAACCGGCTGCTCCAGCAGCCCCTGCGGCGGAAACCGGCCCGATCAAAGTGGCGGTTTTGGCCCCGTTGAGCGGTCCTGTGCCTACCTTCGGTGTATCCACCCGCGACGGTGCCTTGATGGCCATCGAGGAATGGAATGCCAAGGGCGGTGTTTTGGGCCGCAAGATCGAAGCGGTCGTGGAAGACAGCCAGTGCACGCCTGACCCGGCTGTGAACGCGGCCAACAAGGTCATCGATCAGGACAAGGTCCATTACATCATCGGCGAAGTGTGCTCGAAGGCTTCCATTCCGATTTCGGAAATTGCCGAGGCCAAGGGCGTGGTGCAGATCAGCCCCACCTCCACCAACCCGGATGTGACCCTCAAGGCCGATGGCTCGACCAAGAAGTACATCTTCCGCGCTTGCTTCATTGACCCCTTCCAGGGTCTGGTGATGGCCAAGTTCGCCCAGGGTAAGGGCTACAAGACTGCCTTCATCATGTTCGATCAGGGTAATGACTACGTGCGCGGCCTGGCCGAGGCGTTTGAAAAGTCCTGGACCGAAGCGGGCGGTACGGTGGTCGGCAAGGAAACCTACACCAGCCAGGACATCGACTTCTCGGCGATTTTGGCCAAGGTGGCTGAGAGCAAGGCCGAAGTGCTCTTCCTGCCCGATTACTACAACATTGTCAACCTGGTAGCTGCCCAAGCCAAGGAAAAGGGTGTGACCTCGGTGATGATGGGCGGTGACGGTTGGGATTCCCCTGACCTGGATGCGAAGGCTGCTGACGGCGGTTTCTTCTCGAACCACTACTCTCCGGAAGATACCCGCGCCAAAGTGGTTGACTTCGTGAAGGCTTACAACGCGAAGTATGGCTCCACCCCCGACGCTCTGGCTGCTCTGGCCTATGACGCGACCTACCTGCTCCTGACGGCCATTGAAAAGGCTGGCACGGACGATGCGGCCAAGGTTGCCGAAGCACTGGCTGCCATTGAGCTGGAAGTTGTTTCCGGTAAGGTCAGCTTTGATAAGTCTCACAACCCGATTAAGGCTGCGGCTGTGCTGCAGGTGAAAGACGGAAAGGTATCCTTCGTCGAGTCGGTAGCTCCGTAAGACGAACGATGATCCACGAGGGGCGGCCTCATCGGCCGCCCCTCGCTACAACTGCTTCCCCAGGTGAAACCTTATGAGCGTTTCCTCCACCACAGCAAATCGCCCTTCATTGTATGACTTGATTATTAAAAGGGGATGGTTAGGCAAAGGGCTGTTGATTGTTGTTGGGCTGTTGGCGTTATGGAAAATTGTCGTTTCGCTGCTGGCCAATCCAACCCTTTTCCTCCAGCAAGTTATTAACGGCTTGCAATTGGGGTTTGTGTATGCCCTGATTGCTTTGGGCTATACGATGGTCTACGGCATTGTGCGCCTGATCAACTTTGCGCACGGTGACGTGTTTATGGTTGGAGCCTTTGTCAGCTTTTACGGCATTGCTCGTTTTCAGCTGCATAACTGGCTTTCAAACCTGGCTCCCAACCTGCCGCTGATTTTGACTCAGGCGGTAGGGACGTTGTCGGTTATGGCCGCGGCGATGGCGGCCTGTGCGCTGCTGGCGTTCACCATTGAGCGCATTGCCTACAAACCTTTGCGCAATGCCCCGCGTATTTCGGCTCTGATCACAGCCATTGGCGTTTCCTTCTTTCTGGAGTATTTTGGCGCGCTGAAGTTTGTCTTCACCCCCAACTTCATTACGTATAAGCGCCCATTTGACATCACCACCTGGTTTGTCAACAGCCAGGGCGTTGGACAACTGATCCAAGGGGATACGATCCCAGAAGGCAGTGTTATTTTTTCAAACATCTTCATCATCATCGTGATTGCCTCTGTGGCTCTCTTGATGGCATTGAATTATATCGTGCAGAAGACCCGGGTCGGTAAGGCCATGCGCGCGGTGGCATATGATAAGCAGACCGCTCGGTTGATGGGCATCAACACCGATTGGATTATTTCCTTCACCTTTATGATCGGTGCGGCGCTTGCAGGCGCAGCCGGTATGTTATACGCCATTGCTTTCCCGCAGGTATTTTTCTGGATGGGGATCATCCCCGGCTTGAAAGCCTTTGTAGCAGCCGTCCTGGGCGGCATCGGGAGCATCCCCGGCGCGGTGATTGGTGCGTTGATTATGGGTCAAGCCGAAGTGCTCAGCGCAGCGTACATCTCCACCCCCATGCGCGATGCCATCGCTTTCAGCATCTTGATCATCGTTCTGCTTATCCGCCCCACCGGTATCTTCGGTGAACCCAGCCGAGAAAAAGCCTGAGGCCGCTATGAAAAAAATTCCACGAAGCACTCTCGTTTTCTACGGCGGCGCATTAGCGTTTTTCATCGTCGTCCAATTGTTGATCAGTTTTGGGCTGCTCAATGCCTTCTGGAACACCATCCTGCGTCTGGGCGCGGTGATGGCCATCGTCAGCCTGGGACTGAACTTAATTTACGGCTTCAACGGCCAGTTCTCCCTGGGGCAATGGGCATTTTATGCCATTGGTGCTTACTGTGCAGCGGATATCACCTACCGCTGGGCCAATTTTGGCAGCGCGGGCGGGTTGATGGTGGTGATGATGATCGTGCTGTTCACCGGCGCAGCCATTTTGTTCCTGCGCACGCAGCTGAGCAAGATCCGCCGCCTGGACGCCCTCTCGGCATTCTCTATCTACTTGCTCACCGCCCTGATTTTGGGGTATGTGGCGCTGCAAATTGGTAAAGCCTTAGATGCGCCCGTTGCCGCTGCTTTGAAGGCCTTGCCGCCCGCGGTTGCGCTGCAAGTGGTTTTCTTCTTCGCGGTCATTCTGGCTGGCCTGCTGGCGGCCGAAATCAGCTTCCTGTTCGGCCTGCCGATTTTGACCCTGGGCTCTGACTACTTTGGCATTGCTACCCTGGGTTTGACCATCATCACCAAGGTGTTGTTGGACAATTCCGACACCCTGTTGGGCTTTACAGAAATGAAGGGCGCGCGCGGTATGATCGGCATCCCCAAGATCACTACCTGGTTCTGGGTGTTCCTGTTCCTGATCATCACCATCGTGGTCACGCGTAACCTGCTGAATTCCAGCTACGGCCGGGCCATCCTGTCGGTGCGCGAAGATGAAATCGCCGCCAAAGCGATGGGCATTGATGTGGCGAATTACAAAATCTTAACCTTCGTCATCGGTTCGTTCTTTGCAGGCCTGGCGGGCGGGCTGTATGCTCATGTCAACGGTTTCCTGCATCCCGATACGTTCAACTTCATCAAATCTTTCGACCCCATGATTGTGATCGTGTTTGGCGGTCTGGGGAGCGTGACGGGGACCATTGCGGGTGCGTTTGCATGGGCTTTGGTGCTGGAAGGTTTCTTGCGCCTGTTCCTGCCGGAAGGGTTTGAAACCTGGCGCTTTGTGGTTTACCCACTGCTGCTGTTGATCATGATGCTGCTGAAACCCAGCGGGATTTTCGGTGGATATGAAATCCCCTTCATTCGGGCCGTCTTGCCGCCCAATCAGCCAAAACGGGCTGAGGACCTGCGGTCAGAAAAAGCCACTCAAAGCCAGGAGGCCGGTTCATGAGCGCCGCCAACCAACCCACCCCCAAGGCTGCCGAAACGGCAGCGCCCGAAAATACTCTGGAAATCCGCAAGCTGAGCAAAGTCTTCGGCGGCTTGCGCGCGGTCAACAACATGGAGTTCAGCATCCCCAAAGGCGCGCTCTTTGGGCTGATTGGTCCCAACGGCGCGGGCAAGACGACCGTGTTCAACATGATCACCGGCGTTTATGAGCCAACATCAGGGGATGTGATCTTCAACGGTACCAATATCACCGGCTTGGAACCGCACCTGATTAACCAAATGGGTATCGCCCGCACCTTCCAGAACATCCGCCTGTTCCAAAGCCTGTCTGTGCTGGACAATGTGCGCATTGCCTACCACCCGCACGCGGGCTACAGCATGAGCGATTCAATTTTCCACAACCAAAAGTACGAGGTGAAGGAAAAAGAACTGACAGAGCGGGCGGTGGAATTCCTTTCGGTTTTCAACCTGCAGGACCGCCTGCGCGAGACGGCTAAGAACCTGCCCTATGGAGAGCAGCGCCGCCTGGAAATTGCGCGCGCGTTGGCAGCCAACCCCAGCCTGCTGCTGCTGGATGAGCCTGCGGCTGGCATGAACCCCAATGAGTCTGTGGCCTTGATGGATCTGATCCATTTTATTCGTGAGCGCTTTAACCTCACCATCCTGCTGATTGAACATCAAATGCGCGTGGTCATGGGCATTTGCGAGACGATCGCGGTGATGGACTTTGGGGAGCGGATCGCTTTGGGAACCCCGCAAGAGATCCAGAACGATCAGCGCGTGATTGAGGCCTACCTGGGTCCGGGTTCGGCGGCCTTATCCGAAAAATTCAAACGGAAGAAGAACTGATGATGCTCAACGTTCAAAATCTTCACGTATACTATGGTGCCATTCACGCGCTGAAAGGGCTGAATTTCCACCTGGAAAAGGGGGAGATTGTGACCCTGATCGGCGCAAACGGCGCGGGCAAATCTACCACGCTCAACGCGCTTTCCGGGTTGTTGACCGCGCGCGAAGGCAAGCTGGAATTCGAGGGTGAGGATATCACCCGCACGCCAGCACAAGATATCGTCCGCCGCGGCGTCATTCAGGTTCCTGAGGGGCGCAAGATCTTCGCGACCCTGACGGTGATGGAAAACCTGGAAGTGGGCGCGTACCTGCACCCCGATAAAGCGCAGATCGAGAAAGACATTGAAAGCGTTTTCAAGCGCTTTCCGCGCCTGAAGGAGCGCCGCACTCAGTTGGGCGGGACGCTCTCCGGCGGTGAACAGCAAATGCTGGCCATTGCCCGCGGGCTGATGTCGCACCCGAAGCTGCTGCTGCTGGACGAGCCTTCGATGGGTCTGGCCCCCATCCTGGTGGAGCAGATTTTTGAGATCATCCGCGACATCAACGATCAGGGCACCAGCATCCTCCTGGTGGAACAGAATGCGCAGATGGCACTTTCGATTGCCGATCGGGCCTATGTGTTGGAAACAGGCCAGGTTGTGCTGGAAGGCGACGCGCAGGAAATTCTGCACAACCCTATGGTGATGGAAGCCTACCTGGGCGGCCATTAAAAGGAGATCAGAATGACCTCATTAAAACGCATCCTGCTCTTCTTTGTTCTGCCGATTGTGGCGATCTTAATGTACCCGCCTGAAACGCTGATTGGCGGCTGGGCGGTCATCCTGGTGTTGATTGCGTTCATGGTGGTGATGGGCTGGCTGGTGAACCGCGGGCGCGGCCTGGCATTGACCTTCTTGATTTTCCTGCAAGGCATGAACGTGATCATCCGCTTGATGATGTTTGCTTCCAATTCCGTCCCTGCTGAAGGGGTGTATAACTACCCCTTTATGATCACTTCTCTGCTGGGGTTGGCCCTGTCTTTCTGGCTGATGCTGCGGCTCGACCAGGTGGACGTGCGCGCCACCATGACCAGCTAAGCATTTGCTCTCTGGCGTTAGCGCAGCCCCCGATCGTCGATCGGGGGCTGTTGATTTTTTGGGCGTGTTATAATTTGGGGTATGAAAAAATGGCAAAAAATCCTGCTGGTGGTGTTGGTGGTGCTGTTTTGCGGCGGTGTGACCCTGAGTCTGCCGGTGGTGCGCAATTCCCTTTCCTGGCGGTTGGATCAGCTTCGCATCCGGGTGGTATACGCCCTCTTTCCACCGGAGAAGGAAGTCTTTGTGCCGGAAGCCTCTCCGCAGACCCCTGCGGCTGTGCCCACGGCGACAGCGCCCGCCCCCCCCACGGCCACGCTGGCCCCAGAGCTGCCCACCTCCACCCCGCAGCCCACCCCCACTCAGCTTCCACAGAGTGTGGTGCTGGAGGGTATTCAATATACCGATCAGCATAACGGCTGGAACAACTGCGGCCCGGCCAACCTGACCATGGCTCTATCGTATTTTGGCTGGCAAGGCAAGATGTTGGATGTGGCATCGGTGTTGAAGCCCTTTGCTGAAGATAAGAACGTCATGCCGTACGAGATGGCGGATTACGTCAACACACAGACGAATCTGCGCGCTGTGGTTCGACAGGGCGGTACGCTGGAAGGTGTGAAGAATTTGATCGCCAATCAGCTCCCGGTCCTGCTGGAAATCGGCACCTTCCGAATCCGCGACCTGAATGGGAAATATTCCTGGATGGGACATTACCAGGTCATCAACGGGTATGATGACGCTGCGGGCGAATTTATTCTGCAGGATTCTTACCTGACCAACGGTAAAAACTACCGCCTGAGCTACGATACTCTGTTGGCGGAATGGCGATCGTTCAATTTTATTTATGTGGTCATTTACCCACCGGAGCAGGAAACCCTGGTAATGAACCTGCTGGGCGCCTCGGCGGATGAAACCGCGGCTGACCGCGAGGCCTATGCCAGAGCCTCTGCGGAGGTGTACGGCCTGACGGGGGTGGATCAGGTGTTCGCCTGGTACAACCGCGGGACGAGCATGGTGCGGCTGCAGGATTATCAGGGCGCGGCTCAATCGTATGATGAGGCATTCCGGCTGATGGCTGCCCTGCCTGAAGAGCAGCGCCCCTACCGGTTGCCCTGGTATCAAACCGGCCCTTATTTTGCCTATTTTTACGCGGGGCGCTATCAGGATGTGATCAACCTGGCAGACACCGTGTTGGAACCGCTGGAACGGACCAAAAAGCCTTATTTGGAAGAAAGCTTTTACTGGCGTGCGCGCGCCAAGAACGCCATTGGAGATGTGGCTGGCGCGATTGAAGATTTACGCCGGAGTCTGGAATATCACCCCGGCTTTACACCCAGCGAAGAACTTCTCTCTGCTTTGGGGGGCTAACCGCACCGTCCTTATGCTTACTCTGCTGCATTTTGCCGACGCTCACATTGATATGGCTGCCCACGGCAGGCATGACCCCGAAAGCGGTCTGCCTGTGCGCGTGTTGGATTTCCTCAAGGCGCTGGACACCATTGTAGATACGGCCATTCAGGAGAAGGTGGACCTGGTGGTGTTTGCGGGCGACACCTACAAAGACCGTACACCGGTGCCCACTTTCCAGCGCGAATGGGGGCGGCGCATCATGCGCCTGTCGCGGGCGGGCATCCCCACCCTGCTGTTGGTGGGCAACCACGATCTTTCCCCTGCGGTGGGACGCGCCCACACCCTGCATGAGTATGACACCCTGGAAGTGCCTTACGTCAAGGTTTTAGGGAAACCGGCTTTTCTGGGCCCCCAGGATCTGTGGGGGCTGCCTTTGCAGGTGATCGCCTTGCCGTGGATCAACCGCTCTGGGCTGATGGCGGCCTTGCAGGTGCGCGGGCTGACCCCTGACGAGGTGGCGGGGGAGGTGGAAGCGCGCGTGTCTCCTTTGATTGAAGCGTTGATCGCTGAGGCTGACCCGACCTTGCCCACGGTGCTGACGGCCCACGCCTCGGTGCAGGGGGCCACGTACGGCGGCGAGCGCAGTGTGATGCTGGGAGCAGATGTGGTGCTGCCGGGCGGGCTGCTGCGCGATCCGCGCCTGGATTACGTGGCCCTGGGGCACATTCACAAAGGCCAGAACCTGAACCCCGATGCGCACCCGCCGGTGATTTACCCGGGCTCCATCGAACGCGTGGATTTCGGCGAGGTTGCTGACGATAAATTTTTTGTGGTGGCGCGGGTGGAGCGCGACAAAACCGAAGTGGAATGGCGTAAGCTGCACGGGCGGCGCTTTTTGGACCGCAGCCTGACGGTTGAGTCTCAGGAAGGCTTTATGCAGCAGGTACTGGCGGTGCTGCCGACGGTGCAGGAACTGGAGGGGGCTATTTTTCGCCTGACCCTGGCTTACCCGCGCGATTGGGAACCGCTGCTGGACGAAGCTGCGCTGCGGGCGGCCTGCGCCAATGCTTTTGAATTTCATTTGATCCGCCGTCCCAAGGTGGAGGCCAGCTTGCGCCTGCCCAATGACCAGACCATCAGCAGCCTTTCCCCCCTGGATTTGCTCGACCGCTACTTTGGCGTCGTTCAGACCAACCCCCAGGAAACCCCGGCGCTGCGCGCCCTGGCCGATGAGGTCATCCGGCAGGTGAACGAAGAATAACCGCCTGGCGGCGTACCTCGCTCCATATTCTGACATGATATACTGTTAAGACCATGCCCACAGCCTTTGAAATTTTGATTCTTTTGCTGCTGATTCTGGCTAACGGCCTGTTTGCCATGACGGAGATCGCGGTGGTATCTTCGCGCAAGGCGCGGCTGCAGCAGATGGCTGAAGACGGCAATGCCGGAGCGCGCACAGCTCTGGCGTTGGCGGAAGATCCAAACCGTCTGCTGTCCACCATTCAGGTGGGGATTACGCTGATCGGTGTGCTCTCGGGTGCGCTGGGCGGTGCCACCCTGGCGGGCGACCTGGCCCCGGTGATCGCCAAAATCCCATGGGCGTGGGTTCAAACTTCCAGTTACCAGATTGCCTTCGTCCTGATCGTGATGGTCATCACCTACCTTTCGCTGGTGCTGGGCGAATTGGTGCCCAAGCGCCTGGGTTTGAACAATCCCGAAGGTGTGGCAGTGCGCATGGCGCGCGGGATGAACGGGCTTTCAAATATCGCCCAACCGCTGGTGCGCCTGTTGAGCAGTTCCACCGACGCCATTCTACGCCTGTTGGGTATGCGCGAATCACAGGAACCGCCGGTGACCAACGAGGAAATTAAGATCCTCCTGGAACAGGGAACCCAGGTGGGGGTGTTTGAGGCGGGTGAGCAGGATTTGGTGGAAAGTGTTTTCCGCTTCAGCGACCGCTCGGTGGACGCCATGATGACCCCGCGCACTGAGGTAACCTGGCTGGATCTGGATGATTCGTTGGAAGTGAACCTGCAGAAAGTGCGCCAAAGCCCCCACTTGCTTTTGCCGGTAGCTCAGGGCAGCCTGGATAACGTTCAGGGCATTCTTAATGTGCGCGACCTTTTGGATGCACGCCTGGAAGGTGGGGAAATTGACCTGCGAGCGCTGTTGGAGCCACCTATGTTTGTCCCCGAAAGCGCTCCAGCGCTCAAGGTTTTGGAAATGGTTAAAAACACCGGCCTGCCGATGGTGTTGGTGATGGATGAGTACGGCGGCGTGCTGGGAATGGTGACTCTTTTGGACATCTTGCGCGCCATTGTGGGTAATTTTCCCACCACCGGCGAAGCACCCGATCCGCTGGTGGTACACCGCGAGGACAATTCCTGGCTGTTGGATGGGCTGCTGCGCGTGGATGAGATGAAAGAACTGCTGGAACTGGACGATCTGCCAGATGAAGAGCGCGTGGGCTATCAGACTCTGGGCGGGATGATGATGAGCCAGTTTGGCGATATTCCGCGGGCTGGCCAGCACTTCGAATGGGGTGGGTACCGCTTTGAAGTGGTGGATATGGATCAGCGGCGGGTGGATAAGGTCTTGGTCATTCCCCTGACTGGATCTCAAGAGGCTTCGACAACCAACTAACCCAATGATCACCATTTGAGATCGTGACTTATGATCCCTGTTCGACTGCAAATTTCTAACTTTTTATCATACGGCGATCCCGTAGAGGTGGATTTTTCGGACTTCCACATCGCCTGCATCACCGGTCATAACGGCGCGGGGAAGTCCTCCCTGCTGGACGCCATCACCTGGGCGCTGTTTGGGCAGGCACGCCGCCGCGATGACGGCATCATCCACAGCCGGGCGCGCCAGGCCGAGGTCATTTTTGATTTCCGCTACGAAGAGCACTTATACCGCGTGCAGCGCATCAAACCGGCGAATAAGACCGGACTGCTGGAATTCTTTGTGCAGAGCAGCAACGGCAGTTTCCGTCCGCTGACCGAACATTCCATCCGCGAAACAGAAAGCGCCATCACCCGCACCCTGCGCATGGATTACGAAACTTTTACCAATGCTTCTTTCTTCCTGCAAGGGAAGGCGGATCAATTTGCCCAGCAGCGCCCTGGCGACCGCAAACGCATCCTCAGCAACATTCTGGGCCTGGAGATTTGGGAGGCTTACCGCGAGCGCACCGCGAAACGGCGGCAGGCGGAAGAAGCCTCACTGCTGCAGGTGAATGGGCAGCTGCGCGAGATTGAAGAGGAATTGGCCCAGGAAGAACAGCGCCGTGCCCGGCTGCAGGAACTGCAAGCACAGTTGGAACAGGCTGCTCAGACGCGCCAAAAACAGGCTCAGTGGGTAGATCAGGTGCGGCGGTTGGCCGATTCGCTGGCTGAGCAGGCCCGCCTGGTGGATTTGTTGGCTCGGCAGGCCGAAACGGCGCGCAGCACCCAACAGGAGCAGGCCGCTGTGCTGCGCACTCGCCTGATGGAGCGGGAGCAGTATCAAGCGCAGATTGCCCGCGCCGATCAGATCGCGGCCAGTTATCAGGCCTGGAAAGCTGCCCGCCAGGAGCTGGAAGCCTGGGAGGCGATGGCAGCTTCTTTTCGCCAGATTGAGAACGAACGCGCTGAGCCGCTCTTAGCGCTGGAAGCAGAAAAATCGCGCCTGGAGGCTGAGCGCGAACATTTGCGCAGCCGCCGCCAGCAGATGGTTGAAGTGGAAGCCAGGCTGCCCGAGGCAGCCAGAGAGGTTGAGACCGCCCAGGCTGAAACAGTGCGCCTGCAGGCACAGTTGGCCGAGCGCGAAGGACTGGAAGCCGAACTGCGCAGCGCCCAGGAGACCCAAATTGAGCTTTCGGCCGAGAATAAGCGCCTGAAATCCGAGATGGATGAGCTGAAGCTGCGCATCCAACGCCTTAGTGAAGTCACCGGCGCAGCCTGCCCGGTGTGCGGACAACCGCTTTCGGCGCAGGACCGCGAAATGATGGCCGAGGACCTGCAGGCCGAGGGTAAGAAATTGGGCGACCGCTACCGCGAGAACTTGGAACAAGTGCGGCGCTTTGAGGAACGGCGGCTGCAGATTCACCAGGCCCTGGAGCAGCTGCGACGCGTGGAAGGAGAGCTGCGCGCGGCGGAACGGCGGCTGGATCAGGCCCATGACCGGCAGGCACAGATGGACGCTGCGCTGCACGAATGGCGCACGGCAGGCCAAACAGCCCTGGACGCAGTGGAAGCGCGTCTCTCCAACGGGGATTACGCGGCGGAGGCTCGTGCCCGTCTGGCGGCGGTGGATGAGCGTCTGCGCGCTTTGGGATATGACGGGGCGGCCCACGACGCGGCCCGCCGGGCGGAACAGGCCGGACGCGCCAGTGAAGAGCAGCAGCGCGCGCTGGAAACTGCTCAGGCGGCTTTGGCCCCCCTGGAACGCGAGATCACAGCCCTGAGCGGACAGGTACAGCAGGCTGAGGAACAGGCGGCAGCCCTGGAGGCCCATTTGTCCGAGGTGCGCCAGCGCTATGAGGCGGACCGCGCCGGTCTGCCGGATTTGCGTACGGCGGAGAGCGAATTGCTGGGGCTGCAAGAGCAGGAGAACCGCTTGCGAATGCAGGTGGGGGCGGCTAACCAATCGGTGGAGGTGCTGAAAAATCAGCGCGCGCGCCAGAGCACGCTGCGGGCTGAGCGTGAGGCTCTGGCGGTGCGGATTTCACACTGCAAGCAGCTGGAGCGCGCCTTCGGCAAGGACGGCATCCCTTCTCTGCTGATCGAGAACGCTTTGCCGGAAATTGAAGAGCACGCCAATCAGCTGTTAGACCGGCTGACCAACGGGGGGATGTCGGTGCGCTTTGCCACCCAAAAGGATTACAAGGATAAGAACCGCGAGGATAAAAAAGAGACCCTGGATATCCTCATCAGCGACCCGACCGGGGTGCGCGAATATGAGTTGTTTTCCGGCGGCGAGGCTTTTCGCGTGAATTTCGCCATCCGCCTGGCGCTCTCGCGCGTGCTGGCCCAGCGCGCCGGGGCGCGGCTGCAAACCCTGGTGATTGACGAGGGCTTTGGCAGTCAGGACGCCGAGGGCCGCCAGCGTCTGGTGGAGGCTATTCACCTGGTGCAGGACGATTTCGCCAAAATTCTGGTCATCACCCACCTGGAAGAGTTGAAGGACGCTTTTCCGGCGCGCATTGAGGTGGAAAAAGGCCAGAATGGTTCACGCGTACAGGTGCTGATTTGAGCCAAATTGCGGCGCGGGTGGGTGTGATTCAGCGGGTGCTGCCCGCTTATCGGGCGGCCTTTTTTGACGCACTGGCGGCAGAATGTGCGGGCGGTTTGAGCGTTTTCGCTGGTCAGCCGCGGCCTGAAGAGATGATCGAAGAGCAGCCCACTGGACTGCGCATCGCCGTGCGCGCCGAGGCCGAAAACCACCATTGGTTCTCTGGCGGCGCGTATCTTTGCTGGCAGGGGGGGCTGATGCATTGGCTGAAGGAATGGCAGCCGCAGGTTTTGATTGTGGAAGCCAACCCGCGCTATGTGCGCACCCCTTCGGCGGTGCGCTGGATGCACCGCCGCGGCCGCGGGGTGATTGGCTGGGGACTGGGCCTGCCGCACGGCGGTAAAGGGTTTGCGGGTTGGCTGCGGCGGCGTTTTTTGGCTCAGTTTGACGCCCTGGTCACCTACAGTCAGCAGGGCCTGCGTGAATACCGTGCAGCGGGTATCCCGGCGGGCAAGGTTTTCTTGGCGCCCAATGCGGTGGCTGGGCGTCCCACGCTGCCCATCCCACCGCGGCAGCCCACTTTTGAAGAGGCTGGCCCGGCGGTTTTGTTTGTAGGACGGCTGCAGGCGCGCAAACGCGTGGATTTGCTGCTGCGGGCCTGCGCTGCGCTGCCCGCGGGACAACAGCCCCGGCTGTGGGTGGTGGGGGACGGCCCTGAACGCCCGGCTTTGGAGGCCCTGGCGCAAACTGTGTACCCGCAGGCGCAGTTCTTTGGCGCGCGCCACGGCGATGAGCTGGCGCCGTTCTTCGACACGGCGGATTTGTTTGTACTGCCGGGAACCGGCGGGCTGGCTGTGCAGCAGGCCATGTCGCACGGCCTGCCGGTGATGGTGGCCGAGGCCGACGGCACTCAGGCGGATTTGGTGCGGCCGGAAAACGGCTGGACCCTGCCGCCCGGCGATTTGCGCGCGCTGACCGAGACCTTGCGCCAGGCGCTGGCAGATCCTTTGACGCTGCGGCGTATGGGGGCGGCTTCGTACCGTATTGTGCGCGAAGAAATTAACCTTGAAAACATGGTAGCGGCTTTTGTGCGCGCTGTGAGTTCGCTTCAGGAGAAATGAAATGCATATTCTGCTGGTCGCCGACGGGCGCAGCCCGACCACTCGCCGCTGGATTTTAGGACTGCAGGCCATGCAGCACCGCGTGACTGTGGTGTCCACCTTCCCGTGTGAAGAAATTCCCGGTGTGGAGGGTATGGTGACCCTGCCGGTGGCCTTTGGGGGCATGGCGGGCGGGCAGGTGACCACACGGCGGGCAACGACCGGCAGCGGTGGGCGCGTGCGTCCGCTGGTGAGCCGTTTCCGCAGCTTGTTCCTGCGCGGGCGTTACGGCTTTGGCCCCCTCAGCCTGGTGTGGTACGGCCCGCGTTTCCGCCGTCTGGTGGCAGAATTGCAGCCCGATCTGGTACACGGCCTGCGTATCCCCTTTGAGGGCATGCTGGCCGCTTACACCCCGCCGGGCATCCCACTGGTGGTTTCAGTGTGGGGCAACGATCTGACCCTGCACGCTCACGGTTCGCGCTGGATGGCCGAGGCTACGCGGCGCACGCTGCGGCGTGCGGATGGGCTGATGGCTGATGCCCAACGCGATACGCGCCTGGCGCGGCAGTGGGGCTTCTTCCCCAACCGCCCCAGTCTGGTGGTTCCCGGGTCGGGGGGGATTGACCTGACGGAAATGCACCGCACGCGTGAAGAAGCTGAGGGCAGCGGGATGGAATACCTGCCCGCGGGGGTGCCGATTGTGATCAACCCGCGCGGCTTCCGGCCCGGATCGGTGCGCAACGACGTATTTTTCCAGGCCATCCCCCTGGTGCTGCAGCGCAGTCCGAAAACGGTGTTTGTGTGCCCCGGCATGGCGGGACAGCCCGAAGCTTTGCGTTGGGTGCAGCGGCTGAAAATTGGCGAACATGTGCGCCTGCTGCCTTTTTTGACCCAGGGGCAGCTTTGGGATCTGTTCCTGCGGGCGGCGGTGACGGTCAGCATCAGCGAGCACGACGGCACGCCCAATACCCTGTTGGAAGCCATGGCTTTGGGCTGCTTCCCGGTGGCGGGGGATATCGAATCGCTGCGGGAATGGATTACCCCAGGGGTGAACGGTTTGCTGGTGGAACCAGCCAAACCGCAGTCTTTGGCTGAGGCGTTGGCGATGGCATTGGACCGGCCTGGCCTGCGCTCTTCGGCGGCGGAGATCAATTTGCGCCTGATTCAGCAGCGGGCCGAGGCCAATTTGGTGCGTTCTCAGGTGCAGGTGTTCTACCAGCGGCTGTTTGACGCGGCCCAGCAGCCTTCCGCAGCCTGAAATTGGGGGTGCATCTCGCGGACGCTGTGTATGTGTCTTTGGTACAATTCATGGATACGTCACAGAACGGATCGGAGAACCATGTTTGAACTTTTCTTTCATCCCACCGTCATTTACCGCAGTTACCTGAATCTAGCTGCCGTTGAGGGCCTGGTGGCGCTGGTCTTTTGGCTGGGCGCACCGCAAACCCATATGGGTTCCGGCCGGTTGGCAGCCAGCGCCCTGTTTGCGGGGGCAGTGATTTTGTGCGTGGGGCTGGCGGTGCGGGCCTGGACGCGGCCGGTGTGGATGGCGGAGTTCAATGAAAGCCTGGAGCTGTGGCTTAGCCGCCGCAGCCATTTGCTGGCAGCTACCCTGGGGCTGATTTTGACCGGTCTGCTGCTGTTGGCTTTGCCGTGGGTGCTGCCTGCAGTGGCCCAGGCCATACCGGTGCGCGTGGCCAGCGGATATCAATCCCTGGCGGCAGAGCGGTTGGCGGCGGCGCGGGCGGGCCTGGCCAACACCCTGCCGCTGCTGGTGTGGCTGATTCTGCTGGTGGGGCAGGCCCTGGCGGTGCTGGCGGTCAACTTTGCTCCCATGTACCGCGTGCGCGGCTTTTGGCAGGGGCAAACCGTGGTGCGCGCGGGGCTGGTGCTGCTGACTTTGGCGGCAACAGCTTACCATATGCTGGTGGTGGTTTTCCACATCGAGCCGTTGGCGGGCTTTGTGCCTTTGGGATGGGGCAGTCTGGCGCGGCCGGATATGTTCGCCTGGATTTTTGGACTGTTCATGCTGGCGCTGGTGTGGATTTTGCGCACAGCCCACCGCCCGGGGCGTAATTTGCTGATGCTGGTGGTGATGGGCGCGGGACTGCGGCTGGCCTTTGGGTGGATGGCTTTCGGCAGCCTGGAGGCGCTGGATGCGCAGGTGAACGCGGGCCGCTGGGGGGCTTTGTTGATGGCGGCCGTGGGCAGCCTGGGGCTGGTGCCTTTGTTCTTTGTGAGCCGGGCGCTCCTGGGGACCAACAGCGCCAACCTGCCGGGGATGCTGTGGGTCTGCGCACCAGCGGCCCTTCTGGGGGGGTGGACGCTGGACACGGCGCTCTTGCCTGCTCTATTTGCCCTGGGACTGTTCTTCACCGAGCGCAGCCTGACGCGGCGTTCCTGGGGGTGGGCAGCGGTCAGCGGGTCTTTCAGCGTGCTGGTCAGCGCGGTGTGCGGAGCGGGCATGTTGGCTTTGGTGCCGTTTTCGCTGCTGTGGCTGGTGTTGGACGGGCGGCGCAGCCTGCCGTGGGCACGCCTGGCGGGGCTGACGGGGGGGGCGGTGGCGACCTGGGTGGGGCTGTGGCTGACCACCGGTTTTCAAGCTCTGGCTTTCACGGCTTCGTTTGAACTGGAACAGCTGTTGGCCTGGGGGTTGGCCTGCGGGCTGGGGTTGGCAGTGCTAACCGCGGCCAGCGGCGTGCGCGCCTGGGTGCGTTGGGTCAGTGGGCGGGCGCAGAAGGTGGATGGCCTGGGAGCAAGCCTGCTGGCGGTGGGGCTGGCTTTGGGCAGCCTGGCGGGTTTTGGAACAGCCCTGTTCCCGGCGGTGTGCCTTTCGGCCAGCCGCGAGACAGGCGGGCTTTTGGGGCGGCGCGGACCTGGTTTTGGCCTGCTGTGCGCGCTGCAATTGCTGACCAGCTTCCTTTTCCTGTATTTCTAGAATCATAAAAAAAACGGCCCTGCTGCAGGGCCGCTGTGCGTTCACGGAGGGGCTGGCGCGCTTACCACCAGATGCGGAACCAGGTGGCGGTTTTGGCGGTCAGGCCGTCTTTCTCCACGGTAATATCCACGCGGATAATTTCTTTGAAGGGGTAGAAGCCCACGTCAAAATGGGTCTGGCTGATGCCGTTGGCGTCTGTGGGGGAAATGCGCGCGTCGTAGAGGTTATTGGGGTAATGCACCGTGACGGCCACGGACGCACCTTCGATGGGATTGAGGTTTTGATCCTGCACGATCACATACAACGACTGTGGGTTTCCGCTGGGAATGAGGGCTTGGGAGACGAAAGCATGCACCTGTAAGGTGGTGCTTGGCGGCGCAGCCGCGATGGCGCTGCCGACGGCCCCGCCGTCGGTCAGGCCGTAGGATTGGCTGTAGGCCAGGGTGCCGAGATCCTGCGGAATGACGCGTTGGCCGGAGGGATTTTCAGGCCGCCATTCCAAACAGCCGTTGCGGAAACATTGCTGAAAACGGCCCTGGGCGTCTTGCTCCATCTCTGCGATGGGATCGCCTAAGAGGCGCGGGCCGTCGTTGGTTTCGTAATAGGTGAGGAAGTCGTAGCACACACGGTAACCATCTGCACCGACCGTGCGGCAGGCCAGCAGGCGGTCGCCAGCCTGAGCGGCCTCGAGGGGCAGGTAATACTGTTCGCCGAGGGGCAGCAGCTGAATCTGATCGCCGGCCAGTTCAAACACAGCGCGTTGGAAAAATTGCAGTGTGCGCCCGTCCGCAGTGGGGATTTCGGCGCTGATGGGCAGGCCAAAGCTGAGATATGGTTGGGGGGCGGATTCGTAAAAGGAGAGGAAGGGGCCGCTGACGGTTAACCCATTGGGAAATTCGCGCACGCTGTCCTGTGCCAGAACAGGCAAACGCACTGCCGCTCCGATGATCAGGAGCAGCACCGCTGCGAGCGTCAAACGTTTGAGAATCCTCATAGGATGATTATACTTTTTTCTGGATTTGGCACAAGAGAAAAAAGAGTGGCAATTCTTGCAATTCTTTCGAATTTGCAACGAAATGCCCCTTTTAGATCAAGGATGGGACGTGCGCAGGCGGGCAGCGAGGAAATATTCCTGGGCGTTGAGCAGGGTATCGCCCTTATTGGGAACTGAGCGTTGGTAGCTCCCATCCGGAAGCATCAGCCGGGATTTGATGTTGTCGCGCAGGTAGACATCCAGCACTTCATCGCGCAGATAGCGCACCATGCGCGTGTCCTCGATGGGGAAGAGAACTTCAACGCGCTGGTTGAGGTTACGGGGCATGATATCGGCGGAACCCGCCAGGATGGTTTCACGCCCGCCGTGATGGAAGTAGTAGATGCGGCTGTGCTCCAGGAATCGCCCCACAATGCTGTATACGGTGATGTTCTCTGAGACGTGGGGAACGCCGGGGCGCAGGCAGCACACGCCGCGCACGATCAGGTCCACGCGCACACCTGCCTGCGAGGCTTTGTAAAGCAGCTGGATGATGGGCTTATCCACCAGGGCGTTCATCTTGAGAATGATGTGCCCGGGGTAGGGGCCTTGCTGGTGGGCTTCGATTTCCTGAAGAATAAGCTCTTCAAACCGGTCGCGCAGGTTGATGGGGGCTACCAGCAGCTTGCGGTAGTCTTTTTTCATGGAATAGCCGGTGAGGTAATTGAACAGATCGGTGACATCTGAGGCAATGTCGTCATCACAGGTGAAGAGGGATAAATCCTCATACAGCTGGGCGGTGATGTGGTTGTAGTTGCCCGTGCCTAGGTGCACATAGCGGCGGATGCGTTCGCCCTCCTTGCGCACTACCAGGGCGATTTTGGAGTGGGTTTTCAGCCCCAGCAGGCCGTAGGTGACGTGCACGCCTTCCTGCTCCAGTTTTTTTGCCCAGGAGATGTTGCTCTCTTCGTCAAAAC
Source organism: Levilinea sp. (assembly GCA_029975215.1). GTDB lineage: Bacteria > Chloroflexota > Anaerolineae > Anaerolineales > Anaerolineaceae > Levilinea. The sequence goes on from JARKPO010000076.1 coordinate 69,390, forward strand.
GAGCTTTCAGTTCCACCAGCACAGCCACCTGTTTGCCGTAATCTCGTGAGGCTTCCAGCAAGGCGTTGACCACGGGCGAATTGCTGCCTACGCGGTAGAGAGTCATCTTGATGGCCAGGACGTTAGGGTCGCGGGCCGCTGCGCGCAGAAAGTCCACCACGGGGGTAAAAGAGTCGTACGGGTGGTGCAGCATGATGTTGGTGGAGCGCATGGTGGTGAAGAAGGCGTCGCGCGGAGCGTCCGGCGGGAAGCGCAGGCGCGGGGGGACGGCGGGCAGGTAGGGGCGGTCGTGCAGGTCGAAGCGGTCAATGCGCGCAATCTGCATGACAGACCGCAGGCTGAGCGGACCTTCAAGGTTGTATACATTTTTCGGGTCCACCTTCATATTGTCAATGAGGATGTCGCGCACATCCTCAGGCATGTCGCGGTCCACCATCAGGCGAGTGACGGCCCCAAAGCGGCGGTTGCGCACGTTTTCTTCCATCGTCTCCAGTAAATCCAGGGCTTCCAATTCCTGAATTTGAATGTCGGCGTTGCGGGTGACGTGGAAGGAAAAGGCCTCAATCACCTCCAGGCCGGGGAAGAGCTGATCCAGGCGGTTGGTGATGAGTTCATCCAGCCAGATGAAGTAATGATGATGGGGAACCGTGCCGTCGCGGCGCAGGCCGCCGGAGGAACGCCGGATGGGGACCAGTTGGGGCAGGGAGGGGGGCACTTTGACGCGGGCAAAGCGGCGCTGGCCGTTTTGGTTGTCGCGTACGACCACCGCCAGATTGAGGGACAGGTTGGAGATGTGCGGGAAGGGGTGGCCGGGGTCCACTGCCAGAGGGGTGAGCACGGGGAAGACGATCTCATCAAAATAGCGGTCCACCGTTTCGCGCTGCCGCAGGCTGAGCTTGTTGTATTTAAGAATGTGGATTCCAGCCTTGTCCAGTTCGGGAACCAGGGTGCGGTTCCAGTAGGTGCGGGCCTCAATCATGATCTTTTCGGCCAGCTTGCGGATTTCGGCCAACTGTCGCGCAGGGGTGAGGCCGTCCACCGACAGTTCGGGAACTCCGGCCTCATTCTGCATGATCAGCCCGCCCACGCGCACCATGAAAAACTCTTCCAGGTTTGATCCGACGATGGATAGGAATTTGACGCGCTCCAGAAGGGGGTTTTGGGGATCCTGGGCTTCTTCCAGCACGCGGCGCTGGAATTGCAGCAGGCTGAGCTCGCGGTTGATGTACAGCGCGGGGGAATCCAGAGAGATTTCAGCCTCGCTGGGGCTGGCGGGGGCGGGAGGGTGCTCCATCTGTTTTTGTTTGGGGGTCACTTTTTTTGCCATCCTCCCATTCCTCCGGTGATTTGCTGAGAGCAGATGTTAAGATTATACCTGAATGGGCAAGAATAAGGCAGGCTGGGGATGTACAAAGAAGCTGCCGCTGGGGGCAGCAGGCAGCCTCTGGAGAGTTAGCGGGGGGAAGGGGATCAGCGTTTGCCCAGGGAGGCAGCGTACACGGTGAACAGCTCCTGGCCGTCCAGCCCCAGGGCTGGATTGAGCAGGTCGTCGTGATAGGCGGCGATGGCGCACACGCCGCAGGCCACGCTTTCGGCGGCCAGATACAGGTTCTGGCACACGTGTCCGGCGTCCAGCAGCAGGTAGCGATAGCCGCGCTCGCCGTAGCGCCAATACATGCGCTCCAGCACGGCCGCCCAGAAGAAGGTGGCGGCAGAGCGGCGCACCTGTTCCTGATCCCAACAGGCGTGCACCAGGGTGTCCACCAGGGCGGGATTGCTGTTGACGGGCAGCAGGGCGTGTTCAAGGGCGATGTAACGGTACAGGCCGGGGGTCACGTCTGCCACGCGGTTAAGCAGCAGAAAAGTTTCAAAGGCATGGCGCGCGCCCGCCGAGGGCACCGTGCGGAAAGTGACCGGCCGGTTGGTGACGTTCTGCACACCCTGGGTGGCCCACAGCAGGTAGGAAAGCTCGCTGAGGGTCAGGGGCGTTTCTTGATAGTGACGCAGGGTGCGGCGCTGCTCAATGGCCAGGCGCAGATCCAGAGCGGGGATGTGCAGACTGTCGGGGGAAGGCAGGTCAATCAGGGCGGCCTGGGGCGGGTAAGGCAGCTCCAGCGCGGGCTGGGGCACGCCCTGGCTTTGGCGTGAGGGTTCCAGGTATTGAGGGGCGGTGCGCTCCATAAAGAGCTTGCCGATGCTTTCGCTCATGAGGGAATCTCCTGGGGTAGGGTTAGGTTGGGTTTGAAAAGGTGACCGGCAAACCAGCAAAGAGATCTGTCAGGCGGGTGTCGGCGGCGGGTTCGGGGTAGGCTTGCATGAAGGTCTCTTTGGCCTGGAACCAGCGCTGCAAACGGGGCAGAAGCCCGCTGGACATTTGCTTGCCGCCCTGGCTTTCGTGACAGGCAGCGGCCTGGGCGCGCTGCTCGGCCACCTCGCGGTAACCGATGACGGCATGGGTGGGGAACTGCACCTGGGCGATGGACACCAGGTCAATATCCTGGTTCTGCCCAAAGCGGCGCGGGTCGCGGCCAAAGAGGGGCATCAGGCGCACAGCCAGGCGCAGGAAGGTGTTGGGGATGGTGTGAAAAAACAGCCGGTCGGGGGTGTGGGGCGGCAGCTCGCTGGGGAAGGTCGAGGGATCGGGGGCGGCGAAGAAGGCCCGCACGGTGGCCTGGTGAATGGCGATGTGATCGGGGTGGCGGTAGCCGCCGATGGGGTCAAAGGTCAGCACCACCTGGGGGCGCAGTTTGCGGATGTAGTGAGTGACGGCAGCGGCAACTTCATCCAAAGGGGCAGCGGCCAGGGCGTGGGGGTGAAAGTTGTCGGGAGAACCGCTCATGCCCGAGTCGCGGTAGTTGAGAAAATGCACCCCGCTCAGGCCGAGGATGCCCGCCGCACAGCGCAGTTCCGATTCGCGCCGGTCGGCGATGGAGGTGAAGCCTTTCATATGGGCTTCATCCATCATCCCCACTTCACCGCGGGTGGCGCACACCAGGTGCACCTGGGCGCCGCGCCGGGCGTAATGGGCCAATGTGCCGCCCATGCCGAAGCTTTCATCATCGGGATGGGCCAAAACAACCAGAAGGACGGCGGGTTCAGACACGGCGGTTTCCTCAGGGGGTGGCGAGAATGCGCATCAGGGGGCTTTCGGGGCGGTAATGGGGCTGCAATTGGGCGTAGGGTATATGCACCATCTGCGGCCCGGCGGCGTAGGGGGCCACCTGATAGGGGTCAAAGGTGAATTCGAAGCCCTGTGGGGTGAACACCCAGCGGGCGTAGTTTTCGGGCAGGGGGTTCAGACCTTCGGCAAACAGGGCGTCGCCCAAAATGGGGGTGAGCTGATCGGTACAGTAGCTTTGCAGCTCGGTCAGATAGGGCGCGCTACTTTGGAAAAGCGCTTCCAGGGATATGGGCTGCTGGGTGAACAGGTCGTAATTGAGGGTCAGGCTGTAGGAATTGGGGTGCGCGGCCCCGGCCACGTAAAAACCTACGTCCCAGCGCAGGCTGAGCAGGCCGCGCTGGTTGTAGGCCACGGTGTAGCTCAGGTCCAGGCTGCTGCTCGATTCGGGCATGTTTTGCAGGCGCCATTCCTCATTCACCGCAGCATCAGCGGTAAACCCCTGGCGCAGGCTGTCCACCTGTTCCTGCACGCGGCGGTTCAGGTCGGCAGCTGCGGCGGAATCGCCCTCAAAGCGGGGGTAATGCAGGCGAAGCTCGCAGGGCGGGTTGGCCTCGGTGATGGTCTCCGACTGGTCGGAGAAATCGAGGGAGGAGGGCGCGCTGGGGGTGGCCGTGGGGGCAGGGGCAGACGTGGGCGGCGGGTCGGCGGGCTGCGCGGGGGCGGCGGTGGGGGTGGGGGAAGACAGACCGGGCAAAGAGCAGGCCAGCAGCGCCAGGGCCAGGAACAGAACGGGGATGGACCTACGGAAGGGTTTCATCGGGGCTGGGCTTAATATTGGAACAGAGAAGGATCAACCTGCTGGGCGTAGGCGTTAATGCCGCCGCGCAGGTTGTGGACGCGGGTGAAACCGGCGGAACGCAGCAGGTGGAGGGCGCGCGTGGAGCGAACCCCGGTGCGGCAGAATACCACGATCTCCTGCTGGGGATCCAGTTCATCCAGGCGGGCTGCCAGCTGGTAGAGGGGGATATTGCGCGCGCCGGGCAGGGCTGAAATGTGCAGCTCCACCGGCTCGCGCACGTCCAGCAGCAGGGGCGGGTGAGCTGCACTCAGGCGATGACTGAGCGCAGCAGGTTCTACATCCCACTCAGCGGGTGGGGTGGGGGCGGCGTGGTCGTTGGCGGGCGCACCGCAGAAGGCTTCGTAATCAATAAGGCCGGTGACGCTCGGCTCTGGGCCGCAGATGCGGCAGCGCGGATTTTTGCGCAGTTGGATGGTTTGGAAGGATAGGTCGAGGGCGTCGTAGAGCAGCAGCTTGCCGGTGAGGGTTTCGCCGATGCCCAGCAGCAGCTTGATGGCCTCTGTGGCCTGTAAAGTTCCGATAGTGCCGGGGAGGATGCCGAGCACACCGCTTTCGCCGCAGGAGGGCACGGCCCCCGGTGGGGGCGGGTCGGGAAAGAGGCAGCGGTAACACGGGCCGCTGCGGGCGTCAAAGACCGACACCTGACCTTCGAAGCGGTAGATGGAGCCGTACACATAGGGCTTGCCGCTGAGCACGCTCAGGTCGTTGAGCAGGTAGCGGGTGGGAAAATTATCTGTGCCGTCCACCAGCAGGTCGTACTCCGCGGCGATTTCCATCGCGTTGCTGGCGGAAAAGAGGGTGTTGTAGGCGTCCACCTGGATGTAGGGGTTCAGTTCCAGCAGGCGGCGGCGGGCCGATTCCACTTTGGGTTGGCCCAGGCGGTCGGAGCCGTGGATGATTTGCCGCTGGAGGTTAGAAGAATCCACCGCGTCGTAATCCACCAGACCCAGGCGGCCCACCCCAGCAGCGGCCAGATAGAGAGCGATGGGCGAGCCCAACCCGCCTGTGCCGACCACCAGCACCGAAGAGCCTTTCAGTTTGCGCTGACCTTCCATGCCCACATCCGGCAGGATCAGATGGCGAGAATAGCGCTGGACTTCTTCACGAGAGAGGGAAGGATACATGCCGCGGCCTCGTTTCAGATGACGTTGAATTGATGATACCATAAGTGGCCCAAGGGGCGCAGAAAATGGAGAAAGGAGCGGCATGGTACAATTAAATCAGGCCGCAGCTTCAGAAAGGAACCTTGCTATGTTTGTGGATGCATTTGGACGCTCCATCACGTATTTGCGAATTTCGGTCACCGACCGCTGTAATTTGCGCTGTGTGTACTGTATGCCGCCCGAAGGGGTGGATTGGCAGCCGCACCCGACCATCATGCGCTACGAAGAGATCGCCGAAGTGGTGCGGGTGGCGGCGGAACATGGGGTGCGCGAAGTGCGCCTGACGGGTGGCGAGCCGTTGGTGCGCAAAGATATCACCGAACTGGTGCGCCTGATCGCCAGCACGCCGGGGGTGGAGGATGTGAGCCTGACAACCAACGCCCTGCTGCTGGAAAATTTGGCCGGGCCGCTGGCGCAGGCGGGCTTGAAGCGCGTCAACATCAGCCTGGACACGCTGGACCCGCAGAAATTTGAGCGCATCACCCGCGGCGGCTCGTTTGAACGCTCGTGGCGGGGGATCCTGGCGGCGGAGGCGGCCGGGCTGCGCCCGGTGAAGATCAACAGCGTGGCCATGCGCGGGGTAAACGACGATGAGTTGGCGGACCTGGCTGCTTTGACCCTGGAGCGCGATTGGCATGTGCGCTTCATTGAGCTGATGCCGGTGAAAAACCAGGCCCTGTGGGGTGAGGGTTTCCCACCTCCCCAGGCCGCTTACCTTTCCATTCAAGAAATGCTGACCATCTTGGAGCCGCTGGGTTTGGAAGCGGTGCAAAAAACGGTGGGCAGCGGCCCGGCGCGCGAATTTCGCCTTCGCGGCGGCAAGGGGCGGGTGGGCTTCATCTCACCCGTGGGCGAGCATTTTTGCCAGTTCTGCAACCGTTTGCGGCTGACGGCGGACGGCAATTTGCGCCCTTGCCTGCTGAGTGACGTGGAAATTCCGCTGCTGCCTACGCTGCGCGCAGGCGGCGATATTTTACCGCTGTTGAGACAGGCGGTGGGCATGAAACCGGAGAGTCACGAGCTGGATCAGGCGCACACGCCTACAGGGCGCACGATGATGCAGATTGGCGGTTGAGAACGGAGACGTTTTGAATTAGATGAATAGGAGGCGCGCATGGAAGACCGTTGGCTGGCGTTTGGTAAAGCGGAGCTGGGGGTGGAGCGGCAGCAGTTGGAAGATGAAGGGGCGGCTCTGCCAGCAGGGCTGCGGGCAGAGCTGGAAGCCCTTTTGGCAGCGGAGCAGCCTGCGCCGGAGCGCGTACGGCGCTTCATGGAACGCAGCGCAGCTCTGCGCACACGCAAAGATTTCCCTTTCCGCGAGCCTTCGGCGCTGGAGGCCATTCAAAAAGCGCGTCCGCGTCCCAGCCGCAAATGGCAGGCGGCTGTATTGGGAGAAGAAGAGTTATTTGACCGCGTGTATGGGGCCTGGCTGGGGCGGTGCAGCGGCTGCCTGCTCGGCAAGCCCACCGAGGGGCTGCTGGTGCGGGATGTGTGGCCGTATCTGCGCCAGATCGGGCAGTACCCCCTGCGGCGCTATCTGGATTCCAGCCTGCCGGATGAGCTGAAGGCCAAATATCCCTTTGAGACCGCCCGCGGTTATATTGATGAAATTGACCACATGGTGGAAGACGATGACACCAATTACACGGTCTTATCCCTGGCGGTGATGGAACGCTACGGCTGGGATTTCCGGCCGGAGGATGTGGCCACTTTTTGGCTGGATAACCTGCCCGCCTACCATGCCTTCACCGCTGAGCGGGTGGCTTACCGCAACTTCTTGCTGATGAAGACCCCGCCGGAAAGCGCACGCTACTGCAACCCCTACCGCGAATGGATTGGGGCGCAGATTCGCGGCGATTTTTGGGGCTATGTCTGCCCCGGCGATCCGGCGCGGGCGGCGGCTTTGGCCTGGCGTGACGGCTGCATCAGCCATGTGAAGAACGGCCTGTACGGTGAGATGTGGGTGGCGGCCATGTGCAGCGCGGCAGCGGTGGTGAGCAGCGCCCGCGAGGCTTTGGAAGCAGGCCTGGAGCAGATCCCCGCCCGCAGCCGCCTGAGCGCGGACGTGCGCGAGGTAATGGCCTGGTACGACGACGGGGTGAGCGCTGAAGATGCCGTGGGGCGCATTCATCAGCGCTGGGATGATGCCAACCCGCACCACTGGTGCCACACCCTAAGCAACGCGCAGATCGTGGCGCTGGGACTGCTGTGGGGTGAGGGGGATTTTGCCGCGTCCATCGGCTGGGCGGTGACGGCCGGCATTGACACGGACTGCAACGGGGCCACGGTGGGCTCGGTGGTGGGCATGCTCCTGGGCGCGCGGCAGATGCCAGGCGAATGGGTCGGCCCGCTGAACGACCGCCTGGATACCGGCATCAGCGGCTACCAGCATGTGCGCCTGTCGGATCTGGCGCGGCGCACGGTGGCGCTGGCGCGGGCGGGGCAGGCATGAGCGCTACAATAAAAACAGGCATCCAGTTTTTTGGATGCCTGTCATATTTTCATAACAGTAAATCAGACAGCGGGGTCAGGCCGTGCCAAACTGGCGGTCGCCGGCATCCCCCAAGCCAGGGACGATGTAGCCGTGCTCGTTGAGACGCTCGTCAATGTGGGCCACGTAAATGGGCACATCCGGATGGGCCGACTGCATGGCCTGAATGCCTTCGGGGGCGGCGATGAGGCCGACAAATTTGATCTTTTTGGCTCCCCAGCGCTTGAGGATATCCACTGTGGCCACGGCCGAGCCGCCGGTGGCCAGCATGGGGTCGAGGATCAGGCACACCGACACGGTTGGTTCTGTGGGCAGCTTGTTGTAATATTCAACCGGCTTGAGGGTGCGCTCGTCGCGGTACAGGCCGATATGCCAGACTTCAGCGGAGGGCATGAGCTCCCAAATGCCTTCCACCATGCCCAGGCCCGCGCGCAGGATGGGAACCAGGCCAATTTTCTCCTGGAGGCGGTAGGCGGTGGTGCGCATGATGGGGGTTTCAATCTCTACCGGCTCGGTCACCAGATCCAGGGTGGCTTCGTACACCAGCAGGGCAGCCAGCTCTTTGATCAGCTGGCGAAATTTCTTAGGTTCGGTGGAGGTCTGGCGCAGCAGACTGAGCTTGTGCGCGACCAGCGGGTGAGGGGAAACGTGGACGTTTGACATGGAAACCTCCAGGAGGGGGATGAGTCAATGCTTTCTGGTAGTATAACGTGAAGTGCGCGATTCTACGAGTTGAACGAGGCCAGAATTTTGCCCAAAATTCACCTGTGGCGGGGCGGCTTCCTCAAAAGCGGCTTGGGGTATAATCGAACGTATGAGCGATTCTTCTGACCGCCTGATCACCCCTGAACCGCGCCCGGATGACCGTGTGGATACGGCCCTGCGTCCGCGGCGGCTGCAGGAATTGATTGGGCAGGAACAGGTGAAAGAAAACCTGTCCATTTTGATTGATGCGGCCCGCAAACGCGGCGAGGCTTTGGATCACGTCCTCTTTTACGGCCCGCCGGGGCTGGGCAAGACCACCCTGGCGCACGTGCTGGCCAACGAGATGAACGTGAGCATCAAGATTACCGCGGGACCGGCAGTGGAGCGCCCAGGCGACCTGGCGGCCATTTTGACCAATTTGCACGCGGGGGATGTGCTCTTTATTGATGAAATTCACCGCCTGGGGCGGGTGGTGGAAGAGGTGCTCTACCCGGCGATGGAAGATTACGCCCTGGATATCATCATTGGCAAGGGGCCTTCGGCGCGTTCCATCCGCCTGAAACTGCCGCGCTTCACCGTGATTGGGGCCACCACGCGCCTGGCGCTGGTCAGCGCCCCGCTGCGGGCGCGCTTTGGGGCGGTGTACCGCCTGGAATACTACGGGCTGCCGGCCATGATGGAAATTGTGCGGCGGGCGGCGGAACGGCTGGGGGTGGGCGCGGAAGATGGGGGCGTGCGTGAGATCGCCCGCCGGGCGCGCGGAACCCCGCGTGTGGCCCTGCGCCTGCTGCGGCGCGTGCGCGATTTTGCCCAGGTGCGGGCGGAGGGGCACATCACCCAGGCGGTGGCGGATGAGGCCCTGGATTTGCTGAATGTGGACCCGTTGGGCCTGGACGACGTCGACCGGCGCGTGCTGCGCACGATTATTGAAAAATACAACGGGGGGCCGGTGGGGCTGAACACCATCGGCGCCTCGATTGGCGAAGAGCCGGATACCATCATGGATGTGGTCGAGCCGTACTTGCTGCAGTTGGGTTTCTTAGACCGCACGCCTCAGGGACGCACGGCCACACGCCAGGCGTATGACCATCTGCATATCCCTTTCCCGGAGGATTCACGGCAGCAGCCGCCCCTGTTCTAAGGCGCAGCACCGGCACCCCCATGCGTACAGACGATTTTGATTATTTCCTGCCCCCAGAGCGGATTGCCCAGACGCCGATCGAGCCGCGCCATGCTTCGCGCCTGATGGTGGTGAACCGCGCGTCTGACCAATTGGAACACCGCCATTTTTGGGAAGTGGGCGATTATTTGCGCCCTGGCGATCTGTTGGTGGTCAACCATACCCGTGTGCTGCCCGCACGCATTTTTGCGCGCAAGCCCACCGGCGGCAAGGTGGAAATTTTGCTGCTGCGTCAGGAAGAAGAGCAGGTGTGGGAAGCCCTGGTGGGCGGTAAGCGCGTGACGGCGGGGCTGACCTTGCAGCTGGAGGACGGGGCCAGCGTGAAGGTGGAGGCGGTGTTGGACGGTTCGCGGCGGCGGCTGCGTTTTGAAGGGCCGGTGCAGGCCTACCTGGAACGCCACGGCCAGATGCCCCTGCCGCCCTACATTCACACCCCGCTGAGCAATCCAGAGCGCTACCAGACGGTGTATGCCGCCCAACCCGGGTCAGCGGCCGCCCCCACTGCCGGGCTGCATTTTACCCCTGAGCTGATGGATGCGCTGCGCGCCAAAGGGGTGGGGTTTGCCACGGTGACCCTGCATGTGGGCCTGGACACCTTTGCACCGGTGACGGAAGAGGACCCCCGCGAGCACGTCATTCACACCGAATGGTGCCAGCTGAGCGCAGAAACCGCCGCGCAAATTGAGGCGGCGCGCCGGGCGGGTGGACGGGTGATCGCCGTGGGCACCACCAGCGTACGCACCTTAGAAAGCGCGGCGCGCGCTGCTGCGCCGGGCCAAAGCCTGGCGGCCTTCAGCGGGCCAACCGATTTGTTCATCCTGCCGGGTTATCCATTTCGGGCAGTGGACGCTATGATCACCAATTTTCATCTGCCGCGTTCCACCCTGCTGATGTTGGTGAGCGCCTTTGCCGGACGGGAACGCATGTTGGCGACCTACGCTGAGGCCGTGCGGCTGGAATACCGCTTTTTCTCCTTTGGCGACGCCATGCTGATCGTTTAGCTTGCCCCCTGGCGGGGGTGGGTTTTAGCTGATTTACCCGGATAGGTTGGTGATGGATCTGAATATTGTTCTTAAAGGGCTGATGATCGGCTTTTCTATCGCCGCGCCGGTAGGGCCGATCGGCGTACTGTGCATCCGGCGCACCCTGGCTGAGGGGCGCTGGGTGGGGCTGTTCACCGGCCTGGGAGCGGCCACGGCGGACGCGCTGTACGGCTGCGCGGCAGCATTTGGCCTGTCGGTGGTTACGCAGCTGCTGGTGGGGGCACAGGGCTGGCTGCAGTTGGTGGGCGGCGGTTTTTTGGTGTACCTGGGGGTGCGCACCTTTTTAGCTCGCCCGGCCACGCAGGCCGCGGCGGTGAAAAAAGCAGGCAGCGGCCTGGCCGGGGCGTATTTTTCTACCATAGCGCTGACCCTCACCAACCCGATGACGATCCTGTCTTTCGCGGCGGTGTTTGCGGGCCTGGGTGCGGGGAATTGGCGAGGCCCAGGCGGGGCGGCCCTGCTGGTGGGGGCGGTGTTCTGCGGGTCGGCGGCCTGGTGGCTGCTGTTGAGCGGTGGGGTGAGCCTGATCCGTGAACGCTTTCAGGGCGGCTGGATGGTGTGGGTGAACCGCGTTTCGGGGGCGGTTTTGTGCGCCTTTGGCTTGTGGCAGCTTCTGGCTCTGGTGAAGGCGGTTTGAGCGCCGGTTGAAGCCGGGGGGAGGGTCTGGTACAATTCTGCGAATGGACACCCCTCGAATGACATGGAGTTGGCGAAAATTTTTCCTGGGCGCCTTGGTTGCGGTGCTGGTGTTGGCTGCGGCGTATCAGATTCCCTATGTGAATAACCGCCTGAGTTGGCGACTGGACATTCTTACCACACGGGTGCGCATGGCATTTGCGCCTGCGGGTGCGCTGCCTGCGCCTCAGGAACACGCCCAGCCACTGACTGCGCCCAGCGCGGCGCCTTCGCCCAGCCCGTCCCACAGCCTTACCCCCGCACCAGCGCGCAGCACTGCGGCCCCGCGTACCCCGGAACCGACCGCGGCGCCCACCGCCACACCCACCCCGCTGCCGGGACAGGTGAAACTGACCTCGCCGACCTACGAAAAACAGGATTGGAACAACTGCGGTCCGGCCACGCTTTCGATGGCTTTGACCTACTACGGCTGGGAGGGCGACCAGTTTGATGTGGCAGATGAGATCAAACCGGCGCGTGCCGACCGCAACATCAATGTGGATGAATTGGCGGGCTTTGTGCGCAGCAGCGTCCCCGGCATCAATGTGGTGTTTCGGGTAGGCGGCACGCTGGACACGCTGCGGCTGCTGCTGGCCAACGGTTTTCCGGTGGTGGTGGAGGAAGGCATGTATCTGCAAGAGGCCTTCTGGTACCAGGATGACCGCTGGGCCGGGCATTATTTGCTGCTCACGGCCTATGATGACACCGCCCAGGCCTTCACCGTGCAGGACAGTCTGGAGGGGGCTGACCGCAGTGTGCGCTACACAGATTTGGACGCCAACTGGCAGGCCTTTAACCGCGTGTTTCTGGTGGTGTATCCCAGCGAGGCGGAAGCCCAGGTGAGCGCATTGCTGGGTGCGGATTGGGACGCGGATAGGAACCGCCAGCGCGCGCTGGACACGGCCCAGGCCGAAACCCTGAGCCAGCCCAAAAATGCCTTTGCCTGGTTCAATTTGGGCAGCAACCTGGTGTATTTTGACCGCTACGCGGAAGCCGCTCAGGCCTACGACCGTGCGCGTGAAATTGGCCTGCCGCAGCGTATGCTGCGCTATCAATTTGGGCCTTTCCTGGCCTATTTTCACGCCGGGCGCACAGAAGATTTGCTGGCGATCAGCGATTTCGCGGTGAAGATCACCCCTAATGCGGAAGAGGCTTTACTGTGGAACGGTTGGGCGCGCTACCGTATGGGCGACCGCAACGGGGCGCTGGCGCGCTTTCAGGAGGCGCTGGCGGCTTACCCCGGCTACGCCGATGCGCAGTACGCGCTCAATTTCTTATCGCAAAACTGAGAAGTGGGGAGGATGGAATGGGCAAACGAGTCTTGCTGACGGCGCTGGTTTTGTTGGTGACGGCCTGCGCCTGCGTCAGTCTGGTGTTGGCTGCGGCCGCCGGGGGGGTGATGGCGGCGGGAGGGATGTGAACAAGGAGGAACGATGGGGTTGGATGTGAGCCGCATTCGGGGGCTGTGTTTTGATGTGGACGGCACGTTGAGCGATACCGATGATGTGTGGGTGCAGCAGTTTGAAGAGCGGCTGCGGTGGATGCGCTTTTTGTTCCGCAAGGGGGATGTGCGCCCGGCGGCGCGCTGGCTGGTGATGACCCTGGAGACGCCGGGAAATCTGGGCTACCATGTGCTGGACCGGCTCAACCTGGACGCCTGGATGATCCGCGGAATGCAGCGCCTGGGGCGGCTGCGCGCACGGCGCAGAAAAACCTTTCGCATGGTTCCGCAGGTGCTGGAGATGCTGATGACGGTGCGCGGGCGGCTGCCCATGTCGGTGGTCAGCGCTCGTGACGAAGAAAGCACCCTGGCCTTCCTGCACCAGTTTGACCTGCGCGGGCTTTTTCACAGTGTGGCCACCTCGCAGACCTGCCAGTACACCAAGCCCTTTCCAGACCCGGTGGTGTGGGCGGCGCGGCAGATGGGATTGGAGCCGCAGGACTGCCTGATGATCGGCGATACCACGGTGGACATCCGCGCGGGCAAGGCCGCGGGCGCGCAGACGGTGGGGGTGCTGTGCGGATTTGGGGATGAAAAAGAGCTGCGGCGGGCGGGGGCGGATTTAATTCTGCCCAGTACCGCCGATTTGGCCCAGGTGCTCTTTGGCGAGCACGGAAAATAGCGGAAGCGAGGTAATGGATGGACGTACGAGCGTATAACCGTCAGGCCTGGGATCACCAGGTGGAACAAGGCAATCCCTGGACTCTGCCTGTGGCCCCAGAGGTGATCGCCGCCGCGCGGCAGGGTAAGGTGGAGATTGTGCTGACCCCCACCAAACCCATTCCGGCGGATTGGTTTCCGCCACTGCGCGGCTGCCGGGTGCTGTGCCTGGCTTCGGGCGGGGGGCAGCAGGGGCCGGTGTTGGCGGCGGCGGGTGCGCAGGTGACTGTTTTTGATAACTCACCTCGCCAGTTGGAACGTGACCGCCAGGTGGCCGAGCGCGAGGGCTTGTCGTTGGAGCTGGTGGAAGGCGACATGCGCGATCTATCCTGTTTTGCAGACGGCAGTTTTGATCTGATCGTCCATCCGATTTCAAATTTGTTTGTGCCGGATGTGAAACCCGTCTGGCGTGAGTGCTTCCGGGTGCTGCGTCCGGGCGGGCGGCTGCTGGCTGGGTTTATCAATCCGGTTCATTACCTGTTCGATTTCGACAAAATGGACAACGAGGGTGTGTTTGAACTGCGCCACCGCATTCCCTATTCAGACCTGGAGCATCTGGACGCCGAGACCCTGGCACGGTATCAGGCGGAGCAGCTTCCCATGGAGTTTGGGCACAGTTTGGAGGATCAGATTGGGGGGCAGTTGGAGGCCGGGTTTGTTTTGACTGGGTTCTTTGAGGATGTGGCCCCCTACAATTTGTTGGTGTGGTTCACACCCACGACGATGGCCACCCGCGCGGAGAAACCCGCCTGAGGGCTGAGGAGGGTGGAATTGGAGGATAAAAACGAACCAGGAGCTGCCCGGTACTTTTCGGGCAGCTCCTGGTTTTGATTTGAGGAAATCGGCTGGAAGCTAGAAGTCTAACCCAAACAGGCGCAGGAAAGGACGCCCCACGCCCTGCAGGAAGGGCCAGGGAATGCCGGCCAGGAGGAGCAAGAACGAGGCGGTGAAGAAAATGGCGGAGGTCTTATGCTTCTGCACAGCCTGGGCGGCTTTGCTGGCGCGGGCGCGGCCGATGTGTGCCACGACCAGAGCGATCAGCATAATCCCCAGGTGTTCCACCAGGAAATAGCGCGTGGCGGTTACGCCCATGGCCGCCCCAAAATTGCGGAAAGCCGGCACGGTGATGGCGCTGAGGCCGAAGTACAGAATCAGGCCCAAGAGGACCTGGATGTCAAAGAACATCACATAGAATTTGCCAAACCGGTCGTCCTGGGCCTGCCAATCGCGTTTGGAAAGCCAGCCGCGGAAGGCGCGAACGATGGCAATCAGGCCAAAAATGACCACCAGCCAGCGGGAAATGTTATGCAGGGTTAAGATGGTGAGGTACATACGAAGCAGCTCCTATTCTGAAAGGGGGTTCGGCTCTGCGGATGGGGACTGGAGATGCTCTTCCAGTTCCCGCAGCCACAGCAATTCATTTTCTAAAAAACGGATTTGGTGCGCCACCATCCACTGCGCTGGGCCGGGGTGAGCCGGGGCGGCGTGCAGCTGCGACAAATGTTTGGCGGCCGCGGCACGGCGTTCCTCCAGCAAAGCCAGGGCCTCGGCGGGGGGCAGCAAATCCATAAAGGCCAGGGGAATATCATCGGTGAAGTAAGGCGGGGTGAAGGCGGCCAGGTGTTGGCGCAGCAGACGCTGGAAGGCGGCTTCGCCCGCTTCGGTGAGACGGTACACTCGCCGGGCAGGACGTTTTCCGGCTTGATCCTGGGTGAAGGCCACCCAGCCCGCTGCGGTCAATTTTTCCAGCAGGTAATAGGCGGTGGATTTTTTAAGGTCGGTGCAGGAACCTAAGTTGTGCTCAATGAATTCCGCCAACCGGTAGCCGTGCAGCTCCTGGCGGCGTAGAATTCCTAAAAGCAGCAGCTCTTTTTCCATACCGATCACCTCAACCTTTATCCGCTGGCGCGGTCACACTCTTTTCATACAGTATTGAATAGTCAGGATTGACTAATCAGATATATTATATCGAATAAAAAATGATTGTCAAGCAAGGCCTTATACATCCCTAGGGCAATCGCATTCTAGAGAAATCGGGTATCCTCAAAGAAACCACGAGGAGCCCAATGAATACCGAAGGAATGACAAACAATCTCAACGCATACTTTACTCAACTACCGGATCAACGCCGAAAAGCCGGAAGGCGGC
>JARKPO010000077.1 GCA_029975215.1 Levilinea sp.
CGACGTGCTTGCCTACAACCCCGTCATCGGGGAAATCCGAATGAACGCCGAAACCAAGGGGGAGAAGGAGCTCTACCGCAAGAAATTCGGATTCCACCTGTTCGGAAACGAAGAGTTTTTCAACGAG
This sequence comes from Levilinea sp., assembly GCA_029975215.1. Classification (GTDB taxonomy): domain Bacteria; phylum Chloroflexota; class Anaerolineae; order Anaerolineales; family Anaerolineaceae; genus Levilinea. The sequence continues at coordinate 128 of JARKPO010000077.1, forward strand.
CGCAGCCGATTTGACCTGGAACCTTTGCGGCAAATTGGTGAGGACGCGCTTCTATGTGACGACGTCGATGGCATTGAGTATGTCAGGCTCAAGGAAGTTCAGGTCTTTTGGGGCGGCGCTCATAAGGACGTCGAAATCCGCAGGTCTGAGGACATTTTTGCATCACTTCGTGATCGAGGCGCTTCACTCCCGGGTGGAGGGAAAATCATCAAAGCAAGCTTCCAGATCAAGTTCGAGGGGTCCAAGACTCCAAGGTCTGTGATTTTGAGTTCGGGCAACCGGGCGCAATTCAAGCGTGATGGTGATGCCGAGATTATTGAGAGGTGGCTTGGACTCAGGGGTTTCATCGTCGGAGCCGGGGGCGTTTCGGATGAGTGATCCCGTCTGGGCATATCTGGAGAGATTGCCTGGAAAGTCGGCGGCGCTGTTCGATTGGGATATGGCGCTCTCCGGTTGGGACCGGTACCCGTTGTTTCGGGATCACTTCCTTCAACTGACCAAGAGTCACGCGACCGCCGTGGATTGCCCAACGGAATGTGGCCTCGGATGCCCACGGTGTGTTGTCACCCATGCGAAGACCAACATCCGGGCCATCTGCAATGAAAAGGAATATGCAGCCGTCCAACTCACCACAAAGCAGACCCTGATCTACCGGCTCAAGCAGACAGCCATCAATGGCGCTATCTGCGCGGCCTTGGGAATAGAACACCGAGAGTCGAAACTCGATGGCTTGCCCCACACATGGAGACTGGGCGATTTCATACCCACTGCGGGGATGGACTTCCCAGTTGTACTGACGATGCAGGACAGCAAGGATGCGCTGGTAGAGGTCGTCCGATCATTATGCCTTTCAACCCTCAAACCCTTTGTCCTAATCGCACCCACACGCCTTCATCTGAGTCCTGCAGTTGAAACACTGCTGGCGCAGAGAAACAGCCCCTTCATTGCGCTGAACGAAGAGCTGCACCTGGGAGATTCACCACGGTTTCTGACTCATCGGGACAAGGCCGCGATATTCGCGCCCCTTATCGGACAGGTGCCTGAGCCTGATTCAGGCGGCACGGTGTTTTTCCCGACACCGCCGGGCACCACATGGCCGCAAATCAAGATTCAATTCCGCGATGGTCATACCGTGACGATTTGGGCGGGAAACCAGAGCGGTCGATACACCTATACGCAAATGGGAATGGCGAGCAGGAAGAATGGTAATCCTACCGAGCAATGGAAATTGCTTGAGGGGTTTGCCAACTCCCGTGGCCAGATCGACTGGCACAGCAGATACGCCTCGGACAAACTGAAGAAACAAAAGCAAGAGCTGTCGAAGCACCTGCGTGAATTCTTCCGGCTTGATGACGATCCCATCGAATGGGTCAAGGACACAAAGACCTACCGCTGTAAGTTTCGCATCCTCCCGGAAGGTGCCGAGGTCTACTGACCAACCTTAATATCCAAGCAAAACTAAAGCCCCGATTCAGGATTCTGGATCGGGGCTTTTTGCGTCTTGGAGGCCCGCCCGGTGAAATTTCACTGGGGCCGGGCAAAAAAAGTTAAAAAAGTTTTCCTCTGTAAATCCACCACCAATCAGAGCCTTACGGGCTTTCCTCCTCCTTGAGCCAGGGCGTTTTTCGCGGTCGCAACGAAAATTCGCCAAAGCAGGGTGACAGGTCTGGTGAACACAAAGAGTTCACGACCGCCACCCGGGAAATTCATGCCGGACCTGTCTCCCGGTCGGTCCAGAAATGAAGGAGGTTCGGCATGAACCAGACAAGCAAAGCACACCTCACCCCACCGAAGCGGCGACTCATCGAGCTGATGCAGGACATCAACTTCGGCCGCATCTCCAACATTCCGGTCCGCGACGGTGAGCCGGAACTCACCCCTGACACGGTCATTGAGCGCGAGATCAAGCTGGGCGGACAGAGCGGTCCCCGGCCCGAGCGCGACCAGGATGACTTCATCCTCAAGCAAGAGGTCGTGGCGCTGCTGGAGCACCTCGCGCAGATGGGCAGCGGAAAAGTCTGCCTGCTCGAGATC
>JARKPO010000047.1 GCA_029975215.1 Levilinea sp.
TCAGCCGCCAGGCGGCCTCCAGGGCCTGCTCCTTGAGGGTCTCGTCATCGCTGGTGATTTTGATCTCGTCGCCCACGGCGAAGGTGCGCCAGGAGTTGACGCAGTTCTTCACCAGCGGCTCCTCGACGTAGTATTCCCATGCCTTGCGGGCGCGTTCTTCCCAGGTGGCAGGAATCGCCTCGGCGGCGTTGACCTTACTGAAGGCTGCCGAGTCGAGCGCGGCCGCTGCTGCCAGCGGCGCGATGACAAAGCCGGTGGTGTCCAGGCTTTCGGGTTGTTCGTCCTGATGGGCGGTGCTTTCCACGTGATCCTCTCGGTAGTTTCGGCCATGACAGCCGCACATCCGGCCCGTGTGGGCCGAATCCGGCTCGATGCCTGTTACTTACCGGAGCGGGGTGGAAAGCGTCGGAGGATGAGTTTGGCGGGTGGTCAATATGCAAAACCTCTTCATTTGAGAAGAAGTAAAGAGGTTTTGCATCAGACTGCATTGAGGCGGCCGAGGCCGAAACCAGAAATTTTCCTTGCCATTTCAAGCCTAAACTGGCAATAATTATTTCCGGTTGTTATGTTGACCGGAAAAATTGATAGCCGGAGGTTTTCGCGATGATTGACATGCTTAAAGAAATAATCCTCGATTTTCAGGAGATTGACCTTCCGACGGGTGTGCCCAGGCGGGTTGCTGTTTCGCCAGTGCCGGGAAAAGCCACGGTTTGCATCGGTGTGCGCCGCAGCGGTAAATCGACTTTCATGTTCCAGCTTATGAAGAAGCTGCAGGACACTGGCGTTGCCCGTCAGAACATCCTCTATCTGAACTTTTTCGATGATCGTCTGCATAGTCTGCAACACGACAATCTGGGTGTGATTCTGGAAGCCTACTTTTCGCTCTATCCGGAAAAAAAGAATGCCGAGAAGGTTTATTGCTTTTTCGATGAGATCCAGGTCGTACCTGGCTGGGAGCCCTTCGTTGACCGCTTGATGCGCATGGAAAAGTGCGAGGTGTACATTACCGGGTCGTCGGCTCAGATGCTCTCACGAGAGATAGCGACCCAGATGCGCGGCCGGGCACTCTCCTGGGAAATGTTCCCGTTTTCATTCCGGGAGTTTCTCGACTACAAGGGGATCGAGAGCGACGGTCCACTCTCGACCAAAAAACGTCTGACTGTCCAGAAGGCATTCGAGGAGTACTGGGAAACCGGTGGCTTCCCCGAGGTTGCAGGCCTTAACCGTATGCTGCGAATCAAGACCCACCAAGAGTATTTCAACGCAATGCTGTTCCGGGACCTTGTTGAACGCCATGATATCTCTCACCCCAAGGCGGTCACGGATCTGGCGCATTGGCTGGTGGACAATACGGGTTCCCTCTATTCCATCAACAACCTGACCGGCTACCTGAAATCCCTGGGGCACAAAGCGCCGAAACCCGCCGTCTCCGATTATCTCGAATGGTTCGAGGATGCCTACGTTCTGTTCACGGTGCGCATCTTTGACGCCTCGCTGGCCCGGGCCAACACCAACCCCAAGAAGATTTACTGCGTCGATCACGCGCTGGTGACGTCGATCAGCTCCGGCATTCTGGTCAACTCGGGCCATCTTCTGGAGAACCTGGTGTTCACCGCGCTGCGTCGGGTCACGCCGGATATCTTTTACTACAAGACCAAGGCGGGCCGGGAGGTTGATTTCATCGCCGGACGACAAGGCCCGTCCCGCATGCTTGTTCAGGTTTGTGAATCGATGGCCGACCAGCAAACCCGCAAGCGGGAAACCACCGCGCTTGCCGAAGCCATGACCGAACTGAAACTGTCGCATGGCATTATCGTGACGCGTAACGAGGAAGAGCAGATACAGGTAGATTCCGGAAAAATTGACGTGGTGCCCGCCTGGCGGTTTCTGCTGAACATGCCGGAAAGCGCCTGACATCCAAGCCACGGCCATTCCCTGGCCCTCGGGCATCAGACCTATTGTTGCCACTTTCACAAAACTGGTAACGATTTGTCTGGTTCAGATAAAAATCGGGTTGGTGAGCACCGGCTTGAGTGAGACTACCTCTTCGCCGACCGGGTCGAGGTTGCCTTCCTCCCGGATCAGCATGGCGCAGCGCACCGCGTCGATGATGTGGTCGTTGCCCTTGGAATAGATGATCTTACCGTCCCGCAGGGTGTAGGTGTGGGTGGTGAACTGGTCTTCCACCTCCAGGTCGTCCGAGGGGAAAATGAGCTGCTTGCGCTGTAGTGCTCCATTGATGAGGCTGGTCATCAGCTCCTTGGTCCGCTTCTTGATTTCCTTTCCGTCCCGCACCGCCAGCCGGGTCATGCCGCCGAAGTCGTATCCCTTGAGCCTGCCTTCCAGCTCCAGCCCCTTGTACTTGTCCAGGGTGAGCAGTTCCTGAACCACGGCCAGGCCGTTGCCGCCGTTGTCCACGCCGATGCCAGCCGGGGTGTAGTAACGCTCCAGCAGCGCGATGATCTGGGCGATGTGCGGATAGGAAACGTGTTCAAGATGCACGCGCAGAATCATCTTCAGCAGCGTCCGCTCGCCGATCTCCATCTCCTGGAATACGACAATCTCGGTGGGGTCGTTGGTGTAGCCCAGGTCGCCGCCAACCCAGAACTGTCCGCTGCGGGGCGTGAGGTTGAGCAGCATCTCCAGCCGGTCGTGGGCCGCTTCCTCGGTGTCGCAGTCGCGCAGCTCGGAATCGGTGATGACGATCTTCTGGTACTCCAGCAGATCCTGCCGACAGAGGTTGAATTGCTCGACATTGAAGGCCCCATAGGAAGGCTTACCGTGTTCACCGGCCACCTCGTGCTGCCAGCCGGAGCTGTCGCGGCCGCCGTAGAACTCCAGCAGTTCGGCCTCGCGATCCTCGGTCCACAGAGGATTGAGCCAGGACGGCCAGCGGAACACATGGAACTGATCCGACGAGGTGAGCCGGTAATAGGTGGTGTCGCGCAGGCCGTTGGGCGTGGAGTAGATGCGTAGCGTCCCCCCGGCCTTGAGGCACTGGCGCAGCGCCTTCCAGGCCCGTTCGGTCAGCCAGGCTCCTTCATCGACCCA
>JARKPO010000057.1 GCA_029975215.1 Levilinea sp.
TCAGGTAGATTTGGATACCTGGTTGGTCCATTACAACACCGAGCGACCACACCAGGGTTATCGCAACATGGGACGCCGTCCCATCGATACGATCAATTTATTCGCTGATCAAAGTGTTAGGAATGAGTCCTAAGAATACAAATCATTCATCAGGATCCATCCTCGATTTTCATTCCAGTATACAGAGTTTCCTCGAAATTCCTATGCTCACGGCTCAAAAATGAATCCAGGGGACATCCCTCCGGCCTAAAACTGTCCCTGCATGCTGCTGGCATAGCCGGTCAGTTCCACATACCCCTGCCCGCTCAGCGCCTGGACGCCGCGGCTGCCGCTCACCCGCACCGCCCCTTCCCAATACACAAAGGACAGGCGCAGCTCCTGATCCGCCATCTTCGGTTCAATACGCAGTTCATAGCCCTCCTCCGGCAGCCGCACCGTCCACCCCGCCGGGTATTGCGCCCCGCTGTGCGGGCTGCGCCAGGTGTCCGTCGCCTCCAAGGAAAAATCCTCCCGCCCCAACACCCGCGTGCTGCCGTCTGGGCGGATCAGCGTGCCGCTGTAGACCGTCTTCTGCGGATCATCGTGCCGCAGGCTGAAGAGCATCAATTCGCTCCCATCCGAAAGCTGAAGGGCGAACCAGTCCCAGCCCACCTGCCCCTCTCCCAGCGCGCTGGTGGAAAACTCGTGATCCATCCAGCTTTCTCCCGCCACCGTGAAAGTCTCTCCGCCCACGCCCACCATGCCCGCGGTGAGCAGGCGCGTCTGGCTGATGTAATACGAGGCGTTGCCCTGGCCGTGCCCCTTGCGGGAAAAGCCCTCCTCCCCCTGCAAAATAGGCCCCTGGCTGTCCTCCAGCGTCAGCGCCAGGGTCACCTCCCCCGCCCGCGCATTCATAGTGTAGCGCCCCTCGCCCACTTGCTCCACGCGCCAATCCTCCAGCCACACGGCAAAACCCGGCTCTCCCTGCGCCCCAGCCAGCCCGGCCCCCCCGCGTGAAAAGCGCTCAAAAGCAGAAAAGCCGCCCGCGCCCAGGTCGCTCAGCGCCAAATGGGCCATGTACACCTGCCCGCCCGCCCAGGCTGAGGCGCGCTCCGGAATCTCCGCCGGGGCCGCCAGCCCGCGCCGGAAAAAGGTCAATTGGTAGCCAAATTCGCGCCCATCTTCGGTTTGCAGATTGCCGGTGTAATACCACCACTCCGTCTGGAACTCCGGGTGCGGGCCGTGATCGCGCGGGAAGGTGAAGGTTCGCCCCGGCTCGGCCTGCGCAAAGCCTGCCGGGTTGGCGGGAAGCCCCACCAGCCCGCCCTGCGCCGTCTGCACAGGCCGCGGGCGCAGGCCCAGCCACACCCCCAGCACCACCACAACCACTGCCAGCCACCACCATCGTCTCATCATACAGCCTCATTCATAGCGAATCACCTCAGCCGCCGGCATGCGCCCCAGGCGGTATGCCGGAAGTATCCCCGCCAGCAGCGCGGCCAACAGCGCCCAGCCGAAAGCGGTTAAGAACGCTTCCGGGCGAATATCCAGTTGCAGTGTCCAGCCGAAGGAACGCTGGTTGATCACATACACCAGCACCAGGGCCAGCGCATACCCCGTGGGCATGGCCAGCAGACCGGCGGTCATACCCATCAGCCCCGTTTCCAGCATCACCAGTTTCCACAGCTGCCCGCCGCTCAGCCCCAAGGCCCGCAGAATGCCCACCTCACGCTGTTTCTCAAATTGCAGCAGCAGCAAGGTGTTGAGCACGCCGATAAAAGCCACCACTGTGGCCAAAAGCCGCAGCGCCAGGGTGATGGCAAAGGTGCGGTCAAACACCGCCAAAACGTCCGCACGCAGAGTCTGGTTGGAACGTACCAGCAGACGCTGCTGACCGCCCAGCGCGCTTTGCAGCTCGCGCGCCCATCCGTCGGCCTCCACCCCTGCTCCCAGGCGCAAGTCCAGGGCCGTCACACTCTCATCCGACCAGTAACGCTGGTACACCGCCCGTGACATAAGCAGGCTGCCCTCACTGTTGGCGTAATCATAAAACACCGCCGCCACCGGAAACGCCACCCAGCCCTGGCGGGTGTTCAGACGCAGCGCCGTGCCTGCTTCCATCAGGCCCAGCCGGCGCGCCAGCGGCTCCGAAACGGCCACCGAACCCGCCTGCATGGCCTGCCACAGCTGCCCGCGCGGCACAAACAAAGTCTGATAATATCGTTCGTTTTCAATGCCGGCGTTGTCCATCGCCGAAACGTGCACATTGCCCTGCTCCCCATCCAAAATCGTCGAGCGAGTCACATACATGCGCTCCACCCCCGGCCAGTTCCGCGCCGTTTCCACCACCTGCGGGTCCAACGCCGTCATCGGCGTGGTTCCTGTGGTGCTGGGAACCGAAACGTACACATCCCCCATCAGGGTGCTCGCCAGCCAAACTTGCACTGTGTGGCGGAAGGAGTCAATCATCAGCGTCATGCCAATCGTCACCGCCACCGCCACCATCAAGGCCGCCACCGCCACCGAGGTGCGGCTGAGGGCGTTCACCAGGTTGCGCGGGGCCATCTGCCCCAAAAAGCCGGAAAGCCGCCCCAAAAGCGGGGCCGCAGCGCGCATCAGCCCCACCAGGCTGATGGCCGCCAGCAGGGCAAACCCCACCAGCACAGCGGTCAGCCCGCCAAAGCCGGTCAGAATGCTGTTCCCCGGTAGTTGAAAGGCCCCCACCCCCAAAAGCATAGCCCCCACCCCTGCCAGCGACGTCCACACCACCGCCCGACGCGCCTTGGATTCCAGCCCGGAGCGCGACAGCGCCAGCCGCGGGGCCACGCTGGCCGCCTCCCAGGCGGGCAAAAGCGCCGCTGCTGTGGTGGCCAAAATCCCAATCACCCCGCCTTTCACCAGGCTGGCCGCGGGAACCCCCACCTCGCGCACCGTGGTGGCAAAGTACAGGTCATTGATCGTCTGTGTCACCATCCCCACCGTCTGCCGCCCCATCCACACCCCCAGCAGCATCCCCAGGCCGGCCCCCAGCACGCCCACCGTCACCCCCTCCGAGAGCACCATCCAGAACACCTCGCGCCGCGTGGTGCCCAAACAGCGCAGCGTGCCGAACAGCTCGCGGCGCTGCACCACCGAAAACGTCATTGTGTTGTAGATCAGAAACAGACCCACTACCAGTGCCAGCAGGCTCAAAGCCGAAAGGTTCAGCTGAAATGCCGCCGTCATCTGCTCCACCGCCTGGCTGCGCTCGGCCACCGGCCCCAGGCGCATCCCCGCCGGAAGCATCCCCGCCACCTGCGTCAGCACGGCCGTCTGCCCCTCCGGCACAATCAATTCAATGCTGTCCAATCGTCCCAGGCGGCCGGTGACTTCCTGCGCCGTGGCAATATCCGCCAGCAGCACGCCGTCCAGAGCGCGGCGCGTCAGCGCGTCGGGAGGGTCCAGCAGCCCGGCGATGACCATTTCGGTTTGCCGCCCGGCCACTTCCACGCGAAAGCGGTCGCCCACCCCCAGCCCGTAGCGGTCCGCGCTCTCGCGCAGCAGCAGAACCGTGCGCGGCTGGAGGAAAAAGGTGCTCAACGCCTCCACCGGCAGCGCCCCGCCCGCGCTGACATAGCTGCGGAAGGGTGCTTCAGCGAAGCTGTCCACCCCCAAAAGCTGCAAAGGCCGGTTTCCCAGCGTCTCGGAAAACACCGTCTCAGATACCACCGGAGCCAGGGGAATGCCCAGCCCGGCCCGCCGCAGCCGCACGTAAATCTCCTCGTCCATTCCTTCCGGCCCACCGCGGATCTGGTGCGTGGCCCGCCCCACCACAGCCTCCGTGCTCAGTTCAAAGGCGCGGCTGGCGCTGGCGTTGGCCAGGTCAATCGCCACCATCACCGCCACGCCCAGGGCAATCCCCAGCACCATTAAGAGGCTCTGCCAGCGGTGCCGCGCCAGATAGCGCCAGCCCACCAGCCACAGGCCCGCCGGCATCCACACCTTTGGCCTCATGCCGCCGCCTCTTCCAAATGTCCCTCGTGCATGCGCAGCCGCCGGTCAGCATAGGCCGCCGCCTCCAGGCTGTGCGTCACCAGGAACAGGTTCTTGCCGTTGGCGCGCGTCAGGCGGTTGAGCAGTTCCATAATCTGTGCGCCACTGTCTTCATCTAAATTGCCCGTGGGTTCATCCGCCAGCACCAGCAGCGGGTCGTGCACCAGGGCGCGGGCGATGGCCACGCGCTGCTGCTCGCCCCCCGACAAGCGATCGGGGTACGTAGCCTGCCGCCCGCCCAGACCCACCTCGGCCAAGAGCTGCTCGGCCCGCGCCTTTCCCGCCGCGTTCATGCGCCCGTTCAGCGCCAGGGGCAGGGTCAGGTTTTCCCACACCGTCAGGGTTGGAATTAGATTGAAGAATTGAAAAATAAAGCCGATCTTCTCGCGCCGGAATAGGGTGCGCTCCTGGTCACTCAGTCGGGTCAGTTCCAAACCCTCCACCCACACCTGCCCGCTGTCCGCCGTGTCAATGCCGCTGATCAGGTTCAGCAGAGTGGTCTTGCCGCTGCCGCTCTTGCCCAAAATGGCCGTCAGGCTGCCGCGTTCCACGCTCAAATTCACCGCGTTCAGCACCACGCGGCGCCGCCCCCCTTCGGTATAGGCTTTGCTCAACCCTTCCAATCGTAAGAATGTCATCCAGCGCTCCCAATTCGCAGTACTTTTGTCCAATTGTACCCTCCTGGAAGCCCCGTGTAAAATCTTTGTATAAAAACAGCAGCCTGGCAAATTGCGCCAGGCTGCGGTACGTGTCGAGTTGATTGCGGCGGCTTAGAACCAGTCGCGCTTGACGAATATGGCCACGACAACAAAGGAAGTCACGGCTATAGCCGCCAGAATCGCCAGGAAGGTCCAGCGCCATTGATCCCCTGGCAGACTAACGTTCATCCCATAAAAACTGGTGATGATGGTTGGAATGCTGAGCACAATGGTTACCGACGCCAGGAATTTCATCACTACGTTCAGATTGTTGGAGATAATCGAAGCGAAAGCATCCATCATCGAACTCAGAATGTTGCTGGAAATGTTGACCATTTCAATCGCCTGCTGGTTCTCAGTGATCACATCCTCCAGCAAATCTTCATCTTCGGGGTACATGCGGAACATCTGCCCCCGCTGCAAGCGCTCCAGCACCAACTGGTTGCCGCGCAGCGCAGTGGTGAAGTACACCAGACTCTTCTGATACTTCAGCAGATCCAGCACCTCTTTGTTGCGCATGGAAGCCTGCAGCCGGTCTTCCAAAACATCCACCGTTTTATTGATCTCGCGTAGATCCAACAAGTATTTGCTGGCTGTGTGCAGCAGCAGGCGCAGCACAAAGCGGTAGCGTTTGGCCGTGGACAGGCCGCGGATGCGCCCGCTGGCGAACTCCTGCAAAATATCGTTCTGCCGGCGGCACACTGTCAGCATAAAGCGGTCGGTCAGAATAATCCCTAAAGGTATCGTCCCAAAGGGCACATCCGCTTTATCGCTTTCATAGAACGGAATACGGATCAAAATCAGGGTGGTTCCGTCGTCCTCGCGCTCCGTGCGGGAGCGTTCGTCCAGGTCCAACGGGTAGGTGATAAAATCCTGGGGAACCCCCAGAGCAGTCAACCGCTCAATTTCATCCGTGGTGGGGTCCACCGCGTGAATCCAGCAGTTTTGGGTCACATCGCCAATCACTTCCAGGCGATTCTCCGCGCTTTTCAAGAAGGTGATCATCCCGACATCCTCCCAGTATTGAAAAATGTGCCGCCTAAGCGCGCAAGTTTAATTGTACCCCCGTCCCCTCAAAATCAGGTATAATTGGATTAGCTCGGGGATGACAGGCTTCGACGGGAGAGGCTGGCCCCGGATTGCGAGCCGAGAGGTGCCGACCTCGTAAAATCAGCACAAAACATTAAGTGCCAACCGCACTTCCTACGCTGCTATGCCCCTCGCCGCCTAGGCGATGAGCTAGCGCATGGCCCCTCGATGGGCCACGTCTGCCCGCTGCCGCGCTCTGACCGGCGCGGACCAGGCGAGACAATGCCAGAGTGCTGCGCGGAACGCCGCAATCCGCGCATAAGCAGGGCTTTCGGGCTCGAGTGGCTGGCTACCGGCGGGGACTGTTACCCCACCTGCCGCATGCGAGATTAACGGAGTGACTACGCTCGTAGCATATTCGAGGGTCGATTCTTTCGGACGCGGGTTCGATTCCCGCCATCTCCACTGCCCCCAAGCACACAAAAACTGGCGGTCAGCCAGTTTTTGGTTTAAGTCTCAGGCGGCTTCCTGCCGAAACAACGCCGCCGTGCGCACACTTTCCACCGGGTACGCCCCCACAGCGGTTTCATCCGAAAGCACCAGCCCACGGTAGCCCTGGGCCAGGGACGCGTAGATGGTGGTGATTTCGGAGCGGGTCGGCTCGGCGTGCGCGGTCATATGCTCCAGCACCTGCCCGGCCAGCACCGCTGGAACAGGCAGAATACGCACCTCCTGGGTAAATTCCCAGGCAGCCTCGGCCATGCCGCGCAGTCCCAGCTCGGCTCCCAAATCACCGCGGCACAGCCACAGCCTATCCGCTGCGCTGGCAATTTCCGCCGCCCCTTCCACCGCCGAACGCCGCTCCAGCTTGGCAATCAATTGCGTCTGCGGGTCAAAAATCTGCCGGTAGCGGCGCATCTCCACTGCATCTTTTACGTAAGAAACCGCATACCCCACCCAGGGCAGGCTGCGCGTGCGTTCCACCACGGTCTGGTCGCGGTCGCCCAACTGCTCCACTCGCTGGCTCGCCCCTCCCAGGGTGATCCCCTTACGCGGCACGATCTCGCCGCCCACTCCCACCCGCGCGCGCACGCGATCCGCCTCGGCTGTGAGCACCTCCAGCACAATGCGGGCGTCGTTCAGCACCACCCACCCATCCGATTGTGCCGCCGCGGCAAAGAAATCTGCGTGGGGAACCGGCAGGCAGCCGCGTTCGGTGCATTCAGCCCCGCGAATCAGCATCACCTCCTGCCCCGGCTGCAAAGTGAAGGGAGAAAACTCCCCCAACCGCCATTTGCTGCCCTGCAGGTCCAAAATCACCCGCATATCCGGCTGTTCACGTGTACAGAAGGCTTCCAGCTTCTCCAGCCAGCCGTCCAGTTGACCCGCGTCCAGGTGAGAAGTGTTCAGTCGGAAGCTGCTGGCCCCCGCGGCGGTCATCGCCCGCCAGGTTTCGGGCGCGGCGCTGGCCGGGCCCAGGGACGCAATGATCTCATAATTCATGCCTAATCTCCCGCCACAGCCTCAGGGCACAGGGTCTCCTCCGCCCAGGCATAAAAATCCGCCAACCGCGTAAAGATCACCCGCGCGGGGCCGGGGTCATCAGCGCGCAAATTGGTGGTCTTGGCCCAGGCCGCCCCCACCGGAACCATACCCACCGCAGCCGCCGACTGCATATCGTAGACCGTGTCGCCGATGTAGGCGCACTCTTCCGCGCGCAGCCCCAACCGTGCCAGAGCCAGGCGCATGGAGGTGGGCTTATCCGCCTGTTCTCGGCTGCCGGCCTCCACCACCGGGAAAAAGTCCTGCACTCCCAGCGCCTTCAGGGCAATTTCTGCCCCGCGCGCGCCCTTGCCGGTCACCACTCCCATCGGAACCCCGGCATTCTGCAGGCGGGTCAACAGTTCCCGCATCCCCGGAAAGACCTCGCGCAGATCCTGGTGCAAATCCTCAAACACGCGAAAATACACCGTTTCTGCCTGGGACAAGTGCGGCACCATGCGGTCCAAAATACCCTCTTCGCTCACCCCAAAATACCGCGTAATCTGCGGCGCAGGCAGCCATTCGCCGGTCAGTTCCTGCAAAGCCACCTGAAAAGCGCGCAGGCACAATTCCAGCGAATCCACCAGCGTACCGTCAATATCAAATAAAACCCCACGTACCTTCATGTTCACCTCTGATTTCATTTACTACCGCCAACACTGCTGCCAGCTCCCAATTTTACACCCTCCCGGGAAGGTCGGGGGTGGTTTTGTCGTTGAATGTAAACAAACAGGCCCAGGGCCGTGCAGAGCAGCAGCGGCACCAACCAAAAAGCCGTGCGCAGGTCCAGCGCGTCGGCCAGGGCACCCAAGAGCAGCGGCAGCCCCAAAATGGCCGTGCCGGAGGCCAGCGCGGCCCGCGCGCTGCCCTGATCCGCAGCCTCGCCTGCCGCCGCAAGGGCTGAGGACAGAGCCAACGGGTACAGATTGGCCACCCCCAGACCGGTCAAGAAAAAGCCCACCAGCGCCGGCACAACCGCCCCGCCGATGAACAGCCCAAAACCCGCAGCCGCCGCGGCCAGCGAGCCCAAAAACATCCAGCGCGGGGCTGCCCAACGCAGCATACGGCTGCCCAGCCAGCGCCCCAGCAGCATGGCCCCCAGGTACAGCGTGCCGGTCAGGGCCGCGTCCGCGCGCTTCAACCCCACCACCTGTTCCATAAAGTTCGCCCCCCAATACACCATGCAGAACTCCACCGAAACCACCAAAAAGATCAGCACCCACGCCAGCCAAAAAGCTCCCGAAAGTTTCCGGCGCACGGAAGTGCTCTGTGCAGGTAAGGCCGCCCCGCCCTGGGCTTTGCCCCGCAGCCCCAACCACAGCCCCAGCAGCAGCACCGGCGCCGCAAACACAGCCGCCCGCCAGCCCCAGGCGCTGCGCGCCAGCATGCCCACCGCAAAGGGCGCAGCCATTCCCGCCAGGCTGCCGGCCACGTTCAGCTCGGTCAGCGCGATGGCCCGCTGTTTGCCGTAACGTGCCGAAAGCAGCCCTGGGATCGTGGTGAGGGTCAGCGACCCCAAAAATCCCATCGTCAGCGCGGCCCCAATCGTCACCCAGGGGCTTCGCCCCAGCCCCAGGCCCAAAGCTGCCGTGCCCATACCGGCGGATCCCCACCAGATGGTGGCCAGCGGGCCAAAACGGCGCAGCACCCGCTCCGCCACCAGCCCCGCCCCCAGCATCCCCACCGCAAACGCGCTGAAATGCAGGCTGGCCAGGGTGTAACTGGCGTGCAGTTCATCGCGTAAATAAGGCGTCACCGGCCCCAATATATCCATCAAATAGGCGTAATAGCCCAACAGCAGATAGCACAACCAGGTGATCGAGTCCCGCACAAAACGTTGGCCCATAAAATATCCTTGTAATTCGTGCAATTTCGTGTAAAATACGTATGTATCAAGAGTTTATGTTGATTTTCGTGCATTGTCAAGGGATTTCATGCAAGTAACCGCAAACCTACTCAGCGAGGTGTCCTGATGCTTACCGCGGAACGCCGCACCTTTATCCTCAACCGGCTCAAACGCGACGGCCGCGTCCTGGCCAAATCGCTCAGCGAAGAGCTGAACACCTCCGAAGACACCATCCGCCGCGACCTGCGTGAACTGGCCGCCGAAGGGCTGCTGCAGCGCGTGCACGGCGGCGCCCTGCCCCGTTCCCCCGCCGAAACCAGCTACGCCAACCGCCAGCGCGCCCTTTCCCCCGCCAAAGTGGCCATCGCCCACAAAGCCGCCGCTCTCATACAGCCCGGCATGGTCGTTTTCTTGGGCGGCGGCACCACCAACACCCAATTAGCCGCGGCCTTGCCGCCCAACCTGCAGGCCACCATCATCACGCACAACCCCGCCGCTGCGGCCGCTTTGGCCGATCACCCCGGGGTAGAAGTCATCCTGGTCGGCGGGCGGCTGGACAAATACTCCCTGGTGACCATTGGCGCCGACGCGGTGGAGACCCTCCAGCGCATGCGCGCCGATCTGTGTATGTTGGGCGTGTGCAGTCTTCACCCCGAAAACGGCGTCACCAACAACAACCTGGAAGAATCCTACGTGCAGCGCGTGATGATCGCCAACGCAGCCGAGGTGGTGGCCCTCGCCTCCGCCGAAAAGCTGGGCACAGTCACACATTTCCTGGTGGCCCCCATTCAAGACCTTGCCGCCATCCTCACCGATGCCGATGTGCCCGATGAAGTCGTCGCCCCTTATCAGGCGCTGGGAATCGAAGTCATCCGCTAAAGAAAAACGCCTGCCATTTTCGCGTGCGGTATGAAAGCCCTCTGATATAATCAAATCAGGCAGGGCTTAAGTGGGTTGAGCCAAACCATTTCCCCGGAGGGACGGCATGGAATTCCATATTTCCAGACAAGCACGCGACCGCTATCAGCTGGATCAATCGCTGTTCTCGTTACGAGGCAGCGTTCTCTTTGCCAATTTCCACGCTGCCCGCCTGTTTGCGCAGAAGATGAACCAGCGCCGCGACCTGATCCAGTTCCCCGAACGCGCCGTACGCGCCGGGCAAATTAACGCGATGGGCCTCATTGACGAAATCCTGCACCACGTCATGGCCCTCTACCGCCGTCAGGTCAACCCCGCGGTAATGCACCAGGCCCTTGACCATCTCAACGCACGTTTCGGCACAGAAACGGTGCACCAAACTCTGCTCAAATTTAACCAGGAATTCCCCCCATTGGCGGTGTACCGCCGCGAGATCAGCGCCGAAGAGGATTTGCAGGGTGAAAGTGATGGCCAGCCCAACGCGGCCCTGGCCCTTGAAGAAATGCTCATGCTGTGGGTAGCCAACAAAAACCCCGCCATGAGTGAATACGAAGAGTTGTTCAACGACCAGAATCTGCAAGGCGAGAGTGCCTATTCGCCCATCCTGCAGGAACTGCACGCCTTCTTTGACGCCCAGCCTCCCTTCGGCCCCGATCAGCAGAATCTGATTGACATGCTGCGCGCCCCCGCCGTGGCCGTGCCCCATTCTCTCACCGGCCAGTTGGAATACATCCGCACCCGCTGGGGCGACCTCTTGGGGCGTTATCTCTACCGCCTGCTTTCCAGCCTGGACCTGGTGAAAGAAGAAGAAAAGCTGTCTTTCGCCGGTTTTGGCCCAGGCCCCATCCCCATCCCCCTGTATGACCGCAGCGCCGCCGAACTGGAGGCCGAGCGCTTCAGTCCTGACCGCGAATGGATGCCCCGCCTGGTGCTCCTGGCCAAAAATACCTACGTGTGGCTCGACCAACTCACCAAAACCTACAAGCGTCCCATCCAAACCCTGGATCAAATCCCCGATGAAGAGCTCGACCGCCTGGCCCGTTACGGGTTCACCGGCCTGTGGCTCATCGGCTTATGGGAACGCAGTCAGGCCTCCGCGCGCATCAAACAGCTGTGCGGCAACCCCGAAGCCATCGCCTCGGCCTATTCCCTGGCCTCTTATTCCATCGCCGCCGACCTGGGCGGCGAGGCTGCTTACCGCAGCCTGCGCGACCGCGCCTGGCAGCGCGGCATCCGTCTGGCCAGCGATATGGTTCCCAACCATATGGGCATCGACTCCAGCTGGGTGCTCTACCATCCCGACCGCTTTATCTCACTGGATTATTCCCCCTTCCCCTCCTACTCCTTCACCGGCCCCAATCTGTCCCCCGATCCACGCATCGAAATTCAGCTGGAGGATCATTATTTCGACCGTACGGACGCCTCGGTGGTCTTCAAATGGCACGACCGTTCCACCGGCCAGACCCGCTTCATGTACCACGGTAACGACGGAACCAGCATGCCCTGGAACGACACCGCCCAGTTGAATTACCTCAACCCCGAGGTGCGTGAAGCCATCATCCAGACCATTCTGGATGTGGCCCGCAAATTCCCCATCATTCGCTTCGATGCCGCCATGACCCTGGCCAAAAAGCACTATCAGCGTCTGTGGTTCCCCGAACCTGGCTCTGGCGGCGACATCCCCTCCCGTGCCGAACACGGCCTGACCCGTGAGCAGTTTGACGCCCTCATGCCGATTGAATTCTGGCGCGAGGTGGTAGACCGCGCCGCCGTGGAAGCCCCCGATACGCTGCTGCTGGCCGAGGCTTTCTGGCTGATGGAAGGTTATTTCGTGCGCACCCTGGGCATGCACCGTGTGTATAACAGCGCCTTCATGAACCTACTGCGCAACGAAGACAATGCCAAGTACCGCACCATCATGAAGAACACCCTTGAGTTTGAACCAGAAATCCTCAAACGTTTCGTGAACTTCATGAACAACCCCGATGAGCGTACCGCGGTGGATCAATTTGGCAAGGGCGACAAATATTTCGGAACCTGCATCATGCTGGCCACCCTCCCCGGCCTGCCCATGTTCGGCCACGGCCAGGTGGAAGGCTTTTCCGAAAAATACGGCATGGAATTCCGCCGGGCGTATTGGGATGAGGCCGTCGATCCCCACCTGGTGGCCCGCCACGAGCGCGAAATTTTCCCCCTGCTCCACCGCCGCGCCCTGTTCGCGGGCATCGAACATTTCCTGCTTTATGATTTCTTCACCTCCGGCGGCGTCAACGAAGACGTCTACGCCTATTCCAACGGCCTGGGCGGCGAGCGCGCCCTGGTGGTATACCACAACCGCTTCGCCTCCACCCAGGGTTGGATCCGCATGTCCGCCGCCACCGCCGAAAAGCAGGGCAGCGAACGCCGCGTGGTGCAGCACAGCCTGTACGAAGGGCTGAACCTGCGCGGCGGTGCCAACAGCTACGTCCTCTTCCGCGACTCGGTCACCAATCTGGAGTTCATCCGCCCCAGCCGCGAGATTCAGACCCAGGGACTGTACCTGGACCTGCACGCCTATCAGGCACATGTTTTCATGGATTTCCGCGAGGTTCAGGACAACGCCCACCACTCGTACCAACACCTATGCGCAGCCCTCCAGGGCCGCGGCGTACCCAGCATCGAAGAAGCCCTTGAAACCCTGCTGCTCGAACCGGTGCAAACCCCCTTCCGCCAGATTGCCCACCCCGCTTACCTGGATTACCTATACCAGCAGCGTCTAACGGTCAAGGGCGCCCAACTGCCCAAGGATCTGTTCGCCGTGGCCGCACAAAAGATGGATCACCTTCTGGATGGAATTGCCCACCTCACCGGACAGGACGCCGGCCGCGCCCAGATCCAGCAGGAGCTGCGCGCCCAGTTAGACACCCTGCTACACCTGCCCATCCTCACTGTCCGCTATCCTCTGCCTGGTTCGCGCCGCTACACCGCCGCGGTGCAGTCTCTGCAGAGCGGCCTCATCGAAGAGCCAACCGGCTGGCTGGGTCTGTTCTCCTGGGTCTTCGTGCGCGGCCTGGGACAGATGATCCCCGGCGCCGACAGCATCTCCCGAAGCCTGAGCTGGTTCGAAGAATGGCAGTTGGGCCGCATTCTCTCGGAAACCTACAAGGAAATGGGCGTAGCCACCGAACGGGCCAACCGCCTGGTGCTGACCATCTCTCTGCTCACCAATCAGCAGGGTTGGTTCGAGCGCACCGGTCATCAGCCCCTGGCGCAAATTCTGGAATTCTGGCTGTCAGACCCCAGTGTGCAGTCCTTCCTGGGTGTCAACCGCTATCAGGACGTTTTGTGGTTCAACCACGAATCGTTTGTGGAATTCATCCAATGGATGGGGTTATTGGCCGTGCTGGATGCCAGCGCCAATCCGCAGGTCACCGCCAGCCAGTTTGTCGAGCGTATTCTCAGTGTGCACGACATCCTGCGCCAGCTGCAAGCCGCTGAAGAAACCTCTGGTTATCAGGTGGCTGCCTTGCTGGCCGCCGTCCAAAAGTAGCTGCGAAAGAAACCGTACGGGCGCGGCAGTGTACCGCGCCCGTTTTTTTATATCAATAGGCCGCCCACTGCGGTGAACTTTGGCTGTTGCGGTGGCGGTCCAACGTGTGTTGAAAGACCGTATCCGCCCGCAGCCCCGATCGCCAACTGCGCACTGACGCCAATAGATTCACCGCCAATCGGCTCAAATCCACTCCCGTTGCCAGATAGGTGAGCCAGACGGCCTGAGCCGCGTAAGAAACGTTGTTGCGCGGCTCAATCCGGTCAAAATCATCAAAAAACCACCCGCAGGAGGCAAACATGCGCTGGCGTTCATATTGGGCTTGCAGCAGCAGTCCCACCTTGTGCGCCTCCTCCTCGGCCAGCGTGCGCCGCGCCATCTCCCCCGCCAGGTCGCGCACAGTAGTCTGCCCCAAGAGTACGTGAATGTAACGGTGCCGCAGTTCCCAGGGGTCCACCCCCAGCGGCTGCAGGGCGGTTTCGTACTGCTCGTCAATCATCGCCGCCAGGCGGTCTAACCCCTGGCGCAGCGGCGCTTTCCAATCTGCATGTGGGGTGCAGGCGCAGTCCCCGCTCCAACGCAGAATGCCGTGGTGGCAGCTCCAGGACGTACCGTCCACAATTTCTACTTCGGTTTGCGGCGGGTATTTTTTGAGCCACAAAGCCGGGTACACCGCCCGCACCGCGGCGCGTTCCATCGCACCATTCAGCAAATATTGCAGAAACTTGTCGCGGAACGGCTGGTGGTGACCGTAAAGCTCCCCATCCGAAGCGATAGTCAGCAGCTGTTCCCGCTCCAAATTGGAGTCAAAGCGCGGCAGCAGGCGGCTGAGCAAAAAGCTGTCCCCGTTCACCGTAGCCCCCGGGTCAAAACTCACCCGCATGCTCAGTTCCTGATCATAAAAGAAAACCACCATATGCTGCCCGCCCGGCAGTGCCACGCGGTACGGCCAACGGTTATCCACCGCCTGGCGCGCCTGCCAGGGGGCCAGAATGGTAAACTGAACGCCGCATTCAGCCAGGACTTCCAGCGTTTCCAAATCCACCCCAGCCTCCGGCATCCACAGCCCCTGAGGCGCGTGTCCAAAGCGGTATTTAAAATCCTCAACCCCCCAGCGCACCTGGGTCACCTTATCCTGCCGGGGGGCCAGCGGCAAAATGGTATGGTGGTAGGACTGCGCCATGCCGTTGCCCACCCCATACCGTAGAAAATTGCTGCGCTCCTGTTGCACAATGAGAGCCAGGGTCTGCGGGTCTTCCTCCGCCATCCACTGCGCCAGGGTCGGCCCCAGGTTAAAGCTGATCCGTTCAAAATTGCCCAGTTCCGCGTTGGGACGGTAACACTGAGCATGAATCCGTTCATTCCAATTGCGATACGGCGCGGCGCCGGGCTCCAATGGGATTTCCCCCGTCAGCGGATCTTCCCGTGGGGGTTGATAAAAATGTCCGTGCACGCACACACCCAGATCCGTCATATTCGTATCATCCTTTTCTGCGTTTTTTCCCGCCCGAAACCAAATAATCGATATTTTGCCCCATGCGCGAAGGCATCAGCCCAAACAGCCTTGGCAGCGTATCCAATCCGCAGATGCGGTCCGAAGCCAGGGTGTCGAACCAATACAGCGAAATGGGGAAGCTGGGCAAACTTTGTTCCAAGAATACTGCTGCAGAGCGCAGGTAGGCCGGGGTCACGTCCACAATGATGCGCCGCTGCCCCGTCACTGCCATTACCTTTTGCACCACCTGCCGAAAGCTGAAGTACTCCGCCCCCCCAATCTCATACAAATGGTTGACCGTTTCCGGCAAGCTCAACGACAGTGTCAGGCAGGTGATCAAATCTTCAATCCACATCGGCTGCAACAGGCTGCTCCCATCCCCTGGCATGAAGAAAACCAGAGGGGTCAGCCGCAGCAGCCCCGCCAGCGAAGTGGTAAATTGGTCTCCCGGCCCAAAAATATGCGCCGAACGAAAAATAGTGTAGGGCACGCCCGAGGCTTGAATAAACCCTTCCGCCACTGCTTTAGCCTTCAGCACTGGATAGGCCGAAGCCCGATCCGCCCCCAAATGGCTCAGGTAAAAAATGCGCTCCACCCCCGCCTGGGCCGCAGCGGCCGCCACATTCTGCGAGCCCTCCACATCCACCCCCTCCAGATCCGCACGCAGCCCCCGGCGCTCAGTTCCCGCCAGGTGATACACCACCTGCACCCCCTTCATAGCCGCCCTTAAACCGCGCTCATCGCGCAGGCTGCTCATGGCCACCTCCACCGGTACCCCTCGCGGCAGGCTGGGAGACTGCGCAGAGGGACGCAGCAGCAGGCGAACCGAATGGCCCATATTCACCAATTGCCGCACCAATGCACGCCCCACAAAGCCTGTTCCGCCGGTGACCAAAATCATGGGGTTGATTATAGCAGAGGAAGCCTTCCGCGGGCTGGCATGAGTCTTGCTCCTATCTTGCAAAACCCTTACAAAATGTGGAATGGACCCGGCGCTATGACGAATACTCTTCCCCCTCTCCCCCTCAAACGTTCCAACCGCATCGGCTTCCATTATTTCCCCGATTCGCTGCACTACCGCGAATCCGACCTGCACACCTGGCTGCCGCGTTTGCAGTCTCTGGGGGCGGGTTGGCTGGTGCTCCAATCCCAGGTGTCGTATGCCATCCCCGAGGCTTTCATCACTGCCCTGTGCGCCGCCGGGATCGAGCCTATCATCCATTTTTCCCTATCCCTGCACGAAAAAACAGACCCCGCTGAGCTGTCTCCCCTGCTGGCGGCCTATGCCCGTTGGGGCGTGCGCACCGTGATCTTCTACGATCAGCCCAACACCCGCACCTCCTGGCCTGCTGCCGCCTGGGCTCAAGGGGACCTGGTGGAAACCTTCCTCGACCGCTTTATCCCACTGGCTGAGCTGGCCCAATCCTGCGGCCTGACCCCCGTCTTCCCCCCGCTCACCCCGGGCGGTGATTACTGGGATCTGGCCTTCCTGCGCCTGTCTCTCGAATCCCTCCAGCGCCGGCAGCGTAAAGCGTTGCTTTCAGCCCTGGCCCTTTCAGCTTATGCCTGGGCGGGAGGCCGCCCGCTCAATTGGGGAGTGGGCGGTCCAGAGCGCTGGCCCCAGGCCCATGCCTACGCCAGCGCCAAAACCCCCGACCAGCGCGGCTTCCGCATTTTCGATTGGTATCTGGCCGTCCATCAGGCCGTCACCGAAAAAGCCGCTCCCATCTTCCTGCTGCAGGCTGGCCTTTCCGCAGCCCCCACCGATGGTGAATCCGCTGCCGCCCAACACACCCGCATCCACCTGGCCCTGGCACGACTGGCCGCCCGCGAAACCCCCGCCGAACCCGGCGATTCGCAGACTCCCCTGGAACCCTTGCCGGAGGAGGTCGCAGCCTGCTGCTTCTGGCTCCTTTCAGCTGACGCCGCCTCTCCTCTGGACGCATACGCCTGGTTCCCCCAAAACCGGCCCGCCCTGCCCGCCGCCGCCGCTCTGCAAGCCTGGCAGGCGCGCCGTCGGCCAACCCCAGCCCCCACCCCGCGCAGCCAGCCCCAGCGCAAAGACCTGCCCGAAGGTGAGGCCCCCCCGCCCATGCAGCATCCCATCCAACATTACCTGCTGCTGCCCACCTATGAATGGGGGGTGGCTGATTGGCAGCTCAACGCCCTCCAGCCGCTGATCAAAAAATTCCGCCCAACGGTGGGTTTTTCCCTGGCCGAAGCCGCCCTGGCCGCCCGCGTCACCGTGCTTAGCGACCCGCAAAGTATCTCCGAAGAAGCCCTGGATCGCTTGCGCCAAAGCGGCAGCCGAGTGGATCGAATTGCACCAGATGGCACGAGTATTGCAACCTTTTTGGCAGAGAGGTGACCCATGTATCCTACCCAATCGCCCGTTTTCAAACCCCCGTTTCACTCCAACGCCGCTGCCCCTGCGCCCGCCCCCAGCCTGCAAGCCCCCCATCAGCCCATCATCAAAGTCATGGGGTTGGGCGGCGCTGGCTCCAACGCCGTTAACCGCATGATCGAACTTGGCCTGTCTGGGATTGATTTCATCGCGGCCAACACGGATTCTCAAGCGTTGCACAACTCGTTGGCACCCACCCGCCTGCAGCTCGGCCCAGCCTACACTCGCGGCCTGGGCGCGGGCGGAAATCCTGAGGTCGGCCGCGCTGCCGCCGAAGAAAGCGCCCGCGAAATTAAAAAAGCTCTCGAAGGGGCGGATATGGTCTTTCTCACCGCTGGCATGGGCGGCGGAACTGGCACCGGCTCCATCCCCGTAGCCGCCAAAATTGCCAAAGAGATGGGCATTGTCACCGTGGGCGTGGTCTCTACCCCCTTCTCCTTCGAAATCGGCCGCCGTCAGGTCAACGCCCGCGACGGTCTGGCTCGTCTGCGCCCCCACACCCACACACTTATCACCGTGCCGAACGACCGCCTTCTCACCATCGCTGGCAACTTATCTCTTGATTTGGCCTTCCGCCTGGCGGATGACATCCTGCGCCAGGGCATTCAAGGCATCACCGAGTTGATCACCCAGACCGGTCTGATCAACATTGATTTTGCCCACGTACGCCAGATGATGCAA
The DNA here is from genome assembly GCA_029975215.1 of Levilinea sp. Lineage (GTDB taxonomy): Bacteria > Chloroflexota > Anaerolineae > Anaerolineales > Anaerolineaceae > Levilinea. The sequence goes on from JARKPO010000057.1 coordinate 18,154, forward strand.
ATGGGCGGCGGCTCCATGCTCTCCATCGGCATCGGCGAAGGCCCTTCCAAAGCGCTCAAGGCCGTACAGAACGCCCTCAATCACCCTCTACTTGAGTCCACCTACATCGGCCATGCCACCGGCATGATCGCCAATTTCACCGCTGGCCGCGGGCTTTCCTTCCAGGAAATTGCCGAAGCCCTCTCCTATTTGCAAGCCGAAACCGGCAACCACTGCGATCTCATCCCCGGGGTGATCATGGATGAGAACATGGGCGACCGCACTCAGGTGATCCTCATCATCACCGGTCTTGGTGCCACACCGGTGGACCCCGCCTTGCTGCGGCCCAAAGACGCCGCCCAGCCGGCGGCACGCGAAACAGCCGCCGCCCCGGCAGGTCACCCGACCGAAGCCCAACCCCTGCCGCGCCGCACGGTGATTCCCTTTACCCCCGAGCCGGAGGATGTCTCTCCGGTGGCGCTGCCGGCTTCCGCAGCCAATCTCGATCTGCCCGCTTTCATGCGCCGCCGCCGCTAAACCGCTGCTCTGAGGTCACCTTATGGATTCCGCTCTGCTCGAACGCATTTGCGCCCAGGTCTACCGCCAGTTCCCCGAAGTCAAAGGGGCGCGGCCCAAGGTCAGCCCGTACCCCAATCAGCAATCCTCGCTGACCTTCCGGGCCAAAGCCAGCCTGCCGGACGGGCGCAGCCTATCGCACACCGTACGGGTCATTGTCGACGCCGCTGGAAAAATCACCAAAACGACCACCTCTCGCAGTTAGACTCTTCAGGAGGTTCAATCATGCTCAGTCAAACCTGGAAATCTTTCAATCTGGCTTTTTGGAACTGGATTATCCTCACCCTGTCCAACAACCATCAGGTACGCCAATGGCTGCCCAAATTTTACCGCGCCTGGAAAGACGGCCGCATTTTTGGCACAGCCGTGCTGTTCATTTTTGCGGGGTTGGCCAGTTTTTTAAGCGGCTTTGTGTTCATTTTGATGTTTTGGCCGAAATAGAATCATCCACCTGTTGATTAGCGATCGGAGGTTTGGTATGCGTTTCCACTGGAAAATTCTCGTTCTGTTCTGCCTGGCGCTGCTGGCGCTCGCGGGGTTAACCCTGAGCGCTTCTGCCGCCGGCGAACAAAAGGGGGTTCGTCTGGGGGGGTTCGCACATCTCAACAGCTCCGATCTGGAGGCCGCCGCCTGGGTGGCGGGAGACCTGGGTCTGGATTGGGTGGCGGTGGAATTGGATTGGGCTGCCTTCATGCCCGCGGCCAACGAACCGCCCGATTGGGCCGCTCTTGACCGGGCCGCGGCTGCTGCGCAACAGGGTCATTTTGGCTTGCTGCTGTCGCTCACCAACGCCCCCGATTGGGCGCGCACCGAAAAAGGCCCTGACGCTCAGGCTGTGCGCTCGCTGATCGAAGCCCTGGTTCAGCGTTACCCCACAGAAATCCGCGCCTACGAAGTGTTCCCCGGCGCCAATACAGCCGCAGGCTGGGGTGCTGCGCCCAACCCGCAAGCCTATGTGGAACTGCTGGCTGCTTTAAAACCCGTGCTCCAATCCCTCGATCCTGCCCCCATCCTGGTGGCAGGTGGGCTGGTTCCTGTGGCCACCAGCGACCAAGACCAGAACCTCTCCGACCTCACCTTCCTCTCGGCTATGTACGACACCGGTCTGGGTCGTCAATTTCCTGTCATCAGCCTGCGGTATCCCCATCTCCAGGGCCGTCCAGATGACCTTCCTCAAGATGAGGAGCCCTTTCAACTGCGCCACTACGAAGACGTGCGCCGCATCATGATTCAGTACGAACATAAAAATGGACGCCTGTGGATCACCCGCATTTCTCCACCTTCTGGTAGAATTGAAACAACCGAAGGTGCGGGAGAGGGGCAAAATGCCCAGGCCGCCTGGCTGAAGGAAGCCATTGTTCTCGCACGCGCTCAGGTGTACATGGATGTCATTATCTTCCACAGCCTGACTGCGGATCCAAACGCTCCCCAGGGCCTGGCCTTATTATCCAGCGCGCACGAATACCATCCGTTTTACCAGGATCTGCGCTCGTGGGTTGCCCTCAATGCACCCGAAGTGGCGGCTGCCCGACACGGCCGCGTCAAAAAAGGCGCCATTGAGAAACAACCGCGAGATTCATGAGCTCAAAAGTTCGTATCTTTGTTCTGCTCGTCTTCTGTTTTTTATGCGCCTCGTTGGGAGGTCTTTTGGCTTTGCGCCTCAGCGGTCCTTCTGCTGCGGCCGCCCCTTCTGCCCTGCCTCCCAAAGCCACTTCCTCCGCCAGCGTTCAGGAGCGCACCAACCTGGTCATCATCCAGGTGAATGATCTGCGCAATTCCTCCCCCCGCCTGGTTTCCGTGTGGTACAGCATCATCCTGCTGAAAAAACAGCCCTCCCTCACCTTCAAGCCCCTCTTCCCCAGCAAAAAAGACCTCAGCCTGGCCCGCGATTTGCAGAATAATTTCAGTCTCAATGCCGATCGCCAACCCAAAACAGGCTTCCTGAACACCCTGCAGGATAATCAGGTTCCCTGGGATGCCTGGCTGGTCTTCGACAGCAAGTCTGGCACAGCCCTGTACAGTTGGGCGCTGGGCAATAGTGCTGCCTTTACTTCCCAAACCCCCGAATCCCCGCGCGACACGTCTCATCTTGATCAAGACCGCAGCCTGATCAACGGCATCTGCGACATGCTCAGCATCCCGGCCCAAGACCGCCCGCGCGCATTCGATTGGGACGTGTTGACCTCAGATCATTTCGTTACATCTGTAGATCTCAGCTCCGCCCTGGTATTATGGCACCACCTTTCCGATTCATCCCCTCGCTGCAAAATTCACCCCTGAACCTCAGCTCACCAGATCCACTGGCAGATGACAGAGCCGGTTCATATACGCCACCCGCTTTTCATCCGCGTAAAAATCCAGCCGGGTGACGCCGGTATTGTTCAAGGCAAACCAAAACGTCTCATCGCCATCCAGGCCCAAGATCATGCGCATGAACACGTTGTAAAAGCCCGCGTGGCTCACCACCGCCACGCGATCTTGCGTGCCGCCGTGCCGCTCCAAGAGCAGAGCCAACAGCCGCTGCGCCCGCTCCACGCGCTCTTCTCGGGTCTCAAACGGACGGTTCCACCAGCCCTGCGGGTTTAAGCCCTCCGGCAAGGTCAGCTCCGGAAAACGCTCCGCCAATTCCTGCGGGCGCTTCCCTGGCAGCCCATTGCGCTCCCCCGTGTCAAAATCATCCAGATAAATTCCCCCTGCCTCGTGCAAATCCTTCAAAGCCACCAACGGCACCCCCACCGTGCGCGACAACGCCAGGCCAGTTTCAATGGCCCGCACCATCAGGCTGCAGTACAGGTGAGTAAAGCCCGTGCGTTCGCCGGGTTCTTCAGGGCCCAGTTCCTTACCCACCGGCAAAGCCGCGTAAAAAGCCGCCAGCCGCCGCGCCTGTTCCTGGCCCAGCCGGCTCAGCTCTGGGTCTTCGTTGCGCCCCTTCGATTCACCCGTCTGCAGAAACAGCAGGTTGTTATTGGATTGGGCGTGCCGGATAAAATACAGATGCATAAGGTCTCCTCCGCGATGTTGCCGCCAGTTTTTAAGGGTTCCATGTTATAATCAATCGCTTGTTTGGCGCGGCCCAGTCCGTCCATACTTAATAAGGAGAGAAAGTGAGCACAAATCAAACCAAACCTAGTGTTGTGGCGGACGATATTGTCGTAAGCCTGGATTATACCTTGACCGTCGAAAATGAGATCATGGATTCTTCGGAAGAAGGCGAACCGTTGGAATTCCTGGTCGGCCACCAAAACGTCATCCCCGGCCTGGAACGTCAGCTCTACGGCATGACCATCGGCGACAGCAAAGAGGTGGATGTGGCCGCTGCGGATGCCTACGGCACCGTGGATCCCGAAGCCATCGTCAATATTCCCCGCGATCAATTCCCTGCCGATATCCCCCTGGAAGTGGACATCCAGCTTCAGGTCAAGGATATGGACGGCGACATTATGGACGCGCGCATTGTGGAAGTCAGCGCCGATTCAGTGCGCCTCGATTTCAACCACCCCCTGGCCGGAAAAGACCTGCATTTCTCGGTGAAAGTCGTGGATCTGCGCGCCGCCACCGAAGAAGAACTGGCCCATGGCCATGTGCACGGCAGCGACTTTGACGATGAACTCCTCGACGAAGACTACTTCGACGACGAAGAAGGCGAGTGGGAAGACGAAGAGGAAGAAGACGAGGATAAGAAGTAATTCCTTGTGACCATCGTTGTGTCAAATCAGGGTCTGGCCGCACATGCCAGGCCCTTTTTGCTGCCTGCCCGCAAATCCTGCAGCGGTAAAGTCTTGCCCTTTGCCCTCCGGCTGGATATACTAAACCATAATTGCATTCATTCCCTGGCTTATGAAAGGCAGACGTGATGCCCCTCGAGACCTACCTTAAACAGCTCCTCGGCGAAAACGAAAAAGTCCTGCTGGTCACCCACCAACATTGGTTCCGCCTCATTCAGGAAATATTCCTGGAAGTGGTGCTGGCGCTGGTCATCATCCTTGTCTTCACCGGCATTCAACTGGCTGTGCTGCCCAACCCGCTCTTTTCCTTAGGGTATTTCCTGATCATCATCCCCCTGGTGAGCCTGGCGCGGGATGTCATCATCTGGTACAACCATCAATACATCGTCACCAACCGCCGCGTCATCCAAATTTTTGGCGTCATCAACAAGAACGTCACCGATTCTTCACTGGAAAAAGTCAACGACGTCAAAATGGTGCAGTCCTTCTTTGGGCGTATCTTTAACTACGGCGATGTGGAAATCCTCACCGCCAGCGAGCTGGGCGTCAACCGTTTCACCAAAATTGGCGACCCCATCCGCTTTAAAACCGTCATGCTCAATGCCAAAGGCAAATTGGACAGCGGTGAACATCTGCGCCCCGCCGGGGCTGCCGCCGAACAGCGCGAAGATATCCCCGCCCTCATCGAACGCCTGGGCCTCATGCGTGATAAGGGCTGGGTGACCGAAGAAGAATTTCAGGCTAAAAAGACCGATCTGCTGCGGCGGCTCTAACCAGCCCCCAGCTCACCCCCACCGCGAACCGCAGGATGACCCTCTGTCTGCGGTTCGTTTGTTTTTCAACGCGGCTATTGAAAACCCCACTTCTCAAAATGCTCCAGCCCGCCGATCACCGACAGCGTGCGCCACACATACGGCTGGGTCAGCATGGTACGCTTATGCCAAAAGAGCGGAATCACAACCGCGTCTTCATCCACCAACACATGTTCCGCCGCGGCGAAGGCTTCCATCCGCCGCAGGCCATCCAGCTCGCGGGCAGCCTCGCTCAGCGCGTTCTCAAAAGCCGGGTTGTAGTATTGGATGCCGGTAAAGTTGGGGTTCACAGCCCCACCCATGCCAAATTCTTCCTTGATGAAGTCGTTGGCATCCGGGTACTGATAACAGTGCATCCCCCGCCACATCTGCGGCGCGGGAACTCCCGCCACCGCTGCGCGAAAGTCCTTCAGCGGCTTTTCGTCCAGCTTCACCCTCACCCCCAACACTTGCTGCCACTGCTCGGCCAACCCTTCGGCAATTCTCCGCTGGGTTTCGCCCTCTGGGAAAGTCAGAGTCAGGTCCACCCCCTCAGGCATCAGAGCAAATTCACGCAGGTACCCGGCCAGTTCATCTTGCGCGGCCTGCGGGTCAAAGCGCACCCCCAGGTCAGGGAACATCTCCGGGCTGGCGGGCGCTCCCACCAGTCCAGGCGTGCTGAACCAAAAAGCTGGGTCGGCTAACCCATCCAGGAATTTCGCCGCCAAAGCCGGCCGGTCCAGTGCCAAAGAAAGCGCCCGCCGCACGCGCCGGTCTTTTACCACCGCCGCCTGTGAATTGAACGCCAGGTAGGTAGTGCACAGCTCTGGTGCGCTGCCCACCAGGGCGTTCAGTTGGGGATCAGCGCGCACCGCTGCCACCGCATCCGGCGGCACGCTGACCACATCCATTTCCCCGCGCTGAAAAGCCGCCAGCGCCACATGCCCGTCCATCGCCGTCCATTCTAACTGGCCGATGCGCGGCTTGGGGATATTATCCTGACCCGGCCAGTAGGGATTCTCAATCAGCGTGATGCGCGTGTTGGGCGCCCACTCTTTCAGCAGATACGGCCCATAGGATTGAAAATACGCTGCTTCGGTCCACTGCTGTGGATAAGCGTTGTGACATTCATCCCCCTCGATCAGCCAGCGCGGCTGCGCGCGTACCATCGCCAGGCCCATCAGCAAAGCGTAATGCGAACCCGGTTCGTTAAAACGCACCTCCAGGGTCAAATCATCCAGCACCTTGATGCGCGGATAATCCTCTTCTACCACCCCCTGATGGTATAAATCCGCCCCCTCGATCAAATTCACCAGCAGGCTGGCTGCTTCTGACCGTGTATCGGCTTTCAGCGTGCGCAAAATGCCGTAGCGAAAATCCTCCGCCCGCAAAAAGCGCTGCTGGCCGTCGCAATCTTCCACCGGAAACGCCTGGTTGCGGCTGGCGTCCCACCGCACCCAGGCCACATCCCCCCGCAGGAAAAAGGTGTACACCCGTCCATCCGCCGAGACGTTCCAGGCCTGGGCAATCCCCGGCTCTAACTGCGCGGTCTGCTCGTTGATGCGCGTCAGCCCGGGCAAAGTCTCTTCCACAATTTGCAGCCCATTGGCATGGTTATTCAGCGCCACCCAGGCCGGGTCAATCACCACCCCGCCGCCAGGGTCCATCGCCAAGCGCAGGCGGTTGGCCTCCTGCGGCGAAAGAGTCGGCGGTGCGGCCGGCGTGGCCGTGTCCCGCCGCACAGGCGGCTGGCGGGTGGGGGTGGGTGTCTGAGTCGGCAAGGGCGTCCACGTGGGCAAGGGGGTCGGCGTGGGCGAGATCACCCACGCAGCCGCTCTGGCACCCCAGGGCGAACGCACCGCCCACCACCCCAAACCAATGCACAGCCCCAACCCGGCCAGGCTGAGCAGCGCAAAAATCCATCGGGTTCGACGAGCCATAGGCTAATTATACTTGCTTCCCCACCCCTGCCGCTAAACTGCCAGTTGTTTTTTACCCTCACCTTATGGCATAATGAAAAACGATTAAGATCTAATTACGCGGTAATTTCGCTCCTACTGATCGGATGGCTGTTGGATGAAGAAGCGCACCATTTATATCGCCACCGCTTTGCTCTTGTTGATCCTTATGGGATCCATGATCCTGGTGGTGCAGCTCCTGGAAGCCACCTACCATGCCGAACAAAACAAGGATTTTCAGCAGCTGCTGGAAGTTCACGGCAGCCAGATTCAGCTGCAAGTTAACCGTTCCCTCTCGGCCGGGCTGGCCCTCTCCATGCTCATCCATCAGAACAACGGCGTGGTGCCGGGCTTTTCGTCCCTGTCCGAAAACATGACCAAAATCTACAGCGGGATCGATTCCATCTATCTGGCTCCTGGGGGACTGGTCTCGCAGGCTTACAACCCCAACAGCGGACAAAGTTTCCTGGGGATCAACGTATTCGACCACCCCGCCTACGCCCAAACCGCCCGTGCAGCCCGTGACGAACACCGCATGATCCTGTATGCCCCGGTGCGTACCTCGGCAGGTCAATCTGGCATCATGGGCTGGCAGCCGGTGTATTTGCTCACCCCCGATCAGCACGAGTACTTCTGGGGATTTGTCCTCATCAGCATAGATTTTTCGGACCTGACCCAGGTGGGCAGTCTGGCCAACCTTCGCGAACACGGGTTGAACTACAAACTCACCTTTGAAGACCAGCTTACCCCCTACCGCGGCCTGGTAGACGCCAACTCCCCTGCGCGCCTGCAAAATCCCCTGAACCACACCTTCACGGTCAACAACTTACAGTTCACCCTTTCGGCCGCCCCTGCCGAAGGTTGGAAAACCTCTCCTGGTTACTAACCCCGGCCTGGCTGCTGCCCTGCTTTCATCCATTTTCATCTCGTTCCTGGTTTACCGCCTGCTTACCCAAAGCCGACAGATCGCCCAAACCAACATCACCCTGAAAAGTGAGATTGCCCGGCGTCAGGCCCTCTCGGAAATGGAACGCATCAGCCGCAGCCTGGCCGAAAACCGCCTCAGCGAGCTGCAAAGCCTGCAGTCGCTTTCCTCTGTCCTCAATCAGACCGCCACCTTACCTCAGACTCTCCAAGACGGCCTGAGTGTGATCCAAAGCCAATCACAGGCCGACACCGCCTGGGTGATCCTCTTCCAGGCCAACCAAAGCCCCACCCTGGCGGTCATCCGTCCCGAAAATCTGGCCTCCCGCATTCGCGACGAACACCTATATGCATGCAAACACGCCCAGCTGTCTAGTAATTTTCAGAACGGCAGCCCTCTGCCCCCTTACACCGTGGATCCCTGCACCTTGCTCCAACATCTTTTCCCCAATCAGCCGGATCACTGGTCGCACGCAACTTTCCCCATCCAAACGGGCGACCGCCCCCTGGGGCTGATCAATCTCATGCGTTCGCGCTCCCTTCCGTTCTCCGCCGAAGAAATTGCCCGCGTGCAGTCCTTGTGCGCACCTTTTGCTGTGGCCATCGAGCGCGCCCGCCTGTTTGAAGAGGTTCACCGCCTGGCCATCACCGACCCGCTGACCGGGGTTTACAACCGCCGCTACTTTTTAGATCAGGCCGCTCAGGAATGTCAGCGCGCCCAACGCTACCACCACCCAACCAGTTTGATCATGATGGATCTGGATCATTTCAAACAGATCAATGACTCCTTCGGCCATACCGCCGGAGATCAGGTGCTGCGCTTCGTCATCGCCGCCTGTAGGGAAAACCTGCGCGCGGCCGACCTTTTGGCACGCTTCGGCGGGGAGGAATTCATTATCCTGCTGCCCGAAACCCCCCTGGAACAGGCCCACCTCATCGCCGAACGCATCCGCCAGTCCATCGTCCCCGCCCAGGTGATCACCAGCGAAGGGCCGGTACAGGTGCGCGTCAGCCTGGGGGTGGCCAGCAGCGACGAACAAACCTGGTTGGTCGACGACCTCATCAAACGCGCGGATCAGGCCCTATATCAGGCTAAAGCCCTGGGCCGCAACCGCACACAGGTGTGGATGCCCATCCTGGACCCCGACAGCACCTCCTCCGAACCAACCCCCTAAGCCCCCGGGGCTGCCGCCTCGCGGTGCTCGCGCACCAGTTCGCGCCGCAGCAGCTTACCCACCATCGAACGCGGCAGTCGCTCGCGGAAGGAAATTTCCACCGGCACCTTAAACGACGCCAGACGCTGCTCACACCATTCCCGCAGTTCCTCTGCGCTGGCAGCAGCCCCCGCCCGCAGCACCACCCAGGCTTTTACCACCTCTCCGCGGATGGGATGCGGCACGCCCGCCGCAGCCGTCTCACTCACCGCCGGGTGTTCCGCCAACACCTCTTCCACCTCGCGCGGCCAAACCTGCAGCCCGCCCACCTTGATTAAATCCTTCCTGCGGTCCACCAGGTAAAAATAACCGTCCTCGTCCATGCGGGCGATGTCGCCGGTGAACAGCCATCCATCTCGCAGCGCCGCTGCTGTTTCCTCCGGCATACCGTGATACCCCGCCATCACCTGCGGGCCGCGCAGAGTCAGTTCACCAATCTCACCTGCGCCCACCTCGCGCGTGCTGTCTTCCAGGCTCACCAGGCGACATTCCACATCCGGCAGCGGCAGGCCGATGGAGCCTGGGCGTTTTTCACCAAACATGGGGTTGCAGTGTGTGGCCGTCGGCGCCTCCGAAAGCCCGTAACCTTCCATCAATTTAGCCCCGCTCAGCGCCTCAAAGCGCTCTTGCACCTCACGCAGCAGCGGCGCCGAACCCGAAATGCAAGCGCGAATGGAACGCAGGCCCACCTTACCCGAAACCACATCCGGGTGCTGGTTCAAAGCCGCGTACATAGCCGGAACGCCGGGATAAAACGCCGGTTGGTAGGTCTGTATCAGGCGCAAAATCTCGTTCAAATCGCGCGGGTCAGGCTGCAGCACCATGCGCGCCCCCAGGCGCAGGCTCACGCACATACCCACCACCATGCCGTACACGTGGTACAGCGGGATCGCCAGGAGGGACGTCTCCTGCCCATCCTTTAGGCCGGAAAGCCAGGCGCGAAATTGCAGCGTGTTCGCCGCCAGATTGCGGTGCAGTCCCACCGCCGCCTTGGGTACGCCCGTGGTGCCGCCGCTGTATTGAAAAATAGCCGCGTCCTCCGGCCCCACCTCCGGCAACACCACAGCATCTCCCTCTGCCGCCCACGCCCCCAGCCACACATCCCCCACCTGCAAAGCGGGCAGATCTGCGGGGGGCTGCGCCAAACCGTGCAGCCATTCTCCCAAGCGCACACCGTCTTCGCCGCCGGTCAGGACGATCGTGCGCACAGCCGTTTGGGCGCGCACGCTTTGCAGCAGCGAATAGGACCCCATCTGCGCAATGACCGCCACCGCCCCGCTGTCTTTCAGCTGAAATTCTAGCTCACGCGCCTTGTAGGCCGGGTTGATGGCCGCCACCACCCCGCCCGCGCGCAGTACCGCAAAAAAAGATACCACGAACTGCGGCCAATTGGGCATCAGCAGCCCCACCACATCCCCCTTGCGCAGCCCCCAACGCACCAGTGCGCGCGCCAGGCGTTCGGTCAGCTGTTCCAGTGTGCAAAAGGTCACCGCCTGATCGCGGTACACCAGCGCATCACGCTCGCCGTAGGTGCGCGCTGCCTCGTCGAGAAAAGCTGTCACAGGCACAGCCGGGTAGTTCATCGCTGCCGGTACAGCTGCGTCGTACTGCTTTAGCCAGGGTCTTGCCTCCATGCACGCCTCCAAACCAGATAAGATAACTCCCAATTGTTCGCCCCTGATTATACCGGCCGCCCTCAAAAAAGCAACCCGCGCCCATCCAAAAAAGAGGCTGTCTGGTTTCCCAAACAGCCTCAAATCCACAAACCGCCTTACGGCTCAGGCAGCCAGGCTCTCTTCAGCCTCCGGCTTCCACACAGCCATCATCACCGCCGCAATCAATGCCAGCACCCCCCCAAACAAGAACGGCGCCGATGGGCCAAAGCCCGCCCATCCGCCTAGCCCCTGCCACAAAATCCCCGCGATCAGCGAAGCCGGCAAGTCTAAAATGCCCAGCACAGCGTTGTACGTGCCGTAAGCTGTTCCGCGCAGTTCCACCGGAACCAAATCCGCCACGATGGCCTTGCTGGAGCCGTACGCCAGGCCGTAATAGAACCCGTACGCCACATACAGACCAAAGATTTGCCAGCCAGCCTGTGCTGCCGAAAAGCCCAGGTAGATCAGGGCATACACGACCCATCCGTAAATGATCAGCCGCCGCCGCCCAATCCGGTCGGATAATTTGCCCGCCGGCGTGGATACCAGGGTGTAGATCAGGTTAAACACCACCAGCATGGTCAAAATACCTGTCACGCTCAGCCCCCGCTCCTGTGCGCGCAGCACCAAAAACGCGTCAGAGGAGTTGCCCAGGTCAAAAATGCTTACAATCAACATGAAGATCATAAAGCGTTTGCCCAAAGCCCGGAACGCGAATTTGGGCATGGAGCGCTTGCCCTGCAGCGGTACATCTCTGGCCCCAAAGGTCAAGGCGGCCACCGCCAACACTGCCGGAATGATGGAGATCAGCACCACCGTGCGGAAGGTGGACGCCCCCAACGACACACTGTTCGACTGTGCCAGCCACACCACCAACAAGGCAATCATCAGGCCCAGCATAGCCCCCGCCGTATCCGCCGCGCGCTGAAAACCAAACGCCGCCCCCCGCCTGGCCTCCTCCACTGAATCTGCCACCAGTGCATCGCGCGGAGCCGTGCGGACGCCTTTGCCCACCCGGTCAGCCCAGCGCACCCCCGCCACCATGCCCCAGGTGTTGGCAAAATAAAAAAAGGGCTTGGCCAGCATGGAAATGCTGTAGCCCGCCACCGCAATCCACTTGCGCCCCCCCAGCCGGTCCGAGAGCCAGCCGGAGAACAATTTCAGCAGGCTGGAAGTGGACTCAGCCACACCCTCAATTAAACCAATCAGATTGGTTTTGACTCCCAACGCATTGCTCAAAAACAACGGCAGGATATTGATCACCATCTCACTGGAAATGTCCATAAAAAAGCTGGTTGCGCTCACCGCCCAAACGTTGCGCGGTAAACTTCGCAGCCCCTCATCTGCGGGACGCTCCACCGCCTGCTCCACCGTCCGCTCTGTCATCCAAACCTCCCAGATTCTCCAAGATGAAATTAGATGTCCTGCGGCTGGCCCTAGTCCCCATTCCAGACGGTCAGTCTTCAGACTGCTGTGATTATACTCCCAATCCTGGCCTGCCCAAAAGTTCCAGGTTCGCGGTTCCAACCCGGGCGAGTGCGGGTATAATGGATAAAATTCGCTGCGTTCAGGAAAGCGCCGCCATGATCTCACCCATGCACGACCGCCGGGTCTACATCTGCTTCAACGGCAACTGCGCCAGCCGTGATTTGGCCCAATTGGTTTATGACCGCCTGGTACAGCTGGCCGAAGAACACCACCTCAACGATTTTGAAAGCCCCACTTCCCTCAAATGCAAGCTGGCCGGATGTCTGAATATCTGCGTCAACGGACCCACCCTCATTGTCCATCCGGACCGCGTCTGGTATCACCGCGTCGATCTCGCCGCCGCCGAGCGCATCTTTTATGAACACCTGCTCGCCAACCAGCCTGTCGCCGAGTACGTTCATCCCCTGACGCACACATCGCGACCCTCAGGAGGCTCCGCATGAGTTCACAAATTGGCATTCTCACCGCTGGAAACGACAGTCCCGGGCTCAACGCTGCCATCCGTGCCTTTGGCAAAACTGCCCGAGCAGAATTTGGCATGCACCTGATCGGCTTTCAAGACGGCTTTCAGGGCATGGCCGAAGACCGCGCCATCCCCCTGGAAGGCGACTTGCTCTCCGGCATCCTCACCCAGGGCGGCACCCTTCTGGGAACCAGTCCCGACCATCCGCTGGAAGACAGCCATCCCGAGCTGACCGCCTCCATCCTGGAAACCTACCGCCGCCGCCAATTGGATGCTCTCATCTGCCTGGGCGGGCGTGAAACCCAGGCCAGCGCACTCTTTCTGGCCCATCAGGGGCTGAATATCCTCACCATACCGCGCGGCATTGACAACGACCTGCCCGAAACGGATCTGTCCATTGGCTGCGACACCGCCCTGGGGGCCGCCGTGGAAGCCATTGACCGTGTACATTCCACCGCCTCCTCGCACCACCGCATCCTCATTGTGGAAATCGTGGGTCAGTATTCCGGTTGGCTCACCCTGGGCGCGGGTCTGGCAGGCGGCGCGGATGTCATCCTCATTCCGGAAATCCCTTACCACATTCGCAAAGTGGCTGACGCCATTTTGGAACGCCGTCAGGCTGGAAAACGCTTCAGCATCATCGCTGTGGCCGAAGGCGCCATGCCCTACGAGCAGATTCAGTTCTTCGAACGCTCCCGCAAGGCCAACCAGACCCTGCGCCAGGGCGATGACCGCGACCGCGTGGCCGCCCAACTACACGACATTGAGCGCCAGGCCACGCGCGGCAACACCCTGCTGCTGGCCAACCGCCTGGAATCTTTCACCCAGCTCGAAACCCGCACCACCATCCTGGGCTATCTGCTGCGCGGTGGCACCCCCTCGGCCACAGACCGCATCCTCGCCACCCGCCTGGGAACCGCCTGCGCTGCTCTGGTACACGAGAACTGTTTCGGCCACATGGTGGGTATCCGCCAGGGAGTGGCCACCCCCGTCCCGTTGGAAAAAGTGGCGGGCGGCTGCAAAACCGTCCCCCTGGATGATCCTCGCCTCGACAGCGCCCGCCGGGTGGGCACCTGCCTGGGCGCCTAATTCTCTTTTTCTCAGGAGGAATCCTAATTCATGCCTGCTTCCCGCACTCGCAAAATCGTTATGACAGGCGTTTTGGCCGCTGTGGCCGTCATGTTGGGGATCACCCGCTGGGGCTTCATCCCCTGGTTTGGGGGCGTTTCACTCACCATCATGCATGTACCGGTCATCATCGGCGCAGTTCTGGAAGGCCCCGTGGTGGGGCTGGGTATCGGACTGATTTTCGGTCTGTTCAGTATGATTCAAGCGGGCGTGGCCCCCAACGGACCGGGGGATGTGATTTTCACCAACCCCCTCATCTCCGTCCTCCCGCGCCTGTTCATCGGCCCGCTGGCCTGGCTGGTGTGGAGCGGTCTCAAGCGCTGGCCGGTGCCGGGGCTTTTGGCCGCGGGCGCGGTGGGCAGCCTCACCAACACCGTCCTGGTTCTGGGCATGATCGGTCTCACCGGCGCCTACCCCTGGCCGGTGATTGGCGGCGTTCTGGTGTCCAACGGCCTGCCCGAAGTGCTCATCTCTGCGGTGATTGTGCTGGCGGTGGTCGCCGCCTGGCGGCAGATCCCGGTCGGCCGCAAACAAGGCGCCGACTTGTAACTCCCCCTAAGGCTAAAGCCAAAACATCGCGCTTTCTATCAATAAAACCAACCCCAGCACCCCCGCATCCCGGGGGTGCATTTTAAATTCCGTCATGCTGGTGTGCGCCTGCCCACTGCTGTAACCGCGCGCCTCCATCGCCAGGGCCATGTTCTCCGCCCGCCGCAGACTGGTGAAAAACAAGGGGATCACCAGCGGCAGCGCCTGGCGCGCCCGGCGCCAAAGGCTGCCCCCGCCGCCAATCCCCGCCCCGCGCGAGGCCTGCGCCTTGGCAATCCGCTCCGCCGCCTGCGCCAAAAAAGGCAGAAAGCGCAGCGTCACCTGCACCACCACCACCCAATCGCGCACCGGCAGGCGTAAAGCCGCCAACGGCTGCAGCAGCCGTTCCAGCCCGTGGGTCAGCTCGGAAGTCGTCAGGCTCAAAGTCGCCAGGCTCAGGCCCAACACCAGCCCGGCGAAGCGCAGCAGCAGCATGCCCCCCACCCAAACATCCCCCCAGGTTACCGGTTCACCCAACAGGGTAAACAGCGCCCGACCCTCGTCCGGAACCGCGTTTAGGAACACCTGCAGCACCGCCAAAATCAACAGAAAAGGCAGCGGGGTGATCAGCCCGCGCAGGGCGAATTTGATAGAAAACCGCCCCACCACCAACCCCACCAGCACCAGACCCAGCCCCACCCCCAGGCCCGCCAGGCTGCGGCTGAATACCAATCCCGCCAGCAGCCCCAACAGCATCACAATGCGCACGCGCGGATCCAGGCGGTGCAGAAAGGAATCACCAGGAACAGACTGCCCCAGCGGCAGGTTGCGCAGAAATTCAAATTCGCTCATACCCCACCTGCCTGGGCTGCATCCACCGCCACCACCAGTTCATCCTCGCTCACCAGCCCCTCACGCAGCGGCCAGCCCCGTTCCCGCAGCCGCGCTGCCACCTGACAGGGCAGCGGAGCTTCCAGGCCTGCCTCGCGCAGGGCATCATCCTGCGTCAGCACCCAGCGCGCTGGCCCGCACAGCGCATCGCGCCCTTTTTTCAGCACGCTCAGCCCTTCCACCAGCTCGCCCAGGTCTTCCATTTGGTGCGAGGTCATCACCAGAGTCACCCCCTCGCCGCGCAGCTGGCGCAGCCGCCCCAACAGATCCGCCCGAGCCAAAGGGTCTAACCCGGCCACTGGCTCATCCAGCAGCAGCATGGCCGGGCGCATGGCCAGCAGAGAGGCCAGAGTCACCTTCTTGCGCTCGCCCCCACTCAGTCCAAATGTCAGCCGGTCTTTATAAGCCGCGAAGCTCAGTCCCACCATCTCCATCGCCCAGGCCACGCTTTCGCGCACCCGGGCGCGATCCCAGCCCAGTTGGCGCGGCCCGAAGGCGATTTCATCCCCCACATAGGTTTCAAACAACTGGTACTCCGGGCTTTGAAACACCAGCCCCGCCCGCCGCCGGACCGCTTGCAGATCGGGCTGGCTGCCGTGCAAGGCGTGCGGCCCCACCCACACCCGCCCCTCCTGCGGGCGCAGCAGACCGTTCATGTGCTGCAGCAGGGTAGATTTGCCCGAACCGGTGCCGCCTGCCAGGCCGTAGGACTGCCCTTCGCCAATTTCCAGGCTCACCCCGCTCAGCGCGCGGTGCGCCAGGGGGGTTCCGCGCAGGTAAATGTGCCCCAGCTCTTCCACCCGCACGGCTGCCTCGCGCGCCGCTGGAAAAAAAGGCTCGTCTTCACCCGCGGGCAGAGCCATTATCCCCCCATACACAGGCAGCGCATCCATCAGACGCCCGCCGGTCAAAATGCCTTCCGGCAGCTCCGGCAGTCGTTTCCGCAGTCGCTCAGCCAGCAAGGCCGCCAGCGGAGGCCGCAGCCCCCAGGCACGCAGCTCTCCCCGCCGCGCGAAGATTTCTTCCGGGGTGCCGTCCGCGGCTACCCGCCCATGAGAAAGCACCACCATACGCTGGGCCTGCACCGCCTCGCGCATCAAATGGGTCACATACACCACCGTTACCCCTTCGGCGTGCAGCTGCCGAACGATCTCCATCACCTTGCGCCGCCCCGCCGGGTCTAACATGGCCGTGGTTTCGTCAAAAACCAGCACCCGCGGGCGCATCACCAACACCCCCGCCAGCGCCAACCGCTGCATCTGTCCAGCAGAAAGCAGGTGCGGAGGCCGTTGGCGCGCTTCCCACAAGTCAAATTCCACCAGCATCTCGCTTACCCGCTGGCGAATTTCCTCCGCGGGGCGGCCCAGGTTTTCCATGCCAAAAGCTACGTCCTCTTCCACCACCCCCGCCACCAGTTGATCTTCTGGATTTTGAAAGACCATGCCCACCATCGCGCGGATGGCCGCGTGCTGCTGGACCTCGCGCGTATCCATACCCGCCACGCGCACCGTGCCGCTGGAGGGGATGAACAAAGCGTTTAAATGCCGCGCCAGGGTGGTTTTGCCGGAGCCGTTGGCCCCCACCAACGCCACAAATTCCCCCTCCTCAATCCGCAGCGAAAGATCGTCCAGCGCGGTCACCACCGCCCCGCTGGCGCTTTCATAGCGATAGGTCACATGATCCAGTTCAATCAGAGCCATGCTTGTTTCCCGGTCGTTTATTATAAGCGATGATGATACAATACGTTGAACCATGTCTGAAACCGCCTACCTGCCCACCACCCCCCATGAGCTGACCGCGCGCGGCTGGGATCAGTTGGATGTCATCCTGGTCACCGGCGACAGCTACATCGACAGCCCCTTCATCGGCGCTGCCGTCATCGGCCGCGTGCTGGAGGCGGCCGGGTACCGCGTGGGCATTGTGGCTCAGCCCGACCCCGCTAACCCGCAGGATATCGCCCGCCTGGGCGAGCCAGCCCTGTTCTGGGGGGTCACCGCCGGCAGCGTGGATTCGCTGGTGGCCAATTACACCGCCAACAAAAAGAAACGCCGCGACGATGATTACACCCCCGGTGGCCAAAACAACCGCCGTCCCGACCGTGCCTCCATCGTGTATGCCAACTGGATTCGGCGTGCCTTCAAGAACACCCGTCCCATCGTCCTGGGCGGCATCGAAGCCAGCCTGCGCCGTGTGGCCCATTACGATTATTGGGACAACACTTTGCGCCGCTCGCTGCTATTTGACGCCAAAGCCGATTATCTGCTCTACGGTCTGGCCGAAAGCTCTGTGCTGGAGCTGGCCGCCCATCTGCGCTCCGGTGCGGATCCCAGCGCAGTGCGCGGGCTGTGCTACATCGCCGCCCAAAAGCCTGAAGACGCCCTGGAACTGCCCTCTTTCGAACAGGTCAGCACGGATAAGCTGGCCTTCATCGAAATGTTCCACAGCTTTTATCAAAACAACGACCCCATCACCGCCCGCCGCCTGGCCCAGCGCCACGGCAACCGTTGGCTGGTGCACAACCCCCCCGCGCCTTACCTGACGCAGCCGCAGATGGATGCGGTGTTTGCTTTGCCCTTCCAGCGCGGCCAGCACCCCCATTACCAGGCCCAAGGCCCCGTTCGCGCCCTGGAAACCATCCGCTTTTCCATCTCCACCCACCGCGGATGCTACGGCGAATGTAATTTCTGCGCCATTGCCGTCCACGAGGGCCGCACCGTGCACTGGCGCAGTGAAGATTCCATCCTGGCCGAAGCCGCTGCCCTCACCGCCCTGCCGGGTTTCAAAGGCATCCTGCAGGATGTCGGCGGCCCCACCGCCAACATGTACGGCTTTGAATGTGATAAGAAGGTCACCAAAGGCCCCTGTCCCGACCGCCGCTGCCTTTACCCGGTGGTGTGTTCGGCCCTGCGCCCCAACCACAGCAAGCAAACCCGCCTGCTGCGGCGGCTACGCGAGCTTCCCGGCGTCCGCAAGGTGTTTGTGGCCTCCGGCATCCGCTATGATCTGATCCTCAAAGACCGTCAATTTGGCCGTGCCTATTTAAAAGAGATCGTCGAGCACCACGTCTCCGGCCAAATGAAGGTGGCCCCCGAACACACTCAGGCCCATGTACTGCAAAAAATGGGCAAGCCCGGCCCCCAGAGCCTGCTGGATTTCAAAGCCCAGTTTGACGCCCTCAGTCGTGAGGTGAAAAAAGAGCAGTATCTCACCTACTATCTCATCGCCGCCTACCCCGGCTGCAGCGAAGCCGATATGCTCGCCCTGCGCCAGTTCACCAGCCAGCAGCTGCAAACCCATCCGGAGCAGGTGCAGATTTTCACCCCCACCCCTTCCACCTACGCCAGCCTGATGTATTACACCGAGATGGATCCCTTCACCCGTCAGCCGCTGTTTGTGGAAAAAGACCCGCAGCAGAAGGAGCGCCAGAAGCAGATTGTGCTGGATAAAGCGCCCCTTCCGCCTGCCCGCAAGCCGTCAGCGGCTAGGGGTTCCGGTCGTAAATGATCACCGTGCCTGGGCCGACCCTCTGCCCAGGATCCGCGTCCAGTTCAGCCCCACCTGTAATTTCCAAAAGCTTATAGCGAAAGATCAACCGAGTGAATATCGTAATTTTTCCGCCTCGCGGCGGCGTTCAAGCGTATAATCGAATCATCTTGCTGTGAAAGAGGTACGGATGGATCCCTTGCGCTTGTTTATCGTTACTGCCCCGGGGGTAGAGGCGTTCACCGCTCAGGAGCTGGCCGCCTGCGGACTGACGGTGCAGCCCGGCTCAGCCCAACCCGCCGCGCAAGGGGGCGAAGAAACTGGCGGCATTCCCCTGACGGGGGATCTGGCCGCCGTCTACCGCGCCAACTTGCACCTGCGCACCGCCAGCCGCGTTCTGGTGCGCATGGGTGAATTTCACGCCACCGCCTTTTCCGAGCTGCGCAAGAAAGCCAGCCGCCTGCCCTGGGGCCAATTCCTGCGCCCTGGCGTGCCTCTGGCTGTGCGCGCCACCTGCCACCACTCCCGCCTGTACCATTCCGACGCCGTCGCCGAACGTGTGGCCGGGGCGATCTCAGACCACCTGGGTCGCGCCTCCACCTGGGCGCGCGCCGATGAAGATGCCGCCGAACCGCCGCAGCTGATCATCGCCCGCCTGGTCAACGATCAGGTCACCCTCAGCCTGGATTCCTCCGGCCCACATCTGCACCGCCGCGGCTACCGCCTGGCCACCGCCAAGGCCCCCCTGCGCGAAACCCTGGCCGCCGCCGTGCTTTTGGCCTCCGGCTGGGACGGCCGCTCCCCTCTGCTGGATCCCTTCTGCGGCTCCGGAACCATCCTCATCGAGGCCGCCCTCTTGGCCCGCCGCATGGCCCCTGGCAAGCACCGCCGTTTTGCCTTTCAAAACTGGGTTAATGATGATGCGCGCCTGTGGAAAAGCCTGTTGGATGAGGCCAGCGCCCAGGAAATCCCCTGCCCGGCCCTGCTGCAAGGCTCCGACCGTGACGCGGGGGCCGTGCAAAGCGCCCAGTCCAACGCCGAGCGCGCCGGGGTGGCCGCGGATCTGAATTTAAGCTGCCTGGCCGTCTCTTCCCTCAGCGCGCCAGCCGGCCCCGGCTGGGTGGTCACCAACCCGCCCTACGGTCAGCGTATTTCGTCCACAGCCGATCTGCGCAACCTCTACGCCCGTTTTGGCCAGGTCCTGCGCGAACAGTGCCCCGGCTGGCAGGCGGCCATCCTGTGTAACAGCGAAGCTCTCGTCCACCAGACGCGTCTGGCCTATGAAAAAGGCATCCCCTTCGTCAACGGCGGGCTGCCCGTGCATCTCACCCGCGCCCGCGTGCCGCACAAGTCCCATTCCTAATCCGCAGCCCATCGGAGGAACCCATGGAAAAACTGTTCATCAACCCCCACATGGATGGATCATCCTTCTTCTTCCCCGGAGGCCCGGTGGGCATTCTGCTGATCCACGGCTTCACCGCCACCACGGTGGAGGTGCGCCCGCTGGGTGAATTCTTCCGCGATCACGGTTACACCGTCGCCGCCCCGCTGCTGCCGGGGCATTTCACCACTCTGGACGACCTCAGCACCAAAAAATGGCAGAACTGGACCAACGCCGCCGAAGACCAACTGCACCAGCTCCTGAACACCTGTGAACAGGTGTTCGTGGGCGGCGAGTCCATGGGCGGGCTGATCAGCCTGTACCTGGCCTCGCGCACGCCGCAAATTCGCGGGCTGATGCTGTTTGCCCCCGCCCTTCAATCTCCCAATTTATGGATGGCCGAATGGCTGGCCCCCTTTATGCGCCATACCCGCCCCAGCCCGCTGGACGAAGTGACCCCCTGGCAGGGGTACGCCGCCAAGCCCCTGCGCGCCGCTGCCCAGCTTTACCGCTTTCAAGGCGTGGTGCGCGCCCTGCTGCCGCAGATCACCCAGCCCGCGGTCATCTTCCAAAGCCACCACGACCAGACCATTGACCCCGTCAGTGCAGAAAAAGTCCTGGAAGGCATCGCCTCCCAGGACAAGAGCCTGCATTGGATGGATCAATCCGGACACTGCATCCTCCTAGACCCCGATTTTCCCGCGGCGGCAGAGCTGTGCCTGCAATTTGTACGCAAGCACACTGCCCCCACCGCCTGACACGGGTTCAACGCCCATCTACTCGATGGCCACCAGCACGTTGGAGGCCTTAATCACCGCGTACACCTCTTTGCCGACTTCCAGCTTCAAGGTTTCGACCGAACTTTTGGTGATCACCGAAACCACCTCGGTGCCGCCGGGCAGTTCAATCACCACCTCCGAATTCACCGCGCCGGGGGTGATCTGCTTTACCTTACCTTTTAACACATTGCGCGCACTGATTTTCATACCGTCCTCCTTTGGGGTTATCTCAAAAGGTCTTATGGCTTTTCAGGCCGCAGCAGCACCGTGCGCAGCAGGCTGAACACCACCAGGACCACTACGATTAAGATTACCGCTACTGGCTGGGCTGAGTCAAGCCCATATCCCTGAAAACGTTCGAAAATCAGCACCGGAACCACTTTAGGATGGTAGGCCAAAATCACCACCGCCCCAAATTCACTGATTCCGCGCGCCCACATCATCAGCATACCCCCCAACACCCCGCGCCAGGCCTGCGGAAGAGTCACCAGCCAAAAGGCCTGCCAGGGTGAAGCCCCGTCAATCATGGCCACGCGTTCCATCTCGGCGTCCACCATCCGAAAAGATTCGCGGCTGGCGTTCACCAGATAGGGGATGCTCACAAACATCATCGCCACCACAATGCCGTTCAGGTCGTCCGTGAAATGGATGCCCAGGGGCTGAAACAGCTTCCCCAAGGTTCCCTGCCGCCCAAACACCAGCAGCAGCGCCACGCCCGCCGCCGTGTGCGGGATGACCACCGGCAGATCTACCACAGCTTCCACCACGCGCTTGCCGGGAAATTCGGTGCGCGCCAGCAGATAGGCCAGCGGAACCCCGCCTACCACCGCCAGCAGGGTGGCCAGGCCCGCCCCGCCAAAGGTGTACAGCATAGAGCGCCCCACTTCTGCATCGCTCAGAGTCGCCGCCAAATTTTCCAGCGGGGTGCTGAGCAGCGTGTTGGCCAGCGGCAGGCCAATGAACAGCAAAACCAGCCCGCCCGCCATCCAGGAGAACACCCAGAAAGGCGAAAACTTCACGGTGCGGCCGTCACCAGAGGCTGAAGTTTGGCGGGAACCTGATCCCAGTGGTCCGCGGTCACCTGTTCAAAGATGGGATGGGAGTAAGATTCCATAATCTGGCGTCCCTCCGGCCCCAATAAAAAGGCGATAAACTCCACAGCGGCTTCTGGATGCGGGGCATTGGCCGGAACGGTGATACCGTACCCAATCTGTTCCCCGCGAAATTCGGGCTTAACGCTGGCAAAACGTTGGAAATCCAGCTTCACCGTGGCCTGGCCGTACACATCGTCCATACCGGCTTCTCCCAGGTTCAGCTCCGGCGGCAGGGCGGCCAGCTTAAGTCCGTGCTGCTCGATCACACTCTCATATTCAAAAGCGTAATCCAGATCGCCTGATTCCAGCAAGGCGATGAGCTGAATGCTGGCCCCGCGAATGACCACATGCGCGTCCTTCTTCGTCTCCAAAATCTCAGGGATGTGAATCAGCGTCCCGCCGCTGCCGTCCCCCACCAGCATGACCGGATAGCGGAACTGGCCCATGAACATCTGGTCAAAAAGATCCGCGGGGGCCTGTTTGCCCTGCGCCAGCGTAAAGACCATCATCGCCCGGTAGCCCGAAGCGTCAAAGCGCGGATCAGCAATACCTACGCGCACATCCGGGCGAGTCAAAATTTCCCAGATGTTCTCAGAGGTGACCTCATCCGCGTACCGGCTGCGCTCGGTGTAGGCGATCCCCAGGCGGTTGGTGGCAAAGCGCAAAGCCCAGGCGGCGTAGGGCTTACCGGTGGCCGGATCGCTGCGGTCGTACATCAGCAGGGGAATCAGGGCATCATCGGCGGTCGCCACCACGTCAATCTCTTCGTGCAGCTCCGTGGCGTGGCGCATCACCTGAATGCTGCCGTGATATTCGTTCAGCACATCCACATCCGGATGGGCTTTTTCAAAGGCCGCTTCCAGCGCGTCAAAAGGCTGAATCAGGCTGCCCGCCGCAAAAACCACCAGGGGCGTTTTTTCTTTCGGGGTTGAGGCGCAGCCCGCCGCCGTAATTAGAATCATCGCTGCCGTCAGCAGCCACCGCAGGCATTTTGTCATGGCACACTCACAATAAAGAATCCGGGCTGGCCTTGTGCAGGTCAGCCCGGTCTGAAATCGGATTTACTTGATTTCGAACTTGACGATCTCTTTCACCCAGGTGCTGCTTTCCAGCCCGGGCATGACCGCGTTCAGCTTGCCGTCCTCGGTGAACTGCACCAGGCAGTCTTTGCAGGCCAGCACATCCGCCATCTTGGCTTCCGCGGTGTACCCATCCGAGGCCGTCAGCACCAGCGTGGCAGCTTCCACCTTCACCTTAACCACGTCGAACAAAGTCTTCAGGAGCACACCCTCCACATCCATCTTGCCCTTCTTGGGGTGTTCCACATTCAATTTGACCACTTCCAATTTCTTCAGATCGTCCATCGTCCAGCCGGTGGGCGTTTCCACCATACCCGTGATGACGAAATCGCCGCTCACCTCGGCCGCCGGCGCAGGGGCCGCTTCGGTCGGCTTGACTTCTTCGGTGGGGGCGGATTCAGCGGCAGGCTTGGCGTCCAGATGCACAATGATCTGGGCGATGGAGCCAATGCTGTCTTTCTTGGTCGCGTCACTGCCCACCAGATGCAGCGGGAAGTCCTTCTCGGTCAGCGGATTGCCGTTCATCAGGTAGGCCACGATCATGTTGTCGTTGCGTTTTACCTTCGCACTGTCGAACGTCACCGAATAGCCGTCCTTGGCCACCACTTCCACGGTGTAGCCCGCGTCCGCCAGAGCGTCGTTGAAGGCCGGGCCGTTGTGCTTGATCTCATCATCCACATAGCCCACCAGCAGCCACAGGGGAATCCCCGTCCACTCCTGGGCTTTATCGTCCGTCCAGGTGGCCTTATGGCAGTTTTCCGCCGCGCCCGATTCAAACGTCCCGCGGTCAATTTCTTGGGTGATGGCGCCGTCCAGAACCAGCGTCCATTCCTCGCCCATATCCTTTACGGTGAGTTTGCTCACCCACTTTACCGCCCAGTGGCCGTCCACCACCTGGTTTTTCTCCGCGCTGATCACCGCCACGCGCAGTTGGCCGTCCCGTTTGGCATCCAAAGGTTGGCCGTCCATCTCATACGCCAGGATCACCTGCAGCGGTCCTGAAACCTCGATTTCATCTCCGGTCACCGGGTCATAGGTGATGAAATCGCCCTCTGTGATCTGGTCCGCCGAATAGGTGATGGCGTAGCCGTCTTCAGCTTCAAGCTGAACGCCCAACTCAGGGGTCAGGCCGCCCATATCCTTCAGCAAATCGGTGATCAAAACGCCCTTGAACAGGGCCGGCGGGGTGATTTTCCCCGTGCTCGATTTGATACCTGCATAGCCTTCCACCGCCGGCATCTTGAGAACTTCTTCCAGGGTCAATTCAAGGCTCTTCTCCCCGCTCAAAACGGTCAACGCGGGCAGCTCAGGGGCCAGCACCTCGGCCGCCGTGGGCACAGCGGTGGGCGCAGCCGTCGGTTCGGGCGCAGCCGCGGGTTGGCAGCCCGCTAAGATCAGGCTCAGCGCCAGAATGAACGCAAGCAAAGTGTGTTTACGCATGGGTTTCTCCTCAGAAATAGATGTTTGGGTCTTCAAAAACGAAAGGGCGAATAAAGTATATTTGTATCTATACAATTATCCGTTGCTAAGTCTAATCGTTCCTACCCCGCTTGTCAATCTTCCCAGGGGAGCAGTCTTCAGCGCATGCCCTACCGTTGTCATTTTCACCCGCAAACGATATACTCAACACAAGGGGTTCACCCGCAGCCGCTACGATGAAGGTGCGCACATGGACGAAACCTATTTGTATCAACAGATCGCCGAATCCATCCGCCAGGAGATCCTCAGCGGCCGCCTGCAGCCGGGGGACCGTCTGCCCGCTGTGCGCCAGATGTGCGCCCGTTGGAACTGCACCCCCGGTACGGTGCAGCGCGCCTACAACGAGCTTTCCCGCCAGGGGCTGCTGGTCAGCCGCGCTGGACAGGGAACCCAGGTGGGCGAGGCCATCCCCCCCGCCCAGGCTCAGACCCAGACCGTCATCCGTCAGGCCAGCCTGGTGCACCGCGCCGAAGCTTTCCTGCTGGAAACGCTGACCGCCGGCCACACCCTGGAAGAGGTGCAGTCCGCTTTGCAGTTAGCCATGGACCGCTGGCGCACTCTGGAACACCAGCAGCACATCCCCCTGCGGCGCGTCCTGCGCTTTGTAGGCAGCCATGACCCCCTGCTCAACGCCCTGGCGGCCCAATTCAGCGAGATTGTGCCCGGCTGCGCCCTGCAAATTGCCTATGCTGGCAGTCAGGGCGGCTTGCAGGCCCTGGCCGAAGGCCGCGCCGAGTTGGCAGGCTCTCATCTCTGGGATCCGCACAGCGGCAGCTACAACCGCATCGCCGTGCAAAAGGCCCTCCCCGGCCGAAAAATGGCCCTGCTCACCCTGGCTCACCGCCGCCTGGGTCTCATCATCCCCCCCGGCAACCCGCTGAAACTAAGCGGCCTTTTGGATCTGGCTCAGCCGCGCGTTCGCTTTGTCAACCGCCAGCCCGGCTCGGGAACCCGCGTCTGGCTGGATGCCATGTTGGAACAGGCGGGCATAGCCCCCCAAAACATCCAGGGCTACAGCGACGAGCGCCTGACCCATTCCGACGTGGCTCGCGCAGTGGCCGAAGGCGCCGCTTCCACCGGTCTGGGCCTCGAATCCGCGGCCCTGGCCTACGGCCTGGATTTCATCTTCCTCACCCGCGAACGCTACGATCTGGTCGCGCCCGCCGAGGCCCTGGCCCAGCCGCCTCTGAACGCCCTGGCTGACTGGCTGGCTTCCCCCGCTGGCAAAGATTTCATCTCCCGTTTCCCCGGCTATGAAAACCAGGAAACCGGTCAGATTCACCTCGCGGACCCACCCCAGACATAATAAAACGGGCTGAGCAAAATGAGTTTGCCCAGCCCGCACGCTTGCTTAACCGCCCGGTTTACTTCCCGACGGCGTCTTCAGCTTTACCCGCGTCTGCAAAGAACAGTGGCTGGCCGTATTTTTCCACGCCAAATTCAGAAATCATTTTCTGCGTGTCCGCCGCCACCAAGAAATCAGCGAAAGCCTTGGCCCCTTCCACATTCACCTTGGGCCATTTCTCCGGGTTCACGGTGATCACATGGTAGATGTTCAGCAGCGAAGCGTCGCCTTCCACCAGAATTTCCAATTCCAGCGTATCTTTCTGCGCCAGGTAGGTCGCCCGATCGGTCAGGGTGTACCCGGCCTTTTCCGAAGCGATGCGCAGGGTTTCGCCCATGCCCTGCCCCGACTGCAAATACCAATCGCCCTCAGGGGTGATCCCGGCAGCCTTCCACAAATTAAGCTCCATCTTGTGCGTGCCCGAATCGTCGCCGCGGGACACAAACACCGCCTTGGCTTCGGCAATTTTCTTCAGCACGTCCGCCGGAGCTTTCACACCCTTCACCCCCGCCGGATCTTCCTTGGGCCCGACAAAGATGAAGTCGTTGTGCATCACCAGCAAGCGCTCCTTGCCAAAGCCCTGGTCCATCAGCTCTTTTTCCGCGGCGGGCGCATGCACCAGCAGCACATCCGCGTTGCCTTCTTCGCCCATTTTCAAAGCCTGACCGCTGCCCACCGCCACCATCTTCACCTGGTAGCCGCTTTTCTCCTGAAATACGGGCAGCAGCACGTCTAACAGGCCCGAATCACGCGTGCTGGTGGTGGTCGCCAGAATCAGTTCCGTGACCGCCGGTGCAGCAGGGGCCGCCGGGGCTTCTGCGGTGGGGGCCGCGGGTTCCGCCGGAACATCCGTTGGGGCTGGAACATCCACTGGGGCTGGAACAGCCGTCGGGGCTGCGGGCGCCGCGGGGGTGCACGCCGCCAAAACCAAAGCAAAGGCCAACATCAGCGCCATCCACGGGCGCATTTGAGTGAGTGAACGCATAATCATCTCCTGAGAAATACAGTATATTTGTATCGCTTCATTTGATTATACTGCATCTTGCGCCACTCTCAGGCAGTCCTCCCCTAAAAAGGATGAAAATCACCCGCTTTGTATGGCAAAGTCCAGCCACAACCGCCAAAAAAACAGCCGCCCGGTGGTGTTCCGTGCGGCTGGCGGGTGTTCATCTCGGTTTTTCTAGGTCTTGGTCCATTCCGGATAATTCTCTAAAAAGATATTCACCACCGCCGGGTCAAAATGTTTCCCCGCCTGGTCGCGGATGTAGGCCAGGGCTTCCTCTTCGCCCCAGGCCGGGCGGTAAGGCCGGTTCGAGGTCAGCGCGTCCCAAACATCCACCACCGCAAAAATGCGCGCCGCCAAGGGGATCAGCTCCCCTTTCAGCCCGCGTGGGTAGCCGCTGCCGTCCCAGCGTTCATGGTGGCTGTAGGGGATGTCCAGCGACTGCCACAAATAGGGAATCGGGGAAAGCATGGCCTGGGCATAGGAAGGATGCCGCCGCATGATGGCCCATTCTTCGGTGGTCAGCGAACCAGGTTTCAAGAGGATGCTGTCGGGGATGCCCATCTTGCCGATGTCGTGCAGCAGCGCCCCCCGCCGGTAATACACCCGTTCCTCCCCCGAAACGCCCATCGCCTCAGCCAACCTCAGGGTCATTTCCGTTACCCGGCGCGTGTGGCCTTCGGTTTCTTTATCGCGTAAATCCAAAGCCCGCGACCACCCCTCAATGGTGGCGTCGTAGGCCTCAGCCAGTTCGCGGTTGCTTTGCTGCAAATCGCTGAACAGAATTGCATTTTCCACAGCAATGGAAAGCTGGCCAGCAATCGTGATCAGAAATTCCAGCCATTCCTCATCCATGCGCCCGGCGTCGCTGCCGTATACTTCCAGCACGCCTTCGAACATGTTCTTGGATTCCAGCGGTAAACCCACGTACTTCTGGATTCCAGCTTCATGCACAGCCTGGATGGATTCATCCCCCCAAAATTCTTCCGGCGGGTTGGTCAAATCCTCAATCGTCAGGATCGTCCGCTTTTCTGCCACCCAGGCCGCCAGCGAGTGCCCCACCTTACCGCGAAAGTCCAGCTTACTTTCCGGGCTGCAGCAAGCCATCAAGGTCAGCACACCCGATTTCCCGCGCGCCAGATGCACAGCCACCCCTTCCACATTCAGCTGCACGGCAGCTTGCTCGCAAATTGCCTTCAGCGTCGAGGATAAATCCAGGTTATGAATAATGGTCTGGTCAATCACCCGCAGCGAGGTCAATTGGCGCAGCTGCCGCTGGGTTTCGTCAAACAGACGCGCATTTATGATGGCCAAACCGACCTGGTTGGCCATCATGCTGAGTAAATCCGCCTCATTTTGATTATAGATGTTGGCCTGATAGCTTTGCAGTTCCATCAAGCCAATCACACGTCCTTCGACCAGGATGGGCACATACATGCCAGTCTCCGGCAGCTCGCCTTTCCCCACAAAATGACCCCGCCCGGCCCGCGCGCGTGCGCCTAACTCGTCGCAGACCACCGGTCGAGCACTGTAGATGGCCTTCGCCCGACCATAATTGGCATCTGCGGGAGTGTAATGTAGCGGCGGAAATTCACTGGGGTCAATTTCTTCCGCTCCGTTCATCATAAAGGCCGCGGTAAGCTCGCTCTTTTCAGCATCAAACAACGAAATGCCGAAATTATCCGCGTTAATCAGCTGGCGCACATATTTGCAGGCGGTTTGATACACGCTGTACAACTCCCGACTGCCAACCAGTTCTTGCCCCATTCGGTTGGCAATTGCCAACTGAAGCGCGCGGCGCTCAGTGGCTTCGTGCAATGCAGCGCGCTGAATGGCATTGGCGGTGATGTCGCTGATCGAATACAGCAAATGCTGCTCGCC
This sequence comes from Levilinea sp., assembly GCA_029975215.1. GTDB lineage: Bacteria > Chloroflexota > Anaerolineae > Anaerolineales > Anaerolineaceae > Levilinea. The sequence goes on from JARKPO010000057.1 coordinate 46,998, forward strand.
TACCTCAAACACCCGTTCGCGCCCCACCCATACCGCCCCAATCTGCTGCTCTCGCGCCGCCACAATCCCGCAGGCCACATAGTAATCTGGGGTCACTTCCGCCAGCCGTTCGGTAAGTTCCACACTCTTGCAGCGCAGTCCGCGCAGCGAGGCCCAGGCTCCCCCCGCCTCTTCCACAAACACTTCGTCGTAATCCCCCATGCGAATCACCAGGGCCGCCGCCGCCGCGTGCAGCAGCTGCGCCGCCTGATCCACCAGAATGGGGCCCATCTCTTTACGGGTGGGGGCCAGGCGCAGCGCCGAAGACACATTGGCGATCACTGTCAATTCCTGCTGGCGCTGATACTGCTCGCTCATGTCCAGCACGGTATCCACTGCCCCCTGAAAAACCTTTTCCGCGTTCTGAATCGGGCTGGAGCTGACCAGGGCGGTGATCAAGTCGCCGTCGCGCCGCTGCAGCCGCACTTCATATTGAATACGCTCTCCCTGACGCAACCTGGCGCGAGTCTCTTGCACCTTGTCTTGATCATAAGCATACACAAATTCTTCCACCGAACGGTTGCGCAGATCCTCAGCAGAATACCCCAGCAGTTTTTGCAGGGCTTCGTTGGTGAACACCGTGCGCCCTTCACTGTCCGTTTCCCAAATGCCCTCCTGTGCGTTCTGCACAATGCGCCGGTAGCGTTCTTCTCCGTGTTGAAAGCGAGCCTGCAAAAGGGTCTGCTCCAAATACACAAAGAAAATCAGTATCGACACCGAGATGGCGATCGTGCCGATCATTGAAACCGGGAATTGCATCGGGCTTTGATGCCAGAAGGTGATCAATACCTGCACAGCGCCCAACAAAAACACGATGATCAGCCATTTCAAGCTGCCGCCAGCGATCTGTTGAAAAATCTGGTACGAGCGGATCAAAATTACCGCGGCGCAAAAAAGCGTTAAAAATTGCACCGCCATAAAGAAGGCCACCGCGCTTTGCATGGACGCCAACAGGCGGATCGCACCACCAACAGCCAAAATGCCCCCTACGCAGGCCGCCATCAGGAGCAGATTCAATTCATAGAACAACCCCAGGGTGCCCATCACCGCCACCAGCAGCGCCACCGTGGCTAAAAATGGATATAAAAACTCCCACACAGGTCCGTACGGAGATAACAACCCCGCCGCCGCCGACAGCACATAAATCCCCCATCCCAAAGAAATCCACCGGTAGCGGGTATCCTTCAATCGTTCCGCCAAATCCAGCGTGACTATAACTGCTATGATGCGCACGACCATCAGGGTTAACAGGCCAAATTGAAAGATTCCCACGGTTTCACCTGCAAAGGGCAATAATTCCACAAGAAATTGATGAGTGGGGCACAGCTAGACACCCATCCATATCCGCCGCGATTGGCACACATTAAGGCCATCCACTCAGCCAACGGGCAAAGGACGGTTTGGTTTCTATCTTAAATATACAAGATAACCGAATGTTTTGGCAGGCAAAAACAGGCAGCTTGCAATATTGTAGAGTCCGTTTAGGAACCCTGCCGCTTCTCCCCCGCGGCTTTCTCAGTCTTGCCCAGGCCGAACCCCGCTCATGGCCGCCAGGATGCGTTCCGTGGTGCGGTTAAAATTGGCATCCACTTTGCAGGCCTGCGGGTGTGCCCTGTGCCAGGCGATGATCTCCTTCACCCCTTGTGAAAATGGGATCACTGCGCGAAAATCCAGCACAGCTCGTTTGATTTTTTGGTTGTCAAACACCCGACTGTGGGCCTTATCCCCCAGCAGGCTGGCTCCCCACTCCGCGTCAAAGGCCGCGATCACCTCCGAAGGCACATGCACGATCTTTGCCTGTGTGCCCGCTGCCTGCGCAATCAGCGCATGAATCTGATCCCAGGTCAGCCACTCATCCGAAGTGATGTGATAGGTCTCGCCCAGCGCATGACTGTTGCCCAGCAGACCCAGAAACCCGCGTGCGAAATCGGTGTGGTGGGTCAGAGTCCACAAAGAGGTTCCGTCCCCATGCACCACTATCGGCTCTCCTCTCAGCATGCGGTCCAGCACGGTATACCCGCCCTCCACCGGCAAGTATGAAGGTGCGTAAGTATGCGAGGGACGCACCACGGTCACAGGGAATTTTTCCTCACGGTAAGCCCGCAGCAGGCGCTCTTCGCAGGCTATTTTGCTGCGCGAATACTGCCAGAACGGGTTGTCCAGCAGGGTCGCCTCCGTCACCGGCAGCCGGCGCGGCGGGGTCTGGTAAGCCGAGGCTGAGCTGATGAACACATATTGATCCGTACGCCCGCGGAACAATTCCAAGTCCATCTCCACCTGTTCCGGCAGATAAGCCACCCAGTTTACCACTGCATCAAAGGTGTGATCCCCCAGCGCGCGCAGGGCCGATTCACGATCACGGATATCCCCCACCAGCAGATGCGCGCCCGCCGTTGGTGGGCGGAAGGACTGCCCGCGGTTCATTAAATACAGCTCCATGCCCCGTTCCACGGCCAGCGGCGCGCAGCCCGAACTGATAATTCCCGTCCCGCCGATGAATAAAACTTTCATATCTGCCTCCTGCCCGCTCAGCGCGGGAAGTACACTTTCAGCACTGCGTCCAACACCTCAGGGGCATAGCGAATATTCGCCCCAAAACGCGCGTTAATTTCCAGCACCACCGGCTGCCCGTCAGCCCGCCTTCGGATATCTACATCCAACGGGCCGGTCAGCCCCACGGCCTGGGCAGCCAAAACCGCCGTGCGAGCCACGTCTGCCGCCTCCACCCGCTCCACGCTCAGCGCGTTGCCGGTGATGCCCTCGCGCAGGGCGGTTTTTTCCAGTACCACCGCAAAGGATTCGGCCTCGCCCACAAACACATTGGGCGCGTAATCAATCCCCGGCACAAATTCCTGCACAATCCAATCCTCATCTGGCCAGGCCTGCTGCCCCCATTCCCCCGCCTGCAGCAGGCGCACGCCGCGGCCGCCGCGCCCACGCCGCGGCTTCACCACGCACGGCCAACCCAACCGCTCCGCCACCGCCTGGGCATCTGCAAATTCCGAAGGCAGACCAAATTTGGGAACCGGAACCTCGCGCCGCCCAAGCTCCTTGGCCGTCCAATATTTATCCTGAGCGACAGCCACGGCCTGTTCAGATGAAATCACTACCGGTGTATCCTCTTGCCGGCTCCATTCCCCAGCCATCAAAGGCAGTTCCTCAGTCAGCGTGGGGATGACCAGATCTACATTCTCGCGGCGCACAATTTCCTGCAGGAAGGGCAGATACTGCGGGTCAAAAACCGGCAGGGCCTGAAGAAACAAACCTTCCGGAAAAGGCACTTCGCGCAAATCTACCCCCACCACATGGCAGCCGCGCTCCACCAGCATCGCGGCTAAATTCGCCCCGGCTGGCCCGCCCACCCCCGTGATTAAAATCGTCTTCATCCCTTTGCTCCTGTGTGCGCTCTCAAGACCGTGCCAGGCGGTCCCCGTGTTTGGGCCGTCCCAACGACTGCTCGACTGTTCAGCGCCTCCCCACCAGCAAGCCCCCCAAAAGCGAGACTGCCAGTAGCCGTTTTCGTTAATTATACGGATTTTTTCACAAAGGACTTTTCCACGCAAGGGGCTATCTCGGTGCGCCAGTAGGGCAATCGCATTCTAGAGAAATCGGGTATCCTCAAAGAAACCACGAGGAGCCCAATGAATACCGAAGGAATGACAAACAATCTCAACGCATACTTTACTCAACTACCGGATCAACGCCGAAAAGCCGGAAGGCGGCA
>JARKPO010000080.1 GCA_029975215.1 Levilinea sp.
AGCATTCTCGTCATCGCAGTATTCCGAATTTCTTTGTCAATGTGCTGTGTGGCTTGATTGCCTATTGCCACAAACCAACCAAACCATCCCTGGGATTGGACAGGTGTCTGCCCTTGCCCGCTTAACCCGAATTCACGTTAAGATAAGTCAAAGGAGCGCAGATAGAGCACATTGAAGGCTGAGAAATACGTCAATACCGCGCCTTCCACAAAATACACCGCCGCAAAGAGCGAAAGACGAAGCAAGCGAACCCTGGAATCGGACATGATGACCCTTCCTTGAATGGAGTTACTGAAAGAAGAACTGACTAAACCCGCTTCGCACAGCGCCGCAGGAGCATGCCGACGCATAGAAACCAAACCAAAAACCACACATTGGCAGCCAGGGCCAACGCAGGAAAATAAATGCCTGCGGCCGCGGGCAGCAGCAGGGCGCTGCCCGTCCAGGCTGACGCCTGAGACCAACCTTTCTCGCCCCATAAGGCCGCCGCGGCAGCCGCCGCTCCCGCAAACGGCAGCACATAGCTCAGCGACTGCACCGCCTTCCACACCGCCAGCCAGGCGCCGTCCGCCGCCATACCCCATCCCCACCCCTGCACAGCCCCCCACACCAGGCCGTTCTCGGTAAAATCCAAGACCGCCCCCGCCAGGCCGAACCCCAGCGAAAGCCAGGCGAAAAACGGCTGCCGCTCTCGCAGGTACGCGGCTAACCCGGCCCAGGCCAGAATCCAGCCGATCAAAAACAGAGTGTCCAGCCCGAAGAGCAGCCGAATGGCGTTCCCATATTCCGCAGCCTCGGCCGCCCCCAGGCGCAAATGCCCGGTCAGCACCTCAGCCCCCGGGTAGGTCAGCCCCGCGGGCATCTGGATAAAGGCCATGCCGATCAGCAGCAGGCAGGCAGCCCCGGCCCCCACCGTGCCCGCCCAGTACACTTTTCTCAGGTTAAGCATCTCAATCCCCTTCCCAGCCGAGATACGCCAGATATGCCCGGCTTAATTCAGCGGCCAACATTTGGGCGGAATACGTCGGCTTCCCCTTCAGCAGCGGTTCCCACAGCAGCACCTCGCGCAGGGTGAAAAATAACTGCTGGAACCCCAGGCGCACCGCCAGCGCCGGGTGAGGGTGGCGCATTCGATGGCTTTGGCGCAGCAGGGCGCTTTCCAGATGAGGGAAAAGTTCATCCCAGGCGTAACGCTCGCGCTCCTTAAACTGTGAATCGCCGTAAAAGCGGGCTTTCATGGTTAACGAACGCAGCAGCCCTTTTTGGCGGCCGTAGATGTCAATCAGAAAACGGGTAACCTGGCGGATTAGTTCCGCCGCGGAGGCATCATTCCAGGCGGGGGATAGCATCAGCGCCAAAAACTCTCGCGCCAGTTCTTCAAAAAACCGCTCGTCCAGGGCCTGCAGCAGCCCGTCCTTATCCTTAAATCGCCCGTAAAACGCACCCACCGAGGTGCCCGCTTGGCGGACCACTTCGGTCACAGTCAGTTCTTCGAAGGTTTTAGTCTCCAGAATGCGTGCAGCAGCATCCAAGATTTGGGTCATTGTCTCATGGCTGCGGGTTTGCTGCGGCCTTTGCACAACAGAAGGGGTGAAGGTCATAAAGTCCCTATAATAGAATTAGAATTCTGATTCTATTTTAGGGAGATTTGGCTAAATGTCAACTGCCCAATTACGCCTTTTCCGGTGAAATTCTCCCTTGCGAACACCCTCAGGCGGGCTGGCTTACCCTGGTCTGCACTGCATCAAACGATTCTTTGGTCGAAAGCACCAGGAACACATCCCCCCCCTGCACCACCACGCCGCCGCTCGGAACCAGAAAATCGTTCTCGCGCGCAATCAGCACCACCAAAAAGTCTTCCGGCAGCCCCAGTTCAAAGATGGCTTTGCCAACGGCGCAGGAGCCCGTCGGGATGGGCATTTCTTTCAGCTTGCTCTTAAACCCGCCCACCGAAGTGAACTCAATTGGGTACACCCGTTTGGGCACCACCGGCAGATCCAGCTTCAGCCAGCGGGCCACCTGCGGGATGGACGTACCTTGCAGCAGCACAGAGGTCAACACCACAAAGAAGACGATGTTAAAAAACAGATCGGCCTGTTTCACCCGCGCCAGCAGCGGAAACGTAGCCAAAATGATCGGCGCCGCCCCGCGCAACCCCACCCACGAGATGAATGTCTTTTCCCGCCAACCCATGCGGCTGAAGGCCAGGGTCAGAAACACGCTCAGCGGGCGCGCCACAAACATCAGGCAGAAGGCGATCAGCAATCCCACCCCCATGATCGGTACCAACCGCGAGGGGAACACCAGCAGCCCCAGGGTCAGGAACATGGCAATCTGCATGATCCACGCCAGCCCATCGTGAAAGCGCAGCAAACTGCGCTGGTGCAAAAAGTCATCCTTGCCCAAGACAATACCGGCTATATACACCGCCAGGAAGCCGTTGCCCCCCGCCCAGTCCGTCACCCCGAAAGTCAAAAACACCAGCGACAGGGTCAGCACCGGGTACAACCCCTCGTGCCCCAGCTTAATCCGGTTCACCAGCCAGAACATGACCTTGCCCATCACAAACCCCGCCAGCGCCCCCAGCGCCATCTGGCGAATGAAGAGCGTGATCAGGCTGAAGGGGGATAGCTCCGGCTGAGCGACCAGTTGGATCAGGCCGATGGTCAGGAAGATGGCCATGGGGTCGTTGCTGCCGGATTCCAGCTCCAGCAGCGGTTTCAGCCGCCCTTTCAGACTGATGCCCTTCGAGCGCAGCACCGAAAAGACCGCTGCCGCGTCGGTGGAGGAAACGATGGACCCCAGCAGCAGGCCTTCATACAGGCGCAGCCCCAGCAGCAGGCTGGCAAAGCTCCCCACGATGAAGGCCGTCAGCAGCACCCCCAGGGTCGAAAGGATCAGCCCTTCGCGGGCCGAGTCGCGCACATCCGTCCATTCCGTCCCCAGCCCGCCCGAAAACAGGATCAGCACCAGCGCGTTGACGCCGATGAACTGCGCCAGGGCAGGATCGTCAAAATAAATCCCCCCAAAGCCGTCGGAACCGGCCAGCATGCCCAGGCCCAAAAATAGCAGCAGAGCCGGAACGCCAAAACGGTCCGATATCTTACTGACCAACACGCTGACCAACAAAAGCAGCGCCGCCGCGATTAAAGTTACACTGTTCATACTCACTCGCCCATTTCTCGCCTCTCCCAGCCGGTGGATAACCCCCATCCCCTGAATAGGAAAACGTCCCGCTCAAGAAGGCGCCGTAAAATCCGCTGAATTATCGTTAATCATTGACCCGGAGGGCAGTAACCCGCGCTGAAGACAACCCTCAGCCGGTTTCATTAAACCACAATTTTTCGATCCTCACCACCAAAACCCGCAAGGATTATTTAACCCGCGGGCGGTTCCTCCCAAGCAGCGCTGCGCCGGGCGATCGGGTGATCCGCGTTCAATTGCAGCAGATCCCACAGGTTGCCGTACAGGTCTTCAAACACCGCCACCCAGCCGTATTCGGCCTGTTTGGGTTCGCGCACAAAACGCACCCCCGCCGCGCTCAGGCGTTGGTAATCCCGCCAAAAATCGTCTGTGCTCAAGAACAGGAACACCCGCCCGCCGCTTTGACGGCCGATGAAGGCCGACTGCTCCGGTGTGGCCGCCCGCGCCAAGAGCAGCGTGGCCCCCCGCGAGCCTGGCGGAGCCACCACTACCCAGCGCTTATCCTGCTCCGGTTGGTAGGTATCTTCAATCAGCTCAAATTGCAGCGTGTTCAGGTAGAAATCCAGAGCCTCGTCGTAATCCCGCACCACCAGGGCAATATGAATCAGTTCTTGCCGCATACATCCTCGCTTTTCCCAAAAACCCCCTCCGGGCGGCGAACCGATCCGTCCGGAGGGGGGCTGGGGATCCTCAGCCTACCAGCCGGAACAGACCCCTGGTTTCCAGGTCACTTTGACCCCGGCCGGGGTCCAGTACGAATCCAAAACACTGCCGTCCAGGGCGTTGTTTTGGAAGAGCACGTTGTTGAGCGTCAGGGGGATATCCACCGTGCTGGCAAAATACAGCGCGTTATCCGAGCTGCCCGAGAACACGCCGCAGTTCACCGTCAACGGCTGGTTGTTGATAGCGTAGGACATGCCAAAATTCTCGCCGTCCCAACCGTTATCCGCCACGAAAATGTAGTTCAGCACCGCCGGGCCGGCCTGCAGGTAAATGCCGCGCGTGCCGTTGCCCACAAAGCGGTTGCTGCCGCCCTTGTTGGTAATTTGGATCAGCGCCGCGATGGTGTTATTGGTGCTGCGCAGATTCAGGCCGTTCTCGGCGTTGGCCGTAGCCTGCACCGCCGAAAGGGTCACCGGGCTGTCGGAGAAAATATACAGCCCATCCCCGCCGTTGGTGGTGGTCTGAACCTCCTGCAGCACCACCGGCCGGTCCTGACGGTTGAAGGAGGTGTTGGTCACTGCGATGCCAGTGTCCGAGTTCGCCCCCGCCACCAGCTTTCTGCCGGTCACGGATGCGCCTGTCTCCACCCATATGCCAGGGGCCGGGGCAGTCAAACCGTTGCCCACCGCAGAAATCTCTGCAATCGAGACTCCCAGGTCGCCGTGATCGTTGCGAACATGCAGGCCCACCTGGCCGCTGCCGCTGGCCTGCACCCCGCTGACCATCACCTTGCCGGTGGCGCGAATGTTCACACCGGCTCCATTATCCGCAAACTGATTCTGACCGCGCCGGCCCTTCAAAATGACGGTGGGCGAAACCTCCGTCGCCGCTGCGTCTAACGACAGGCCTTCATCGTTGTTTCCGCTGGCGGTGATCCTGCTCAGGGTAACGTTGCTGGAGGTGACGATCTGCACGCCCCGATTGGCGTTGGAATTGGCCGTCACACCGTCCATCAGCAGCGGCGTTTGGCCTTGCTCCGGCCCGCGCAGGTTAAACGTCAGTCCGCGGAAACCGTTCCCTGAAGCCTGAATGGATTTCAGGGTGGTGCGCTCACGTCCCAGCAGGTTGAGCCCGTCCCCACCCGCATTATGGTTAAAGGTGGAGCGTAAAATCGTGATCGGTTTGGTAGTGGCGACATCAAACTGCTGAACATAGAAACCTGTGTCAGCGTTGTGATCCACCTGGCAGTCGGTCATCACCACCCCCCCGTTGGTGTTGACTGCCCCCCCAGACATACCGTTGCCCGTCACCTTGACCCGCGACAGGTTAACGCTCTGTTTACTGTCCAGGTTATTCACCTGCACACCATCCAGGATGTTATTGTTGATGCTCACCCCGCTGAGGGTGACTGCCCCCACTTTTTCGATTAATAAACCCCGGCCGCCGTTGCGCTGAATGACCGCTGGGCCCAGGCGGTCGCGGATGACCACCGGTTTAAACGCCCCGCTGTTGGTGATGCGCACCCCGTAATCTCCCCCATTCCCTTCCACCATCACACCGTCCAGGGTGATTGCACTGGCGGTTTCGAGTACAATGCCGTTGCTGCCGTTGCCAGACACCGTGCTGCGCAGCAGGGTAAAGCTTGCCTTGGTGGCCGGGTCCAGGTTGACTAAGGCCAGTCCGGCGGCGGTATTTCGCGAAGCGGTGATTTTGTCCAACCACGCCGAACCCGCCACACTCATCGCCAGACCGCCGCCCGTGTTATTGCTGAAGGTCGAGGAGACCGCGTTCACCGAGCCTTTGACGCTGTCCGTTTGAATGGCCGCCCCAACGCCGGTGTTCCGGGCCGCAGAAACCCCATTCAGCAGCACGCTTTCGGTGGTGCGAATGCGCAGGCCGTCTCCGGTGTTGCTGTGAAAAGAGCTGTTGGAAATCACCACCTTGCCGGTGACGTTGAGATTGGCCCCGTCGCGGTTGCTGCCGCGCACGTTGGTTTCCGCAATCGTCACAGGCCCGGTCTGCTTATCCACCTCCAGGCCCCGGCCGCTCAGGAACTGCACGCGGTTCACATTGACGCTGCCGATGCAGTTGACGGCAGATACTGTCGTGCCCAAAATCTGCACCAGCCGCAGGTCGCGCAGGCCCCACGAACGCATCCCCACGATGGTGATGTTGGAATACAAGTCAGTCACCGGGCTGCCGTCATTCAGCGACCCCATGCCCACCAGGTTGATCACTGCCGGGGGCGTGGCCCAATCTGCGCCGTCCAGGATGATGTGAGGGGCCGGGGTGGTGCCGGGCGTGGTGAGCATGTAAGTGCCCGCCCCGATGAAAATATTGCCGCCGGCTGGAGCAGCGTTGCGGCTGCTCAGGTAATGGATGCCCGCCTGGATGGGATTGCTGCACCCCTGATCTCCGGCGGTGTCGGGGTCGCAGTCAGCCGTCGTAAAGGCATAACTGGTTGATCCAATTTTGAAATAGGCCCCGGGGTCCGGGTACGGAACCGCTTCGGCGTTCACTATGTTGGCCATCGGCAGCACCGTCACCCCTTCGGGCGGCAGGGTGACCTCAAACTCCGCCGGTTCACCTTCCCCCACCCCTTCGTTCACCGCCGGGTCGCCTTCGGGGGGTTCGCTTTGTCCCGCCGCCGCCCCCACAGGCAGCAGCGCCAGCGCCAGACACAGCGCCAACAGCATCCGCCAAACCGCACGCCATCTGTCCATCACAAGCCTCCTGACTATTGTTGCTTCTCCAATCGTCCCCGCTCGGTCACCATCCCGTGCACGCGCCAATCTGCACCGAAGCGTTGGTATCCGTATCCAAAATCCAATCCAGGTAGGTACCATCCCCCAGTTGATTGCCCCCCACCAGCACATTCTTAAACTGGACCAGGCCTTCGCCGTTATCTACCCGAAAACCCACGCCCATATTGCCGTTGAAATCCCCGCAGGTGATCTTCACCGGCAGCCCCACCCCGCTGAAATAGGCAGCGGGTTCCCCAAAACCAGGCCGCTGCCGCGCACCTGCACGTACTCGCCGGTCAGCGGCCCCTGGATGTGAAAATGCAGGCCCGAACGGCCGCTGCTTTCCGCGCGCACCCGGCTCAGCTGCACGGCCGGGTTGGGCATAGACGCCACCAGGTCCGACTGGCTCAGCCAGATGCCGTTCTGCTGGTTGTCCCACGCGCTGACGCGTTCCAGCGTGACCGGCTGGTTGGTGTGCACCATCACGCCGTGATTTGCGCTGCGGTGGACGCTCACCTGACTCAGTTTCACCGCGGAGCGCTCCCCTTCGACGTCATCACTGTTGATCTCCAAACCGGTATCAAGCGAATCCGTCACCTGCACATTTTTTACCAGGGTGTTGCCACGCCCGCTCAGATAAATTCCCCTTCCCCCAAACACGGCTGCATTCTGCAGCGAGATACCTCCTCCCGTGATCTCGGCATAGATCCCGTTGGAACTCCCGCCCTGCGTCCGAATGCCGCTCAGCGACCCGCGCTTTGCACCCATCACCACCAAACCGCCCGCCGCGTTGTTTTCAAAGCTGTTTTCCCCTGCCCGCCCCTGCACAATCACGCTTTGGCTGGCGTTACCCCAAGGGTCGCGGCTGGTTAATGATGCGCCGAGCTGCCCGTTGCCGCTGCTGGTCAGACCTTTGGCAGCAATCATGCTGCCGCTTTCCACCGCCAGCCCATAGCCTCCGTTCTGAAGGGTGCGGATATTTTGCAGTTTGACCGGCAGGCTGCTCACATCCGTCACCTGATTGTTCACGATAATGCCGTTAAATTGGTTGCCCACCGCCGCAACGTCTTTCAAGGTCACCCGGTTTTGCAGCACCATGTATAAAGCGGTGTCTCCCCGGTTGCCTGAAAACGTGCTGCGCTGCACCACCACCGGCAGGGCCGTGCTGGCCGGCTCCTGAATCACCCGCAGGCCGCCGGAACCGGTATTGCCGCTCACCTCGACGTTCACAGCCGAAAAGCTGCCGTTGGCGATGGCATGCCCGCCTGCCAGATTACCCACCGAACGTACGTTGTTCAGGCTGATATTCGCACCCTTGAACGCGAATCCCTCGTCGCGGTTTTGAAGCGCCCGCAGCCCCTGAATGCGAATGGGGCCGTACATTTCCTCTACGGAAAGCCCAACGGTATTATTTTCAAACAGGCAGGGCCCCAGGCGGTCTTGAATCACAACCTCTTTGGCCGCGTGGATCACCGCACCCTCGCCCCCCGAGCCGACCACCTCCAGCCCGTCCAGTAAAACTTTCCCTGCGCTCCAGAGCTCTAAGCCCCGGCCAGTGTTCGAGCTGAACGTGCTGCGCAAAATCGTCACCCCTGCCTGATTACCGATCCAAACGCCGCTGCCATTCCGCGCGCTGGACACGCGGTCCAGATAGGCCGCCCCCTCGGTTTCAACGATTAAGCCTATGTTGGTGTTGCCAGTAAAGTTTGAAAAGGTCACGCGCACGGGGGTGCTGGTCAGAAATTGTCCCAGAATCACCCCGTGGCCGTTGTTGGCGAAGGCGCTGACCCCATGCAGGGACACTTTTTGTGCAGCGGTCACTTGCAGGCCAGGGCCTTGATTCCCCACAAAGCTGCTGTTGAGGATCTCCAGGCTGCCGTTCACGCCCAGCCTCGCCCCCGCCGCCAGGTTTTTGTGAATATGCACATCGCGCAGGCTCACATTCCCCGTCTGCGCGGTAATGATCAGGCCGGTGTCGGGGGTGTCAATGTTGGTCCAGCCGCTCACCACCCCCGCGCCCGTGTTCTCCGAGGCGTTCAGCACGCCCTTCATCTGAAAGTTGCTGATCCCCCAGTTGTGCAGAAAGTTCACATGGATGTAGCTCACCAGCCGGGTGGCCGCCTGCCCCCCGCCGATCGTCCCGCCCATGCCTACCAGGTTCAGCGCTGCCGGGGGCGTTTGCCACTGGGAGCCGTCCAGCCGCACATTGGTCGGGTCAGACGCTGTCAGGTCATATTCCCCCGCGCCGAGGTAGATCGTCCCGCCCGCGGGCGCGGCGTTGTGGTTGCTGAGGTAATCCACCGCTGCCTGAATGGGGTTGCTGCACGCCTGCTCCCCGTCTGTGTCCGGGTTGCAGTCCGTAAACGTGAACGCGTAAGGGGTTGAACCGATCTTAAAATACGCTCCAGGGTCAGGGTACAGAACCGCCTGGCCCGCCACCGCCCCCATCTCCGGCGGGTTGGAACCTTCGGCCGCCGCCGGACTCACCCGCCCAGCAAGCAGGCACAACCCAATCATCACGCTTGCCGCCAAGCGCCGCAGCCCCGCCGCATATTGCACCATATTGCCTCCCCAGCCCAATGAAAAGGAATGCTTTGGAATCACGAAGCGTAACAACACCCCCCACGGGCGTGCCCATCCCCAAAGAAGGGACTCCAGCGCGTGATAGAACGATGATAGCAAAGATCAAGATTGTTTTCAACCGTTTTGCCGCCGATTCCCACCTTCCAAACCTCCGCCCCTGACTATAATGAAAGAGTTATGATCCCTTCTCTCTCATCTCTCGCGGACCGTTGGGCGCGCGTGCCCCACCCCACCTGTCAGGCCGAGGTACGCCTGCGCCAGCCCTGGGCGCTGTTCCTGGGCGGCGCAGCCTTGCTGTGGTACGCTCTGGAGCGTTCCCCCGCCGCCGCGGTGATCTTCACCCTGGTGGGCGGCATGGTCATCACGGCCTACTGTTGGGCGCGCATTTTGGCGGCGCGCCTCAGCGGCCAGCGCCGCCTGCGCTACCGCGCCTTTCAGGTGGGCGACACCCTGGAAGAGGAAATTACCCTCTGCAACAGCAGCCCTCTGCCCGCCCCCTGGGTGGAATTCAGCGACCGTTCCGACCTGCCGGGCTATCAAATCAGCGAGGTGCGCGCCGTCAGCGGCGGCCAAACCCTGCGCTGGAGCGCCAGCACGGAATGCCGCCAGCGGGGGGTCTTTCGCCTGGGGCCCTGGGAGCTGCACAGCGGCGACCCTTTCGGCCTGTTCCATGTGCGCCAGGTGACGCCCGACCCCTTGGAAATTGTGGTCTACCCGCCCCTGGCCCACCTGCCCCCCGATCTGCTGCGCCCGCGCAGCGCCCCCGGCAGCCAGCGCCCCCTGCGCCAACCGCTCAGCGCAGAAACCACCCAGGCCAGCACCACCCGCGATTACGCCCCCGGCGACTCTCTGCGCCGCGTGCATTGGCCCACCACCGCCCGCCGCCAAAAATGGTCGGTGAAGGAATTTGACCCCGAAGCCGCCGCCCGTGTGTGGCTGATCGTGGACAGCCAGGCCAGCGCCCAGCGCGAAACCGGCGGCCGCAGCAGCCTGGAGGATCTGATCATCACCGCCGCCAGCCTCAGCAGCCACCTGCTGCGCAGCGGCCTGGCGGTGGGCATCCTCGCCGCCGGAAACGCCCCCCTGCCCCCGCGCACCGGCCCCCACAGCCTGTGGCCTGTGCTGCGCGGTCTGGCCGCCCTCAGCCCCGGCCCCACCCCCCTGGGCAGCGCCTTGGAGCAGTTCCAGCCCCTGCTGCTGCCCCAGGACCTGTGCGTGGTACTGACCTCCTCACTGGACCCGGCCTGGAGCCGTCCGCTGCGCCTGGTAGCCCACCCGCAGGCCGTCCTGTGGGCTGCCGACCCCTGCCCGCCCGAAGCTCAATCCGCGCGCCTGCGCCTGACCGCCCAAGGCATCCCCACCGAGATTCTGCTCAGCACCCAGATTCGCGTCATCCCCGCGGCCTACGGCGCGCTGCGCCGTTGGGAATTTCGCGCCACTGGCACCGGCCGCGTGGTGGTGGCGGCCCGCCCGCGGGAGGTGCAGCCGTGAAAGCCGCCCTGCGCGAACGCTGGCTGCTGTGGCTGCTGCTGGTGGGGGTGTGTCTGCCGCTCAGCCTCAGCCTGGGCGACACCCCCGGTCTGTCTTCCCCCCCCGCCGCGCTCAGCGGGCTGTGGATTGGCCTGCTGGTGGGCGTTCTGCTGACCTACACCCGGTTTTCCGGCTGGGGGGCAACCGCCTACAGCCTGACCCTGGGGTTCGCTGCTGCCGCACAGGCCGCCGGGCGGGTGTTGCCGCCGTTCAGCGCCTGGGTACTGCCCCTGGGCATGGACCGCCTGACCTGGCTGAACCTGCGCGTGACGGCCTTCGCCGTGCGGCTGGTCGGCTGGTGGGCCGACCTGCGCGCTGAGTCGGTTCCAGATCGCGGCCTGTGGACCTTCCTGGCGGCCTGGGGATTGTGGTGCCTGGCGGTGTGGCTGACCTGGTGGGTGCTGCGCCGTCAAAATGCCTATGCCGCCCTGCTGCCGCTGGGGCTGGTCCTCATCTTCCAGATTGTTCGCCAAGGGCAAAGCCCCAATTTACTGTGGGCCTTCGGCCTGGCGGCCCTGGCCCTCATCGCCCACTGCGCCTTTCTCCGTCAGGCCGACGATTGGCAGCAGCGCGGCCTGGATACCCTCTCCGAATTCACCGATTGGACCCTGGGCGCCGCCGCCGCCCTGGTGCTGCTGGCCGGGCTGGCGCGCCTGACCCCCCTGGTGGCCACCCCTCAGGGCTGGGATCAGATCCGCGACTTTTTCAACCCGCCTCCCGCGCCCAGCGCAGCCTGGCAGAGTCTGCCCGCGCAGGCCGCCCAGGCGCTCACCCCCATCCGCCTGGAAGCCATCGGCCAACCGCCCCCGCAGGATGAGGGCGTAGTGCTGTGGGTACGCCTCAGCGACCCGCCCCCGCCGCCCCCCGCAGCTGGAACCGCTGCGCAGCCGCCCCGCCGTTACTGGCGCAGCGCCGTGTACGACACCTACACCGGCCAGGGCTGGCTGCCCCTGGCGGATGCCCCCTCCTCCGCGGCCCCCAGCCCCGCCACCCCAGCTCTGCCCCCCGACCGCACCGCCCTTACCCAGGAGGTGGAGCTGGCCGTGCCCTCCAGCGGCGACCTGTTCGCCGCCAACGACCCCGTGCAGGTGCTCAGCGGCGCGGCGGCCCTTCAGCCCCTGGCCGACGGCAGCGGCCAACTGCTGCGGGGTTCCGCCCGCCAATACACCGTCCTTTCCCACACCCTCCAACTGGACGCAACCCAGCTGCGCTTCGCCGGAAACCGCTACCCGCCGGAGATCCAGGCGCGCTATCTGCAATTGCCCCCCAGCCTGCCCCGGCGGGTGGTGAATTTGGCTTCGCAGCTGGCCGCCCAGGATCCCCCTTTCCCCTACGACCGCGTGCTGCGCGTGCAGACCTATCTGCGCGCCTTCCCCTACACCCTGGATACCCCCCCGCCCGCCCCCACCCAGGACGCGGTGGATTACTACCTGTTCGACGCCCGCGCCGGTTTTTGCAGCTATGCCGCCAGCGCCATGGCCGTTCTGCTGCGCGCCGAGGGCATCCCCGCCCGCGTGGTCAGCGGCTACGCCATGGGCCAATATGATTTTGAGCGCGGCGCCTACCGCGTGCCCGCCTCAGCCGCCCACGCCTGGGTGGAAGTCTATTTCCCCGGCTACGGCTGGGTGGAGTTTGAGCCAACCGCTGGCTTCCCCGCGCCGGTCTACCCAGAGCCGCCTTCCGCCAACCGCCAGCCCAGCCCCACCCCCCGCCCGCAGAGTGCCGCACAGACTCAACGGGGCGCATGGGGCTGGCTGCTGGGGTTTGTTTTGCTGGGGGCTGCTGCCGTCTTCGCCGCCCTGCGCCGCTGGCGCACCCCCCCCGACCGTTCCCCCGCCGCCCAGGCCGCCCGTTTGTACGCCGCCCTGCGCCGGGAACTGAGCGTCGCCGGTGTGGACTTACCCCCCCACCTGACCCCCTGGGAAACCCTGCGCCGCGCCGAGCCGCACCTGCAATCCTACCCGCGCCTGGCCGCTGCCCTGCGCCTGGCCGTTCAGGTCTACATCCACGCCGCCTACCGCCGCACCCCGCCCAGCGCCGCCGCCGTACGCGCTGCGCGGCGCGCCTGGGGCATGGCCTGGGCACAGCGCCTGCGCCTGCGCCTGCGCCGCTGGCGCAAGCGGGCCGCATAAAAATCGGGCGCAGCCCGGTGGTGGACTGCGCCCGATTCCCTGCGGATGATGCAGTTTACCAGCCGCTGCACACCCCGGGTTTGTACTCCAGGGTGGTCGCGGGGTCGAGTATACGGATATTGGCGTACGAGCTGGGATCCAGCCGCGTGTTGCCGTCTATCATCCCGTTGATAATCTTAAACAGGGCCGCGCCAATTTCCGCCTGCAGGCCGTCTGCAGGGTTGCCAGTAACCACCGCGCAGGTCATGGTCACGGGAGCGTCCGGGCCGCGCAGGAACAATCCAGGCGCAGAGGAGCTTTTGGCATTGCCGCGCGCCGAAAGGTAGCTGGCAGTGAACAACTGAGCGTTATTCACCTGCAAACCCAGCAGGCCGTTGTCGTCAAAGTAATTCTTACCCAGGGTGCTCAAAATTTCCACCTTGGCCGTCACTTCCGCCCCGCCGTTTGCGGAGATCAGCGCGCCGCTGCTCGTCACAGAATGAGAAGCAGACACCCCGTTCAGCAGCACCGGCCCGCTGGTGCGCAGATCCATCCCGTAGTTGCTGTTGCCGTCAAAATGGCTGGACAGAATCGAAAGGTCTAATTTGGCCGTATCAGAATAGCTGATCTGCGCGATGAGACCTGTGTCGCCGTTGGTATCCGCCGCCACATTTTTAAACAGCATTCTCCCGCCCGAGACAGCATAGATGCCGTTACCAATGTTGGCATTGGCCTGAACATTGGTGAATTGGAAGTCTTGCGTGGTTGAGCCCACAGCCTGCACGCCGAAACTGCCGTTTTGGCTGGCCTCCACCCCCGAAGCAGCCAGCTTGGTCACCCCCAGCACGGCCAGGCCTGAATCACCGTTGCTCATAAACCGGTTCTCCCCCGGCTTGCCGGTCAGCTGGAAGGGGGCCGGTTCTGGATATTCAACCCGCATGCCGAATGCGCTGTTGTTCGAAGCCGAAACCTTCTTGGCCTGAACGCCGCCGGCCGTAGCCACTCTCAGGCCATAACCGCCGCGGTTGCCGTCGAAAACGCCCTGCTGCACCGTCACCCACCAGCCTGTGGGGGCATCCCCGGTACTTTCCACTTGCATGCCGTATGACCCATTACTCGAAGCTTCCACCTGGCTGAGCTGCGTGCGTCCCAGAGTCGAAATGCTGATGCCCGGACCGGTATTTCTGTTGAATTGGCTGCGCAGGATGCGCGTGGGGCCGCCCACACCGTTGGGCATCAGCATCGCCCCGATGCTGTTGTTGTAGTTCACCTGCACATCCGAAAGGGTGGTCGCCCCGCCCGATGAAACAATCAATCCTGGATGCGACTGGCTGGCGCTGATACTGGTGCGCGCAACCGTCACGGAGGAATTCGGCGCGGTGATTTGAAAGCCCTGGCTCTTTACCGCGTTCACGCCTGTGATCGAGATCTTGGAGTTGCTCTGGATGTTGGAAGGGCTGGCATTGTTGACCAGCGTGTTGGGGCCCAGACGGTTGCTGATCTGGATGGGCTGTGTGCCAGCCATGTTATCCAGCGACATTGTCAGTCCTCCCTCGTTGGATTCGCTGCGAATGCCGTCCACCAGAATGCGCCCGGCGGATTGCACCTTCAGACCCCCGCTGTTACGGATCCATTGGCTGCGCAGAATACTCACCGGCGGAGCCGATTCGGGTTCAACATTGACCACCAGCAAACCTGTGTCGGCATTTTTCGCGAAGGTGCTGCGGTCCACCAACACCGCACCGCGGGTGGTGATCTGAGCGCCCAAGCCATCATTTCCGGTGGCACTCACCGCCGTGAGGGTAACGTTCGGGGCAGTATCTGGCTGATTCTGAAAGACAATCCCGCCTGTTGCGTTCAGATGGCTGGAAACGTTCAGCAAAGTCACCGCTTCCCCGGCGCTCAAATAGATTCCCAGCCCCTCAGCGGCATTCACATGGCTGGCCGCCATCTTCACCCCGCCGGAAACATCCGCAAAAAAGCCGTTGCCGCTCGCGCCGCAGGTATTGACCAGCACCTGCGATGCCGCCACAGACCCCTGGTGATTAGTGATCCAAATACACGTGCCAGAGCTGTCCATCACCTGCATGCGATCCAGCGTGATCAATCCGGTGGTGTTGGCAGTGGCGATGCCGCCGCCTTGAACCAGGATATTCGACAAGGTCACCGAACCGAGGTTAGTCAGGCTGAGGTGGCCCTTCAGCGTGGTGGTTTCCAGGCTGCCCAGGGCCGAACCCATGCCCACCAGCGTCAGCTTGGGGGGGTAGGCCGTCCAGCCACCCCCATCAATGTTCCAGTTGGACGCAGGGTTTGTGGCCCCCACCAGGTCGTACACCCCCGCGCCGATGTAGATCTTGCCGCCCGCAGGGGTCAGGTTCTGAGCCGCCAAAAAGTTCACGGCTGCCTGCAGCGGGTTATCGCAGGCCTGCCCGCCGTCTGTCAGCGGGTCGCAGTCCGCGGCGGTAACCGCATAGGCCGTGCTGCCCACCTTAAAATAGGCGCCGGGGTCAGAGTAAAGAACGGCCTCGGCGTCCACTTCACCGCCGGGGGGCTCAGTTTGCGCCTGCACAGGGAACTGCGGCAGAAAACTGACCAACAGCAGGACGGCTGCCAGCAGCCATCGGGTTGAAGAAAAACGAAATTGCATAAGAATCCTCCTGAATCAGAAACCCATGTACGCCAATCCGATTTTCCCCCAGTTAAAACCATCTCCATAATCTTACTCAAAACCACCCCCGATGACAAACCAAAAGCAGGCCAAATTTCACCTGACCCTGGCGGGCCAAATAAACAGCCGCTGGTGCATCCAACGCCAGCGGCTGTTCACACATGCAGTGACGGTCTAGTCTTCCTCAGGGGTCCAGTTTTTCAGCATGGCTTCCACCGAACGGGTCATCTCATATGAAAACGGCGCCACATACTTGCGGAAGAACAGGCTCTGGGCGATGTTCTCCACACCGTCGGGGAAGGTATGACCGCTGGGGCGGGCCGCCATCAGCGGCTGAAACATGGCTTCCTGTTCCTCCGGCCCAAAGCGGCGGTAGGTGTTGCGGTGCAGGATAAACTCCTCCGGAAAGCGCGGAACCCGCCGTTGATTGGTCAGCGGGGCGGGATGGCCAAAGCACACCATCGTCACCGGGAAGGTGTAGCGCGGCAGGTTAAACATCTCGCGGTGGATTTCATAATTTTCCAGAATGTCGCCGATGTAGCACGAGCCGATTCCCAGCGACTCGGCCGCGATCACCGCCGTTTGGGCCGCGATGAGGGCATCGCAGCTCGCCAGGAATAAATCCCCCGGCCCCGGCATGCGAAATTCCTGGCCCACAGCCGCGCAGCGTTCGCGCACACCGCCGTGAACAAAGGCGTCAAACCAGCGCTGGTAATCGGCCAAAAAGACCAGCACCAGAGGGGCTTTGGCAATGAAGGGCTGGTGGTCACAGGTCTCCACCAGGCGCTGCTTCACGGCCGGGTCGTCCACCTCGATGATCGCGTACAGCATCTGATTGCCCGCCGTGGGCGCGCGATAGGTGGCCTGTAAAATTGCCTGACGCTCTTCGGGGGTGATGGGCTGGTCCGAAAAGGCGCGCACAGAATGGCGGTTGGCCAGCAGTTCAAGCGTGGAATTCATTCGGTCAAGCTCCTTTATGGTTTATGGGTAGAAAGACAGGCAGCAGCCGTACGCCTCATTCCTCGCCGCGCGCGGCGGCCTGCCAATTTGCCGCCAGGGCTTCCAGACGGTCCAGGCGCTGGGCTGTGCGCAGCGAACGCTGCACCAGCCGTCCCGCGGTAAAGAGCAGCAGGCTCAGCACCACCGTCCACAGGGCCGCCGCCACCGCCGCGGTGGTGAGGGCCGGCCGCAGCATGCCTGTCAGCAGCTGGCTCAGGGCCTCACCCCCCAGCACAAACAGGCCCATCAGCCGGTTGGGCAAGGAGGCGGCGAACTGCACCAACCCCCACACCAAAACAGCCCCGCCCGCCAGGTTGGCCCCCGCAAAACCGTACAGCACCCAGGCCAACAATTCCATGACTGCATCAGACGCTTTTCGCATACCCGTCATGTCTCACACCTCCTGCCCTGACTCGCTCACTGACGGCTGCGCCGCGCCTTTCTGCGCGCGCTCGCGACGGTCCACGCGGTAGGCCAGTACCGCCAGCACAGCCGAAACCAAAACCACCCCGGCGGCAATGCGGTAAGTGCCCGCCACGGCAGCCGCCACCGCCAGGGGTGGGGCGGTGGTGGCGTCGGTCCCCGCGGGCAGCCCGCCCAGGGTCAGCGCCTGCGCGCTGAACAGGGCCGCCATCAAGGGCAGGCCGGTGGTGTTGCCCAGGGTGCGCGAAAGGGACAGCAGTCCCGAAGCGATCCCCAGGCGCTCTTTGGGAACCGACCCCATGATGGCGCTGTTATTGGGTGATTGGAACATGCCCATGCCGATGCCCACCGGCGCCATGCGGGCGATGAAGCCCCACAGACCCACTTCCACGGTCAACGTAGACATGGCCAGACATCCGCCGATGATGATCACCAGGCCGATCAAGCTGATGACGCGCGAACCAAAGCGGTCCGAAAGCCAGCCCGCCACCGGCGCCACCACCCCCATCGCCACCGGAAAGGCCATCAGCATCAACCCCACCTGCTGAGCGGGGTAGCCTTTCACCAGTTCCAGGAAAAACGGCAGCACAAACGAAGCCGCCAACACCACAAATACCAAAAAAGCCATCAGCAAATTCAGGCTGAACAGGCGGTTGCGAAACAGGCTGAGGTCAATCATGGGCTGCTGCCGCCGCGATTCCACCGCAATCAGCGCGGTGAACCCCAGGGCCGCCGCGCCCAACACCCCCAGTGTCAAAGGGGTGCCAAAACCCACCCGCTGCCCCAAAGTCATGCCAAAGGCGTAACAGGCCAGGGTGATGAACAAAATGGCCGCCCCCGCCGGATCAAACCGCTGGTTGGGGCGCGGGTTGGAAGAAGCCACAAAGCGCGTTACCGCCAAAAAAGTGAGGATGCCCACGGGCACGTTCACCAAAAAAACCGCCCGCCAGCCCACCAGGCCGATGAGCAGCCCACCCAGGGGCGGCCCCACGGCGATGCCGATGGAGACGATGGAACCCATGATACCCAGTGCACGTCCGCGTTCTTTGGCCGGAAAGGCCTCGGTCACCATGGCCATGCCCAACGCCTGCATCATCGTGCCGCCCAGGCCCTGCAGGGCGCGCGCCCCAATCAGCCAACTG
The DNA here is from genome assembly GCA_029975215.1 of Levilinea sp. Taxonomy (GTDB): domain Bacteria; phylum Chloroflexota; class Anaerolineae; order Anaerolineales; family Anaerolineaceae; genus Levilinea. Next base: position 18,068 of record JARKPO010000080.1, read on the forward strand.
ATGTCATTGGCCAGCCCGCACAGCAATGAACTCAGCGTGAAGAGCACCAGGCCGGTCAGGTAGATCTTGCGCTTGTCGAGCATATCCCCCAGCCGCGCCGCGCTGAGGATCAGCGCGGTGAGCACCAGGGAATACGACAGCACCACCCACTGCACGGTGGTGAAATCGGTGTGAAAAGCCTCCACCAGGGTCGGCAGGGAAATATTCACGATACTGCTGTCGAGGGTGGCCATGAAAACCCCCAGGCCCAGCCCCGAAAGGGCAAACCATTTCCGGTTGTTCGCCGGTGCAGTCGATTTCGCTTGCATAGCACCTCTAAAGGGAAAGGATAGGCCCATTATACGCCCAATCCCGGCCGGTTCTTCAGAAAACACCGCTCCCCCCGTTCAAGACAGCATGGGCTTACACCGGAGTCAGCGGCACGTCTTCCACAAGCCCCTCCCAGGCTGTGCACAGCTGCCGCCAGCTTTGCTGGGCCTGGGCAGCCTCCACCAGCTGAAAGCGCACGCGTCCGCGCCCCGGCGGGCACTGCACCAGCAGCGGCAGGCTGGCGCGGGCCACCACCGCAATTTTGGTGTAGCCGCCTGTGGTTTGGCGGTCGGCCAGCAGCACAATCGGCTGTCCATCGCCCGGCACCTGCACTGCGCCGCGCGCCAACCCTTCTGAGAGCATATCCGCCGCACCCGCGTGCATCAGCTTTGGCCCCGCCAGGCGGTAGCCCATGCGGTCGCTGGCGGGCAGCACCTGGTAGGCAGAATGAAAGAACAGTTCCAATGCCTGGGGCAAAAAAGCCTCGGCCTGGGGTCCCGCCACGGCCTGCAGCACCGGCTCCAGGCTGTAGGCTGGGCGCGCATCTTCGGGCAGGCAGTCCCCCGCCCGCTCCCATGCGCTCAGTGAAGGCCGCCCCAACGGCAGAATATCTCCCGCCTGCAGCGCCCGCCCCTGCATACCCCCGAACCCGCCGCGCAGATAGGTGGATCGCGAGCCCAGCACCGGCGGCACATCCACCCCGCCCGCGAAGGCCAGCACCCCCCACACCCCTGGGACGTTTTCGTCCGAAAGGGCGGTCAGCCCCACGCGCTGCCCCCGCCGCACGCGCACCGCCATCCACAGCGGAAAGCGCCGCCCCTCCACCACCAGGGCAAACCCCGCCCCGCCCGCGGCGGCCAGCGTATCGCGCCCGGCCCGCAGCAGCGGCCCCGCCCCCACACATTCCAGCGCGGCCGCATCCGGCGGGTTGCCCACCAGCCGGTTGGCCGCCGTCAGGGCAAATTCATCCATCGCCCCGCCCACCGGCACACCAAAACGCTCATGCCCCCAACGCCCCGCATCCTGCACGGTGGTCAGGGTTCCCGCGTCCAGCACGCCCAGGCCCGCGGCGATCGGTTGAGCAACCATACGGGATTATGCCGCCGGGTTCTGCTGCTGTTTCTTGGCCAGGCGCTCGTCGAAGCGCGCCTGATCAATGATAAAGCGCTCGTGCTCGCCCTCGGCGATCTTCTCCACGGCGTCCCAGGCTTCCACTTTGAAGCGCGTGCGGCGGCCGTCCACCTCCAGCAGCTCAGCGCGGAAGCGCACCGCCATGCCCACGGGTGTGGCCGCCAGATGGCGCACATTCACCACCACCCCCACGCTGCTTTGCCCGGCCTGCAAATGCGGCAGAAGCACCTGATGGGCGGTTCGCTCCAAATAGCCGATCATGCGCGGCGTGCTCAGCACCGCCGGCAGGGTTTCGCCGCCCGAGGCGCGCGCGGTGTCCGCTTCCTGCACCGTCAGGGTCGTTTCGTGGGTCATTCCAGGTTCAAGGGGCATGGGATTCCTCCGCAGAGTGTCAATTTCACAGGATTATATCATCCCCGCCGGACGCAGGCGGCTGTGCACCACCTGATCCACCCACTGCCCCTGGCGCAGCCAGGAGCGGCGCAGAACGCCTTCCTCCTGAAAACCCAGGCGCAGGGCCATTTTGCGGCTGCGCTCGTTATCCGCCGCGCACAAAATCTCCAGTCGCTCCAGGCCCAGGTCGTCAAAGGCGTGGGCGATGACCGCCTGCAGGCACTGCGTCACCAAGCCGCGGCCCTGGTACTGCTGCCCCACCCAATAGCCCAGGCTGGCCTTGCGGTCGTTCCAATCCACACCGTGCAGGCTGACGCAGCCCGCCAGCGCTCCCCGCCACCAGATTCCTGCGCGAAAGCCCTGATTGGCCGCCAGGCGGTCTAACCCGGCCTGAATGTACTCGCCCACATCCCCCTCGGCAAAAGGCTCCATCAGCCAGGGCAGCTCCAGCCCCAGATGCTCGCGGTTCTCGGTAAAAAACGCGCACAGTTCCGCCGCGTGGCGCCGTTCGAATAAGCGCATGACAATATCGGGTCCAATTTGATGCGTAAACACAGTTCCTCCATCCTTCCGGTGGGCGATGACCCTCAGGGCGCGGGCGGGCTTTTCTTCTTCGGCTTCGCTTTCAAGGCGGCCTTTTTCAGATTCTCCTGCACGCGAAATTCCACGATCCTGCGGATCAGCTCCAGCGGCAGGGGCTGATCCAGGGGGAACTGCACCGAGCCTTTGGCGTTTTTGTACCCCGCCAGGGCTTCCTGAAAGGCCTCAACGCCGCTGGGGGTGGGGTACAGGCCGATGTGGGCCTTGTGGGCGGCAAAATGGATCAAATTCCCGTGCAGGGTAAAGGTGGGCATGCCGTAAGCAATTTTTTCTTCGGCCTGCGGAGCCGCTGCGCGGATGGTCTGGCGCAGTTCCTGCAAAGCCTGCCGTACCGCCTCTGGAAAAGCGGCGATGTATTCGTCAATCGTGTCAAAACGTGCGGGTGAATTTTCCATGGGTCCCTTTCCTCAGGGCTGCGCGCCGCGCAGCACGGCCGCGGCCAGCGCCGCCGCCAGAACGGCGTCCATCTGGGTTAAATCGTGAGCGAATGGCCTGTGCATGTGCGTATCATAGCATGATTTCTGAGTCTCAGCTCCGCGGCTCGCCAGAAACATGTGAAATTATTGTAAAATGAAGCCAACTCACCCGCCCATCCCTCGCGGCGGCATCTGGATCGGAGCGACCCCATGCCCATACCCGAAAGCTGGCTTCCCGCGCTGGAAAGCGAAACCACCCAGCCCTACTACCAGCAGCTGTATCAGTTCATCGGCGAAGAGCGCCGCAAATATAAGGTCTATCCGCCTGGGCCAGATGTGTTTAACGCCCTGCGCTATACGCCCTTCGAGCGCGTGCGCGTGGTCGTCATCGGCCAGGATCCTTACCATGACGAGAACCAGGCCCACGGATTGTCTTTCTCGGTGCGGCCGGGGGTGCCCATCCCCCCCTCTCTGGGCAACATCTACAAAGAACTGCAAGAGGACGTCGGCTTTCGCGTGCCTAACCACGGCTGCCTGATCCCCTGGGCCGAACAGGGGGTGCTGCTGCTCAACGCGGTGCTCACCGTGCGCGCCCACCAGGCCAATTCACACCAGGGCAAAGGCTGGGAAACCTTCACGGATGCCGTGCTGCGGGCGGTCAACGCCAAAACCAGCCGGGTGGTGTTTTTGCTGTGGGGCAGTTACGCCCAGCGTAAAGCCGAAGGCATTGACACCGCCCGCCACACCGTGCTCAAGGCCCCCCACCCCTCGCCGCTGTCCGCCAACCGCGGGTTCTTTGGCTGCCGCCACTTTTCCAAAACCAATGCGGCGCTGACCGCCGCCGGACTGCCGCCCATTGACTGGCAGCTGCCCGACCTGTAGTCCCCGCTGCTAGACCTTCAGCCAGCCGCGGAAGCCGCGCACGCCGTAGTACGAATCCGCGCCGTTGTGATACACAAACACACGCCCATAGCGGCGGTCGCCGAACAAGGCACCGCCCAGCTTGCGCACCTCCGGCGGGGTCAGCAGCCAGCTGGAGGTTTTGGTATCAAATTCTCCCAGGCTTTGCAGGTGGGCATACTCTGCCTCGCTGAGCAGGGTAATGCCCAGGCTTTCTGCCATCTCCACAGCGCTGCTTTCCGGTGGGAACTTCTTGCGCCCCTCGCGCGCCGGACGGTCGTAACACAGGTTTCTGCGGCCTGTCGGGGTTTCGGCGCAGCAGTCGAAGAAGAGCACTGCGCCCGTGGCCGCGTCCACGCCCACCACGTCCGGCTCGCCGCCGGTGATTTCCATGCCGTGCAGCGCGCGCAGCGAATCGGGCTGGGCCTCCAGGCGGGCCTGCACCTGCGCCCAGCTCAGGCCTGGGTGGCGCGCCGGGTGGCGTTCAAAACGAGTTTTCAAGGTGTGCAGCAGCGCCGCCCGCTGCGCTTCGGACCAGGTTTCTTCAAGGGGAGTGTCCATCGTTTTTTTCCTGAGAGGGTGCCGACAGGTTAATATCGGATGATTTTTATCTGATTTCAACTGTCTTTATTATACCCACCCCTCGGCACTTTTCAAGGCGCAAACCCATCCAACAACGCCGTCGCGCGTTGCCCAGCATACATGTGCCGAACAACGCGCGATGTTCACTTCACGGAGAGCCGCAATGAGCGGTGCTCGCTATTTACTGACCAGATGCAGCCGAGACCGCCAAATTTTCTTTGCGCCCGGGCAGGATGATGTGCCGATAGGCAAAGCTGATCGACCAGATCATCAGCAGCGCGGCAAAAACGCCCGGCGCCCAGCGGCCCAGAGAACCCAACAGAAAACCGCCAACCGACGGCGCAATCACGCGGGTGAGCGCTTCCAGCGAGGAGGCAATCCCCAGGATCCCCCCAACCTCATCCCGCCCCACCGACTTGCTGATGCTGCTTTGCAGTACCGTGTTCAGCACGCCGCCGGAAAGCGCCAGGGGCAGCATGACGATCAGCAGCATCCACAACTGGGAGGTGAAGGCCCAGGCCAGCAGCGCAAAGGTCATCAGCCACAAAGCGTTGAGTATCAGCCAGTTCTCCCGAAAGCGGCGAGTCAGCATCCCAATCAGACCGGCCTGGGTAATGACCGAAAGGATGCCAACATACGCCAGCACAAAGCCCGTGGATCGAGAGCTGAGGCCGATGGACTGGGCATACAGGGAAAAAATGGTTTGGAAGGTAGCAAAGGCCATGCCGTAAAAAAGGCGCACATGCAGCAGCGGGCCAACCTTCGGTCGGTTGAGCGCCTGCAGCAGCGCTTTGAAGGTGAACGGTGGGCGCTTTTGCAGGGCGATGGCCGCGCGCTGCTCGGGGCTCAGGCTTTCGGGCAGGAAGAAAAAGATGGCCAGCCAGTTCAGCATGGAAACGCCGGCAGCCACAAAAGCCGGAACGTTGTATCCCCACTGGCTGAGCGCGCCGCCTGCGGCTGGGCCGATGATGAAGCCAAGCCCAAACGCAGCGCCGATCATACCCAGGCCTTTGGCGCGGTTTTGCTCATCGGTCACGTCGCTGATGTATGCCTGAGCCACGGACAGATTACCGCCCGTCAGTCCGTCCAGAATGCGGCTCACAAAAAGCACCGCAAGGATGATCCAATTGGCAGCTTGCGGCGCAGTGAACCCCGCGATCCAGCGGCCCAGCGGGGCAGCCAGACCTAACAGCAGAAAACCCAGGAATGTGCCCGCCACCGAGATCAGCAGCACCGGGCGGCGTCCGATCCGGTCTGAAAGGCGGCCCAGCAGCGGTGCTCCCGCCAGCTGAGCTGCAGCGTAAGACGCCACCAGTAACCCCACCACCGCGGCGGTCGCGCCGTAGGCTTCGGCGTAATAGGGCAGCAGCGGCAGGATCAGGCTGAAGCCCAGCAGATCAATGAAGACGATCAAGAAAATGGTTAGTAAGCGTGAGTTTTTCATCGGTTTCCTATCGAACGCTCAGTAATAGAATGTATTGCGGGTGCTTCCCAGCCTGTTCAGCGTTTGCATACGCTCTGCGGATGAGCGCGGTCTGACAGGCGAATTCACCAGCCGTCACCACAACCTCTACTCTTATACTGCGCTGCGGAAACGTAGTATAGCTTTTGTATAACCTTTGCCGCGGTCAGTGCATAAAAAAACACCCCCTTTCCAGCCGGATCGGGAGTGTTCCAAAAAAGTCTGCTGATTAGCCTTCCATTCTTTCCGCCAGCAGCCGGAAGGCCTGCGCCATCTGCTGTCTTTCAGCGCCGGTCAGGCGCGCGCCAAAGCGCGTGATCCATTCGTTGCGGGCGGCGATGCTCTCCGCAGCCAGCTGCCGGCCCGGCTCGGTCAGGTGCACGCGCCGCACCCGCCGGTCGGCCGGGTACTCCACGCGCTCCACCCAGCCCTGCCGCACCATGCGCTCAATCAACTGGCTGGCCCCCGCTGGGGAAAGATCGAGCACGCGGGTGAAGGCCAGCACCTCACACGGCCCGCGGTAATACAGCTGGTACAGAACGTTGATCTGCGCCATGGAGAGGCCCTTCAGATGCATAAAGCTCATCAGGTCCTGGAGCGAAATGCGCATCAGGTGCGCCGTCCCATCCAGCAAGCTTTGTGAAAAATCTTCCGTTTCCATACCCGCCCTCTCCATGCCGAAGCCTGAATTGACAGAAAAACCCAATGGGATTATAGTTAACACCAGTGAATAATATACACATATGAATTATATCCAATTGGAGCAAAAATGGGTACTCTGGACGGAAAAATAGCGGTGATTACGGGCAGTACACGCGGGATCGGCCTGGCGATTGCGGAAGCCTACGCGCGCGAAGGTGCGGCGGTGGTGATTTCCTCCCGCACGCAGGCGGCGGTGGATGCCACCGTCAAGCGACTGCAGGATGCGGGATGCCGGGCAGCTGGCCTGGCCGTTGATGTCGCCCAGCCGGAGCAAGTGTTGGCGCTGGCTACACTGGCGGTGCAGACCTTTGGCAAGGTGGATATCTGGTTCAACAACGCCGGGGTCGAGACGGCTTACGGCCCCACCATGAGCTATTCCGCCGAGGATTTTTACAAAGTGGTGCAGACCAATATCCTGGGGGTTTATAACGGGTCGCGCACTGCCCTCCAGCTGTTCCTGCCCCAGCGCTCCGGCAAACTGATCAACATGGTTGGGAAAGGCTACAAAGGCCCGGCCCCCTACCAAAACGCTTACGGATCCTCCAAAGCCTGGGTGCTTTCTTTCACCAAGGCGCTGGCGCAGGAGTATGCCGACAGCGGGGTGGGCATCTTTAATTTCAGCCCCGGCATGGTCATCACCGACATGCTCACCCAGTTCGATGTCATCCAGGGGCATGAGCACCGCCTGAAAGCCTTCCCAGCCGTGCTGCGGATTTTGGGCCGCACACCAGATTACCCGGCCCGCAAGGCCGTTTGGGCGGCCTCATCTGCTACCGACGGCAAAACCGGCCTGTTGGTCAACAGCTTTTCTTACCTCGTGGCGCTGCAGGGCTTGTTTAAAGAAGTAGGCCGCCTGATCACCCGCCGCCCATCCGATCTTCCCGAAATTCACATGCGCAGCGTGCCGCCGGTGGAATAAGTTCCCCTCCGGCTCGATTATTGGTATAAAAAGCGCCCTCATGAATTGGGGGCGCTTTGATTTCTGACAGAGGATGGGCGTTACTTCAGCTCGTCCAGCAGGCGGCGTTCACCTTCCAGCCTGCGGATGTCGGTGACATCCTGGGTCACTTCCAGCGTGCCCGGAAATTTACCCTGGGGGCTGCGCACCGCAAAGTAGCGGATATGAATGAAGCGGCTGCCCTGCTTCGGCCTGGTCTGGATCCAAAATTCAGCCGTGTCGCGCAGCCCGGCGCGGAGGTCTTCCAGAATCGGGTAGATGATATGCACGCTGTCGGGATGGTGGCAGCTCATCACATTGCGCCCGATCACGTCCGGCGTGCGCTCAAAGATGCAGCGCGCCCCCTCCACGCCAGAGGTTGTATCACACCGTGCCGTCGGAAGGATGACCCTGGGCGGTGAAACCGGGGTGGAAAGTGACCGTCCCCTGGGGATAGTACCCGTCAAACGACAGCGCGAAAAAGACCTCCGGCGGCACGCCCTCATGCCCCAGCCCGGGGACGTTGATGAAGCCGAACTTGGGGTAATACTCCGGATGCCCCACCAGGCAGCAGCCGCGGGCGTGCAGATCGCGCAGGCGTGATAGGCCTTCGCGGATCAGGGCCTGGCCCACCCCCTGGCGCTGAAATTCGGGCAGCACCGACACCGGCCCCAGGCCGTACCAGCCCGGCGTGCCGTCCGAAAGGGTCAGCGGGGAAAAAGCGATGTGTCCGATCAGGCGGCCGTCCAGCTCGGCCACCAGCGAAAGGGTTAGCGCGCCCGCCGCCCGCAGCGCCTCCACGATGAACTGCTCGGTGTGGTCGCTGATTTCCAGGGTGTTAAAGGCGGCCTCGGTGACCTCCCCGATGGCCTGGATATCCGCCGGGGTCTCATTGCGCAGGATTAGATGATCCAACATACTGCTTCCTTTCGTCAAAAATCAGCGCAGCCGGGGGATGACCCCGCCGGTCTGGCGCATGTAGGCGCGGTAGTCCTCGCCAAAGGTGTCCAGCATCATCTTTTCCTCGGCGCGCACGCGCAGGATATAGAAAGGGATGAAAAACACCAGGTTCAAAGGCCCGGCCAGCCAGTTCTGCAGCAGCAGAATCTGGGCGATGACCCACAGCCATTGGCTGGCGTACATGGGATGGCGGATGATGCCGTAAATGCCGCCGGTCACCAGGCTGTGGCCCTGGAAAATTTCCAGCGACGGCGACCAGTTGGCCTTCAAATCGCGGTGGGCGCGGGCAAACACGGTCAGCGCCCCCGCCAAAATCACCACCCCGGCCCAGCCCATCCACCCCGGCAGGGTGTAATTGGCAAAATCCAGCCAGGGGGTCAGGGCATACACCAGCGGCAGGAAGAACATGAACACCGAGAGCAGGCCCAGCAAAATTTTCTCGGTGACCGACACGCGCGAATCCACTTTGACGCTGCTCTTCCAGGTCTTGCGCAGCGGGGCGCGAATGCCCATCTCGATGAGAATTCCCAGCCAGTAAGCAATTTTGAAGAAGGTCATAAAGGCTCCTTGCTATGATTATAGGCCGAGCGAGGAAAAAGGGCTTTAACGATTTGTGCTCTGCCCTGCACGTTCTTCAGCGGCGGCGGAAAAGCTGCCGTAGCCGAAAAAAGAATGGATAAAATCTTCCAGCAGGGAATCGTCTAACATCTTAATCTCCTTGCGGAACGGCCGTCAGGATTGTCTCAATGAATTCGTCCACCACCGCAATGAAGGGTTCGACCGCTACGCTCTTCACAGGGCATTGGATCGAATTTTTTCCTGTTGTGTGCGTTAAGAACTGCGACAGCTTCTGTTCATACGCCGCGCCCAGCTCGCGCTCCAGGCCGGCGCGTTCGAGTTGATCCTGCAAGGTGACAGGCCAGCAAATCAGGGCCCCATCCGTGCTGATGCGAAAAAGCGACAGCTCCCGATCTGTGTCGGGGACGATCATACGGGCGACCACAGCCGACTTGCGCATTGTCAAAGCGATCTCACCGTGGCTGCGGAAATGGTCCAAAATCTTGCGAGCGGGCTCAACGCTGGCAGGGGATTTTTGCTGCAAGGTTTCCCAAAACACATCCTCTGAGATGCTTCGCCGGCTCTCGGATCCTGGCTCACTTTGAATCTGCTCCACCGCAAGGGTATGTGCAACCTCAGGGGTGATATTCACCTGCACAATGGAGCGTTCGACGATTTCGGTTTTTGCCACAATGGAGGGCACAACCATCATTTCGCCCGGGCTGCCCGGCATCTGGTAGCACTGCAATTCCACCAGCCCCACATGGGTGGCCAAATGGGGATAGCGGTTCACATAGGCCAGCATATCCACCAGCGAGCTGCGGATGTGATCGCTGACGATCAGGATCAGGAATCGTCCCAACCGCAGGTTCTTTGCGATCCAATTTTCGGTGGGAATGTCTTCTGAATCCGCGTCAAAACTGGATCGGATGATTTCAATCAGGCCTTTGTGCGCATATTTTCTGGCTTTCTCATCCAGCTCCCCGAAAGACCATTTGGAAACCTCAGCCGCGTAATCAATCACCTGAGCCAGCACCTCGCGCTTCGCCTCTGGATTGCGCCAGAGCTTGGTTTCCACCAAGACCAGGCAGCCCTGTTCGCTGATAAACAGGTTGTCAATCGGGCCCACATTCGTAGGTATTTCACGGCCGATGGGGGTAATGTTTGAGAACGCCTCTTCGAATTCCTCCACAGGGAGGAGATTGGGATGGTTTTGGAGCAGCTCCTGAAGCCAGCTCTCGGCGTAGTGTTTCTGCTGTGGGTCGATGCGCTTCAGCGGCTGACCGGCCGTGCCAGGTTGGATGAGATAGGGCGTGGATTTCATGGCTCCTCGCAGGAATGAGTGGGGCGTTCAAAGGGTTGGGTGTTTGGATATTTTTAACAGCACCGAATCCTAGCCAACTTCAATTGACAATCTTAGGAAACATCCAAAACCCCAGTTTCCAAAGACGCATTCACAACCTGATCGGGACGATTGCGTGTTACTCCGCCTGCTCCGCATATTCGTCCAACACACCGTCAGAAAGATGAGGCAAATGCTTTTCCTTTGAAAGCTCAATCACACTTTCGTAGCTGAGGTAAGTGCAGCTCTCCGAAAGCGGGCCTTTTTCCAACAATGAAAAAACGGGACGGCGAAGTTCTTGAAATACTTTCTCACGGCGCTCGGCTGGTGCAACAATATGTAACTTAATATCCATGTTCGGCTGTAATGCCAGCAGGTCTGCCATTCGCAAAATTCCAGAGTAAATCGAAGTTGTATGTTCAACCTCAAAAGCGCGAATAATTGAGCGGCCTTTAAGCCACAAAATATCAATTTGCTCAATGGTTTTTATAGTGGTTTGATCATAATTGAGCGGCAAGACCTCCAGCACCTGCTTAGGATCACCTTGCCATTCTGCTACTACGGCCACTCTGTCATTTCTGGGGATCCAAATCTTCATTCCCATTTGTGCGCCAATTTTTGCGAGCAAAGCCTGCAATTTAATCGATTCACGCACATCTATTTGAACAGGTGTGACCGCTTTATCGTTTTCAGCCGGGTGATCTTCAGGGATTGACACCGAAACGGTCTTGTCCGCACGCCGCACCTTGTGAGTAATCAGTTTTTCGTATTCTTGCATATCCAATTCATAAATTTCACCTTCACCGACCTGAGCCATGATAGCTTGCTCAAGGAATCGACCATCTTGATCATCAAGAGGATTTAAACTGGCTCGCAATTTTCCGGTCCATGATGACGAATTGATCTCATGATTTTTGGTGAAGGATAAATAATCCCAGATTTTTGGATCCCGTATGGGCAAGGCTTTTTCTTTTGGCAGCCACGCCAATGGTTTCACTTTAAAACGTATTACAAACGGGTCATCTTCTATCAAAAAGAGCGGGCTATTATCTTCAAAGTAAGCACTTTCAACCTCAAGGATGCCGATCCAACGAGATAGCTTTGTCATGTAACAAATAAACTTGTCACCGACCTTAACGCGGCCAGCAGCATTTCTTTGCCGAATTCCGAAGCCTGAAATTCGACATCCTGACTTAGTAAATGATTCATAGGTTTCTGGTGAGAAAAGGTTGAGATAATAAGCCACGATCGACTCCATTCCCGTGATTTTCAACGATTTAGTCAAGCGGGGCATTGTCCGGTCGTCTTGTCCACCATCCAGGGGAAGATCAATCCACCCTGATTTCCACCCATCGGTTACACCCCACCCCTTCATTATACAATCATCGGCAGGGACCAGGGGGCAAAAACGGCCGCGCACCATCCGCGTGGATGCTCCCGATCAAAAGAAAAGCCGCCAGTTTGGCGGCTTTTCGGTTCAAATTCCATCTCTATTGGGTGTATATCCCCTGAACGTCTCGGCAATAGGTCGTCCCCTCAGGCGTGTGCACCAGAATATACAAATGCGCGTCGTGGACGGGCGTCTTTGCCAGAAACGCCTGCGCGCTGGCGGCGTCCGGAGCGGTATAGATCTTATAGATGAAAGTCGCCCCGACTTCCGGCGCTTCGATGCGCTCCTCGCGGTCAAACACCACATCCTCCGTCGGTTTCATGGAATGTTTCTCGGCAGGAGTAACATCTGTCTTTTCCATTTTCATAGCGATTCCCTGCGGAGCCCGAACCACAGCGGATGGATGAGCCAGAAAATGGGCTTTCACCACAGACGAAAAATTCCCAAAATCGTCCACCGCGCTTTCTGGGATCATGATGGGGGCCTTGGGCGGCAATAGCTTAATCGTGAGGGTTTTTTGTTTCTGGATTTCCTGATAAGCAGCTTCCACCGATTCAACTTCACCCCAGTTCACAGATTGCTTGACGAGCATTCCCAATCCGATGATTTCTATCCCTTCGGTGTTTACGGTGACCGTTGGCGGGTTATTGAGAACACTGGTCAGTACCAGGATATATCCCAGACCTCCGCATACGAGCAGGATCATCAGGCCGACAAGGACAGAATTAAAGGAGAAATTCAGGATCGTGTTGGCGACGGCCACGACGACGCCAAAGATAAAAAATAGCGATAAGCCAATAAATACACAACCGATCTTTTTCTTGCGCAGCACAAATTTCGTTTCCCGCATCCCAACCTCCCTTTATTAATTCATGACGATTTGAATCAATAAATAGAGTATACAGACACAACCACGCCGAATCAATCCTGTCCCCCAATTCCAACGCCCATGAAAAAAGCGCCCTCTTGCACGGAATGCGCTGGCTTGGGATCAACCCGGGCAAAAACCGGCGCGCGCCCGCAGCTTTGAGCGCCTGGATCTGTAAGGCTCAGACCACCTCCAGCATTTCGGCAAAGCTCATGCCCGCGGCGGCTTCCGCCGCGGGTTTCATTTCTTCCCACAGGCCCATAAAAGCCTGCCTGCGCCGGTGCAGCTCTTCCACCGTGAAGGCCCGCAGGAGCATGACCTCCTGAATGCGCTCGGCAAAGCGCTCGGGCAGCAGTTCCAACCGGGAGACGCAGTACAGCCGCCATTTCATATCCGCCACCAGGGCGTGGTTCAGGCCAAAGAGCAGGTCGTAAAAATACAGCAGGCCCTGATCCACCATGTGGTGCGCGCTGGTCAGGCTGCCGCGCTCCACCCACAGCTGCGTCAGGCGGTTGACGTACCATTCCGAAAGCGTCAGCCCCGACATCACCAGCCATTTTCGCTCCTCCGCGCGCAAAGGCACCTTCTCGGCGATCAGCCGCGCCGCCGCGCCCTGGGGGTCGTAATCAATCTGCGCGTTGGCATACGTCCAGCGCCGGGCCATATCCCAATCGCTGGTCAGCTCGTCCTCGTAATCCGATAGCCACACCTGAACCTCAAAGCCGTCCACGGAATAGAACTTATCCTTCAGGGGCAGATCCGCGCCGCGCCGCTTGAAAATGGCGATGTCAATATCCGCCGCCGGGTCAAAATAGCCGCGCGCCACCGCGCCCAAAAAGACAATCCCCACCACACCCTCGGTGCGCAGCGGCGCGGCAAAGGCCTGGGCCGTCTGCCGGGCTTTGGCCAGCAGGGCCGGGTCTGAAGATGGAATCGCAAACAGGGAATTCATCGTCACCCTCCACGCGCGGCGCCACCGCGCCCGTTCAGCTCGCCCAACGGCGCGCCGCCCAGGCATAGAGGCCTTCGCCCAGGCGGTGCATCCCCAGCAGCAAAGGCCCGGCCAGCACGGCCGCGGCCAAAAAATACAGCAGCAGGGCGGGCAGCGTCACCACCCCGGCCGCCAGCAGCCGCGCGAACAAAAGCCCCCCATAGGGCAGCACCAGCAGCACAGAGGTCAGCAGAGAGGGCACGTAGCGGCGCAGCGCAGCCGCCTGGCCGATGTGCAGGAAGCCGTGCAGAAAAAACAGGCTGCTGGCGACCAGGAACAAGGGGTAAGAATGGAACTGCACCGCCAAAAAAGAAGCTGCCGCGGTCAGGGCGAAGATCAGGCCGATGGGGAAGGCAAATTGCAGCGTGGATTTGTGCAGTACGGCGTGCAGCTGGGCCTCGGCCCAGGGCGGCACCCAGCCGTGGACGCGCTCCAAAATGCTCCCGGCGTTCTTTTTCAGCCAGGGTTCAAACAGCAGCAGTTCCTCAAAATCGTGCAGCATGAAGACGATGGGAAACCACAGCACCAGGCGTTCAATCTCCACAGTCATATCCGCTCCCATCCTCCCAGCCTCACTCCGCAGCCCCGTCAGAGCCGCTGGCCTGGCAGCCCCGGCGCAAAATCTCCAGGCCGTCGGCCGCTTCCGGCGCCACCATAGCCGTGATGCGCATATTGGCCCCCAGGCGGGTATTGGCCTTGGGCAGCCATTCGCGCTTGCCGTCGGAGCAGCGCACCAGAATGCAGCCCGGCGGCAGCCCCAGGGAGCGCACCTCCAGCCCCACAAAGGGCGCGCCCGCCTGGAGGATAAACTCCACCACCACCGGTTCCTTCAGCAAATGTGCTTCGCGGCTGCGCCTCAAATCGCGTTCCAGCAGCGCCTCATAAATGGGCAAGTCTTTCATAAACTCGGCGGCCGCGTACGAGCAGAAACAGGCCACCAGCAGCGGCAGCATCTGATTGTAATTGCCGGTCATCTCCAGAATGAGCATGATGCCCGTCAGCGGAGCGCGCACAATGGCGGTGAAATAAGCCGCCATGCCCACCACCGCAAAGACCGCCGGAAAAGGGACTGCCGCCGGGTAAAATTGGTGAGCAATCTCTCCCACCGCCAGCCCCAGCAGCGCGCCCAGCACCAGCATCGGCGCAAAGATCCCGCCCGGCGCGCCCGTCCCATAGCTGGCGGCGGTCAGCACAAAACGGATCAAAAAGAACAGGGGGATGGCCCCCAAAAGCATATCCCCCCGCAGAGCGGTTTCGGCCAGGGTGTGCCCGCTGCCGATCATCACCGGCGAAAACCATCCCACCAGCCCCACCAGCGCGCCCGTCAGCGCGGCCGCGGCCAGGGTCAAACGCGCCGGAATGCGCGCGTACAGCGCCGTCACCCGCAGCAGGCTGCGGTTAAACACCACCCCCAGCAGCCCCGCCGCGATCCCCAGCAAGGCGAAGATGGGCAGAGCGGCCAGCGGCGGCACAGGGTAGCTGGGAACGGCGAAAATGGGAAACTGCCCCGAACCGACCCGCGCCACAATATCCGCCACCACCGCCGCCACAAAAGCCGCCCCAAAGACGATGGGCTGAAAATCGCGCCGCACCTCTTCCAACACGAAGATGAGGCCCGACAAAGGCGCGTTAAAGGCCGCGGCCAGCCCGGCCCCCGCCCCCGCCGAGGTCAAGGTCAGGCGTTCCCGTTCCGAAACTTTCAGCGCGCGCGAAACTGCGTCGCCCACCGCCCCGCCCATCTGCACGGTAGGCCCCTCGCGTCCCAGGGCCAGCCCGCTGCCGATGGCGACCACGCCGCCCAAGAATTTCACCGGTAAAACCCGTTTCCAATTTAAATCGCGAAAACGGTGCAGCACGGCCTCCAAATGGGGGATGCCGCTGCCGCTGGCTTCGGGCGCATAGCGGCGCGTCGCAGCCACCGAGATCCAGGCCCCCAACCCAGCCAACAGCATCGGGAACAGCCACCCCAGCGCGGGCAGACTTTGCGCCCAGGTGATGAGCTGATTGCGCAGCGCATCCGCGCCGGTTAAGGCCATGCGGAACAGCAAAGCGGCGATGCCCGCGCACAGCCCCACCAGCGCAGCCCGCGGAAAAATCCAGCGGCGCTGCTGCCGGGCGGTCAGGTATTCTTGAATCTCAGAGCGGGCTGGGGCGCCGGCCTCTTCGCGGTCAAAAGGGGGTAAAGCGGTGGTTTCGTTTTTCATGGTTAATCAGCGGACGGGGCAGCCTCCTGTGATGAAGGGGGTCGGGCTGCGGAATTTTGATGTTGAGATCCCAGCCGATTATACGCTGGATCACACCTTTGTAGAAAAATTCACGCAGCAAGTATAATATCCCCTGTTGTCTTCATTTCTTCCCAACGGAATCATTTTATGACCGACTGCATGCTGCAAACGCGCGGCCTCAGCAAACGCTACGGCGCCGTCCTGGCCGTGGATCACCTGACCCTGGACGTCCCCCGCGGGGAAATTTTCGGCTTCCTGGGGCCCAACGGCGCCGGAAAGACCACCTCCATTCACATGATGGTCGGCCTGCTTGAACCCAGCGAAGGGGATGTGCTCATCGAGGGCCGCTCGGTGCGCACCCAACGCGCCGAGGTGCTGCGCAGCCTGGGGGTCTGCCCCCAGGAAAACATCCTGTGGGAAAAGCTCACCTGCCTGGAACAGTTGGAGTTCGTGGGCGCCAACTACGGCCTGCCCAATCAGCAGGCGCGCAAAAACGGCGCAGCCCTGCTGGGCGAGCTGGGGCTAAGCGCCAAAGCCAACGAATTGGCCGGGCGGCTTTCGGGCGGGATGAAACGCCGCCTGAATTTGGCCCTGGCCCTGGTGCACGACCCCCAGATCGTCTTTTTGGATGAGCCTGAAGCCGGCCTCGACCCGCAAAGCCGGGTGCTGGTGCGCGAGGTGATCCGCCGTCTGGCTCAGCATAAAACGGTGGTGCTGACCACCCACAACATGGACGAAGCCGAGCGCCTGGCCTCCCGCGTGGCCATCATGGATCACGGGCGGCTGCTGGTGGTGGATACCCCCGACGGCCTCAAGCGCAGTCTGGGCGTGGATGAGCTGCTGGAGATCGAGCTGGATTGGCCCAGCGGCGAGGAGGCCAGCCAACGCCTGCTGGACTGCCTGCATGCCCGCTTCCCGGGGGCGCAGGTCGCCGGTGGGCGGCTGTCCATCCACGGCGCGCACCTGCCCGAGCAGCTTTCTGATGTGTTGGACGGTATTCACGCCTGCGGCGGACGTGCCGGAAATATCCACATGCGCGCGGTGACGCTGGAAGATGTCTTTCTCTCCCTCACCGGAAGGGGGCTGCGCGAATGAGACTCCTCAACGTGGTGGTCAAATGTTTCCGCGAGCAAAAGCGCGACCTGTGGGTGCTGGGGCTGTCCCTGGCCTTTGCGCCGCTGTTTGTGCTGATCTATTACCTGATGACCGGCGGCACCGGCTCCACCTCCTACAGCGTGCTGGTGATCAACCGCGACCAGTCCGTGCTGCGTGCCAATGGGGTCACTCTGGCGGCCGGAGAGCAGGTGGTGGCCGACCTGCGCGCCATGACCTACAAAAGCGGCAACCCGCTGCTGCGCGTCAGCCTCACCCAGGATGAGGCCCAGGCCGAGCGCCAGGTGCGCGACCGGCAGGCCTCCGTGCTGCTGATCCTCCCGCCGGATTTCTCCGCCACCCTGGCCGCTTACCAGGAGGGCCGCACCCCCGCCCCCGCCCAGGTGACCTTGAAGGGCGACCTGACCAACCCCACCTACACCATCAGCGCGGTGATGGTGATGACCGCCGCCGATGAGGCCGCCAACACGTTCACCCAGGCCCCCCGGCCAGTGGAGCTGAACGAGGTGGCCCTGGGTGATTCCAGCTCGCGCTCCGAATTTGAAAATTACATCCCCGGCCTGCTGGTGATGGCCGTGGTGCTGATGGTCTTCCAGGCCGCCATGATGCCCGCCCGCGACATCGAAGCCGGCACGCTGCGCCGCCTGCGGCTGACCTCCCTTACCTCCGCGGAATACCTGGGGGGTATGGCCGTCTGGCTGACTCTGGTGTCGGTGCTGTCCATTCTGATCACCTTTGCCACAGCGGTGGCCCTGGGGTTCCGTTCTCAGGGGCCTCTGGCGGCCGCCATCCTGATTGACATCATCGCCGCCCTCTCGGTGATTGCCGTGGGGCTGATCGTGGCCTGCCTGTCCAAGACCGTCTCTCAGGCCTTTGTCATCGCCAATTTCCCCCTCGGCTTTCTCATGTTCCTCACCGGAGCGGCCTTCCCCCTGCCGCGTCCCACCCTGCTGACCCTCTTCGGCCATCCCCTCAGCTACGCCGATTTCCTGCCCCCCACCCACGCCGTCATCGCGCTGAACAAGATCTTCACCCTGGGCGCGGGCTTTGGCGACGTGCTGTTTGAATTCAGCGCCCTGCTGCTGCTGACCCTGGTTTATTTTTCCATCGCCGTTGCGCTCTTCCGGCGCACGCAGCTGCGGCGCTGAGCGTAAAAACAAAGGCGGCCCACGTGCACGCCGCGGAGCCGCCTTCTGCTCTCACCGCATCAATTCTTCCCTGCCGTTCCGGCTGCCGCCTCTGTCAGCAGGTCTTCCAGCCAGACCCCCGGCTCAAACGCCCGTTCCTTCCATCCTGGGTAGAGGCGGTCCAGCAGATACGCCTGCGCCATGCCGGAATAATAAAAACGGCCATCGCCTGGGTCGTTAGACATCCTCGGCATCTGATCCAGTTCCTGCCGCCAGCGCTGCTCAAAGCCCTGGTAGCGGTCAAAATCGGTCAAGCCAGCTGCGGCGGCAGACGGCTGATACGCCGCTTGGCTGCCCTGCCGCCAAATTTCCAATTCGGCGTAACGCGCCAGGCCTTCCAGCCATTCGCGCTGCTGTTCATACACCACGCATTCGGGGTTAAGCTGGGCCGCTTTGCGGCGCTCAGCGCGCATTTGCAGGAAGCGCTCCGCCTGTCCCGCCAGTACAGCAGAATCCTCTTCGCGCAAAAGTTCCGCCAGGAATTCCAATTCCGCCTTCCAGTCCGCGGTCAACCCCTCATGCTCCCAGGGGTAGCGCTGATCCGTGCTGGCGCTCCGTTGGGCAGCCGAAAATTTGGCTTCCGCTGCCAGACCCTGCCAGGCGTGAAAGGCTTCGTGCGCGGCCAGAGAGATGTATTGGTCATCACTGTTGACCATCAAACCGACAAAAAGCGAGTAAGGAAAAACCGGCCGGAGGAAAGCGGGCAAATCTCCCCGCACGGTTTCGGCCAGAGAAATCTGCATCCACTCGCGGGTGTTCAGGCTGGATACCCAATGCTCACCCACGCGCACGGTGAAGTTCTCCGGCTCAACCCCTGGGGGCAGTTGCTGCACATGAACCGCCTGCTCCGCAAAGCGCTTGCCCGCCAGGGTTTGCCAGGCTCCGCCACGTTGGGTCCCTGCGGGCACTTTCACCCAACCGGCAGGCGGGGAACCGGGGTAAGCCAGCAGAAAGGCGTAGGCTTCATTGTACGTGATGGACGGCAGGGCTGCCGCGCCCCACCCTGGCCAAACCGCATCCCCAACCCGCTGGCGCAGGTGAAAATATTCCGTCTGGCGCACCAGTTCGGCTTCTTCCAGCGTGTCTGGGTGAGAAGAGGCGGTCGCCAGCCCCAGGTTGACCCCTGCCGAAAGGGCCAGCAAACCCAGGCACAATCCCATCGGGGTGAGGATCAAAATCTGCCAGATTCGTTTCGTTTTTTTCATGGTCATCCTGTCCGCTTCAGTTCAAAACACGCACAACTTTCTATATCTTATTGACTCTGGATGAAAGAGGCTCACCCGGGTTCAGCGATCCTCTTTTTCATGCGTTGGGCAGGAATCACGCAGCCTTCCACTTGATCGGTTAGCTCCAGGTATTTCACAAACCCGGCGCGCTCATACACTTTGATCGCGCGCTGATTAAACTGATACACCCCCAGGCCTACATTCGCTCCTGGGTATTGATAACGCTGGCGAGAAAACTCAACCGCAAAATCCACGCAGGCGTTCACAAACGAGAGGCCCAATCCTTGCCCGGTCAGCCCAGGCTGCAAACCGAAGCCAACCCACAAAATACAGCCTTCCAACCGTCCCGCCCGCACATCTTCCAACGGAACCCACTCGTCAGCGGAGTCCAGAAAACCAAAGGACAGCTCCCCCACCAGCTCGCCGCTTTCGTCCAGCACAGCAAACAACGTGGTCCCCCATTCCTCTGTGTCGAGGATATGGTCAGCTTCATTTTCATAATCGTACAGGTCGTACGGCGGCGGATATTTCCACGTCAGGATCCGATGTGCAAAGTCGCTGGTCATGGGCACAAATTGAAAACGCATCGTAGCATGATTCCTTTCGATTGCTGTGAGCACAAGTTAAAACACGTGATAGCCGAATACGCCAATTGACACCAGCGCACACTTTCTATTGAAACCGATCTCACCCCAACGCACATCGGCAGTCTGGGGAGATTATGGTCTGGTCATTTGGATAGTTCGAGCCGGTTCCCCGTTATGCTCGCATCCTGTTGAGGTTGAGTTTCTGCGGTTATATGGACACAGCGCGCCGCTGCATCTCCGCTGCCCAATCCGGGTCCATTTTGATCAGGCGGTTCTTTTTCAGATTCTCGCGGAGGACCCAGCGCACATGTTTGCCCGGCAGGCTCAATAGTCCCTCAAAAGCGGCTTTGCCGTCCTCCGGGAAGGCCGCCAGGACCACGCTCCACCCATATCCCAGGGCTTTCCGCAATGCTTCCCCCCCGGGCGAGAGTTTCCCCTCCGGTTCCATCCCCTGGGTGATGGCCGTCAGCAGGCGCAGGATTTCGCGGCCGCAGGCCGGATCGGTCAGCAGCTTCGGCTCGCACAACCCCGCCACCACCGCCCGTTTCTCGTATTCGTTCCCAGCGGCCATGTCTGCCAGGCCCGCCAGAGTCTGCTCCACCCGGCCAACCGAGATTTCCTGAATCCCCATCGCCGCCGCCTCGCGGATTCTCCAACTGGCATGGGCCGCATAGGGCCGCAAAAAGCGGAGGACATCCTGAATGTCGTCTCGATGCAGCACCGCATAGCCCAAAACGCCGCACATGCCCACGAATTCCTCAGGAGAGTTGCTGACCTCCTCGGAGGCATACGCCAGGCACTGCCTCACAAGCTCGTCATCTGCGCTTTTCGCAAAGGCGTACAGCAGTTCCAGGTTCCCCCTGGGGCCGGGCAGATTGGAATGAGTCAGCAGGTAATCAATGGTATACATGGTTCACTTTCCTTATTGGCTGTTTGTCTCTGGTGCACAGGCTGCCGCTGGCTGTAAACACCCCCGGATCTTTGGTGATGACCAGCTGGCCGCCGTGGGCCTGCATCTGGCAGCCCCGACAAAACCGTTAAAATCTGGAATGCGCTTCAGGGGCGGCTGACATAATTCGGGTCGGATATGCCGTGAACGGCGGTCATGTTTTCTCTTTCGGGTCAGGCTCGAGATAATTTTAAGGCTTCTTCGCGGGATACGGGCTGATACATCATGGAAGGGTGACTGCATTCATACAGGGCGTTGCGCAGATCCGATTGGATCAATTCCAACCAAATCTCAGACTTCCAGGATACAGGCAGGGCTTTTTCGGCCGTCTGTATCGCGGCGGCAACGCGCGGATCTGGGTAATGCACCGCTGCTTTGGCTACCCGGCCGTACAGCGCCGTCTGGGTCGGATCTGCCAGAAGGGTCAGCAGGGCTTCCAGCGCCTGCGGGTCCGCGGCATCGCCCAACAACTGAACGGCGCGCGACCGGCCGGTCTCCTGCGGGTTGAGCGCCACTTGAACCAAACCCGGCACGTCCCCCTGGGCGTACAGCGCATACGCCCTGCGCTGGCCCTCCTCCGTATCCCGCACCGGCTTCAGCGCAAACAGAGCCGGGTTAGCGCGCAGATGGATGGCCCGCTGCATATCCTCGATGGCCGAACTCGTCCGCTCGGGAGCAGCGTCTACGGCTGCCTGAATGGCCGGGGTGATGCGCGGGTCCGCGTAGCCCACCAGCGCCAGGGCCAGCCGCCCGTGGTCACTTTGCCGCGTCGGGTCCGCCAGCATGCCCAGCAGCGGCTCCAGCGCATCGGGGTGGGTCATCTCTCCCAGCATATCGATCGCCGTGCCGCGACCGCCGTTTTTCGGATCCTGGGCCACACGCAGCAGCTTCTCCACATTTCCATCCTGCCCGAATTGATACGCCTGATTGCTTTGGCCCACGGCTTTTTTGGCGCGGACTTTGGCCTGTTTCTGTTCTTCCTGGATGCGCCGCAGATTCGCCTGTTGTTGGTCGCGCGACTTTTGGCGTTCTCTGGCCCAGTTGAAAGACTGCGCCCGGGACGGCCCCTCGCCAATCTGCCAGCCGAATGTCAGCGACCTGTGCACCTGCGGCCAGGTTTCGCGGTGCTTCAGCGCCAGGTTCTCTTTGCCGCCGTACAGCAGCCGCTCCTGCAGCGCCGCCGCCAGCGCCAGGATCACCACAGCAAGCAGAAGGAACCCCGCCCCCCAACCGATCCCCTGAGAAAGGGCCAGCAGCACCGCGCCCAGCACAGTCAGCAGGCCAAGCGCTCCAATCACCGTTCCCAGCGCGTTTTCCAGCCCGTGACGGCGGCGGCAGGCCCGGCAGCGCGGAATGGTAAATATTTGTTTCTCATACTGCACCGTGGAGGTTTGGTAGGCCGTCTCGACCCGTTGGACCTTTTGGATCATAAACATAGGCACCTTCAGAGTACTGTCATGATGTGAAGCCTCACCGCAAAAATAACAGGGGACGATTTGATCGCACATTCACCCTCCGATTCTCATCGTAGTGAAACACAGCTAAAACGCAGGTCCAGGGTTTTCCCTCAGCGCCAGATCTGCACCAGGTTATGGCCGCATCCGCAGGCCAGCTCTTTTCCATCCGGCGACCAGGCCACTGAGTTCACACGGTTGGCATGTTCCAGGGTCTGAATCAGCCGTCCTTGAAGCGCATTCCAGATTTTAACGGTTTTGTCGGGGCTGCCGGAGGCCAGGTAAGCCCCATCCGGCGACCATTGGAGCGAATGAAAATGATCCGTATGCCCTTTCAACGTGCACACCAGCTTGCCGGTGGCGGCATCCCAAATGTGCGCCAGATTCTCATTGGAAAAACTGCCCGAAGCCAGATAACGCCCATCCGGAGACCAGGCCACGCTGATCACCGCCGCCTTGTGCTTCAAAACGCGCAGCAGTATACCCTGCCGGACGTCCCAAATGCGCACGGTTTGGTCGCCGCCTCCCGATGCCAGATATTTTCCGTCCGGAGACCAGGCCACATGCACCCCCAAAATATCCGATCCCGGGGTTTTGGCGGACTCATGGAGCAGCTCAGCGAAGCTCAAACCGCGCGCCGCTTCATACACCCGCACAGTCATGTCCCAGCCGCCCACCGCCACCAGCTCTCCATCCGGCGACCAGGCAACCGAGGAGAGCGGCACGCCGCCAACTTTCATTTGAAGGCGTTCTTTTCCCGTATCCGCAGCGATGAAGCTTAACCGCGCGTCCGTTCGGGCCACCGCCAGGCTGCGCCCGTCCGGCGACCACGCCAGGGCGTTGATGCCGGCACTGCCCGACACCCGCTCGCCGGTCACAGCGTCCCATGCCTGAATACTTTCTTCGGAAATAATCACCGGCTGCCAGTCCGCGGCGTTCCACAGGATCAATTTGTCCGCGCCGCTGGCAAAGCGCTTCCCGTCCGGCGACCAGGCCGCGCCCATCACGCTGCCGGGAATGTTGCCGGAGTGTCCCCGCAGCAGTTGGGAGCTTCCCGCAAACACAGGGGGCAGCGGCTGATCTTCACCGCCCTTGCCGCCAAATAAACCCCGAATGAAATCCATAAACGCCTCCAATTCTGTTGATCCGATACCCGGCTGGCTTCACCGCTCGGCCGCCCTATTTCACCAGGCCGCCGTGATACACCAGCTCATACACCTTCACACCCTCGCGCAAAATCCACTCTCTCCCCGTGAAGTACGCCTCATCGCCCTCGCTGGTATCCACATAGGTCAAGGCGCCATCTGTGTGTTCAAACCCGCCCAAAAAACGCCCCTCGGCGTACATCTTCGTCAGGCTCACCTTGATCATCTGCCCGGCCTGGGCCGAGGTGATCCGCTCCGGCAGCAGGATGCGCCCAAAATAATT
Organism: Levilinea sp.; assembly: GCA_029975215.1. Classification (GTDB taxonomy): domain Bacteria; phylum Chloroflexota; class Anaerolineae; order Anaerolineales; family Anaerolineaceae; genus Levilinea. The sequence continues at coordinate 41,778 of JARKPO010000080.1, forward strand.
CATGGCCCACACCACCTGGCCGCAATAATACACGGCTTCTTCGCCGATAAAGTCGCTCTCGCCCAGATAGCTGTCGTGATAGGCCCAGTCGCCTTCAAAATATTGCAGATCATGCGAACCCAGGCGGTAAGGCAGCAATTTCTGCCCGCTGCCCACATAGGTGGCCCGCTTGGCGGCCAGGATAAAGGCGTTGAGTTCCGCTGGAGAATAAGGGCTCAATTTTGCACCTTTGGCTTTGTATCAAAAGATCACCGGCTGCTGGAATATGGCTTCAGCGGCGTGAGCGCGCCTCTTTTAGTGTAGACGAATTTCTCCAAATCTGCACGATCAAAGTGCCCACACCTACCAGGACAATCCCCAAAATCTGCCGCCCCGTGAGCGGCTCGTCCAGAAACAGCCAGGCCAAAATGGCGATCTGCGGCAGCATGGTGCTGTTGAGGATGCTGGATTCAACCGCCGTCAGGGTTTGCAGAGAGAGATTCCACAGGGTGAAGGCCAGGGCTGTGTTCACCACCGCCAGCCAGGCGATGATCAGCCACTGGGTACCGTCCAGCCGTCCAAAGCCCTGGGTCAGGATGCCCGTCCCCAGCAAGAGGGCCCCGCCAATGCCCATGCTGACCGCCGTCACCACCAGGGGCGCCAGCCGGCCCTGGTGATTCATCTGCCGCCCCAGCAGCGAAGAGCTCGCATTGGCCAGCACCCCCACCAGCGCCGCCAGCAGGCCCAACGTCTGCCCCGCGGGGATGTTCAGCGGGAAAAAGTAGACCAACGCACCCACCGCCGAGAGCAGAATGCCGCCCCACTGCGCCAGGGAAGGCGGCTCCTGGTTGAGCCAGCCGCTGGGCAGGGCCACAAAAATCGGCGAGAAGTTGAGCAGCAGCGACAGGGTGGCTGCGGGCAAAAAAGCCAGGCTGACGAACTGCGCCCCCTGGGTGAGGGCGTAAAAGAGCACCCCCAGAATCGCCAGCTGCCCCCACTCCGCCCGAGAGAGACGCCGCAGGGTCTGGCGGTGGGCCGGGCTGAGCAGGACAAAGGGCAGCAGGCATAGAAAGGCCAGAAAATAGCGCAGACCGGCAAAAGTGAGCGCAGGCAAGCTGGCTTTCAGCCCCATTTTGATCAGCACCCAGGAGGTGGACCACAGAAAAGTGACCAAAAGCGCCAGCAGCGCAGCTTGTAAATGTTTGCGAGTGTTCATGGTATTGGAGCCTCGATGGTGTCATTCAGGAATAAAATGCAGCTTATTCAGGCTTGCGGGCGGATATCGTAGCGCAGTTCCACCATGCCTCCGCCGTATGGTTGCACCGCACGCAGCTGCAGAGTCGGGCCGGGCACAAAGCGCGGGAAGAACGGTTTTCCGCTGCCCAAGGTGGCCGAGCCGATCTGAACGATGATCTCATCCAGCAGGCCCGCGTCAAAAAACTGTCCGGCCAGGTCGCCGCCGCCCACAATCCAGATATTTTTCTCCCCCGCCGCCGCGCGCATCTCGGCGTGAACCGGGCGCACGTCGCCCTGCACAAAACGGATGGGTGCGTTGGCCGGGGCGGGGAAGGTTCGCCGGGTGAATACCCAGGCCGGCTGCGTGTACATCCAGGCGGTTTCCTCCGGCGTGCCCAGTTTGAGTGCGTAGCGCAGCAGCCATTCATAGGTGGATGCGCCCATCGCCAGCGCGCCCACCTCAGCAATGAAATCCGGGTAGCTGGTGGCCTCGGGGTCTGCCAGGGGGAACAGCCACTCCAGGGAGTGATCTTCTGTAGCGATAAAGCCGTCCAGGCTGGAAGCGGTGTAATATTGGGTTTTCATCGGGGGTCCCTTTCAAACCAGCATCGCATCCGTCTGCTATCAACAAACGCCCAGCGAACCCGCAGGGCTGCGTTAATCATACCCCGTTTTCTACGGCCCTAAGCCAAACGCAAAAAGTGTACAAATCTGCATTTCAACTGCACATTTGCCTAAAAGATGAGACCCACCGCCCCCTCACGCCCGCGCCCAGAAGCGCGCCAGGTGCTCTTGAATTTCCCGCGTGTCCTGGACGATGTGAAAATCGCGCCAGTGCGCGGGGAACAGCTGGCGGTAGCGGGCGTGGGTGAAGCGTTCGTCAATCAGCACTATCACCCCCCGGTCGGTCTCCGTGCGAATCACGCGGCCGGTGGCCTGCAGCACGCGGTTGAAGCCCGGATACTGATAGGCGTAGGCAAAGCCGCTGCCGTGCTGGCGGTCAAAATAGGCTTTAATCAGGTCATTTTCCAAACACACCTGCGGCACCCCCACGCCGACCACCACCGCACCGATCAGCCGGTCACCCACCAGGTCAATCCCCTCGCCAAAAACGCCCCCCATCACCGCCAGGCCGATGACCGTCTCGGTGCTGCCGGCCGAAAACCGCTCCAGGAAGGATTCGCGCGCGGCCTCGCTCATGCCGCGGTCCTGAACCAGCAGCTGACCTTCGGGCAGCCGTTCTTTAAGCTGTTCCTGCACCGCCGTCAGGTAGGCGTAGGAGGGAAAGAACACCAGATAGTTGCCCACCTGCGCGCCGCACACGGCCTCAATCGCGTCCGCCACCGCGGCGTAGGAATCGGCCCGCTGGGCATATTTGGTGGAAATGCCGCTGTGGATCAGCAGGCTGACGTTCTCGGTGGGGAAGGGCGAAGGGAAGATCCGCCGGGGGTGTTCCTCGTCGCCGGTGAGCAGTTGGGTGAAGTATTTCATCGGCAGCAGGGTAGCCGAGAAAAAGACCGCCGACCGGCTGCGCTGCAAAGGGGCGGCCAGCAGGGGGGCCGGGTCCAGGCAGAACAATTTGGCCCTCAGGCCGCCTTGGCCCTGGCGCTCCGCATACGAAACATAAAAGGTGTCAAAGTATTCGGCCGTGCGCAGGAAATTGCTGCACTGGAAGTAGAAATCCAACAGCGCCTGCCGGAACGGAGCGGGTTGGTTCATCACCAGCCAGTCTTCGGCCTGCTGGTTGAAATCCCGCAGCGCCTTCAGCAGCGCCTCCGGCAGCTCATCCGCAATCAGCGCCGGCTGACCAGCCGCCTGACAGGCTTTGCGCATCTCCAGCAAGGCGGTGTTGACCGCGCCCAGTTTTTTGGCCAGCCCAGGCAGCTGCGGCTTCAGGGCGCGCTGAAGTTCCAGCACGGTGTGTTTGTCCACCTCCGCCGAATACATGGCCCGCGCCCGGTCGGGGAGGTTGTGGGCTTCGTCCACCAGAAAAATGTATGGTTCGGTGACGATGTCAAAAAAGCGGTGCAGATACACCCGCGGGTCAAAGGCGTAATTGTAATCACAAATGATGCAGTCCATCCACAGCGCCAGATCCAGCGAAAATTCAAACGGGCACAGCTCGTGCCGCCGGGCGATGTCCTCAATCATCGGGCGGGTAAAAGCCGAAACCCCGTCCATCTCCGCCAGCGCCTTTTTCACCTTGCCGAAGTAGTCGCGAGCAAAGACGCACACCTCCGGATCGCAGTTGACCGGCGGGCAAAAGCAGATCTTTTCCTTGGCTGTCAGGGTCACGCTGCGGATCTCCAGCCCGGCGCGGCGCAGATCGTCCAGCGCCTTTTCGGCCGCCAGCCGCCCGGAGGTTTTGGCTGTCAGGTAAAAGATCTTGGCCGCCAGCCCCTGCCCCAGGGCCTTCACCGCCGGGAAGAGGGCCGCGATGGTCTTGCCTACACCGGTGGGGGCCTGCACGTAGACGCGCCCCTGATCGCGCACGGCCTGATACACCGCCACAGCCATCTCGCGCTGGCCTGGGCGGTAGGCGGCGTAGGGGAAATCGAGGGCCTGGATGGATTGATCACGGCGCAGCTGCCAGGCGGCCGTTTTGCGGAACCAATCCAGATACGGCAGGATCAGGCTTTGGAAAAAAGTTTCCAGTTCTTCCCGCGAGAAGCGGCGCTCGAAGGTTTTTTCTTTGCGGCTGTCCAGGTGGTAATAAGTCAGGTGAATGCAGACTTCGCTGAGCTGCTGCTGGCGGGCGTACATAAACGCGTAGCACTGCGCCTGAGCCCAATGCAGCGGGTTGTGGTCTTCCTGAATCAGTTCCAGGCTGAGCGTGGTGGTTTTGATCTCTTCCAGGATCACCGGCTGCCGGTCGGCGTACACCCCATCCATCCGGCCGCGCACCTCCAACGGCGGGTCTGCGCCTTCCACCCGGTAGGCCACCTCCACTTCTGCCTGGTAGCCTTCGGGGCGGGACCGCTGCACGCGCCGGTGGCCCAGGGTGCCCTGCTGGGCGCGGTCGCGCTTCTGAAACCCGCCCGCGGTCAAATCCCCTGCCTGCAGCACAAATTCCACCAGGCTGCGCACGGAGAGGATATAGGGTGGGCGTTCTGGGCTGGGGGCCGGGTTGGGTTCCATATTCGCCAGAGATTCTAGCATGGCTTGGCGAAATCCAGCGGAATTGCCCCGGCCAACCCCGCCCTAGCGGTTCTGCCGCAGCTCCGTGTCCAACGCCAACAGCAGCTGATCCAGGCGGGTCTGACCCTGGGGTTGACGGGGCATCTTTTGCAGGAGTTCGCAGACCTCCCGCGGCGCCCACTCCACGGCCCAGCGCATCCCCTCATCCCCACGCTGGGGGTCAGCCTGGTGGATCTCCGCGGCCAGCGCGGCATACGCTGCTGAGCCAAGGATATGCCGGGCCTGGCGCACGTCCGCAAACGGGTGGGTATAGGCGCTGGCAGCGGCCAGACTGTCGGCCTGCGCCGCGGCCGCGGCGGCGGGGTGGGGGCATTCCAGCCCCGCGCGGTACGCATCCAGGGCCAGCAGGCGCAGTTTCGCCGCCCGCTTTCCGCCGTCCGCAAACAGACGAATGCCCATCAGGGCTTCCCGCGGGCGCGCATCCCCAGGGGCTGCCGCTTCGTAAATGGGCAAAGCCCGTTCGGCACAGTCCGCCGCCCATGCTCCCACAAGGCGCAGGCTTTCGATGGGCAGGTCAAAATATTCTTTGGACGGCTTCATCCGGCCAGCCCGCACAGCTTCAGGATGGCCTGCTTCATGGCCGGGTTGACTTCAAACTGCTCATCCAGATAAGCCAGCACCGCCAGCGCGGATTCCCGGTTGCGGGCGTAGCCCTGCACAAAGGCGGGCAAACGCCCCGCCAGGGCCGGGACGCGCTGTTCAATGCGCCGTTCGCGGCTAAACCCGTCCGCGGCGGCACCGGCGGCAGGCTCGCACCTTTCCGCCAGCTCCAGGATGCGGTCCACCGCGTACACTTGAATGAAGCGCATGGCGGAGAGCTTTTCCCCGCGCAGGTCGCGCAGCAAACCCACATACACATTGGTGAGCGCCTCGCCGATCAGCCACTCCACGGCCGGCGGTGGCCCGGGCAGGTGGGCGCGCTGGGGAACCGCAATCTGCTCCGAGACCCCCGCGGCCTTCCACACCACCCGACCGGGGGCAAAGACCGCCTGTTGGAGTTCACTTTCTTCAAACACGGCAAATTCACAGAACACGCCGTCTGCGTACAGAAATTTGCAGCCGTCGGGTGTGTTGGCAAAGGAAAACGCCGCGGGCGCGAGCTGGGTCAGCCAGCTCAAATCCTCCAGATACTGCGCCTTATACCCCGCCTGAACGATCACAAAGAAATCCAGGTCAGAGAACGCATCCAGCCGCTCCCGCTCCAGCCCCACCGAGCCTAAGCCGATCAGGGCCAATGCGCCCGGCTTCTTTGTGAGTTCCTGGCCGATATCCTCCAAGCGTTGGAGCAGTTTTTCGGGTGTGTTCATGATCACCATTCCCATCCTTCATCCGCCTAAAGCGGCTGTTCCGCATTTTCGGCTCAGCAAAGCTCGCCGGTTGTCAGACGGTTACCGGTCTGCCAGGGAGTTGCTGCCCGTCAGCACGTCTTGGCGCAAAATCTGCCGCATTTTCTCCGGCTCTTCAAACATGGGGCTGTGGGCCGATTCCGCAAAGGTGTAGAAACCTTTCAGCGGCGCGTCGAGGGTCTCCATGTAGGCTTTAGCCAACGGGTAGGCGCAGGTGTAGTCATACAGCCCGTGGAAGAAATAAGCCGGAAGCTCCAACCGCGACACTTTCTGGCTCATGTCCGCGCACAGCATGCTGTTCCACAGGCCGAACTCGGGTGAACGAGAATATACCTTCCCCCGCCACAGGTTGATCTTCTCCGCCAGCGTGTATTCGCGGAACTGCCAGGAGGGCAGGAAGATGCCGGTGATCACCGAAGTCATCCCTCGGGTGGTGCCAATACCGATGCCGTGCATATAGGCGTCGCGTAAAGCCTCATATTCCGCGGGCAGCGGAGGCGTCTGGCTGGGCGGGGCGGCCTCCAGCTTGCGCACCATACGCGTATCCCCGCGGGCGCGGTACTGCTCCAGGGCGTAAGCATAGGTCAGCTGTTCAGATTCAATTTGGTGAGTCATCTGTCCCACGCCAATATAGGCATGGTACAGCTCTGGGCTTTGCGCCGCCGCCTGAATGCCGATGTAGCTGCCCCAGGAATGGCCCATCAGATAGATTTTCGGCTGGCCGAATCGTTCGATCAGGTAGCGGGAGACGGCCAGGGTGTCGGCCACAAACTGATCCGCCGTCATCTTATCCGCAGGCAGGTCGGCGCGGTACGAAAGGCCCGTGCCGCGCTGCTCCCACCACACCACGGTGAAGTCTTCCTCCAGCCCCGTGGGGTAGCGCTGCGTCAGCCAGTATTCCGGCATGCCCGGCCCGCCGTGCACGAAAAGCAGCACCGGGTTGCGAACGTCCTTGCTCTGGATGAACATGCCCTGTTCCACGCCGTTGATTTCAACAAAAATTTTTTCGGACAGGCTGCCCGCCAGCGGCTCTCCGTTTTCCCCGCGGAAAGGCTGCGGCTGGCCGGGGCTCCAGGCCAGAAGAAGAGCGATAAAAACCAGGCCCACCACCACACCAGAACCCAGTACGATCCACATCATCTTTTTGATCTTTCGTGATTTCATGAGAGTTTGCTTTATTTCAGCGCATGGTTGGACCCATCTGCCCCGTCACGGCGCACCGTGCAGGCGGCTTTGGATCAGGCAGTTCAGAAAGGGCGTGAAATGGCCCGCGTAGCGGGATTGCAGCTCCGGCCACTGCCAATCCTGTCTGGTGACCCGTCCGCGGCAAAGGGCAGAGCCGCACCGGCACGGATCCAGGCTCCAACCCTGCTCGTACAGCCACAGGGCATAATCCGCGGTGATTTCCTCCCCCGCGGCAATCGGCCGGCGGGCGGCCAGGGTGACGGCGTCCAGCATCCAGCAGTTTGGATCGCAGGAATGGTTCAGAAAGTACTCGTCCACCAGCACGGCGTCTGCCGGGTCGGCCAGATAAAGATCGCGGTCCAGCACGGCGATGGTCTCCGGATTGGCTTTCCCGGCCCGCAGGTCGGCCAGGGTATACACCACCCCGCCCCAGCGCAGCAAGGCTTCGCCAGCCGGGATGGGCACATCCGCGAACAGCCCTCGCCCGCCGAGAGGCGAAGGTTGAGCGGTCAAACGTGGGTCCACCCACGGGATCAGGACATCACCAGGTTTCATCTGCATTTCCCTCAACGGTACACACGGATTTTACCAGCTTCTCTGCAGCAGACGGGACCAATCGGCCTTCCACAGCAGGGCCGCGCCGAAGAGCAGCGTGGCCGCCATCTCCCAAATGCTCACCAGGGGGCCGAAGCCAATGCCGCGGTCGAGGGCGTCGCGGACTTCATCATAGGCCGAGTGATACACACTGGCCACCGCCAGGCTGCCGGAGGCTGCCCACACGTAGGCAAACAGTACCGCGTTCATCATGGCCGGCAGCAGGCTGACCAGCAGCGTCACCGCCACCGACAGCCAGGGGCTGCCCTGCCCGCCCTGCACCTGCCAGCCGATTTTCACCAGGGCAGGGATGTGCCAGGCCCACCAGATGAAGGCGTGAATCAGCAGGGCCTTGCGCGGACTGTGGCGCTGGGCCAGGCGCGGCAGCAGGTAAGCGCGCCAGCCAAACTCCTCGCCAAAGCTGGGGAACAGCGTGAGCAAGAAACTGGTGAGAAAGCTGCCCAAAAGGGCCCCCACCGAGAAGGTTTCGGGCAGGCTATGCAGGCCCAGCAGGTTTTCAATCAGCACCGGCGCGCCAAAAATGAACAGCGCCAGGGCGAAGACCGCCCCGTAATGGCGCGGTTTTCCCCAGCGCCAGCCCATGTTCTTGAACCCATCGCGAAAAACCCAGCGCCCGGCGATGAACGTGCCCACGGTCACCATGACCATCGAAAGCGAACTGAGCAGGTAGCCGCTGGTGGGGTCATTGGCCCACAGGGCATAGGCAATCTGCGGCGGCCAGGAGAGGGCAAACACAATCCACAGGTAAGTGCGCAGAGAGAAGGGACCTGGGGGCCGGGCAGAAGCGTCCGGGAGGGTGAAGGGAGGGGGGGGCATTTTGTTTTCCTTTTCACAGTTTCGGATTTTGTGACCCAGCGAGGTCAACGTTACCAGTGTACGACCCCTCTCTTTTTTTGTCCCCTACCCACAGATAGGTTGGGCGGGTAGGTTAAATCAAGAAAAGCCGCTTGCGCAGCTTTTCTTGAGCAATGCTCACGTTCAGTCAGCCCTCAGCGGGGCATCCTTATTTTCGGAACAATTTTCGCAGCCCGGTCAGCAGCCAAACCAGCGAAACCAACGCGCCCACAGCGGCGATCAGCTGCCACCAGCGCAAAGGAATTTTCGCCTGACCTTCCGGCACAACGGGCGTTTCCGGGTTGAGATAACTGCACAAGGTGTCGGCGGCCGGGGTGGTCACCGCGGACTGGCGGGCCAGCGCACGAAATTCATCTGCCAGCAGCATCATCTCATCGCGCGCGGCGTTGGCATGGCGAGCCAGCACCAACTCGGCCTGCGGCGTATCAAAGGCAATTTTCAACGCAGCCACAAGCAGCGGTTCCGGCACCCAGGGGATGACCCGGTACTTTGCCGGTGTCAGGGGGATCCGCAGAGATTTCAGCACCCGCAGGTTTTCCTGGATGGCGCGCACCATCAGCACCAGGCCGTCGCGCGTGTGCGCCAGGCGGTAGTTGCTGCCGCCGGCCATGTAAATGGCATTGGCAATCGGGCTGACCAGAGCCACATGGGTTTTAAGCCAGGCATCCATATTGCCAGAGATGGCCGTGGGGAACCCGGCCGCCTGCAAAGCCTGGGCCATATGCTCCAGCCGCTCCGATCGAGCGCCGTCCAGTTCGCCAAGCGTGGTCGCCTGCAAAGCCCGCGAGGTGATCTGGTAATGGATGATGCCGTTCGCGCGCTGACCGCCCGCGCCGGGGAAGCCCAGCACCACCCGCTCTCGGCCCAGCGCCTGGATCAACTCACCCGGCCCTTCCGCGCTGTTCACCATGAAAAGGACGTTGGGCGTGTGCTGGTTTGCCGCCAGAGCCGGTAAGACCGAAGCCACCTGGTTTTTCCGCACGATGACGATCACCCAGTCATAGGCATCCTCAGCGGCCAGGTGATCGGTCAGCTGGACGGTGATGCGCTCCGGTTGGCTGCTGCCGTCTTTGACCAGCCGCAGCCCTTGTTCCTGAAGCTCCTGCAGGCGCTGGCCGCGAGCCAGCAGCGTCACCGCATAGCCGGCCTGGGCGAGCTTGCCCGCATACAGGCTGCCCAAAACGCCCGCGCCGTACACCAGGATCTTGCCGATCTTCGGATCGAGCGGCAAATCTGGCCCCACGGCCCGCTCCGCTTTCAAATAAACGGCGGTGCGGCGCAGCCCGCGGTGCAGCCATTTGGGGAAAGCCGCCAGAGCGTCTTGGGGCTCAATCCGTTGGGGAGAATGCAGGGTGTACATCCGCCCGCGCCATTCCATCTGAAATTCCCCCGCGGCGAACAGGTTGCGGCACCAATCCACGTCTGCGCCATAGGGCAAGGGCAGGATGAAGCTGTCACCAAAGGGCATGGCCACCACTGGCGTCTGATACGACTTTCCAGATTTGCGCCCGCGGTGGTGAACGAGCGCATAGATATGCTTGCCCGCAAAGCGCCCGGTGATCCGGTTCGTTACACGCTTGTTGAACCTCCGCAGCCATTGGGTAAGTGCCTGTTCCGCTGAAGAAGGTTGAGAAACGAGTGTTTTCATATCAACCACCTTTGGTTTATGATCCAATTTTTTTGATCCGCAAAATGCGGTACTGGCCAAAAAAGAGGCTGGGTTCATCCACTTCGATGACCCCATTCTCAAGGCTGCCCATCACATCACTCAGACGCCGGTTGATGTCGGTGCCAATCCAGCGAATGATGCCCCCCAGCACGGCCCGCGGCAGGCGGACGGTCTGACCTTCGGGCAGGAACTTATCAAACAGCAGCAGCCGTCCCCCGGGCTTGAGCACCCGCCAGGCCTCTCGGAACACCGCCTGCCCATCCGGGGCCACACTGACGATCAGGTTCAGCAGGGCGGCGTCGAAGCTCTCCGCAGGGAGCTCCAGATTCTGCGCATCCATCTGCACCAGGGTCACGTGGGCCGGAGAGGTTTTTTTGACCGCGACGTGCAGCATCTCCGCGGAGATATCCACGCCGGTCACCGCCACACCCGCCGGGATGTGCGGCAGATCCAGCCCGGTCCCCACGCCCGAAATCAGCAGCTTTTCCCCCGGCTGCAGGCAGAGCAGCTCAACGGTTCGCACGCGCGCTTTTTCATAGGTCGCTTGAAAGAGTACATCGTAAAGCGAGGCGAATTGGTGATACAGACCCTGGTGCGGCGCGGCGCGCTGCGCCGTTTCGGCCTCATCTTGCCGGTTTTTGCCGCGCTGTAAAACCACCAGCGCCAGCAAGCCTGCCGATGCGGCAAATCCAAGGGTGAGCCATGTTTTTGTTTTCATGCGGTGAACCTCACAGATCAGGATCGGTGGACAGACAACCAGAGACGCGGCACCGTCTGCCGGTATGCTGGACCAGGCGGCACGCTGCTCGCCGCGTATCGCATTCTATTCGCGCTCTTCAATCTGGCTTTTGAGGAAAAAGGCCTGCCGTTCGCAGGTCTTTCCCACCAATCCAGCTCTGTTGGCCGTCCAAAGGCTGGCGTTCGTGGGGGAGGGATGTACCGCGAAAGGACTTACACCCTCTATTTTACCGCTTTTTGATGAAATGTTCCAGTCCTGCAATAAAAAACCGGGCCCGGGGCTCGGCCGCCAGCCCGTGCTTCACCGGGAAGAACACAAAGGTGAGCAGGGTGAAGCCGAAGGCCAGGGCATAGGTCACCAGCAGCGAGACGGTGAAATTGACGTTGGCGGGCGTGCTTTTGGCCGTGAAATGGTACAGCGCGCTGGCGCCGATGGCCAGGGCGATGGAGAAGTAGAAGAGGGACATGGGGGGTCTCATGGGTTGGGTGGGGGGAGGAGGCATTCTATCGTTACTTGTAAAAAGATTTTATCATCTCAAATTGGAAATGTTTTTGAAGAAAATTCGTAAGCGATGCCACGTCAGCTTACATTTTGTCATGCTTCATTTAGAGTTGAAAAGCGCGACTGGTTTCCCAGTCCACAAGAATTGTAGCCCAGAATTTTTCTCGATCTACTTCGATTCGAGTTTCTCGAACAATTTGCAGCCATTCTGAATGGCCTAATGGCCGCTCAGGTGTGACTTGAATGACCAGTATGCAGGGATTGGGATACGCTTTTTCATTCTTCTTGATCAGGGCACTTTTTATCAATGGAACCGCATTTTTGACAGGATAATCCGTATCCTGAACCATTGGTTCGCTTACAATAGTGTCGATTCCTTTTTTCAAATTCCGTATTCGCCGGATATTCTTACCACCATTCACAAAACCATATCGAGCCAACGCTTCTCGACGAAGATTCTCGATACCTTCTTCTTCGGGTGATGTCACCTCGATAAAAATTTCCTTAGGAATGTATCCATATTCAACCTCCCGACCACTCACGCGAATTTTGGCATCAAAGTTCTGATCGCCTGGATAGTAACGGCACTTAACCTGCCGTCCAGGCTGTTCAAACCACTTCAGGAAAGCGGTGAGCGGAAGAATCTCTTCAATGAATTTCTTCGTGCCGTCCCCCTGTCGGAGATTAAGGCTTTTTGTGTCGAAACTGTCAAATTCTTGGTAGGCGCGGCGAACAAAGGTCGAAACACTTAGATAGTTAGAAAACATGGCTAAATTGGGCATTTTGTTTAGACACCGACGTCAGGGCAGGTCTTACGACGGATGGACAAAAGTTCTGAGTGAAGAGGTTTGCTTACCTGTATGTGAAGGTGCTCGACGATGAATTAAGAAGCGCTGTGTATTGAAGGGGGAATATCTCCTAGATGCCCCATTGTCAGCGAATTTATTGCATTGTTATAGGTTGTTGAGCGCGGCACCTCATATCCTTTTTCACGTGTTATGGTATAAAAACGGTCCACCATATCTTTCGCTTTTTGCCGAAGGGTTTGAGCAGATTCTAACGATTTAGCTAATTCGTTGATTCTGCCGTGACAAATGGCATTTCTAAAATCATGCAGTTCTCCAAAACCTGGGAACAGTCCAAGAGCTTTTTCAGCAATTCTATTATTGCGAATTTCCTGCCAATTTGTCGCTCTGTTTTCCTCAATAAATTCGTTATAAAACCAGGTTAATTTGTCCTTCATGCCTGGCTGCATTTTTCCATTGGAATCGCTTGGACTTCTCGGAAACTCATGAATATTTTTGCCTGCAGAGTCAAAGATATGGTTTAACGTCGCTTCTACATAAAAGCCGGCAAACAAAATTACAACCGTGCAATCTGTAACCAGCGTCCTTGGATCGTCTTGAATCGCACGATTTAGAGCTTGATAACTGGCTGCGATTAAGATAGCTGCGTGTTCACTTCCTTCTGACATATACTACCTCCTTCAACGATTTCCATGTCCTCACAACCACACGGCAAGAGTTCTTGCAGAGAAAATATTCTCTACACAAGGTTATCTAGACAGAATCAAACCTCAGGGTTGGATACTAATCTTTAGACTTCAGAGAAAGTACGCATCTATCACTGCACCGCCGGTATTGTCAGGTCGGTTTTTTGGCAAAGCTCTACTGACTTTTCAATTTCTGCCACATCTCGATAAACCTATCGCCATCATATAAGGACAAGGGTTTCCCTTTTGCCCACTCAATAGCCTGCGCAGAAAAACCACTCGTGGCAATGATCGTTCCGTGTGCCGCTTTTTCGTGGAGCATCACGCCATAAAATTCCCTGACAATTGGCTCCCCGACTGGCTTTCGCCAACGCTTACACTGCACAATCATGACCTTGCCATTTTTTGCTTTCACAACAACATCCACACCATGGTCACCGCTGGCGCCTGTCTTTCGAGCTTCAAAACCACGCGCGCGATAGAGTTCAGCAGCCATTTCTTCAAATTCACCGGGCGGTAAATCTAACAAATCCTTTGCTGACATGCCGAAAGCTTTTTTTCTTAATTGTCCTGATTTAATATATTTCCAAACAAACCAGGCCGCGATCAAAACAAAACCAACAATAAAAAACAAGATGGTGCTTAAGGGTTCTGGGATCAGCCATGACGTCAATGGCTCTGGAGAAAAGAACAATACGATGCGAATAACCGCCCAAAACGCCCACATGTAAATCATATTTCGCAGGCCGTTTTTTCTGCTTTGGAGCGGCGCAAGAATTAATACAAACCAGAAATCGAACATGATATCGAAAATGGGGAACAACATATCCATCAAAGAAACCATTTCTCACCCTCCTGATACCTGTGTTTTGTAAGAAGTTATGTAAAAGAAGACCAGAATATACTGCTCAGAAGTTGTCGGGGGTGAATTGGTTTCCCCAGGTGATGCTCCTTATCAACCCCGAGCCATTTTGGATCGTCAACCTATCTTCGCGCATAGGCCACCGGATTCTGACCCCCGGCAAATTCAATCCAATTCGAATAGGTCGTCCCGATTTCGTTCAGATGATTGAAACGGATTTCCTGTCTTCCGGCTTCCGGCGATTTTCGACAACCGGCATAGTTCCCCAGGAAAATACGGTTGATGTTCTCTCCGTCCCGGCGAAGGTAAACGATGACCTTATCCACATCTTCCAGGTTGTCAGGATTCACCACCCAATTTCCAGTATACCCGTTGCCCAAAGCGTCCACGAAGAAATTATCCCCGTGGGTAAACACAACCACGGCTTCCTGATTAGGTGAGATCACTTCCCGCGCTGTTGTATATAGGACCATCTTCTCCTCCCTGTGTGACAAAACCGAATAGATACCAAATTTCAACTCCCCGCTCAGCCCTCACCGCCGCGGTCAATCCCATAGCCCAACGCCGCCGCCCGATTCAAAACCATGTCCAGAACCGGCATTTCCGGCTTCTGCTGCAAGGGGATCTTGCGCCGGCCCTCGTCCACCAGGGTCAGCTCAAAGTACAGTCCCTTCTTCAGCCCGTCCTTCAAAAACCAGGCGCCCAAGGGGATTAACAGCAGCAGCATAAATTCGATATCATAGGCCTTGCCCCCGGCAAACAGCCACAAAATCAAATGGGGCAGCGGGTACAGGCCGGTGAGGATCAGCGCCGCGCTGAAGAGGGTCTGCACCAGCGGCCTTTCGGCCTGAAAGCCCTGCCGTAGGGTGATCTGGCGGATTTTTTCTTTGGGGACAAACCACAGCTTTTGGCCGCCCTCGATGTGGGCCACGCCCTTCGGACTGAAGCGCACGCCCAGGTATTCAACCAAGACCTCAGGGTTTTCAGCGGACTGTGTCATGGTTCATCCCCTTTGCGATGGGAAGTTTGGGTTCGCGCGGGCGGGTCTTACCCCTCCCGGCGCATGGGCTGGCGCAGCACCGTGCGCATTTTCTCCGGCGCGGTGCGGCGCGGGTCGTTCAGGTAAATTTCGTGGTGCTTGCCGCTCAGGGCGCAGCCCTGCTCGTGGATAAAGGCGTGCAGGCGGGCAATGTTGGGCGCTTCATCTGCGTACGGCCCCCAGTGCATCACCTGCGCCGACAGGCCTTCGGTGAAGGTCTCAAAGCGCACCTTCTCCAGCGCGGGCAGGCCCTTCTTTTTGCGCACCTCGTCCAGCGTCTCCGCCGCCATCGGCGCGGTGACGACCTCCGGCTGCAGGGTCATCATGGTCCACAGCCACTGCTCCTTGTGCTCCACGCTGAACAGGCGCATGTCCTCCGTCCACCACAGGCCTTCCAAGGGCATCACGGCGTAATCCTCGCCGCTGCTCTTTTTCACCTTAAATTTGAGCGCATAGGAAAGCGCGTAGAGCGCCTCCACCGCCTGGGCATATTCGGGGGCCGTGTTGGGGTCGCCCGCCCCATCCACCATCAGGAAGTTCAGCGGCGGCACCTCCACCACCGAAATTTCCGCCGCCGACGGGTGATAGAGATGCTTCCATTCTTTTTTCAGATCGCTCTTGCCCATATTCCGGTTCCTTTCGAATCCACGGGGTCAGCCCTACGGCTGCCGCAGAATTTTCTCCAGGGCTTTGCCCCGGGCCAGCTCATCCACCAGCTTATCCAGATAGCGGATGTTCTGCATGAGCCCATCTTCAATTTCTTCCACGCGCACGCCGCACACCACCCCGCGGATCAGCGCGCGGTGGGGGTTCATGGCCGGGGCCTGCTCGAAAAAGGTTTTCAGGTCCGCCCCCGCCTCCATCTGCTGGCGCAGCCCCGCCGCGTCGTAGCCCGTCAGCCAGCCGATGACCGCATCTACCTCTTCGGCCGTGCGGTTTTTGCGCTCGGCCTTCTGCACATACAGCGGGTAGATCTGGGCAAATTTCATCGCAAAAACAGATTGTCTGGGCATGTTCCTTCCTCCAATGGCAAGGGGGTCCCCACCCCATATCGTTGATTATACAGGCCTCCCGCCCGCCTGCCAAATCAAAAAGCGCCCCGTGTCTGTCCCAAAGTCGGTTGGTGATTTAGCATGCAAACAGCAGACGGTTTTGGGGAATATTCGGCAAAGGAACCTAATGGATCCTGACCCCCGCAGCCATCAATCCGCTGGCCA
>JARKPO010000062.1 GCA_029975215.1 Levilinea sp.
CGCTCCCTAAAGTTGGTTTTGCTTATGAAATTATCTGGCCAGAAGTAGCTGTGCATGGCAATGGATCGGGAACTAGTGGTTTCGGCGACCCACTAACTGGGGGGATATTTTGGTTTAAGCCTACAGGAGATCCTAACTTAACCATGGGGCTGCAAAGTTTTGTGCAAATCCCAATTGGTGATGATGAACTTTCCAACCATTCTTGGAATAATTTTACTATGATACTGTCCTGGAGGATCGACTTGCGGGGATAAACGCCCATCTCAAGGCGAGCAAAAGAGCGGAAGGCGACGGAATCTTCCAGGTAGAAGGCCAGTTCCTCATAGGTCAGCTCGCGATACTGTTTGAGAACGGCGCAGCGCAGCACCTGGTCAGCCGTCAGCCCGCAGCGCCCGGTATCCTCGCGCCGACCCTGAAGCAGATCGCGGTGAACAGCATCGAGGATATCCGGCGTGTGATCCAGAATCTGCGAAATGCAGCGCAGCTCTTTGGCGATGGCGCTGGTATGCATGAGCTCGAAGATGGACATTTGTCGATTGATTTTTCGCCTCACAAGCCCTCCTGACCGTATTGAAGTTGAATAAATTCAACAGGTTAGATGGTTATATTGTCATGCCACGCTCAAGAATTCAAGTACAAAAACGTGTATTTTGTTCGTAATTACAACAGCTTATGACTTTCCGGATAGACACTAGTTAAGGCTGATGTGGTTGTGACCTCGATGGCGGAATCATTATGCATTACGTATCAATGGAGATATGCTGAAAAATCAAATGAATAGGGGGTTTTTATGAGTTTGGTACAGAGAAAGGTTTCGAGTGTTGTTCTTGCCGCGGTACTGGTGAGTGTTTTCATGGTGAGTCTTGCAAACAGGGCGGATGCCGGCATAATTCCTTACAGCGTCATCGCTCCCCACGATTACCAGTTTCCGGTTGGCAGTGAAATTCCCGATGGCGGCATCAATGTTCTGCTTTCCTACAACACTTTCCGTGATGAGTCTGACGCTTATAACGGTGAGAGCGGGTCGCGGAACCTGTTCGCAAACTTCAACAAGTTTGCCCACTTTTTCAAAATCGACGGCCTTGAGAACTGCGGCTTCCTGTGGGAAGGCGTGCTCGGCTTCGCTAACGCCCAGACCAAGGACAATCGAAATTTTTCCGGCATGATCGACGGCCAGACCGGTCTCGTTGCCTGGCACAAGCCGACCAAGAACTGGGTCAACGCCCTCGAGTACTGGCTGTATCTGCCGATCGGCGACAATGAGCTGTCCGGTCATTCCTGGGATCACAGCATCGCCTACTTGACCAACTATCACAATGGCAACTTCACCTTCGATGGCGACTTCGGCTACAAGCTGAGGGGCGACTACCGCGATGGCGGTATCCATAACGAGCAGGGCAACGTATTTTTTGCCAACGTCGTTTTTGCCTACAAAATCATGAAACAGCTCGAGCCGTTCGTCAGGCTTGACTTCCAGTCGACCGAAAGCGGCAAGAACAAAACGACCGGCGCGAAGATTCCGGGACAGCACGAGCTTGCCTGGGGTATCGGCAACCAGTTCACCATTTCCGACCGTTTGAGACTCGCTCTCTGGTATGAAGGCCCGGCTGACGGCAGAAATACCACCAAGACCAATGCCGGCTACGCACGTTTTATCTGGTTCTTCTAACCGTATGGGTGGCATGCTCCGGCAGATGCAGGTCCCTTGTTGTTAGAACGGTTATTGATTCAGAAGCGAAATACGTCAGTTTAATGCAGGGTATACACGGCGCACAGCGCTACTAAACCATAACAAGGAGAGTCTCATGTGAAAGCAGCAAAATGGTATGCAAAAAAGGATATCAGGATCGAGGACGTACCGGAACCGGGCGCACCGAAACCGGGTGAGGTTAAGGTCAAGGTTGACTGGTGCGGTATCTGCGGTTCCGACCTGCACGAATACCTGGCCGGCCCCATCTTCATCCCGACCCAGCCCCATCCCCTGACCGGTGCACAGGCTCCTCTCATTCTCGGTCACGAGTTTTCGGGCGTAGTAGTGGAAGTCGGCGCCGGCGTTAATAACGTTAAGGTTGGCGATCTGGTCGCCCCGGATGCCTGCCAGCACTGCGGCGAATGCCTGCCCTGCCGGGAAGGCAGATACAACGTCTGCGAGAAGCTTGCGTTCACCGGCCTCATGGCTGACGGTGCTTTCGCGGAATATGTCAACGTTCCTGCTGAACTCTGCTATGTCCTGCCGAAGGGTTTCGACATGGAGGCGGCATCTCTCATCGAACCTCTTGCAACCGGCTTCAAAGCCGTCAGGTTGGCCGGTTCCATCATGGGACAAACCGTTGTTATCTACGGCGCAGGCACCATCGGTCTCGGTACGCTCATGTGTGCAAAGGCGGCTGGCGCTTCTACCGCTATCGTCGTCGAAATGTCCGCTGCCCGCAAGGAACTGGCCAAGGAGTGCGGCGCTGACATAATCCTCGACCCTAGAGAGTGCGATGTAATCGCCGAAATCAAAAAAATTACCGGTACGAAAAATGGCGCCGATGTATCCTTCGAGTGTATCGGTAACGTCAAGACCGCACCCATGGCTGTCGAGTCGGTCCACAACGTCGGTAAAATCGTTATCGTCGGCATTTTCGAAGGGCCCAGTGAATTCAACTTCTTCAGCCTGAGCGCCACCGACAAGGTTGTTATCGGCACCCTGGCCTATACCGTCGATGACTTCCAGGGCGTTGCCAACCTGCTGGCAACCGGCCAGTTGAAGGCCGAGCCGCTCATCACCGGCAAGATCAAGCTTGACGATCTCGTCGAAAAGGGCTTCGAAGAACTGGTCAACAACAAGGACGCGAATATCAAGATCATCGTCAGTCCCAAATAACCTGATATCTTGATTGAAAAAAGGTCGGGAAGGGAAAACTTCCCATCCCGGCCTTTTTCAGGTTACGGTTCAATGACTTGATGAAATCATGTGTTTGTTGTTGTGCTTTCCGGAAAGCTCTATTTCGCTATCAGTTTGATCGTTAACTTTGAAAAATACTGAAAAGGAGTTCTTTTATGGAACCTTGGAGTGCAACGACGCTATTGTTCGTTTTTGGAGGGGGCATTGCGGGCGCGGCTTTCGGTGCGTTATGGGCGATTATCATCTGTGCGCTTATCGTGCTGGTCGGCTGCGTACTGGTCATGGGCGGCGGGTCTGATTTCATGCTGCTGCAGATTGGCCTCGGCCCCGTTTTCGGTCCCCATGTGGGCGGCTTCGGCGCCGGTCTCGCCGCTGCCGGCTATGCCGCCGGCATCAAGAAGAATCACCCCGGTGGCGCGGCAAAGGATATTCTTTCTCCCCTGACCGACACCACGTGGGACGTCTTGCTGGTCGGCGGCGTTTATTCGCTTATAGCGCATGCCTTCCTGCAGTTGGAAGCAAAAATTCCCATCGTCAACCAGACCGACATGATTGCCTTCAACCTGGTTTTCCTTGGTTTTATCGTCCGGTATGTCTGCTTCAAAGAGGGAATCTTCGGGGCCAAGGAATCGATCAAGACCAACGGTTTGCTGGGTACCGCCAATTACTCGATTTCCTGGGCCGGCTGGCAGTCTCCCTGGGGCAGGCTCTTTGTTCTGGCATTTGCATGGTCCGTTCTTTCCGTCGGTCTCGTGACCCTGATCAAGCCGGTTGTCGACCCGTTGGCCGCGGCCGGCACGATTTCCGGGGCTGGCGCTTTTGTCGTTCCCCTGATCATCGGCTGGGCGATCGCTATTTTTCAACTCATATGCCTCCAATGCTCAAGTGGAACAATTCAGAAGGTGCCCATCTGGCACTGTCAGGCTATTCTGGCGGCCTTGGCGTTCCTTATGACCGGTTCCATGGTTATAGGGATTATCGCGGGGGTACTTGGTGCAGTTCTGCAGGAGTACTGTGCTCGACTGTTCTATAACCACGCCAGTACCCATATGGACCCGCCGGCAACCGCCATCTGTATCGGCACGCTTCTTATAAACCTGCTGTTCAAGCCTGAGTTTCTGAATCTTGGACAATACATGCAATAACAAGAAAATGATGCCGTACCCGGAAAACTTGAGACGGCTTCGGTGAGGGGTACCCGGACTTCTCCGGGCACCCCGCTCTGAAATGCTCAGGCTATCCAGCGGCACCAGGCGTGACACATCTGTCCATGCAAAAAAAAACGGCTTAAAAAGCCAGGGGGTTTATATGAAATATGAAGGCAAGGCCAAATTGCTGAGAATTTATCTGAACAAGTATACTCATGCAGAATCAGAGTTGTTGTACGAAGTGATCGTCAAAAAGGCTCATAAAACGGGTCTGGCAGGTGCTATGGTGTTCCAAGGTGTCGAGGGTTACGGTTTCTGCTGCCCTGGATGCCGAACGCTCAACCTTGGCGTTGCCGCCTCCGTCTGCCAGCCGCTGGTTGCTGAGTTCATCGACACGGAAGAAAAAATCAATGCGTTTCTTCCCGTCGTGAAGCAAATCATGAAAAAAGGTTGTATTGCAGTGTTTGATCTGGACGCTGACTTTGACACATTTTAGTCGGCAGAGATAGGCTTGTTGCCGGGCACTGTCGAACCGGTGACGTGCCGTCTCAAAAAATACTGGTTACTGCAGCGTCAAATCAGAATGGAAACTGGTTTGACGCTGCTCGCTTGTTTCAGGAGTTTTATATCAATGGGCCATAAGGAGCGAAACCATGTCGAAGAAACCCGTTTATACCAATATTTTGCAGATAGCCGTCGTGGTAAAAGATTGTGATGCCACCGTTAAGAAATATGCCGATGATTACGGCATCGGGCCGTGGTCGATCTATGAATTCAATCCGAATACCGTCAGCGACATGATCATTGAAGGGAAGCCTGTTGAGTATGCCATGCGTCTTGCGCTGGCAGATATCGGCGGTGTCCAGTGGGAAATCATCGAACCCAAGGACGACAAGAGCATTTACGCGAGCTTCCTCAAAGAGCATGGCGAAGGTCTGCATCATGTGGCATTCGGCACGGAAAATTACGAAGAAACCGTGAAGTTCTACCAGGAAAAAGGCCGTCCCATTTTGCAGGGTGGTACGTGGGAAGGTCTTACCTATACTTACCTGGATTCACGTAAGGATCTTGGTGTAATAGCCGAGATCTACAAGCTGGTCCCAGACTTTGCATGGCCGAAGCCTGAGGCCGTCTATCCATCGGAATAAGCGATAAGGAGGTCATGTCATGGGATTGAAAGCAGCTTTTGTCTTTGTTGCGCCTGAGGCTGATGCCGCGAAGCACCGGGCGGTTATAGAAACGCCGGTGGTCGAACTCACCGTGGTAGGCGTCAAGAATTACGCCGAAGCGGTCGATGCCGCCAAGAGCTTGGTTGATGAGGGAATCGTGGCAATCGAACTCTGCGCTGGCTTCGGTGTCGAAGGCGTGGCGGCGATTAAACAGGCGGTGGGCGTCAAGGCAGCCGTAGGCGCCGTTCGTTTTGACAATCACCCGGGACTTGAATTCAAGAGCGGTGATGATATTTTTAAGTAATATAACGAAAGAACTAGTGGTTTTGTGAATATGCGGGAACCGTTACACTGGATCGGTTCCCGCTTGCATGACGTCTCCGGAGAACCGATCAAGGTTGTCCGGATGTATCTTTTTATTGGCTTAGACTAAATTTCCACATTGAGGGCTAACAAAATTTAACTGTCTGTCTTGTAGTATATAATGTTATAAAAATATGTATTTTGTTTCCGGTGGTCTTCCAGGGGAGGAATATCATGCGCGATAGGGATCTGTCCAAGCACGTGGAACACGTAGTGAGCAAGGTGAAGGACACGGGTGCCCCGAAAGCTATCGGCCGGAATTTGGAGGGGGACTCTTTACAGATTCACGGTTCTTGGCAGCGGTGTCTCACGAAGTACAACCTGGACCCTTCATCGTCGATCAAGCCCCGGATTTTGACGGCTCGGGCGCTGAAAGATCATACCGAACCCCTCGAGGAATTTCTTTTCATTGCCCGGACTGGTATGAAGAGTCTCTACGAACGGGTGAGTGAGGCGGGTTACGTCATCTTGCTGGGGGATTCAAACGGGGTAACCATTGACTATCTTGGTGACCCGTCCTTGGACAGGGAACATAGGGAAGCAGGACTTTATTTGGGTTCTGTCTGGACGGAATCAATCGAGGGGACCTGCGGGATGGGAACCTGTGTGGAAGAGCGCCGGCCGATCACTATCCACCGAGATGAGCATTTCCGCTCCCGCCACATTGGACTCAGTTGTTCAACGACTCCGATTTTTTATCCTGACGGGACTCTGCTCGGTACGTTGGATATTTCTCTCCTTCGTCCTCCTCCGGACAAGGAATCGCAGCTGCTTGCCCTCCAGTTGGTGAATTACTATGCCAGGCTGGTAGAAAATGCCTATTTTCTGCGTCTTTTCAAGGACAACTGGATCATTCGGTTCAATGCCATGCATGCCTTTGTCGAGGTCGTGACCGAGAATATTCTTGCCGTCGATTCCGAGGGTTTCATTGTTGCAGGAAACGCGAGTGCTCTGAAGGAAATAACCCGTCGTGACGGTTGCACCCCCGTGTCCCGCCATGTCAGCGATGTTTTCGACCTCCGCTTCGAAGACATGATGAGTCATGCCCTGCACAAGACAACGACCATCCTGCCGATCAGGACTGTCAGGAACGGCAGCCAGTATTTCGCAACGTTCCGGGCACCGGAGATGAACGTCGTTCAAGTGCCGAGCGGGGCCTCCCAGACGGTCGTTGACAACAGGGTATCTCCCCACATGACACTGGAATACCTTGCCGGTACCGACAGCCAGATGCTGTTCAATGCAAATTGTGCCAAGCGCGTCATGAACAAGGATATTTCCATACTCCTGATCGGCGAGACGGGCACCGGTAAAGAGGTCTTCGCCCGTGCGATTCACGAAGCGAGCGACCGTTCGATGAACCCGTTTGTTGCGTTGAATTGCGCGTCGATTCCCGAGTCGCTCATTGAAAGCGAGCTGTTCGGCTACAAGCAGGGTGCCTTTACCGGCGCCCGCAGCAAGGGTATGCGCGGCAAGATTTTACAGTCGGACGGGGGCACCCTGTTCCTCGATGAAATCGGCGACATGCCTTTGAACCTGCAGACCCGCCTCCTCCGCGTGCTTGCCGAGAAGGAGATCCTGCCTCTCGGCAGTGAAACACCGGTTCGCGTTGATTTGCACGTCATTTGCGCGACACTGCGCAATCTCGATGAACTGGTCCGGAAAGGCGAGTTTCGCGAGGACCTTTACTACCGCCTGAACGGCGTGACCATCACCCTTCCTCCGCTGCGTGAGCGACAGGATAGGGCCCTGGTCATCGAGAACATCCTGCTCCTGGAAAACAACGGGCGACCCAAGGAGATTGACCCGGAAGCTTTCGAGGTGCTTTTGAGCGCTTCCTGGCCCGGCAATATCCGCCAGTTGCGGAACGTCCTGCGCTACGCTCTTGCGTTGTGCGAGGGAGATTCAATACAGTTGGCTGATTTACCGCCGGATATACTTCAGGCGGCATCGCTGCCGGTGGAGAACATCCGTGAAGTCCGTGAAGTCGCCAGCTCCCGTCCGGAGCAGGTTCAACCGGATTCCATACAATATGCCGAGCGCTCGGCGATCCTGAACGTCCTGAAAAAAAAGAAGTGGAACATTACCATTGCTTCCGCGGATCTCGGCATCAGCCGGGCAACCCTCTACCGGAAAATGAAGAAATACAACATCATTCCTCCCAACGAAATGGAAGCGGTCCAGTAGTATTCAGAGCGCAGCGCGTGTCGGGCATGCTGCGCAACGAAAGAGGTTATCCGCTTTTCCCCTGCGTCTTACGACGTGTGTTCTCTTCGGACGGAAAAGTGATCAAAACCGGCGGCGAAGCCGTGCACTACTTCTCCTGACGACGAGAGCAGGCGAATCCCCGGTACCGTCGTTATTTCGCCTATTTCACTGACGGCTGTGTCAAATTGTCCGAAGAGTGCTTCGACCTCTGACCTTCTGTGTGCCGGAGCAGTGAAAAGCAATTCGTAGTCTTCTCCACCACCCAATGCCAGCGCGTATCCTTCTTTCTCCTCCAATCCGAAATAGGCTCGATATTCCTGGGAAAGCGGTATCTTTTCCAGGTAGACCCGTGCCCCTACCGAGGATTTTTTCGTAATATGGCCCAAGTCGGACAACAGGCCATCGCTTATGTCGATCATCGCGGAAGCCAGTTCGGATTCCGCGAGAGCAAGCCCTTCACGGACACGGGGCGTGGGATCCAGGTGCCTGGCGACAGCCCGTCCCTCTCTGATTCCGTCCCGCAGCAGTTTCAACCCCAGAGCCGAATCGCCGGGACTGCCGGTGACGAAAATCAGATCGCCCGGGCGGGCGGTGCATCGTTGCACAATTTTGTCCGGCTCCTGTACGCCGTACAGGGTGATGCCGATGACAACACCACCGCGCGAGGCGCACGTGTCTCCGCCAATGAGCGCAACGCCGTACTCGCCGCCGATTTCAAGCAGGCCGGCGACGAAATCCGAGAGAAGTGTCATGGGGGTTGTCTCGGGGAATGCCAGGGAGAGGAGGCAGGAATGGGGTTTTGCACCCATAGCCGCAATGTCCGAGAGATTCACGGCCAGGGATTTTCTGCCGAGACTGTAGCCATCACACAGGGAGAGGTCGAAATGTACTCCTTCCAGCAGCATGTCGGTGGTTGTCAGTGCCAGGCAGCCGGGTGGTATCCGGAAAGCAGCGGCGTCATCGCCGATGCCGATCTTTATATCGGGGGTAGGCCGCACACGCCGGGCAATCTGATCGATGAAGCCGAACTCGCCGAGATCGGCAAGACGATAGTTTTCACTCTTTCTCATCATGGTATGCCTCTTGTTCCTCTCGCATAATTCTCACCCAAAGCAGTAAGCACAAAAGAAGCCATCCGGGACAATTCTGTATGACCGAAGGACGTATTTGTGTTTCCAGTAAAGAATTTCGTGCTGATTACGAGCGAGCGCAGTCCGGTCAGCGAGACAGGGGTTTCTCTATCTCACTAATTTTCCGGGGAATTCAAACTATGCTGACGCGGCGTCCCGCTGCCATTTTCATCGAACTGCCATAATGCATGATTCGGGTGACGGTTTCCCGTACTCTGAAAAGGAAGCTCGGGCGAAAAGCGCGCATGCGACAGGGTGGCGGAGGGTGATACATCTGTTGCAGAGTGTCGTGTCAGCTGTCGCAAGTTTTTCCAGATTGCGGGTCTGAATAATTGCTGTTACGTGAAGTTCATGTTTGTAACTATCTGTAATTAAGATGAAAAACAGGCAATATTCGAAATGGGCCTGACAAGTGAGCCTCTTGTGGTGCTCTTTTTGCTTTGTTTATCTGCAGGGCTGAATACAAATGAATTGCAGATGGGTTAACTTGAAGGAGCAAGACAATGTCAGGGATGCTGGATTTCGAAGACAGATGGAAGGGCGCCCGGGAGTTGATAGACCGGGTCGTTGATTTGCAGACGGAGATTCAGGTCTATGAAAACAGGCTGGAAAGCATGGAAATGCTGCTGGACCGGATCCTGATTTGCCTTAATGCCTACGAGAATGGTGAAAGCCGGCACTCGCTCGCTTCGATTCTCGAGGCAATTGTCCAGGAGATTTATTGCCACCGGATGACCGGCGACATTTCCCGACCGGCACGTTCGTAATACGGATTGCGGCGGCTGTAGTTGTCTGCCAGTCAGGTAAGCCCGTGCGTCCGGTGAATGTCATGGCGCCGCAACGTAGCATCCAGAAGCTGCGAGAGCCTTTATTACCCTCCGACCACGGATATTATCCCGGTTGTCGACCTGGCAGGAAAGGAACGGTATGCCACGAAAGAGATTGATATTGCGTCTGAGCATGTACGAGAAGAAGGAACTTGAAACCATTCTCGGACATTCACGGAATGATTCGTACCTGGCGCAGCGATGCAGGATAATACTCATGACGGAGCAGGGGATTCCCCTCCACCATTTAGAAAAGACAAACCCGTCTCTCTGGGGTCATTCTCCGGGGTGACGGGTTTTCTTTTTCCCCTTGTTTCTAAAGGGTTTGCGCCCGTTTCACATCTTTCCAAAGCACCTCTTCGCACCATCGATTCTCCCCATCCTCCCGCCTTTTTTTCTCTGTTTGGCCCCTGATTCTCTGTTTTCTCCGGACCAAGTCCGAAGCTCGTCCGGAAAGCTACATCCTTGATTGATATGGGTTTGCGGCTGGTTGCCGTTTTGGGCGGTTGTCTTAGGTCATCGCTCGATGCCGCAACCGGACGTTTTTTTCGAAATCACCCGCCTCGGCCATGAAAAGAAGCGTGGTCAACTCCGGTTTCCTGCCCCCGAAGAAGAAAAGCCGACGCTGATGGTCGGCTCTCTGGGGTGGTCTCCGGTCCGGTCGTCAGTCGGTGGCGAAGCCGAACTGGCGGCGCTGCTCGGCCCAGTCCTCGGGGAAGGTCTGGGTCAGCTTGGCCAGCGAGAGCCCGTTGGGTTCCTCGCCGTTGATCAGGGCTTCGACGATGTCGGGGGCCAGGGTCGTCAGCTTGAGGATGCGGGCCACATACGAGCCATCGACGTCGAGGGTACGGGCAAGCTCGCTGATGGACTTGATCTGGCCGGATTCGAGGATGTCGGCCCAGGAAAAGGCCCTTGCCAGAGCCTGGAGGACGGCGGACTGTACCGGCTCCTGCGCCCCGGGGATATCTCCATCCAGGGCCTGGGGCGCGATGACCGTCTTGCGGCCGCGCATGCGCCGGATCAGCATCGGGATGTGGATCTGCAGGTTGCCGTTGTCGGCTACGATAATGGTCGGTTTCATTTTCATCGGCTTGCCCTCCGTTCGGTGACTTCGCATGCCAGACCGGCCAACTCGGCGATGAGCGTTGTCAGCCCGTTGGTGCGCAGCTCCATGTCGATTCCCGTTTCGCGGATCTCGACCTTATCCACCAGGAGGCGGATGAGGCGATTCCGCTCTACCGGGAAAAGGTCTTCCCAGAAGCCCTCGACATTCTGGAAGGCCTCCGAGATATCGAATTCGGTAATGTTTGCACCCTGGTAGACCGTGCAGCGTTTTTTTACATTCGCCAGTTGTTTCGAAAGCTCGACCGCCTGGCGATTGACCGTCGTCAACATCTCGGTCTTGCCCGGCATATCGTTGCCAGGTTTCATCAATTCGAGTGCCTGCTCCCGCGCCTGCGACAGCTCCATCTCGAGTTGGGCTTTCTGCTTGAACAACCGCTCCCGCTCTGCCTGCTCGATGTCCCGGGCCGCGAAGTAAGTCTTGGCCACCAGCGTCGGTGTGCGGAACACCGCGCTCAACTGCTCGATTACCGCCTGCTCGATGTCCCCGGCGGGAATCCGTTTGAGCGGGCACCGGCTCACGGTCCGCTTGCTGTCTTTCTGGCAGATGTAATAGGTGTAGTGGCGGCCGTTCTTGCGGGCGTAGGTCGGTCCCATCGCGCATCCGCAGTGGCCGCAGCGGATGACGCCTTTC
>JARKPO010000071.1 GCA_029975215.1 Levilinea sp.
GGTGAGCGGTGAGGAGACCCGCATCCAGAAGTATTACCCCTTTGGCGGGCAGCCTATCGCCGTGCGAACGCAAGCCAACGGGACCGACACGCTGAACTGGCTGCTGACGGATCACCTGGGCAGCGCGCAGGTGACGGCGGCAGAGGGCGGCGCGGCCAGCGGGGTGCAGCATTACACGGCCTTTGGGGAGGTGCGTTCCCGCGGCGGGGAGATGCCCACGGTGTACCAGTACACCGGGCAGCTCAGCCAGATGGAGCAGGTGGGGCTGTATCATTACGGGGCGCGCTGGTATGACCCGGCCGGGGCGCATTTCACCCAGGCGGATACGCTGGTGCCTGGTGTGGGCAATCCGCTTTCCTGGGATCGGTATGCGTATGTAAATTACAGCCCATTAGTTTATGTGGATCCAACAGGGCATAAAGCATGTTCATCCGATGGCGATTCATTTGATACATGTACAGACCCATTAGGGATTACATCTTCAGTTGGATATTATGTTGAGGTCATTAAAAATGAGTATGGAGTGAATTTCGCGATGCCCATAAGCTGGAATCTAAACCAAGTGAAAACGGTTTTTCGATCATTTGTTCAAATGGAAAATGGGCTCGATCGAATTACGGGAGAAGAAGGAAAAGCTTGGATAAGGAAGAATCTGGTGGGTACTATACTCAACTTGTATAATGATTTTGGTGACGATATGGGTTCTTTTGTTTCAGGGAGAACCGTTTTCTTACCAAATGACTTTGATACTTCACTTTGGTTTAATTCAATCGACCATACAGTTGAGAGTATGATAATTCATGAGCTGGGTCATGTCTGGGATAATACTTCAAGAAAAGAGTTGGGAGATGCTACCTATTACGGGGGCGGCTATGGTGATGCTCTGTATAAATATATGGGGGGAGATCCCGTCGGACTGCGGTGGACAGGCGGCGTCAACGTTCCTCGTCCCAATCGTTTTCCATCTGACCAAGGGCCTGGTTACGGCAATAATAGTCCAGCAGATTATTTTGCCCATGCTTTCATTGGAACAATAAGCGATTCAAACAAAGTTCCGCAACAGGCAAAAATGTGGATGACGGCTTTCATAGATTTAACGAAATAAGCTAAGGAGAGGTGATGAGACGAATAATCATCATTATGCAGTTTATTCTACTTCTTTCCATGGCAGCCTCTTGCTCGAGAGCACCTTCAGTCGTTTTAGAAGATAATACCTGTAATGCTCCCTGTTGGCGCACAATCGAAGTTGGGAAAACTTCTCAGGCCGAGGTTCTAGATGTTATCGCTAAAATGCCCGATATTCAGGAGGACTCGATCCAACAGGAAAAGACCTTTTTACCAATGATGGAAGACGCAGTTTATTGGAAGTTTAAAGGCACAGCGGAGCTTAATGCTGATATCTCCTTTCACGACCATACAGCTGTAATGATAACGTTTAACTTCTCTCGCCCAGTCCGTTTACAAGATTTCATCCAGAAATTTGGTGAACCCTCATCTGTATATATCACATCATCGCAGGGGCCTGGTGTCTACTTAACCGTTAATTTGATTTTTCCCAATAAAGGTATCTGCCTTTTTCACCAGCCAAAGCTGCTTCCTTCTCAAAATCCGAAGGAATATGCAATTACACCAGCAACTCAGATAAATGACGTATATTATATTGATCCTACATTCCAAAATGGTCAGTTGAAAATTGGCTGTTTGAGAGGTTTAGAGGCAGATGAATTCAGCACGGGTGTTCAGGAATGGGCTGGATATAAGAAATACGTCGTAAAAAAACAAGGAAAGTGAATTAGACAAGAGCCTATTATTGGGTTCAAATTTTTTAATAAATGAGCTAATTGTTTTCGGGTCAATGCCAGAGTAAGACCAAAGAGTTGCCCTCGGCTTTCTCGAACGCACCGCATCGTCAGGGGCTATAGATGCCTGGGCTGAAACGCAGGCGGAACGGCCCTGGAACGCGCTGAGTATCTGCTTACACGGGATCAGGCGAAAATTTGGGAACGGCAAAACCGATGGGGCTTCGTATGAAAAAGAGCTTACAGTTCACCCTTCTATCCCTGCTGTTGGGTACAATCCTGATTTCCGGATGTAAAACTTCCCCCGTCTCTCCGAAGCTGCCGTGGATCGAACGTTGGTTAAGCAACCCGGTTTGTCAGCCGCCGTGTTGGGAAGGGATTACGCCAGGCGAAACCACCGCGAAAGAAGCCCATGAAAAACTGGCGGCCTTGCCGGATGTGGAGAAATTTTGGCTGCCTAGCGAACGAACAAGCCCGCATGTGCTTTCATGGGACATGGCCGGCTGTGATGGCGCTGAGGGGGGGAGAATATACTTTGATACATACCCGAATGGAAAGATTGAATGGATGCAATTATTTATGGGATGTGATCAGCAAGATGCCTCACTTAAAGAAGTTATTGATGCATTTGGTGTTCCTGATTATAGTTGGGCTGAATGGAATTCGGCGGGTTGTAAAGCGGAGTTATTAAATCTTAAGAAAGGAATGATCCTCACAACTTACGAAAGCGGGTTTATTAGTTATAAGAAACTAAAACCCACCTCTCCGGTTGAAGCCGTTTTATTGTTTCCAACTGGGGATAGCCTTGAGAAAGTCGTAGAGGCACTGCCCTATCTTGCAGATACAGATATTCGAGAGTGGCAGGTGTATGATAATCCCTGCACTTGGTAAGCGGGCCGTGGGCTGATGCCGCTGGAATCGGCGCAGTACTTCTATGATGGGGACGGAACCCTGGTGAAAAGCATCGTGAACGGCGAAGTGACCTATTACGTCAGCCGCCAATTCCACCTGCGGGTGAGTGGTGAGGAGACCCGCATCCAGAAGTATTACCCCTTTGGCGGGCAGCCCATAGCCGTGCGAACCCAGGCTAACGGGACCGACACGCTGAACTGGCTGCTGACGGATCACCTGGGCAGCGCGCAGGTGACGGCGGCAGAAGGCGGCGCGGCCAGCGGGGTGCAGCGCTACACGGCCTTTGGGTCTAGGCCGGGCGGGTCATCAGCTGCTGCCGGAGGCGCGCCAGCCCCTCGGCGAAATTTTGCCGGCCCAACCCCAGGCGAAAATGATTCCCGGGGTAATCAAACAGGCTGCCCGGCACGATCATGACGCCTTGTTCTTCCAGCACGTTCCGGCAAAAATCTTCCACCGCTTCGGCCCCGCACCAGCGCGGGAAGGCGATGGAACCGGCCTGGGGCGGAATCCATTCGAACCACTGGGGGTACGCGCGGCAAAAGTCTTCGGCCAGGGCGGTGTTGTGCAGCACGATGCCGCGGTTGCGGCTGAGGATGGGGCCGCTGTTCTGCAGGGCCATGATGGCTAAGATTTCGCTGGGGGCCGAGCTGCAAATGGTGGTGTAGTCCTTAAACGCCAGCCAGCGCTGGGCCAGGGCGGGGTCTTGGGCGGCCAGCCAGCCGATGCGCAGGCCGGGCAGGGCGAAGGATTTGGACAGGCCCGCCAGTGAGACGCCTTTCTCGTACACCTCACACACCGCCGGAAGCCGGGCGGCGGGGTCATGTTCCAACAGGCGGTACATCTCATCACAGAACACGGTGATCCCGTGACGGCCGGCCAGCGCCAGGACGGCTTCAAATTCCGCGCGGGTGGGCAAAAAGCCGGTGGGGTTGTGGGGGAAATTCAGCACCAGCAGGCGCGTGCGCGGGCTCAGGCTGCGCTCCAGGGCGTCCAGATCCATCTGCCAACCGGAGGCGGTGGGCGCCAGCGGCCACAGCGTCACCGGGCAGCCCAGGGCGCGGGCCACCTCCTGCAGCGATTGATAGGCCGGCGCAACCGCCACCACGGCATCGCCCGGCTCCAGCAGGGTGTGCATGGCAATAAAAATGGCCTCTTCGGGGGCCATCACCACCAGGTTGTCGGCGGGGATGTGGGCGTATTGGCGGGCGATTTCGGCGCGCAGCCCCGGGTGACCGGGCGATTCGGTGTAGCCCAGGCGCAGCGTGTCCCACATCTGGCGCGTTTCGGGCGCAGCCATGCCGATCAGCTCCGACATGGCCAGGCTTTCGCAGTCTGATGAGCTGAGCAGGATTTCCACCTTGAACTCATACAGAGCAAAAAACCGTTCCAGTTTAAAAGGCGGGATGCGCATGGGCTGTCTCCTTGGGGGTGAGAAGCATCTCAGGCGGCGTGCTGCACCAGGTTGTTCACCCAGCGGCCGGTGGCAAAGCGCCGCAGACCGATGATGTACTTGCACAATTCCTCAGCGGCCACCAACAACACCACCCAATACACCGGCAGGTGGAAGACAAAGGCGCCGAGCAGGGCCAGGGGCACGCCCACCAGCCAGATGGTGAGCATTTCTAAGATCAGGGCATAGCGGGTGTCGCCGCCGCTGCGCAGGATGCCGACGATGATGGTCATGTTGGAGACCTTGACCCACAGGGTGAAGGCCATCACCGTGAGCACCTGGATGGCGAAATCGTGGGCTTCGGGGGAGATCTCGTACAGCTCCAGGATCAGGCCGGAGGACAGCCAGATGAGCACACCGACGAGGAAGCCGCCCAGGGTGACCAGGGTCAGGCTGTAACGGGCGTAGCGTTTGGCGTTGGCCTCGTTGTTGGCCCCAATCTGGTTGCCGATGATCACGGCGCAGGCGTCGGAAATGCCGATGAAGATGACGAAGGCCAGGTTCTCGATGGTCCCGGCGATGTTGACGGCGGCGATGGATTGGGTGCCGATGCGGGCGTAGACCAGGTTATAGGTGCTCATGCCCAGCGACCACAGCACCTCCTGTACCATCACCGGCAGGCCGACCTTGATATAAGCCTTGACAAATTCGGGGCTGAAGCCGCCCATTTCATTCAGTTTGGCGGCGATGGGCAGTTTTTGGGTGTAGATGGGGATGATGAGGATGAAGATTTGCAGCACGCGAGCGATAGCCGTGCCAATGGCTGCGCCTTCGACCCCCATTTCGGGTGCGCCGAATAAGCCGAAGATGAGCACATAGCTGATGGCGGTTTTGATCACCAGGGCGATGACGGTGGTGATCATGGGCAGGCGGGTGTTGCCGATGCTGCGCAGCACGGAGCCGTAAGCAAAGGTGACCGCGGTGGGGATGTAGCTGATGGCTACGATGCGCAGATAGCGCCCGCCGATGGCGATGACTTCGGGGTCGCGCGAGTAGATGCTCAGCACGGTGTTGGGGATGGCCACGGCCACCAGGGTGAAGAGCAGGCTGCCCACAAAGCTGACCCCCAGGCTCAGGCCGAGGACTTTGCGGATGGAGGTGACATCGCCTTTGCCCCAGTATTGGGCAGTGAAGACGGCTGCGCCGGAGCTGGTTCCGAAGAGCAGGAAGGTTAAGAGGAAGAAAACCTGGTTGGCCAATCCCACGCCCGCCACCGAGGCGTCGCCCAGCTGGCCGATCATGACCACATCCAGCAGGTTGAGGGCAGACCAGACGAACTGCTGGATGATGATGGGCACGGCGATTTTGCGCAAACTGTTAAAGTATTCGCGATCTTGAAACATGCTATCTTCTCAATAAAATGGGATTCCCGAGGTTGTGCGCGGGAGGGGGCAGAACGGGTTTATTATACCAGATGGGCGGGTTTCACCCGGCGCTGAGAGACACCTGGCGCAGCGTCAGGCAGGCCGCCTGGGGCGAAGGCAGCACTCCAAAGCGCAGCTGGCCGTCCGGCGCAAAAGCCGCAAACTGGTTATCCATCCACAATACCAGCCCCAGGCGGCCGCGGGGGGCCAGACGGGTTTGAAAGGCCAGGTGTCCATCCACAAAGAAGCGCGTGCCGTGCTGTGCGTCCGCTTCCAGGGCGTAGGCGTGTTTCTGGGTGGGGTCCACGGGCAGGCGGGCGGCGTCTTCGCGGATGATTCTGCGCAGGGCGCGGCGCAGTGGACGCGCCAGGGGCGGCCAAAGCATCCCCGGCAGACCTACCGCCGCGGGTAAAGCCACCGCCAAGCCCGGCAGCAGCGGCGACGAAAACACCCCCGCCAGCCAGCCGTGCGGGGGCAGATCACTGCGCAGGGAGAGGTAATTTTCAGGAGAAGCGTGGAAAAACCAGGCGCAGTTGGGCAAAACCGGCAGCCGCCGCTCGGCCCCGCGCAGCCCTAACCGCAGGCTGAAAGGATCGTTCCACAAGCCAAATCCCCAGGTGCCCGGCAGGTTGGGGGCCGAAACCTGGGCGCGCAGCTCCAGACGCAGCGGCAGGTGGTGTGGAAAGGCGCGCCGCGCCAGGGAGGAGTAATCATCCACCTGGGCCAGGTGGTAACGGCCAGCTGCAGCCGGGGGGACGGTTAACTGCCAGCCGTTCGCCTGGGCGGTGACTTGTGCACCTGGGGTGCATCTGGGGGTCAGCGCGGGCACGGCAGCCTCAGCGGTTACAGGACAAAAGCCCACAATCCCCAGATGAAGATCATCACCAGGCCGAAGAAAATGCGCACCACCACCACCCAACCGCAGCCCAAAGCCATGCCGCGCATCGAGTTGGCGGCCTGGCGCCAGTTGCGGATGCGGATGTACTCAATGATGAACAGCCCCAGCAGCGCGGCAATCAGCCCGCCAAAGGGCGGGAAGAACAGGCTGCCCAACAGCCCCGCCACCAGGGCCACGCCGATGGAAAGCCAGCTGGCGCCGGTCTGGCGCGCCTCGGTGCTCATCAGCACATTATCGGCCAGGTTGCCCACCAGCATGATGAGGGTGATAAAGGCAAATAAGACTCCGCTGACCCAATCGAAGCCGGTGATCAGGCCGTATACCAGGGCTGCCAGCCAGATGATATTCAGGCCGGGGAAGATGACCAGGATTAACCCGGCCAGACCCAGCAGCATGACGGCCAGGGTCACAACGGTGAGGGCGGTTTGGGTCAGCGGAGCCATAGGGTGTTAGTCCGGAAGGATCACATCCAGGCCGCCCATCCACGGACGCAGCACCTCTGGAACACGGATGGAGCCGTCAGCCTGTTGGTAGTTTTCCAGAACGGCGATGAGCGTGCGGGGCATGCCCAAGCCGGAGCCGTTGAGGGTGTGCACCAGCTGGGTCTTGCCGCCTTCGCTGGGGCGGAATTTGATGTTGGCGCGGCGCGGTTGGAAATCACCCACCAGCGACACCGAGGAGACTTCCAGCCATTCACCGCAGCCGGGGGCCCACACTTCGAGATCGTAGGTGATGCGCGCGCCAAAGCCCAGATCGCCGGTGCACAGCTGCACTACGCGGTAGGTGAGGCCCAGCCCGCGGCAGGTGTCTTCGGCGTCGGCCAGCATTTTCTCCAGCTCGCGGTAGGAATCTTCTGGCTTGCAGAAGATGAACATCTCCACCTTGTCGAACTGGTGGCCGCGCTTAATGCCGCGTACGTCACGCCCGGCGCTCATTTTCTCGCGGCGGAAGCAGGGGGTGTAGGCGGTGTAGCGCAGCGGCAGCACGGCTTCTTCCAAAATGTCGCCCATGTGCAGCCCGTTGAGGGCCACTTCGGCGGTGGGCACCATCCATAGATCCTCTTCGTGGTCTTTGTAGAGGTTATCCACAAATTTGGGTAGCTGCCCTGAGGCAAACAGGGTTTCGCCGCGCACCATGAAGGGGGTGTATTTTTCGGTGTAGCCCTGGCGGGTGTGCAGGTCGAGCATCCAGGCGATGAGAGCGCGCTGCAGCCGCGCTCCCGCCCCCGAAAGGACGTAGAAGCGCGAGCCGGTGATTTTGACGCCCTGGTCAAAGTTGAGGATGCCCAGGCGCGGGCCCAGGTCCCAATGCGGTTGGGGCTGAAAGTCAAAGGTGGGGATTTCACCTTCCTGGCGCATCACCACGTTGTCATGCTCGCCGGTGCCGTAAGGGGTGGCCGGGTCGGGGTAGTTGGGGATGCTGGCGACCAGATTGCGCAGGTCGTTATCCACCAGGCGCACCTGCTCATCCAGAGCGGTGATACGGTCGCCGACCACGCGCATTTCATCAATCTTGGCCTGGCGCTCAGCGGGGTCTTTCATGCGCGAGATCTCGCGGGAGACGTTGTTGCGCTGGGCCTTCAGCTGTTCCACTTCATTGAGCAGGGCGCGGCGTTTTTCGTCCAGAGCCTGGATCTCATCCACAACGGAAGGATCCATCTGGCGGTCTTTCAGCGCCTGGCGCAGGAGATCCGGCTGTTCACGGATCAGGGTGAGGTCTAACATGGCACAACTCCTTTCGATGGCTGAAACAACAACCCCCCTATCCGTTTGCAGGACGAGGGGGGCCAGCTCGTGGTGCCACCTGCTTTTGCCGCAAGCCGGAGCCAAAGCCGGTTGCAGCCTCATTTGGCGATAACGGAGCCGCCGTTCCTTTTACGACCGGACCACATCACCGGCCCCTGCAAGGAAGACCAGCCCCCTGAGTAGGGGGCGCCGGGGGGGAACGCAGGGAGGGGGGCCTGCTGGCTCGCACCGTTTGCCAGCTCTCTGAAAGGGCCTCGCCGCACAGTCCCGGGCAAGTCTTACAGTTGATGAGGAAAATTATACCCAACCCGGCAGGGATGTCAAGCGGGCGGCAGGAAACAGCCGAAAGCGGAGGGGGATGGCTAAAGGGTGGGGGTTGGGCGGGTGTCGTTGCTGCCGGCCGCGCTGCGGTTGGAGGCGGGCAGGGGCACGGCATGGGTTTTTAGATCCAGCCGGTAGCCCACCCCGCGCACGGTCTTGATGTATTCCGGGTTGCGCGGGTCTTCTTCCAGCGCCTGGCGCAGCCAGCTGATGTGCACGTCCAGGGTGCGGGTATCATCGGTGTAATCGGTGTCCCACACCTGGCTGAACAGCTCTTTGCGCTCGATCACCTCTCCGGCGCGATCCATGAGGATTTTGAGCAGCACCACCAGACGCGGGGTCAACCGCACCTGGCGCGCACCCACGCGCACCCAGCGGTGTTCCACATCCAACTGCATCTCGCCCACCTGGATGGCGTCTTTTTCTTCCACAGGCATCAAACTGCGGATGCGGTTGAGCAGTTTTTGCAGGGTGAAGGGCAGCTGCAGGGTGACGTTGGCGCCGGTTTTTTCGTCTGGAGGGGTATCCGGACCGGAGATGACCACAATCGGAATACCGGGGGCCTGTTTGATGAGGGATTGACAGATGCGCCGTCCGCTGCTGCGCAGGGAGGCGGCATCTAACAGAATGAGCTGTGGGTTACTGGAAGACAGGGCGGTCAGCGCGTCGCTGCCGGTGGACGCCCGCTCCACATGGAATCCCTTTCGGGACAACCCTGTGTAAAAAGAGGGATGGTCCGAGCGCTTGCCTTCGATCAGTAAAATTCTTCCCCTGTTCACCATGACGATCCGCTGTAATCCTTTCAAAGCAAACTCAAACGCGCATACGCGCGAAATCAAGTGGGCGAAAAAAGACCCAGGCAGTGTGGAATAGCCTGGTTTATGCTCATAATCCTTCTTGCCGCTACCCGTATATAAACAAAATTAGTGCGACGTTCTGTCTACCGCATGCGTCCTCTGTTTGCCCCCCAACATTTCCCCCTGCATGGTCGCAATGATGTGGGTAGGGGTTTAAGAACAAACAAGAGGCCACGTGCGCTTATTATACACGAAATCTTAAAGAAATGCAGAGTTTTTTGAGCGGTTTTTAATTGCATTGGCCCCCTGGCCGTGTTAGAATAAGGCCAGGCCAACGAATTTTGAAGCCCAAGGAAGAGGTGGCAGTTATGTCCAGAATGGTAGAGGTTGTGATAGACAGCGTGCGGGTCAGCCTGACCAACCAGCAGCGCATTGTGGTGCTGCGAGAACTGAACGCTGAGCGCTACTTGCCCATCTGGATTGGGCCGTATGAGGCGGAAGCCATCACGATTGCCCTGCAGGAGATTGAGGTCGCCCGCCCGCAGACGCATGACCTGATCAAGAATGTTTTCAATGCCCTCAACGCGCGTCTGCTGCGCGTGGAAGTGGTTTCGCTGCGCGATGACGTGTATTACGGCAACCTGGTGGTGGAGGCCGGCGGTCAGGTGGTCAATATTGACACCCGCCCCTCCGACGCGATGGCCCTGGCCGTGCGCGCGCATGTGCCCATTCTGGTCTCGCGGGATGTGATGGAGAGCGCTGGTATTCTGCCGGAACGCGACATCACCGAGCCTGTGCTGGATTCTCAGGAACCCGAAACCGCCAGCGAAGATTCCAGCGAACAGCGCCTTTCGGTCTTTGAGGATTTCCTCTCGAATCTGGAATTGGACGATCTCAGCGGTGGGGATGAAGATACGCCGGATGCGCCCAAGCCAGACGCAGATCCAGAACCTTGATGTGAATCCTCGCCGGGGCGGGCTACACCAGCCTCGACTGTTTGCAACTGCCGGCGCGCTGTGACCTGAACCCTAGCGCGCCGAGTTTTTACCCCAGGGATGGGTATGGACGATTTACCTCCGATGGAGTCTGTGGAACTGGCCAATATTCAGGCCGAGCCGCACAGCCGCGAAGCAGAAGAGGCGGTCTTGGGGGCGGTTTTAATTAACCCTGAGGCTTTCTATGATGTTGCCCAGTTCCTGAAGCCCGAAGATTTTTACATTGTGCGCAACCGCTGGATCTGGGAGACGTTTAACCGTCTGCATGAAAGTCGTTCGCCGATTGACTTTCTAACCGTCTGCGAAGACCTGGAACAGCAGAGCCGCCTGTCCGAAGTGGGCGGGGCGGCTTATATCATGTCGCTTATCAACCAGACGCCCACCTCCCTGCATGCTGAGGCTTACGGGCGCATTGTGGAGGGCAATTCGGTGCGCCGCCGCATGCTGGTAGCGGCCAATGATCTGGCACGCCTGGCCCACGACCAGGCCAGCAGCGTGGATACCATCCTGGGCGAGGCCGAAAAAACCATCTTCGGCATCAGCGAACGGCGCATCAAGCGCGATGTGCAGCCCATTCAACAGGTGCTGAGCGAGGTCTTCGACCGTGTGGAGGACCTCTCCAAGCGCGGGGATGAACTGTACGGCGTGCCCACCGGCCTGATTGACCTGGATAAACTGCTGGGCGGCCTGCAAAAGAGCGATCTGCTGATTATCGCCGGACGCCCTGGCATGGGTAAAACCGGCTTCATGCTGTCGGTGGCCAAGAACGCAGCCCAAAAGCACAAGAAGCACGTGGCTATGTTCTCGCTGGAAATGTCCAACGAACAATTGGTGCAGCGTTTGATCGCGCAGGAGACGGGCATTGACACCCAGCGCCTGCGCACGGGCAAGCTGAACCCGGACGAATGGCCGCTGTTCATCCACGCCATTGATGTGCTTTCGGATACGCACCTTTTCCTGGACGACACCCCGGCCATCACCCCCTTGCAGCTGCGCACCAAGTGCCGCCGCCTGCATCTGGAATACCATCTGGATCTGGTGATCGTGGACTACTTGCAGTTGATGAGCAGCGACAAGCCCACTGATAACCGCGTGCAGGAAGTCTCTTTCATCTCTCGCAATTTGAAGGTGCTGGCACGCGAATTGGAAGTGCCCGTGCTGGCGGCGGCGCAGCTTTCGCGCGCGGTGGAACAGCGTCAGGATAAGCGTCCGGTGCTTTCGGACCTGCGCGAATCTGGCTCATTGGAACAGGACGCCGACATTGTGATGTTCATCCACCGCCCCGACGCGCTGGAAAAAGATAACCCGCGCTCCAACCTGGCCGAATTGATTGTGGCCAAGCACCGCAACGGCCCCACCCATTCGGGCATTGAGATGGTCTTCCTGAACAATGTGGCCCGCTTTGAAAACGCCTCAACCGCTGGGACGCGCTGAGCATGGCAGTTAGGCCTTTCTCGGGTTTTTCGGGCACCAAAGCCCAGCTTACACCGGTACCCGCGGATTTCTTCCGCGAGCTGCTGGGGCGAATCGATTCGCTGGCAGAGCTGAAAGTGACCCTGGCGGCTATTTGGCTGCTGAATCAGCAGCAGGAGAAAGTGCGCTATCTGCTGCGCGAAGATTTTTTGCAGCCGAACAGCGGCGCGCCTCTGGCCGAAACGCCCCAGGCCGCTGCACAGACCCTGGACGAAGGATTGCCCCTGGCCGTGGCGCGCGGCACGCTGCTGGCGGCGCCGCTGGCTGAACCAGCGGGTGAGGTGCTATATTTCTTGAATACGCCCCGCGGACGGGGGGCCTTGCGCGCGCTGCAAACCGGCGCCTGGCGGCCCGATTTGGGTCAGCATGAGACCGCCGGGGTGGTGTTGGAACGCCCCAATATCTTTAAGCGGTATGAAGATGAGTTCGGCCCGCTGACGCCCCTGGTGGCCGACACGCTGCGTGATATGGAGCAGATCTATCCGCAGGCCTGGATTGAGGATAGCATGCGCATTGCCGTGCAGGCCAACAAGCGCAGCCTGCGCTATGTGGAAGCGATTTTACGCTCCTGGCAGGAGAAAGGACGCGATGAAAAAGATCGACGAGACCCTGAAAAAGATCGCCGCCGATTTATCGAAGGCGAATACTCCGACTTCATCGAGCATTAATCCGCCCGCGGCGGCCTCCTCCTCTTTCCCCGGGGACCCAAACTGCCCCATCTGCGGCGGGGTGGGGTTTGTGCGGCGCGACCTGCCCATTGACCATCCCGAATTTGGTCGGCTGCAGGTGTGCGTTTGCCGTCAGCAGGCCGTGGCGGAAGCCAGCCAAAACCGCCTGTTCCGTTTGAGCAACCTGGACGCTTTCAAAGAGCAGACCTTTGAGACCTTTAACCCCCAGGGACGCCTGGGGTTGGGCGAACATCAGGTGCGTTCGCTGAACATGGCCCTGACCCTCTCGCAGCAGTACGCCCAGACGCTGAAGGGCTGGCTGCTGCTGTTGGGGGGTTACGGCTGCGGCAAGACCCACCTGGCGGCGGCGGTGGCCAATTTTGTGGTGCGGCTGGGGGTTCCTACCCTGTTCCTGACTGTGCCCGATTTGCTGGATTGGCTGCGCTTCTCCTACGGCGACCGTGAATCGGGCTTTGAGGAGCGCTTTGACGAAATTCGCAACATCCGCCTGCTGGTGTTGGACGATTTGGGCACCCAAAACGCCACGCCCTGGGCTCAGGAAAAGCTGTTCCAGATCATCAATCACCGCTATGTCAACCGCCTGCCGTTGGTGATGACCAGCAATTTACGCCTGGAAGAGATGGACGGGCGCATCCGTTCGCGGCTGGAAGATCCCGATCTGGTGACCAGGGTGGAGATTCAGGCTCCGGATTTCCGTTCGCCGGTGCGCGAAACCAGCAGCCAGCCGCAGCTTTCTACCCTGCACCTGCATTCCAGCCGCACCTTTGGCAGCTTCAGCATGCGCGAGAGCGAACGACTGCCCGCTGAGGAGCAGAAAAGCCTGGAGAAGGCCTTTCGCGCCGCCCAGGTATATGCCGAGTCGCCGCGCGGGTGGCTGGTGCTGATGGGCACTTATGCCACCGGTAAAACCCACCTGGCGGCCTCCATCGGCAACTACCGCTTTGGCCTGGGAGAAGAACCCATGTTCGTGGTGGTCCCCGACCTGCTGGATCACCTGCGCGCCACCTTCAGTCCCACCAGCTCGGTTTCGTACGACCGCCTTTTTGACCATGTGCGCACGGCTTCGCTGTTGATTTTGGACGATTTAGGCACGCAGAGCGCCACGCCCTGGGCGCGCGAGAAGCTATACCAGCTGATCAACTACCGCTACAACGCCGAGCTGCCCACGGTGATCACCACCTCGTCCCCCTTGGATGAGATTGACCCGCGGGTGCGCAGCCGCATGTTGGACCGGCGCATTTGCGAGATTTATTTGTTAAATGTGCCCGCTTACCGGGCGGCCCCGAATGGCAGCAGCGGCCCGGCGCGCAAGACAGCCGCCCGCCGCAAAACGGGGTGAGCTTGCGCGCGTGGA
The DNA here is from genome assembly GCA_029975215.1 of Levilinea sp. Lineage (GTDB taxonomy): Bacteria > Chloroflexota > Anaerolineae > Anaerolineales > Anaerolineaceae > Levilinea. Next base: position 13,798 of record JARKPO010000071.1, read on the forward strand.
AGAGTGCGCTTCGGCCATTGACGGGGGGTAGAGGCCGGCGTACAATGCATAACAACTGAATATTCGCCCACAGGTTTTCTGCCCCGCGCGGGGCGGATGGATGGCGAAACCGGTGTGAATCCGGTGCTGTTGCGCAACTGTGATCCAGCCTTTGGGCTGGTAAGCCAGGTCGACCGCTTGTGGCGCGTTCTTCACAACCTCGCACAAAGGAGGTGAGAACCGTGGATGCTGGATTGGCCCGAAAATCACCCCCTATCGCTTGCGGTAGGGGGGTTTTGTTGGCAGAGGCTTTCCGGGCGCGGCAAAAAATACCTTTGACCCTGTTTTGACATCGCCGGAAATGATCATTAACCGAAACCAACAAGAGAGGCAGTTGATATGAAATCGTATTGGAAAATGTTTTTGGGGCTGATGATCTTTGCCCTGTTTTTGGCGGCGTGCGCGCCCACCGCGGCCCCTACCCCCGAGTCGGCCGCGCAGGTATTCACGGACGGGCTGGGGCGCAGTGTGCAGTTAACAAGCACCCCCCAGCGCATCATCTCGCTGGCTCCGTCCAACACCGAAATTCTGTTCGCGGTGGGGGCCGGCGCGCAGGTGATCGCGCGCGACGACCTTTCGGATACGCCCGCAGCCGCCCAGGCTTTGCCTTCGGTGGGCGGGTTCAGCGGCTACAACGTGGAGCAGATGGTGGCGCTGAAGCCCGATCTGGTGCTGGCCGCCGAAATTAACACCCCTGAACAGGTGAAGGCCATGGAAGACGCGGGGTTGACCGTGTATTACCTGTCGAACCCCACGGATTTTGAAGGGCTGTACGCCAATTTGACCCTGGTGGGGAAGTTGAGCGGACACGAGAGCGAGGCCGCGACTTTGAATGAAAGCCTGAAGGCGCGCGTGCAGGCTGTCACCAAGGCGGCGGCTCAGGCCAAAGAAACGCCCAGCGTGTTTTACGAGCTGGATTCCACCGACCCGGCCAAACCCTGGACGAGCGGCCCCGGCACCTTTGTGGATTTGATCATTCGCATGGCGGGCGGGCGCAATGTGGGCGCGGAGCTGGACGCCGAGTGGGCGCAGATCAGCCAGGAGGCTTTGATGGTGGCCGACCCCGATTACATCCTGATGGGCGACGCCATGTGGGGGATGACGGCGGAACAGGTGGCGGCTCGCCCGGGTTGGGATGGGCTGAAGGCTGTGCAGACCCAAAAAGTGCTGCCCTTTGACGATAACCTGGTCAGCCGCCCCGGGCCGCGCCTGGTGGACGGCCTGGAGGCCATGCTGAAAATCTTCCATCCAGAGTTGGTGAAGTAAGATGAAGTGGATTGCTGCCCACCCCTACGGGTTCAGTCTGGCGCTGCTGGCGGTACTGCTGGCGGCGAGTGTGGCGGTGGGCAGCGTTTTTATCCCTCCGACGGTGATGGGCGTGCTGTTCCAGGCCCGCCTGGGGGGGCAGCCGCTGGCAGCCGCCCTGCAGCCGATGGACACCATTCTGTTCACGCTGCGCCTGCCGCGGGCGGTGCTGGCCTTGCTGACCGGGGCTGCCCTGGCGGGCAGCGGGGCGGCTTATCAGGGCCTGTTTCGTAACCCGCTGGCCGACCCCTATTTGATCGGCGTGGCTTCGGGGGCCGGGCTGGGGGCGGTGGCAGCCATGAGCGTGCGCTGGCCGTACACCTTTTGGGGGCTGATGGTGATCCCCCTGGCGGCTTTTGCTGGTGCTTTGGTGACGGTGGCGGTGGTGCTGTTTTTGGCCAAGGTGCAGAACAGTTTGCCAGCCTCTAACCTGATCCTGGCGGGGGTGGCGGTCAGCTCTTTTGCCACGGCCCTGACCTCATTCTGGATGCTGCGTTCCACCGGTGAGGTGCGGCGTGCGCTGGTGTGGCTGATGGGGGGCGCCACGCAAAGCGGCTGGCAGCCGGTGGCGGCGGTTTTGCCGTATATCGGTGTTGGGTTGACCGCTCTGGTGCTTTTGGGTCACAGCCTGAATGTGATGCAGTTTGGCGACGAACAGGCGCGCCAGTTGGGGCTGCGCGTGGAGCGCGTGCGCGCTCTGGTGATTGCGGCGGCCTCCATGACCACGGCGGCGGCGGTGGCCTTTGCGGGGATCATCGGCTTTGTGGGGTTGATTGTGCCGCACGTGGTACGTTTGGTTTGGGGTGGGGACTACCGGCGGGTGATCCCGCTGGCGGTGATCAACGGAGCCAGTCTGCTGCTGATGGCAGACATGCTGGCGCGGACGGTGATCGCCCCGCAGGAGATTCCGGTGGGGATCTTGACGGCGATGGCTGGGGCGCCGTTCTTTTTGTGGCTGCTGCGCCGCTCGCGGCAGCAATTTTCCTGGTGAGCGGGTGGAGGCGGCAATGCTGACGGTTGAAGGGTTGAGCATATCCTACGGTGAAAAAGTTGTGCTTCAGCAGGTGGGTTTTCACCTGGCGGCGGGGCAGGTATTGGCGGTGATCGGCCCGAACGGTGCGGGCAAATCCACCCTGATCCGCGCGCTGAGCGGGGTGCTGCCGGTGAGGAGCGGGACTGTGCGCCTGGATGGGCGTGACCTGCGCCAGTATTCCGAGGTGGAACGGGCGCGGCGCATTGCTGTGGTGCCCCAGGCGGTGAATTTGCCCGCAGCTTTCACCGTGTGGGAAACGGTGCTGTTGGGGCGCACGCCGCATCTGAACTGGCTGGGTCAGCTGACCGCAAAAGATGAAGATATCGCGCGTTGGGCGCTGAAACGCACGGATACACAGGCCCTGGCTGGGCGGCCGGTGAACCAACTTTCGGGCGGCGAGCAGCAGCGCGTTTTGCTGGCGCGGGCATTGGCGCAGTCGGCGCCGGTGATGCTCCTGGATGAGCCGACCGCCCATTTGGATTTGCAGTATCAGCTCAGCCTGTTGGAATTGGTGCGCGAGCTGGCCCACCAGGAGAAGCTGGCCGTGCTGGTGGCCCTGCACGATTTGAATCTGGTCAGCCGCTACGCGGATAAGGTGGCGCTGCTGGCCGATGGCAGGCTGTGCGCTTTGGGCCGCCCTGGTGAAGTGTTGCAGGCGGATGTGCTGACACGCGCTTACCGCGTTCCGCTGCAAGTGCTGGCGCTGGGGGGCGGGCTGCCGCCGGTGGTGCTGCCCGCGGGCTGAGCGCGGGATTCTGGTATACTCTACCGTATGCCTATTCACACCCTTTTTTATGATGTGGATAACACCCTCTACCCGCCCGAAAGCGGCGTGTGGGAGGCAATTGCCCAACGGATTGACCGCTACCTGGGTGAGCGCCGCGGCCTGCCCGAGGCCGAAATCCTCGCGCGGCGCACCTATTACTTCAGCACCTACGGCACCACCATGCGCGGGCTGGAGATTGAAGAACATATTGAGCGGCAGGAATACCTGGATTTTGTCCACGATGTGCCGCTGCGCGATTTGATTCGGCCCAACCCAGCCCTGCGCGGGGTGCTGCTGCGCTACCCACAGCGCCGCATCATTTTCACCAATGCAGACGAGGCCCACGCCCGGCGGGTTTTGGCGGTTTTGGGGGTGGAAGACTGCTTCGAGAGCATCATTGACGTCAACACCATCGCGCCCTACTGCAAACCGCAGCCGGAGGCTTTTGTTTTAGGTCTGCGCATGGCGGGCAGCCCCGCGCCGGAGGAGTGCATCCTCATTGACGATACCCCGGCCAATTTGGAAGCTGCCCGCGCGATGGGCATGGTTGCAGTGGGGGTGGGCGCAGCAGCAAACGGCAGTGCGCCGCACTGGGTGCGGCGCGTGGAAGATTTGCCGCAGGTGCTGGACGGGCTGCTGGGCAGCCGGGAGGGCGGGCATGTTTGAGCGCATCACACCGTTGGGCTGGGCGGTAATTGGGCTGGTGGTGCTTTTCATCCTCCTGCTGAATTTAAACCTGGTAGCTCTGGTGCGCGGCCAGCGCACCCCGCGCGCGCCGTTTCAATTCCTGGGTAAGACCATGCACACTCTGCGCGATCCGTTCCGCAAGAATAACGAGGCAGCTGCTGAGCTGGCGCGGCGCGTGGCTGAGCTGCGCCAGGTGGGGAAAACGGACGGCGAGGGCGCGAATCCGCCGGATAACCTTCCACAAACCTGATACAAACCCCAGAACTTTCATCCACTTTTAACCCGATCGTGATAAGCTATTCCATGACCGTGGAATGGACGCAGGCTGTGCATCCCACAGCGCGCTGAGCAGGATATTTCCGTCTTAAAACGGATGGTGATACAGCTAACCCCGCCGAGCGGCGGGAAGGCCATAGGAGGCAATCTCATGGAACCAGGATCCACAATCATCGAACCCGTACCCGCCGGGACAGCGGGCCAGAAATCTAAAAATCGGACGCTGACCACCATAATCATGGTCGCAGCGGCCTTCATCTTATTGGTAGGAGCCTTCTCCGGCGGGCTAATTGTCGGCTGGGCTATGCCCGACCGGCAGGCGCAGAGCGACACCGCCGTGGGGAACCCGTTTGAGCTTTTCCAATCGGGTGCAGCCAGCAGCGGGGCCATCCCAAAAGAGCTGGAAACCCTCTTTGCCCCGTTTTGGGAGACGTGGAAGCTGGTGCACGACCAATATGTGGACCAACCGGTGGACGACACCCTGATGATGCGCGGCGCGATCCGCGGCATGTTGGAATCCCTGGGCGATCCGCACACCTCGTACATGGATCCGCAGGAGTTCGAACAGACCAACGTGTCTTTGCAGGGCGAGTATGAGGGCATCGGCGCGTGGGTGGATATCACCGGTGAGTATTTGAAGATCATCAGCCCCATGCCTGGCAGCCCGGCGGAAAAAGCAGGCTTGAAGCCGGGGGATGTGATTATCAAGGTGGACGGCGAGGACATGACCGGCGTGAGCGGCGATCTGGTGCTGCAGCGCGTTTTAGGCCCGGCGGGCACGGATGTGACCCTGACGGTGCAGCGCGAAGAAACGCCCGAACCCTTTGACGTCACCATTACCCGCTCGAAGATCAACATGCCCAGCGCCAAGGGTGAGATGCTGAAGGATAACATCGCCTATGTGCAGGTGTTCATCTTCGGCGAGAAGACCATGCCCGAGCTGCGCAGCGCGCTGAAGGAACTACTGCCGCAGAACCCCAAGGGCCTGATTTTGGATCTGCGCGGCAACGGCGGCGGCTATTTGAACACGGCCATTGACCTGCTCTCGGAGTTTATTCCTGGGCGGCCGGTGGTGATGTATGAAGAGTTTGGGGACGGCACCCGCAAGGAATTTAAGACTTCGCGCGGCGGCATGGCCACCGAAATTCCGCTGGTGGTGCTGGTGGACGGCGGCAGCGCCTCGGCTTCGGAGATCGTGGCGGGGGCCATTCAGGACCTGGGCCGTGGCAAGCTGGTGGGCCAGACCACCTTTGGCAAAGGCTCGGTGCAGAATTGGATCCCGCTGGAAAATAACCAGGGGGCGGTGCGGGTGACGATTGCACGCTGGCTGACCCCCAATGGGCGGCAGATCCACAAGGTGGGGCTGGAGCCGGATGTGGTGGTGGATCTGACCGAAGAAGACGCGAAAGCTGAACGCGACCCGCAGCTGGATCGAGCGGTTGACATTCTCTTAGGAAAATGATGAACGCGCGGCGGATTCTGTACGGGGTATTTGTGGCGCTGGTGGCGGTGGGCGCGGCCTTGCTGGGCGCGCTGGGCGGCGGGCTGGCGGTGTATGCGGCCATGCGCACGTCGGCGGTGGAAGCGCCCGCGGCTGCGGCGCCCAGCCCGCTGGCGGGGCAGCCCGCGGGGACTTTGCAGGTGGAAAGTACCCAGATTGAGACGGCCATCACCCGCGCGGTGGATACCGTCGGCCCGGCGGTGGTGACGGTGGTGGGCAAGGCCCCCGATCAGGCGACCATCTTCGGCTGGATCTCCGGCGGAACGGTAAGCGGCAGCGGGGTGATCCTTTCAGCGGACGGCTATGTGCTCACCAACCATCACGTGGTGGAAAACACCGAAACGCTGTCCATTGTACTGGCCAACGGGGAAGAACGTTCCGCGCGGCTGGTGGGGTCGGATGTGTTTTCGGATTTGGCCGTGTTGAAAGCCGAAGGGGAGATGCCCGCGGTGGCGGTTTTGGGCAATTCGGACGCGCTGCGCCCTGGCGAAACCGTGATCGCCATCGGCTCGCCTTTGGGCGATTTTAAGAACACAGTCACCTCAGGGGTGATCAGCGCCACAGGCCGCAGCCTGGATACCGGCCAGGGTTATTTGATGGAAGGGCTGATCCAGACGGATGCGGCCATCAACACCGGCAATTCGGGCGGCCCACTGGTGAACCTGGCCGGTGAGGTGATCGGGATTAACACGCTGATCCTGCGCACAGGCGGGGGCGGTAATATTGTGGAGGGCCTGGGCTTTTCGATCCCCTCCAATATGGCCCAGGCGGTGGCCAGCCAGATTGTGCAGACCGGCGCGGTGGCACGCCCTACCCTTTCTATTCGTTACCAGCCCATCACGCCTGACCTGGCGCGGCGCTACAACCTGCCAGTACAGTGGGGGGTGTATGTGTCGCAGGTGCGTTCGGGGAGCGCGGCCGAGGCGGCCGGTATTCAGCCCGGGGACATTCTCACCCATATCGGCAGCACGGCGATTGATTCCAGCCATCCCTTTGTGAACGTGCTGTATTCGTTTGCACCGGAGCAGACGGTGGAGGTGCGTCTGGTGCGCGGGCAGGAGACGCTGAGCGTGCAGGTGGTGCTGGAAAAGGATCATTAAACGAGGGGCGGACAGTGAAGCTAAACGCTTATTTTGCATTGTTGGGGCACGGGCGTGCTTTGCCCGTGCCCTCGTAGTAAGAGGGCGTGCTCTCGATGTGAGAACCGCTAAGACGCGAGGAACGCCAAGAGGACGGGTAAACCAACAGCTGATCATGCGGTGCACTCGATGAAATGAGGCGCACCTTACTTGCCAATTTGTCATCGCGGGGGCGTTTCCCTTGGAGAATTTAAAGAAATTCCCCTCTCTGCTTGATCACAGAGAGGGGAATTGTGTTTTTGGGGAGCTGCGTTTTACTTCACTTTGATGCTGATGGATTTGGGCTTGACCGCTTCAGCCTTGGGCAAGCGAATGGTGAGGATGCCGTCAGCGAAATCGGCATGCGCCTTTTCTGTCTGCACTTCGGTGGGCAGTTGGATCATGCGTTCAAAGCTGCCGAAGCGCCGTTCACGAATGAGGTAATTGCGGTTCTTGCCCTCATCTTCATTCTTGAATTCGCCTTTGATAGTCAGCACATCGGCGGTGACGGAAATCTGCACATCCTCCGGCTTAAGCCCAGGCAGCACAGCTTTTACCGTGATCTCATCGTCGTCTTGTGAAAGATCAATCAGGGGCAAAGCGGCGAGGTCACGCAGGCTGACAGGCCGGGTGAAGGCGTCATCAAACAGCTGATCCATCGCTTCTCGCAGAGACATCATTTCGCGCATTGGCTCCCAACGGGTTAGATTGGACATCGTGAACCTCCTTTCAAAAAATCAATAAGGTTGAACTGTGCTTAATATACGCGGCCGCTATTAAAAGATCGTCAGAGGATTGTTAGAAAAATGTCAAATTGGATCGAGGCGAAGCTGAGCGCACGGGGGCGGGCAAAGCCGCGCGGCTTTTCCGGTATAATGCGGGTATGCGCAAATTCTTGATGGCCGTGCTCCTGCTGCTGGGACTGGTGTTCATTTTGACCTACTTCGCCGAGATGCAGGAAGTCTGGCGCATCCTGCGCATGGGGCACTGGTGGTATGTGGCCCTGGCGGCGTTGGTGGAGGCGGCCTGGCTGCTGAACCTGAGCGCCAGCTATCAGGCGGTGTACCGCATTGTGGGCCTGGACGAAAGCTACCGCCGCTTGATTTACCTTTCCAGTGCGGCCTTTTTCGTGAACGTGGTCACGCCGGCTTCGGGCGGGGTTCCGGCCATTGCCCTCTTTTTGGCCGACGCGGGTAAGCGCGGCCATTCGCGCGGGCGGGTGATGGCGGCCTACGCGCTGAATTTGCTGTTTGAATACGCCGGCCTGTTGGTGGTGGTGACGCTGGGCCTGGCGGTTTTGGCGCGGCGCAACCATCTGGAATGGTCGGAGGTGGGGGCTTCGCTGGTGCTGCTGGTGGTGGCGCTGGGTCTCATCGGCCTGCTGTATTTGGGGATGAAATCTGCCGATACGCTGGCGCGGGTGCTGGCCTGGGCAGCGCGCGGGGTGAACTACGTGGCGCGGCCCTTCAGCCGCAAACGCCCCTTTGTGGAAGAAAGCCGCGCTTACACCTTTGCGCATGAGATCGCCGAGGGCATTCAGGCCCTGCGCGGCGAGCCGCGCCTGCTGATCCGGCCGCTGCTGCTGGCCCTGAGCAACAAGGCCCTGCACCTATCCATTCTAACGCTGATGTTCCTGGCCTTTGATGTGCCTTTCACGGCGGGGACGATTTTTGGCAGCTTTGGCATTGGCTATCTGTTTGTGATCGTTTCGCCCACCCCGGCGGGAATTGGGATTGTGGAAGGCGTGCTGGTGCTGGTGATGAAAACCCTGCTGGTGCCGCTGGACGCTGCCACCATTATCACTCTGAGCTACCGCGGGGTGACCTTTTGGCTGCCGCTGTTGGTGGGTATGATCAGCTTTCGGGTGGGGCACCGCCTGGATGACGGACCGACGGCTGAGACTTAAAGAAGGCGTTGGGGCGGGAAAGGATGAGTTTTGGCCGATCTGCGCCGGTTAATTGACAGTTTCCCTGTCGGGGGGTATAATCTCGTTTTGCTGAAATTTACCTAGGGAGAGTGGTGCTATGGATGTAAGTATGAACGAGACCAACGAGCCGGTGGAAGTGAAACTGAAAACGCACTTCACCGGAACGGTGGCAAAAGTCAGCCTGGCAGGGGCGCTGATTGATATTGGCGTTGGCCAGCCGGCTGTGATTCACATTTCGCAGATTGAAGCCCCCGAGGGCGTCACCCTGCACCGCGTGGAGGACATCCTTCAGGTTGGGCAGCAGGTGGACGTGTGGGTGCGCAAGGTCAAGGATGATCACATCGAACTGACCATGATCAAGCCCCTGGATCTCGAATGGCGCGAGATTAAGAAGGGCATGGCGGTGCACGGTACGGTGGTGCGCCTGGAGAAGTTCGGCGCGTTTGTGGAAATCGGCGCGGAACGGCCCGGTTTGGTGCACATCAGCGAGATGGCCCACGGTTACGTGCGCGAGCCTTCGGATGTGGTCAAGGAAGGCGACGAGATTGACGCCGAGGTGCTGGAAGTCAACCGCCGCAAGAAGCAGATCAAGCTTTCCATGAAAGCTCTGCAGCCCGAACCTGAACCCGAACCCGAACCGGTCCGCCCGGCTTCGCAGTCGCGCGAACGGTTTGCCAACGCTTCGGCTGCCGCTGCGGCTGGCGGTCAGGCTGCGCGCCGTCCCAAGAAGGCCCGCAAGCAGCGCGATTCGGAAAACGAAGAATTTAATCTGAATATCGAAGAACCGCAGCCCACTGAAAGCGACCCAACGGCTCTGGAATATGCTTTCCGCGAAGCCATGGAACGTGCCAAACAGAAACGCCAGGAAAAAGGGCGTAAGGCCAAGAACGTGACGCAGGAACAGATGGACATCCTGTCGCGCACGCTGGACGGCAAAGCGCGCCAGGAATAATTCCGGTTCGTTTGGATGCTGTGGAACTGTTCTACACCACCAAGTCTCTCCTGGGCAAAGCGTAAAATTTCGACCTGAACGCCTTTCAGGAAGAAATCACTGGGTTTCAGCGAAAGCGTTGTTCTTTTTGAGTTGAACACATTGCAGCCGGCCTGGTATAAAGGGAACGCTGGTTATCAGGCTGGTTTGATCGGTGATGTTGACGCGTATGATTGAACCGTTGGACCATCCAATGTGGTTTAACCAATAACGCCGAACCACTCAGCGGGGAGGTGCCGTAAAACGGCCCTCCCTGCTTCTTTTTTAGCCCTATAAACGGCGGTACTGCGGCGATGAGCCGGCAAAGGAGTGTGTGGGATGACGACAAAATACATCTTTTTCACAGGCGGTGTGGTCAGCTCGGTGGGCAAAGGGGTCACAGCGGCGGCTTTGGGGCGCGCTCTGAAAGAGCGCGGCTTTAAAGTGGCCGTGCAAAAGCTGGATCCGTACATCAACGTGGATCCGGGCACGATGAGCCCTTACCAGCACGGCGAAGTCTTTGTGCTGGATGACGGCGCCGAGACGGACCTGGATTTGGGCCATTACGAGCGTTTTATTGATATCCGCCTCAGCCGGGTGTGCAACATCACCACCGGACAGGTGTACGCCGAGGTGATTGGCAAAGAGCGCAAAGGTGATTATCTGGGCGGCACCATTCAGGTGATCCCGCACATCACCAACGAGATCAAGCGGCGCATTGGGCTGGTGTCCAAAGCCACCAATGCCGAGATTGTGCTGGTGGAGGTGGGCGGCACGGTGGGCGACATTGAATCGCTGCCCTTCCTCGAGGCGCTGCGGCAGCTGCGCACCGATCTTGGGCGCGACAACACTTTTTATGTGCACGTCACCTGGCTGCCCTATATCGCCGCCACAGCCGAGTTGAAAACCAAGCCCACCCAGCATTCGGTGCGGGAGCTGCGCTCCATCGGTATTTCGCCCGATATGATCGTGGCCCGCTCGGATTACCCCGTGGACGCCAGTCTGCGCGAGAAGATGGCCCTGTTCTGCGACGTGGATAAACGCGCAGTGATCCCCATGGTGACGGCGGAAGTGCTTTATGAAGTTCCCCTGCTGATCGAAGCCGAGGGCATGGCCGATTACATCCTGGAGCGTATGGGGCTGACGGCGCGCGCCCGGCCGGATTGGAGCGAATGGCGCTGGTTGGTGAACGAGGTGCGACGCGAAAAGCCCAGCGTGCGCGTGGCGCTGGTGGGCAAGTATGTGGAGCTGCACGACGCTTACATCAGCGTGCGCGAGGCGCTCAAGCACGCCGCTCTGCACCTGGGGGTGGAACTGGATTTGCAGTGGGTACATTCCGCGGATTTGGAGAAGGGGCGCTCCTGGGATGTGCTGGAAAGCGTTTCGGGGATTCTGGTTCCGGGCGGTTTTGGCAGCCGCGGGATTGAGGGCAAAATTCAGGCGGCCCATTACGCCCGTATCCATCAGGTGCCCTATTTTGGCTTGTGTCTGGGCATGCAGCTGATGGTGACTGAATTTGCACGCGAGATTTTGGGCAATGACCAGGCCAATTCCACCGAGTTCGACCGCGCCACACCCCATCCGGTGATTGACCTGATGCCTGACCAACGCACGATCAGCGACATGGGCGGCACCATGCGGCTGGGGCTGTATCCCTGCGAGCTGCAGCCGGGGACGATTGCGGCTGAGGCTTACCAGGAGACCCAGGTGGAAGAACGCCACCGCCACCGTTTTGAATTTAACAACGCTTACCGCGAAATTTTTGCAGCAAAGGGTATGCGCTTTTCGGGGCTGTCTCCGGACGGGCGCCTGGTGGAAATTGTGGAGCTGGCCGATCATCCCTTCATGCTGGCCACGCAGTTCCACCCTGAATTTCTGTCGCGCCCCAATCGGCCGCACCCGCTCTTCCTGGCCTTCATCCGTGCGGCCTGCGATCGGGCGGGCATTCCCTACCGGGCGTGAGACTCGGCGAACCTGGAAAAATGGTTTATACTACTGGGGTAACGATTCTGACATTCAATTGCTGACAACAGCGAACAAAATGTAGAGAGGGTAACGATGGATACGATTATTGAATCAGTAATTGCACAAGAAATCCTGGATTCCCGCGGCAATCCGACCGTGGAAGTGGAAGTCGTCCTGGCAGACGGCAGTTGGGGTCGGGCGGCTGTGCCTTCGGGGGCATCCACGGGTATTTATGAGGCCCTGGAGCTGCGCGACGGCGACAAAGGCCGCTATTTGGGCAAGGGTGTGCTGAAGGCTGTGGAAAACGTCAATTCCATCCTGGCTGAAGCCATCATCGGCATGGACGCCGTGGATCAAATGGCCATTGATATGACCATGCTGGAGTTGGACGGCACCCAGAACAAAGAGAAACTGGGCGCCAACGCCATTTTGGGCACCAGCCTGGCGGTGGCCAAGGCGGCTGCGGCCTGCCTGGGCCTGCCCCTTTACCGCTATATCGGCGGCGTGTATGCGCATGTGCTGCCTGTCCCGATGATGAACATCCTCAACGGCGGCGCGCACACCGCCTGGCAATCCACCGATGCGCAGGAATTCATGGTTATGCCCTTGGGCGCGACCTCCTTTGCCGAAGGTGTGCGCTGGGGTGCGGAAATTTACCATGCGCTGAAGGGCGTTTTGAAAGCCCGCGGCTATGCCACCCTGGTGGGCGATGAGGGCGGTTATGCCCCGGCTCTGAAAGCCAATGTGGAAGCGGTGGAAGTGATTTTGGAAGCCATCGTCAAAGCCGGCTACAAACCCGGCGAACAGGTGTCCATCGCCCTCGACCCGGCGGCCTCCGAACTGTATGACGAAGAAAGCAAACGCTACAACCTGCGCAAGGAAGGCAAGATGCTGACCGGTGAAGAGATGGTGGCGTTCTGGCAGAATTGGGTCAACCAGTTCCCGATCGTGTCCATCGAAGATGGTTTGGCGCAGGATGACTGGCAAAGCTGGACCTACATGATGTCGGAAATGGGCAGCAAAATTCAGATCGTGGGCGACGACCTGCTGGTGACCAACCCAGAACGCGTCCGCCGCGGCATCCGCGAAAACACCTGCAATGCGCTGCTGGTCAAATTGAACCAGATTGGCTCGCTGACCGAGACCATCGAAGCTGTGGAAACCTGCCACCGGGCTGGCTGGCGGGCGGTCACCTCGCACCGTTCGGGCGAGACCGAAGATTCCACCATCGCCGACCTGGCCGTGGCCCTGAATATGGGCCAGATCAAGACCGGCGCCCCGGCGCGCTCGGACCGCGTGGCCAAGTACAATCAACTGCTGCGCATCGAAGCCGAATTGGGTGATACGGCGCGCTACGCTGGCTGGGACGCGCTGAAGCGCTAGAGCATTTTAGGAAACTGGAAAGCTGGCGGGAATCCCCGCCAGCTTTTTCTCAGATCGAAAATGTACGTATGTACGTACATACGAAAGCAATTATTTTTGCTTGACATTTGGAAACGCTGGTATTATCATAAATACGAAGCTGTCCGCTTCCCTGTTTTCCCTGACCTGTGTTTTGCCTTGCCAACCCCATATTCCGCTGTGCAGGAAAGCCGCCGTGTGCCCCATTTCGGAAGCTGAAATTCAAGAAATTGTCCGTCGGGTGGTCGCCCAGAACATGGGCGCTTCGCCTGCGGCTGCCCCGCAGCCCAGCGCAAAACCGGCGATTGGACGCAGCGTGGTGGCGATTGGCGCCGACCACGGAGGGGTTGAGCTGAAGGATGTGCTGAAAAAAGACCTGGCTGAGCTGGGTTATGAAGTGATTGACGTGGGCACGCAAGGCAAAGATGCGGTGGATTACCCCGATTTTGCCGCTGAAGTGGCGCGTCTGGTGAGCACGGGTAAGGCCTGGCGCGGGGTGATGATTGACGGGGCGGGTATTGGCAGCTGCATGGTGGCCAATAAAGTCCCGGGTGTGCGCGCTGCGATGTGCTATGACGACGCCAGCGCGGTGAATAGCCGCGAGCATAATGACGCCAATGTGCTTACCCTGGGGGCGGGTTTGATTGGGGTCAACCTGGCCCGGCGCATTTTGAAAGTTTGGTTAGCGACGGATTTTGGCGGCGGACGGCATGCCGGCCGCGTGAACAAGATCATCGCTGTGGAAAAGCAACACTATAAGTGAGAGGGCTGCCTGGATGAATCCGGATCCGAAAACGATTGAGACCCTGGTTGAAATCATCACCCGTGAGGTGCTGGTGGCCATTGCCGAAAGCCAGCAAAAGGGCGGGCTGCCGCAGGGGGCCAGCTGCTGCACGATGGACTGTGCCGAAGGGATCTGTGTGCGCACTTGCTTCGACAAAGCCGGGCATGTGGTCAGCGCGGGGGCTGAACGCCTCAGCTCAACCGTGGGCATCATTCCTCAGGATCAAAACCTGGCAAAAATGATTGACCACACCCTTCTCAAACCCGATGCTACCCCTGACCAGATCGGGCAGCTGTGCTTTGAGGCGCGCAAATACGGCTTTGCCTCGGTGTGTGTGAACCCTACCTGGGTTAAGCTGTGTGCCGAGCTGCTGCGCGGGACGAGCGTCAAGGTGTGCACGGTGATCGGTTTCCCTTTGGGGGCTACCCCACCTGAGGTGAAGGCTTTTGAGACCCAAAACGCCCTGGATCACGGCGCGACAGAAATTGACATGGTGATCAACATCGGCGCGGTCAAAGCCCGCGACTTGGAGCTGGTGGCCAGGGATATCCGCGGAGTGGTGCAGACCGCCCACGCGCGCGGGGCTTTGGTGAAGGTTATTTTGGAAACCTGCCTGCTGAATGACGAAGAAAAGGTGCTGGCATCACTGCTTTCCAAAGAAGCGGGGGCCGATTTCGTGAAGACGTCTACGGGTTTCTCCACCGGCGGGGCCACTGTGCATGATGTTGAATTGATGCGCAAAGCAGTGGGGCCGAATGTGGGGGTGAAAGCCTCCGGCGGCATTCGCACCACACAGGATGCTGAAGCGATGGTAAAGGCGGGCGCTACTCGAATTGGGGCCAGCGCCAGTGTGAAAATTGTGCAGGCAGGCGGAGCTGGCGAAGCTGAAAAAACGGCAGCGGCCCCGGCGGCAGGTAAAAGTTATTAGAACTCTGGAGGCGCAACCATGCTGATTGCCCGCGTGATTGGCACGACGGTATCCACAATTAAAGATGAAAAGCTGCACGGCAAAAAGCTCTTGATTGTGCGGCAGACGGACGAATTTGGCGAACCGGTGGGGAAACCCTACGTGGCGGTGGACACAGTGGATGCCGGAGTGGGCGACTTGGTGTTGACCTGCGCAGGCTCCAGCGCCCGTCAGACCACCCAGACCAAAGACACTCCCGTCGACGCGGTGATTATGTCGGTGATTGATTCGCTGGAAGTTGACGGCAAAGTCGTTTTTCGCAAGTCCTGAAGGGTAAATTATGACCCTGGATAAAGACCTGGCATCCATACAAGAAGCGCGGGATTTGGTCAACGCTGCTTTCGACGCCTGGAAAGTGTGGTCGAAGGCTTCGCAGGAAGATGTGGACCGGGTGTGCGCGGCGATGGCCGAAGCGGGCTTTCATGCCGCTGAACGCCTGGGGCGCATGGCCCACGAAGAAACCGGCTACGGTGTGGCGGCGCACAAAAAGATCAAGAACGAGTTTGGCTCGCGCGTGGTGTGGGAAAGTATCCGCGATCTGCGTACGGTGGGGGTGGTGCGCAACGACCCGGCGCGACGGGTGGTGGAAATTGCCTGGCCGATGGGCGTCATCGCGGCTTTGGTGCCGTCCACCAACCCCACATCCACCGCACTGTATAAGATCTTAATTGCCGTCAAGGCGCGCAATGCCATCATTTTGGCCCCGCATCCTTCGGCGGCACGCTGCACGCTGGAAGCAACTCAGGTGATGATTCAGGCCGCCGAGCGCGCGGGCGCACCCCGCGGGCTGATTGGCTGCATGACGCAGATTTCGCTGCAGGGCACGCAGGAATTGATGACCCATAAGCGCACAGCGCTGATTTTGGCGACCGGCGGCACGCCCATGGTGCGGGCAGCGCATTCCACCGGAAAGCCCGCTTATGGGGTGGGGCCGGGGAATGTGCCTGTGTATGTGGACCGTTCGGCGGATGTCGAAAAAGCAGCGCGTTACATCACCGCCAGCAAGGCTTTTGACTGTTCCACCATCTGTGCCACAGAGCAGGCAGTGGTGGCTGACCAGCCCATCGCGCAGAAACTGGCGCAGCTGATGCAGGCCGAAGGGGCTTACTTTACCGATGAAGCCCAGACCGACCTGCTGCGTAAGGCGTTGTTCCACTCGGACGGCAGTATGAACACCGCCACGGTGGGCAAGCCTGCCCCATACCTGGCGGCTTATGCAGGCTTCCGCGTGCCGGAGGGCACCCGTGTTTTGGTGACTCGCCTGAAGAATGTGGGCCGCAGCGAGCCGCTTTCGCACGAAAAGCTGACCACGGTGCTGGGCTGGTATGATGTGAATGGGTGGGAACAGGGCTGCGAAACTTCCATTGCCCTGATTGAAACCGGCGGGCGCGGGCATACGCAGATCATCCACGCCACCGACGAACAGGTGATTTTGGCCTTTGGCCTGGAAAAGCCCGTGTTCCGCATTTTGGTCAACACCATGGGCACCCTGGGCGCGATCGGCTTTACCACCGGTTTGATGCCTGCGCTGACCCTGGGGTCGGGCGGAATTGGCGGCTCGATCACCGGCGACAATGTGACCGCCTATCATCTGATGAACATCAAGCGGCTGGCCTACGAAATGGTGACGCCCCCGACAGAGGCTATGCTGCCCGGGGAAAAGCCCAGCGGCCCCAGCCCGGATGAGTTGGAACAGGCGGTACGACAGGTGTTGAACGAAATATTGGGCAGTAAGGAATAAAACGATCTTCAACCAGAAGTCAGGACATTTGAAAAGGAAAGGAAAACAAAATGGCTCAGGATACTTCGTTGATTGCTTTAGGAATGGTCGAGACCCGCGGTTTGGTGGGCGCGATCGAGGCTGCAGATGCGATGGTGAAGGCGGCCAATGTGGTGCTGATCGGCTCGGAATATGTGGGCGGCGGTTTTGTGACCGTGATGGTGCGCGGGGATGTGGGCGCGGTGAAAGCGGCCACGGATGCGGGCGCTGCGGCGGCCAAGCGCGTGGGCGAGCTGGTTTCGGTGCATGTCATCCCCCGGCCTCACCAGGACGTGGAAATGATTCTGCCGCAGAACTCCAAGGGAGCCATCGGCGGACGCGGCACTGAGAAGAAATAAGCGGCAGCGCGTGTGAGCGCCATGAATGTGACGCCGGTGGATACCGGTCTGAGCCTGGAAGCCTACCTGGCCCAGGCGGAGACCGTCATCCTGCACCGCAGCCTCTCGGAAAGCGCCCCTCCATTAGACCTGGACGGGGGGCGGCGCTTGAAGGTGGGTGTGGACCTGGGGACGGCTTACCTGGTTTTGGTGGTGCTGGACGAAGACGGTACCCCCCTGGCCGGGGAGTGGCAGTTTGCCCAGGTGGTGCGCGACGGCCTGGTGGTGGATTTTATCGGCGCCGTCGACCTGCTGCGCGGGATGAAAGCTCGCGTGGAGCGGCGCCTGGGGCGGGAATTGACCCACGCCGCCACGGGTTACCCGCCGGGGGTTCCCGCCGCTGAGGTGCGTGCCACGGGGCACGTGCTGGAATCTGCTGGCCTGGAATGCACCGGCCTGGTGGACGAACCCAGCGCTGCTAACAACGTGCTGAAGCTGCGCCGCGGGGCCATCGTGGATGTAGGCGGCGGCACCACCGGTGTGGCGGTGATTGAAGACGGCCAGGTGGTGTACACGGCCGACGAGGCCACAGGCGGCACGCATTTTTCGCTGGTGATCGCTGGATCGCTGAACATTCCCTTTGAGGAAGCCGAGGCGTTAAAGGTCCAGCCCAGCCAGCACGCGCGTTTGTTCCCGCTGGTGCGGCCGGTGATGGAAAAAGTGGCCAATATCACTGCTCGCCACATTCAGGGCCGGGCGGTGGAGCAGATCACCCTGGTGGGCGGCAGCAGTGCCTTCCAGGGCATGGCGCGGGTGGTGGAGCAGTATACCGGCGTGCCCACCACCATCCCCAGCCATCCGGTGTTTGTAACCCCCCTGGGAATGGCCTGGCACGATCCGGCAGCCTGACCGCAAGAGAACGTGAAGGAGAAAACGATATGGGTGATTCCTTTCAACTGCGATGTTATTGTTTCTTAGACCGTATGCAGGCGCAGTACGCCGCCTTTGTGGGCACGGTGACGCAGGGCGACCTGCCCACCGAGGGTATGGCTGCTTTGTATGTAGAGATGGCACCAGGGAATGAAGTCTTTCGCGTGGTGGATATCGCCGTGAAGGCGACTGAAGCGAAACCGGGCGCGCAGATTGTGGAACGCGAATTTGGTATGTTCGAAGTGCATTCTCACAACCAGGCGGCGGTCTTGGAAGCGGGCGATGTGGTGCTTTCGCGCCTGGGCTTGCGGGCTGAAGACCGTATCCGCCCTCAGGTGGTTTCCACCCAGGTGATCACGCGCATTGACCCGTACCAATCGCAGCTTTTGAACCGCTTCCGGCGCGGGAGTATGTTGGTGCCAGGCGAGACCATGCTGGTGTTGGAATGCGCCCCCGCGGCGTACATTAATTACGCCTGCAACGAAGCCGAGAAGAAAGCCAGCATCAAGATCGTGCATGTTTCTTCTGTGGGCCGCTTCGGGCGCATGTGGCTGTCGGGCAGCGAAGCCGAAATCGTGACCGCTCGCGATGCGGCCATTCGCGCGTTAGAGAGTCTGGAAGGCCGCGAAGGCGCATAAGGCTGGGCAGGAGGGCAGAAGATGCCGAAAGAATTTTACACAGAAGTGGATATTGAGAACCTGGCCAAGCGCGGGGTGATGTCGCTGGAGGTGACGGAAGATGTGGTGCTCACCGAGCTGGCGTATGAAAAAGCTCGCCGCCTGGGGGTGCAGCTGATCCAGAAGGTGGACACCCCCCCCAGCGCCCCCATTCGCCCCTACCTTTCCAAAGGCAAGGCCCCGGCCAGCGGCAGCGCCCCCAGCGGGACACCCGCGCCGCGCATGACCGCACCGCCCGATTTCAGCGATTTGTACCGCACCCCGGCGGGGCTGCCCTCGGTGACGGCGGGAGCCAAGGTGAACCCGGAAGAACTGCGCCAGCGCATTCGCAGCGCGGTGACGGCGCGCCTGGGCGGGCAGGTGGATGCGGCCCTGTTGGATGCCATCATCAACCGCGTGCTGAAAAGCACGGGCATCGCGTAGGCCGCCATGTTATTCGGACGCGTCAAGGGCACGGCCATTTGCACCATGAAATACCCCGGCACCGAGGGGTTGAAACTGCTGGTTGTTCAGCCGCTGGATAAGCACCTGAAACCGCTGGGCGCGCTGCAGGTGGCGGTGGATGTGGTGCAGGCCGGGCCGGAGGATTTGTGTGTGATGGTGCGTTCGCGCGAGGCTTCTCTGGCTATGCCGGAGGTCAAGTTTGTGCCGGTGGACCTGGCCCTGGTGGGCATTGTGGATGAGCTGAACGTGCGCCCGGACGGCGAGATTGACGTGCGGGTACGGGCGGGTTGGAACCCGCTGACATGAGAGAGGCGCGATGATCCTGGCCAAAGTTGTCGGTACAGTGGTGACCACCATCAGCCATGCGGATTACAAGAACCGGCGGCTGCTGGTGGTGCAGCCTTTGGCGTATGGGGGCGAAGAACCCGAAGGCGATTTCATTGCGTTGGACGCCTCGCAGGCCGGGATTGGCGATACAGTGCTGATTAACCGCGAAGGCAACGGGGCGCGGCAGGTGCTGAAAAACCCGGATGCCTGTGTGATGTCGGTGATTGTTGGTATTGTGGATTCGGTATTTTTGAGTGATGAATTTGTGCCGCGGCAGGAGTAAAACAGCCGCACACCCACAGCAGAGGCTTCTGCGTTCAGCAAGGTGGTAATCATGGTCAATTTCACCGGATCCGCCGAGATCAACCGCGACACCCCCATCCCCCTGTATTATCAGGTGGCGCAGATTTTACGCAAAGAGATTGAAACGGGCAAATATCAGCCCGGCGATTATATCCCCACCGAATTGGAATTGCAGAAACGCTTTAACGTCAGCCGGGCCACCATCCGGCAGGCGATTGCTGATATGGTGTATGCGGGTTTGCTAGAGCGGCGGCGCTCGAAGGGCACCACCGTGTCCACGCGCCAGTTCGAATCCACCCTGCACGGGTTGAACAGCTTCACGGGCGAAATCATGTCCAGCCATTTGACCCTGCGCACGAAGATTTTGGAGTTTAAGCAAATCGCCGCGCCGGAAGCCGCGCAGATGGGCTTGGAATTGTCAGCGGGGGAGATGGTGGCAATGATGGAACGCATCCGCTATGTGGACGACCAGCCGATGGTGCTGGAAAAATGGTATGCGCCTATGAAATATTTTCCGGGCCTGGATCGGAGCATGTTTCAGGAAACCGGTTTGGAGCAGTCCACCTATTATGTGCTGGTCAAGCACTTTGGCATGACGGTCACACGGGCCGAAGATACCATCATCCCCGTGGCGATTGAGCCGCGCGAGGCCAGGCTGCTCAACGTGGCTTCGGGCACGCCGGTGCTGCTGCGCACGCGCATTTCGTTCAACGCCGAGGGGCGGCCTGTGAATCTGGCGATTGGACAGTATTTGGTGCGGCTGCGCTTTATTTTGGAAGGCAACCGCACGTATTCCAGCGGGCATTAAACCGCAATTTAGCCGAATAACGCCCACGCCGCGCTCACCCCGCGGCATGTTTGATCATCCACTTTTCCGGCTTGTCCAGAGGGGCAAAGCCGCCGTAGCGTTCGTAGAGGCCGTGGGCGTCGCTGGTGGCCAGGAGGAAATTCTTCACGTTCAGCGCGGGGTGAGCTGTGACGGCGCGGATGAGATGCTTACCCAACTGCTGCCCGCGGGCCTGCGGCAGCACGAACACGTCGCACAGCCAGGCGAAGGTGCAGTAATCACTGACCACGCGGGCATAGGCCAAAAGCTGGCCCTGGCGGTAGAGGCCAAAGTTGAGCGAATTTTCGATGGCGGCGCGCATGGTTTCGGGGGAACGTCCCTGGGCCCAGTAGGATTCCTGGCTGAGGAAGCCAAGAATGGTCTCGAAGGGCAGGAGGGCAGGGTCGGTACTGATGAGCAGATCTTCAATTTTGACTTCGTACAGGGGTGGATGCTGCATGGTTTCCTCGCTTGGGTTCTGGGGGTCTGCCAGGGCGGTATCAAACAAACTCGCTGTGATTATACGGTTGAATGCGACGAAAAAGCCCTGGTCAACGGGTGGGTTTTTTCACAAAGCTCTGTATAATGAAATCAGGATCCGATCAGTCACGGGAGGGGTAAGATGAACGCAACACGGTGGCGCATTTGGTTAGGCGTGAGCATCTTGTTACTGGTCAGCCTGGCGTGCGGCATGAGCAGCCAGGGCAGCGACCCGGCGATGGAACAGACCGTGCAGGCTCTGGCGCTGGAATCCACCCGCCAGGCGATGGCCTTACAGGCCACCCTGGCGGTGATGCAAGCGGGCCAGGCCCCGGCCAGCCCCACTCAGACGGCAAACCCGCCGCCCGCGCCCGCCACTGAGGCTCCGCCGCCGACGGAAACCCCTGCGCCCACCGAGGCGCCCCCGCCCACCGAAGCCGCTCCCACCGAAAACACCAGCAGCGCACAGGCCACCGCGGCAGCGGACGAGATGTACCAGGAGCTCAAGCGTATGGTTGAGCGGTATTACCTGCGCTCGGCCGAGGGCGTGTATTACCCCATTGAGGATTTCGAAAAGAACTGGTACGACCACAAAAATTACGAAATTGACGCGCTTAATGCTGTGGATCACGACCTGACCAATTTTGTGATGAAAGCCACGGTTACCTGGAAGATTCCGGGGGTGATTGAGAAGGTCGAGCGCACCGGCTGCGGCTTCACCTATGGGTATACGGATGACGATCATCTGCACACCACCTTTTTGGGAGTGGACGGGGTGGTGCACACCCTGCGTGAGCGCGGCAGCGAGAACATTGAAATGAAGGGCGGCAAGTACGGCGGCGGCCTGAGCCGCATGGGCGATTCAGCCGACATCATGCTGGTGGTAGAGCGTCAGAACATGATTTTCTTTGTGAATGAAGTGGAGGTGGTGCGCTTCCGCGACCCCTACATTGATACAGGCAAAGTAGGTTTGGCCACCCTCACTGGCTCACCCACGGGGATTCAATGTAAGTTCAGCAACGCGGCGGTGTGGGAACTGAAATGAGCTGCGCGGTTAAATGGTAAATAATGAGGTGTACTTGCTGTGGGGCTGTCTAAGATTTCAGGTCAGGCAGCCCCTTTTGCGTTAACCAGGAAGGCCGCTTAAGCTGTGAAAGGCCGAAGATAGGCACCAGAAAAATGTGCTTTTTGCTCAAAAAAACAAAAATACTTCACCCCACCCTCAATTTTTGTGCTATTTTATATGTGGTAGAAGCCGGAAATGTATCCGGCCCGGTTCAGAAAGGAGGCCAGAATGTACCGCAAAGTGATTTTCGTGCTGGCAGGTATTCTGCTGGCGTTGGGCAGTCTGCTGACTTTCAGTCAGGCTGCAGCGGGCGCGAGAACGACACCTCCATTGTTGATGAACTTTAACACTCGCCTGATGCCAGGAGAATTCCACAGCTGGGTAGTGCGCCCCTCCAAATCGGTGGGGGGCTATGTGGTGGAGGTAACCCCGCTGGAAAAGCCCAAACCAGGCGAAGGCAATTATGTGCAAACCGCCCTGGTGCGCCCCGAATTTGACGGCAAACGTTGGAAGGATGTGCTGCACGTACAGCTGCCCGAGGGCAGCGCCGCGCTGCGGGTCAACATCCGCGTGTACGATACTGCCCGTTGGCCAGTGACCAGCGAATTTGACACAGTGTTGGAGCCGGGCGTTTGGCACGGCTTTCAGTTAGGAATGTCCTCAGAGCAGCGCGGGTATGTGGCGGAGGTCACCCCTCTGGAACCCGGTGCTAAAGGCGATATCGTGGCGCGCATCCACATTCAGCCGGAGTACCCGGGCGAGTGGATTGACGTGCTGCGGCTGATGATCCCGGAAGAGCAGTCGCCGCTGGCGGTGCATGTGCGTGTGTATGCCACCACAGAACTGCCGGTGTTCAGCGAATTTGAAACCACCCTGAACCCCGGCGAATGGCAGGGCTACGTGGTGCAGCCCGCCAAAGCCAGGGCGGGGTACGTGGTAGAAGTCAGTCCGCTGGATGATATGGACGGCGCGGCTGAGATCGCCCTGGTGCAGCCGGAGTTTGACGGCAAAACCTGGATGGATGTGCTGCGCATGATGACTTATGAAGACCGCCCGCCGCTGCGTGTGAATGTGCGCATCTACGCGGTGAACGCTTGGAAGGCAAGATGGCCCAAGCCGTAATCTGCATGTGCAGGCTGCAATAAGGCAGGCTACTGCGGAATGCGTCCTTGATCGCAAGTTGGAATGGGGGCTGCCCAGGCTGGTTTTTGGGCAGCCTCTTTTTGCGCCGCTGGGTTGGCTTTGTTATAATCACCCGCAAAGGAGACCGCTATGGATCGATCCAAATACAGCCGAACGGTGTACAGCACCGAAAGCGGGCGCATGTGCCCCCAATGCGGCCGTCCGCAAACGGACTGTGTTTGCGCACGGAAGAAAGCCTCAACCGCCGCGGGGGATGGGGTGGTGCGGCTGCGGCTGGAGCGCAAGGGGCGGGGTGGGAAAACTGTATCGCTGGTGACAGGCCTGCCGCTGGGAGAGGAAGCCCTGCGCGAGCTGGCAGGCGAAATGAAGCGGCGCTGCGGGACGGGGGGAGCCGTGAAAGACGGCGTGATTGAAATTCAGGGCGATCACCGTGCCCTGCTGCAAACCTTACTAAAAGAAAAAGGCTACAACGCGAAACTGGCAGGCGGCTGAGAGGAGCTGGGATGGCAGGCGAAACCACCAAAGTGATCTATTCGATGATCGGCGTCAGCAAGTTTTACGACAAGAAGCTGGTTCTGCGCGACATTTATTTGGGTTATTATTACGGCGCAAAAATTGGGGTGATCGGCCTGAACGGGTCGGGCAAAAGCTCTCTGCTGCGCATTTTGGCGGGGGTGGACAAAGAATTTAACGGCCAGATTGCCATTTCGCCGGGGTATACCATCGGCTTTTTGGAGCAGGAACCGCTGCTGGACGACCAACGCACGGTGCTGGAGGTGGTGGAAGAAGGGGTAAAACCCATTCGCGACCTGCTGAACGAGTTCGACGCCATCAACGCCCGCTTTGGCGACCCGCTTTCGCCGGAGGAGATGGATGATCTGATTCAAAAGCAGGGCGATGTGCAGGAAAAGCTGGACACGCTCAACGCCTGGGATCTGGATTCGCGTCTGGAGATGGCTATGGACGCGCTGCGCTGCCCGCCGCCCGACATGCAGGTGGGGGTGCTTTCAGGCGGAGAACGGCGGCGGGTGGCATTGTGCCGTTTGCTCCTGCTGCAGCCGGATATTTTGCTGCTGGATGAACCCACCAACCACCTGGACGCCGAATCGGTGGCCTGGCTGGAGCGGCATTTACAGCAGTACCCCGGCACGGTGATCGCTGTGACCCACGACCGCTATTTTTTGGACAACGTGGCCGGTTGGATCTTGGAGCTGGACCGCGGGCACGGCATCCCCTGGGAGGGCAATTACTCTTCCTGGCTGGAGCAGAAACGCAAGCGGCTGGAACAGGAAGAAAAAGGCGAAAGCGAACGCCAGCGCACCTTGCAGCGCGAGCTGGAATGGATCCGTATGGCCCCGCGGGCGCGGCACGCCAAGTCAAAAGCGCGCATCAGTGCCTATGAAAATCTGCTGTCGCAGGAGACCGAAAAAATGTCCCGCGACCTTGAGATTTATATCCCCCCGGGGCCGCGCCTGGGGAACGTGGTGGTGGAAGCCCAAGGGGTAAGCAAGAGCTATTTGAACCGCGTGATTTTGGAAAACGTAACCTTCAGTCTTCCGCCGGGCGGCATCATCGGCGTGATTGGCCCCAACGGGGCGGGCAAAACCACCCTGCTGCGCATGATTACTGGACAGGAGCAGCCCGACAGCGGCAGCATCCGCATCGGCGAGACGGTCAAGCTGGCCTATGTGGATCAGAGCCGGGATGTTTTGGACCCTGAAAAAACGGTGTGGCAAATGATCACCGATGGGCAGGAAACCATTCAGATGGGCGGCCGGCAGGTGAATTCGCGCGCGTATGTGTCGCGCTTCAACTTCACCGGCAGCGACCAGCAAAAGCGGGTGGGCATGCTTTCGGGTGGCGAGCGCAACCGGGTGCATCTGGCGCGCGTGCTGCTGGCGGGGGCCAATGTGCTGCTGCTGGACGAACCCACCAACGACCTGGACGTGAACACCATCCGCGCCTTGGAAGAGGCCCTGGAGAATTTCGGCGGCTGCGCGGTGGTGGTCAGCCACGACCGCTGGTTCCTGGATCGGGTGGCCACCCACATTCTGGCCTTTGAAGACGACCGCAGCGTGGTGTTTTACGACGGCAACTTCACCCAGTATGAGGCCGACCGGCGGGCGCGTTTGGGCACGGCCGCGGATCAGCCCCACCGCATGAAATATCGTCAGCTGACCCGCTAGCGGTGGATGGGGTGGGACCGATGAGGAACGCGCGCGGCGGGTTTTGGATCGCTCTGGCGCTGACGGCGGGCTGGCTGGTCGGCTGCGGCCTCACGTCCACGCCTGCGCCCACCGCCATTCCCAGCGTCCTGCCCAGCTCTGCGCCCAGCGCAACCCCTTCCCCGCAGCCCACGCCGACCTCTTCGCTGACGCCCACGGCGGAACTGGCCTGGCCAGCGGTGTTTGAACCTGCCGGCTGCCAGCCTCCGCCAGAGGATTACACCCGCGTGGAGGTGGGATCCTGGGTGGTGAACCGCCGTACCCAGGCCATGTTGGAACATGCGGCGCGCCTGTATGGGGGCGAGATCGATCTGGCGGGCGCAGCCATCACCCAAGGCAGCTACCATGATAACGGCGCAGCCAGCTTTGGCACCCATTTGGGCGGCGGGGCAGTGGACCTTTCCGTCATCCGACTGCCGGATTGGGTGGTGCTGCGGGAAGAAATTGAGCCGGTGCTGCGGGCGCTGCGCGCCGCGGGCTTTGCTGCCTGGCTGCGCGAGTACGGCGAGCTTTCACCCGATTCGCCTATCCATATCCATGCTGTGGCGGTGGGAGATGCTGAACTTTCCCCGGCGGCTGAGGCCCAATTGACAGGAGAGGCGGGCTACTTCCGCGGCTACGACGGCCTCCCGGCGCAGTTTGGCGCGCCACACCCCGACCGTTTCGGTGGGCCGGTGGTGTGCGCCTGGATGCGCGCTAAAGGTTATGAGGATTTGCGTCCGGCAGAGGCGCGGGTTTTGCCCACTGCTCTGCCGGATTTGACCTCAGGGCAGACCCTGACCTACGCGGTGGAGCCCGGCGATACCCTGCCTGCGGTGGCGGCGCGCTTTGGCACGCGGGCCGAGGCGGTGGCCCGCCGGAATCACTTGACGCGGGTGGATACGCTGGCGGTGGGGCAGATGCTGGAGATTGTGGTGGGTGAATGACAACGCCCGCCGGAGGGGCGGGCGCTGCGCGGTGCAGTACAGGGAAAAGGCTAGATCAGATTGACCCAGATGTAATCTTCTAACCCTTTGATGTCCGATTCTTTTTCGGCCAGGACAGATTTCACCACATCGCCGATCGAGACGACGCTGACCAACTGGTGCTCTTCTACTACGGGCAGGTGGCGGATGTGGCGGGCGGTCATGAGCGCCATGCAGTCGTCTACGGTCTGCTCTGGGCTGACGTAGTACACTTCTTGGGTCATCAATTCCTGCAGAGGGGTGTTGGGGGAGAGGGAAGGGTTGGCGGCGGCAGCTCGGGCAAAATCTCGCTCAGAAAAGATCCCTACCACCTTTTCGGCTTCCATGATCAAAACAGCGCCGATTTTCTTCTCGGCCATCAGTTTCAGCGCGCGCAGAGCGGGTTCTTCGGGTGCAAAGGTCCACACCCGCCCCTTATTGCGAATTAAATGACGAACAGTTGTCATGGTTCCCTGCCTTCCGTGGGCTACTGCGTAAAGCCGCGGCCCAGAATATAATTTTCCAGGCCTTTGATGGTGGTGACCTTATCTTCGATCAGCCACTTAACCACGTCCCCAATGGAGATCAG
The DNA here is from genome assembly GCA_029975215.1 of Levilinea sp. Lineage (GTDB taxonomy): Bacteria > Chloroflexota > Anaerolineae > Anaerolineales > Anaerolineaceae > Levilinea. The sequence continues at coordinate 40,588 of JARKPO010000071.1, forward strand.
GCCGGCCAGCTTACCGTTCTCCATCACCGGCAGATGGCGGATATGCTTGGCAGTCATCAGGGACATGCAGTCTTCCAATTCTTGGTCGGGAGTGACAAAGTAGATGGGGTGGGTCATAACTTGGTGAACCAGGGTGTCCTGTGCGAGTGTGCCGGTATTGGCGACCAAACGGACATAATCCCGTTCTGAAAAGATGCCGAGGATCTGGTCCTCTTCCACCACCAACACCGCGCCGATTTTCTTTTCGGCCAGCAGGTGGAGTGCATCTTTGACGGTGGCATGTTTCGGAACAGACCATACCACATGCCCTTTTTCCATCAGGATGTGCTTTACAGTCGTCATTCGATTCCCTCTCCCAGTAGACAGGTGGAACGTTACTGATTCTATTATCTGTATTTGGATTGACTTTGTCAAGTAAAGGTTTGATGAGAGAAACCGCCCGCAGAGAGGGGCAGATATGTTAGAATCTTATCTGTAGAGCACATGAGCCGCGGAGGTTGGCATGCAGGATGAGCACCCCTGGCAGGCACAGCAGGCTGAAGAACCCCGGCTCGACGCGGAGGCGGGGGGTGTGGATGGGCCGGGGATGGACGACATCCCGGCCGAAGGCGGGAGCAGCACGCGCTGGATCGCGCTTTTATTGTTGGTCATTTTTGCGCTGACCCTGCTGCTGGGGGCCTGGGAGCTGTTTCAACCCCTGGGCGGCCTGCCCGTCGAGCTGACCCCGACACCGGATGGGCGCGACGCGTGGGTTCATTTCTAACCGAAAACCATTGAGGTGAAACGATGACAAAACCACAATCGGCCCCGCGCTGGGACGTTTCCAACGTTTTCCCGGGCCTGGATTCGCCCGAACTCGAGACGGCCTTCACTCAGCTTCGCTCGCAGATCACTGCACTGCAGGCGCGCATGGACGCAGAACTGCCGCAGGTGGATGAGCGTACGCCCGCGCCGCGCCTGGCGGCACTGCTGAGCGAACTGGTGGACGGCCTGAACCAGATCTTTGACCTGGGCGGGACGCTGGAAGCCTATTTGATTGCTTTTGTGTCCACCGATTCGTATAACACCCTGGCGCAGCGGCGCTATTCTGAATATGAGCAGGCTTGGGTTCCGGCACAGATGCTGGAAATGCGTCTGCGCGCCCTGGCGGGCAAGGTGGAGGCGCGCCTGGACGAGGTGTGCGCTCAACCGGGCAGCGCGGCTGCCCACGCTTTTTACCTGCGTGATGCCGCGGCGCAAAGCCGCTATCAGATGAGCGAGGGGGAAGAGACCCTGGCGGCGGAGCTGGCGCTGAGCGGCGGCAACGCCTGGGGCCGGCTTCAGGGCGTGGTCACTTCGCAAATGAGCGTGCCCTTTGAGCTGGACGGGCAGATGCAGAAACTGCCCATGCCGGCGTTGATTAACCTGCGTTCGCACCCGGATGGGGACGTGCGCCGGCGCGCCTACGAGGCAGAGATGGCGGCCTGGGAAGGCGCGCGCGAACCCCTGGCGGCGGCCTTGAACGGCGTGAAGGGCACCGTGGACACGCTCAACCGGCGGCGCGGGCGCAAGGATTCCGTCCACAGCGCGCTGGACGAAGCGCGCATTGACCAGCCCACGCTGGACGCCATGCTGGGGGCCATGCGCGATTCGTTCCCCATGTTCCGCCAGTATTTTCAGGCCAAGGCGCGCAAGCTGGGCAAGGAAAAACTGCCCTGGTGGGATCTGTTCGCGCCGATGGGCCAGAACAGCCAGAGCTTTACCTATGATCAGGCGCGCAGCTACATTTTAGAGCAGTTCCGCGGGTTTTCACCGCATCTGGAGGCCTTTGCGCAGCACGCTTTTGAGAAGAATTGGATTGACGCCGAACAGCGCAGCGGCAAACAGGGCGGCGCGTTCTGCATGAGCCTGCCGCTGCAAAAAGAGTCGCGCATTTTGTGCAACTTTGACGGCTCGTTTGATCAGGTGTCCACCATCGCGCACGAGCTGGGCCACGGCTTTCATGACGACTGCCTCTTCCGGGCGGGCAAGACGAATTTGCAGCGGCGCACCCCCATGACCCTGGCGGAGACGGCTTCGATCCTGTGCGAGACGATCATCATGGAAGCGGCCTACGCTGAGGCCCGCGACGACGAGCAGAAACTGGCCATTTTGGACAGCGCGCTGATCAATGACTCGCAGCTGATCGTGGATATCAGTTCACGCTTCCTGTTTGAACAGGCGCTGTTTGAGCGGCGGGCGCAGTCGGAGCTTTCGGCGGATGAAATCTGCGAGCTGATGCGCCAGGCGCAGCTGCAAACCTATGGGGACGGGCTGGACGAGCGCTATCTGCACCCCTACATGTGGACGTGGAAGCCGCATTATTACAGCGTGGGCCTGTCGTTCTACAACTTCCCCTACGCCTTCGGGCTGCTGTTTGGGCTGGGGCTGTACGCCGAATACCGCGCGCGCGGGGCGGAATTTGTGCCGGATTACATGCGTTTGCTGGCTTCAACCGGCGAAGGCACAGCCGCCGAGCTGGGGGCGCGCTTTGGGCTGGATTTGACCCAGGCTGATTTCTGGCGCAAGAGTTTGCGCGTGGTGGAAGAGCGCATCCGCCAGTATCAGGCTTTGTAAGCACACACGCAGTTTTTGAGCAAACAAAAAGGCTCCGGCAGGTTCGCCGGAGCCTTTGGTTGTGCACAGGGGAGGTTATTTGGACCACTGCGTATAGGTGACTTCGCAGATGCCGGCGTGGATGCGCAGGTAATTCATGCCGGGGTGGGTCTCCAGGATGTAGGTGTAGGTTTCCATGCCGGATGCGGTTTCCAGCTTGATCTGCTCTTGGGGCAGAACCTGGAAGCGTCCGCCCGCCCACAGACTGCCGGCGCTGCCGGTGTAGGCGCGGTCGGCCTGAAAGCTGAGCTGCGCCGGATAGGCTTCCAGATCGCACAGGGCGTAAGGCGCAGGGTTGCGCGCCCAATCGCCCAGCAGGGCCGCGGGCACGGGCAGGCTGGTGTTGCCGCGCACAGTGCTGACGGTGAAGACGAGGATAATCGAAGCGAAGCACAATAAAGCCGGGAAGAGCAGAAAGAAGGCCAAAATCAAATCGCGGCTGATTTCCCAGCGGCCGATGCGGATGATTTTGGGGGCAGGCGAGACAGGGGTGGAAAGGGGGGTATCCATCGAGAGAAAAATTCCTGATTGGTTGGTAAGAAATTGGTCAGCAAAAGCGGCTATGGATGAGGGACACGCCCGCGCGGCGGCTGAATGTACGCAAATGATAACAGATGCGCGGCCGGTCTGTCAAACGGGTCTGTCCATTTTCTGTCCGATTTGTGTCTGAAAACCGTTTGGAGGCGCTGTGCAAAAAGTTAGAATATAGTTACCGAAATTTTGACAACTAACCAAATCAACAGAATAACTTTAACAACAAGTGAGGTGAGGGATATGCTGCAAAGAATCATTAAATGGTTGAGTTGGGCAAGCCTGGGGGTATTGATGATGGGCTGCGGATTGTTCTCTATGGCAGCAGAGAAGGGGCAAGATGAGCCTCAGACCGCGCCGCCCCCCGCAGCGGAGCCTTTGGCTGCGCCGGAAATGCCTGCGCAAAGCGCGTCAAATGAGTTGCGCTTTCCACGTCAGGGGCAGCGTATCGCGGAGGCGGACGGCATGCCGATGGTTTATGTTGAAGCGGGGGAGTTCATGATGGGGTCGGAGGAGATGGAACTTCATGAGAAACCTGTTCATTCCGTAACCCTGGATGGGTTTTGGATAGATCAATATGAAGTTCCCGTGGGATTGTTTCAAAAGTTCATTGACGCCAACGGCGCTGTGGATGCCGAGGGGCACGCGTATTTCAATGAACGCGAGTGGCGGGAATTTCCACTTGCAGCGGATCTGCCCGCCGTATATGTGACCTGGTACGGGGCACAGGCGTATTGCCAATGGGCGGGCAGGCGCCTGCCCACCGAAGCCGAGTGGGAAAAAGCAGCCCGGGGAACCGACGGCCGCACGTTTCCGTGGGGAGAGGGCTTTGATTGTACGCGGGCGAATTACCGTCACTGCGGCAACGATGTAAAGCCCGTGGGAAGCCACCCGAAAGGGGCCAGCCCGTACGGTGCGGAAGATATGGCTGGGAATGTTTGGGAGTGGGTCGCAGATCTCTACGGGCCGTACAGCGCAGAGGCAGCCGTTAACCCTACCGGTCCCAAACGAGGGGAATACCGCTCCATTCGCGGAGGATGCTGGGCCGATGACAGCGAGCTTTCACTGCGCAGCGCTTATCGCGGCTCGAATGAGCCCGAAGATAAATCAGATTGGTTGGGGTTTCGCTGTGCGGCCTCAGAGTGAACCCCGGGCAGCTATCGCGATCCAATACATAAATAAAGGGAGGCAGTCATGCTGAAACGAATGGTCGGGTTGTTTTTGATCACGGTGTTTCTGATGGGGTGCATGGTGGGGGGAGCGGCTTCCATTCAGCCGCCGGAAGGCGGCCAGAAAGTGGATGTGCCGTTGTATGACGGCGCAAAAAACGTTTCGATGGCCGCGGATGACCAGGCTGCTATGGTTGCAGAATTACTGGGGCGCAAAGCCTTGCTCTATGCATCCACCATTTCGGTGACCAAAACGGAGAAGATGGGGGACGAAATTCAAAGCGAATGGAATGAGAAACTGCCCAAAGAAAAATGGCGGCTGAAACAGGATTGGGTCCGCATTGAGCGTTATTGGTTGAGCAGCTGGCGCAACGGTGATTATGAACTGACCGCCGTGATTCTGGACGGGATGACCAGCGAAGACGTGTCGGACATGCAGCGGATGTACGGCATTGAAGATGTTGAGCTTGGGGAAAGCCTGGTGCTTGTTTTGCTGCAGGACACCCATCAGCCCTTGCCAGATTTAACCGCCACGGCTGAGGCTGCCGGATGGAGCGCCAGCGCCACTGCGCAATCGGATGAGCGGGCAGCGACGGCCACAGCCAGGGCTGCGGAGTATGAGGCAACCCAAATTTCAAAGGAAGCCGCCCAGACCGCCATGGTGATCAGCGCAACCCAGTCTGTTCAGGAAACCCAGGTTTCTGCGGCAGCCACTGCAGCCGTGACCCCCACCGCGACGCCCGACCCCTATCCGTCGGTTGCACTTCCATTTACGGATTCGTTTGATCAGGGGGTTCGCCCGGAATGGCGAATTTTGAGCAAGGATCAACCCGCGATCGTTAACGGCAGGCTGAGCGCAGCCAAAGGCCAGACGGTGGTTTTGTCCATTGGCAACGGAGACCTGACAAATTACACCGTGGAATTTGATTATGAGTTTTCGGGCTGGTACTCGTATTCGGGTAAGTTCACCGTGTTCTTTACCCCGACCTTGAAATATGAGGTTTTTGCCGATAACCACAATGGGGGACGCTGGTACGAATTTGTGGAAAAGGAGTGGAAGAGCATCCTGGATGACAACGGGGTCGGGAAGCTTCAGGGGCACATGCGCATGGATCGAGCTGGAAACCAATATACGATTTTGATTGATGGCCAGCTGGCAAGCACGTTCAAGTACGGTGATGCGGGAGGAGCCCCTTTGACCCTGGAGATCGAACACGCCGATACCGCCCTGGATAACCTGACGTTGAAGGAGTAATCCTGAAACCTAACGAGTTTGGTAGTTGCTCATAATGGGTTTTCATTGTAGACTTTCAATGAGCCTGATTTTGCTTTTAAATAGACTCTTGAGATGCTGCCACACAGCACAGGATGGGAGGGAACAGGATGAAACGCTGGCTTACGTTTGTACTTGCCATGAGTTTGTTAGCCGTTTCGGGGGGCCTGGCGGATGTTTCGGCGCAGGTGGACAGCGGCCCTACCTGGGGCGGGCGCATTGCCTATTTTAACACCACTGCCGAAAACGCCCCCCTGAACGTGGTGTACTACGACGCGGACGGCAATCCGTATGCCCAGGATGGGGACGCCCTGCCCCTGGTTCCGCCCCACGGCTCAGGAACTTTCCTGGTGAATTCGACCCTGCCGGATGCCGGCGGAGCAGCCGTGCTGGAAGCGCCCTCGGGCGTGTTGGCGGTGTATGAACAGGTGGCCACAGGCGACGATGTCAAATACGGCCAGCCCATGTACAGCGGCATGGAAGCCCAGGAAGCGGGCGGCCTGCTGTTTGTGCCCTATTTTGTGTACGAATATTCCGAGCTGTATTACAAGGCCCCCATGACCCTCAGCGCTTCGCTGGGCGTGCAGAACGTGACCGACGCGCCAGTGGATGTGCGCGTGCTGGAAAACGGGGCTGAACTGGCAACGGCCACCATCCCGCCTCAGTCCAGCCGTCACTTTACCGGCGCGGACCTGGGCCTGGCTGCCGGAACCCGCACCGCACTGGTGGTGGAAGGGCCGGACGCCAGCATTTTGGGGGCGGTGGTGGTGGAACAGCAAACCGACGGGCGGCGCGCCTTTGCCTATGAGGCCCAGGGGCCGGCCCGTGCTTCGCAATCGCTGACGATGTCGCGCCTGACGTGCAGCACGCTGACGCGCCGCCTGCGCAGCCGCTATTATGTGCAGGCCAGTGAGGATACCACCGTGGACGTGTTGTTCTACACCAACGGCGGGTCCAAGATCAACCCAGCCAAGCCGCTGAACTTTACCGGCCTGGCGGTGAGCGCGGGGCAAAGCCTGGAAATTGACCCCTGCCTGGACTCGCGTCTGGCGGGCAAGACCGGCTCCCTGGTGGTGACCAGCAGCGGCGCGGCCCTGACGGGGGTGGGCATGGTGCGCGATCGCTATGGGGTGGGCACCACCTTCACAGCCCAGGTGACGCCCGCTCCGGCGCCCAGCTACCGCTACGCGTTGCCGTATGTGGTGTGGGGCAAAACCTCTTCCCTGCCGCGCACCTACATCAGCCTGCTCAACCTGGGGAACGCCAAGGCCAATATCGAGGTGCGCTATTACCGCACGGACGGCAGCCTGGGGAACAAAAAGAACCCCACCCTGCGCTACAAAGGCGTTCCGCTGCATGCGGTGCGCAATACCACGCCCTCAGCAGCCTATGTTCTGCGCAGCGGGGCCTTCGCCGGCGCGGTGGAAGTGATCAGCGACCAGCCGCTGCTGGTGACGGCACGCGTGCAGCGGGCGATCACCAAAGTGCCCGGCACCACCCGTGTGGCAGAGGACTACGACGCGTTTTACCTGCCCTAAAGGCTCTCCATCGGCTTAAGATTGCGCGGAGGTCAGCGGTTTTGACCTCCGCGTTTTTCATGGGTATTTCTGATGATATTCATCGGCGAAAGGGCGAGGAATTGCGTGTTGAATTTAACGGAATTTAATGTTAAGCTATTTGGCAGGTGGTTTTACCAGTTTATCGCCGGAGCTGTTTAGTGGATACTGTGCAGATTTCGCCTTTAGCGGTTCAGAGCCTGAAAGAAGCCTGTGTGCGCAAGCTGGAAGGATTTATCCTTTCGGGTGAGCTGAAAATTGGGGAACGGCTTCCGGCGGAGCGGGATCTGGCGCAGCGCCTGGGCTTGAGCCGCCCTGTGCTGCACGAAGCTCTGGTGGATCTGGCGGGTAAGGGCCTGGTGGTGATTGAACCCCGCCGCGGGGCGCGCATCGCCGATTTTCGCACCAGCGGTTCGCTGGCGCTGCTGCCCTCGCTGCTGGCTTATCACGAAGGCGCGCTGGACCCGGTGTTCATGAACAGCCTGATGGAAATGCGCCTGGTGCTGGAGATGGAAACGGCGCGGCTGGCGGCGGAACGGCGCAGCGCGGAACAGATGGAACGGCTGGAGGCGCATCTGCGGCGCGAGGCGGCGGCGGATTGGAGCGACGCACAGGCCTTGACTGAGCTGGATTTTGAATTTCATTTGCTGGTGGCGATTGCCTCCAACAATGTGCTTTACCCGATGATTTTGAATTCGTTTGAAAAGGTGTACACCAATCTGACCGGCCGTTTTTTTGCGGGTGTGCGCGGCGGGGCGGCGGTGGGCGAGGTGTGGGCCTTTCACGCCCAAATGGGACAGGCGGTGCAGGAGCAAGATTCGCCGCGGGCTGCCGAGTGGATGGCGGCCATGCTGCGCCACGGTGAAGCCTACCTGCGCATGGCAGGTGCGGCGGCGCAGGACTGAAGACAACGCAGAACACGGGTTAACAGAATACAACGGAGGCCTCATGAATCACCCGGAAGCAACGCAGCAAGCCCTTTCGATTTTACGCAGCGGGGAAAACTTTCAATGGATCGTCATCCCTATGCTGGCGGTGGCCGTGTATATCTACGCCAACGAGTACTCCCACAAGAATTGGAAAGGGATCGCGGCGGGGTTGGCGCTGTACATGGTGCACTGGTTTTTTGAAATCCTCAACGCATTGATCCAGCATTTCAGCGGCCATGCCCTGTGGACCGTGCCGACCGGTACCTCACTGCTGCTGCTGGTGGGGGTAGGTGTGGAGCTGAGCCTGATGTTTTCGGTGGCGGGACTGGTGATGAGCAAGCTGCTGCCCGCCGACCCGCGCCTGAAGATCTTGGGAATCAACAACCGCGTGTTTTTTGCGGTGCTGAATGCGGCCTTTTTCGCTTTCATTGAAATCTTCCTGGCGATGACCCCGGCCTTCGTGTGGGTGTATCCCTGGTGGGGCGCGCTGCCGGTGTTTGTGACGGTGTACATTCCCTTCTTCCTGGCGGCCTTCTGGTGCTATGACTGGCAGCCCGCCCGGCAGAAGCGCTTCATCGGCGGCCTGTTTGGGGTGAATGTTCTCATGCTGGCGGTGTTTGCGGGCATTTTGGGCTGGATCTAAAGAAGACATTTGGACGGCTTAGGGAAGGGAAGGCCCTAAGCAGTGGGGTTAATCTGCACCCCGCCGGGGTAACCTGGCGGGGTGCAGGGATTCATGTGGGAAGTGTCGGGCGTAAATGGACGACCCATTTTGGACGGGCCTGTATAATGAAAAGGATTCGCGCCACCCCCCTGACCCCTGACAAGGAGATCCGCATATGTACGATTGGTCCACCCCCACCCGCGTCTGGTCCCTGAAGCTGACCCAATTCCCCAGCCAGACCAACACCCCCGGCGAACGCGACTTTGCCCACTTTCTGCGTGCGCAGCTGCTGGAATGGCCCTATTTTCAGGAGCATCCCCAGCAGATTCAATTGCTGCAAACCCAGCGAGACGCCTTCGAGCGTTACGCGGTGGCGGCTTTGGTGCGGGGCGAAGGGCCGCAGACGGTGATCTTAACCGGGCATTATGACGTGGTCAGCGTGGAAAATTACGGCGATTTAAGCCCCTGGGCCTACGCCCCCGAGGCTTTGCTGCCGCGTCTGCTGGAGCGCCTGCAAAGCGAGGCCGCCCGCCCCCAGGGGCTTTCGGCGGCGGACGCGCTGGCATTGGAGGATTTGCTCAGCGGGAACTTCTTGCCGGGGCGGGGCCTGTTGGACATGAAGAGCGGGTTGGCGGCCGGGCTGGCGGTGATGGAGCGCTTTGCGCGCCTGCCCCTGGCCCAACGGCGGGGAAATCTGCTGTTTGTGGCCGTGCCGGATGAGGAAATTGCCTCTTACGGCGCGCGGGCTATGGCGGCGCATTTGCCCGGCCTGGCCCAGCAGTGGGAACTGAGCCTGGAGGCGGCCGTCAACCTGGACGCCTCGGATGATTTGGGGGACGGCAGCCAGGGGCAGGCGGCCTATTTGGGCAGCGTGGGCAAGCTGCTGCCGGCCGTGTTCCTGGTGGGGCGCGAAACCCACGCCGGTTCACCCTTCAGCGGGGTGAACGTGAACCGCATGGGGGCCGAGGTGGTGCGGCGGGTGGAATGCAATCCGCTTTTTATGGATGGGTGGCGGGGGTCCTTCACGGTGCCTCCCACCTGTTTGAAATACGCTGACGCGAAGATGCACTACGACGTGACCACGCCCACCAGCGCCTGGTGTTACTTTAACTGGCTGACGCTGCGGCAGCCGGTGAGCGAGGTGTTGACCCGTATGGTTGTGGCGGTGGGCGAGGCTCTGGCAGAAGCGATCCAAGAGCTGGGGCAGGCGGCGGAGGCGTATGCCGAGCGCACGGGAAGCACCGGCTTTTCAGAAATGCCCAAACCGGCGGTGTACACCTTTGAGGAGCTGAAAACCCTGGCCGAGATGAACGGCGGGGCGGAATTTTCGGCGCATTACGACCGTTTGGAACAGGAGCTTTCGGCTGACCCGGCTTTGAATACGCCCCAGGTCAGCCTGCGCCTGACGGAGGCGGCCTGGGCGGCCAGCGGGCAGACCGGCCCGGCGGCGGTGGTGGGCTTTGCCGCCATCCATTACCCGCCGGTGGTTTTGGACGAGGGGGATGAACGCGCCTGCCGCCTGCAGCGGGCGATTGAGATCCACGGCACAGCGGTGAGCCGCGATTACCAAACGCCGTTTACCACCCATGCCTTTTTCCCAGGGATTTCAGATCTGAGCTTTTTGGGCGGGCAGATTTCGGAAGAGGAACAATTTGAACTGATGCTGAACACCCCGGCCTGGGGTCAGCGGGCGGGTTTTGATTACTCGGCGGCGGCCGGGCTGGCCCTTCCGGTGGTGAACATTGGCCCGTGGGGGCGCGACTATCACCAGCGCAATGAGCGCCTGTACACCCCCTATGCCTTTAGAGTGCTGCCCGAACTGCTCTGGCGGATTTGCGCGGATCTGAATGGGTGCGCTGCGCAGGCGCAGACGGAGTGAAAATCGCCCGGCGAGGGTGATACTCTTCCATAGAATTGCGACAAAGCTCAAGTTTTTTCCAAAGCATGCAGAGACCGTGATATGATCTTATTGTCCGTTAATGGATTTTTACGGCAGCGTGAAATCCACTTTTAACTCTCAGATCGAAAGGATTGCTTGTATGGAGCCAATTCGTGTTCTTCAGTGGGGCCTCGGCGCGATGGGTAGCGGAATGGCCCGGCTCATGCTCGAGAAATCGGGTCTCAAGATCGAAGCCGTCATTGACGGCCGGCCGGACTACGTGGGTAAAGACCTGGGCGATGTGTTAGGTGTGGGTAAATCGCTGGGTGTGACCATCACCAACCGCCCTGAGGATGTGCTGAAGAAGGAGAAGGTGGATCTGGTCATCCTGGCGACCACCTCCTGGCTCTCTGAGCAGATGCCGGATCTGCGCAAGGTGCTGAGCGCGGGCATCAACTGCATTTCGATCGCCGAAGAAATGGCCGATCCGTATGCGCAAAGCCCCGAACTGGCCCGCGAACTGGATGAGCTGGCCAAGAAGCACGGTGTGTCGGTGTTGGGCACGGGCGTGAACCCCGGCTTTGTGTTGGATCTGCTGGTGGTGACCCTGACGGGCGGCAATCACAGTGTGGAGCGGATTGAGGCTTCGCGCGTGAACGACCTCAGCCCCTACGGCCCCACGGTGATGAAATCGCAGGGCGTGGGCACCACCCCCGAGGCCTTCCGGGCGGGCGTGGCGGACGGTTCGATTGTGGGGCATGTGGGATTCCCCGAATCGATTCATATGATCAGTGATGCCCTGGGGTTGGGCGTGGACCGCATTGAACAGAGCCGCGAACCGATCATCAGTAAAGTACACCGCGAGACCCCGCACGTGAAAGTGGAACCGGGCATGGTGGCGGGCTGCGCGCACATTGGCGTGGGTTACCGCGGAGACAAAGAGGTCATCCGCCTGATCCACCCGCAGCAAATTCATCCGCAGTTGGAAAATCAGGATACCGGCGACTATATCCATATTTACGGCAAGCCGGAAATTCATATGGCGATCAAGCCCGAAATCGCTGGCGGTATTGCTACCATGGGCATCGCGGTGAATATGATCCCGCATGTGGTGGCGGCGACGCCCGGCCTGAAGCGCATGATTGACCTGCCGGCCCCGGCGGCTCTGATGGGTGAGAGCGCCTACAGCCGTCATATCTAATTCGTGATGATGGCTTAAACGAGTCCTTGTTCATCGCAGGCAGAAAACCCTAACCGTTTTCGGCCTGTGATGTTCTATACGGGTTGGAGGCAAAATGAGCAAAATTGAGAAAGGCACCTGGGTTGAGATTGAGCAAGTGGTCTTAAAACCGGAAGAACGCGCCCCCTCGGTCCCAGAAGATACCAGGCAGGTTCCCTATGTGCTGCGCGTGTCGGGCTTTTTGCTGGAGGCGGCGGAGCTGGGCGCGGAGGTGAAAATCTGCACGATTATTGGCCGCGAATTGAGCGGGGTGCTGCGCACGGTAAACCCCAGTTACACCCACAGTTTTGGCACAACCGTGCCGGAACTGCTGACAATTGGCACGGAGGCGGAAGCATGAGCGCGAAGGACACTTCTTATGCCGCTGTGATGGCGCGCAAAAACGAAATCATGAAGGCCTCGCTGGGGATTGACTTTGACGATTACATGCAAAGCTCCATCGCCTTTGACTATGAGCGCATGATGCGCGAAACGGGCTACAGCCTGGACGACATCCGCCGCATTCAGCGCGAGACCAAGGTGGGCGATACACCTCTGTTTGAGCTGCGTAACCTGACTGAAGCTGTGCGCAGGATCGCTGGGCCGGGAAAAGGTGCCACCATCCTGGTGAAGGACGAGGCGGCCAATGCTTCGGGCAGCTTTAAGGCACGGCGGGCGTCCATCAGCGCGTATGAGGCCGCCAGGAAAGGCTACAAAGGTATGATTGCGGCCACCAGCGGCAATTACGGCGCGGCGGTGGCTTCGCAGGCAGCCCAGCGCGGCCTGAAATGCATTGTGGTGCAGGAAGTGTACGACAGCCGCGGCGTGGGTCAGCCTGAAATTGTGGAAAAAGGGCGGGCTTGTGAGGCCTACGGGGCTGAGGTGCTCAAGCTGACCGTGGGCCCGGAGCTGTTTTATATGCTGCTGCGCACCCTGGAAGACACCGGTTTTTTCAACGCCAGCCTGTACACTCCCTTTGGCATCCGCGGGGTGGAAACTCTGGGCACGGAAATTGCTGAGCAGGTGCGGGCGCGCTACGGCAAAGACCCCGACGCAGTGATGATCACCCACGCAGGCGGCGGCAACCTGACCGGCACGGCGCGCGGACTTTTGGCGGCGGGCTGCGACCGCACGCGCATTGTGGCCTGTTCGGTGGATTTGGGCGGGCTGCATATGGCTTCGGATCACGACTTTAACCGCAAATCCTTCACCACCGGCCACACCGGCTTCGGCGTGCCCTTTGCCACCTGGCCCGATCGGGTGGATGTGCCGCGCAACGCGGCGCGCAGCCTGCGCTATATGGATGAATATCACCTGGTGACTCAGGGTGAGGTGTTTTACATCACCGAGCTGCTCACCAAGCTGGAGGGTCTGGAACGCGGCCCGGCGGGCAACATCAGCCTGACGGCGGCAGTGGCCGTGGCGCGTCAGATGGACCGCGATCAGATTGTGGTGGTTCAGGAGACGGAATATACCGGCGCGGGTAAGCATCACAACAGCCAGCTGGCTTTTGCGCGCGAGAACGGCGTGGAAGTGCGGCGCGGCGACCCCAAAGAGAACGTGCCGGGCAAGGCCATCGTTATTCCGGTCAGCCTGGATCAGGTGTGGGGCAAAGAGCAGGACATGGAAAAGCTGCGCCTGTCTTACCTGCGCAATGCGGCCAAGGTGGCTGCGGTGGATACATGGAGCGAGGCCGACGTGGCCTTTTTGGCAGCGGATATCAAACGCGACTCGGCCTGGGTGCGGCAGCACATGGCGGGGCTTTCGGCTGGTCAGGCAGGTTGACACGAGATTGGGTCGGAGGAAGGGTACATGATGAATGAAGATCGAATTGCCCGCTTTGAAAAGCGGCAGGCTGAATTGAAGAAGATGAGCGACGAGGCTTTGAAGGCTCGTTTTTGGGAGCTGTGTCAGCAGGTGGTGGAGCCGATTGTGGATCTTTCGCGCTCGTACACCTCACCGTCCATTGAACGCTCGGTGCTGCTGCGCATGGGTATTGACAGCATCAGCGCCCACGGTGTGGTGGATCGTATTCTGGAAGCCGGTTTACTGGGTAAGGGCGCGGGACATGTGGTCTTGAAGCTCGCTCAGAAAAATGGGACGGACGTGCGCGCCGCAGCAGCGGCCATCCTGGAAAATAAAGAAGTGCTCCAGGGCCTGTTTTAGCCAGTGAATCGGAAGGAGAGCCAGACGATGACTCAAATGAAACCATTGGACCCGAACCAGAAACTGGATATTGAAGCCATCCTGGAAGGGTTAGAGCATTATCACCCCCACCGCAAGGGTTGGACCTGGCGCGAAGTCCCGCCGGAAGGCGTGGATATGGGCCCGTTCCATTATCGGAATATGTCGAAGCCGTTGAAGAACAGCATCGGCCTGCCTGCCTCGAAATACTTTGATCATATTGACCCGCAGCCCAGCTGTGTGGTGACCACAGAGATCGCCTCGGGGCGCTTTGAGGACGATATTCGCCGCATGCGCATGGCGGCCTGGCACGGTGCGGACCACATCATGGTCATCCGCACCACCGGCCAAAGCCACATTGACGGCCTGCTGGAAGGCACGCCGGAAGGCGTGGGCGGGGTTCCGATCACGCGCAAACAGATCCGCGCTAGCCGTAAGGCCTGCGATATGATCGAAGAGGAAGTCGGCCGCCCGATCAATTTCCACTCCTATGTGTCCGGCGTGGCCGGGCCGGAGGTGGCGGTTTTGTTCGCGGAAGAGGGCATCAACGGTGCGCACCAGGACCCGCAGTACAACGTGCTCTACCGCAATGTGAACATGTACCGTTCGTTTGTGGACGCGGCCGAGGCCAAAAAGGTGATGGCCGGCGCGGGTATTTTCCAGATTGACGGCGCGCACAACGCTAATGCCACCGCCAAAGCTGGCTGGCTGGTGATGCCGGAACTGATGGTGCAGCACGGTATCAACTGCGCCTTCTCCACGGCGGTGGGCATGGACAAGGATCTCATCGGCCTGTCCACTGTTCCACCGGATGCGCCCCCCGCGCCCAAGCTGTGGTACGACCTGCCCTACGCTGTGGCGCTGCGTGATTTCTTCTCGGAATACAAGATGCGCGCCCAGCAGAATACGCGTTATATCGAAGCCGATATCGAAGAAGCCGTGCGCACTCACACGGTGGACACGCTGATTTCTATGCTGACCAGCGCCGATATTCAGAGCACGATCACCCCGGATGAGGGGCGCAATGTGCCCTGGCATTACAACAACGTGCGCGGCGTGCAAACCGTGAAGCAGACCTGGGCGGCGCTGGATGGGATCAAAGAGCTGCTCAGTTTGAATCACGACGGTCCGCTGGGCGAGATGGTGCGCGACCTGAAGGAACGGGCGGTGGCTTTCCTGGAAGAGGTCATCGAGACCGGCGGCTACTTTGCCGCGGTGGAGCAGGGCTTCTTCGTGGATTCGGGTAAATACCCTGAGCGCAATGGGGACGGCATTGCCCGTGACGGTAAGGGCGGCGTGGGAGCCGGCACGATCGTGGAGCGCGACAGCGACTATTACGCGCCGGTGTGCAGCCACTTCGGCCATAATCACCTCCCCGCGGGGGTAGAACATGCCTGCGATCCGATTGGCGGCTGCACCCTGTGTCAGCCGGAGAAAATCGTTTACATTGACGAACTGGATCCTGAAGACAGCTGCAACGCGCGCCTGGCTGAGACCCTGCCCTACCGCAAGGGCGGTAAGGTGAAGCCAGAGGCGGAATGGGCGGGCGACGGCACGATTCTGACCCAGTTCTTTGTGCCCCTGCCGGAGGATGTGGCACCGGTGTACGGCCTGGAAATGGCCAAGAGGCTGGGCCTGCTGGACCCCGAAGTGGTCAATTTGCAGGTGATGCATCCGGCGGAAGGCTGCTTTGTGGAAGTGAAGGGCAAGATCGGCTTTGATATTGACCTGTCTTCGCTCAAAGTGCCGGAGAAAGAAGTGATTCTGCCGGAAGAGGAACTGCGCGAAGCGGTGAAGAAAGCCGGTGTGCGCGTGGTGGCCGCCACGGTGGGTGAAGATGAACACAGCGTGGGCCTGCGCGAGATTTTGGACATTAAGCACGGCGGCATTGAAAAATACGGCGTGAAATATCACTACCTGGGTACCTCGGTGCCGATTGGTAAGCTGGTGGATGCAGCCATTGAAACCGGCGCGCACGCCATCCTGATTTCGACCATCATCAGCCATAATGATGTGCACCGCGCACAGATGCGCAAACTGGCGGAGCTGTGCCAGGAGAAGGGCATCCGCGAGAAGATCATTTTGATCGCGGGCGGCACGCAGGTGAACCGTGAGATGGCCCAGGAGACCGGTCTGGACGCCACTTTTGGGCGCGGAACCAAGGGTATCCATGTGGTCAATGCCATTGTGAAAATTCTGAAAGCGCGCGGTGTTGTCTAGGCCGGCGTCAAGCCAAGGAGCGGGCGTGCCAAACGCTGTGGATATCCTGACCATTGAAGTAGGCTCTACCATCACCAAGGTGAATGGTTTTATGCGTCTGGCGGGGGGCGGCCTTGGGCATGTGGCTCAGGGCTTTGCCCCCACCAGCGTGGACCAGGGGGATGTGGGCATGGGTGTGGATCAGGCGGTGGCCGATTTGCAATCGCGTTACGGTCAGCCCTTGGGCAGCCCAGAGACCTTTGTGAACAGCTCTGCGGCAGGCGGCCTGCGCATGACCGTGCATGGGCTGACCTACAGCATGACGGCGCGGGCGGCGCGCGAAGCCGCCCTGGGCGCGGGAGCCATCGTCAAGATGGTGACGGCGGGCCTGCTGGATTCCTACAACCTGGAGGAGATCCAGGCTATTCACCCTAATATCATTTTGCTGGCGGGCGGGGTGGATTACGGTGAAAAAGACACCGTGCTGCGCAATGCAGAAAAGATCGCCCAGCTGGGGCTGCCGGTTCCGGTGCTGTACGCGGGCAATGTGGCCATCCGCAAACAGATCCAGGCCATTTTTACACAGGCGGGCATTGAGATGCTGCAGGCCGCCAACGTCTTCCCCGACGTGGACGTGCTTAATATTGAACCGCTGCGCAAGGTGATTCAAGAGGTCTTCAACCGGCACATCATTCATGCCCCGGGGATGGCGCGTTTTGCCGAGCTGACCCAATGGGGCATTCTGCCCACGCCGGGGGCGGTGCTGCGCGGGGCAGAGCTGTTTGCCGAAGCCCTGGGCGACTGCCTGGTGTTTGATGTCGGCGGCGCCACCACCGACGTGCACAGCGTGACGGACGGTAGCCGCGAATGGGCTAACAAAGCGGTGGAACCCGAGCCGCGCGCCAAGCGCACGGTGGAGGGTGATTTGGGCGTGTATGTGAATGCCCACAACATCGTGGAGATGGAAGGCGACCCGGCCTGGGAGGAGCGCCTGGCAGATTTGCAGGCCATTCCCCACACCGACCGCCAACGCGAACTGACCCGCTGGCTGTGCACCAAGGCGGTGGAGGTGGGCGTGCGGCGGCATGCAGGCGTGGTGACCGATTTATACACCACCACGGGCAAGAAGCAGATTGTGAAGGGCAAAGACCTATCCTCGGTACAGTGGGTGGTGGGCACCGGCGGCGCGTTGACGCGCATTGAAGGCGGAGAGCGAATTTTGCGGGCCATTTGCACCGGCCCCGGCAAACATCTGCTGCCTGCACCGGACGCCAGAATTTTAATGGACCGCAACTACCTGTTCTCGGCGTTGGGAACGGTGGCGCAGGCTTACCCTGACGAGGTAAAAACCACCTTTGTGCGCTGGGTGGAGGAAGACGCCTTCGCGCGCAGCGCAGTTTAAGCCCTGCGGGGTTAAAAGCAGTTTTTTATGGAGGACGGATGTACATTCGAACCCCCCGAGTTGAGATTTACCCCAAACGAATCGCTAGTAATGCTCGCTCGGTGATTGGTGAATGCCACGCGCACGGCGTGCAGGTGGCTTGCGTGACCAAGGTGAGCTGCGCCCACCCGGCGGTGGCGCGATCGATGGAAAAGGGCGGCGCGGATATGCTGGCCGATTCGCGCATTGCCAATTTGCAGGCGCTGGCCACCACCGGAACGCGTCTGCCGATGATGCTGCTGCGCATTCCTGTGCCGCGCCGGGCGGCGGATGTGGTGCGCTGCGCGGATATTTCTCTGAATTCATCGGTTGAGACCCTGCGGCAGCTTTCGGATGCGGCCGGGATGTTTGGCCTGAAACACCAGGTGGTCATCATGGTGGACTTGGGCGATCTGCGCGAAGGGGTGTGGCCGGATCACGTGGATGATGTGGTGCGCACGGCAGGGCGGCTGCCCAACCTGGAGGTAGTGGGGTTGGGGGCGAACCTGGCCTGTTACGGCGGGGTGATTCCTACCACCGAAAAAATGCAAATGCTGGTGGATATTCGCGACCACTGCCGGAAGGTGACCGGCTTGGAATTGGGGATGCTGTGCGGTGGCAACAGCGCCAACATGCCCCTCCTGGCAGCAGGCGGCATGCCCAAAGAGATCAATGTGCTGCGGATCGGTGAGACCATCCTGTTGGGACGCAATGTATTGGATCGTTCACCCTGGCCGGGCACCCGCCAGGATACCTTCCGGATTGTGGCCGAAGTGGTGGAACTGGAGCGCAAGCCTTCCATTCCCATTGGTTACCGCGGGCAGGATGCTTTTGGGGGCAGTCCGGAGTTTGTGGACCGGGGAGTGCGCCTGCGCGCCATCTGCAACATTGGCCGCGAGGATGTGGTGGTGGATAATGTGTACCCTGAAGACCCCGGCATGATCGTCCTGGGAGGGAGCAGCGATCATCTGATTGTAGATGTGGAAGATGCGGCCGAACCTGTGAAGGTGGGGGATGAGGTGGGCTTTTACCCGGGGTACGGCGCGCTGCTGACGGCCAGCACCTCGGCCTATGTGCAAAAAGTGATTGTGAACGATCCGTAAAAGGATTGAAGCTGGGTAAAAACAAACCGTGTGGGGCTTTTCGGCCCCACACGGTTTTTGATAGAAGGCATCGTGCCGAAATCTGCGCACGGCCGCCTGGATTACGGGGCGATGCGGAACGAGCCGACCGCAGACCATTGGCCGTATTCACCCAGGGTATTGAAGGTGCGCACACGCCAGTAGTAGGTTTGGCCGCGGGTCAGAGCAGTGGTGGGGGCGTAGTAGGAGCGGCGCACCCAGCCGGAAACAAAGGCGTTTTGCGGCGCGGCGAAGCTGGGATCGGTGGACCACTGCACTTCATACCGCCAGAATGTGGTGGTGGGCGGCAGGACAGCGTCGCTCCAGTCCAGGCGCGGGCGCACAGAGGTGACGGTGGCCCCGTTGGCGGGCGAGAGCAGTATGGGGGTGCTGGGCGGGTTGGCAGTGGTGAAGGACCAGGCAGTCGAGCAAGCCGTGGTACCCAGGGCATGCGAGCACACACGCCAGTAGAGGCGCATCCTGGAAGGCAGCGGCGAATTGAGCGTCAGCGTGGAAGCTGTTGCTTCTTGTTCTACGAGGATGTTCGCAAAACTGGCAAAGCGAGAGATTTGGAGGGTGTAGGAACTGACCCCAGGCACATCCGACCAATCGAAGGTGGGGGTGTTGTTCAGCAGCTTGGCCAAATGGGTGGGCGAGAACAGGGTCGGTGCGGCGTTCCCTTTCAGGATGGTGATGGTGAAGACCTGTTCGATGGAGAGATTGCCTGCCCCTGAGTCGGTGGAGCGTACGCGGATGGACAGGGTGGGGGTGAGGGCTTGTGAGAAGACCGCATTGGTAAAGAGCTGCCCGGCGGTGATGGTGAAGGAGGCGTTATCGGTGTCGCCCGCGCCTGCCACCAGAGCGTAGGTGTGAGTATCAGCGGTATCCACATCAGTGCTGCTGAAAGTACCGATCAGCGTGCCGACGGGCAAGAATTCCGCCACAGCAGCCGGACTGAGGCTGATCGCAGACGGGGCATCGTTGACGGATGCGATGGTGACCGTGACCGTGGCGTTGTTGCTGTTCGCAGTCCCGTCGGAGACGCGGTAGGTGAAGCTGTCTGCGCCGAAGTAATTGGCTGCGGGGGTGTAGAGCATGGGGTCGGCCAGGATGTTCAGCGTGCCGTGGGTGGGAGCCGTGACGATCGAGACGGTCAGCGGGTCTCCGTCAATATCGCTGCACTGGTGTGCCCAGGGGGCGGGCACATCCTCGTCTGTGGCAAGGGCAGCGCTTTGGCAGGTGGGGGCGTCATTGACCGGCGTCACCGTGAGGGTGACGACGGCAGTGGAACCGTCGGCTTCGGCATCTTTGACCTGATAGGAGAAGCTGTCTTCACCGGTGAAGTTGGCATCGGGCAGGTAGGTGAAGGAGCCGTCCGCGTTGAAGTTCAAATCGCCGTGGGTGGGATCGGTGACCTTGAGGGCGGAGAGCACATCTCCGGCGTCGGGATCGGTGTCATTGATGAGCACACCCTGGGCGGCGGGCACCGTGAGGAGAGAGTCTTCGGCGGTGCTGTAGGCGTCCGCGACTGCGGTGGGGGCCTGGTTGGAGGAGCCGATGGAGATGGAAACCTGGGCCGAATCTGTGCCGCCGTGGCCGTCAGAAATGGTGTATCCGAAGGAATCCGTGCCAAAGACATTGGCGGGCGGAGTGTAGAGGCAGGTGTCGGTGCAGTTCACACTTCCGCCGAGGGGCGTGAGCGCGTCGTAGGCGCTGATGGTCAGCGTGTCGCCGTCCACATCCGTGTCATTGCTCAGCACGCTGATGACCACCGAGCCGTTTTCAAGCACCGAAGCGGTATCGTCCTGTGCGTCTGGCGGATCGTTGATGGGCGAGATGGTGATGGTGACTGTGGCGATGTTGGAATCCAGCCCGCCGTCGTTGGCTTTGAAGGTGAAGGAATCACCGCCGTGGTAATTCAGGTCGGGGGTGTAGGTGAGCACGGGAGCCGAGCCGCTGAGCTGGCCGTGGGCAGGCGGGGTGACCACCGCGTAGGTCAGCGCAGAACCTTCTGTGTCTGTGGCGGTCAGGGTGATCTCGATCGCAGTATCTTCGTTGATCTGAACACCCTGACCCTGAGCCACTGGGGGATCGTTGACAGGATGGACGGTGATGGTGACAGTGGCGATATTGGAAAGGGCTGTGCCGTCAGAGGCGCGGTAGGTAAACGTATCCGATCCGGAGAAGTTGGGATCCGGCTGATAGGTGAAAGATCCATCCGTGTTCAGAGTGAGCGCCCCGTTGCTAACGTTCGTAACCAGCTGGGCGGAGAGGGGGTCGCTGTCTGCATCACTGTCGTTGCCCAGAACCCCTGGGGCCGAGATGGACAGGGGCGAATCTTCATCCACGGTGTAGCTGTCATTCGCAGCGGCGGGAATGGCATTGACCTTGGTGATGGTGATGGACACCGTGGCTGGGGCTGAATCCAGCGCACCGTCGTTGACTTTGAAGGTGAAGGAATCGCTGCCGTAGTAATTTAATTCCGGCGTGTAGGTGAGGTTGGGCGCCGTGCCGCTGAGCACGCCATGGGCGGGCGAGGTGACCACTGCATAGGTCAGCCCAGAACCTTCCACATCCGAGCCGGTGAGGGTGATGGCCTTGGCGGTGTTTTCCGGCGTGGAAACGCTCTGCGCGTTGGCCGTGGGGGCGTCATTGACGGCTGTGACGGTCAGGGTGACCGTGGCCACGTTGGAGTAGGCCTGCCCATCGAAATCGCGGTAGGTGAAGCTGTCTGTGCCGTTGAAGTTGAGATTGGGCAGATAGGTGAAAGATCCATCCGCGTTCAGGGTGAGCGTCCCGTTGCTAACGTTCGTGACCAGTTCAGTGGGAATCAGATCTCCGTCAACATCGTTGTCGTTGAGCAGCAGGCCCTGCAGGAAGGGCACATCCAGCAGGGTGTCTTCGGCGGTGGTGTAGGCATCATCGCGGGCGAAGGGCGGGGTGTTGGTGGGGATTTCGCTGTATTGGACGGAAACGGTGTGGTTGGCGGCGGGCATGACCAGAGAGTTGGTGCTGGCGGTGCTGGCGTTGTTGGCGGTTCCCGTCCAGCCGCTGATCTGCCAACCGGAAGCGGGGACTGCGCCGCTGAGGGCGATATTTTCACCGGCCACGTATTTTCCATTCTCAGCGCAGGCTGCAGATTTGAGTGGAGAAGCGCTGGGGTTGCTGCCGCTGCCGGTGTGTGAAAGCGTCAGGGTGTAACACGTCGCGGACGTGGGAGCATAGGTGGCGTTGACGGTCAGATCGGTGGTGACGTTGGTGAAAGCCTTGTCCCAACCGGTGAAGCTCCAGCCGCTCTCAACGGTGAAGGTCGGGGCTACCGCCGATCCGCCGTGGAACACGGTCTGGACGAGATCACCGCTGGTCAGGGTGCCGTGCGAGCCGAGATTGAAGGTGACGGTATGGGTCGGGAGGGCTGTCCACTGGGCGTAGAGGGTAATATCTTCCGTGAAGGAATAGACCGCGCCGTCTGCGTAACTGGTGCCCGTCCCGCCGGCATCTGTGTTCCAGCCGCTGAACGCGTAACCCGTGCGCGTGAAGGTGTTCGCCTTCAGCGCCGTGGCTGTATTGGCCACCTGCGGCGACATGGTGCCGCTGCCGCCGTTGGCATTAAAGGTCACGGTGTGGCTTGGCCCGCCTGTGCCTGTGATAAAGCTCCAGGTGGGGCTGGTGGTGGAGGCGGCGCCGTCGCTGGCCACGGCATACCACTCATACTCAGTGTTATCTGCCCGTCCAGTCCAGGAGATGGAGGCGTTGCTGCCGTTGGCGACATCTTCGACGGTGCCGATCAGTGTGAAGCTTCCGGCGGCGCTGCCGGGCATATCGTAGGCCATCTCGAACTGTTCATAGTTGCTGGCGTTGGTCAGGGAGGCACTGGCATACGGCGAGTAGATTGTGGCGTAGATTTTGTCTTCGGATGGGGAGAAGCGCAGCTTGCGCAGGTAGCCGTTGCCGCCATTAACATAGTCCTGGAAATCCGTCATCAGGATGTGGATGGTGTGGCCGTCATCCCCAAGTTCCGCTCGATAGGCTGAGCCGTCGTTACTTGTGTGCATGTGTCCGCACAACATCAGGAACAGATTGGGATTGTCTTTAAGCGCGGTGAAGGGAGCCTGGTTACTCCAGGAGTTATCGGTGTTGAGGATGTCATGCTTGACAACGATGCCGCGGCGGTTGGGATTGGCTTTCAAAAGGGCATCTGCCCAATCATAGTGGGCTGACGTGGAACCAAATTGCAAGTTGATGATGATGAAGTCCATGCCAGATGCGCTGAAGAATGAGTAGTTGTTCTCATTCTGGCCAGAGGCATAGGAGCCTTGATAGAAACCGTTTGCACTAAAGCGGCTGGGCCCGAAGTAGGTATTGTATGAGCCGTAGAGGTCGTGGTTGCCAGGGCCAACACTGTACGGAACGCCGCCAGTGTCCAAAGTCGCCATGGCGGTATCCGCGCGCCCCCATTCAGTAGCGCTGGTTGACGTGTTGACCAGGTCGCCCACATGTGTGGTAAAGACGATTTTCTCGGCTGTCTTGTTGTTTGCGATCCACTGGGTCATAGAGTTGAAGATCGCCGGATAACTCGTGGACATATTCTGGGTATCCGGGATGACAACCAGGGAGAAGTCCTCGCTGGGGCTTGTCGTCCCAGCTTCGCGGCCGTAAAAGTCGACATCCAGGGTGTCTGACGAATCGGGATCGCTGACAGTCACTTCCAGGGTTGCTGCGTTGGAGACGCCGGTTGCATTGTCTGCCGGCTGTACCAACACCGGCTGGTTCGGGACCGCATTGACAGGGAGCAAACTGAAGTTGGCTTGGACAGATTTGTTCCCATTCATGGTGATGGACCAGGTGCCGTCTTCGTTATAGGAGAGGTCAGAGAAATTCGGGCCGCTCCAATTGGCAAAGGCGTAACCGCTATTTGGAACCGGCGTCAGGGTCACCACTGTTCCGTCAGCATAGGTGCCGCCCGCCGGGTTAAGCGTGACAGTCCCGTTGCCGTCGTTCGTTGCGGTCAGGGTGTAGGTGGTGCCTGATTCAAGGCAGTAGCTCAAAACAAGGGCAGGTCGGTTGGCTTCGGTGGCATTATTCCTGGTAGAAAACTGGACATCCGTGGAGCCTGTTGTGTAATTTTGGATGGTCAGACCGTAATTCGGGATAGAGCCGTTAACCCAACCCTTTACAACGTCCAGACCAGCCGTGTTCAGCGGCACCGTTTTGCTGCCGGTGGTGGAGAAGGAGGAGGATTCAGCTCCCCACAGGTTGGTGTCATAGCGGTCCGAAGTGGTATTGGCTGCGCCGTTTTTCCCCCAGGCGTTAGTGCCGTCGTAGGTCTGCCAGGTGGCCCCGTCCCCGGTGGCTGAACCTGTGCCAGTGCCTTCTACCCAGGCACGCCGCATATTGTACAGGTTAAAGGTTGCAGACCCGGCTGTACTCACGTAAAGCTTCAGACTCGCAGCAGAAATAACCGCATTGGCCGGAATGCTGCTCAGGTCCCAGCGAAGCAGGGAGCCTCGAGCTTGTGACGTCCCCAGAGTGACCCGCATATACGTCTGGGCACCGTAGTTGTATGTGGTGTTATATCCGCTCAAGTACGTGTCTGCTGAAGCGGTGAAGGCCTGATCCTCATAGCAGATTTG
Organism: Levilinea sp.; assembly: GCA_029975215.1. GTDB lineage: Bacteria > Chloroflexota > Anaerolineae > Anaerolineales > Anaerolineaceae > Levilinea. The sequence goes on from JARKPO010000071.1 coordinate 64,999, forward strand.
GTTGGAGACCTGGCCGCTGACTGCCAGATCCACTTGTTCTGCACCGCCGCCAGTATGGGTGATATTCCCGCTGAAATTGCCCACGGCAGCGCTAAACAGGCGGACGTAAACGGTTGTGGAGGCGATTGAACCACCAGATGGGGTCAAGGTCAGCGTGGAACCATATGTGCTGCCGTCCGTTGAAAGCTGGAAACCGGTCGGTGCAGTGATGGTGATATCACCCGTCAAGTTGCTGCCCGACACCGCGTAGGTTTGTGCAAGTGAAGGTGTGCCTGGTGTGGTGGTGAAGGCACTCAACGTGCCGCTGGTCGTGATGGTGGGGGTCGTAGAGGTGGCACTTTCCTCCGCCAGCATGAAAACGCTCATTCCATAGGCCTGATAGTTGCTCGGGTAATCTGCGCGAACTTTAAAATCGCCGTCCGAGCCGGGCTGGATTCCGGTCCAACGGGCTACATACCCGTTGACACGGTTGTAACCAGTAACAAAAGAAACGGATTCATTGCTGATGACCGTCACGCCGCTCGTACTGGCATTGGTGGCGCCAGAAACATCCGAAATCGTGTACCGGGAAATTCGGGTTGTGTAGCTGCTGTCATCGCGATTGGCGGTCGTGGCAAATGTGTAGGTTTTCGCTGGGTCAAGTCCGGAGATCGTCAGGTCAATATACCACCCCGATGAGCTTCCGTAGTTGACGGTGCCTGTCATATTGGCTTTGCCGTTGAACGTCTCGTAGGCATCTGTGCCGCTGTTGGTTGGAGCGCCATTGGTGCCATAAATGGTTGGGCTGCCGGACGATGAAAACGTGGCCGTGATTCCGGTCAATGTTGCGCCAGTGTCAAAATTTTTCAACGTTCCTGTGCCTGAAACGCCCAGGATGTTTGTGGTATTGGTGATAGAGTTTGAGCCAGCGCAGTCGTTGTATGCGACCCAATTGTAGGATGCTGCCTGTGCTGGCTGGGGCGGCAGCATCCCCACCAGCGAAATCAGAAAGATCAGGATCATGGATACCTGCCGGATCCTGGTCAGCTGCATGCGAACTGAAGACGTATTCCAACTTGAGTAAGTGGAAAACAACGTGTGCCTGGTCATAGTATCCTCCCATTTGGTATGCGGTTGAACGTCCCGGATTCTGCCCGGTGCCCCCCGAGTTTGATCCGGTTCAAGACAAACAAAAAAGCGAAAACAGCCTGTGGCCGGTTTCGCTTTTTGCTCGTCGAAGGGTTGTATGGGCATCACCCCAAACTGCGACCAATTACCCTCGAGTCAACACATCCACAAAATTACCCACCTATGTGAATTATTGAGTTGTCTGGTAAACAATTATCTGTGTACTTTATAGCACGATAATTTTGCTGAGTCAATAAGGAAATTTGGACACGCAAGCGGACGGCAGAAGTGACCTCCCTTCGCAAATGAAATGGGTGTGCGAGGCCAGCCGGAGCAGAGATAACAAAACCCCCGTTCTATGGGGAGGCATGGCCATCCAGAACGGGGGCAGAAACGGACAGGTGAGGGGTTACCGCTCGCAGGTGAAATTCTCGACGAATTTCACCTTCCATCCATCCGCCTTGCGCGCCAGCAGGTAATGATCCACGCTGCCCTGGGTGAACACCTGCCGCCCGTCTTCGTAGGTATAGGCCCATTTTTCAAAGGTAAAAGCTTCAGCTTCGTTGGGGGTGGTGAGATGAAACGCCAGGAAGTCGCACGATACCAAGTGGAGCGATTGAATGTGGCTGCCGCGCCAGCCCAGGAACTTTTTTTGCATATTCGCATAGCCTGCTGAGGTGCACAAGGCGGCCAAAGCCTGCACCCCGCCTGCGGCGAAAGCCTCCTCAACCCCCAGGTTAAAGGTCTGAATCAGGGCTTTGACGGCGGTGTCGGTTTCCAGCCAGGCACGGGTGGGGTCATCAGCGGCTTGCAGAGCCTGCACCAGGGCGTTGGTGGTGTTGGTACGAAAGCGAGGATCCATGCACAAGGCTCCTTGTGAAGAAATGGCTTCAGGCAGTGAGTGAGGCGAAGAGGGTTTCGGGCATGGCGGCCAGGCCGATGACGGTGGGACCAGCGTGCGCGCCCAACACGGTGGTGACGGCCACCAGGTCCTGCTCTATGCAGTCCAACGATTGGCGGATGGCTTTGCGCAGGGTCTCGACCCCGGGGAGGTTATCGCCGTGCATGCACTGCATCCGCAGCTTTTGCGCACCGAAGCGAGCGGTGACCAGTTCCACCATGCGCTGGGCCATTTTGGTTTCGGTCATGGCCTGACCCACATTTTTATAGCGGCCGTCGGCGTCATTCATGCTGATGATGGGCTTGACGTGCAGGATGGAGGCGACAATACCCTTCAGATGGCTGACGCGGCCGGAGTTGATCAGATGGCGCAGGTCGCTGAAGCCCACCATGGTGAGCGTGTTGGCTTTCACCTGCTCCACGGCCTGCAAAATCCGTTCCAGGGGCCAATGGGCCAGGGCACCGCGGGCGGCAACTTCCACAACCCAACCCAGGGCCGGGCCGACCGTGCGTGAATCGATCACGGTGATTTTTTGATTGGGCAGCAGGTGAGCGGCGCTGGAGGCGGAGGAATAGGCCCCGCTGAGTCCGGAGGACAGGCTAATGGTGAGGATTTCTTCATCGGCGTGCTGTTCAAACAGGGAAACGTAATCTCCAACTGAAGGCTGCGAGGTGATGGTGAATTCGTTGGGATATTCTTTGTAGAGCTTGTACAAATCTTGCGGGTCAATATCCACTCCATCGCGGTAGGTTTTGCCCATGAACGTCAGATGAAAAGGTACTACCTGAACTTTCAGCTGTGCCGCTCTTTCGGGGGAGAGGTTGGCCGCTGAGTCGGTGAATATGATCATGGTGTACTCCTGGTAGATCCGAAAAACAAAAATCGCCGGATGGAAACGCCTCTGGCGGCCGATGTTCACACTTTCCATTATAGTGTACTTTTGTCCGATTGGGCGGTGTTTGCTGCTGCCGGGGAGCCACCTTACAAAAAAGCCAGGTGAGACTGAACGCTCACCTGGCCGGTAAATGGTTTTGTAAGCCCAGGGCTAATCAAGCCGGATGCGCGGGTCAAGGACCACGTAGGTGATATCCACGCTTAGATTGGCCAGGGCTACCAAAAGAGCGTAGATCAGGGTGGTGCCCATGATCATCGAGTAGTCGCGCTGGCTGATGGCGGTGACATAGGCGCGGCCCATGCCCGGAAAACCGAACATGGTTTCGATGATGAATGAGCCTGTGACCAGACCCGCCAGGGCCGGGCCGAGCAGGGTGACCACGGGGATGAGCGAATTGCGCAGGATGTGGCGGATAACCACCAGAAATTCGCCCAGTCCTTTGGCGCGGGCGGTGCGGACGTAATCATGGCGCATCACTTCGAGGACCGAGGCGCGGGTGAGGCGGGTGGTGTTGGCCATGGTGCCAAAGCCGAGGATGACGGCGGGCAGCACCCACACCGATAAGTCATCCCAGGTTTTCGGGATAATTTTTATCCAATGCAGCCACGAGGCGAAGATGATGATGAGAAAGATGGCGATGACGAAACTGGGCACGGAAATGCCCACTGTGGCTATGAACAGGCTGGCATAATCTATGATTGTATTCTGCTTGAGGGCCGAGATGACCCCAGCGGGGATGCCAATGAAGATGGCAAAACTGAGAGACAGTAGTCCCAGGCGGAGGGAATAGCCAAAGCGGCTGTAGAAGAAATTTCTATCTTGAGGGGGCACAAAGAGGATATCTTGAATGCTCATACCGCGCAGACGGTAGGATGGGCCCATATCCCCGCAGATCAAGCCGCAGTCGAAAGAGCCGTTTTTGCGGAAGTCGCCGATCATGTAGGCCAGGAATTGACGCCAAAGGGGCTTATCCAGGCCGTAATATTCGTTCAGACGTTTTTGAGTGTTGGCATCCACCTGACGAGCGCTCAGGTCGCGGTCCCAGGGGCCGCCGGGGGCGCTGTGCATGAGGATGAAGGTGATTCCAGAGACTACGATGATGACGGGGATTAGCCACAGGAGGCGACGAGCAATGTAACGAGACATAGGCACTCACCGGAAGAGAGGATGGGAATCTCGATGCTCATGCATCTGTAGGGCTGATTGTACAACGAGATGGGAAAATGGAACAGGACATCGGGAAGGGAATTTTGGCTGTGATGAAGCCGTTGATGCCCTTGCTTAATCAGCTCAGCGCCCTGTTCACGTGCTGCTTTTTGAACAGGGCGCCGATGGATTCAATGCGGTATTTGCAGGGCAGATGGACGCCCCGGAATTTGTGTTTTACTCTTTTTCAACCCCGTTGATAAAATCTTCGGTCATCTGGTGGGCCAAATCATCTTTATACTGCCGCGGGGGGGACTTCATGAAATAGGAGGCCGGCGCATACACCGGGCCGCTTATGCCGCGTTCCATGGCCAGTTTGACGCAGCGGATGGCGTCAATCACCACGCCGGCCGAGTTGGGCGAGTCCCAGACCTCAAGTTTGCATTCCACGTTCAGCGGAACGTCGCCAAAGGTGGTGCCTTCCATGCGGATGTAGCAGAACTTGCGGTCGGTCAGCCAGGGAACGTAATCGCTGGGGCCCACATGCACATCGTCGGCGTTGAGCTCATAGGGCATCATGCTGGTGACGGCGTTGGTTTTGGAAATCTTCTTGGATTCCAGGCGTTCGCGTTCCAGCATGTTCATGAAATCGGTGTTGCCGCCAAAATTGAGCTGGTAAGTGTGGTCGAGGCGCACGCCGCGGTCGACAAACAGGCTGGTCAGCACGCGGTGTGTGATGGTGGCGCCGACCTGGCTTTTGATGTCGTCCCCGATAATGGGCAGGCCGTGCTGGCGAAAACGCTCCGCCCAATACTCAGAGCTGGCAATAAATACAGGGATGCAGTTGATGAAGCCGCAGCCGGCCTCCAGAACCTGCTCGACGTACCATTTGGTGGCCATTTCCGAACCGACCGGCAGATAGTTGATGACCACATCCGTCTGGGTCTCTTTCAGGATGCGGACGATATCGGCGGTGGGGCCGGGGGCTTTTTTGACAATTTGCGAGAGGTATTTGCCCAGGCCGTCATGAGTCATACCGCGGTATACCGGGGCGTTCAGGTGGGGCACATCGCTGAATTTGTAGGTGTTGTTGGGGTAGGCAAACACGGCCTCGGACAGGTCTTTGCCGACCTTGGTATCCACCACGTCAAATGCGGCGGTGAACTCAATATCGTTGATATGATACCCGCCCAGGTTGACGTGCATCACGCCCGGTACGCGATCGGACTCATTGGCGTTCTTGTAATACTGGATCCCTTGAACCAGGGAAGACGCACAATTTCCTACGCCGATAATGGCTACCCGGATTTTTTTATTTGTTCCCATTCGCAAGTCTCCTTGAAAAGATGGTTTTGATACATTCTACAGATGAACTTTGGGTAATACCGAAAACGCTCGAACTTCTCCTACCTGCAGTCTTCATCGGGTCCGTATGACCAACAAACGTATCCCGATGGGTGAGTGATGGTATAAGAACCGCTTAACTTTAGCATAATTTCCGCCATTTCACCCTATCTTTAACAATTCAGTTTATTAACTTTCGTGCCGAAAAGGATTTTTCGCATCTTAACCTACCCCAGTGAATGGGAAAAGCGCCTACTTTTGGGGAATTGGTGGGTGGTCGCTGAGCCATTGATGCAGCTTGTCCCAGTCGCTTTCAGCAGCGAAGAAAGCCCGCGGAAAGACCACCATGACCCCGTCACGGCTGAGCAGGGTGGTTAGCTGCGGCCCGCAGGCCACGCGTGTCACCTGATTCCAGGGCAGAGTCAGTTCCAGCTTGCCGAAGCGGGCCTGAACACCCGCGGTGGTGATCAGCCCGCGCACCTTGGGCGAGGCTTGCAGCATGTTCCACAACCGTTTGGCGGTGCGCTGATTGACCCACACAGGCCGCAGCAGGATGTAGAGCAGGGCTGCCAGCCACAAAACCAGGCGCAGGCCGTTGTTGGCGCGGTTTTCGGACTGTTCGAACAGCAAAATGGCCGTACCCACCGCTGCCGCGGCCAGGAGCAGGCACAAAAAACCGGTGAGCACGCGGCGGTTGAGGCTGGGGCGGTGGGTAAGGGCCACGGCCTGGCGGATGAGGGGCAGGTCAAAGGTTCCGGCGTAGTGAATTTCCATCGCAAGGCTCCTGGGGGTGGGTTCAGCCTTTGGATTGTATCACGCGGGCAAAAAAAACGCGCAGCTCTGATCGGTTATAATGAGGATATGGATTTTCAACCACGGGCCACCAGGGCTTGTGGAGTGCACAAAGGAGGAAATATGAATCTGATCATTTATCTGATTGCCGGTGCGATTGTGGGCTATGTGGCCAGCCGGATAATGGGCACCAATTCCCGTCAGGGCTTGCTGTTGGATATTGTGGTGGGCGTGGCCGGGGCTTTCATCGCCGGATATTTGCTGACCCCCATTTTCGGAATTGGAACGATCAACGACGCCATCACCTTGCCGACCATGCTGATGTCGCTGGCGGGGGCGGTGCTGCTGCTGTTTGTGCTGCGTTTGCTGCGTGGCGGCGGGCGCCGGCGGCGGCGCTGAGGCGTTTAACCGATCAAAGGCCAGACGGAACACGTCTGGCCTTTTTTGTGGGTTTTATCCGGTGGGGTTGGGGCGCGGCTTTTGCCACATCTTTCCGTGAATCACCGCCGCGGCGGCGATTAGAACCCATAGGATCAGCAGGCCTACATCTGAGGTGGGCAGGAAGTTGACCATGCAGTTGAAGCTGGCGTGCATCAGGATCATGGCGAACAGGCTGCCGCCCGAACGCCGGTAGGCCCAGGCCAGGAAAATGGAAAGCAGGATGCGGAAGATGAACCCGCCCAACATGCCGCCCATCAGATCCTGTGTGTAGAAGCCGTTGAGGTACAGGGGCAGGTGCCAGAGCGACCAGGCAACGGAAACCCACAGGGCGGCTGCCAGCGGGCTGAAACGTTTTTCCAGCTCAGGCTGCAAGAAGCCGCGCCAACCCGGCTCCTCGTTACCGCCCTGGGCCAAGGCGGTTAGGGTGAAGATCAGGGCATAAAGGGGCAGAGTTTCCTGGACGGATTGCCCCCACAGGCCGGGGAACTCCACCCCCAAACCCAGCAGGGCGGCCAGCCCCCAGGCCAGCAGGATGAGGGCCGGGTAAAAGAGCAGCGCGACCAGCCCCCATCCCAACGAGCGCCCGTGCGGCAGGAGCGAAGCCATGCGTTCGCGCACGGGGGCCTGCGAAGAAAAGGCGCTGGAATAGACCCAGCCGCCCACCGCAGCGGCGGCGACCGCCGCCGCCAGCACCGGCACGGTAAGGCGCAGATCGTCGGCCAGGGTGTCCAATGCAGGGACATTGCCCACGGCATAGCGCACGGCAAACACGGCCAGCAGCAGCGCCGCAAAACCCAGGCCAGCCCACAAACGTTTAAAATGGATGCCGGAGGGGCGGCGGGGGGCTGAAAAGCCCAGTGTCAGCACGCCCGCCAGGGCCGGGCCGAAGCCGCCGATCATCACCAGGGCGGTGAGCAGCAGCCGGTCACCACGCAGCGGGATGGCTGCCAGCCAGAACAACCAGGTCCAGGCAAAGTTGATCCCCAGAAAGGTCAGAACAGGGTGGTTATGCAGAAAGGATTTCATCCGTTTTCCTTTGATGGTCTGTTTATTGTCTGTATTCCGCGTCAAACACGGCTCCGGCGGCGGTTTTATGGGTGCTAAAATCCTGGCAGCGCAGCCCAGCAGCGGCAGCGAGGGCGGCCAGCTCTGCGGCCTCCAGCCCATGCCCCTGCGGCTCGCGCAGGTGCAGCCGTCCGTTGGGGCGCAGCCGCCGGGCCAGGGCCTGCATCACCGCTGGGCGTTCATGTGCGGGGATGTCGTGCAGGACGAAGTGCAGGATCACCCGGTCGAAGGACGCGACGGGCAGGTCTAATTCGGTGATGCGGCCCAGGTGGTAGCTGACATGCCGGTAGGGCCGCAGGGTCTTGCGCAGCACCTCCATCCATTTGTGAGAGATGTCCACGCAGGCCAGGTGCCCCTGCTGCACCTGGGCGGCGATGTGGCGGGAACACACCCCAGAGCCAGAGCCGAAGTCGAGGATGCGCTCCCGCGGGTCGAGGTGCAGATCGCGGACGAAGCTGCGATAATAGGGGGAAAGCAGGGTGTGCCCCAGCGTCAGGGTTAAGAGCATTTCTAGACGCGTGGGTTCATAGGTGGATAAGGTCATGGGTATTGCTCCAGGGGTGCTGAGGGTTCGCGCTGGACGGAAAGGATCTCTATTCCCAGATCGCGGATACGGTTGAAAATGCCGTGCAGTGCGGCCTGATCCATCTCCCCGCTGATTTCGGTGTGACCGAGGGGGGAGCCGGTCACCTGAAAACCTTCAAACCAGCGCAGCCAGCGGGCGTCCAGGTGACCAGCGATGCAGATGTGGTAAATGTGCGGTTGTTGTTCGGGTGTCATCAATGGATACCTTTGCGTTCATAGGGTTCAGGCCGGGTTGGATTTCGGCCAGGGCAGGAACATGGAAGTGCGCTGCATGTACTGGCGGTAGGAAGGGCCGAACTCGGCTTCCATCTCGCGCTCTTCGCGGCGGGCCAGGCGGTAATACAGCACGACCATGATCGGCCACATGATGAGCATGGGCAGGGTGGCCCAATCCAGAAGCATCCCCAGGGTGATAAGCAGGAAGCCGGTGTACTGCGGGTGGCGGATGTAGGCATAGATGCCGTCGGTGATCAGCTCGCCGCGGCCAGATTCGCGGCTCCAATAGCGGCGGTAGACTTCTCTCCAGCCCAACACCACCAGCACAATCCCCAGCAAGGCCAGGACGGTGCCGATGTACATGCCCAGGTGGCCGAACTGCGCCACCAGGGTGTGGCCCCAGAGGAAGCCTTCGGGGATAGAGGTTCCAAACACCCAGGCGAGGATGTACATACTCATGGGGATGCCGAACATTTCGAAGGCCATGGCCACCATGAAGGCCAGGTAAACGCTGGCAGGCTTGCGCTGGCTTTTCTTATAGAAGGGGGTAAAGAGCAGGAAGACAGCGCCTAACAAGGCCCAGATGATGACATAACCCCATTGACCAAAGTGACTCATTGTTGTTTCCATGATTTTTTCTCCGAATAGAAAGTTATTTGAGGCCGATTAGCGCAGCGAAACCAGGAAGGTGAGGACGGCATCCGTATTCCAGCGGCCCAACGGTTGGGAAAAAAACACCAGGGCGGGGCCGCCTTTTCCGGTGAAGGCTGCAGTGGCCTGGCGGTAGCGGGCGCCTTCTGAATTGACGCCTTCGGACAGGATCAGAGCGGTTTCTTCGCCGCGCAGGGTGATGGTGCGGGTTTCCAGCACGGTGGTGCGGGTTTGCGCATCCTGGGTGTTGGGGACCATCTGGCCGAGCATACGGGTGAGTTGATCAGCGTCCTGCGGGTCGCTGGACTGGATCAGGTACAGGTGGCTGTTTTCACCCTGCACGGTGTAAGACACCAGAAGGTAGCCTTTCAGCGACGCACTGAACTCTGGGATAAAGCCTGCGGGGGGCTCAAAATCGGCAATTTGGGCGGCGTCCTGGGTTACCTGATCGACGTCTGTATTGATCGTGATCTCCATACTGCAGGCGGTCAGGCTCAGGATGAGGGCGGCAAAGATCAGCCAAAAAATAGGTTTCATGGGATTCTCCTTCTGTTTGAAACAAGGTTTGATTGATTAGAACGGCCTAAGTTTAGGCGCAGAGGGAGGTTTTGTCCCCTACCCGCAGATAGGTTTGTGGGTAGGTTAGCAGGTAGGTTAAATCAAACAGCCGCCGAGGCGGCTGGGCGGCTGGGTGGGGGAGAAGAGACCTAAAAGCCCAATTCTCTGGCGCGGGCGATGGCCTGGGGGCGGTTTTTGGCCCCCAGCTTTTGCAGGACGTTGTGCACGTGCCATTTGGCCGTGCCCACGCTGATGAACAGCTGGCCGGCAATTTCCTGGTTGGATTGCCCTTGCATGATCAGGGCCAGCACGCGCAGTTCCTGTTCGCTGAGCGGGTCGGGCAGCACGTTGGGGGAGGCCGGGGTGGGGACCGGCTGCCCAGGAAAGGCAGCCAGGAGCGCATCGGCCCATTCGGGGGCCTGGGGACGTACTAGGCGAAGCAGCTCCTGCATGGGCGGACCCTCATCCAGGAAGAGGCGGGTGTACCCCTCAGGGGCGGCCAGCCGCAGCGCCTGGAGCATGTACTCCAACGCGGGTTGGATTTCGCGGCGGGCGTGACAGCAGCGCGCCAGGAGCAGGGCGGCCTCGATGACAGTCTGATTTTCTCCGAAACGCTGTGCTTGTTCCAGAATGGGCTCCAGGACAGGAGGGATGTCGTTCCACGCGCCCGCGGCCAGCAGCATGCGCGCCAGGGTCAGGTCACCAAAGGTGAAGGAGACGGCGGCGCGCGCTGCCCGGTAATCTGCAGCCCATTTTTCAGCGGCAGCCAGGCGGCCGGTGTGGAGGTGCAGCCGAGCGAGGTATGCCCCGGCAAAATGGTCTAGATGGGGCAGGTTGTAGGCGGTGAGCAGGGTGCGAATGGACTGAACAGCCGCTTCGGCCTCGTCCAGGCGATTTTGCAGGGTGTATAGGCGGGCCAGAAAGGCCAACCCCGCGATGACATCATCCGTCAGCCCGCCCCGACGCGCCAGGGCGGTGCCTTCTTCCAGCAGACTCTGGGCTGCGTCTAATTGATTGCGCTCTAAGAGGATGCTGCCGAGGATGATTTTAGCCAGTCCGAGGGGTGGGAAGGGGTTTTTTTCTGCGGCGGCGATGGCTTCCCGACAAATCTGTTCCGCGCGCCTCAGGCAGCCGCGCCGGATTTCGAGCTGGGCGGCGGCGCAGCGGGCGTGGATGGCCAGGAACAGAACCCCGGCCATTTCGGCTTCTTCGCTGGCGCGCAGATAATGGGTGAGGGCAGCTTCAAATTGGCCACTGCGTTCATGCACCAGCCCCAGGCTATAAGAAGCGCGTGCATGGCCCAGATGGTGATGGGGTGAAAGGCGCTTCTGCCCGGCGGTGGTTTCTTCCAGCGCTAAAGGCAGCTGCCCGCGCACGGCGAAGACAGCGCCGAGGTAGATATGCGCCAGAGCGCGCATTTCTTCCACTTCCTCTGAGGGCGGCAGAGCCTGGAGGGCTTCTACGGTTTGGGCGATACATTTTTCTGCCTGATCAAAGCGCCCGCACAGGTACAGAATGCGCGATGCGTTCAAGCTGAGCTGCGGGCGGCTGCGCAGAGCCTGGGCGGGGAGGGCTTCTAACCAGGAGGACAGCAGGGCGACATTGCCGTCAGACCAGGTGGTTTCGCGATCCAACGCGTGCTGGATGATCTCGGCGGCGAAATCCGACTGTCCGCTGGCCAGGGCATAGCGTACGGCTTCAAAGGAGGATCCCTGGGCCTCGTGCCACAGGGCGGCTTTGCGCTGCAGCTCAGCCGCTTCAGCAGGGGAAAGACTGGTGCGCAGATAATCGGCGAAGAGGTGATGGTAGCGGTACCAGCCGCGCTGGTCGTCCAGCGGGATGATGAAGAGGTTGGCCTGTTCCAGATGGTTGAGCAAAGCCTGGCTGTTGACCTGACCGGTGAGGGCTTCACAGATCGAGGCGTTGAGCCGGTCGAGGACGGAGGTCTGGATCAAAAAGCGCTGGAGCTCTTCGTTTTGCTGGTGCAGGACCTCTTCGGCCAGATAATCCAACACATAGCGGTGGCTGCCGCGGAAGGTTTCCACAAAGACCTGCGGGTCGCTGCGATTTTGCAGGGCCAAGGCGGCCAACTGCAGCCCCACTGCCCAGCCCTCGGTGCGCGTTTCCAGAGCCTGCAGGGTCTCGGCGGGCATGGGGCTGCGTGTGGTTTGGGTGAAGAACTGGTGGGCTTCCTGGGGGGTAAAGCGCAGATCCTGGGCGCGGATTTCGGTCATCTGCTGGCGGGCGCGCAGACGTGCCAGGGGCAGGGGCGGGTCTGCGCGGGTGGTGAGGATCCAATGGAAATGGGGTGGGTGGTGATCCAGGCAGTATTCCAACGCCTCATGAATTTCGGGGCGGGTGATGACATGGTAATCGTCCAGCACCAGGCACACCGGCTGTTGAAGGGCGGCCAATTCGTTGAGCCAGGCATCCAACACGGCGGCCGGTGAGGCACTGCGCATCATCTGCAACAGGTTTTGGGCGCCGCAGCCCAGGTTGGCATCCTGGCGGCACAGGGCGGCGACGGCGTAGCTTAAGAAGCGGCCCACGTCGTTATCGGCATCATCCAAAGACAGCCAGGCAGTTTTTGCGCAGTTTTGGCTGCTGTGGATCCATTCTGTCACCAGGGTGGTTTTGCCGTAACCCGCCGGGGCCGAGATGAGTGTCAGACTGTGCCCCTCTTCCAAACCAGCCTGAAGACGCTGCACCAGGCGCGGACGGCGAATGCTGGCCGGGCGCCAGGGGGGAATGTGAAATTTGGTTTCAAGGAAGGTCTGGTTCATGCGCACACTCTACAGGACATGGGTTAATTATAGAGGCGAACGTGCGCTTTTGGGAGCAAAGGGCTGCGGAAATCCCCATTTTATCAAAACGGGTGTACGCTTAATCATAACGACAACACGACGTCTACCGACAGTCTCCGCGGTAGAGAACGGAAGGCATATGCGCGATTCAATTCACGTCGAAACAAAATGGGTACTGCCTTTGGATTCAGAATTGGCAGACCTGGCATCCGCTGGCGGCAAGGGAGCCAGTTTGGCGCGCATGCGGCGGGCGGGTTTTCCGGTGCCGGAAGGTTTTCTGGTGCACACTCTGGCCTATCGGGAGTTCCTGCGCATCAACCAACTGGGTGAGGTCATTCACGGGCTGTTGGAAGGGTTAGACGCGCAGTCACCGGACGCCCTGGAGGCGGCCTCGGCCCAAATCCGTGCGCGGTTCCGGGCGGGGCAGCTGCCGCCGGGGTTGGCCGAGGAAGTGCGGGATGCGCTGGCACGCATGCCTGGGGCGGCGGTGGCAGTGCGTTCTTCAGCTACCGCGGAAGATTTGCCGGAAATGTCTTTTGCTGGGCAGCAGGACACCTTTTTGAATGTGGTGGGAGCCGAGGCGGTGCTGCGGGCGGTGGCGGACTGCTGGGGCAGCCTGTGGACGGCGCGGGCCATTGGTTACCGTATGCGTAATCAGGTGCCGCAGTTGGAAACCGCCCTGTGCGTGGTGGTGCAGCGCATGGTAGAAAGCCAGGCTTCCGGTGTGCTCTTCACCGCCAATCCGCTGACGGGCTTGCGTTCACAAACCGTGATTGAGGCCGCGTTGGGCCTGGGCGAAGCCCTGGTCTCGGGGCAGGTGGAGCCGGATCAATACGTGGTAGAGCCGCGAACCGGACGTATCCTCTCTAAAACCCTGGGACGCAAAGAGGTGTCCATCCACGGGCAGACCGGCGGCGGAACGCACACTCAGCATGAGGACCGCAGCCAGGAACAGGCTCTGCCGGATGCGGCCATTTTGGAATTGGCCGCATGGGGTCAGCGGACTGCGGAGCTGTACGGCTTTCCGCAGGATGTGGAATGGGCCTGGGCGGAGGAAAAGCTGTATTTGCTGCAATCCCGCCCGATCACATCCTTGTTTCCCCTCCCCGAAGGGATGAGCGAAGAACCGCTGCGGGTGATGTTCTCTTTTGCGGCGGTGCAGGGCATGTACGACCCCATCACCCCCACGGGACGTAGTTTTATGGTGCTGTTGGTGCAGGCGCTGTCTACTCTGTACGGCATTCGCGTGACCGAGACCAGCCAAAATGTGCTCTTCAGCGCGGGCGAGCGCTTGTGGGCCAACATCACTGCCCTGGCATCCAATTCGGTGGGGCGCAAGGTGCTGCCGATCATTTTTGATTATGTAGAGCCCACAGTAAAGCAGGCTCTGGCGCAAATTTGGGAGGATCCGCGTTTGCAGCCCAAACGCGCGGGGGTGAGCCTGCGCGCCAGGCTGCAAATTGCCCGTGCTGCGATCCCTGTGGCGGCAAATGTGTTCCTGAATATGGCGGCTCCGGTGCAGCGGCGGGCGGCGCTGATCCAATTTGGTGAACGCATGCTGAAGGACCTGCAAGACCGCTTTACGCGGGTGACGGGGGACCGCTGGCAAAAGCTGAACCTGCGGGTGGAGGTGGTGTACGGATTTGTCTTGAGCAAAATTCCACGCATGTTCCGGCGGTTTGTTTCGGGCGTGGCCAGCGGCATGGCCGCCTGGCGGCTTTTGGATATGCTTTCTTCCAGGGCGGTGGACCAGCCGGATTTGATCCTGGAAGTCACACGCGGGATGCCCAATAACCCGACCACCGAGATGGATTTGCGCCTGTGGAAGATCGCGCAGCGGCTGCGGAGTGATTCAGAGGCGCGCCAGGCGTTTGCCCAGTTCAGCCCCCAGGAACTCGCCGAGCGCTACCAGCACAGAGAACTGCCGCCCAGCCTTCAAAACGACGCGGCGGAATTTTTGGCGGCATACGGTGCCCGCGGCTACGGTGAAATTGACCTGGGGCACACCCGTTGGGCTGAGGACCCCACGCATGTGTTTGAGATGCTCTCCAGTTTTATGCAAATCGAAGACGAATCCCTGGGGCCGGATGTGGTCTTTGCGCGCGGGGCGGAACGCGCCCAGCAGGCCATTGAGCAGGTGGCGCAGCGCGTGCGGCAGCGGCACGGCTGGCTGCGGGAGCGACTGGTGCGCTTCTTGGCTGGGCGGGCACGTCAATGGTTGGGGATGCGCGAGGCTCCCAAATTCCTGATTGTGCGCTATTTGTGGATGATTCGCCAGGAACTGCTGCAAAGCGGTCAGGAGTTAGCCGCCGCCGGAGATTTGGAGCGGGCGGAGGACATTTTCTTCCTGACCCTGTCGGAGATGCGTCAATGGGCCCAGCAGAATGACCCCGCCTGGCGGGATAGGGCCGCCCAGCGGCGGGAAACCTTTGAACGGGAGCGTAAGCGGCGGCAGATCCCCCGTTTGCTGCTGAGCGACGGGCGCGCCTTTTTCGATGGTATGTTCGCAGCGGAACAGACGGAAAACGTCATCAGCGGCAGCCCGGTATCGCCCGGCATTGTGGAAGGGAATGTGCGCGTGGTCTTAGACCCACGGCAAGCGGGTTTACAGCCGGGAGAAATTTTGGTGTGTCCGGGCACCGACCCCTCGTGGACACCGCTTTTCCTTTCTGCGGGGGGGCTGGTGATGGAGATGGGCGGCATGATGACCCACGGCGCGGTGGTGGCGCGCGAATACGGCATTCCGGCGGTGGTGGGCGTGGACCGCGCTACGCACCGCCTGCACGATGGTCAGCGTATTCGGGTGAATGGTTCGAATGGGCGGATTGAGCTGCTCGATCTTTAGCGTGGTGTGCTGTGTCTGCGGGCAGGCGGCGGACGGCAACCATGGTCAGGTCATCGGTGAGGCTGTCGTTTTCTCGAAAATCGCGCAGCACCTGATCCACGCGGTCTAAGAGGGCGCGGGCGGGCTGGCCGGTGCAGTCTTGAATGACGGTCTGCAGGCGCTGGGTGTCGAAGGCTTCACCGTTGGGGGCAAAGGTCTCTGTGACGCCGTCGGTGTAAAGCAGCAGGCTGTCGCCGGGGGCCATGTGATGCTCGTAATTGACCAGATGGTTCTCTTCCATCACCGCCAGGGCCATGCCGCCTTTGGGCAGGACTTCAATTTCTCCACTGTCGTGGTGCAGCAG
The DNA here is from genome assembly GCA_029975215.1 of Levilinea sp. Lineage (GTDB taxonomy): Bacteria > Chloroflexota > Anaerolineae > Anaerolineales > Anaerolineaceae > Levilinea. The sequence continues at coordinate 80,692 of JARKPO010000071.1, forward strand.
AATGGGGCGGTTGTGACCGGCGTTGGCGTAAACTACATCACCGGTTTCGAGGTTGACAACGATATAGGCGGCAGTGACGAACATGCCGTTCTGGGCGTCATCGGCCAACAGCAGACGGTTGATCCGCTCCAGCATGGCTGCGGGAGAGGGGATGCTCTGTGAATTGGCGCGGATGAGGGTGCGCGTGACGGTCATGTACAGGGCGGCGGGCATGCCCTTATCGGACACATCAGCGATGACCAGCGCCAGATGGCTGCGGTCTAGCTGGATGATGTCGTAAAAATCACCGCCCACGGTGCGCGCGGTTTGCCAGCGGGCATCCAGATCCCAACCCTTGGGTTGGGGCAGCTCGGAGGGCAGGAAGGTCTGCTGAATCTGGCGGGCCAACTGCACTTCGCGTTCCATGCGTTCGCGTTCAACCATTTCTTTGTTCAAACGCTCATTTTGGATCGCCAGGGCCACCTGTTGGGTGATGCCGGAAAGGATTTCCAAACGGCGCTCCCAAAAGGCCAGGCTGCCCGCGGACTGCTGTGCGAGGAGCACACCGAAATTTTCGCCTTTGACGGTGAGGGGAAAAGCCATGAGCCAGCCGCCCGCCGCCAGGCTGTTGAGCGCGGCCACATCTTCGCTGACCACGCAGGGCAGCATAGGCCAGGTGTCCTGTGTCAGTCCACGGCTGGTGAGGGGGCTGAAGTAGGGGTGACCTTCCTGGTAGGCCTTGCGCAGCAGGTCAAACTGGGCTGGGGTGTAACTGTGCTGCAGGACCCGACTCTCTTCCTGGTGAGAGCCGGTGAAAGCCTGGGCGGGGATGAATTTTTCGGCGGAGGCGTCCCACAGGTAGATGATGCAGGCGTCAATGCCCACCAGGATGGGCATGAGGTGCACGATGGTATCCAGGATGTCGCTGAGGTCGTTTTGGCTGGCCACCGCCTGAGCCACTTGCAGCAGGACAGCGGTGACATAGCCTTCCTGCTGGCGGGATTCGAGAAAACTGAGGCTTTGCAGGGCGGTGGCTGTTTGGTGGGCGATGCCTTGCAGGATGGCCAGGGTTTGCTCGTCGAAAACCTTCTGAATGCCGGGCTGAGGCTCCACCTGGTGGGCCACTAAAAAGGCTCCCAGCAGACTGCCGTGGGCAGAAAGCGGCATGAGCACCAGGGTGCCGGTGTCGGCGGGCATCTGCGCGGCGGGCAGGTTCAGCTCGGTCACGGCGTCGTGGATGAACAGGGGGGCGTTGGTGGCTCGCAGCTGGGCCAGGGCCGGCACGTTGCGTTCTGAAAAAACAGTTTGGCTCAGGCTGCTCAGGTCAATGCCGTAGGAGGTTTTGAGGAGGAAAGCATTCTGATATTCATCCCACACGAAAAAGGCACATTTCTTCACCCCCACCAGCAGGGGGGTGAGGCGCACCATGGTTTCCAGCAGGTCGTCTGGATTGTTATGGGCCTGTGAAGCTTCGGCCACTTGCAGCAGCACGGTGGCCACCCAGGCCTGAGACTGGGCATCGTTGTACAGGCGCGCATTTTGAATGGCGACGGCGGCAGAGCTGGCGAAGGTGGTCGTCATGGATTGGGCTTCGGAGCCGTAGCGGCCAGCGGTTTGATGAGCCAGGGCGAGCAGACCCAGCGACTGATTGCCAGCGCGCAGCGGGGCGGCGATGGAGGAGTAATCCGGAGGAAAATCCATAGCGATGCCCAGCGGGCCGTAGGGGTCGCCCGCCTCGCGAATGTGGGGCTGACTGCCTTCCAGGGCGGCCTGCAGCCAGGCGCGCACTTCTTCGGATTCTTCCATGGCCTGGTTGATGCGTCCCGGGTCCACGCCGTGCCAGGCGGCTAGCTGTAATCGTTGGCCGCCGTTGTTTTCATCCACCAGCCAGATGGCGGAGGCCTGACAGGGCAAATTGCGCTCCAACTCGGTGAGAATGGCATGCAGGAGTTGGTCGAGGGCGGTGTTGGCCGAGATCAGGCCGGAGATGTCGCGGAAGCTGTCGGCCACCTGGCGACGCCATTTTTCAGTGCGGTACAGGTTGGCGTTGCGCAGGGCCACGGCGATGCTGGCGGCCAGGGATTGGATCAGAGAGACATCTTCGGTTTGGAAGGCGTTGATCTGTTCGCTTTGGATATCCAACACGCCGAGAACTTCGTTGGCAAAGGTGAGAGGGATGGCCATCTCGGCGCGGGTGGTATCGGGGGAAAGAGGGCTGGGGCGGTAGCGCGGCTCCTGAGAGACGTCATTGGCGATGATGGTCACCCCGCTGCGCGCCGCGGCGGGAATCAGTCCTTGGGGCGAATCCAGGTCGTAGGCCAGATAGGCTTCCAGCATGGCCTGGCTGCGTTCGCCGCTGCCGATGCGGAAGATGACCTTGCGGCGGATGGGGTGAACGGTGAAGACATGGATATAGGGGTACCCAAAACGCTCCTGCATGACTTGAACCACTTCTTGCAGGAGGATATCCAGGTCAAGCTGGGAGACCAGAGTGTGGCTGATCTCCAGCATGGCGCCGATTTGCTCGGCGCGTTTTTCCAGGGATTGATACAACTCGGCGCCTTCCAGCCCCAGGGCAATGGTATCGGCCAGGGCGCGCAGCACCATCAGATCAATTTCGTGGAAGGCGTTCAGGCGGTCGGACTGCACATCCAAAACGCCCAGGGTGCGGTTTTCCACCTTGAGCGGGAAAGATACCTCGGAACGGGTTTCGGGCAGCAGGTCCACATAATGATAGCGCGGCTCGGAGCGCACATCGGGGCTGTGCAGTTCCTGTCCGGATTGGGCCACAGAGCCGATCAGTCCCTGACCGAGCTGGATGGTGATTTCGGGGGAAAGACCGCTGGGGCGCGGTTGGCCGGCGCTGGCTCGAAAGCGCACCGCGCTGCCCTGATCTTCCAGGGTAAAAATGGCGACGTAATAATAATTGAACGTTTGCTGAATCAGGCGGGTCACGCGGCGGCAAAGGTCGTTCAGATCGGTGACATTGGCGATTTGATTGCTGACCCTGGAGACCAGACTGATTTGCTCATAGCGCCAGTTCTTCAGCTTCACCTGGCGGGATATTTGCATAGAAAGGGCGGCGTGTTCGGCCAAACCTTGCAGAAAATTGAGTTCATCTGGCTGCAGGCAGGGTCCTTGCGGGCGGCGCACTTCCAGAATACCCAGGATGGATCCCTGGGTGGTGAGGGGAAAAGCCACCACCTGGCAGGAGTCATCTTCCTCTGCCTGAGAGCAGGTTTGACAATCACCAAAAGCGCGGCGTACGATGTCGGGGGTATCGGTGTTCGAAACCAGCAGCGGTTCTTCCTCGCCCGGCAGAGGGTAAAAAGGGCGGGCCAGCCAAACGCGCGCCTCAACCTGCAGGCGCTGTTTTAATGTGGATTGAATCAGGTCGCATTGAGCGTTGGTGTTGGGCTGGTCAAGCAGTGCTTCACCCAGAAGCAGGTACTGCTTCCATTCTGGGAGAGCTGAAGGAGCCGGGTTCATTCCGTCTTTCGCTCCCTATACTTCACCATGGTGAGCACGTTGATGGGGCCGCGAGTTGAAAAAGTGACCTCATCCATCAACTGGCGCATGAAAAACAAGCCCAGGCCGTGAGCCTGCCGCTCATCCAAAGGAACGTTGAGTTGGGGATCGGGGACGGAAGAGGGATCAAAGGGGCGGCCGCGATCCTCAAGGATAATGGTCAGCCCCTTTGCGTCTGTCTGTGTAGTGCAGCGGATTTCGCCGATTTCCTGTCCCTGGTAGCCGTGTTCAATGATGTTGGAACAGGCCTCATCCACAGCGGTTTCAACAGCGTAGACAGCAAAACCTTCCAGGCCGGCCTCTTCGGCAGCCTGACGAATGAATATGGCAATGTCTGCCAGGCTGGAATAGCGGCCCGGAAAGGTTTTGGTCGGCATGGAAGGTGAACAGTCTAGAAGTACCCTACCGCTGTAATGACCTCATCAAAGATCTGGAAGAGGGTGGTGAAACCCGCCAGATCGAGGGCGGCGTAGATATTCTGGGGGATTTTGGCGAGGACTACTTCTCCGCGGTTGTAGCGCCGGCAGGTCTTTTGGGCGTTGACCAACACGCGCAGACCCGCGCTGGAAATGAACTCAACCCCGCTGAAATCAATGATAATCTTGTAGCGTCCGGCATCCATAATTGCATTGAGCGCCTCGGCCATCTGAGGGGCGGTAGAGCTGTCCACGCGACCAACAATTTTGACATGGTCGCAGTGTTTGAACTGAGTGCTGGAAATTTCCATGAGGGGGCCTCCGCAGAGAATAGAAGGAAAATCGAACATGCTTATTATATCATGGGGAAAGAAGTTAGGGCCTTAGTAAATGGGGTTTTTAGATTCAGATCGGGAGTACGGTTTGAGTCACAGGCTTTGAAATGTGGCTTATTGCAATGCAATTCGCTTTTTGCTAGAATGATTTTCGTACGAGGTGTTTGCTCGAATCCGCCCCCCTTTTTTGCAATCTAGCGGTGATCCTATGAATAAAACCTCTCTGCATGTATGGATTGTGATCCTGCTGTTCACGCTGTCCATGACAGGCGCATTCCTGTCTTCATCCACCGCTAGCGCATCCAACCTGCAGCAGTTAGAGGGCAGCTCTTTGGACAGTTGGCAGACGGCGTCAGCATTGAAAGTCATCCGCGAATACTTTGGCACCGCCGCCACCACTTCCGCCATCTATGTGGCAGGCGGACAGGGCAACTATAACCCGCTGACCAGTGTGGAATATGCTGTGCAATCCGGCAGCACGATTTCTGCATGGAGCAATACCTCACCGCTGAATCACGAGCATTACAACCCTGCCTTGCTAGCCGCCGATTCCTTTCTTTATATAGTGGGCGGTAGTAGCGATGCAGTCGAGTTTGCTTCCATCAACTCGAATGGTTCTTTAGGAAGCTGGCAGGATACTACCCCTCTGCCACAAAGCAGAAACACGCCCGGAGCAGCCGCATACCATGGGTACCTGTACGTCTTTGGCGGAATGGATGGCTGGGGTGGCAAGATCACCGATTGTATTCGTGCGCCCATTCAGGGTGACGGTTCGCTAGGCAGTTGGGAGGCAACCACCCCGTTGCCAGAAGCGCGATCCGCATTTGCCCTGGCCGCACAGGACAACCGTATTTATTTAATTGGGGGTTATGGAGAGGATGAAGATAACACAACCACGCAGGTTGGCATCATTCAAAATGACGGCAGCATTGTATGGAACACAACCAGCGCTATTCCGAGCATGCGCATTGCGGCGGCAGCCGCCGCCAGCAATGGCAGAGTGTATGTAATAGGCGGTTATAACCCATCTGTGGGCAGCGCACCGCTAAAGACCGTCATCAGCGCTGCGATTCAATCGGACGGCAACCTTTCAGCCTGGAGTACGGAGCCTTCGCTGGGAACGGCGCGTGAAAACCTGGGCGCAGTTGCATTGGGCAGTTCTATTTACGCTATCGGCGGACGGACGGCATCCGGAACGATTTACAACTCAGTGGAACGGGCGTCTGTAGGATCTGCTCCTCCCCCGCCGCCCACCATCGTTATCCACGGTGCGGTGAGAGTTCCAAACGCGAAGAGTGGCCAGCCCGCCCTTCCCTTGAAAAACCTCAAAGTGGATTTGCTGCAAGACGGCCATGTGTTCAGGAGCACCACCACCAAAGGCGGCTACGGCACAGATGCTGGGGAATATCACTTTGAAGTACCTCAGAACACGGCAGGAAATTTCCGTGTGCGGGCATCCCTGTTTCAACCGCACGGCAGCAGTCCAGGATTGGGCGGTTTTACCATCCATTACATGCCCCCCCTCCTGGATGATCCGCTTCCTTACTTGGAGACTGCTAACTTTCTGGTGAAGGAAAGTGAAGTTCGGCGAGACTTGGAATTCAGCAGCGCTTATATCCTTTCCGGAGGCAGCACAAATCTGTTCCTGGCGGAGATCCTGGACCTCAATGATTTGGGATATATGTTTTATCATTTAGAGCAGGCGGAAGATTTCACCGTTCAGGTGCTGGAAGCGAAAAACCTCGCGCCTGTTATCGTCGAAGCCTTTTCTGATTACGAAACCGCTTATGATGGCTCGACGAATACCATCACATTTTTTTCCGAGGATTCTCCCATAGCCTCGCAGAACCGCCCGGAAAACCGGGAATGGCATGAATATTTCCACCATGTGATGTTTGAAACCAACATGACCGCCTTTGTGACGAGGGATTGTGGCAATCACCAGGGGTTCCTCAATTCGACCACCAGCGATTCGTGGGCCGAAGGTTGGGCAGTTTTTTGGGCAGATGCCCTGGGTGAATATGTTAATCAGGGTACGGCGGGAATTTATAGCGGATTTCTGGATCTAGAAACCCAGTACACACCCTGGCATACAGCTACCGCCAAGGACGGCAGCATTCTGCAGCGAGAAGACGTTGCTGTCGCTGCTATCCTGTATGACCTGCATGACAACCCAACGAGCGATGACGACCCGTTTTCCCTCTCTTTTACAGAGATCAAAGATCTCTTCCTGCAAAAACAAGCGGGCGGTACCTATACCCAAATTGATCATATGCAGCGGGTTTATAATATTCTGCACAGTACCTATGGTGAAGACGCAGACAAGATTTTTTTCTGGCATGGATTCTTTGGCGACGCGGGGTGGACTGTTTCTGCATGCGCTGTAACCTCCAAAGGCAACAAGAATTGGGAAAACGGTGAAGACATTGGCGAGGGAGGACGTGAAAACCGCCCTAACCTGCCTGTGGTAGAAGGCGCCAACCTGCTGCTCAATCTTCAATCCAGGACAGGCTTCCCTTTGAATGAGGGGGATGTGCAAGTCACATTTTTGTCTCCCCCCGGCGAGCAGCAGTATGTGCGCACATTTCAACTAACCGCCGAAAACCAGGAACTGCTGCATCTGGAGCCGCCTCCGGCGGATATCCCCATTCTTATCGTTGTGCAGGGCAACGACCCATCCAGCCCGATGTTCCAGATGAGCAACGATGAATATTGGGAGCAGGTGGCAATGGCAGAAGAGGGATATGTGCAAGAAGTTACCCTGACGGTGAAAGGACACACGCTGTTTCTGCCGTTGATCCTGCGCTGAATCACTCCTGGTATTGCTGTCTCTGAGTTGTATATCAAAAGCGGGTTGTGTACCCAAACACAGCCCGCTTCATTTTTTCCAGCGTGTTTTTTTCATCCACCATTCTGTTCTTGCATTCCATTTCAAGTGAAGTGCAAAAGGTGATCATTCAGTATTGGTCGGATGGAACGCTGGAACGGTCAGGTTGTTTTTCCAAGGCGAACCTGTGGGAGAATGGATCTCATAAGATGCTGGCGGTTAGCCCTACAAAGTGGGGCGTAAGAAACTGTCTGCTGACGCCGGTTAAGATATAATGATTTCGGGGCTTCTGGAATCTTTAAGCGAGGCGTTATCTCGCTGCGAATCAATTGAGAGTATAGAAAGGAGAAACGACGGTGACAGCACAAATTATTGATGGAAAAGCCGTTGCTGCAAAGGTGCGTGCGGAGGTTGGCAAGGCGGTCGCGGAACGGGTGGCGGCGGGAAAATCGCGGCCGGGGCTGGCGACAGTGCTGGTGGGCGACGATCCGGCTTCGCATGTGTATGTCAGCTCCAAGCGCAAAGCCTGCGCGGAATTGGGGATTGAATCTTTTGGTTTTGAACTGCCCGCAGACGCCACCCAAGACAAGGTGGAAGGGCTGGTGAGCGAACTCAACGCTGACCCGCGCGTGCACGGCATTTTGGTGCAGCTGCCGCTGCCTTCGCATTTGGATGAAGAAAAGGTATTGCGCGCCATCAGCATTGAGAAAGACGTGGACGGTTTCCACCCCATCAACATCGGTCGTCTGGCGCAGAAGGGACGCGACCCGCTGTTCGTTCCCTGCACGCCCGCAGGCTCGCTGGTGCTGGCGCAGACGGTTCTCCCCAAGCTGGAAGGCTGCAACGCGGTAGTGCTGGGCCGCTCCAACATTGTGGGCATGCCGGTGGCGCTGCTGCTGGTGCGCGCCAACGCCACGGTGACCATTTGCCACTCGCGCACCAAAGACCTGCCTTCGGTGGTGCGTCAGGCGGATGTGCTCATTGCTGCTGTGGGACGGCCGAATATGGTCAAGGGCAGTTGGGTAAAACCCGGCGCGGTGGTGATTGACGTGGGCATCAACCGCATTGATGATCCCACTCACCCCAAGGGCAGCCGCCTGGTGGGGGATGTGGATTTTGAGGAAGTAAAGGAAGTGGCTGGGGCCATCACGCCGGTTCCGGGTGGTGTGGGGCCGATGACGATTGCCATGCTCATGCAGAATACCCTGCGGGGGGCAGAGTTGTCAGACAAGTGACAAAAATCATGTTGTCAGACAATTGACATTTTGAGAATTTGTTATTAAACTGAATATATCAATTGTTGAGCAATCCCCATCTGCCCACCTACGGATATATTCAGGAAGTCTCAAAATGGCTACTCTTCTGGTTAAGAACGCTGTCCTGTTAGTGACGATGGATGACCACCGTCGGGAGATTCCTGGCGGTGGTTTATTTATTCGAGATGGGTTCATTGAGCAGGTGGGGCTCAGCCAGGATTTGCCGCAAAGCGCCGACGAGGTTTTGGACCTCAGCGGGCATGTGGTTCTGCCGGGGCTGATCAACACCCACCATCATTTTTATCAGACCCTCACGCGCGCCGTACCGGAGGCCCAAAACGCCAACCTGTTCAACTGGCTGAAGACCCTCTACCCGATTTGGGCGCGTATGACCCCCGAGGATATCGTGATTTCTACCCAGACAGCGCTGGCCGAGCTAGCGCTGTCTGGTTGCACGACAGCTTCTGACCATCTGTACCTGTTCCCCAACGGCTCCAGTCTGGATGACGAAATTCACGCCGCAGCCAGCATTGGGCTGCGCCTGCACGCTTCGCGCGGTTCGATGAGCCTGGGCGAAAGCCAGGGCGGTTTGCCCCCAGACAGCGTGGTGGACAGCGAAGATTTCATTCTGAAAGACAGCGTGCGTCTGATTGAACGCTACCACGACCCCAAAGCGGGTTCGATGGTTCAGATTGTGCTGGCGCCCTGTTCGCCCTTCAGTGTCACCGGCACCCTGATGCGTGAGAGTGCGGTGCTGGCACGTCAGTACGGCGTGCATCTGCACACCCACCTGGCCGAGACGGAGGATGAACAGTCCTTCTGCCTGGAAAAGTTTGGCTACCGACCCGGTGCGTACATGGAATCGCTGGGATGGGTGGGGCAGGACGTGTGGTTTGCCCACGCGGTTCACATTAATGAAGAAGAAGTGAAGATGTTCGCGCGCGAGGGCTGCGGCGTGGCCCACTGCCCCGGTTCCAATATGCGCCTGGCCTCTGGTTTTGCCCCCATCTATGAATACCGGCGGGCGGGGGTCAAGGTGGGGTTGGGTGTGGACGGCTCGGCCAGCAACGACAGCTCGAACCTGATGCTGGAAGCACGCCAGGCGCTGTTGGTGGCGCGGCTGCGGGCGGGCCTGTTGGGGGCTTCGCTCTCAGACCCCAAAGCGCCGCCGATTATGACGGCGCGCGAGGCCCTGGAAATTGCCACCCGCGGCGGCGCCCAGGTGTTGGGGCGCAGTGATATCGGTTCGTTGGAAGTGGGAAAATGTGCCGATTTCATAGCGGTGGATTTGAACCAGTTGGATTATGCCGGGGCGCTGCACGACCCCCTGGCGGCGGTGCTGCTGTGCAGTACCTCGCGGGTGGATTGGAACGTGGTGCACGGCAAGATCGTGGTGCGCGAAAAGCAGCTGGTGGGGCTGGATCTGCCCGTGCATGTGGAACGCCACAACCGCGCTTCGCGCCGTTTGGTTCGCGGTGAGTGAGGCTGCTCCAGCTGGTTCGGTATGCCTGAGAGGATAGGAGACGCATGAGCCTGGATCATTTTGTTCTCAAAGATGCTCGTCCGCTGGTGGATTGCGCTATGGGCCGCAAGCCCGCTGATTTGGTGATTCGCAAAGGCATTTGGGTGTGCGTTCAGTCTGGTGAATTCATTCCGGATACGGATATTGCCGTGGTGGGGGAGCGCATTGCCTATGTAGGGCCAGACGCCAGCCACACGGTGGGCCCGCAGACGAAAGTGATTGAGGCCAACGGACGCTATTTGGTTCCGGGGCTGTTGGATGGGCATATGCACGTTGAGTCGGGCAATTTGACCGTGACCGAATTTGTGCGCGCGGTGGCCCCGCGCGGCACCACCGGCATGTTCATTGATCCGCATGAAATTGCCAATGTGTTCGGTTTGAAGGGCGTGCGCCTGATGGTGGATGAAGCCGCTCTGCAGCCGGTGCATGTCTTTACCCAGGTGCCGTCCTGTGTGCCCTCGGCCCCCGGCATGGAAACCCCCGGCGCGGCGATTACCCCGGAAGATGTGGAAACCGCAGTGCAGTGGCCGGGCATTATCGGCCTGGGTGAGGTGATGAACTTCCCCGGTGTGTTTAACAGTGACGAAAAGATGCACGCCGAAATGTCGGCGGCGCGTGCGGCCGGTAAAGTGATCGGCGGGCATTACCCCACGCCGGACCTGGGCCTGGCATTCCACGGCTATGCCGCGGGCGGTCCGTCCGACGACCATGAGGGAACCCGTAAGGAAGATGCCGCGGCGCGCGTGCGCCAGGGGATGAAATCTATGATGCGCTACGGCTCGGCCTGGCACGATGTGGCTGAACAGTCCAAGGCGGTAACGGAGATGGGCCTGGATCCGCGCAATTTCATCCTGTGCACCGACGATTCGCACGCGGCCACCCTGGCCTATGAAGGCCATATGGACCGCGCCGTGCGCCACGCCATTGCCAACGGCATCCCTGCCATGACAGCCGTGCAAATGGCCACGATTAACACGGCGGAGCATTTTGGGGTGAGCCGCGAGATGGGCATGATTGCCCCGGGCCGGTACGCGGATGTGGTGCTGACTCGGGATCTGGTGAATTTTCAGGCGGAAGTGGTCATTGCCCAGGGACGGGTGCTGGCGGAACAAGGCCAGTGGGTGGTGGAGCTTCCGCCTTCTTGTGTGCCCGATTGGGCGCTGCATTCAGTACACCTGCCGCGCAAGCTCAACGCCGCCGATTTTCGGCTGACTTCGCCCACCGGACGGGCCTGTGTGAAGGCCAATGTGATCGGCGTGATTGAAAATCAGGCCCCCACGCGCCACCTGCGCCTGGAAATGCCGGTGCAGGATGGTGAGGTGCGGGCTTCCTTAGAAAAAGATGTGGCCAAACTGGCCCTGGTAGAGCGTCACCACGGCACCGGCCGCGTGCAGTTGGGGCTGGTTCACGGACTGGGATTTGACCAAAAATGCGCGGTGGCAACCACTATGGCACACGACAGCCACCATCTGATTGTAGTGGGCACGGATGATGAGTGCATGGCTGTGGCAGTGAACGCCCTGGCAGAATGGGGCGGCGGGCAGGTGGTGGTGCGCAGCGGCGAAGTGATCGGCAAGCTGCTGCTGCCTGTGGGCGGGATCATGTCGGCGGAACCCGCGGGTCAGGTAGCGGCGGCTGCAGCCACGGTGCTGGAAGGTTACCGCGCCTGTGGATGCCAGTTGAACAACCCCAATATGCAGGTGAGCCTGCTGGGACTGGTGGTCATCCCGGAACTGCGCATTTCGGACCTGGGCCTGGTGGATGTGACCCAGTTTGGCTTTGTACCGGTTTTGGAATAGGTGAAAGGGATAGGATTGGCTGAAATGTCGTCACTTGATGCCCCGCATGCCTCCGAGCGTCACCCGTTTCAGCGGCTGCAGTCGCAGCTGGCGGATTTAATTGCGCTCACGCCTGCGGGTGACCGGCTGCCGACCGAGCCTGAACTGGCGCGGCGCATGGGCGTTTCGCGCGCGACTCTGCGCGAGGCCATGCGCACTTTTGAAGGCCAGGGGTTGATCCGGCGGCGGCAGGGTGTGGGCACCTTTGTGGTCAGCCACAACCATGTGATTGAAAGCGGTTTGGAAGTGCTGCAAAGCATTGAAAGCCTTGCGGCAAAGATTGGCTTGGAAGTGACGCTGGGAACGCTGCAAGTGATGCGTTTGAGCGCGAACCAGGATCAGGCGGCCATTTTATCGGTGCCAGAAGCAACGCCCCTCTTAGAGGTGTCCCGCGTGATTCAGGCTGAAAACCGGCCTGTAGCCTATTTAATAGACTTGCTGCCGGAAGAAATCCTGACCCTGGATGATTTACAGGATGGTTTTACTGGTTCCGTTATCGATTTTTTGCTGCGGCGAGGCTCGCCACCGTTGGTTAATTCGCTTACCGAAATTCACGCGGTGGCGGCCTCGTCCGAAATCGCCCGTGCGTTGGAAATTCAGCGCGGCGATGTGCTGCTGATGTTCACGGCGCGCCTATACAGCGGTGAGGGGCGGGTGGTGGACTATTCATACAGCTATTTTCTCCCCGGATATTTCCGCTTCCACGTGGTACGCCGCGTGGGATGATCACCCATTTCATCTTAAAGATAAGGAGGTTCAATCGCTGTTTAGCCGAAACCCCACTTAATCCACCAGACACTGGTTTGAACGTTCTGTAACCCAAACAAACACTATTTTGATAAGGAGATTTAAAAATGCGTAGCTTTGCTGGTCGTGATATTCTGTCCCTGAAAGATTTCGAGCGCCAGGAGTTCTTCCGTGTGTTCGAGATCGCCGAACAGTTGGAACCGATTGCCCGCAACCGCCGCAACGATGACCTGTGCGCGGATAAGACGCTGGTAACGGCGTTCTACCAGCCCTCCACCCGCACCCGCCTGGCCCATGAAGCCGCCATGCACCGCCTGGGCGGCCATGTGACCGGTTTCTCGGATGCCAAGATGACCCGCGCGGGCGACTGGTATCAGGAATCGATCAAAGACACCGTCAAAATGCTGGAGTTCTACGGCGATGTGATCGTCATGCGCCACTTCCAGCAGGGCGCTCCCCACGAAGCTGCCAAGTGGTCTTCGGTTCCGATCATCAACGGTGGTGACGGCTGGGGCGAACACCCCACCCAGATCCTGACCGACCTGTACACCGTGCTGCGCGAGAAGGGCCACATTGACGGTCTGCGCTGGTTGGCCGTGGGCGATATGCGCATGCGCACCATGCACTCCCTGGGCTATGCCCTCTCCCAGTTCGACTGCCCCGTGACCTTCGTGGCGCCCCCCGACATGGGCCTGAAGCCGGAATTCAAGCAGGAACTGACTGACCTGTGCGTGAACTTCCGCGAAGTTGAGCATGTGGAACAGGCAATTGCTGAAGCCGATGTGATCCTGGTTGAGCCTGTGGTTCAGCCCGATTACACCAAGTCCCGCCAGGAAGCTGGCGAGCACGGGTTGACCCCCGACAACTACAAGATCACCCGCGAACTGCTGTCCAAGAAGGCCAAGAGCGATGCGATCCTGCTGCACTCTCTGCCCCGCATGGACGAAATTCCCCCCGATGTGGACATCACCCGCTGGTCGCGCTACTGGCAGGAAGCCTTCAACGGTGTGGTCATGCGCATGGCCTTGATCGCGCTCGTTTTGGGCAAGATGGAGTAATTCAAAGTTAAACCTGGGGCGGGGGAGGGCGTTGTTGGCCCTTTCTCGCCCCTTTGAGACCCTTCATCCACCTGTTTATGCCTTCGCCCCGGCTCACCCACCGTTCTTTTCCAGTCGCCTTAGCGGCGGCGATGATTTTGGGTTTTGGGGTGTTTATCCCCTGGTTTGGGTTTTATGGGGATGACTGGCTGTACATTTACACGTATCATGTTTTAGGGCCGGGCAGCTTTCGGGCGTTTGTGGCGGCCGACCGCCCGTTTTCGGGGTGGATCTACACCCTGGTAACGCCCATCCTGGGCGAAAACCCGCTGGGCTACCATCTGCTGCTGCTGGTGCTGCGTTGGGGGAGCGGTATGCTGCTGTGGTGGGTGCTGCGTTTGGTGTGGCCGAACGAAGAACGCAAACTGGGTTGGGCGGCGTTGTTGTTTGTGTTGTTTCCGGGCTTTCAGCAGCAGCCGATCGCTGTACAGTTTATTCTGCACTTTACCATTCTTAATATTTTCTTGTTCTCGCTCGGTGCCATGCTGAAATTGCTGGAAGCGGGGCGAACCGCCTGGTTTTGGCGGGTGGGCGCCTGGGTTTCATCGCTGAGCTTTTTCTCGCTGGAATATTTTGTGGGGCTGGAGCTGCTGCGCCCCGTTTTGGTGGGTATGCGGCTGCGGCAGGCGGGCGAACCGCTGGGCCGGCGGCTGCTGCGGCGTGTTGGGCTGCACACCCTGCCGTTTTGGTTCACACTGGCGGCTTTTGGGGTGTGGCGCGCGCTGATTTTCAAGTTCCCCACTTATCAGCTTAGTTTGATGGATGAACTGAAAGCTCAACCCGCGCAGGCGCTGCTGCATTTGTTTCAGCGCGTGGTGGGGGATGTGCTGACGGTGACGGCCCTTTCCTGGCGTCAGGCAGCAGTGCTTCCGGCAGGCGGCTGGCAAAACCGGGTGCTGATGGTGGGGCTGGTTTTGGGGGCGCTGGCGCTGGCCTGGTTTTACCTGAGCCGCTGGAATCCCAACCCGCAGTCCGAGTCGGGCTCCTGGGCGGGCAGTGCTTTGGGATTGGGCGGGCTGGCTTTGGCGGCGGCGGGTGTGCCGTTTTGGGCGGCGGGCGTGCCTTTGGAAACCAGTTTCCCCTGGGACCGTTCCATGCTGCCGTTTATGCTGGGAGCCTGCCTGGTGACGGTGGCGCTGGTGGACCTTTTCCTGCGCCCGGGCAAACAAGCCCTGGTGTTTTCGGCCTTGCTGGCTTTGGCGGTGGGGGCGCACTTTAACAATGCACTGGTGTACCGCGAGGAATGGCAGAACCTGCGCTCATATTTTTGGCAGATGACCTGGCGTGCGCCGCAGCTGACCCCGGGCACGATTGTGGTCTCGGACGAGATTCCTCTCTTCCGCTTCAGCGATAACGACCTGTGGCCGGTGTTAGATTGGACCTATGCGCCCCAGCAGACCCGCCGGGATTTGTCTTATAAGTATTTTGACCTTTCTTTACGGCTGGGCAAGGATCTGACGGTGGAAAAAGGGCAAGTGGTGGAACACAGCTACCGCAACCTGCGCTTTTCGGGCAGTAGCGACAATGTGGTGGCGGTGTATAACCGCAAAGGCGGCTGCCTTCATTTTGCGGCCCCCAAAGATAAGGTGCGCGGCGGTCTGCCGGAACGGGTGCGCAAGGTGCTGCCCATTTCAAATTTGAAGCAGATCCAAGACAGTTCCTCCGCCGCGACCCCGCCCGATGCACTGGGCCCGCAGCCGGAACAAGACTGGTGTTATTATTATCAGAAAGCAGATCTGGCCCGCCAGATGGCGGAATGGTCCAAGATAGTGGATTTATGGAATGAAGCGGCGGCTCAGGGATATAAGGCGCAAGACCTGGTGGAACTGCTGCCCTTTATGGAAGGCTTCGCCCGCAGCGGCGATTGGGCCCAGGCGCAGCGCCTGGCTGAGCAGGCCGCCCACAGCGGCGATGCGCGCCCGGCGGTGTGTGTCTTGTGGATGCAGACGGCTGAAAACCCCAGACTCAGCCCGCAGGAGCGTTCGCAGGCAGCAGAATTGCGGACGCAGTTGGGGTGTGAGACGGAATAATGAGAAAACCCATGAGGAGGTGTTCGAGAACGATCCGAGTGTATCGATTGAACATCTGAGCAAACACGGTTCATTTGTACCTTAATCTAAAAACATTACCAAGGAGTTAAAAATGCAAACGTTTCTTCACGGTCGTGACTTGATTGGTGACCTGGACTTCAGCAAAGAAGAAGTGGAAACCGTATTGGATGTGGCGTTTGATCTGAAGCGCAAGCGCGCGCTGAACGAATCGACCGCCATCCTGCGCGACAAAGTTTTGGCCATGCTGTTCTTCTTCAGCAGCACCCGCACCCGCGGCTCTTTTGAAGCGGGCATGGCCCACCTGGGCGGCCACGCGGCTTTCATTGAAAGCAAGACCACCCAGATTTCTCACGGCGATACCCCCAAAGAAATTGGCGAGATCTTCGGCCGCTATTTCGACGGCATCGCCATCCGCCACGTGGATTGGGGCATCGGCAACGGTTACTTAAACGAAGTTGCCAAATACTCCCGCGTGCCCGTGCTCAACATGCAGTGCGACATCTACCACCCCTTCCAGTGCCTGGCCGACCTGATGACGATTGTGGAAAAGAAGGGCCGCGATCTGCGCCGCAAGAAGATGGTGGTGTCCTGGGCGTATGCGGCTTCCTACCAGAAGCCCATGTCGGTCCCGCAGTCCCTGATTCTGCAGATGCCCCGCTTTGGCCTGGATGTCGTCCTGGCCCACCCGCCGGAATTCAAACTGATGCCCGAAATCATGGAAATGGCCCAGGAACAGGCGCGCCGCTATGGGGCTGGCTTTGAGGTCACCGATGATATGGAAGCCGCCTTCAAAGACGCGGACATCATCTACGCCAAGTCTTGGGGCGCGATGGTGCACACCCCGGATGCCGCGCAGGGCGCCGAGATCATCAAGAAGTATTCTCACTGGATCACCGACGAACGCAAGATGGCCCTGGCCAAACCGGATGCCATCTATATGCACCCGCTTCCGGCGGACCGCAACATCGAGGTGACTGACGGTGTGATGGACGGCCCCAACTCTGTGGTGTACGATCAGGCCGAGAACCGCATGCATGCGCAGGAAGCGGTCATGGCTTTGACCATGAGCTAAGAAGTCAAACCAGATCAGGGGACAGGGTCTGTGACCCTGCCCCCTGATACCTATTAAAAACGATCTAACGAATTTGAGGAGAAATTACGAATGGATAAAAAAGGCGTAGCAGTTGTGGCCGTGGGCGGCAACTCGCTGATTAAAGATGAAAAGCGTAAGAGCATTAAAGACCAATTCGACGCCGGCGCTGAGTCCATGCATCACATTGTGGACATGCTGGAGCAGGGTTGGGATGTGGTGATTTCGCACGGTAACGGCCCCCAGGTGGGGTTCATCCTGCGCCGCTCTGAGCTGTCGCGCCATGAACTGCATGAAGTTCCGTTGGATTACTGCGGCGCCGATTCGCAAGGTTCCATCGGTTACATGTTTGCGCAGGCGCTGAATCATGAATTTATCGCCCGCGGCTTGAAAAAGCAAGCTGTGGCGGTGGTCACGCAGACGATTGTAGACCGCAACGACAAGGCTTTCCAGAACCCCACCAAGCCCATTGGCTCGTTCATGAGCGCGGAAATGGCGCATGAGAAAGCTGAAAAAGAAGGCTGGGTGGTGGTGGAAGATGCCGGCCGCGGTTGGCGGCGCGTGGTGCCTTCCCCCATCCCGCAGCGGATTGTGGAAGCGGACGCTATTCAGTCGCTGGTGAAGGGCGGCTTTGTGGTCATCGCGGTGGGCGGCGGCGGTATCCCGGTGGTGGAAGACGAAACCGGCAAGCTGCACGGCGTGGAAGCGGTGATTGATAAGGACTTCGGCTCCGCGATCCTGGCCAACATGATCAACGCGGACCTGTTCGTCATCTCCACTGCGGTGGAAAAAGTGGCGATCAACTACAACAAGCCCGACCAGCAATGGATAGACCGCATGACGGTGGCCGAAGCCAAGAAGTATATGGAAGAAGGCCACTTTGCGAAGGGCTCCATGCTGCCCAAGATCCAGGCGATTTTGCGCTTCCTGGAGAGCGGCGGCAAGCAGGCGCTGATCACCAACCCGGAAAATATTGGACGTGCGCTGCGCGGCGAAACTGGAACCTGGATTGTTCCGTAACCAAATACGATAACAAGAATTGGGTGGGTTTGTCAGATTTGACAAACCCACCCTGCGAAACCCGGAGTGAGGAGGACCGATGTCCTTACGTACGATGTGGCGGTTGCTGAGTGTTGTTTTGATTGCGGGCCTGGGTTTGACGGCCTGCGGCCCACGGGTTTCCGTGCCGGATCCCGATCCGGATCAGTTCAGCGTGGCGATGGTTTTGATCGGCCCAAAGGATGATCATGGCTGGTCCCAGGCACATTACGAGGGCCTGGAATACGTGGCACAGCAAGTTCCAGGCGTGCAGACGGTCTATGTTGAAAACGTCCCAGAAGGGGATGAGTCTGAGCCTGTTATTCGGGCGTTGGCTGCCAAAGGGTATGATTTGATCTTTGCGACCTCTTTTGGTTTCATGGATCAAATGGAACGGGTGGCCAACGACTTCCCAAACACCTACTTTATTCATATTTCTGGCACAAAATCGAATACGACCAATTTTGGCAACCTGATGGGCGCGATGGAAACCACCCTGTATCTGGCCGGTATGTTGGCCGGAGAGCGGGCTGAGATGGACGGCAACTTGCGCCTGGGGTATATGGCCACGTACCAGATTGCAGAAGAGCTGCGCCTGGGGAACGCATTTGCCCTGGGGATGCGCAAGACCTGCCCTGAATGCACTATGGATGTGCGCTGGCTGAATACCTGGCACGATCCGGTGGTGGAGAAACGTGTGGCGCTGGAGATGTTTGACGCCGGGGCACAGGTGGTACTTTCGGGGGCGGATACGCCCGCGGTGGCTGACGCGGCCGAAGCCAAGGGCAAATGGGGCGTGACATTTGATTGGGTTGGCTCCTGCACCAGCCCAGCTTGTTTGACTGCGCCGTATTGGAACTGGGGGCCAGTGTACAAAGAGGTCGTTCAAGGCTTGATGAACAAGACCTACAAACCCGGCTGGCATTATTTTGACGGCGATTCGGGTGGTTTGGGCCTGTATGGGTTCATGCCTGGGCAAGAACTGACCGCCGGAGCGGCGGCACTGCCGGCCGACACGCTGAACCAGGTGCGCACCCTGCTGCGGCAGATGCAAGAAGGCGGTTTTAACCGCTTCAATGTCTTCCAGGGGCCGATCACCGACAACAAGGGCAATTTAAGGGTTGCGGATGGATATAAGTTGGAGCAAATTGACCTGGATCAATTCCCGGAAATGCAGTTGGGCTGCAAGATCTGCATGAAATGGTGGGCGGCGGGTGTGAATGCTGACTGGCCGTGATGCCCAGATCATTTTTCTTAATCTTGTTTGACAGATGGCACTTGTATTAGGCTGTAAAATTAAACTATTCTTGAACGTGCAAAAGGAGTTTCACGAACTCGCCCGGCCTACGACCTTTGCAGGTGGGGGCGAGTTCGCGAGGAAATGACGATTGCATTCCCCCTATATCACCGTTCAAATCATGAGTTGGATCGGAAGGAGGTGATGATCCTGCGATCTGTGTAGTTTGAGTGAAGTCGCTTATGAATCCACTGATGTTCCATTCTTGAGTAAGTATGGAGGAGTTGAAATGAAAAAGACAGTGTTGTGGCGCATGATGGCTGCGCTGTTGGTGGTGATCTTCATGATGACCGCCTGCACGCCTGCGGCTCCGGCCGAACCGGCTGCCCCTGCGGCTCCGGCAGAACCGGCGGCTCCGGCAGAACCGGCGGCTCCGGCGGAACCGGCTGCTCCGGCCGAACCCGCGGCCCCCGCCGAACCGGCGGCCCCCGCGACGGGCGAACTGCAGATCCCGGACGTGGTGGAAGGCAAATACAACGCGGCTTTCGTGATGCTGAGCGTTCACGATGACGGCGGTTGGTCTCAGGCGCAGTACGACGGCCTGCGATACGTCATGGAAAAAATGCCGGATGTGAATGCGGCTTACATTGAGAACGTTGCTGAAGGCGCCGACGCGGAGCAGGTTTTCCGCGCTCTGGCTCGCAAGGGCTTCAATGTGATCTTTGGCGGCTCCTTTGGTTATATGGACTCCATGGAAGTTGTTGCCCCTGACTTCCCGGATACCTATTTCATCCACATCAGCGGTTACAAATCCAACAGCACCAACTTCGGCAATCTCTTCGGCGCGATGGAATCGATGAAATACCTGGCCGGTATGCTGGCTGGTTCGCGGGCCAAGTTAGATGGTGCGAACAAGATCGGCTACATTGCCACTTTCCCCATCCCCGAAGAGCTGCGCCTGGGTAACGCGTTTGCCATCGGCATGCGCAAGACCTGCCCCGAATGCACACTGGATGTGCGCTGGATCAATACCTGGCACGATCCTGTGATCGAACGTCAGGGTGCTGACTCTCTGTTTGACGCAGGCGCCCACATCGTCTTCACCGGCGCCGATACCCCTGCCCCGGCTTTGGCCGCTGAAGCCCGCCCGGGCAAGTGGGGCATCACCTATGACTGGTCTGGCTCCTGCACCTCGGATTCTTGTCTGACTGCCCCCTACTGGAATTGGGGTCCTGAGTTCGTGCGCGTGATCCAGGGTCTGCGCGACGGCACCTACAAAGTGGGCTGGGATTACTTTGATGTGAGCACCGGCGGTTTGGGCATTTACGGCCTGATGGAAGGCCAGGAAATGACCAAGGGCATGAAGGAACTGCCCGCAGAAGATCTGAAGCTGGTCAAAGACACGCTGGCCAAGATGTTGGCGGGCGAATTTACCCGCTTTGATGTCTTCGCTGGCCCGCTGAAGGACAACGCTGGCAATATCGTAGTTCCGGAAGGCGAGAAGATGTCGCAATCGGATCTGGATCAGTTCCCTCCGGGAGCTCCTGGCCTGGAATGCAAGTACTGCATGCGCTTCTGGGCTGAGGGTATCACCGCTGAACTGCCGCAGTAGTCTGTAAGTGTTGTGGGGGACAGGCCACAAGATTTTGGGCCTGTCCCCTTTCTTCCGGAACACCCGGAGAGAGAGTCCCTGGAAGGGTGTAGAGGTAGCGCTATGAATCAGGAGAGCAACGCCAATCTAGCGGTGAATGTGGTTGAAATGCGCGGGATTGTTAAGCGATTTCCGGGCGTTTTGGCAAATGATCATGTCAATTTTGACCTTCATAAGGGTGAGATCCACGCGCTGCTGGGCGAAAATGGCGCTGGCAAAAGCACCCTGATGAACATTCTGGCGGGCATGTACCGGCCCGATTACGGTACGATTACGGTCAACGGACGGCTGGTGAATTTTTCCTCCCCGGCCGATGCCATCCGTGCAGGGATCGGCATGATTCACCAACATTTCATGCTGGTTCCTTCGCAAAATGTGACAGAGAATATTCTGTTGGGATTAAAAGAACCGCGCTTCATTATGAACATCCGCAAGTATGAAGATGCGGTAGCGGCCCTGGGCGAGCGCTACGGGTTAAAAGTGGACCCGCGCGCGAAGATCTGGCAGCTATCGGTGGGTGAACAGCAGCGCGTTGAAATCTTAAAGGCGTTATACCGTGGGGCAAACATTTTAATTATGGATGAGCCCACGGCGGTGTTGGCACCAAAAGAAATTGAAGAGCTTTTTGTGACTCTGCGCTCGATGACGCAGCAAGAAAAATCCATCATTTTTATCAGCCATAAACTGCATGAAATCACCAGCATTTCTAACCGCGTGACGGTGATGCGCAAAGGGAAAGTGACCTCACAGGGCATCAGTGTGAAAGGGGTCACGCGGGCCGATCTGGCGCGCCTGATGGTGGGGCGTGATGTGGAATTTAATGTCGAAAAAGAGCCCTGCCGTGTGGGTGGGACGGTACTGCAAGTGCAGGATGTGCGGGCGATGAACGATAAAGGCCTGCCCGCGCTGCGCGGGGTATCGCTGACGGTGAATTCGGGCGAGATCGTGGGCCTGGCGGGGGTGGCGGGCAACGGCCAAAGCGAATTGGCCGAGGTGATCGCCGGGCTGCGTAAGGTGACGGGCGGTAAGATCATCATGCAGGGAGAGGATATCACCAATCAATCGGTCAAGCGCAGCATCACCTCAGGGGTATCGCTGGTGCCCGAAGACCGCACCCGCGTGGGCACGGCCCCTAATTTAAGCATGACCGATAACGTGATCATGAAGAATTATAAACAGGCTCCCATTGGACGCGGCTGGATGATTAACGCTCTGGCGGCGGATGATTATGCCAAACGCCTGAAAGAAACTTACGATATCATGACCCCTTCCACCCATACTTCGGTGCGCTTGATGTCGGGTGGCAATTTGCAAAAGGTCATTCTGGCGCGGGAAATCTCCAGCCAACCGGCCTTGATGGTGGCGGTGCAGCCGACGCGCGGCCTGGATGTGGGCGCCATTGAGGGTGTGCAGCGCCTGCTGCTGGAACAACGCAAAAATTGCGCGGCCATTCTGTTGATCTCTGAAGAGTTGGAAGAGCTGTTAGCGCTGAGCGACCGCATTTACGTCATCTACGAAGGTCAAATCATGGGTGAAGTGACCGACGGCAATATTGAGAAGATTGGCCAGATGATGTTGGGCACTCGCGCGGAACAGTTGGAAACCGCGGAAGGAGAACGCAGCCATGAGTGAGTCAATATCCCCCAAACCCGCGGGAAATAGCTGGTTTCCCTATCGACTTAAAGTTGAACCGCGCCTGAAAGAACCCCCGGCCTGGTTTTCGCCGATGCTGTCTTTTGTGGCGGTGGTGGTTTCGCTGTTCATCGGCGCGTTCATTATCCACCTGGCGGGCGGCGACCCCTGGAAAACCTATGTGCACATTGCCAAGTCGTCCTTCGGCAGCATAGGCGTGATCTCAGACACGATGGTGAAGGCCACTCCGCTGATTTTGGTGGGCCTGGCCTGTTCCATCGCCTTCCGCATGCGCATCTGGAACATCGGCGCGGAGGGACAGTTCTTCCTGGGCGCATGGGGAGCCAGCCTGATTGTGCTTCTGCCAGTGCTGCCAGAGGACGCGCCGCAGTGGCTGTTCATTCTCACCACAATGGCTTCGGGCATTCTCTTTGGGGCGCTGTGGGGCTTCATTCCCGCGCTGCTCAAGGCCCGTTTTAATGTCAATGAGATCATCTCAACCCTGATGATGAACTACATTGCCATCTCATGGAACAATTTCTTTATCTATGCGGTGTGGTCGGACGGCGGTTTTCAGATGACGCGCATGTTCCAGCGCAACGCTTGGCTGCCGCGCCTGGCGGATTACGCCAAAGAGATCCCGGCTTTCCGCGGGCTGACCACGCATTTGGGTCTGGTGTTTGCCCTGTTGGCGGCGGTGGTGGTGTACCTGATTTTGACCAAAAGCCAGTGGGGGTACGAAATTCGCCTGATTGGCGATAACCCCAACGCGGCCCATTACGCCGGTATTTCGATCAACAAAAACATCATCCTGGTGATGCTGCTCTCAGGCGGCCTGGCGGGTTTGGCGGGCATGTCGGAGATTACGGGCGTGGTTCACCGGCTTCAGGGGGCCATTTCGCCAGGCTACGGCTTTACCGGCATCATCATCGCCTGGCTGGCCAAGCTGAACCCCTTCGGGGTGATCATCGCTTCCATCCTGTTTGGCGCTTTGATCCTGGCGGGGCGTGAGATGCAGCCGCACGGCATCCCCACGATGATCCAGGGGGTGATCATGGTGCTGTTGATCGCGAGCGATTTCTTTACCCGGTACACAATTCGCGTAACGCGCCGGATGGAGGAGTAAGATGGACCTGATCATCGTATTATCTGCGGGGGTTGCCACGGGAACAGCGCTGCTGTTTGCCACTGTGGGTGAAATCTTCGCCGAACGGTCTGGGGTGATGAACCTGGGTGTAGAAGGTATGATGCTGCTGGGGGCCATGACGGCCTACAGCGTGTCGGCCTCTTCTGGCTCTCCCTGGTTGGGCGCTCTGGCGGGCATGCTGGCAGCCGGTTTGATCAGTCAGATCCATGCCTACATTTCCATCACGCTGAAGGCAGATCAGGTGGTGAGCGGCCTGGCTTTGAACTTTTTGGCTTCGGGTGTGAGCCTGGTGTTGGGCGAAGGTCTGAACAGCCTGAAGGGCGTGCCGACCCTGCCGTTTTTCAGCATTCCGCTGCTGGTGAAGATCCCCATTCTGGGTGATATTCTCTTCAAAAATCAAAGCGTGCTGGTGTATATTGGCTATTTGCTCTTCCCTTTGGCCTGGTATTTTATCAACCGCACCCGCCCCGGGCTGCATTTGCGCGCGGTGGGTGAATACCCGTCCGCGGCCGATTCACAGGGCATAAACGTGATCGGCCTGCGCTATTTCTACACCTTCGTGGGCGGTCTGCTGGCGGGCCTGGCCGGTGCAGCCATCAGCCTGGCAATTTCGCCGGGGTGGTTCAGCGAGAAGACTTCGGCCGGCCTGGGCTGGATTGCGGTGGGTCTGGTGATCTTTGCCCAATGGGACCCCATCCGCGCGGCGGGCGGTTCTTACATCTTCGGCGCACTGCGGCGTCTGATTTTGGATATTCAGGGGCCGACCACCATTTTAGGACTGCGCAATCCTTTCTACTACAACCCCTATTATGGCTTTTTCCTGCAAATGCTCCCTTACGCCTTCACGGTGATTGTGCTGGTTTTGGGCTCGCGCGAGGCCATCCGCAAGCGCATGGGCACACCGGCGGCGCTGGGGCTGCCCTATGTCCGCGGGCAGCGCGGTCTATAAACTTTACTGTAAACCTTTATGAAAGGGCATGAATCCATGGAAAAGACGTTTGTTGGTTACCGCTGTTCATTGTGCGGGAAGGAGTACGGTCCTGAAGACGTGCAGTACACCTGCCCGGCTGACGGCGGCAATTTGGATGTAGTTTTGGATTATGACGGTATCCGTAAGAAGTATCAGGTGGAAGACATCACCACACGCACCGATGCTTCGCTGTGGCGCTATCTGCCGCTGCTGCCGGTGACGGACCCGGGCGGCGAAGGCACGCCCCTACGCGCCGCGGGTTGGACGCCGCTCTATCAGCCGCCGGCCCTGGCTAAGGCCCTGGGCATGCGCCAGCTGTGGGTAAAGGACGAAGGCCGCAACCCGACCGCCTCGTTTAAAGACCGCGCCAGCTCGGTGGTGGTGGCGCGCGCGCGCCAGATTGGGGCCGAGGTAGTGGTGACGGCTTCGACAGGCAACGCGGGCGCGGCCCTGGCGGGCATGTCGGCGGCGGTGGGTCAGCGGGCGGTCATCTTTGCCCCGCGCACAGCCCCCCCGGCCAAGGTGGCCCAACTGTTGGTGTACGGCGCCCAGGTGATCCTGGTGGACGGCAATTATGACTCGGCTTTTGACCTGACCATTGAGGCGGCCAACGCCTACGGCTGGTACTGCCGCAACACGGGCTACAACCCCTTCACGGCGGAAGGCAAGAAGACCGCGGCTTTTGAAATTTGGGAGAATGTGATTTTGCCCCTGGGCGACAGCGCACGGCCGTTGAATGTGTTTGTGTCGGTGGGTGACGGCAACATCATCTCCGGCATTCACAAAGGATTCAAAGACCTGATGGCCCTGGGTTGGCTGAAGGTGATGCCGCGTATTTTTGGCATTCAGTCGGATAAATCTGCGGCGGTGGCTAACGCCTTCTTTGCGGGCACGGAGATGATTGTGCCGGTGGCGGCTACGACCCTGGCGGACAGTATTTCGGTAGATTTGCCCCGCGACGGTGTGCGAGCGGTGCGCGCAGCTACCCAAACCGGCGGGGCCTACATCACCGTGCCGGATGAGGAGATCATTTCCGCGATTGCCGATCTGGGCAAGGTGGGCATTTTTGCTGAACCGGCTGGTTCGACGGCCTATGCGGGTTTGAAGAAGGCCCTGAAAGAGGGCGTGATTGGGGCGGACGAGCCCACGCTGGTGTTGAACACAGGCAACGGCATGAAGGATATCCGCGCGGCGATGGCGGCTGTGAAGGAAGCTCCAATTATTGAGCCGACCTTTGCCGCCCTCGAAAAACACCTGGCGTCCAACCGCTAGGGAATTTTGTCAGAACGAACAGGAACCAGAGTCGCGATGCAGCCTACTTATTCGATTATTGCGCCAGTGTATAACGAGCGCGAAAGCCTGCCGGTTTTGTTAGACCGGCTGCAGGGCGTGATGGATACCACGGGCGAGGCCTGGGAACTGATTTTGGTCGATGATGGTTCTACCGACGGTTCGACCGAGATCATCCGCGCTTTAGGGGAGCAGGATGAGCGCGTTCGGCCGGTAATTTTTGCACGCAACTTTGGCCACCAAATTGCGGTGACGGCTGGTTTGGATTACAGCCGCGGGCAGGCGGTGGTGATCATTGACGCGGATTTGCAGGATCCTCCGGAGGTGATACTCGAACTGATTGCCAAATGGAAAGAAGGTTTTGAAGTGGTGTATGCGGTGCGCGGGGAACGCGAGGGTGAAACCTGGTTTAAGAAAACCACCGCATCTCTGTTTTACCGCCTGATTTACCGCATTACGGATGTCAAGATTCCGCTGGATACGGGCGATTTCCGCCTGATGGACCGCAAGGTTGTGAACGTGATGAACCAGATGCGCGAACGTCACCGCTTTTTGCGCGGGATGTCCTCGTGGGTGGGTTTTCGCCAGGTGGGTGTCACTTATCGGCGCGCGGCGCGCTATGCGGGGGTCACCAAATACCCGTTCAGTAAGATGCTGAGGCTGGCGCTGAACGCCATCACCAGCTTTTCGTACTTTCCCTTGCAGCTGGCCACTTATATGGGCTTTTTTGCCGCGGGGCTGAGCATTTTGACCATTCCGGTGATTGTGGTGATGCGGTTGATTGGGCAGCAGGCATTCTTTGGACAGGCCACCACCCTGGTCGCGGTGCTGCTTTTGGGTGGGGTCCAGCTCATCAGTCTGGGCATTTTGGGTGAGTATTTGGGCCGCGTATATGATGAAGTCAAGGGCCGCCCGCTGTACATTGTCAGTCAGGGGCCTTCTGATGAAGAAAAACCATAATCCATTTTTTACCATTCTAGTTTAGGAGACTTTTCAAATGACGAAGATTGATTTAACAGTACATCCTGACCGGCTGGAACGGGCTGTCAAGCGCGCGCGGGAACGCAATATTATTATCCCCACCTACGCGCAGATGAAAAACCCGGCTCTGGTTCCGGACTCAGTGAAGGCTGAGCTGGCGAATATTGGTTTGTGGGATGTTCACCCGCGCAACCTGTTCCGCATCACCTGGAAGAATGAGCCCAAGGCCAAGGGCGGCGCTTTTGGCGGTCCCAACTTCCTGGAGTTGCCCTCCAGCCTGACGGGCACCCCGGCGCGCATTATTGCTATGGTGGGCAAGTGGTTCCCCACCGGTGCGCACAAAGTGGGCGCGGCCTTCAGCTGCCTGGTTCCCCGTCTGGTGACTGGTCAGTATGACCCCACCACGCAGAAGGCTGTATGGCCCTCCACCGGCAATTACTGCCGCGGCGGCGCGTATGATTCGGCTCTCTTGGGCTGCCAATCCATTGCCATTCTGCCGGAAGGCATGAGCAAGGAACGCTTCGAGTGGCTGTCGAAGATCGCTGGTGAAGTCATCGCTACCCCGGGTACCGAATCCAATGTAAAGGAAATCTTCGACAAGTGCTGGGAACTGCGCAAATCGGGTCAGGACCTGATGATCTTCAACCAGTTCGAAGAGTTCGGCAACTATCTGTGGCACTATGAAGTCACCGGCCATGCCATTGAAGATGCACTGCACCAGGTAATGGGGCCCAACGATCAGTTCCGCGGCGTGGCTTTGACCACCGGCTCGGCGGGGACGATTGCCTGCGGCGACTACCTTAAGCAGAAATTCCCCAACAGCAAAATTTGCGCCAGCGAAGCGCTGCAGTGCCCGACCCTACTCAACAACGGCTTCGGCGCGCACCGCATTGAGGGTATTGGCGACAAGCACGTGCCGTGGATTCACAACATCAAGAATACCGACATGGTCGTGGCGATTGACGACATGTCGGTGGTGAATGTGATGCGCCTGTTCAACGAACCTGCGGGTCAGGAATACCTGCGCAGCAAGGGCGTTCCGGCGGAAATCGTCAGCCAGCTGAATCTGCTGGGCTTCTCCGGCATCGCCAATATGCTCTCGGCGATCAAGATGGCCAAATACTACGAAATGACCGAGAACGACGTGGTCGTGGTGGTCTTCACCGACTCGATGGAACTGTATGCCACCCGTATTGAAGAATATCGCAAGGACTTCGGCCCGTTCACTGCGTCGGACGCGGCGGAAGCTTTTGCCCGCGACCTGTTCGGCGAGACCACCGATCACCTGATCGAACTGACCTACGCGGAACGCAAGCGCGTTCACAATCTCAAGTACTACACCTGGGTGGAGCAGCAGGGCCGCACCTACGAGGAAATTCAGGCGCAGTGGTACGAACCCACCTACTGGACAGACGTTCAGGGTCAGGTGGAAGAGATTGACGCGCTGATCAAAGAATTTAACGCCCGCGTCGGCTTAATCAAGTAAGTTTTTTCGCGCTCTGCGAGTATACTTGCGAGAGGCCGCATGCGGCCTCTCGCATTTTTATTGGAGCGGGAAAACCGGCTGAGGAGGCAATGAAGATGACGTATACAGCAGCAGAGGGACGCTACCAGAACATGCGTTTTGTGCGCTGCGGGCGCAGCGGTTTGCTGCTGCCTGCTGTTTCTTTGGGGCTGTGGCATAACTTTGGCAGTGTGGACAGCCTGGAAAACGCGCGTGCCATGCTGCGGCGGGCCTTTGATTTGGGCATCACCCATTTTGACCTGGCCAACAACTACGGGCCGGTGCCGGGGTCAGCGGAAGAGACCCTGGGGCGGCTGTTGAAATCTGATTTTGGCGCGTACCGCGACGAATGGGTCATCTCTACCAAGGCAGGCTACAGCATGTGGCCGGGGCCGTATGGGGATTGGGGCTCGCGCAAGAGCCTGTTGGCCAGTTTGGATCAGAGCCTGCGGCGGATGGGCCTGGAATATGTGGACATCTTTTACTCGCACCGCCCCGACCCTGAAACCCCGCTGGAAGAGACGATGGGGGCTTTGGCCAGCGCGGTGCGGGCGGGCAAGGCCCTGTATGTGGGTCTGTCGCGCTATTCGCCGGAAGACACCCTGCGGGCGGCCAAGATCCTGCGTGATTTGGGCACGCCCTGCCTGATCCACCAGACGCGCTACCACTTGTTTGAACGCACTGATGAACACGGCCTGCTGGACGCCCTGGCGCAGGAGGGCATCGGCTGCATCGTTTTTTCGCCGTTGGCGCAGGGGCTGCTGACCGACCGCTATTTGAGCGGGCTGCCGGAGGATTCGCGCGCGGTGAAATCGGGCGTGTTTCTGAAGCCGGATCAGATCACGCCCGAAAAGCTGGAAAAGGTGCGCGCCCTGAACCGGCTGGCGCAGGCGCGCGGGCAGAGCCTGGCGCAGATGGCGCTGGCGTGGGTGCTGCGGCGGCCAGAGGTGACCAGTGTGCTGGTGGGGGCCAGCCGCCCGGAACAAATTGCCGACAGCGTGGGCGCGCTGGCAAATCCAGCCTTCTCGGTGGAAGAATTGGCGGCCATTGACGCGATCACCCTGAGCTGAACAGCCTGGGACAGAATGCACCAAAAAAGCGGTACGGACGTAAAACCCGTACCGCTTCGGCGTTCCTAGGGGTGAGTTATTCCTGGCTGACCAGCATCTCTGGGCGGATAGGGGCGGCATGGACGCGCACGCCGGTGGCGGCAAACACGGCGTTGGCCACGGCGGCGGCGGTGGGGGCGGTGACGGCTTCGCCGATGCCTTTGGCGCCGTAGGGACCGCTGCTTTCCGGCTGTTCCAGCAGGATGATTTTGACCTCGCCGGGAATATCCATGGCGGTGGGCAGCACGTATTCGGCCAGCCCGTCCACCCACTGCCCGTTGGCTTTCAGGATCATATCTTCCGATAGGGCAAAGCCCATGCCCATTGCCAGGCCGCCTTCCACCTGACCTTCCAGCGCGGCGCGGTTAATCACGCGGCCCACGTCGTGGATGGCGGTGGCGTGGGTGACTTCCACGCTGCCCAGTTCGCTGTCCACTTCCACACGCATGACCTGCGCGCCCAGGCAAAAGAGCACATGGGGCATGCCGATGCCCAGGTCGGTGGGGATTTCAGGACCGTAAGGGAAAGAGAAGGTGGCCGTGCTGTGCAGGGGGCGGCCTTCTTCGGCCAGGCGGCTGGTGATTTCGGCGGCGGGGATGGGGGGCAGGTGGGGCTGGTCCAGCCGCCGCAGCTGACCGCTGCGGTATTCCAACTGGTCGGGCTGCACACCTAGCAGGCGTGCGCCTTCTTCTTTCAGCATGTCAATCAGGCGTACCGCGGCCAGCATGGAAGAATTGCCCACCATGTAGGTCATGCGTGAGGCGCAGGTGACGCCGCCGTCGGGGGAGATGAGGGTGTTAATGGGGGCCACCTCCACCTGAGACAGATCCAGACCCAACGCCTCAGCGGTGATTTGGGCGGCGGCGATGTTTAACCCCTGCCCCAGGTCGGGCGCACCGATGCGCAGCAGCACCTGACCGTCTGGCTGCCATTCCAGGCGGTTGGTGCTGTCATCTGGCACGCCCCAGCCCAGACCCATGGTTTGCAGGGCCATAGCCATGCCGACCCCCGCTTTTTTGCCGGGGGAGGCGGGCAGTGCCTTCAGACGCGCCACTTCCTGCGCAGCAGCTTCCAGCGCCAGGCCGGTGCTTTCGGCCTGGTTGACGCGCACACGGGTGAAATTGAAATCGCCCGGGCGCCAGATGTTGCGGCGGCGCACTTCCAGCGGATCGAGACCCAGGCGGTGGGCCAGGCTGTCTACCATGCTCTCGATGGCGAAATTGGCCTGGGGCGCACCGAAGCCGCGCATCGCCCCGGCGATGGGGGCATTGGTGTAGACCACGAAGGTTTCAGAGCGCACATGGGGGATGCGGTACGGCCCGGCGGCCACTTCGGTGAGCAGCTGGCCCACGGCAGGCCCGTAGGAGGCATAAGCGCCGGTATCCAGGTGGGTGGTGATTTCGACGGCGGTGATGGTGCCGTCCTGTTTGGCCCCCAGGCGGTAATGGAGCTGACCGGAGTGGCGCTTGGGGTGGGCCAGCATGGATTCTTCACGCGTATTGACCAGGCGCACCGCCCCGCGGGTGCAGTAGGCGGCCAGGCCAGCCAGCACGGGCATGTTGGCATCTTCTTTGCCGCCAAACGCGCCCCCAATGGCCGCCACGCACACCTGCACCTGTTCTTCGGGCAGGTTCACGGCGGCAGCGATGTGGTGGCGGTCGTGGAAAGGCTTTTGTGAAGAAACCCATACGGTGAGGGTGCCGTCGGGGTTGAGCACGGCTTGTGAGGCTTCGGTCTCCAGATAGGCGGGGTATACCCGGGGAACGTGGAAGGTCTCTTCCAGGATGAGGTCGGCCTGGGCCAGCCCCTCGGCGGTATCGCCGTGGCACACGTTGAAATGGGCCAGGATGTTGCCGTTTTCGTGAACCTGGGGCGCATCGGGCTGGGCAGCGGCGAAGGGGTCAATCACCGCAGGCAGCGGCTCATAAGTGACCTGAACGCGTTTGCAGCCTTCATCGGCGGCCTGACGGGTTTTGGCCACCACGATCGCTACCGGTTCGCCCATAAAGCGCACCTTGTCGCTGGCCAAGATGGGCCGGTCGGGCAGCAGATCACCGTAAATCTTGGCGCCGGGGATATCGGCATGGGTGAGCACAGCGAGGACGCCGGGGACAGCCAGGGCCTCGGCGGTTTCAATGCGCACGATGCGGGCGTGCAGGTGCGGGCTGCGCACGATGCGCCCATGGGTCAGGTTGGGCAGATGGGTGTCGGCCACGTAGTGCGCCTGTCCGGTGACTTTCTCCCAGGCGTCGCGGCGCGGGTAAGATTTTCCCAAGTGCAGAGGGGTTTCAGCCATGGCGCAGCTCCTCGGCGGCCATCTGCACCGCCTGGATGATTTTGGTGTAGCCGGTGCAGCGGCAGATGTTGCCCGCCAACGCCTGACGGATATCCTCTTCCTCTGGCTGGGGGTTGCGGTCGAGCAGAGCTTTGGAGGCCATGACCATGCCGGGGATGCAGAAGCCGCACTGCACCGCGCCCGCATCCACGAAGGCCTGCTGGATGGGGTGGAGCTGGCCGGATTTGGACAGCCCCTCAATGGTTTCCACAGTGCAGCCGTCGGCCTGACCCGCCAACACCAGGCAGGCGTTGACGGCGGCCCCGTTCATCAGCACGGTGCAGGCGCCGCATTCACCCGATTCGCAGCCGTTTTTGGCGCCGGTGAGGCCCAAGTCCTCGCGCAGGATGTCGAGCAGAGTGCGGTTAGGCAGGGTGGTGAGGGTGTGCGTCGTTTCGTTCACTATGAGGGTGATTTCGATGGGCTTCATACGGTCCTCGCTCGGGCGGCTTCCTGGGCCTGGTTGAGAGCAGCCTGGAGGGTGCGCACCGCCAAAACGCCCGCTGCGCGGCGGCGGTAAGCGCGGCTGGCGCGCACATCGTCAATGGGGCTGATTTCCGCACCGACCTGTTGGGCCGCGGACTGCCACAATTGGGGGGATGGAATTTGACCGTAGAGCAAATTTTCGGTCTGTGGACAGCGGATGACGGTGGGGGCCGAGGCGCCCACGGCCACCCGTACTTGATCTAACCGGCCGTCCGAGGTGAGGTGCACAGCGGCGGCGGCGCTGACGATGGCAATGGTCATGCCGCGGCGCGGGCCGATTTTGAGAAAGGCACTGCCCAGGTCTTCGGCGGGCAGTTCGAAGCGCACGGATTGGATCAGCTCGCCGCGCTGCAGGGCAGTCTGGCCAGGGCCGAGCAGGAATTGGGCCAGGGGCAGGCTGCGCGAGCCTTTGGAGCTGGTGAGGGTGACCTCGGCGTTGTAGATCATCAAAGGCGGGATGGAATCTGCGGCGGGTGAGGCGTTCGCCAGGTTGCCGCCCAGCGTGGCGCGCTGGCGGGTCATGGGCGCGCCTACCCATTCGGCGGCTTGGGTGAGGGCCGGGGCGGCGGCGCGCAGGATGGGGTGGGCCTGAATGGCGGCGAAGGTGGTCAGCGCGCCAATTTCCACCTGGCCGTTCTGAATGTGGATGCCTTCCAACTCACGGACGCGGCTGATATCCACCAGTAATGCGGGCTGCAGGCGGCCGGTGTGCATTTGGGGGAGAACATCCGTGCCGCCTGCGACGATTTTGGCATAGGGCTGCTGCAGCGCCTGACAAAGCTCGTCCAGATGAGCGGGCCGGAGGTAATTGAAGGTTTGCATGGCTGCTCCCAATGGTAGGCTAAAGGAGTCCTGGGCCGCGTGGAACTATTCCCTGCCCAGCAGGGGGCTGATGAGAGCGTGCTGGTGCACATCCACCAGACCGCGGTCAGTGAGGCCCAGTTCGGGGACGGTGGGCAGCGAGATGAAGGCCAGGGTCATGAAGGGAGCTGGCAGAACGCAGCCCAGGGAGTGGGCCGCGGCGTTGAGGGCGTCCAACACGCGGATGACTTCCAGAGGCGGCGCTTCGCTGATCAGCCCGCCAAAGGGCAGGGGCAGTTGGGCGATCACCTGATCTCCCAGGGCGGCCACCAGCCCACCCTGCATTTCCTGGGTGGCACGGGCGCAGGTGGCCATGGAGAGGTCGTCTGCCCCGGCGATGACCAGATTGTGGTGGTCGTGGGACACGGTGGAAGAGATGGCGCCGCGTTTCAGACCGAAACCGCGCACAAACGTGGTGCCGATATTGCCGTTTTTGCCGTAGCGTTCCACCACCGAAAGCTTGACCACATCTGCCTGGGGACCGGTCTGCACGGCGCCGTCCACCACCGACAGCCGGGCTTCACCGGCGCGGTTGATGATCTGATCGCCGGTGATCTCGATGACCCGCACGCGAACTGCCGTGCCCTGGGCCGCCAGGCGGTAATGCTCAGCCTGCAGGCCGCGGGTGATCTTCACGGTGTGGTGCAGCCAATCGGGGTAGGCGGGGGCGGGGGTGGGGATGATCATCTTGCCGTTCTGGGCCACGAGCCGCCCTTTGAAGAAGACTTCTTCGGGGGCGATACGCTCCAGGCTGGAGATGAGGAGAATATCGGCCCAGCGGCCGGGGGCCAGCGAACCGACTTCGTGATCCAGGCGGAAATGCTGGGCGGCGTTGAGGGTGGCCATCTGCACGGCGCGCACGGGGGGCATGCCCAGGGCGATGGCCTGCTCGACCATGTAGTTGATGTGGCCTTCGTGCAGGATTTCGTTGGGGTGCTTGTCGTCGGTACACATCATCCAGTGGCGGGTGTCGGCGTTTTCACGCAGCAGGCCCCCCACCAATTCTTTCAGGTTGCGCTCGGTGGAACCCTCGCGGATGAGGACGGACAGCCCCAGGGCCACACGCTGTTTGGCATCGGCGTAATCCACACATTCGTGGTCGTCGGCCAGCCCGCCGCAGGCATAAGCGATGAGGGCTTCGGGCGACAGGCCAGCGGCATGCCCATTGGCGATTTTCCCCAGGGCGTGGGCGGCGGTGACTTTGGCGAAGTATTCTTCACGCAGGCCGAGGATTTTGGAGGGATCCAGTTCACCCAGGCTGATGCTTTGCGGCCAGGCGAGGATTTCCTGCACTTCGGCCAGACCCAATTCGCCGCCGGTGGTTTCCAGGCCGGGGGCGGTGGGCACGCGGGAGCAAACCTCTAAAAAAACATGGTAGGGAAGCTGATCGCTTCCAGCAAAGAAGGCTTTCAGACCCTCGATGCCCGCCACGTTGGAGATTTCCATCGGGTCGGCAAACAAGGCGGTCGTGCCGTGGGGGACCATAAATTCGGCCAATCCCGCAGGGGTCAGGAGGGTGGAATCAATGTGCACGTGGGTATCAATCAATCCTGGCAGCGCAAAACGCCCCTGCCCATCCCAAACGGATGCGGCGGGGGCGTCATTGGGAGCCTGGCAGGTGACGATGCGGCCGTGTTTGATGCCGATATTGCCCGGCTCCACCTGGCCGCTGTAGACATTCACCACCTGCACGTTCAGGATCAGGGCGTCAAAAGCCACGCGGCCTAATGCTGCCTGCACCAGGTCCATCCGTACACCGGTAAGGTCCATGCGGTTCTCCTTATTTTTTAAGAGTGGATATTTTTATTATACAACGGGCAGAAAGTGGTAAACTAATTTTAGATAGGTCAAATCTATTTCTTCCTTTCGAGAGAAAGGCAGCCTGCGTGAGCATTCTCCCCCCTTCCTCAGCGATCATCCTGGTGGCGGTGGTGCCCTCGCCGCGCGATCTAGAGATTGCGCGGTTGTTGGGCTGGTACCGCATTCCCCTGCGCTCCGCGCCCAAGGTGGTGGATGTGGATTACCTGGCCTTTTATCAGACGGGGGCGTTTGGTGAGGCGGAACGCTGGAAGATTCGCTGGTGCGCGGAGGTGCGCGGACACGAGCTGACTACTCGTGCGGATTTATTCCGCAGCGAGCCGCAGCATCCGCGCGCACATGAAGAGTACTATAAATTGCAGTTGGGCCCGCTGCAGGCCTTACCTGTGCCGATTGCGGCGGGGCGGTGGCGGCGGATCACGTTTTTATACACCACGGGCGAGTTGATGGCGCAGGCCCAAGAGGTGCGCGACCTGGTGGTGCGTTCGGAGGAGCGCGATATTCTGTGGCGGGCACTGCGCGAGCGGGCGCTGAGCGCCAGCCGCTACCGTGCTGAGGATTTGCCGGAGATTCCTATAGAGCCGGCTTTATTGGCCATGTTGGGGGGATGGGGAGGTGTGGATGGAAGCACAGAATAACTGGGTGACGCTGATTGCTGCGGCGGCCTGTTTGGGTTCTCTGGGTGTGATGGTGTTGGTGTTTGACGCGCTGCTCACCTTCGTGGGTTGGAAGCAAAAGAATACCGAGGGCACGTTAAAAGAGGCCCAATCGCTGACTGTGGCGCAGCTGCGACCGACGAAGTCGCTGGTGTGCCTGCGCGGGCAAATCATGCGTGTAGGCGAATTGCTGGATGTGCACGCCGCCCAACCTCTGGCCCTGATCCGCATGCGGGTGGAAGTGTACGAATACGACCCCATTGACGAGCAGAACAACTGGCGCCCCTGGGGCGATAAGATCAAGGCCACTCCCTTTTTGCTGGCGGATCCCAGCGGGGAGGTGTGGGTGGACCCGGCCGGTGCGGACAAGACGCGCTTTTTGGGGCCAGGCAGCGAGCCAACCCCCGAGCAGATCAGCGACGCCAGCCGGATTTTGGATCTGCCGCTGGAAGGGCTGGGACGAAAACGAGCCCGCTATCAGCTATGGGAGCTGCGCCAGGGCGACACTGTGACAGTGTACGGTGCGGTGCGCGGCACGGGCGCGGGGGTGCAGGTGGAAAAGCCTCCCCAGGGGCCGTTGGTGATCACCGGATTGGATCGGGCGACTTTGGAGCGTTCGCAGGCCAAACGTACCAAGTTGAGTATGGGACTGGCGATTGGGCTGGGCATTTTGGGGGTGCTGCTGCTGTGCTGTGCAGGGGGCAGCGTGGTGGTGGGGCTGCTGCGTATGTCGGGCGGTTAGGCCCGCTGCGTTGGCATGCTGCGCGCAGTGCGGGTGCTGGCTGGGAAAATTCCCCTAGGGGCGGGCATAAACTGGTAGAATTAATACGAACGGCCAAACCGCGCGCGGTTTTTGGCGCGTGATCACTGGTAGATGGATATGAGCGCATCTTTTGACCTGGAGGAGGTATTCACATGGCTTTGCTGATTCGTTCGGGGACGTTGGTGACCGCGGCAGAGACTTTTCAGGCGGATATCCTGGTGGAGGGCGGCAAGATCGCCCAAATTGGCCCGCATTTGACCGCCCCCGCAGACGCGGAGGTGGTGGACGCGAGCGGCATGCTGGTTTTGCCCGGCGGGGTGGACGCGCATGTGCATTTGGACCTGCCCATGTTTGGCACGGTTTCTTCCGATGACCATTACACCGGCATGAAGGCCGCCGCTTTTGGCGGAACCACCACCGTGATTGACTTTATCTCGCAGGACCGCAGCCCACTGCTGGCTAACGTGGCCGCGCTGAAAGCCAAGGCCGAAGCCAAGGCGGCGGTGGATTACAGCTTTCATATGAACATCACCCGCCTGGATGCACAGGTGGAGGCCGAGATCCCCCGTCTGGTAGGGGAAGGCATTACCAGTATCAAGGTGTTCACGGCCTATAACCAGCGCCTGCGCCTGCAGGACGGCGAGATTTTCCGGGTGATGCGCATTGCTGGGCAGAACGGCATTCTCACCATGCTGCACGCCGAAAATGGGGATGTGATTGATATTTTGGTGGCCGAGGCGCTGGCCGCGGGCCACACCGCGCCCGAATGGCACGCACACACCCGCCCGGCCTGGGGTGCGGTGGAAGCGGTGCTGCGCGGGGCGGCTTTGGCCACTCAGGCACAGGCCCCCCTGTACGTAGTGCATATGAACGTGGCGGGCGAGGTGGATCAGTTGGAATATGCCCGCCAGAGCGGCCTGCCGGTGATGGGCGAGACCTGCCCGCAGTACCTGTTCTTTAATGAGAGCCATTTGAGCCGCCCAGACGGGGCCAAATGGATTTGCTCGCCGCCCATGCGCCTGGCAGAGGACAATGAAAGGCTGTGGGAAGGCCTGGAGAACCGCACCATGCAGGTGGTGGCCACGGATCACTGCCCCTTCTTCTACGACGGTTCGCGCCCGATTCAATATGAAGGCCAGCCGGTGGCCATCCCTGGTAAGGAATTGGGCGCAGGCGACTTCACCAAGATCCCCAACGGTCTGCCGGGGGTGGGCGACCGTATGCCGGTGATGTGGACGGCTGGGGTGGGCAGCGGCCGCTTGACCCCCAATGAGTTTGTGGCCCTGACCTGTACCAACCCGGCCAAGATCTTCGGCATGTACCCGCAGAAGGGCACGCTCATGCCGGGGGCGGACGCGGATATTGCCCTGTGGGACCCGCAGCGCAAGGTGCGCTATGGGGTGGCGATGGCCCACCACCGCACGGACTACAACCTGTATGAAGGCTGGGAGCTGACGGGATATCCGGTGAAGGTTTTCCTGCGCGGCCAGTTGATTGTGGACGAGGGCCACTGGAACGGCCAGCCCGGCATGGGGCGCTTTGTCCACCGCCAGCCTTTTGCGGGGATGATTTAGGCTTCTATGCTCAGTTTGCTGCCGGTTTTCCTGCTGCTCCTGGCTGCTGGGGTGGTGCTGACGCTGCGAGTGAGGGGCGTGAACACCGGCGTGTGTTGGTTGGTATCGGTGGGGGCAGCCCTGGTGGTTTGGGGGCTGACCCTTTCGCTGCATTGGTGGTCCCCAGCTCCGCTGCTGATTGAAAACTGGCTGCCGGGGGGGGCGAGCGCCGGCAGTATGCGCTTTGAATGGGGCCGCTCCGGCTGGGTGTTTGCCTTCAGCCTGAGCAGTCTGCTGCTGGCCACACTGCTGACAGCTTCGGTGCGCCTGATGCCTGTCAGCCCGATTATTTGGGCGGGGGTGACGGCTGTGACCGGCGTGGGGATCCTGGCGGTGCTGGCGGCCAGTCCCTTGGCGCTGATATTGGGCTGGACGCTGCTGGACGCTCTGGAATTGGGCATTCTTCTGGCTAATCTTCGCGGCGCGCGGCAGACGGTGGGTGAGACCACAGCCTTCAGTGTGCGCGTTATCGGCACAATGCTGGTGGCTGTGGCGGTGGTGATTGCCCAAGCGCAGGGACAGCCTTTCATTTTTGGGCAGGTCAGCGCTCCGGTGGCGCTTTTGCTGATCGTGGCGGCCGGGCTGCGGCTGGGGGTGATCCCGCTGCACTTGCCCTACACGGATGTCCCGCTGCGGCGCGGCATGGGCACGGTGCTGCGTCTGACGATTTCGGCCGCCAGCCTTTCGGTGTTGGCCAAGGTGGCGGCGGTGACGATCCCCGCGGCGGCCAAAGGCTGGCTGGTGGCTTTCCTGGCTATCGCGGCGGTGTACGGCGCGGGTCGGTGGTTCACGGCGCAGGATGAGCTGTCCGGAAGACCGTATTTTTTGGTGGTATTGGGCAGCCTGGCGGTGGCGGGGGCGGTGAACGGCGATCCGCAGGGAGCGCTGGTGTGGGGCTCGCTGCTGGTGACAGCGGGCGGTCTGCTGTTCCTGTTCTCCATCCGCACGGTGGGGATGCGCCTGTTTCCGGGGCTGGCGCTGCTGGCCCTGAGCAGCCTGCCCTTTACGCCGGCGGCCCCGGCCTGGCCGGGTTTGGTGGGCACCACCTGGGACGCAGCGGATTGGATCTTCATCGCGACTTATGCGGTGCTGCTGGCAGGGTATGCGCGCCACAGCCTGCGGGCGGAAAACGGCTTTGCCGGGCAGGAACGCTGGGTGTGGGTGACGTACCCGGCGGGCATTGCCCTGTTGACCGGCGCGGTGTACGCGGCTTTGTACCTGGGGCTGGATTCCCCGTGGGTGCTGGGCGCATGGTGGATCAGCGCACCCTGCGCGGTGCTGGCGGTTTTGCTGCTGCTGGCCGATTGGCGGCTGCGTCACAGCCGCCCGGAGACGGCCGAGCGCATGCGCTGGGCGGCGGTGGTGGCGGGGCGGGTGGGCGGCTTCCTTTCCGCGCTGCTCAGCCTGAACTGGCTGTACCGCCTGGGGATGGGCCTTTTTGGCTGGATTCAGCGCCTGGTGGGCTTTTTCACGGTCATCTTGGAAGGGGACGGCGGCGTGCTGTGGACCTTGGTGCTGCTGGCGCTGCTGGCTTCACTGGTACGGGCGGGAGGGGGCGGATGATCTTCTCTCAGACCGCTGGGCTGGCGCTGGTTGTGATTCTGGCGGCTTCGCTGATCGTGCTGGTCAGCGAGCGCTGGTATTGGTCGCTGGGCGCATTGGCTTTGCAGTATGTGGGCGTGTTTTGGCTGGTAGCCAACAACTGGCCCCTGGGCCTGTCCTTGGCCAAACTGGTAGTGGGCTGGATGGCCGTGGCGGTCATCGCGGCCTCGCGATCGGAAGATGAGCTGCGCGAAGAGCGCTTTCCGGGGCGGGCTGGGCAGCTGTTTCGCGGGCTGGCGGCGATTTTGGTGTGGGCGCTGGTTTTTTCTGTGGCTCCCCAGGCGCGTGAATGGTTTCCTGTGCAGACCGCGGTGCTGCAAGGGGGGATGCTTCTGGCTGGGATCGGCCTGCTGCACCTGGGCATGACTGCCCGCCCGCAGCGGGTGGTGATGGGTCTGCTGACGGTGATCGCCGGCTTTGAGGTGCTGTATTCTGGGCTGGAGCGCTCGGTGTTGGTGGCGGGCCTGCTGGGCGTGGTGAATTTGGGCCTGGCCCTGGCGGGCAGCTATGGAATGCTTTCGGGACAGTTTGTGGAAATTCCGCCGGAAGAAGAGCAGGAGTCAGCCGCATGAGCGCCCCGCTGATTTGGATCGTTTTGCCGGTGGCGGCGGCGCTGGGGCTGTTTTTTATCCGGCGCCGGACGATGCTCACCGCCAGCCTGGCGGCGGGGCTTTGCCTGGGGCTGACCGTGTTGGTAGAGATTATGCCGCCTGGCAGTGTGGTGGATTTGGGAATTGCCCGCCTGCCGATTGACCCGGTGTTCAGCGTGTTGGGACGCCGCTTTGTGCTGGGCAGCGGCGATCAGGCGGTGATCAGCCTGGTGTATGGGTTTGCAGCGGCCTGGTTTGCGGGCGCGGTCATTTTTGGCTGCCACCGCTACTTTGTGCCTTTCGCATTGGCGATCACGGCGCTGCTGGTGTCGGCGGTGGCGGTGGAACCGTTCATGTATGCGGCCTTGTTGGTGGAAATGGCGGTGCTGATGAGCGTGCCGCTGCTGGCCCCGCCGGGGCAGCCGATGCGCCAGGGCGTTCTGCGCTATCTGATCTTTCAGACCCTGGCGGTGCCCTGTATCCTGGTGGCAGGCTGGGCGGCCAGCGCCATTGAAGCCAACCCGGCGCAAGAGGCATTCTTGCAGATGGCGGTGGTGCTGCTGGCATTGGGACTGTGTTTGTGGCTGGCAGCCTTTCCGTTTTACACCTGGGTGCCGCTGCTGGCGGGCGAGGTGAACCCCCTGGTGAGCGGGTTCGTTTTGACCCTCTTCCCAGTGGCCGCGCTGCTTTTGGCCTTGGACTTCTTGAACGCGTTTTCCTGGCTGCGTCTGTACCCTCTGCTGCCGCAGACCTTGCGCACCCTGGGTGTGCTGATGGTGGTGATTGGCGGGGTGTGGGCGGCCTTTGAACAAAACGCCGCGCGCCTGTTGGGCTACGGGGTGATTTTTGAAAACGGCTTTGCGCTGATTGCCCTCAGCCTGACCAACCAGGGCGGCCTGCCGCTTTTGGCGGTGTCTTTCTTGCCGCGCATGGCGGTGATGAGCCTGTGGTCTTTTTCGCTGGGCTTCTTATGGCAGCAAAGCGGGGACCTGCGATTGGGGGC
The DNA here is from genome assembly GCA_029975215.1 of Levilinea sp. Lineage (GTDB taxonomy): Bacteria > Chloroflexota > Anaerolineae > Anaerolineales > Anaerolineaceae > Levilinea. The sequence continues at coordinate 121,664 of JARKPO010000071.1, forward strand.
GCTGGCGGGGATGCTGCGGCGGGCGCCCTGGCCTTCCTTGGGGCTGCTGGCGGCGGTGTTCTCGCTGGGCGGGCTGCCATTGTTGGCGGGTTTTCCGGTGCACCAGGCTCTGTTGGAGCGGCTGGGCGGCGGATCGGTGGTCGCAGCGGTTTGGGCGGCGGCGGGCAGCGCGGCTTTTTTGATGGGCGGCTTCCGCTTGCTGAATGCCCTGGTGCAGACTCCTCCGGCGGATGCCGGCCCGCTGCGCATGAACTGGCCGCAGCGCGTGCTGATGGCGGCGGGCATCGCCGTTTTGCTGTTGGTGGGTTGGTTCCCAGGGTGGCTGTCGAACGGCTTGATACAAATCTTGCAGGCTTTTGAGCGTCTGCTCTAAGAACTGAAAAAGTGAGGTGTAGAAAACTATGGACCTTGAACAGATCATTAAGCGGTTAGAGTGGCTGGATGACGAGCGCCGTAAGGATAAGCTGACCATTGCCATGCTGGAAGAACGCCTGGCGGGCATGGAAAACCAGCTTCCGGCGCTGAATAAGCAAATTGGCGATCTCGCCAGCGACGTTTCGCGCCTCACCACGGCCATGACCCGCTTTGACCAGATGGATGCGGTTCTGGCTCAGATGCGGGTGGATTCGGCGCGCGCTTTGGAAGCCGCCGAAAAAGCCCGTGCCGAGCGGGAACGCGAGATGGAAAAGAGCCGCCGGGCGGACCTTGAATCCATGACCAAGTCGATTCTGGATCTGCGCAAGGGGTTAGAAGCCCTGCCGGAGGTGAAAAAGAGCCTGCAGGCCCGCACGGAAGAAGAATTCCGCCTCAGCCGCCAGATCGAAGAGCTGGAACACAAACTATACGAATCATCGCGCCTGGATGATGACAACCGGCGGGGGCAGCGCCTACTGGAAGAAGCCCGCAAGCAGGATGCCAAACGCCTGGCGGATTTGCAGGCTGAGGTTTCGGCCCTGCGCAAGCGGTTGGATGAGCAGCGCGGCAAGGTGGATTTGGCCGCAGACAGCGTTCAGAAGCTGAACCTGCGTGTGAACGAGATCCAATCTGCCGAAAACGACCGGCGGCAAAATCAGGTGTCGTTCATTGAGAAACAAAACATGCTCCTGGTGGAGCGAGAGCGCACCTGGAAAGACTGGCAGACGCGCTTCGACAGCATCACCTCGCAGTCGTCCAATTTGGACACGCAGCTTCAGTCTATTGATGCCACCCACCGATCGGTGAAGCGCGCCCAGGAGGCTTTTGAGGAGATCACCCAGCGCTTTGAGCGGCGCATCAACGAAATCACTGAGATGCAGCGTCTGACCGAAGAGCGTTTCCGGCAGGATTGGGCCAACTTTAAGGCGGACGACCAAAAACGTTGGACCAATTACACCTTGTCTCAGGAAGAGCAGGGACGTGAAGTGACCCGCCAATTTGAACGTTATCAAACGCGTTTGGTGGCTTTGGAAGATTTATCTCAGGAAACGCGCGACCTGCTGCAGCAGGTGGTGGAAGAGACCCAAAAGCGGCTGCAAATCCTCTTGGGGGCGGTGCGGCAGAGCGCTGAGGAATTTGACCGCAATTTGGGCAACCGGGCGTAAGGGAGCAGTGCGATGCGCGTTATTGGCACAGCGGGTCACGTAGATCACGGCAAATCCACCCTGGTGCGGGCGCTGACGGGGATTAACCCCGACCGGTTGAAGGAAGAGCAGCGCCGTGAGATGACCATTGAGCTGGGCTTTGCCTGGCTGACCCTGCCCGATGGTGAAGAGGTGGGGGTGGTGGATGTGCCCGGTCACCGCGATTTCATTGAAAATATGCTGGCAGGGGTGGGCGGTATTGATGCGGTGCTGTTTGTGGTGGCGGCGGATGAAGGTGTGATGCCGCAAACGCGCGAACACCTGGCCATTCTGGACCTGCTGCAGGTGCCGGGGGGTGTGGTGGCCCTGACCAAGTGCGATATGGCGGACGACCCCGACTGGCTGGAATTGGTGGAGATGGATTTGATGCAGGTTTTGGCCGGAACGGTGCTGGAAGGTGCGCCCATCCTGCGGGTTTCGGCGCGTACAGGCAGCGGGTTGGATGAATTGCGGCAGGCGCTGGCGGCGTGCCTGGCCGAGCGCCCCCCGCGGGCCGATTTAGGACGCCCGCGCCTGCCGGTGGATCGGGTGTTCACCATGCCGGGGTTCGGCACGGTGGTGACGGGCACGCTGCTGGATGGGGCTTTACAGGTGGGGGACGAGGTGGAATTGCTTCCGGCGGGCCTGCGCGGGCGTGTGCGCGGGCTGCAAAGCCACAAGCGCAAGGTGGAGCGCTCTGCGCCGGGCAGCCGGACGGCGGTGAACCTGAATGGGATCGAACTGGATGAGGTGCGGCGCGGGGATGTCTTGGCGGCGCCGGGGCGTTACCGCCCCACCGTGCGGCTGGATGCATCGTTTCGCCTGCTGCCAGACGCCAGTGGCCCTTTGAAACATTCCAGTCAGGTGAAGTTTTTCCTGGGGGCAGCCGAGGTGCAGGCGCGGGTACGCCTGTTAGGCGTAGAAGAGCTGCTGCCGGGGCAGGAAGGTTGGCTGCAGTTGGAGCTGAACGCGCCGGTGGTGGCTGTGCGCGGCGACCGCTATATTCTGCGCCGACCTTCGCCCGGAGAAACGTTGGGCGGTGGGGCGGTGGTGGACTCGCACCCCAAGGGCCGCTCGAAGCGCTTTGCCCCGCAGGTGCTGGCGCGCCTGGAATCTCTGCGTCAGGGATCGCCGGTGGATTTGCTGCTGGAATCCCTGGTGGTGCTGGGGGCGGTGACGCTGCGCGAGGCTGCGAACCGCGCCCGCCTGGAGATGGATTCAGCTCAGGAAGCGCTGGAGGAATTGGTAGACGGCGGGCAAGTGGTCTTTTTGGACACGGGCGCGGACGGCTTGATTGCGCCCGTGGGCTGGTGGAAGGGGCAGACTCAGCGAGCACGGGAGGAAGTGGGGCAGTTCCATAAAACTTCGCCCTTGCGCCGCGGTATGCCGCGTGAGGCCTTGAAGAGCCGCCTGAAGCTGGCTCCGCGCGTGTTTAACAGCACGGTGCGGCGCTGGACGGCGGACGGCAGCCTGGTGGAAGTGAATGAGACCTTGCTGGCCCTGCCTGGTTTCGCGGTGCGCCTGAGCGCGACGCAGCAGGCTCAGGTGGAGGGTTTGCTGCGCCAGTTCGCTGAATCACCTTTCAGCCCGCCCTCGGTAAAGGAATGTCAGGCGGCGGTGGGCGAGGATGTGTTCAGCGCCTTGTTGGAAGACGGCCGCCTGGTGAGCGTTTCGCCGGAGGTGGTGTTTCGGCCGGAGGACGCGGCACGCATGGAGGACTGGGTCTACGCCCACTTTGAACGGCAGCCCCAGCTGACCGCAGCGGAGCTTCGCGACGCATTTAATACCAGCCGCAAGTACGCCCTGGCGTTTCTGGAATATCTGGACGGGCTGGGTGTTACCGCGCGGGCGGGGGATTACCGCACCCTGCGGCGGCGGCGTGAGCGCTGAAAATTCACTGAGGTTCAGACAAAAGAACGGACATTCGGGTAAACCAGGCTGCGAAAGGTGGCCAGGGCGGCTTGCAGGACAAGGGTTTTCTGTTGGTCGGAGAGCGTCCACTTCTGTTTAAGCAGCACGAACAAACCAGAATAGCGTTTCCATTTTTTGCCTTTCTTGAGCGAAGGTGAACCAGGGATGCGCTCCTCGTCTTCAACCAGCTCATCATCAGTGATTGGCTCGCCATAAAGCAAGTCGCGCAATTCTTCGCCGACGAGTAGGCCAATCGTGAAAGTCAACAACAACAGGGCGACCATTTTCTCCATGTATACCTGCTGTTTGTTCATGAGCTTGGTCAAACCCAACAAGCTTTTGCAGTCGCGATAAGTCTGTTCGATTTTCATGCGCGCATAGTAAATCTGAAGTCCGCGTTTGGCCTCCAGGTTGGTCATGATCCACATCGGTTCAGCCAGTCCTGTCTTCCAGACGCCAATCACGTTGACCAACACCTTGCCCATGTACCAAATCTTGTTCAGCACCGCGGTCTCCCCCGGAGAAATCGTCAAAGCGACTTCCTTGCCCTCCCCATCATAGAATTTCGGCGGATGAGCGCGCAGGTTCAAGCGGATGACCCAGTTGATGTGCTCTTCCATTAGGTTGAGCATCAACTCCAGGTAGCTGAATTCGCGATCCAACACTAGCGGACGTCCGCCCAGCATGTCTTTCAAACCGTCAAAGGCGCGAAAATGGTTTAGATTGCGCGAATCCAGACCCTGTCCAATGGTCTTCGAGGAGTAAGTCACCATTCCACAAGGTATCGCCCGCCCGCGATAGGGCGTTGCCAGGATCAATGCCCAGAACCCGCGCGTCTTCCCATCTTTCAGCTTCCCCACATATTCTGTTTTCCAGGCGTGCGGTCGTTCAATCTCGGTTGGATCTCCGATTACAAATTCCGCCTCTTCCTGAAATAGCCGCCACAGGGCTGCACGTGGGTCTGCTTTTCCTAGGAAGCGCTGGATCCTTTTATACCCCGCTGCACTTTCCCCTTCCATTTCCACCGCGATATCCGTCATTCGCAGCGAACGCGCCTCTAGTATTGCTCCCCCGATTTCTCCGGCTCGTTCTGCCTGTTCTTCATCGTCGAACAATTCCACCATAAATTCCTGATTGTTGATAAACTTGTCCATGAAACCTCGTCGTTGATAAGTATGGTCGTGGAAAACCAAGTTTATCTCCTTCGAGGTTTCTCTGCTTATTCACTTGTCCGATCTTTTGTCCGATCTTCAG
>JARKPO010000082.1 GCA_029975215.1 Levilinea sp.
CGCTATTCTGGTTTGTTCGTGCTGCTTAAACAGAAGTGGACGCTCTCCGACCAACAGAAAACCCTTGTCCTGCAAGCCGCCCTGGCCACCTTTCGCAGCCTGGTTTACCCGAATGTCCGTTCTTTTGTCTGAACCTCAGAAAAAATTAATTGACAAGTGAGATAAAAATCGTATAATGATCTAAGCTGCTGGCGGCGGTTCATCGCTCCACGCCGTACTTTGTTATTGTTGAGTGTAGGCAGCATAGCAAAACCTCCGAATAAACGCCAGCTCGTCGACCCCGTTCCAGCAGGAGGTGAAACTTCCCCAATATTTTCAACAGAACCACTCAAGTGGGACCCTTTGAGCCTGGAAAAACCCCAGGCAATCGTTCGAAATGTTCCTAAGGAGGAGAAAAGTGAAACACCGCAAACTCTATTCCATGCTAGCTGTTTTGATCCTGCTCAGCATGGCCCTGGCTGCCTGCACCCCCGCTGCCACGCCGGCCCCCGCCGAACCGGCGGCCCCTGCCGAACCGGCTGCCCCCGCTGCTCCCGCTGAACCTGCGGCTCCGGCTGAACCTGCCGCCCCCGCTGAACCCGCGGCTGCCTTTGAGCCCATGAAGAAAGAAGCCCCCGACTGCAATTACGGCGGCAACTTGAAGGCCATCGAAGCCCTGGATGAAATGACCGTCAAGTTCACCCTGTGCGCCCCCGATCCGGCCTTCTTGGCCAAGGTCGCGGTTCCGGCCTTCTCAATCCTGGACAAGGACTACCTTGATTCCATCGGCGGTGACGCTGCCAAATTGAACGACAACCCCGTCGGCACCGGCCCCTACATCGTCAAAGAATGGGTCCGCGGCGATCACATCACCTTCGTGCCGAACCCCAACTACTGGGGCACCCCGCCCGCCAATAAAGAGTTCATCCTGCGCTGGAACAAAGAAGCGGCTGCCCGCCTGCTCGACCTCCAGTCCGGCAACATCAGCGGTATGGACAATGTCGGCACCGACGACTTCCCCACCGTGGAAGCCGATCCCAACCTGGCACTCTACCCGCGCAAGTTCAACAACTTCTTGTATCTGGGCATGAATCGCGATATTGCCCCCTTCACCGATGTCAAAGTCCGCCAGGCCTTCGCCTTGGCGATTGACAAAGAAGCCATCGTGCGCGATTTCTACCCCAAGGGCGCTTCCGCCGCCACCCAGTTCATTCCCCCGGGTGTAAAGCCTGGTTACACCGAAGGCTACTCCGCCCCAGCGTATAATCCCGAAAAGGCCAAGGCCCTCTTGGAAGAAGCCGGCTTCGATTTCAATCAGGAAATCGTGCTGTCCTACGCCGAGCGCACTCGCCCCTACTTCCCCCAGCCGACCAAAATCGCCCAGGCCGTCCAGGCTCAGTTGGCTGAAATCGGCGTCAAGATCAAATTGAACCTCCAGGAATGGGCTGCCTTCCTGCCCCGCACCCGCGCTGGCGAAGAAGCCCTCTACTTCCTCGGCTGGTCCGAAGATTATCCGGATGCCACCAACTGGTACGATGTGTTCCTGACGGGTTCCTCGCCCAGCTTCGGCGCTCCCTTCCCCGAAATCGTGGAACAGATCAAGATCGGCGCTACCACGGCTGATGTGAAAGTCCGCCAGGAAGCCTACGACAAAGTTAACAAGCTCGTGGATGAGTTGGTTCCCGTCATCGTCATCGCCAACGGCGCCACCTCGATGGCCTTCCAGAAGAATATCGGCAATGTCGTCATCGGCCCTTACAACGAAAACTTCACCGAAATGACCAGCGATTCGGGCACGATCATCTTCTCACAAGACGGTGAGCCGGTCTCTCTGATGTGCCTGGACGAAACCGACGGTTCTTCCTTCCGCGCCTGCTTGCAGATCTTCGATACCCTCTACGAATTCAAGTACGGTTCTGCCGACCTGCAGCCCGCTGCCGCGGAAAAATGCGAAGCCAACACCGACGGTACCGAATGGACCTGCACCATGCGCAAAGGCGTCAAGTTCTCCAACGGCGCCACCCTGGATGCCAATGATGTCGTGGCTTCCTTCGGCATGGGTTGGGATGTGAAGGATGTGAACCGCAAGGGTAACACCGGCGTGTTCCAGTACTTCAAAGACTTCTTTGGCCCCAAGTCCCTCAACGAAGAGTAATTCGCCTTTTGTACGCACGTCTGGTTGGGGCGGAAACCCGCCCCAACCAGACTCTCCCTTTTGTCTTCATCACCGTATCGTTTTGAGCCCGCATTCGGGCATATTGTTTTATTCCATCCCGCAACCTAACCTTTGAGACCTGGCCATAGACCATTATGCTCCAATTCATCACCCGCCGTCTGCTCATGCTCATCCCGGTCCTCATCGGGATTGTCCTGGTCACTTTTGTCATCGTCCGGTTGATCCCCGGCGATCCCTGCTATGTGATGCTTGGGGAAAAAGCGACCGTTGAAAAATGCGACGAGTTCAAAGCCCGTTACGGACTCGATGACAGCATCCCCGAACAATTTATCCGCTACATGGGCAACCTGCTCCAGGGCGATTTTGGCACCACCATTCGCGACCGCCGCCCGGTGATTGATGTGGTCGCCGAACGGCTGCCCCTGACCATGGAACTCACCTTCATGGCCATCCTGTTTGCTTCGGTGGTCGGCATCACCTTTGGCGTAATCGCCGCCCTCAACCGCAACAGCTTCCTGGATGTGGCCACCATGATCATCGCCAATATCGGCGTGTCCATGCCGGTTTTTTGGCTGGGGCTGCTGCTAGCTTATCTTTTTGCCCTGGTCCTAAAAGACACCCCCTTCTACATCCCCCCCTCCGGGCGGCTCTCTTCGGGCATCTCCCTGGTGCCACTGGCCAAAACCTGGGGGTTGGAGGATTGGACCGGCGTTCCTCGCTTCCTGCTTTCGCTGGTCTCCAACTCGGCCATCCTCAACGGCCTCCTCACCGGTAATTTCAAACTGGTCAAAGATGCCATCTGGCATCTGATCTTACCGGCCACCGCAGTTGGAACGATCTCAATGGCGATCGTGGCCCGCATGACCCGCTCCAGCCTGTTGGAAACCCTCGGCCAGGATTACATCCGCACCGCGCGCGCCAAAGGGTTAATCGAACGCCTGGTCATCATCCGCCACGCCCTGCGCAACGCCCTCATCCCCATCGTCACCATCATCGGCCTCCAAATCGGCGGCCTGCTTTCGGGCGCGGTTCTCACCGAAACCATCTTTGCCCTCCCCGGGGTCGGCTCACGCATGGTAGAGGCCATCCTCTCCCGTGATTATCCGGTTGTCCAGGGCTTCTCGCTCCTGGTCGCTTTCGTTTTCGTCTTCACCAACTTGTTGGTGGATATTTCCTACGCCTATCTGGATCCCCGCATCCGTCTGGAATGACCCATGAGCCAGGAAAATAACATCGCTACGCTAAAGAAAGAACCGCAGAATTCTCCAGCCCGCGAATCGCTCCGGCGCTTGCTGCGGCACCGCTCTGCACAGATTGGCATGTTCATCCTCGGCATGCTCATCCTTACCGCCATCTTTGCCGAACAAATCGCCCCCTTTGACCCAATTAAGCCGCTCAAAAACGTCAAACGGCGCGATACCCCCTGCGTTCACCTCCTGGGCTGCCCAAAAGACGCCCAGCAGCACCTCATGGGCATTGACGGCAACAGCCGCGATCTCTTCTCTCGCATCGTCTTCGGGTCTCGCCTTTCCCTGCAAATCGGCATCTCCACCATCAGCTTCGCCATCCTCATCGGCGGCCTGTTGGGAGCCGTTGCTGGTTTCATCGGCGGGTGGATTGACGATGTGATCATGCGCTCAATGGATGTACTCATGGCCTTTCCAGCCCTGCTGCTGGCCATCGCCATCGTTTCCGTGCTGGGAACCGGACTGATTAACGCTCTGATTGCGATTGCCATTGTTTCCATCCCCCGCTACGCCCGCGTCGTGCGCGCCAGCGTCATCTCGGTCAAAGACCTGGATTTCGTCAACGCCTCACGCGCTTTGGGAGCCTCCAACCTGCGCCTGCTCTTCACCCGCATCCTCCCCAATGCCCTCACCCCGCTCATCGTTCAGGGTACGCTGGGCATAGCCGAAGCCATTCTGGAAGCCGCTGCCCTGTCCTTCCTGGGCCTGGGCGCCGAATTCCCCACCCCCGAATGGGGCCTGATGCTCGGCGAAGAGCGCAACAGCGTCTTCAACGCTCCGCACCTGGTGTTCTTCCCCGGCCTGGCCATCATGCTCACGGTGCTGTCCTTCAACCTGTTTGGCGACGGCCTGCGCGACGCCCTCGACCCACGTTTGCGCGGCGGGGCGGTATAAAGTTTTTCAGTTGTACAGACGGCGAAATGAAATCCGGCCGGCGGCTGATCACCGCCGGCCGCTTGTTTCTCCCCTGCCCCCGGCTATAATAAAGGTAGCCTGTGGGAACTCTGATGCCCGCAGCAACGTCATAGTCCTGGCCCTATTATCTGGGGCATCTTTCCCTGTCCGCACGTGCAGCAGGATCATGAGGAGCACTATGAAACCCTCCACCTTCTCCCGCCCAACCCGCGCCTGGGCTGCCTTCTTCTCCATTGTTGTCATTATCAGCCTGGCCTGCGCCCTGCCCGGCTTCTCCCGCCCCACGCCCACCGCCGCGCCCGCCGCTCAGGCCCCACAGGCCGCCCCCACCCTGCTCCCCACCGCCGCACCGCAGGCCTCGCCCACGCCCCTGCCGCCCATGCCACCCGTGGTGGCTGAAATTGTGCCTTCCCCTTCGGATGCGCTCCCCCTCAAATCCGCCCTGACCCTGTATTTCAGCCAGGACATGCAGCCAGAATCGGTCCTTTCCGCCGTGACCCTCGACCCGCCTATCGCAGGCAGCTTTAAATGGCTCGACCCGGCCACCCTCAGTTTCATCCCCACCGAAGCCCTGCCTCCATTCACCTCCCTCACCCTCACCGTGGCCGCCGGGGCTCAGGCCGCCAACGGCCTCAGCCTGACGGAACCCTTCTCCGCCGCCTACCGCACCACCGCCCCGCTGCAAGTGGTGCAGCAGCTGCCCCCGCCCTACAGCACAGGCATCAGCCCCCAATCCGCCGTTTCCATCACCTTCAACCAGCCCATTGTGCCCCTGGGTCAGCCCACCGAAGATCTACCCCCTGCCTTCACCCTCTCGCCCGCAGTGGAAGGCCGCGGCGAATGGCTGAATACAGATACCTATGTGTTTTACCCCAACCCGGCCCTCTCCGGCGGAGTGCAGTATACGGCGACCCTCACTCCCCAGTTCACTGCTCTGGCGGGTGTACCCTTTTCTGGGGATGCTGTCCAATGGAATTTTACCCCCGCTCCGCCCAAACTCATGCAAATCGCTCCGGCATCCTCCAGCCCGCTCTTCCTGGATCAGATTTTCACCCTGGGCTTCAACCAGCCCATGAACCCGTCCAGCCTGGAGGAGAAGGTATCCCTGCGCGGCCCCGATGGAAGCGCATTCCCGCTCAAATTCACCTGGAGCGAAAACAACTCTCGCGTTGAGATCCAGCCCACTGTGCTGCTGCCGCGCAGCACCGCCGTCACCTTCGCCCTCGAACCTGGGGTGCTTTCGGCGGGCGGCGTGGTGATGGAAGATTCTTTTTCCCAGCCGTACACTTCCTCCGGCAATCTGAGTTTCTCACTGAGCAGCCCACGGCCCGGAGAAAGCCTGATGCTCTACGGCGGCTATTCCTCCGTCAATATCCAGTCCAACCTGCCACTGGCCCGCCAGGACATTGCGTCCAAAATCACCATCCAACCCGCCATTGACGACCTCAACCTCAGCCTTTATAACCAGCACCAATTCATTTCCCTTAGCGGGTATTTCCAGCCGCAAACCAGCTACACCATCACCTTTGACGCCTCGCTGCGCGACGCCTACGACCAGCCCCTGGGGCAAAACCAGACCCTCACCTTCTTCACTGCGCCCGTCTCACCCACCCTGCGCATCCCTTCCATTTATATAGGCAGCGGGGTCCTCTTCCTGCCCGCCGCCCAAAAGACCCTGTCTGTGGAAGCTGTCAATCTAAAGAACGCATCCTTTTCTGTGACCCCCATCACCCTGGAGGAAATGATCAACCTGACGCTGCGCCACACCCCTGGCCAGCAGACCAGTCTATCAGCCCCCGCCGTCACCTGGACCGCCCCCATCAACGCACCCGCTGACCGCTACCAGATGTTTGATGTGGCCCTGACCCCCAGCGGGGACGCTCTGGGCACCGGCCTGTACTGGCTGGATCTGGGTTCGCCAGAGCTGAGCGAGAACGCCGGCTTTTTGCACCCCGTAGCCCTGGCCGTCGCCAACGTGCATCTCACCCTCAAACGCAGCGCCACCCAGGTCACCGTGTGGGCCACCGACCTGACCACCAACACCCCCATCCCCAACCTGAACGTGCAGCTGTGGGATTTCAACCTGCAAAGCCTCGGCACCGCCGTGACGGACTCCCAGGGCATCGCCCAATGGGAAGTTCCCAGCACATCCTCGATTGAATCCACTCTCTTTGCCCTCTCTGGCACGCCCGGCGCTTCCGATTTTGGCATTGCCTATTCCGGCTGGAGCTACGGCATCAGCGGCTGGCAGTTCGGCTATGAAAACACCCTCGAAAAGACCGGCCTGAGCGCCTACCTCTACACCGACCGCCCCATCTACCGCCCCGGACAGGAGGTCTTCTTCCGCTCTATTCTCTACCGCAAAGATAACGGCCGTTACACCCCTCCAGATATCCCATCCGTCACCCTCTCCATTCTGAGAGGAGAATATTACGACTACGAGCAGTCCGATGCTCAATTGGCTTCCATTCCCATCCCCCTGGATTCGTTTGGGGCGGGCAGCGCCTCGTATACCTTGCCCGAAGATCTTCAGCCGGGCCGTTACACCCTCTCCATCACCAGCCCTGAAGAGGTCAGCAGCAGCGTGGCCATCACCGTGGCCGAGTACCGCAAGCCCGAGGTGGAATTGAGCGCCGCTTTTGCCTCGCCAGATATCACCGCCGGGCAGCCCTTGCAGGCTGAGGTCAAGCTGCGCTACTACTTTGGCACGCCCGCTGCCGGTGTCAACGTCAACTGGTCATTGTATGCCCAGCGTGATCATTTCGCCCTGCCGGGAGGCTATGTCACCGGCAAAACCTACCGCGAGGCCAGCGCCTTTAACACCGCCCCCTACTCCCCCCTGGGGAGTTTCCTCACCTCCGGCGCGGGCCTCACCGATGTCGAAGGCCTGCTGAAGGTGACGCTTTCTCCCGAAGAGCTGGCGGATCTGCTGGACCCCGAAATGCGCTACATCCTCACCCTCGAAGCCACCATTGCAGACGAAAGCAATTTGCCCGTCAGCACCCGAGCCCAGGTCACCCACCACCCCCAGAGTGTGTACGCCGCTGTGCGCCCTGACGCCTGGAACGCGGTTGCAGGCCAGGAAAGCGGCTTTTCCGTTCTGACGGTTGACCTCAAAGGGCAGCCGGCAGGCAGCCGCAAACTGCAGGCCGTCTTCAGCCCGGCTCGCTGGGAGTTCGGCCAATCTCCCGATCGAGACTGGCAATTGGTCGTCTCCCCCGCGGTCAGCACCGCCGATTTTGTCACCGATTCAGCCGGGCGCGCCCGATTGGCCTTCACCCCGCCCACCCCAGGTACCTATTTGCTGCAAATTCGCGGTGAGGCCGCCCCCGTGGACGTGTTCCAATGGGTAGTGGGCGGCAGCGGCGCGCTTTGGCCGCGCCTGCCCGATCAGCGCCTGGAACTGCGCAGTGACGCCGAAGTCTATACCCCCGGCCAGAGCGCCCGTGTGCTCATCCCCAACCCCTTCAGCGGCCCAGCCTTGGCCTGGGTGACGGTGGAGCGCGCCAAAATCATGCGCTCGCAGATCATCACCATAGACGGCGCCAGCCAGGAATTCAGCCTGACCCTCACGCCCGAGGACGCACCCAATGTCTATGTGGCCGTCACCCTTCTGGGGCGCGATTCCAGCGGCCTGCTGGATTTCCGCCAGGGGCTGATTGAGCTGCGCGTGGATCCGAAAGACTTACTGCTCTCCCTCACCCTCACCGCCGACCCGCCGCGCGCCGCCCCCGGCAGCCCAGTGAACCTGATGCTCAAGGCCGTGGACGCGCAGGGTCAGCCGGTGCAGGGCGAATTTTCCGTCGCCGTGGTGGATAAAGCCGTTCTGGCCCTGGCCGAACCCAACGCTCAGCCTATCACCCAGGCCTTTTATAAACCCCAACCCCTGGGCGTTCTCACCAGCATCCCCCTCACCGCCTACGCCAACCGTTTCAAACCCGTGGCCTTGGGCCGCGGCGGAGGTGGAGGCGCCGGGGATATGGGCCCGGGCAGTGTCCGTGAAAAATTCCAGGACACCGCCCTGTGGGAAGGCAGCCTGCGCACCGACGCCTCCGGGCAGGCCTCCCTGCGCCTGACCCTACCCGACAACCTGACCACCTGGGTGGCCACTGCCCGCGGCCTGGATGCCGCGCACCGTGTGGGTGAGAGCGAGGCTGAAATTGTCACTTCCAAAGATCTGCTCATCCGTCCCGTCCTGCCTCGCTTTGTGATCGCGGGTGACCATCTGGAATTGGCTGCCGTGGTGCACAACAACACCAATCGCGAACTGGCCCCCGAGGTCTCGCTGACCGCCGCCGGCTTTGCCCTGGATGACCCCGCCAAGGCCTCGCGCCGCGTGCAGGTTGGCCCCGGCGAGCGTCTGCGCCTGGCCTGGTGGGGCACCGTGCAGGATGTGGCCGAGCTGGATCTGCTCTTCAGCGCCGCCGCCGAAAACCTCTCTGATTCCGTGCGCCCCGAATCCGGCACCCTGCCGGTGAACCAATACACCGCCAGCCAGACCTTTGCCGCCGCCGGAACCCTGGCAGAGGCCGGTGAGCGCGTGGAGACGCTGTCCCTGCCCCGCTCGTACCGCGTCACCAGCGGCGAGCTGCGTCTGGAACTGACCCCCTCGCTGGTCTCGACCCTGCTCAGCAGCCTGGATGTGCTCACCAACCAGACTCTCCCTGGTGACAGCCCCGAAGCTGTCCTGTCGCGCCTGCTGCCCAATGTAACCACCTATCAAACCCTTTCCACGGTAGGTCTGGATATGGCCAGTTTGCAGCGCCGTCTGCAAAACCAACTGCGCCCCGACCTCACCCGTCTGCTCGACCACCAGAACCCCGACGGCGGCTGGGATTGGTCAGGCGACCGCGACGAATCGGATCCCTTCCTCTCGGCCTACGCCTATTACACCCTGATCCAGGCTCAATCCGCCGGCTTCACCATCCCCAGCTACAACCTGGACAACGCCTACGCCTACATCAGCGGCGTATCCCAACAGCCCCTGCCAGAACTCACCGCACGGAATTCTGTTCAGGAAGAGCTGCACGTCTTCCTGAACTTCGTGCTGTGGGAAACCCGCGGTGAGGTCTCACCGCACGTGGATGCGCTCATTGAGCGCCGCGCAAATCTGGCTCCCTGGGCAAAGGCCATGCTCATCCCCTGCCTGGTGCTGCCCCAGCAAGATGAACAGCGCCAGACCCTGCTCTCCGATCTGGAGACCCTGGCCGTGCGTTCCGCCACCGGCGCGCATTGGGAAGCCCCTGCGCCCAACGGCTGGACCCTCACCTCGCCCCACTTCAACACTGCCCTGGCCGTCTATACCCTCTCCCGCTTCAAGCCCGACTCTGTCGTCCTGGAAGATGCCGTCCGCTATCTGGTGGCCAACCGCCGCCCGCAGGGCATTTGGTCTTCTCCGTACGAAACCGCCTGGATCCTCCTGGCGCTGAACCAGTATGTGCTGGCTACCAATGACGTCAACGCCGAATTTGCCTTCTCCGCAGCGTTCAACCAGACCCCCGTTTTGGCCGGGCAGGCCGCCGCAGGCCAAATTCCCGCGCCGGTGTCCGCCAACCTGCCCCTCAGCCAGATCAGCGCCAACTCCTCCAACCAACTCTCTATCCAACGTCAGGCGGGGACTGGGCGGCTGTATTACCGCGCCTATCTGCAAGTCAACCGCCCCGCCGCCGAGGTTCCCCCCGTCCGCCGCGGACTGAGCATCTCGCGTCAGGTCTTCCTGACCGGGCAGGACTGCCGCGCTTCGGCCTGTCAGCCGGTCACCTCAGTGATCATCGGCCCGCAGCCGTCCACCATCTATGTGCGTCTCACCCTCACCCTGCCCACCGAGATGAATTACCTGGTGGTGGAAGATTTTGCCCCCGCCGGAGCGGAGATCGTCAACCCGGCGCTAAAGACCGCCCAGCAGGGTGTAACTTATTCCTACACCCAGAATCCCCCCAGTTTGGAAGAAGGTTGGGGCTGGTGGTGGTTCAGCCAGCCGCAGGTATATGACAACCGCATCCGCTGGACGGCGCGGGAGCTGCCCCCCGGAACCTACCAGCTCACCTACCGGTTGTCTCCCTACCTGCCGGGTGAGTTCCGCGTGCTGCCCGCCCACGCGTATCAACTGTATTTCCCTGAGATCGAAGCCTCTTCAGGCGGCAGCATCCTGGAAATCAAGCCGTAAACGGCCTTCCACCAGACTTTATCACCCGCGGCGTCCGAACCCCTGGACGCCGCGGTTTTTCCGCCAGAGGTGACAAACATCAGGCTTGATTCGTCAATTTCCATGTAATATACTAGTGATATATCAGTCTCAAACTCCGGTAACAGCCCATGCCTTCCAACCGCGACCCCCTCCTCTCTGCCCAGGCGTATCAACGCATCAAAAACGCTGTGGTCACCTGTGAACTCGACCCCGGACAGCACATTGTCCAGGCCGACCTGGCCCAGCGCTTCCAATTGGGCATCACCCCCATCCGCGAAGCCCTACGCCAGCTGGCCCAAGAGGGCTTTGTTCAGCCCGTCCCCCGCCTGGGCTACATCGTGGCTCCCATCACCGCCCAAGACGTGCTCGAAATCTACGAAATGCGCCTGATCCTGGAAAGCGCCGCTGTGCGCCTGGCTGCTCTGCGCGCCGCCCCCACCGCCCTGGATGAAATCTCACAATCGGCCCACTTCACCTACACCTTCAAAGACCGTCAGTCCTATTCCGACTTTCTGCACCGCAACGCCGAGTTCCACCACGCCATCGCTGCCGCCGCGGGCAACCAGCGCCTGGCTGAGCAAGTGGGCCGCACCCTGGACGCGCTCAACCGCGTCTTTCACCTGGGACTCGACCTGCGCGACAGCGCCGAGGAGATGCGCCGCGACCATATCGCCCTGGCCCAGGCCCTTTTACAGCGCGACGCAGATCAGGCCGTCCGCCACATTCAATCCGAAATCGAACGCTCGCAGGTGCGTGTCCTCGAGGCCCTGCGCCGCGGCCCCAGCGCCGCCCCAATCGCTAACCACCATCTGCTTTCCCCTCACGCTTAGGAGTCTTGCCCATGACCTCTGCCTCCGATTGTCAATCCAGTCTGTCTGCCGATGCCTGTCCCCAGGCCAAAGCCGAATTCCTGCGGGCCTTCCCCCAGTTTGCCAGCACCCGCGTGCTGGATGAGCTGCGCGCCGTGGAATACGCGCGCCTGGATCGTTTGGGGCACATCTACCTGGATTACACCGGCGGCGGCCTGTACGCCGATTCACAGGTGCAGGCGCATAAAGACCTGCTCCTCAACCATGTCTTTGGCAACCCTCATTCCTCCAACCCCACCTCGCTCTCCATGACCCACCATGTGGAGCAGGCGCGAGCCTACGTGCTGGAATTTTTCAACGCCGATCCGCAGGAATACGTGTGCATCTTCACCCAAAATGCCAGCGGCGCCCTGCGCCTGGTGGGCGAATCCTACCCCTTTGCCCCGGGCGGCCACTACATGCTCAGCTTTGATAATCACAACTCCGTCAACGGCATTCGTGAATTTGCCCGAGCCAAGGGCGCTCAGGTTACCTATATTCCCGTGCTGCCGCCCGATCTGCGCATGGATGAACAACGCCTTTTCGAAGGGCTGGAAATGTCCGGCGGTGAAGGCCGCCGCCTGCTGGCCTACCCGGCCCAATCCAACTTTTCCGGCGTGCAGCACCCCCTGGAATGGATCGCCCTGGCCCAATCGAAAGGCTGGGATGTGCTCCTGGATGCGGCAGCTTATGTCCCCTCCAACCGCCTGGATCTCTCGCAGGTGCACCCCGATTTTGTCAGCATGTCGTTTTACAAGATCTTCGGCTACCCCACCGGCGTCGGCGCGCTCATCGCCCGCCGTCAGGCCCTCACCAAGCTGCGCCGCCCCTGGTTCGCAGGCGGCACCATCACCGTGGCCTCGGTACAGGGCGACCGCTACTTCTTACATGAGGGCGCCGAGGCCTTCGAAGACGGCACGTTGGATTACCTCAGCCTGCCGGCGGTTGAAATTGGCCTGCGCCACATCGCTTCCATCGGCTATGACACCATCCACACCCGCGTGGCCTGCCTGACCCAATGGCTGCTCCAACAGCTCACCGCCCTGCGCCACTCCAACGGAACCCCTATGGTTAAAATCTACGGACCGGTGACTGGCGACCGCCGCGGTGGAACCATCGCCCTGAACTTCTTTGACCCCTGCGGTCATTTTGTGGACCACCGCCGGGTAGAAGCCTGCGCCAATCAGGTCAACATCTCCCTGCGTACGGGCTGCTTCTGCAACCCTGGCGGCGGTGAAGTAGCTTTGGGCCTTTCGGCCAACGAGCTGACCACCTGCTTCACCGGCCATCAGCGCATGACCATTGATGACTTCCGCCGCTGCATTGACGACCACAGCACCGGCGCAGTGCGCGTGTCGGTCGGCCTGGCCTCCACCTTTGAGGATGTCTACGCCCTGATTACCTTCGCCCGCGGGCTCACAGACCGCAGCGCCGACTGCGTTTAGCTTTCAGTCGCCCCCGCGGAACGGGCGCGCAGTGCCTCCAGTTCTTTTTGCAGGGCCTCTACCTGCGCCGCCAGATCAGCCACCTCTTGCGGCGCAGCTGCTTCTGGCTTTTCTTCTCTGGCCAGCAACAGCGTCTCCAGCCGCTCGCGTTCCTCCGGGCTGATCTGCCCGCGCGCTTCCAGGGCCGCCAGCCGCCGCCGGATTTCACCCTCAGCGTGTTCCACCGGTGCGCCAAAGGCGCGCAGTCCTTCTTTAATATCCGAGATCGTGCGGCTGCCTACCCGGATCATGCGCTCCAGCGCCGCCGGTGAGAAGATCCCCCCGCTTTGCTTCTCCTGTTCAAACAGGATTTGCAGCAGAGTCAGCGTGGTCAGATCCGCCCCGCTGGCGTGATCCACCACCTGTACCTCTTCACCAGCGCGGATCATGGCCTGCAGGGCTTCCAGGGTCACATAGGCGTTATCCTGGGTATCGTAGAGCTTACGGTTGGCATATCGTTTGATCACACGCATCGTGGCCTACTCGCCCTTGCCCTGAGCCGCCTTCAGCGCCTCAATCTGGCGGGTCAATTCAGCCACCTTCGCCTGCAAATCGGCCAGGTCCGCCGGGCTGACAGCCGGGGTCTGATCTTTGCGCTCAGCGGCTTCGCGGCGTTCGCGCAGGATTTTTTCACGCCGCTCCAACACCTCGCGCATCAGCCGGCGTGCGTCATTCTCGGCCATCTCCCCGCGTTCGATCATCCGCCCCATAAAGGAAGTGATCTCTTCTTCGGCCACAGCCGCCGCCCCCACCGAGGCCAGCAAAATCTTGCGCGAAAGCTCCCAAAAGGTCTTGGCGCTTTCCCCTGCCTTGCAGTCCGCCGATTCAGCGGTTTTTTCTCGCGTTCCGTCCATTTTCCATCTCCTTCTGCCGTTCAGACAGTACCATTTGAGACCATAACGCAGCGCGTCATCATCAATATCATAACGCGCCGCGTCAAGAAAGTCAAGCCCCTGATTCCTTGACCCCAAATGCATCGTGCAGGAAAATTGTCATGGTTTTAGGAAAAAGTACTGTTGATCTTAGGATGGTTTACACATGACAAATGTCCCTTCGTGTTGTATAAGCAACATAGGTTTCAAGGGAATCCCATCATCCACCAAGGAGGCCTTCCATGATGTATTTATTGATCGTGGCGGCGCTTTTGGTGTGCGCCATTCAGGCGGTTCGCTCAGCCCGTTTGCTCTCCTCAGCCTTATGGTTGGCGGGGGCCAGCGCCCTGACGGCCCTTTTCATGTATTTGCTTGGCGCCCCCGAAGTCGCTGTCATCGAACTGAGCGTTGGCGCAGGTCTGGTCACCGTCCTCTTTGTCTTCGCCATCAATATCGCCGGTGAAGAAGAGGGCTTATCCGGCTCCCCCCTGCCTGCCCCACTCGCCATCGCCCTCATTTTGATCGTCGTTGTTTTGATCGGCTGGCTCACTCTTCCCGCCCTCAACATCGAACTGCCCATGCTCGTCCCCATGAACCTCTCTTCTATCATTTGGGGCAGCCGTGCCATTGACGTCCTCTTGCAGATTGTCCTCATCTTCGCAGGCACCCTGGGCATGCTCGGCATGTTAGGCGAATCCAAACCCGCCAAGCCGCATCACAAGGAGGCCCAGGAATGAACCTCTCTCCTTCCTTATTGGCGATCATCGCCATTTTGGGCCTTTTGGCTGTCGGCTTCTACGCTCTGCTCGCTTCCCGCAATCTGATCAAAGTCATCGTTGGCCTGCAGATCCTGGTCAAAGGCTCCATGCTGGCCTTTGTGCTGGCGGGGCGTCTGGTGGGCAATGTCACCCTCGGCCAAAGCCTGGCCCTCACGGTCATCGTGGTGGATACCATCGTCGCCGTGATCGGCCTGGCCATCTCCGTTCAGATCCGCCGCCACTTCGGCACCCTGGACGTTAAAGCCCTCACCACCCTGCGGAGATAACCATGGCGGCCACCTTCATCTTACTTTCTATTGGCATTCCCTGGCTGGGTGCTTTGCTGGTCTGGTGGATCGGCGACCGGCACCCCAAACTCCAACACACCCTGGCGGTGGTCTTCTCGGTTTTGGCGGGGGCTGCGGCTCTGGTCCTCATTCCCAACGCCGCCACCGCTGCCGCCGTCACCTTCCCAGTGGGCGGGCTGTTCGGCGACTTCACCTTCGTCCCCGACGGCCTGGGCGTCTTCCTGGCCGCTGTGGCCACCGTGGTCGGCTCGCTGGCCGTGATCTTCTCGGTCAACTACATGCACGGCGAACCCCAGTTGGGCCGCTACTACGCCATGGTGCTCTTCTTCATCGGCGCGATGGTCGGTCTGGTGCTCACCAGCAACCTGCTGCTCGTCTTCGTCTTCTGGGAAATCACCGCGCTGTGCTCCTACGCCCTCATCTCCTTCCACAACGATGATCCTAAAGCGGTCAAAGGCGGCATCAAAGCCCTCATCATCACCCAAATCGGCGGTGTGGGCCTGCTGGCGGGCGCGCTGCTGGTCTACAGCTATTTCGGCACCTACGACCTAAACTATTTCATCGCCAACGCTGGTACTTTGCCCGCGGGTGTGCTGGCCGCCGCCGCTTTCGGCTTCCTCATCGCCGCCGCCGCCAAATCGGCCCAGTTCCCCTTCCAAACCTGGCTCCCCGATGCGATGGAAGCCCCCACCCCCATCAGCGCCCTCATCCATGCGGCCACCATGGTCAACGCCGGTGTCTATCTGCTGGCGCGTTTTTATCCGGCCTTTAAGGATGTTCCCGGCTGGACCACCGCTGTGGTGATCGTGGGCATGCTGTCGGCCCTTCTGGCTGCGCTCATGGCTTGCGTGGCCACCGATCTGAAGCGCGTTCTGGCCTACTCCACCGTCTCCCAACTGGGCTTCATGGTCTACGCCATCGGCGCGGGCGGCGTCTTTGCCAGCCAGTTCCACCTCTTCAGCCACTCGGTCTTCAAAGCCCTGCTCTTCCTGGGTGCAGGCGCGGTCATCCACGCCGTGGGCACCCGCGACATGCGCCAGATGGGCGCGCTGGGCAAGCAAATGCCCTTCGTACGCGCCGTGTTTGTCATCGGCGCCCTGGCGTTGGCTGGTTTGCCCATCCTCAACGGCTTCTGGAGCAAAGAGCTGGTGCTGGAAGCCGGTCTGCACGGTGGCCCTATTTGGGCTTTCGTGGTGATGGTGTTTGTCGCTGGCCTCACCGCCTTCTACACCTTCCGCTGCGTCTATCTGGTCTTCTACGGCGAAGCCCGCTCGCATCTCCACGGGCACGACGCCCAAACTGCCATGAAGGTCTCCCTGGGGCTGCTGGCCCTGGGCACCCTCACCACCTGGCTGCTGGTAGGCCCCTTTGGCAAACTGCTGCACGACACCCTGCCTGCCCATGAAATTCACGCCCTGCCGTTGGGCGAGCTGGCCGTGGAGATCTTCACCGCCCCGGCCACCTACATCGCCCTGGCGGTCATCGCCGTGGGCTTGCTGTGCTGGTGGATGCGCGACCGCCTCTCCGGAGCAGCCTCGGCGCTGGCGGGCATCTCCCGCGCTGCTGCAGATTCCTTTGGCTTTGAAGCCATCAACCGCGGCATCGTTTCCGCCACCCAAAACTCCGCCGAAGCCCTGCGCGTCACCCAGACCGGTCTACTCAACTGGAACGTCCTGGGCATCCTGGCCGGACTGGTCATTGTCATCGCCATTCTGGCCTTTGGAGCGTAATCCATGAACCCAACGATCGCTTTCCCCTGGATGATTGCGCTGCCCCTCGTGGCCGCTCCCATCATTTATCTGGTTGGCCGCCTCTCTGTCCGCAGCCGCGCCGAAAGCGCCGCTCCGGCCCGTTGGATGGCCATTGTGGTGCTCCTGGTTACCGCTGTGCTGACTTTCTTCTCCGCTCAGCCCATTCTCCAGGGCAAAACCCTCACCCTCACCTTGTATGCCATCTCCCTGCGCCTGGATGGGATCGCCCTGCTCCTCGGCGCCACGGTCACCTTCCTCGGCCTGATGGTTGCCATTTTCTCCCTGAGCTACATGCACGGCGACGAAGGCGAAGAGAAATACTACGCCCTGTTGGTCGCTATGGTCGGCAGCATCATTGGCCTGGGCTGCGCCGCGGACCTCTTCAACCTGTGGGTCTGGTTTGAGGTCATGGCCATCAGCTCGTTCATGCTGGTTGCCTTTTACCGTGATCAGCCTGCCTCGTTGGAAGCTGGCCTGAAATACCTGGTGCAGAGCGCCGCCGGTTCCGTATTGATCCTGCTGGGCATCGCCCTGGTCTTCGCCTCCACCGGCATGTTGGACCTGGCCGCCATCCGCACCGTGGTCACCAGCCCCGCCCCCATCCTCATCGCCGCGGGCGCCCTGTTCATCATCGGTTTCGGCGTCAAAGCCGCCTTTGTGCCCCTGCACACCTGGCTGCCCGACGCCCACTCGCAGGCCCCCTCCGGCATCTCCGCCATGCTGTCCGGCATCGTCATTGAAGCCGGTCTGGTAGCCATGCTGCGCGCCCTGGGCGCGCTGGCGGCCGTCTCCTCGCTGTGGGGTCTGCTGCTGCTGATCTTCGGTGCCTTCAACATGCTCGTCGGCAACCTCATGGCCCTGCGCCAGGAACAGGTCAAGCGTCTGCTGGCCTACTCCTCCGTCAGCCACCTGGGCTACATGCTGGTGGGCCTGGGTGCCTCCATCGCCTTCCCCCTGGTGGTCGGTACCAACGGAGCCGAAGGGGCTTTCTTCCACCTCTTCAACCATGCCACCATGAAGGGCCTGGCCTTCCTTTCCGTCGGCGCCCTGCTCTACGCCCTGCATATCGCCCGCGGCGACCACGGTCCGCTGGTCCTTTCGGACCTGGATGGGGCCTCGCGCCGCTATCCGGCGGTGGCCTTCTCGCTGTCGGTGGCGGTGTTGGCCCTGGGCGGGCTGCCCCCGCTGTCGGGCTTCATGTCCAAATGGATGATCTTCGTGGCCGGCTTCCAGTCGCAGAACGGCTGGATGATCGCCCTGGTCATCTTCATGGCCTTCAACTCTGTGCTCTCCCTAGGCTATTATGCCCCCCTGGTGAACCGCATGTTCCGCCACACCCCCGCGCCCATCGTGGAAGGCGGCGCGCCGGTGTCCGTCTCTATGCGTGTGCCTCTGGCGCTGCTCACCCTGCTGACTGTGGTGTTGGGCTTCTGGCCCACGCTGCTCTCCTGGCTAACGGCCCCCGCCGCCTCAGCCCTCATGGTCTGGTTTGGCGTTCAATAGGAGGTGAATCAACATGGAAATCTTACTCTCCCCCCCCATTGCCTTCCTGCTCTACATCCCCCTGGTGCTCGTCATCACCCAGGTCGGCAAGACCCTGGCTGGGCCTGAACACCCCAACGAGCTGAAATCCAGCGTCTACGGCAGCGGTGAAGAAGCCCAAACCTACCTGGCTGCCCCAGGCTACAAGCCCTTCTTCCTCATTGCCTTCTTCTTTGCCATCCTCCACCTGGGGATGCTCGTGCTGGGCACTGGCCAACTTAACCTCACCACCGGGGCCTTCCTGGTGGGCCTCATCATGGCGCTTCTGGCGCTGGTGCTCGGTTAAGCCCTTACCGGTAACCACCGAGAAAGAGAACCTCTATGGAAACCAAACTTCCTTCAACCTGGGAAAAAGCCCTGGACAGCATTCGAACCTGGGCGCGCATCAACTCCCCGTGGGTCATCCACTTCAACAGCGGCTCGTGCAACGGCTGTGACATCGAAATTTTGGCCACGCTGACCCCCCGCTACGATCTGGAACGTTTTGGCGTCAAACTCCAGGGATCCCCGCGCCATGCCGATGTGCTCATCTGCACCGGCCCCGTCACCCGCAACGCTCGCGACCGCCTGGTTCGCATCTATAACCAGATGCCCGACCCCAAATTCGTGGTCGTCGTCGGCTCCTGCGGCCTTTCTGGCGGCGTTTTTCACGGCTCCTACAACGTGATGGGCGGCGTGGATGAGGTCATCCCTGTGGATGCCTACGTTCCCGGCTGCCCGCCCCGCCCCGAAGCCATCATCCACGGCGTTGTAGCCCTGCTCGACAGCCTTAAGAAGAAATCCTGAGGAGAACCTATGGATACAACGACCGCTCTTGACACTGCACAGTCTTTGCTCCAGCCCTGGACTCAGGCTGTTACCCAGCCCGAACCCCACCGCCGCGACTTCGCCATCGCCTCCGCAGACGTGACGGCGGCAGCGCAGGCCCTGATGGACGCCCGCTGGGGCTATCTGGGCGCCATCACCGGCCTGGATCTGCCCGCCCCCGCCCCGGCCGAGGGCCAGCCCTCCGCCGAATCTCACCTGGTTGCCCTATACCAATTCTTCAACGGCGCGGCAGTGGCCACCCTGCGGGTCACCGTGCCCCATTCGCAGCCGGTTGTGCCTTCTGTCTGCGCCATCATCCCCTCTGCGACCATCTACGAACGCGAATTGATCGAGATGTTTGGCTTCGTCATCGAAAACACGCCCATCACCGACCATCTCCTCCTACCGGATGACTGGCCGCAGAATGTTTACCCCTTGCGGAAATCATTTACTGGTTTTGGCGGCGCCGAAAGCGCGTAGAAAGGATACCGAACGATGACCAATCCAAGTCAACCCCAAAAGTTTATCGTCCCCATCGGCCCGCAGCATCCCGCCCTCAAAGAACCCGGCCATTTTGAATTCGGCGTCGACGGCGAAATCGTCACCTCCGCCACCATTCGCCTCGGTTTTGTTCACCGCGGAATCGAAAAAGCCACCGAAGACCGCACCTGGGTGCAGAACCTGTATCTGCTAGAGCGCATCTGCGGCATCTGCTCCAACATTCACGGAACCGTCTATGCCATCGGCGTGGAAAAGCTGGCCGGGGTTGAAATTCCCCCCCGCGCCAAATACATCCGCACCATCGTGGCCGAGCTGGAGCGCGTACACAGCCACCTGCTTTGGCTGGGTGTGGCCGCCCATGAAGGCGGTTTTGACACCCTCTTCATGTACTCCTGGCGCGACCGCGAAACCGTCATGGATCTGCTGGAAGCCCTCTCCGGCAACCGCGTCAACTATTCCACCAACCTCATTGGCGGTGTCAAGTTCGATATCAACGAAAAACAGGCCGATGACATCCGCCGCGGGCTGGACTTTTTGGAAGAGCGCACCCATTACTACATGAAGGTCGTCACCACCGACGAGACCTTCCTGGGCCGCACCCGCGACATCGGCACAATGACCCGCGAACAGGCGGAACTGTTGGGCGCTGTCGGCCCCACGGCTCGCGCCTCCGGTGTGCCCCGCGATGTCCGCTCCGAAAGCCCCTACCTCACCTATGCCGAACACCCCATTCAACTGCAAGTGCACGACGGCGGCGACTTATTGGCGCGCTTCATTGTGCGCCTTAACGAACTGTTCGACTGCTACCGCCTCATCCGCGAGCTGCTCGATCACATGCCTGCCGGTGAGCTGACCGTGCGCGTCCCCCGCCGCATTCCCGAAGGTGAAGTCCTCGTCCGCGGCGAGGCCCCTCGCGGCGAACTGGTCTATTACCTGAAGAGCAACGGCAGCGACAAACCCGACCGCATCAAAGTCCGCACCCCCTCACTGTGCAACTGGGGCACCATTTCCAATGTGGCTGTAGGGCACAAGCTGGCCGATATGCCCATGCTGCTGGTCGGCATTGACCCGTGCTTCTCGTGCAACGACCGCCTGGTCACGGTCAACAGCGCCCAAAACTCCCAGGATCTCACCTGGGATGCTCTCCGCCGTTACGGGATCGAGTACTACAAATGAACAACATCTTCCCCCTCATCGCTCTGCTGATTTTTCCTGGCGGGCTGTTCCTCATGGCCAGCGGTCTGGTGTATGAATGGGTGGACCGCAAACTCATCGCCCGCTATCAAAACCGTGTCGGCCCGCGCTGGTTCCAGCCCCTGGCGGATGTGGTCAAACTCCTGGCCAAAGAAGAAATCATCCCCACCGGCGTCAGCCGCGGCCTGTTCGTGGCCCTGCCCGTCATCGGCATGGCCGGGGCACTCACCGCTGCCCTCTACGTCCCCATCGCCGGGGTTGCCCCCTCCTTCAGCTTCTCCGGAGACCTGATCGTCACCCTCTACCTGCTCAGTATGATGACCCTCTGCCTGGGCCTGGCGGGCGCCAACACCACCGACCGCTTCTCGCTCATCGGTGCCACGCGCACCCTGACGCAGCTCTTCTCCTACGAAGCCCCCTTCCTGCTGGCTCTCCTGGGGCCTGCCATCGTGGCCGGAACCTGGAACATCGCTGAAATCAATGAATTCGCCGGCCAGAACATCTGGCTGGTCGTCACCCAGCTCATCGGCTTCCTGGTGGCCCTGGTGGGGCTGCTGGGCAAGCTGGAAATGCCCCCCTTTGACGCCCCCGAAGCCGAAACCGAAATCGTTTCCGGCGCGCTCACCGAATATTCTGGGCGCGGGCTGGCTCTCTTCCGCCTGGGCAAAGATGTTGAACTGGTGGTCGGCCTCACCCTGGTGGCCTCTTTCTATCTGGGCGGCATCGCCAATCCGCTTGAATTCCTGTTGAAGACCCTGGGCCTTTTGATTGTCATGGCGGGTATGCAGTCGCTCTTCGCCCGCCTGCGCATTGACCAAACCGTCGGCCTGTGGTGGCGCATCGGCGCGCTGCTGGCCCTGGTCCAGTTATTGGTTCTGATTGTAGTGAGGGTACTGAGATGACCATAGGATCCATGTTTGGAAACATTCTGCGCTCGCTTTTCAAAAAGCCAGCCACCGAAAATTACCCCTTCGTGCGCAAAGATGCGCCCGAAGCCCTGCGCGGCAAGCTGTTCTACGATCCCGAAAAATGCAGCGGCTGCCAGCTGTGCATTAAGGACTGCCCCGCCGACGCCATTGAGCTGATCGTGGTGGACAAAGTCAACAAGCGCTTTGTCATGCGCTACCACATGGACCGCTGCACCTTCTGCGATCAATGCGTGCAAAGCTGCCGCTTCAACTGCCTCAGCCTCTCGGATGAGCAGTGGGAGATGGCTGCCCTGTCGCGCGCGCCCATGGAAGTCTATTACGGTCGGGATGAAGACATCAAGTTCCTCCTGGAAAAAGCAGCTCAGCCAGGCGCTGACGACTCTTGCGGCCCAGCGCCCGCCGAGCAGGCCTGATCCTGCCAGCCAATCCCAGCGCCAGCCCCTGCGGCTGGCGCTGGTTGGCTTGGGCAACGAACTCGACGGAGACGATGCCGCCGGGGTTCTGGTGGCGCGCCGCCTGATGCCCCTGGCCGCCCCTAACCGCCTCATCCTGGAGGTCGGCCCCGCCCCCGAAAACTTCACCGGCCCCCTGCGCCGCTTTGCCCCCGATTTCGTCCTGCTGGTCGACGCCGCCCATCTGAATCAACCCCCCGGCACCATCGCCTATGTGGATTGGCAGGATGTGGACGGCCTTTCCGCCTCCACCCATTCCCTGCCGCCCTCGGTTTTTGCGAATTTCCTCATCAGCCAGCTCAACTGTCAGGTAGGCCTGCTGGTGGTGCAGGCTGCCCATCTGCAATTTGACCAGCCCCCCTCGCCTGCCGTGCAGCGCGCCGTCAAGCGCATCACCGCCGGGCTGACTGAGCTGCTTGGTGCCCCTCCGCTCATTTGACATTCCCCGTGTTTCTTGGAAGATTTGCCCAGCTGAAATAGGGACGGTTCTTTTCCACTGGAACCCAGCCAACCCGGTAGAGGCACTGCCGCTCGGATAGGCAAAACAAAAGAGAGCACGCGCAGTCAGCCTCGTGCTCCCCAATCCTGTGCTTTTGTGCTTACTCCGCCTTGGCGTCCAGCTGAATTCCCGCCAACTGCTCAATGATGGCGATCACCGCCGAATTATCCTGGTCACCCAGCCCTGTCTGCACCATGGCGTTAAACAGCTGCGCATCCAGCGCCAATGAGGGCAAAGGCACGCCGTATTCCCGTGCAGATTCCATGACGATATTTAAGTCTTTAGCCTGCATGTGCGCCTTAAACCCAGGGGCGCGGTTGCCGCTGAACAGGCGCGGCGGCTTCACATCCAACGTCCAGCACTGGGCTGCCCCGCCGCGGATGGCTTCCACCACCTTGCGCGGGTCTGCCCCGGCCTTTTGCGCAAACACCAGCAGTTCCCCCATCGCCACCATCTGCGCCGCCACCATGATCTGATTGCAGGCCTTGGCGATCTGCCCCGCCCCGCAGCCCCCCACGTGGGTGATGGTTTTACCCATCGCCTCAAACACCGGCCGCACCGTCTCCAACGCCTCCGCCGGGCCGCCGACCATAATGGCCAGCGTGCCTTGCCGCGCGCCGATATCCCCGCCGCTCACAGGCGCATCCAGGCTGGCCACGCCCACCCTGGCCAATTCCTCTGCGATTTTTCGCGCAACCGCAGGTTTAATGGTGGAATTATCTACAAACACCAAACCGGCGTGCGCCCCTTCTACCACACCCCCTGCCCCCAAAGCCACTTTCTCCACGTCCGGCGAATCGGGTAGGTTAGTGAACACCACATCCGCCTGGGCCGCCACTTCCGCCGCCGAAAAGGCCTGCGAGGCCCCTTCCTGCACCAGTTCATCCACAGCCGCGCGGCTGCGGTTGTGCACCACCAACGGAAAACCGGCCTTCAAAATGTTGCGAGCGATGGACTTGCCCATCAATCCCAACCCGATATAACCCACACGCAGCATGTCTGCCTCCTATGATTCAGCTGATTTCTTTCCATCGATCCTGTTTTCCCCCCCACCCCATCCATTATACTCGAGCGCACCCATCGCCTTTCAAGAATGTTATACTACAAGCACGCCGCCATTCCACGTTCAACCCCAACAAGGAGGAAGTCCTGTGGCATCACCACTGGTCACCCATTTCCTGCTGGCCGTCCCATTCCTGGCTTCAGGGATCATTGGCCTGATCCTGGCCGTTCGCGGGCCAAAACGTCTGACGAAATTCATCTTCTTGCTGACCGCGGCCCTGATTCTCAGCCTGGCCTGCACCTGCAGCCTGCCCGGCTTCCTCCCTGGCCGCCCCGATCTCACCCCCACCCTCACCCTGCGTCCCACCCTGCCGTCTGAGCCTCCCACCCCGCGCCCTACCCTCTCCGAGGCGGGCAGCACGCCCACCCCAGGCCCCGCCCTGGACCCCGCCACAGCTCCCCTTCGCACCATCGGCGACCCCTACGCCCCTCACCTGGGCAATTCCGGTTACGACGTCCAGTCCTACCGCCTGGAATTCACCCTGGATCCCCCCGCCCGCTTGCTGCGCGCCGCCGTCACCATCGATGCCCTCAGCACCTTTAGCCCTTTGGAAGAGGTCTGGCTAGATTTTATCGGCTTTGACCTGCAATCCGTACAGATGGACGGCCAGGAGCTGCCCTACACCCGCGCCGAAGATAAGCTCGGCATCACCCTTCCCCGCCCCATTCCCTCCGGCCAGCCCTTCACCCTCACCATCCGCTACACAGGCACGCCTGAACAGCGCCGCTCGCCCTACATCCCCTTTGCCCCCGCCCTGGGAATGCTCTTCACCCCCTCCAACGATGTCTTTGTGGCCTCTGAGCCGGACGGCGCGCGCTTTTTGTTCCCCTGCAACGATCACCCCCGCGACAAGGCCGCCTACATATTTGATCTCACCGTACCGCCCAACACCCTGGCTGCCGCTAACGGCAAACGCACCCTGGCCGCCGAACCGGTGTACGGCGGACTGCGCTTTGTGTGGGAACACCCCCAACCCCTGGCCACCTCGATGGTCACCATCGTGGTCGGCAATTACACCCTGATCGAATCCACCTCCCCCGCGGGTGTGCCCATCCGCTCGTATGTCTTCCCCGAGCTGGAAGACACCTTCCGGCGCGAATCCGCCACCAGCGGCGAAATGCTGGATTGGATGAGCGCGAAATTCGGTGACTACCCCTTTGACGAGTTCGGTTTTGCCACCATCCGCGGCCTGAACGCCTCTCTGGAGACCCAGACTCTCATCCTCATGGAAGACCAGATGCTTTCCGAAGAGGTGATGAGCCATGAAATGGCCCACATGTGGTTTGGCGATTGGGTCAGCCCGGCCTCCTGGGGAGAAATCTGGCGCAACGAGGGTTTCGCCACCTATTTCAGCCAGGTGTGGATGGTCAAAGACGACCCCGAAGACCTGCAAGCTGTGATGGATGCCTATCGAGAGGCGGTGCAGTCTAACCCGGCCTCCTACCCGCTGAATAACCCGCCCCCCGGCGAGATGTTTGGCATGAACAGCTATTTGAAGGGTGCATTGCTGGTTCATGATCTACGCCAGACCCTGGGCGACGAGGCTTTCTACGCCGGCCTGCGCCTGTATTTTGAGCGTTACGGCGGCAGCTCAGCCAGCGACACTGAATTCCAGGAAGTGATGGAAGAAGTCTCTGGGCAGGATCTGGACGCCTTCTTTGCCCGCTGGTTTAGCTCGTGAGTCTGCTGCACGTTCCTGTAAGGTTCAGCGGCGGGCAATCGTGATAGAATTTAAAAAGTCATTCGCCCATCTGCAGTTTCTAAGAGGTGAATTATGTCCCGTGCTCGTAAATATACCAACCGTGTGCTGAACTGCGTCCCCTCGCGGGACACCGAGATGGATTGGGATATTCAAAACGCGATTGACGCCGATCTGATGGCAGCTGCGCCCAGCCTACCGGCCGAGGTAGACCTGCGCGAAGCCTGGTGGACGGTGGGCGATCAGGGCAGCACCGGCTCGTGCGTGGGGTGGGCCTGCGCTGATTCCGTCCTGCGCTGGCATTTCGTCAAAGCCGGACGGCTGGCCGAGGATGAAGCCCTCTCCGTGCGCTATGTATGGATGGCTGCTAAAGAGACCGACCAGTTTGTCTCCCGACCCACCACTTTCATCGAGTTGGAAGGCACCAGCCTAAAATCTGCCCTGGATATCGCCCGCCGCTTTGGAGTAGTCACCGATAAGGTGCTGCCTTTTGGAACCGGGAAGCTCTACCCCAAAGAGGCCGCCACCTTTTACGCCCTGGCTGCCCAGCTGCGCATCGCCAGTTATTTCAACCTCAACCGCAGCCCTGTGCGCTGGCGCGATTGGCTGGCCACCCAGGGCCCCATCCTCACCCGTTTGTCGGTGGATGAGACCTGGGATAACGCCACCCCCAACCACGGAGTACTGGACACCTACCAGCCCGAAACCGCCCGCGGCGGGCACGCTGTGGCCATTGTCGGCTACACGCAGGACGGCTTCATCGTGCGCAATTCCTGGGGCGCGGCCTGGGGCGACGGCGGCTTTGCCTATGCCTCCAATGCCTATGCTCAGGAAGCCTTCACCGAGGCCTATGGGGTTATGGTGTAATCCCCTCTCTTTGCAGCCACCACACAGGCGCGGAAGCAGAGCCGCGCCTGTGTGCGTTCTGCCGGCGTTTTCCAGGTACAATTAACCCATCTTCGCCTATTCAGGAGCCAGTATGGAACGTACCGTCCCGACCACCGCATCGGAAGAAATCGAACTTTATATCCGTACCATTTACTCTCTCCTCCGTTCCACCGCCGAAGTGCAAATCCGCACCCTCGAAGAGACCCACGCCGGCACCAATTCTTCCCTGCACCCCGATGCGCGCGGTCTCAAGCTGGACACCTCCGCTTTTATTTACTCCGCTCTGCGCCTGCCGGACTGCCTGCCCCAGGTGCACTCCATCATTCTAGGCCAGTCTGCCAGCGTGTTTGCCCAACACGGTTATGAAAACATCGAAACCTGGCAGGAGGTCAGCGCCCGCGCCCGCCGCCGCCGCTGCTTTTTTAACCGCAAAGATACTCTGGCCTGCTTTATCGCTTCCGGCTCTGATATCGAAGATATCCTCCCCGCGGTGACGGCCTACCAGATCGAATGGAACAAGCTCCACCTGCTCTTGCAGCGCGTGCCCGCCGCCCTGCTGGAAAGCGCCTGCCAAAGCCCCGATTCCGAGGCGCGCCAGTCAGTGTGCGAGCTGCTGGGGGTCTCCAGTGAAGATTTTGAACGCCTGCGCATGGTCTTCGCCCCCGATTTCACGGCCGCCCTGCGTGAAATTGCCTCGCGCCGCTGTCATTTTGGCCTGCGTCTGTTGGACGGCTCCCTGATTGAATATTGGCGCGCCACCCGCGCCTGGATGGAAAACATCCTGCGTGCCTGCCCTCACCTTACCGAGCGCCCCGTCTATTTCGTCTCCTCCAACACGCATTCCATCCCCAACCTCATCACCGGCTTCGCCTTCCGCGTGCAGGAGGAATTGATCGCCTACCTGGAAAAAGAGGGGGACCCCGCCCTGCTGGAAGAGTGGGAACGCATCCGCTCCGGCCAGTTCGCGGACGGCCGCGGCAATTTCCTCTACTATCTGCTGAAGAAATATCAGGCCACCCCCCAGGGACGCAAGCTGATTGAAGCCCAGTTGGCCGCCGAACGCGACTGCGGCATCACCCGCATCCGCTCTACCCACTCTTTCGATGTGGATGCCCAGGTGATTGATCTGGCGCGCGTCAAACCTCAGTGGCTGGATCCCCGCCTGGCCACGGATGACTCGCTCTACCTGCTGGGCTCCAACGCGCTGATCCTCAATATTGATTACCCCCTGGGTCTGGCCGCCTACAACATCCTCTCCAAGGTGGCCGAAGCCGCCGGGGATGTGCTGGGGGTCTACATCATGGGTAAGGCTGCTTCCCTTAACGGCGTGCGCGGCGACGTGATGATCCCCAATGTGGTGCAGGACGAGCATTCGCGCAACAGTTACCTGTTCCAAAACGCCTTCTCCGCTGCAGACGTGACCCCCTTCCTCCAGTACGGAACCGTGTTGGACAACCAGAAAGCCGTCACCGTGCGCGGCACCTTCCTGCAGAACGCGCGCATCATGGACATCTTCTACCGCGAAGGCTACACCGATCTAGAGATGGAAGCCGGGCCGTATCTTTCAGCCATATATGAAATGTACCGCCCCAAACGCCACCCGGTGAACGAAATCGTCAACCTGTACGGCGTCCCCTTTGACATGGGCATTCTGCACTACGCCTCGGACACGCCCATGAGCAAAGGCAAAAACCTGGGGGCCGGAACCCTCTCGTACCTCGGCATGGATTCCACCTATGCCACCAGCATCGCCATTCTGCGCCGCATCTTCCAACAAGAACGCCGCCGCGTCAGCGCCTGAGCCTCCCTCACCCTGTAGAAGAACAAAGCCCCAGCCGGCGAAACACCGACTGGGGCTTTTTAGTCATCCGTACGTCCAGGCTACAGCCAGGCCAACAGGGAGGCGATCACCACTACCCCAATCAACCCCACCAGTACCCATACCCAGATGGGGATCTTGCTGCTTCGCCGGATCATATCGGGTCGTTCAGGGCGCGCCACCAGTTCGCGGGTGCAGTACCAGCAAAAAGTGGCCTCCTCGGGGATTTCTCGGCCGCAGTAGCGGCATTTCTTCATCTTTTCGCTCATCCCAGATCCTTAATTTGCGCCTCAAGCTTGGCCGCCGTCTCGCGGAAGGTGGCCAGTTTCTCGCGTTCCTTATCCACCACCGCTGCCGGAGCCTTTTCCGCAAAGTTGCTGCCCAGCAGCTTCTCCAAACGCTCAATCTGTCCGCGCACCTCGTTCAGTTCTTTCTGCAGACGGGCGGCCTCGGCATCACTGTCCACCAGGCCCGCCAGCGGCAAGTACACTTCCACCCCCGCCACCACCAGAGCCACGGCCCCCTGAGGCTTTTCGGGCAGCGCTGCGCTCAGTTCTGTGTGCGCGCTGTCCAACTGACCCAGGGCGATGATGGTCTTCAGTTCCGACTGCAGTATGCCCAGGCGCTCGCCTCCGGCGATCAGGGCGGCGATGCGCTTGCCGGGGCTGACCTTCTTCTCCGCGCGTGCGTTGCGAATGGCCCGCACCAGCTCCTGCACCAGGCCAAAATCGGCCGTCTTTTGGGCTTCCCAGCCTTCCGGTTCGCGCGGCTCCGGCCAACGCGCCAGAATCAGCGCATCTTCCCAGCCGTGCTTGGGTGCAAAGGCTTCCGAACGCTCCTGGCAGGCCAGCTTTAGATGGCCCCACAGGGATTCGGTGATGAAAGGCGTGAAGGGGTGCAGCAGCCGCAGGCAGGTATCCAGCACACGCACCAGGGTATAGGCCGTGTAATGCGCGCGGTCGCCGCCCTCAGCCAGCTGCAGCTTGGCAATTTCCACATACCAATCGGCGAACTCGCCCCAGAAGAAGTCGTAGATCTGCCGTCCGGCTTCGCCGTATTGATAACTTTGGAACAGCCGCTCCACATCCCGCACCAGGCTTTGCAGCCGCGCCCAAATCCACGAATCTGCCAGAGTCCACTCCGGCGCAGCCTGCGCCACGGCTGGGGCCTGATCCAGCGCGCCCAAGACAAAGCGCCCTGCGTTCCACAGCTTGTTGGCAAAGTTGCGGTTGGCCTCCACCTTCTTCAAGCTCAGGTTCATATCGTTGCCAGGGGTCGAGCCCACCAGCAGGGTGAAGCGCAGCGCGTCTGTGCCCATCTCATCCATGACGTTCAGCGGGTCAATCACGTTGCCCTTGGTCTTGCTCATCTTGTGTCCGTGTTCGTCGCGGATCAGGCCATGCAAGTACACGGTTTCAAACGGCGGCTTGCCGGTGAATTCCATCCCGTCCATAATCATGCGCGCCACCCAGAAGAAAAGGATGTCGTAGCCGGTTTCCAGCACCGAAGTCGGGTAGAAATAGTTGTATTCCGGCGTCTCTTCCGGCCAGCCCAGGGTGCTGAACGGCCACAACCCCGAAGAGAACCACGTGTCCAGCACGTCTGGGTCCTGTTCCAAACGGCCGCTGCCGCACTTGGAGCAGGCGCTGGGGTCTTCGCGCGCCACAATCGTCTCGCCGCAGTCCTGGCAGTACCACACCGGAATACGGTGACCCCACCACAGCTGGCGGCTGATGCACCAATCCTGGATGTTCTCCAGCCAGTTGTAGTACACCTTGGTGAAGCGCTCCGGCACGATCTGAATGCGCCCGTCGCGCACCACCTTCAAGGCCTGGTCGGCCAGGGGTTGGATGCGCACAAACCACTGGGTAGACACCATCGGCTCCACAATTTCGCCCCCGCGCTGCGAACGCGGCACGTTCATCATGTACGGCTCCTGCTTAATCACCAGCCCGGCCGTTTCCATATCCGCCCAGATCTTCTTGCGGCAGTCGTAACGGTCCATGCCCGCGTAGGGGCCGCCGTTGGCGTTGATGCACGCCGCCGTATCCAGAATGCTGATCACCTCCAGGCCGTGCTTCTGTCCGATGGTGTAGTCGTTGGGATCGTGCCCGGGGGTGATCTTCAGCGCGCCGGTTCCAAACTCGCGGTCCACATATTCATCCGCGATCACCGGAATTTCCCGCCCCAGTATGGGCACCCGCACCATCTTGCCGATGAAAGCCTGGTAGCGTTCATCCTCCGGGTGCACGGCCACGGCCGTATCGCCCAAAATCGTCTCTGGGCGAGTGGTGGCCACCGGCAGGTAATTGCCCGATCCGTCAGCCAGCATGTACTTGAAGAAATACAGGAAACCGGCTTCCTGCGAATATTCCACTTCCAAATCTGAAACCGCCGTGCGCAGCCCCGGCGACCAGTTGATCAGACGCGGGCCGCGGTAGATCAGCCCCTTTTCATACAGGCGCACAAAAGCCTCGCGCACCGCCCGCGACAGACCCTCATCCAGGGTGAAGCGTTGGCGCGTCCAATCACAGGAGGCACCCAGGCGGCGGATTTGCTGGGTGATGATGCCGCCGTATTTGTGTTTCCAGGCCCAGGTGCGCTCCACAAAAGCCTCGCGCCCCAATTCCTCGCGCTTCAGGCCTTCTTTGGCCAGCGCCTTTTCCACCTGAAGCTGGGTGGCAATGCCGGCGTGATCGCTGCCCGGAATCCACAGGGTGGGGATGCCCTTCATGCGGTGGTAGCGGATCATCAGATCTTCCATGCTGACGAACATAGCATGCCCCAAATGCAGCTCACCGGTCACGTTTGGCGGCGGGATGGCGATGACAAACGGTTTCCGACTGGGGTCGTGCCCCGGCTTGCGGGGGTCATTGCTCGGCTGAAAGAAGCCGCTCTGCTCCCACCATTCGTACAGGCGCTGCTCGGTGCTGGCGAAATCATAGGTCTTGGGCAGTTCGTAACTCATCTCACACCTCATTCATCGAAAATAGACAATTCCACAGCGGTTAAAACAAAAACAACCTCCCATCCCTGAGGACGAAAGGCTGCCTTCCGCGGTACCACCTCATTTCGCCAGCACGCACACTGGCGCTCTCTGCCCAGGACCATCATCCCGGCTTCGCGCTAACGGGCTCACCCGTGCCGTTCTACTCACCGCCAGACGGTTTTCTTCGGCAGTCCTCGCCAGACGACTTCAGCGCGGCGTTCCCTGTGGAGGCTCACAGCCCAAGACCTCCTTCTCTGACAGGCCGCCCGCGGCCTACTCCTTCTGGCCTATGGGGTATTGAATTGTTGTCATTATATCACGGAATCCCGCTTTTTCAAGCGCGTCCCGGCGCGCCCTGGGATTCGTCCTGATCCGGCTTGTTGGGGACGGTGTCAGTCAGCCACACCGCTTTAATCTTGGCCTGGGGGTGGGTTTTCAGGAACTCGGTGATCGAGCCTTCCACGCGAACCACCGTCCCTGGCTTAGACTGCGCCCCTTCCGCGGGCTTATCCGGCGGCTGCGCCGCTGCTTCTGGTTCTGGCTTGGGGTTCTTATCCTCTGGTTTCCTCGCATCTTCCTTCCATAAATCCCCTCTCCCCCCTGCGGGGAGAAGCTGGGTGAGGGGGCCAATCTCGTCTACGCGAGAACAAGGTTCATACACTCAGTTCTGTTGTTAATTGTACATCTTTCCAATTTTTCCACCCCCTTACAAACCGACCAACATTCCCCCGCAAGAATCCCCTCTCCCCCCTGGGGAGAGGCCGGGTGAAGGGGTCTCACCGCACCCCCCACACCGTGATACTCCCATCCTCTCCGCCCGCCAGCAGCACACGCCCCCCCAATCCAAACACCGCGCTGGTCACCACCCCCTCGGCCGCCGCCAGCGCCGTGCGCTCCCCAGTCTGCGCGGCAAACAGCGCCAGCACCCCCTCCGGATTTGCCGCCGCCAGCAGCGAACCGTCCGCGCTGAAGGCCAGCCCGCCCGGCGCGTTGGGCAGAAAAGGCAGCAGCGGATCAGCCCCCGGCTGTGAAAAAACATCCTCGCGCGTATACGCTTCCGCCGACCACAGCAAAGTGTGATCGGTCAGGTCGTACAGCTCCAGCCGGTTGCCCCAGCGCAGCACCGCCAGGCGCTGCCCGGCCGGGTCCGGCACCGCCGCGATCACATTCCCGCGCCATTCCGCCAGCAGTCCATCCTCCAGCAGGCTGCCGTCCTGCGCCCACCGCAGCTCCACGTGCACTTTGGGCAGGGGCGGTGCGCCGTCCTCCTGCATGGGCGGAGCCGTACCAGCCGCCGCCTCTTCCTGCCACACCAACCCAACCGTCTCCCCGCCCGCCAGCAAAAATACCTGCGCGCCGCGGGGCGTCTCCCAACCGGCCAAGGGCTGCGTGCCGCGGAACAGCCCCACCCAGCCCTTGCGCTCCACTGTCTCCGCCGCCGCAAAGAACACGCCCCCCTGCGGCGCATAGCCCACCTGGGTCACCATGCCGGGCGTATCCAACTCCTGCGGCTGCCAATCCGGCCCGCCGCGCCACAAAAAAGCCCGCCCCCCCGCCGTGCTCACCCACTCCTCACTGCGTGCATCCATCCCCACCTGCAGCGCCCCCCATCCCGCCCCCATCTGCGGGATCTCCGCCGCCGGGTAACAGGTGGTTACGGGCGGCGGCTGCGGCAGCGGCTGGGGCACGCTGAACTGCACGGTGATGCAGCGCGGTGTGGGCGTCGGCACAGGCGGCAATGCCAAAACCACGCGCACCTGCCCGTCGCTCACCGCCCCCACGCGGATATCCCCATCCGCTTCCAGCGCCAGGTAATCCTCCCCACCAGGGGCCATCCCCAACCCCCGCACCGCATCCCCACCTCGCCACACCGCCAGAATCGCCAGCCGCCCGGCATTTTCAGCCGAAATGACCTCATCGGGCAATGTGAGAGGATCTCCCATCGCCAGGGGGGTGGGCGTAGGGGTCTGGCTGGGGGTCAGGCTGGGTTGGGGGGTGAGCGTGGGAGCAGGAGTCTGGCTGGGGGTCAGGCTGGGTTGGGGGGTGGGCGTGGGGGTGGGGGTGGGTGCGGGCCGCAGCGCCGGCAGTCCGCAGGCCGCAGACAACAGCCACAAAAGGATCACCGCCCAGCGCCAACCCGTATTCATCGGCCCTCCCCGTCCCTGTGTGGGGCTGCCTTCGCCTTTCATCGTAGCACATTTCCGCGCCGCAGCAAAGCACCTTTTGCCGCCAGAGGGCAGAGGCCAGCGCGCTTTGTGTTATCATATCCATCAACCTGCGTACAAGGAGGTGTACATGTCTCAAGCGCAATGGCTCACCTGGGCGCAATCCCTGCAATCCATCGCCCAGGCCGGCCTCACCTATGCCCAAAATCCTTTCGACCTCGAACGCTATGCCGCCCTGCGCGACCTGGCCGCCGAGATCGTTGCCCATCAGGCCGAGGTTTCCCCAACCCAGATTCGCGAGATCTTCCTGCACGAGGCCGGTTACCCCACCCCCAAGGTGGATGTGCGCGGGGTGGTGATTCAAGACGGCCAGATCCTGCTGGTCAAAGAGCTTTCCGACGGCGGCTGGACCCTCCCCGGTGGCTGGGTAGATGTAAATGAACCGCCCTCCCGCGCCGTGGAACGCGAGGTGTGGGAAGAATCCGGCTATCAGGTGCGCGCCGCCCGTCTGCTGGCCCTTTACGACCGCAACCTCCACGGTCACCCGGCGCACCTCTTCCACATCTACAAGCTCTTCTTCCTGTGCGAGCTTACCGGCGGCGCACCCGCCGACAGCATCGAAACTGCCGAAGCCAGCTTTTTCTCCCCCCAGGCCCTGCCGCCCCTCTCCCTGGGCCGCACCACCCCCGAAGAGATCGAGCGTCTATATGTGCTCTACCAAAACCCCGCCTGGCCCACTGATTTTGATTAAGACGAGAAAGTGACTGCCACCCCCCTTATGAAAACGCTCACTCCCCACCAGCCCGCCCTCCTCGCCTTGCTGCTGCTGGCGCTGCTCCTCTGCGCCTGCCAGCCCGCGCCCCTTTCCAGCTCGGCGCCCCCGCCCGACAGTCCCAGCGCCACCCCCCGCCCGGCCTCCGACCTGCCCCCCCTGCCGCCTGCCCCCTCACCCACGCCCACCCGGCCGCCTCACTTGCAGGTGGATCCCGAACGTCTGCGCGGGCTGCAGCTCACCTTCCTGCACCCCTTCTACGCCGATTCCGCGGCCGCCCTGGCCTCCCTGACAGATGAATTTAACCAGACCAACGTCTGGGGTCTGCATGTCAAACTTCAGGCCCCCGGCAGCGCAGGCCTGATGAACCAGGCCGTGGCCGAAGCCCGCCAGGACGGCCCCCTGCCCCACATTTTGGCCGCCGAAAGCGCGCAATTGGCCGCCTGGGAAGCTGCCCAGCCCACCTTCGTCGACCTCAGCGATTACATCCAGGATCCTAATTGGGGCCTGACCGCCGAGGAACGCGCCAGCTTCTTCCCCATTTTTTGGCAGGCGGACTCCGCCGCCGAAGGCACGCGTCAGCTGGCCCTGCCCGCCCTGCGTACCGCCCGCCTGATGGTCTACAACCAGACCTGGGCCGAAGAACTGGGCTTTTCTGCCCCGCCCGCCAATGAAAAAGAGCTGGAGCTTCAGCTCTGCGCCGCCTTGCAGGCCAACCTGGCCGATGCCGACCGCGCCAACGATGGCACCGGCGGCTGGATTGTGGACAACAACCCCTACACCATCCTCACCTTCCTGGCCGCCTTCGGCGAAGACCCTGCCCAGGTGGGCGGACGTGAATATTCCTTTAACACCCCTGCCAACCGCGCTGCTTTCACCTACCTGCGCGGCCTGTTTGACCGCACCTGCGCCTGGAACAGCCGCCAGCCGGAACCGCAGGAATATTTCAGCACCCGCCGCACCCTGCTCTACACCGCTGCCCTGCAGGACCTGCCCCGCCAGGAGCGACTTCAGGCCCGCTTGAACCCCAATGACAGCTGGACCGTGCTGCCTTTTCCGGCCGTCACCGAAGACCCCTTGGTGATCGCCTCCGGCTACTCTTACGCCGTCACCCTGGCCAAACCTGAAGAGCAGTTGGGCGCATGGCTCTTCATCCGCTGGCTCAGCCTCCCCCGCCACCAGGCGCGCCTGGCTCAAACCGCCGCCGCCTGGCCGGTGTCTAAGGCCGCCCTCGACCTGATGCAGGATTACGCCGCCAGCCATCCCCAATGGGCTGCCGCCGCGAAATGGATTCCCCAGGCCCGCCCCGCTCCCCGCTCAGGCGATTGGGCCCGCACCCAGTATGTGCTGCAGGACGCCGCCTGGCAGCTCTTCCAGGCCAACCTCACCGCTGAGCAGGTCCCCGACCTGCTCACCCAACTGGATGACACCATCCCCGACGTGCTGCAGCCCTCGCCCTGATAACCAAAACGGGGCAGCTGGTGCGAAAAAACTCCCCGGCTGCCCCGCTCTTTTTCCCTTTTTCGTCTAGCGATTGTCCATCCAGCGCGCGGGTCCCCCGCTCTGCCAGCCGCAGCTGGGGCAGGTCTCGGCGCTATCGGCCCGCCGCATGGCTTCAATCAACACCCGCCCCACCCTCGGCGCGTTGTGATTATAAAATTCCCGCAGCTGCGCCTCCGGCCAGTCGGAGCCGGAATCCTCCGCCAGGTAGGCCACCAGGTTCAGCACCGCGATGCACGCGCCGATAGCCCGTGCGTAGGTCACATCTGGGGTGATGCTCTGCCCCACGATATCCCCACCCCAGGCGCGCAGCATGTGCACTTCAGCGCGGGTGGCAAAGCGCGGCCCCTCCGTCACCACCGTGGTGCCTCGCCGCATCACCCGTGGGAACACCTTGCGCGCCTCTTCCAGAAGCAGTTCGCGCAGCCCGCCGCAGAAAGGCGCGCCCATGCGCATATCCTGCCCGCCAAAAGTTTCCGCCCGCCGCGTGCGCGCCTCAATGAAGTCGTCCGGCAGGATCACATCCCCAATCTCCAGGAGCGGGTTCAGCCCCCCCACTCCCGCATCCGAGAGGATCTTCTTCACGCCCGCCTCGCGCATCAGCCAGAACACCTGATCGCTGCTCTGCTGATGAGAGATATGGGGCGCGTTCAGGTGCCAGCCGTGCATGGGGATGACCAGCGCGTCTTTGGGCTTTTCACCGCCCAGACGCACCAGTTTCAGCGGTACGGTCTTGCCGTAGGGCGTGTCAAACGCCGCACCCTCCGCCAGCACCTCCACCCCTTCAGCGCCGCAGTCCTCTGGAAAGCGGCAGGCCCAGGTCGCCGATCCGTTCAAAAACGCATAGGCTGCCCGCGGTATCTTGGTTGCCATGTCTCCTCGCTTTCCCGGCCTGCCCTACAGCACGCGCAGCACAGGCAGTCCGGCCTCCTCCAGGGCGTCTCCCGCCCCCATCACCACCACCGGCATGTCCGCCAGGGCCTGTTCTAACAGCGCGCCAAAGGCGTGAAAATCCTGCGGGCTGCACTGCAGCAGGCCGTCGCGAATGCGCTGACGCAGTTCATCGCTCACTCCCAGCAAATGCCGCACCAGGCCGGTGTAGCCCTTCGCGTCCGGCAGCTGGTACGCGTCCAGATCCCCCGCCGCCCCGATGATGGCTTTCACCCGCTCGGCTTCGTCCAACTGCAAATGCTGCAAGAACTCCGGCGTGCGCCGATAGATATCCAAAGTGGCCTTCAGATTGGGGTCGCGGTACGAAAGCAGCGAGAACACTCCCGAGTAGGGGTCAAAGGAGGCAAAGCCGCCGTAGGCCCCGCCCTGCACACGCACTTTCTCCCACATCCAGGTGGCGTTGAGGTACTGCAGCACCGCCAGGGTGGAACCCTGCCAGGTGTAGCCGTGGGCGAACAGGTTGGCCGCCGTGCCCACATAGTTCACCTGAGCTGGAATGCCCAGGCCCTCATTGGCCGGGTATACCGGCGGCTGCCAGCTTTCCGTGCGCAAATCGCGCAGTGGCAGCCCCCGCAGGAAATCTTCCACCGCCGGGCGCAGCCCGCTCCAACGCGCCGCCTCCAGGGTCGCATTGCTCATCATGCCCCGCCCGTGCAGCAGCCGCTCGCGCATGCCTTCCAACACCGCCAACACGCCCGCCCAGTCGCGCTCCACGCGCTCGGTCAGTTCGCGCAGGAAGAACAGCCAGCTCACGCCCCCCAGCGTCTCCGAGACCCAGCCGGCCTCATCAAAGCGCGCCCGCAGGCGAGAATTCACCACGCGGTGGCCCACATCCGCCAGCCGCCCCTCCAGCGAAGCCCGCGCCTCCAGCACCATCTGACGGAAGCGCTCGGGGTTGTCAAAATTGACCTCGGTGAGCACATCCCGCAAAATCTGCAAAAGCTCGGCACTGCGCTCGGCCATCACCTTGCCGCGCAGGAACAGCCAGGCCGCCGCCGGGCCGCCCTCAGGCCGCGCCGAAAGCAGCACCTGGGTGTGCACACCGCCGGTACTGCGTCCAATGCGCTGTAAGAGCTGCACATAGCTCTCGCGCTGCGTGCCCATCTCGGTCAGCGCCCGCCCAAACAGCGGCACAAAGGGCAGCCATTCCTGCGGGAGCTGATGCAAATCGAAACCCACGTCAAAATACAGAATGCCGTTGGTAAAGAGGTCGTGGTACAGTAGCTGTCCTTCACCCACTGTGCTCAGCTCGCCGGGGATCTTCTTGGCCAGCGGCTCCAGGTCGCTCAACTTCAACGTTGGGATGGCCGCCAACGCTTCGGGGCTGTCGGGGGTTTCCTGGCGGCGCTGCAATTCCTCCGCCGCCTCCGCCGCTGCTTTCAAGGCCTCTGCGTCCATTTCCGCCGCCGCCTGATCCAAGCGCGCGCGCTCCTCGTGTGCACGGCGCTCCGCCAGATGTGCATCCGGTTCCAGGATCACCGTCACGCGGTGAGGGTTGTCCACAAATAATTCCCGCGTCAGGCCTTCCAGCACGCGCTCTCCCTGCGCCAACCGTGCCTTGAGGGCCGCCAACGGGGATTCCAGCCGCAGCGTACCAAAGGGGTCTTCCCCATACAGCCACAGATCCATCGCGCGCAGCATCACCGCCAACCCGCGCGGGTAAGAGCCGGTGTTGTTTTCGCGCAGCGCAAACTCCACGCTGTTCAAAGCCGCGTCCACGGTTTCGGGGTCAAAGCCCTCTTCCGCCAGGCGGCGCAGGGTGTCCAGAATCAAGGCTTCCACCGCGTCCACATCCTGGGCGTTGACCCCTTTCAGTCCCACCGAATAAAACGGCTGGCGCAGGCCCGTGTCCAGGCCGCGGCCGGTCAAATCCTCGCCCAGGCCCGATTCAATCAAAGCGCGGTACAGCGGGTCGGCGGGGGTGCCGGTCAGCGCCCGCTCCAACACCGCCAGATCCACCATGCCCTGCGGGGTCTTCAGCGCTTCCGGCAGCATCCAGTTCACCGTCAGCATACGCTTGTTTTCGTCCTCGGCGGCCTCATAGCCCTGCACCAGCCGTCTGGGCCGCGTAAAGCGCGTCTGCGGAGCAATCTGACTGTCCACCGCCTGCCACTCGAATTCATCCAGAAACTCGGCCAGTTTTTCCAGGCGGCGTTCTTCGGGATCGTCGCCGTAGAAGAAAATGCGCGCGTTGGATGGGTGGTAAAAGCGCCGGTGAAAGCCCTCAAACTGTTCCCAGGTCAGCCCAGGGATGGCCGTCGGGTCGCCGCCGCTGTCGAAGCCGTAAATAGCCTCCGGAAAAACCGCATGCTGGCTGACCTCGTCCAACACCCCATCCGGGGACGAATAGGCCCCCTTCATCTCGTTGAACACCACCCCCTTATAGCTCAGCGTGCCGTCCTCTTCCACCTCATAATGCCAGCCCTCCTGCATCAGCGTGGACGGAGTTAAGTTTGGGAAGAGCACCGCGTCCAGATACACATCCACCAGATTGTAAAAATCCTGCAAATTGGCGCTGGCCACCGGATAGGTGGTTTTGTCGGGGTAGGTCATGGCGTTCAGAAAGGTGTTCAGCGAGCCTTTCATCAATTCCACAAACGGCTCCCGCACCGCGTACTTGCGCGAACCGCACAGCACCGAATGTTCCATGATGTGCGCTACCCCGCTCGAATCCGGCGGCGGCGTGCGAAAGGTGATGCCAAACACCTTGTTCTCGTCATCGTTTTGAATCGTCAGCACTTCCGCGCCCGTTTTAATATGACGGTAAAATCGCCCCACGGCGTTCAATTCTTCAATCGCTTCTTCTCGCAGCAGCTCAAAACCGTGCGTATGGGTCATTTGCGCTTGCCTCCCAAAAAAAGAATACCTGCTTCACAGGCTTGATTATACCCCGCCGGCCTGCGGATGCAAAATCGGCCGCCCTTCCCATCATTTGCGATACAATAAACCCATCCCCGCTTGAACCCCGGTGCGCTCCCATGATTCCAAACCCTCCCCCCACATCCTGGCTCGAAATTGACCTGTCCGCCGTGGC
The DNA here is from genome assembly GCA_029975215.1 of Levilinea sp. Taxonomy (GTDB): domain Bacteria; phylum Chloroflexota; class Anaerolineae; order Anaerolineales; family Anaerolineaceae; genus Levilinea. The sequence continues at coordinate 39,330 of JARKPO010000082.1, forward strand.
CCACAACACCCGCGTCATCGCTCAGGCGGCCGGGGTTCCTCTGATGGCCGTGATCAAAAGTGACGGCTACGGTCACGGGGCGGTGCCCGTGGCGGAAACCTTCCTCAAGTCCGGCGGCCTGTGGCTGGGCGTGGTGCGTGTAGAAGAGGCCCTGGTTCTGCGCCGCGCCGGAATCCAGGCCCCCATTCTGCTGGTGGGCAGCCTCATCCCGGAACAGTTAGACGCCGCCATCGCCGCCCAGGTCACCATCGCCGTCGGCAGCCTGGAACTGCTCCAGGCCGCCCAGCAGCGCGCCGCCGCCCTGCAAACCCCCGCCCTCGTCCACCTGAAGGTGGATACGGGTATGGGCCGCCTGGGCGTTTTTCCCCACGAGGCCGGGGCATTTGCCGCCCTTGCCCAGGGGTCGCCCTGGGTGCGTTTGGACGGCGTGTTCAGCCATCTGGCCAGCGCCGGGGATGACCCCGCCCTCACCAACCTGCAAATCAGCCGCTTCGAGGCCGCTGTGGCCGCCGTGCGCGCCGCAGGGGCCAACCCCACCTGGATTCACCTCTCCAACTCCGCTGCCATCGCCCTGGTTCCCGAAGCTCGCTTCAATCTGGTGCGCGCGGGCGGCATCCTCTACGGTATCACCCAGGAACTCCCTGCCCCGTGGATCGCCTCCCTGCGCCCCGCCATGACCTGGAAAGCCCGCCTGCTGTCGGTCAAAACCATGCCAGCCGGTTGGACGGTCTCTTACGGCGCGCGCTACCGGTGTTCTGAAGGCGAACGCATCGGCGTGCTGCCCGTGGGCCACGGCGACGGCTACCGCCGTTCGGAGGATAATCAGGTGTTGGTCGGCGGTCGGCGCGCCCGCGTGGTGGGCCTCAACTGTATGGATCTCTCCATGGTCTCCCTGCCCGCCCCCGCAGCCGCCGGGGATGAGGTCGTGCTGCTGGGCCGGCAAGGTTCGGAGCAAATCACCGTGGAAGAGCTGCGCAACCGTTGGCGTTCCAGCTATTCCGGCGTGTGCCTGATCCACCCGCGCATCCCGCGCGTCTATTTCCCCGCCGGGGATTAGGCCGTTTCTCGCTCTGGGGCGCGCCGCCCCAGCAGGGCCTTCACCCGCGGCCAAAAGAGTTCATACAACCGCAGCACCCGCCAAAACGCCGCCGCCGCCATCCCGTGCGCCAAGACGGCGAAAAACGGCGGGGTTTGCCGGGTGTAATACGTCCAGCATTCGCGCGTGGTGCCCCAGCGCTCCAAAAAGTAACCCAAGCCCGCCCCCGCCGCGAACACCAGCACCATCGCGCGCCGGTCTACCGGCGTGAGGATCAGGAACACGCACAGCACCAGGGCCATCACCGTCAGCGAACGATTTAGGGTGGGCGCTACAAAGATCACCATCAGCCCCAGGAAAATGCCAAACACCGCCCAATAGCCCCAGCGGAACACACCCTCCGGCCAATTCTTCGTCCAGCGCGCCAGCAGGCGGTACAGCCGGTCAATAGACAGGCTGGCGATCGGCCAGGCCGGGATAATCCACAGCGGCGGACGCTCCGCCGTGTAATACGTCCACAGGCTGGTCTGCGTCCCCCAGCTTTCAATCACCAACCCGCCCGCCAACCCAATGGCAAAGATAGGGAAATCCTTGCCCAAATGCGCGTTGGCCATGATCAGCAACGTCATCGCCAGGAAAATCCCCAGCAGCAGCCAGTCGAACTGCACCCAAAACGGATAATCGGGATTGTAGGTGTCCAGATAGGCCTGCAGCAGCGGCCACCACACATACCCTATCAAGAAAATGAGCACCATAAACACGCTCAACAGGGCATAGCTGGCGCGCGTCCAGCCCAGCCGCGCCCCCAGGCTGCGCTTGCGCGGTTTTTCTTCTTCAGCCGCTTTCTCCATGCCTTCCGCCGCCCTTTCGCTCCTGCCGATAAAAGCGCAGGCGTGTTTTCGCACGCCCGCGGTGAATTTTGATGCTATATTTTAATCACAATTACGGTGCGCCATGCAAATTCAGGTCGTTCTTCATGCCGTCTTACGTGAAAAGCTGCCCCCCCAGGCGCGCGGTCGGGCTGTGCTGACCCTTCCCGAAGGCGCAGCTCTCCGCGATGTTTTGGCCCAGCTGAACTTAGACCGCCATGTCACCTGCGCCGTTAATGGGCGCGTCCAACGCGATCTATCAACCCCTCTGCGCGACGGCGATGAGGTGCACTGCTTCCGCGCCGCGGGCGGGGGCTGTTTGTCCCTCTAAGGCGCGGTCTTAATCACCCGCACCCCGCTGACATTCGAAAGTTCTTCCGCCACCTCATCCAACTGTTTGCCGTCTTTCAGCTTGAACACAGTTTCGATCTTTATGCGTTTGGTGCGCACATGCTTGCTGATGGTGAACGGCTCGTTGCCGGTTGCAAAGTGCGTTAAGATCGCCCGAATTTCCTGCTCAATCCCCGGGCGGTAATCCACCGTCAGGGTCAGCGCCACCACCAACCGCGGGCGCACGAAACGCGTCTCAAACACGTTTAACAGGGAGAGCACCACCAAAAGAGTCACCGTGGCTCCCAGCGCTGGGATATAATACCCCGCGCCCACCACCAGGCCCACAATCGCCATGGTCCACAGCGACGCCGCCGTGGTCAGCCCTTTCACCGAGGCTCCAAAACGCAGAATGGCCCCCGCTCCCAAAAAGCCGATACCCGAAATCACCTGCGCTGCCAGCCGTGCCGGGTCGCCGTTGGGCGCAAATTCACGAAACTGCATAGCCAGGTTGATCGAAAGACTCATCGCCAGCGAAGCGCCCATCACCACCACAATATGGGTGCGCAGCCCCGCCGGCTGGTTTTGCCGCTCGCGTTCAAACCCCACCAACGCCCCCAACCCTGCTGCTGCCAGTAAGCGCAAAACAATCTCAATATCAGCAACCATCTGTGCCCTTCTTTCATGGATAATTGGTCCTCCAAACGTCAGTTTCAGGCGTTCAGAGAAAATTCCTGGTATTCATTCTCACACGGGTTGCCCCAGGTAGCGTACATCTTCAATTCCGTCAGATCCATAATCAAGGCCGTGATCGTTTTTTCACGGTCTAAAGGGTCCAACGCTGTATCATCATGATTACAGATTGAATCCGGATAATTCACATGATCGCGCTGGATGGCTTTCAGCGTCTCCAGCGTGTGCTGTTCCGTTTCGTGCAGCAGCCGCCATGCGCGGTGATAACGCACCCGCGTGGCCACCAGTTCGTCCGGTTCGCTCTCCACCTGCTGCATTTCCCAGGTCAAAAAATGGTTGGTATGCACCATCGACCCATCTTCGCCGTACAACAGGGCGAATTTTCTTGCCGAAACTTCCACGCTGTACAGTTCTCCGTTCGCATCCGCCAGCAGGTGATTATACCCCGCAGCGCGGTGCGGAACCAGCGTGCGGCGGATGGCTTCACCGGGGGTTTGTGCCGCCAGTACCGCCCGCGAAGCCACAATTCTGGGGATCCCGATGCGCGAATCGGTGGGATAGACCGAATCACAGCACTGTGCGATCCCATAAGCGTTAAAACCAATATTCGGCAGCAGCCCCCCATAGGTCATGGCCAGCATCGGCGGCTCATCATCCGTGGTCACATGGATAATTGCCAAATCATCTTCGTCTTCAGGAACCCAGTCTTCATTATGAGCCACCAACACATGCCCATTGGCCGTGCGCCGTTGATTCACGGCCAGACTGGTGCATTTGGTTAAATGCAGCGCGTCAACCGTCACCGCCTCCATCGCGTTCAGCACCACGATATCGTCAAAAGACACATTGGCCCCTTCTGCAATCCCGCGCATTTCGTCCACATACTGCCGGAAGCGTTCTTCTGCAAAGGGCAAATATTTGCGCGATTGGTTGATCGCCCCTGTCCAAGAGAGCTGCAGCTGATCGTAGGCTTCTTGCAGCAGGTGATGAGCATTTTCAATGCTGTGGGCCACCTGTTCCCGCCGGGCCTCCCCCATCTGCCGCCCGATTTCAAAATGGGAGCCTTTTAAGACCAGCATTTCCAGTTGTCGCATTGGTTTTTTTAATTCTTTGCGGATCATGGTTTTCTCCTGCGCTTTTCTGTCCTGCGCCGGTGTTGCTCTAAAATTTCACACACATGCTGCACCTTTTCGGCCGCGGCAGCCTCCAACCACAGCCGCCCTTTCTCGGCGGTGCCCAAACTGCCGGCCCCATAAGCGCCCGTGGCGGTGTCATCCTCCCAGGGTGGATTGGCGATCAGCGCGCCGCCCTCCACCCAGTCCATCCGGTACGATTCGGTTTCAATAAAATCTACCTCATCCACCACCCGTTCCATGTGCACATCCGTCGGGTTCAAATACAGGTACAGCGAGGTTTCCAACTCACAGGCATGCCCCATGCCCCCCGGCCGCGACTGGCGATGGCGTTCCAGCTCAGCAATGCCCTGCGGACCGGATAAATACAGCCAGGCCGTGGCGGCAAACCCATTGGGGTGGCGTTCGCCCACCGCCTTGACTGCGTTCACCAGGTAAGAACAGCTGCCGCCGTGCCCGCTGAGGAAATACAGAGTCTCAAACCCGCGTGCGTTCAGCACATCCGCCGCCGCAATGCAGAAATCTTCAAAGGCGCGCCCGCCGCAGTTCAGTGTACCCGCGAAGCTGCTGCGGTGCGTGCTGACCCCATACGGCACCACAGGCAGGCAGGCTGCCAGCTCCGGCACAGCCGCTGCCGTGCGTTCGGCCACGGCTTCAATCAAACGCGTGTCCACGTCCAGCGGCAGGTGATAACCGTGCTGCTCGGTGTGTCCGAAGGGGATCAAAATCACCTTGCCGCGCTGCGCATCCTCCGGCAGCGGGCGGGCGGGTTCGCGCGGCGTTTTCAGGTACAAGCCGTACTCGCCCACATCCACGCCGCAGCCCGCCGGAAGCAGAGCATAGGCGCGAGTAAAGCCGTCCTCACGCAAACTGCCCACCAGGTTGCGCACCACCTCCCCCAAAACCGCCGCTGGCAGTTCCAGCCCGCTGCCGCGCCAGCCGTAGGGAAAAATCGGCAGCAGCCCCACCCGCGCAGGGTAGCCCAGCGCCTCGGCCAGCCGCTCCAGCGGATACCCGCCCCCCAAAGGCAGCACCAGCGGCGTATCCCGCGCCAGATCCGCCGCCTCCGGCCAGGTCAGGCGTTCGTAGGGGAAGAACAGGGTCAGCATGGATTCAAAGTAGCGCTCCTGAAAATCCACCGCCTGCAAAATTTCTTCCGCCGTCAGCCGCGCCGCCGCGGGCGTCACCACCAGCTTGTCTTCCACATCGTCCAGGCGGTGAATTACCCCCACACACACGCCCTCAAAGTGCTCCAGGGGTTCTTCCACCCCCAGCACATAAGCGTCCAGCGCATCCCCATCCGGGGCCAGCGTTCCCGGCACATAACCGTAATTCACCGGGTACAGAAAACCGTGCTGCGGGTGGTGTGAACCTTTCGGGCGGTCAATTTCCACCCGCACCGCGCGCCCCAGGCTGCTGCTGTCGATCCGCATCTTCATCCGCCCACCTCACCTTCAGGGTTTTGGCATCAGCCACCAATCTAAAAAGCGTTCAATGCGCTGCCCCACATCCATCAGCACCTCCCACTTGAGAAACCCGTGGGATTCTCCCGCGTAAGTTTTGTATTCAAAGGTCTTGCCCGCCGCCCGCAGCGCCTCTACCCACTCCTGTGAAGCCTGCGGGGGCACAACCTCATCCTCCAGCCCGTGCAGAATCAGCACCGGCTTCTGCACCTGGTTCACCTGCAAAATGGGTGAGCCAGCGCGGTACACCTCCCGGTTCAGCGCCGGATGGCCCAACTGCATCTCGGTATACAGGCGCGTGCCGCGTTCACACAACGCCCACGAGCTAAAAATGTCCGCGTCGCCGTACAGACACACTCCGCAGGCGAAGCGGTGCTCTGGGTCGCGCGACAGACTGCACACGGTCATATAGCCGCCGTAGCTGCCCCCCATGATGCCGATGCGCTCCGCGTCCACCCCAGTCAACCCGCTCAGGTATCGCGCTCCATACAGGCAGTCCTGGGTGTCGCCGATGCCCCAACTGTCCTGATTGAGCAGCTCAAATTCGCGCCCATAGCCGCTGCCGCCGCGGTAGTTGATCGCCAGATAGGTGTAACCTTTGGCCACCAGATACTGCACAAAGGGGTCCCAATCATACACGTATTGGTCTCGCGGCCCGCCGTGCGGGTGCAAAATGGCTGCGCCGTTAGGTTTTTCCGGGCGGAACAAAAGTGCCGGGATGCGCAGCCCGTCAAAGCTGGGGTAACTCACCGCCTCCGGCATCACCCGTTTCAGCCCCTCCATCGCCTCCGGCAGCGAAACGGTCAGCGCCCGAACAGTGCCCGCCTCCAACCGTCCCGCAGTCCCCGCTCGCAGAGTCATACGGTAAATATCCGGCGGGGTGAGCGGGTCTGTGTATTCAAAGGTCAAAAAATCGCCCTTCGGGCCCCACTGCGGGTGCAGGTGGCAGCCCAGCCGTTCGCGCAGCAAGTGCAGCCCACCGCTAACCGCATCCACCAGCCCCAGGTGAAACGCCCCATTATCGTTCACCGTCACCGCCAGCCAGCGCCCATCCGGCGACCAGGCCAGATCCGCCAGGTCCTTGCCCGCCTGGGTCAGGCGCGTCGCCGGCCCGCCCGTGCTGTCCGCCGTCCACACCTCGTAAAACCCGCTGCGGTTGGATAAGAAGGCAATCCGCCCCCCATCCGGCGACCAGCGCGGCGAAGTGTCGCGGGTGCCGGGCTGGCCTTCAATGCGCCGCTCAGGCCCGCCCCCCAAATTCACCAGGCGTACCTCCCAGCGGTTTAAATCGGCCAGGGGTGCAAACACCGCCGCCGCCCATTTTCTGTCGGGCGAAGGCCGCACCTCCAGATAATCTCCTTCGCCGCTGGCCGCCAGCCGTGGCCAGCCCCCCTGCCGGTCGCCCAGTACAATCTGGGTCTTTTCATTCCGCTCCACGCTCATCAGCAGGCCAAAGCTGTCCGGCATCCACACGGGCGAGCTGGCCCGCGCAGTGAAATCGCTCACCGGTTTGGCCAAAGCTCCGCGCGCCGCCACCTGCACCACGCCGTCTACGGTGAAAGCCAGATATTGGCTGTCCGGCGACCAGCGCGGGGTCTCTTCCCACCAATACTGATAGGCAGGCCGTCCCACGCTGACCCGCTGCGGCCACCCCCCGGCAGCAGACATGCAGTACACTTCGGTAAAACCGTCTCGATCCCATAAAAAAGCAATGCGCTTCCCATCTGGCGACAGGCTGTGATTGTAAATCCGGTTGACGCTGTGCACCAATCCCAGGCTCCACCCCGACGGCGTCTTCAAATCTGGCCGCGGCAATGACGGCCAGCCGCTGCGTTCATCCGTCACATTCACCTGTGGACGATCGTTTTTCATACATCCTTCCTTTCACTCATCCGAACCGTCCCCCGAAACCAGCCAGCAGGCTGCCTGGTGACTGCCCGCCCCCACAGCCGCCAAAGTCGGATCTTCCACCCTGCAGCGATCCATCACCTTGGGACAGCGCGGATGAAATCGGCAGCCCGCGGGCACATGCACCGGGTTGGGCGGCTGCCCCTGCAAAATGATCCGCTCGCGCCGCTTGCGCGGATTTGGCACCGGAATCACCGACAGCAGCGCCTGGGTGTAGGGGTGCGCCGGGCTTTCCAACACCGCCTGCGTCTCCCCCAACTCCACAATACGGCCCAAATACATCACCGCCACCCGGTCTGCCAGGTAGGCCGAGGTGGCCAGGTCGTGGGTGATCAGCAGCACGCTGATACCGCGCCGCTCGCGCAGCTCAGCCAACAGATTCAATATCTCCGCGCGAATACTCACATCCAGCATGGACACCGGCTCATCCGCCAGCAGCACTTCCGGCTCCAACACCAAAGCCGCCGCAATCACCACACGCTGGCGCTGTCCACCGGAAAGCTCGTGCGGCAGGCGGTTCATAAAGATGTGAGCGGGCTTCAGACCGGCCTCCTCCAAAGCTTTTTCCACCCGCCCCTGGCGTTCTTCGCGGTTCTGCGCCAACCGGTGCACATCCAGCGGCTCCGCCACGATTTCGCCGATGGTCATCAGCGGGTTCAAGGATTCATACGGGTCCTGAAAAACCATTTGAATCTGGCGGCACAGACGCTGCCGTCCGGCACGGCTCTGGCGGGTCACATCCTCACCTTCGAACCAGATCGTCCCCTGGGTGGGTTTTTCCAGGCCCATCAGGGTCAGCGCCAGGGTAGATTTTCCGCAGCCGCTTTCCCCCGCCAAAGCCAGGATTTCGCCTTTTTCCAGGCGCAAATCCACCCCATCCAGCGCATGCACAAATTCACTGGTGCGCGCCCAAATGCCGCTCCGTCCGGCGGGGAAGAGTTTGCACAAATTACGCAGTTCCAAAACCGCAGCCGTCTCGCTCATGCCTTGCCCTCCACCAGAAAACAGCGCGCCGTATGCCCCTCTTCCACCGTGTACAGACCCGGTGCTTCTTTTTGACAGCGGTCCAGGGCCGCCGGGCAGCGCGGCGAAAAGCGGCAGCCGGTGGGTAAAGCGTCCAGGCGCGGCGGGTAGCCCGGAATGGAAATCAGCCGCGCATTGGGCTGGCTCAGGTCGGGGAAGGCTTTCAGCAGGTTCTGCGTGTAGGGGTGAACGGCGTGGTTATACACCCGGTCCACGTCCGAATATTCGGCCGTCATGCCCCCGTACATCACCAAAACTGTGTCGCAAATCTCCGCCACCACGCCCAGGTCATGCGTCACCAAAATCACCGCCAACCCCAGCCTCTCGCGCAGTTCCAACAGCAGTTCCAAAATCTGGGCCTGAATCATCACATCCAACGCCGTGGTGGGTTCATCCGCAATCAAAATCTGCGGGCGGCAGGCCAAGGCCATGGCAATCATCACCCGCTGGCGCATCCCGCCCGAAAATTGGAAGGGGTACTGATCTTTGCGGTTGGCGGTAATGCCCACCATTTCCAGCAGCTCTTCCACCCGTCGGGTAGCCTGCGCCGCGCTGACGCTGGCGTCGTGACGGCGGATGGCCTCGCGGATCTGCTGTTCCACCGGCAGCACCGGGTTGAGTGCGTTCATGGCCCCCTGGAAAATCATAGCGATATCGCGCCAGCGCACCTGGCTCATCTCTGTCTCGCTCAGATCCAGCAAATCCTGCCCGCCAAAGCGCACTTCCCCGCGGGTGATGCGCCCCGCCACCGGCAGCAGCCGCAGCAGACTGAGCATCAGAGTGGTCTTGCCGCAGCCGCTCTCCCCCACCAGGCCCAACACTTCACCTTCGCGCAGATCAAAATGCACATCCTCCACCGCAGGCAGCAGCCTGCCTTCGCTTTCATATCCCACGCTCAAATGGCGCACGCTGAGCAGCGTTTTTTGGCCGGTCACAGGTTTCATGGGCGCTCCTCCTTTGTCCCCCGGGCCACCATCTTCGGCCCCACAGACAAATGGTGCCATTCCAGGCGCGGGTTCAGCACCTGCTCCAGCCCCTGTCCCAAAAGGGTGCAGCCCAACACCACCCACACAATTCCCAACCCGGGCATAATCAGCGCCCACCAGGCCCCCGCGCTGACCCCGCCGCGGGTGAAGGCAAAGTTCAGCATTTGCCCCCAGCTCAGGGTGGTGGGGTCGGCCAGCCCCAAAAAACTCAGCGTACTTTCTTCCAAGATGGCCAGCGAAATCACCAGCACCGTATTGGCCACCAACAGCGGCAGCACCAGGGGAAAGATGTGCCGCCGCAAAATGTGAAAATGTCCGCAGCCGATGGCCTTGGCGCGCAGCACAAATTTGCGCTCCTTCACCGACAGCGTCTGACTGCGCACCAGCCGGGCCGTCCCCGTCCAACCCAGCAGGCCGATCACTAAAATGATGTTCATCAAGCTGGGCTTGGTCAGCGCCACCAGCACCACCGCCAGCGGCAGGTCTGGAATCACCAGCATGATGTCGGTGATGCGCATCAGGATGTTTTCCACCCGTCCGCCAAAATACCCCGCCGTGATGCCGATGGTCCCCCCAATGAACACCGAAATGAAGGAGGCAAAAAAGCCCACAATCAGCGAAACGCGCGCCCCATAGATGAAATTGGAAAGCACATCCCGCCCGGCATCGTCCGTCCCCAGCCAATGCGCCGCGCTGGGACGCGCGTAAATGTCGTCAATGCTCACCTTAAGTTCTGCCTTGGGGTCGTAGGGCGCAATCAACGGCGCAAACACAGCCACAATCATCGCCGCCGCCAACATGCTGAGCCCCACCAGGGCCATCCAATTGCGCCGCGCACTGCGCCAGATCGTACCAACGGAAGTGGTGGCGGCTGCGCTCATGATTGACCTGCCTGAATGCGGGGATCGAGGTACGAATACAGCAAATCCGCGATGAGATTGGCCGTGATCACGCTCACCGCGATCAGCAGGAAGGCCCCTTGAAGCATGGGGTAATCGCGCCGCCCCACCGCGTCAAAAATGGCCAGCCCCAACCCCGGCCAGGAAAACACCGTCTCAATTTGAATGGCCCCCGCCACCGTGAAGCCCAAATTCAGCGCCACAATCGTCACCATCGGCAGCAGCGCATTGCGCAGGGCGTGATCTTTGAGGATTTGGAAGGTGCTCAGCCCCTTGGCCTTGGCGGTCAGAATGTAATCCTCCGACAGCACATCCAGCACCGTGCTGCGCATCACCAACATATATTCCCCCAGCACCACAATGGTGAAAGTCAGTGTGGGTAAGATCAAGTGCCGCCCCAAATCCGCCGCCTTCGCCCCCCAATGGGTGTAGGCCATGCCTGGGGTCAGCTTGCCCACCACCGGCAGACCCAGCCAGGTGCTGCCCGCAAACAGCAGCACAATCCCCAGCCAAAAGGTCGGCAAACTCCACGCCACCAGGCTGGCGGTCAGCGCCGCAAAGTCCACCGCCGTGTGCGACTTCCAGGCCGCCACCAGCCCCAAAATGATGCCAAACACGATGGAAAACAGCTGCGCTGCCCCCACCAGCAGCACCGTGTTCAGCAATGCCTCCCCCAACATTGAAGACACCGGCCGATTGGTGTGGTAGCTGGTTCCCAGCTCTCCTCGCAGCAAATTACCCACATAGATAAAAAACTGAGTCTCCAGCGGGTTTACCCCGCATTTCCCCAGCTTCAGCGGGTTCAGCGTCTCAAAGCAGTTGATCACCGGCTTATCCAGCCCAAAGCGCTCGCGAATGGCCTGCTGGGCCTGCGCCGTCAACCGCGGATCGCGGATTCCAGCCCGCGCCGGGTCGCCGGGCAGGACGCGGAATAAAAAGAAGTTGAGCGTGATCACAAACAGGATCGAAAGCAGCGCCCATTGCAGTCTGCGAAGCAAATACGTCAATCGTTTCAATGGGGGACCCTCCCAATAGCGCGTTCACTTCAAATCATCAGGCACAGGGGGCTGCACACCTGCCCCCTGTGCCTGTTGCGGCTGCTGCGGCTCACCGGTCTGCCGCTTTAGCGTACCGGTTCCACCACCATCAAAGAGGTCGCATCGTCCAGAGCCAGTTTCGGCTGATCCACAATCCAGCCTTTAAACCGGTCTGTGCGGTAAGCCTGCACCGCCTTGGAATAAAACGGCACAATATACACCACATCGTGATGCAAAATCTCCTGCATCTTCCAAACGATCTCCTGGCGCTTGGCGGGGTCCAATTCCTTGGACTGCTGAACGAAGAGCTCGTCAAACTCGGGATTGGAATAGCCCGTCTCGCTCATGCCCGTGGGGATTTGATCCGTCAGCATGACGCTCAGCAGGAAGCTGGGGTCAGGATCCGACCCCCAGCCCCAGATGAGGATGTCGTAATCGAAAGCCGGGCAGCAGATGGAGGTCAGCGCGTCTGGATCCAGAGCCTGCATCTCCAATTTCACGCCGATCTGCCCCCAGGTCTTGCCCAAAAGCTCCGCCAGGCGCGGGGCCACCGTGCTGTCGCTGGGCCAATTCAAACGGAAGGTCAAATCGCGCGAACCATCCGGCATCTCGCGCACCCCGTCGCCGTTGCTGTCTTTGTATCCGGCGTCTTCCAGAATCTGGTTGGCCTTGGCCAGGTCAAAGGGGTAATCGGTGATCTTCCCGTTGTACCAGTTCCCCAGGCTGTCAGGGATGAGGGTCAGCCCCGGTGTGCCCAGACCCAGCAGGATGATGTCAATCAGCTCCTGCTTATTGGTGGCGTGGGCCAGCGCCAGGCGCACGTTGCGGTCGGCCAACGCCGGATGTCCGCTGCACACCCCGCCCGCATCCCTGGGGCAGTTGTCGCCGCTGGCCTGGTTAAGGATGATATCGGTCACATCCGGGGCCAGCGGCGCGCCCGTCACCACAGCCACGTTCTCCGCATTGCGCAGCGTGGCTACCGCCGTGTTGGGCATCTCGGTGATCATGTCCACCTGACCGGTCTTAATCGCCTGCACCAGGGCATCGAGGTTGGAGAAGGTTTGGAACACTACCTCATCCACCTTGGGGCCAGTGCGGTAGAAATCGCGGTTGGCCTCCAGGTGTACAAATTCGCCCTGGGCATACTGTTTCAATTTAAATGGCCCGGAACCGATCAGTTCCAAATTTTCAAATTCGGTCGCGGCCGTGCCTTCAGTATGATCCTTCCAGATATGCTCCGGCAGAATATACAGGAACACAATCTGGCTGAACAGGTTGGGGATCGCTTCGTTGAGGGTCAACACCACAGTGGTGTCGTCCGGCGCTTCCACCGATTCAAAGGCCGTGGTGTAGCCGGTCATGTAGGGGAAATCCTCGTGGTCTTTGTAGAAATTGAACGAAAAGACCACATCTTTGGCCGTGAGCGGCGTTCCGTCGTGGAATTTGGCGTTGGGAACCAGCTTAAACGTCCACACCAGGCCGTCCTCGCTGTGCGTCCAGCTTTCCGCCAGATCTGGGGTATATTCGCCGTTCAGCTGCAAGTCCAGCAGGGCGCTGTAAACCAGTTCATAGATGACAAATGACTCGCTTAGCAAGGCCGCTGCTGGGTTTAGCGTGTCGGGGCTGCCGGCCCAGCCCACGCGCACCACCGAGGGTCCCTCCTGCGCAGCCGGGACAGCGGCAGTGCCTGCCCCGCTTTCACTGGGGCCGGCCGCCGGGGTGGGCTGCCCGCCGCAGGCGCTCAGTATCAGCGCCAACATCACAACCACCGCCCAAAAACTGCTGTGCTTTCTCATCCTTCTCCTCCTCACCTAGGCAGCTTACCCCCCGCGCCGCGCCATTTTGAAAACTGGGCGATCTCAACGTTTGCAGCCGCCAGCCTTTGACGATGAGGATGAGAAATTGGAGGTCGCATTCGTCTCAATGAATCGCCCGTGCAAGTTGGTTTCAATCGCCGTTCAGCCGATATAAAATAGCACCGCCATTGAGGACGGCGGCGGCCCTTTCAACCCCTTAATGTTTATAAAAAATATAGCAGAATTGGACAATTAATACAAGCAAAAGCCCCCTATGGTTCGCTTGTCCTTCAGTCCGCAGACGTCTCCGCAAAATCCGGCGGGCTGGCGCTTTCTGGTGTGTCATCCGGCTGCGCCCATTTGCTTTTCCCCACCTCTGCCCAGTCCACCCAGGTCCCCGGAGGCCCCGCATAGGCCGTGGGCACCGGGCGGCCCCGGAAGCTGCCTCCGCCTTCCAGACGCGTCATGGCATCTTCATTCAGCATGGAGCGCTGCAGCTCATCGGTATCTACGTCCGGAACCCACTCCAGCTTTTCCAGATCGGCATTCTGCTGTTCGAGGTTGGCCTCGCGCATCAGTTCCTGAGGCAATTCGCGCAGATCCGCCCACCATGCGCGCAGCTCACGCCACGTGGCCGATTTGGTAAAGCGCGTATACTCCCGCGCCGCCCAGCGCATCCCCTCACGGGTCCGTTCGGGGCCAAAAACCACCATCACCACAATGGCAATCAGCAGCAGTTCGGTGAAACCGACATTTAAGAATTCCATATATCTCTTCTCAGCCGCCCAGAGCAAGCCCCCGAACCCCGCTCAGGTTATGACTGCGGCTTAGTCTCGTCATCGCTTTTTGTCTCGTCATCTTCGCGCAGCCCCTTGCGGAAAGCGCGAATCCCCGAGCCTAGTTCGCTGGCAATTTTTGAGATGCGTCCCACCCCAAACACCAGCAGGATAATCACCAGCACCAACAACAGTTCCGGCCAATCTAAACGGAAAGGCATAGGTCACTCCTTTTTGTTAATTATACCGCTGTTGTCCACATTATCGCTTCTCTGACGGCCAAAGAATCTGCGCCGCGCCGGTTGGGGCGGTTTGGGCTCTTTGGGCGCGCGCGGCTGCACCAGGGCCGCCAGACCAATGCTGATCAAATACAATACGGTCAGCGGCAGCATTAAAATCGCCATGTTCACCGGGTCTCCGGTGGGCGTCACCACCGCCGCCAGCACCGCAATCACCACTATAGCCACGCGCCACCCGCGCAGCAGCGTTCCGGCCCGCACGATGCGGAAGCGCGCCAGGAACATCACCGCCAGAGGCGTCTCAAAGGCGATGCCCACCCAAAACATCAGGTTGGTGATGAAGGAAAAATAGCTAGCCGGGCGCGGGCGGGTTTCAATGCCCATGAACTGCAGCAGCACTTTCAGGGCCGCGGGCAGCATGACCAGGTAGGCAAACGCCACCCCGCCCACAAACAGCGCCAGCGCCAAAGGGATGATCACCCACACCCAGCGCCTTTCCTTGGCGGTCATCCCCGGCGAGAAAAAGCCTAAGATTTCTCCCACTCCCCAGGGCAAAGCCAGGGTAAACGCGCTCAGCAGGACGATGCGCATGAAAACGCTCAGATTTTCGGTGACATCAATTGAAGACAGGGTCTCCAGTCCGCCCACCGGCCTGGCCAAAAAGTGCGCCGCCGGTTCTGCAATAAACAGGCTGGCCACCGCCCCCATCAGCATCCAGGCCAAAAACCGCAGCAGCCGTGTGCGGAAATCAGTGAAATGCTCGGGAATTGCCATTTGGTTCGGGTCCTGTGCGGGCTTCCTGGCGGTCTTCATATACTGCGATTATACCCTATGCCTTTTCAGCATGCATCCACCGCTGAAAGAAAATTCCCGGCAGCCCTCGCGGGCCGCCGGGTTTCTGCAAATACCGTACCGATAAACCACCATTAAATCGCTAACGCAGGCTCTGCGCTAACTTCTGTTCCAAGCGGCGCTCAGCGCTTGCCGCCTTCCCAGGTGATGAAAGGCATGTTGATCACCACCCCCGGCTCGCTCACCTGAACCTCACCCGCGGCCTGAGCGGCCTCCACCTCTTGAACCGATTTCAGCACGCGCGCCTTAGCCCCCTCTTCCCAGCGCACCACTACCAGCTTGCGCAGGGGGGTATAGTCTGGGCTGCCGGGTGGAGCATTGAACACATCCGCCTGAAAGCCAAACGGCCCGCTGCCCGAAACCCCGTTTTCAAAAACGTACACTCTGGCGAGGTATTCGGTTGGAATCTGCGCCAACGAGGGCACCAGCAGAACTGGCGACTGCATCATCGCCGTCAATTTCTCCGCCACGCCCGCGTCGGATGCCTCCAAATGGGCAAAGTAAATCTCCGCCCCGTCAGCATAGCCCATCCCCGCGGGGATGTTGGCGTACGATCCGCCCCTCGCACTGCCGCTGCACCCTGCCAGCAGCCCCAACATCGCCGCCCCCAGCAGCATTCCAACCAAACTGCGTTTCATGTCGACCATACGCCTCACCTTTTACCTTTAATCCTCAGTCTAAAGTCTCATCTTGCGCAGCCGCAGGCTATTGCTGACCACAAACACACTGCTGAAGGCCATTGCCGCTGCGGCCAATGCCGGAACCAGCAGCCCAAACGCCGCTGCAGGGATCAGCAGCACATTGTAAAAGAACGCCCAGAACAAGTTCTCGCGGATCACCCGCAGGGTCTTGCGCGAAAGCTGCACCGCCCGCGGCACGCCGCGCAAGTCGCCGCTCATCAACACCACCGGCGCCGTGGCCATAGCCACATCCGTGCCCGTACCAATCGCCAGACCCACATCCGCCTGCGCCAGGGCCGGGGCGTCGTTGATGCCGTCCCCCACCATGGCCACCACCTGCCCGGCCGCCTGCAGCTTGGCAATCTCGGCAGCCTTGTCGCCGGGAAGCACCTCGGCCAGCACGCGGTCCACGCCCACCTGCCGCCCAATGGCCTCGGCCGTCTGGCGGTTGTCACCGGTGATCATGGCCACCTGCAGACCCATGCGGTGCAGTTGCGCAATCGCTTCGCTGGAGCCTTCCTTAGTCACGTCCGCGATGCCGATCACCCCGGCGGCGGTCTCGTCCACCATCACCACCACCGCGGTCTTAGCCTCGTTTTGCAGCTGCCGCGCGCGCTCCGCCATCTCACCCAGGGCCAGACCGCTGTTTTCGGCCATACGCAAACTGCCCACCCGCACCAGGCGGCCTTCTACCTCGGCGCGCACGCCCTGCCCCACCTCCGCCTGAAAACCGCTCGGGTCGGCCAGCTTCAGCTCGCGTTGGCCCGCCTCGGCCACAATTGCCTCGCCCAACGGGTGCTCACTGCCCTTTTCCACCGAGGCCGCCAGCCGCAGCAGTTCGTCCTCCCCCCCCGCAAAGGTCGGCGAAAGGATCACGTCCGTCACGGCTGGCTGACCGCGGGTGATGGTTCCGGTTTTATCCAGCACCACCATCGAAATGCGCCCGGCCCGCTCCAGCGCCTCGCTGGATTTCAGCAGAATGCCCATCTCCGCGCCTCGCCCCGTGCCCACCATCACCGCTGTGGGGGTTGCCAGACCCATCGCGCACGGGCAGGCGATCACCAGCACGGCCACCATGTTGATCAGCGCGCGGGTGAAGGGACTGACGTCCGCGTTCACCGCCAGCGGCGGCCCCCACAGCAGCCAGCCCGCAAAAGTCAGCAGCGCCAGCATAATCACCACCGGCACAAACACCGCCGAGATTTGATCCACCAGCTTCTGCACTGGGGCCTTGCTGCCTTGGGCTTCCTCCACCAGGCGCACAATCTGCGCCAGGGCGGTCTCTTTGCCAATGCGCGTGGCCTCAAAGCGGATCAGCCCCACCTTGTTCAGCGTGGCCCCTGTCACGGCGTCTCCCGGCCCTTTCTCCACCGGCAGCGATTCGCCGGTCAGCATGGATTCATCCACCTGGGTGCGGCCGTCCACCACCACGCCGTCCACGGGCACTTTCTCACCCGGGCGTACCAACACCAGGTCGCCCACGCGCACGTCTTCCACGGCCACGTCCAGCTCTTCGCCGCCGCGCACCACCCGCGCCGTCTTGGCCTGCAGGCCCATCAATTTCTTAATCGCCTCGCTGGTGCGGCCTTTGGCACGCGCTTCCAGCAGCTTGCCGATCTTGATCAGGGTCAAGATCACCGCAGCGGTCTCGTAATACACATGACCGCCGATCCACCCAAAAGTCACCGGCAGCGAGTAGAAAAAGGCCGCCGAGGATCCCAGCGCCACGAGCACATCCATGTTGGCAGCCCCATTGCGCAGCGCCTTAAACGCGCCTTCATAATACTGCCGCCCCACATAGAACTGCACCGGCGCCGCCATCGCCAGCATCACCCAGCGGATCCAACGGCTGTGGCTGATACTCATGGGGAGCAGTCCCAAATCGCCGCTCATGGCCAGCACAAACAGCGGCACGGTGAAGATCAGACCCACCGTCAGCAGGTGGCGCTGCTGATCAATTTCTGCCTGGCGGGCTTTGGCCTCGGCATCCTCGCCCGTCCCCCCACTTTCAACGGCCTCAAACCCGGCCGCTGTCACCGCCCGGCGCAGTTCGCTCTGCGACACCAGAGTGGGGATGTAGCGCACCCGCGCCTTCTCGCTGGCATAATTCACCTGGGCTTCCAAAACGCCCTCCACACTTGCCAGGGCTTTTTCCAGGCGGCGCGCATCGCTGTCGTCGCTCATACGCCGGATGATAAAATCCGCTTCGCCCGCGGCCACGCCGTAACCGGCGCGCTCCACCCGGCCCAACAAATCACTCAACCCCGCCAGTTCGGGGTCAAACACCACCGTGGCGCGTTCAGACGATAGATTCACCATCGCCGATTCGACTCCCTGAACCTTCTTCAAGCTGCGTTCCACCGTCGCCACACAATTGGCGCAGGTCATGCCTGTGATCGGGAGTGTGATTTGCTTCTCTGCCATGTTTTTTCCGTTCGCTTTCTTGCGAGGAGAGCCGCCCCCTGCGGCCTCTTCCCTCGCCTACCAGTAAAGGACGTCTTTGGGGGGTTATTCCGCCGCAGGGTAATTGATCTCCGCCAGCAGCGCACGAATTTGCGCTTCCGTCGCCGGTGCATCAAAGGTGATCACCGCAGTTTTGCTGTCGGCGTTTGCCACCACCTGGGTTACCCCAGGCAGTTCGCTCACCTCACTCTGAATGGTGTGGACGCAGTGCTTGCAGGAAATGTTCGGGATGGAATAGGTCACAGTTGTCATGATCGGTTCTCCTTATGGGAAAATTGGGGTCCGCCTACACGCGTGTGGCGGCTTCAAAAACTTCTGCAATCTCTTTCAATACCCGCTGGCGCTCCGCAGGGTCATCCCCCTGCACCGCGGTCACCAGGCAGGAATTCAAATGTCCGTCCAATATTTGGGTGCTGACCTTGTTCAAGGCCGCCTGCACCGCCTGAATTTGACGGATGACATCAATGCAGTACGCATCCTCTTCCACCATGCGCTGGATGCCCCGCAAATGCCCTTCTGCGGTTTTCAGCCGCAAGATCACACCTTCTGTATCGTGCATTTTGACCTCGCTTTTCCCCGGTTTTGGGGTACCCCCCCCCCAGGGGGGTAGGGTTATGTGAGTAAGTATAGTGGTTTTATCCGCTTTTGTCAACCCTCTCCTTTGCCTTGCCAAATTATCCCCCCTGCGGTATCCTTAATGGTGGGAGTGGATGGATCCCGGTGGGTTCCCCGGTCTTCAAAACCGGTGGCGGGTCGCGTTGCGGGCCGCGGTGGGTTCGACTCCCATCCATTCCCGCCTGATGATTTGTTTGGTTGGAGGTTTCTTTGGACAGCCTGCCCCTCATCG
The DNA here is from genome assembly GCA_029975215.1 of Levilinea sp. Lineage (GTDB taxonomy): Bacteria > Chloroflexota > Anaerolineae > Anaerolineales > Anaerolineaceae > Levilinea. The sequence goes on from JARKPO010000082.1 coordinate 58,360, forward strand.
ATCGCTATACTCTGTTTGACGCGCTGGTTCGGCGCGTTTTTTATATCGAAGACATCACCCTGGGCACCTCCCGCGACGATTTCCTCGTGCGTTACCGCGGGCATTTGCTGGATTCCGACTCTGCCGCCGCCTATGACCGCCTGGCCGAATCCCTGCGCCCCCACGCCATCACCCCCCTCTTCCGCTGGGACGGAGACCGCCATGTCATTCTGCTCACCTCCAGTCAGGCCGTCCCCACCCCCTCGAACCCGCGCATCAACCTCATCCTGTTCATTCTCACCCTCTTCAGCGTGCTGCTCACCGGCGGCCTTTACGGCCTGCAGGAGGCCTTGCCCGCCGAATGGCTGCCCGCCCTGTGGGTCTTCATCCGCAACGGCTGGCCTTTCGCCCTCAGCATGATCCTCATCCTCGGCGCTCACGAATTGGGCCACTACTTCGCCGGCCGCTACCACGGCGCCCACGTCACCCTGCCCTATTTCATCCCCTTCCCCTTCAGCCCCTTCGGCACCCTGGGGGCCTTCATTAACATGAAAGACCCCCCGAAAAACCGCCGCACGCTACTGGATATCGGCATCGCTGGGCCTCTGGCTGGGTTGGTGGTGGCCCTGCCGGTGCTGTACATCGGCCTCCGGCTCTCCACTGTGTCGGCCTTGCCCGTCTCCATCCCGGCGGATGGAGCCATGCAGATGGAAGGCAACTCGCTGCTCTACCTGCTCTTCAAATATCTGGCCTTCGGTCAGCTGCTTCCCGCGCCCCCATCCTACGGAGATCTTTCTCCAGTGTTGTACTGGCTGCGCTATTTCTTCACTGCGCGCCCCTTCCCCTACGGCGGCACGGATGTGATGCTCTCCGGTGTGGCCTGGGCGGGCTGGGCGGGCCTGCTGGTCACCGGTCTCAATCTCATCCCTGCCGGCCAATTGGACGGCGGGCACATGATCTATGTGCTTTTCGGGAAAAAGGCGGCCCAGCGCCTGCGCCCCATCATCCTTGTCTTCCTGGCGCTCATGGGCTTTGTCTGGTCAGGCTGGTTCCTGTGGTTTGCGCTCATCTTCTTCTTAGGCCGCTCTTATGCCGAGCCGCTGGATCAAATCACTCCCCTTGATCCGCGCCGCAAAGCCCTGGCCGTTTTGGCGCTGATCATCTTCCTCCTCACCTTCACCCCCGTACCGCTCACCGTCCTCACCGCGCCGCTTCTCCCCTGAGAATGTACACGCAAAGCGGCGCGCCGGTCTATGCCAGCGCGCCGCTTTTTTTCGCCCATCCTTCGCCGAAAATCCAACTAATGGTTCAGCGTTTCCACCCAGCGTCCGTCCAGGGTGCGGTAGCGCCGCATCACCTGCACCGTCAGGCAAGAGTGAGCCGGAAGGATGCACACCACATCCCCCACCTTCAGTCGGGCCAAATCCTCAGCAGCCATGCGCACAATCCCGTGCTCCTGCGAAAGCCCGCGCACATACGCCCCCGCCAGCGGCGCGCCCCAACGCTCGCCTTCCGGCAGGCACACCAGGCCAAAAGCGCGCGCTTCGCCATATTGGAAGGTATCCTTCGACAAGTGAATGGCCCCGCCGTAAATCACGGCCTCACTGCGCTGCGGGTGCAGCGCCACCACCGGGCAAGCCACCGCCGCCGCCACGTCCTCTACACGGCAGGATTCAATCTGCGCCAGCTGCATGGCGTCGTAGAGCACAAAATTCCCCGGGCGAATCTCATCCACCGCCCCCAGATCCTCCACCAGACTGACCGAAGGTGTATCTCCCACCGAAATTTCCAAATTGCCCAGCCCCACCCCCGCCAACGCCTGGCGCACGCTGAGGATGCGTGCCACGCTCTCGTCATACACCCGCCGCACGGCCGTCCCACCCCGTTCGGCGTAGGTGTGTCCGGCGTGGGTCAGCAAACCGCGCAGCCGCAAATGGCGGCTGGCCTGCGCCGCCCTCGCCACAGCCGCGGCCTGCTCCACCTGGGTCCAATCCACCCCCGTGCGGTGTCCGCCCACATCCACCTTGATCCACAGGTCTGCACTGTGCCGCAAACCCTTTCTCAAGGCTTCAACCGTATCCACCGATTCCACCAGCAGCCCCAAAGACACCCGTTCTGCCAGGGCGTCCATCTGCGCCGTCTGGCGCACATTGGCCGGAAAGGCGATGGTGATATCTTTCCAGCCCGCTGCGGCAAAATACTCTGCCATCTCCACCGATGAGGCGGTGATGGCAGTCACCCCTTCAGGCCGGAACCATTCGCCCATCTCAGCCGATTGGTGGGTCTTAAAATGCGGTCGAAAGCGCAAGCCCAGCCGTTTGGCCTTTTCCGCCGCTCGCGCAATATTGGCCCGCGCCGCAGCCTCATCCAAAAGCAGCGTGGGCTGCACAATCTCATCAAAAAGGGTCATGGGGGTGCTCCTGTGGAGGTTTTCAATCGCTTTGCAGATTTGGGAAGGGTTGGATCTTTGTCTTGCGAATATCTTCAACCTATACTATCATATTCTTATGGAGGGAACCATTCAATCACGGCAAAAACCATACAGATGAACCCTCTCAGTCTCCTTCTGCTTCCCTCGGTAGCGCTCCTCTTGGGTCTGGTGGTGCACACCTGGCGAAAAAAGGATCTCATACCGGCCCGGCTGCTCCTGGTGCTATCGGCGAGCTTGCTGGGGTATACCCTTGCCTATATTCTGGAACTCAACAGCGCCAGCCCTGCCCTCATTCAATTTTGGCTGCGGGTTGAAACCCTGGGAATGATCCTATCGCTGATCGCCTGGGTTACCCTGGTATTTTACGTCTCCGCCAGCCAGTACCTCCTTCACCGTGCCCATCTTTTGATCGGAGCCGTCCCCTTTATCCTGGCCTTTCTCGCCCTGCTCACGAACCCCCTGCACCATGCCTACTACGCCTCTGAGTCTGTGCAGACCTACCAGGGCTTTGTGTACCGCTCCCTGCAGCCTGCCGCTGGCTATTATCTCTTCACTGCCTTTCAGATGGTGGTGCTCATCGGCGGTCTGGTGCTGGTTTCTTTCCGCCTGCGCATGCTGCCGCTCAAATCGCGCCCCATCAATATTGCTATTATCCTCGGCGCGCTGCCTCCCATCCTGGCCATTTTCTTAAACCTCCTGGGTGTTATCTCCAGCCCGCAGTTGGATGTTCTCCCCTTCAGCTACTTTTTCACCGCTCTGGTCATTGCCTGGGCACTCAGCCGCATGAACATCCTCGGCTTTGTCCCCGCCGCCCGCGACACCCTGCTGGAATACCTACGCGACGGAATTCTATTGCTAAATGAGCAGGATGAAATTTTGGATATCAACCGCAGCGCAGCGGAACTGCTCAAAGTCGATCAACTTGCCGCCCTGGGTATGCCGCTTGCGCAGGTTCTGGCAGAGCAGCCCGCCCTGCTGACCTTTTGCCAATCGGCCCGCGCTGCCCAGGACGAATCGCAGACCCAGCTGGTGGTGAACCAACGGCATTTTGAAGTCTCCCTGCGCCGCGTCGTTGAGGGCCGGAGGCAGACCGCCGCCAATTCCCTGCTGCTCCTGCACGATATCACCGAGCGCCACTCGCGTGAAGAAGAATTGAGCGCCCTCTTCGCCGCCATGACAGATGTGGTCCTGGTATTAGACCGCGAAGGCCGCTACATTAAAATTGCCCCCACCCAACCTTCCCTGCTTGTCCGCCCCCCAGAGGATCTGCTGGGCAAGACCATCCACGAAGTCCTGCCCCCGGATCTGGCCCTGGAAATGTCCAATTACATCACCCACGCCCTGGATACCGGCGATACAGTCAACACGGAATACTATTTGGAAGTCAGCGCCGGCCCCTGCTGGTTTTCCGCTGCCATCTCCCCCTTTGGCAAAGATCAGGTTTTCTGGGTGGCGCGCGATATCACCGAAAGCCGCAAGACCCTGGAAGAGCTGCAAAAAGCCAAAGAAAGTCTGGAAAAAGCCAACCGCAAGCTGCAAACCAGCCTTACCACCGGTAAAAAGATCAACGAAGCCTGGACCCTGCTCAATTCCATCGTCTCCCATATCGGCCATTCCCTGGCTTCGTTGGGAGGGATTCCGGAACTGCTGGAAAGCTTCTACGCCCAGGTAGGCCGCCTGGTAGACGCAGAGAACTTCTTTGTGGCCCTTTACGACCCTGAACAAGAGGAGTGGGAATACGTTCTGGATATCCGCGAAGGCCAGCGCATCCCCTCACAGCGCTACAAGCTGCGCACCGGCCTGGTCGGCTACATTCTGCGCACCCGTATCCCCCTGGTATTCCACACCCGCGAAGATTATGATGCCTTCCTCAAGGCCAATAGTATCCTCTCCGCCGGCCAATCTTCCAGTTCCTGGTTGGGTGTGCCCCTCATCAGCGCCAACCAGGTCATCGGCGTGCTCGGCGTGCACAGTTACACCCGCCCCAACCTGTACGATGAAAACGATTTGACCCTGCTCAGTGCGATCGGCAGCCAGTTGGCCGTGGCGGTGGATAACGTCCGCCTGCTGGAAGACAGTCAGCGGCGTGTGATCGAGGCCGAAACTCTGCGCCACGCTGTGGCAGGGCTGGTTTCTTCCGTTGAGCAAGGTCAGTCCATTCACATCATCCTCGAAGAGCTTCAGCGCCTCATCCCCTTTGATTCCGCCTCCATCCAACTCCTCATGGACGGCCATTTGGAAATTGTGGATGGGCGCGGCTTTGACCGGCCTGAAAAAGTTATTGGACTGCGCTTCCCCGCCACCGACGACAACCCTGGGGCAGTGGTGCTTTCACAGCTGCGCCCCATCATCCTATCCGATATCTCCGGCACGTATCCCAATTTCGTCCAGTTCGAAAACTCGCGTATCCGCTCCTGGTTAGGCGTGCCCCTCATGCTCCAGGATCAACCCATTGGCATCATGGCTCTTGATTCCAGCGCATTGGATTTCTTCACCCCCGAACACGCCCACCTGGCGCGCATTTTCGCCGATTATCTTTCCGTGGCCCTGGAGCGTGCCCGCCTCTTCCGCGAGATGAACGAAGCCCGCCTGCAAGCCGAGAAAGCCGCCCAGGCCAAATCGGAATTCCTGGCCAGCATGAGCCATGAAATCCGCACGCCCATGAACGGCGTGCTGGGCATGGCTAACCTCCTCTTGGATACGCCCCTCAACTCCGAACAGCGCGCCTATCTCGACATCATCAACACCTCCGGCGAAGCCCTGCTCAACATCATCAACGATATCCTCGATTTCTCCAAGATCGAAGCTGGCAAGCTGGAATTGGACCTGACCTCCTTCGACCTGACTCGCTGCGTGGAAGAAACCCTCGATATTGTCGCCCCCATGGCCGCCCAAAAGCACCTGGAGTTGACCTATTTCATCGAGACCGGTGTCCCTGATTACATCATCGCCGACAGCAACCGCCTGCGCCAGATCCTCATCAATTTACTCAACAACGCTGTCAAATTCACCGAATCCGGCTATGTACTCGTCACCGTGCAGGCCCGCCGCATCGAATCCGCCACCGCCTTCCAGGGCGCCGAACTGACCTCCGTCCCGGGAGCTGCCGTTGGCCCGGCCTATGAGCTGCATTTCACCGTGAGCGACACCGGTATCGGCATCGCCCGCGAGAAAATTGACCGCCTTTTCCAGCCCTTTAACCAGTTGGAATCTTCCACCACCCGCCGTTACGGCGGTACTGGCCTGGGTTTGGTCATCAGCAAACAGCTCTGCGAGCGCATGGGCGGCACTCTGTGGGTCGAATCGGAGGGCATCTCCGGCAAAGGCTCTCAATTCCACTCCACCCTCCAGGCCACTGTGGCGTTGGGCACACGCCCCCTCTCGCTGCGCAATGAACTTTCCGAACTGCGCGGAAAGCACGCCCTGCTGCTGTCTTCCAGCAGCATCAACGTGCAGATCATGGAACGCTACAGCAGCCATTGGGGACTGATCTTAACCACAGTGCCCACCTGCGCCGAGGCGTTGGCCGCCCTACGCACCGCCGCCAAACCAAAACACAGCCTGCCCTTCGATGTTTTAATCGTCGACCCCCCGCGTGAAGAGAAACCCGTTGAAGACTTCTGGCGCGACCTGCGCAAGATCCCCGCGGCGCGCAGCCTGCCCCAAATTTTACTGCTCTTCATCACCCACCGTCCGCCGCAAAATACCCAGGGCCTTACCGTGCTGACTCTCAAGAAGCCGATCAAGCGCTCTCAGCTGTATGACGCACTCTACCGCACAACCTGCGATCCTTCTTTCAAATCCCAGATGGATCAAAGCGCCGAAGCCGAAATTGACGTCTCTCTCAGCGACCGCTACCCACTGCGCATTTTGGTGGCCGAAGACAACCCTGTCAATCAAAAGGTCACCGATCTCATCTTGAAAAAGCTCGGCTATAAAGCCGATTTTGCCAACAACGGCGAAGAAGCCTATCAAATGGTGCGCGACATCGGCTACGACGTGGTGCTCATGGACGACCAAATGCCCATCATGGACGGTGAGGAAGCCGCCTGGCGCATCCGCAACGATATTGATTCTGATAAGCAGCCGTATATCATCGCCCTCACTGCCCACGCCCTCCCCGGCGACCGAGAACGCTATCTCCAGGCGGGTATGAACGACTATCTGAGCAAGCCGGTGCATGTGGAGGACCTGGTGAAAGCCCTGGTGGCCAGCCGTCCCAGCCACGACGACGCCGCTCTGACTGAACTGCCCTCCGATGAAACCCTCTTGGTGCCGTCGTCCGGCCCCACTTCGGCGGCGATTGACGATAAAACGGTCAACGAATGGATTTACGCCATCGGCGACCCCTCCGCTTTTGCCGCCGTCATTGATATTTACCTTTCCAACACCCCGCCCTCGCTGGAAGACATGGACTCAGCCCTCCGCAGCCGCGACTGGAAGCGCGTCAACGTGGTGGCCCACACCCTCAAATCCAGCAGCGGCAATATGGGCGCCCTGGCCTTCTCCGACCTGTTGGCCCACATGGAAAACATGGCCCTGGTGGCCATGCGCGAGCCGCCCGAAACCGTCAACCCCGTCCCCTTCCTGGCCCAAAACAGCGAGATCGCTGCCGAGTTCCAACGCGTGAACCAGGAGCTGACCGATCTGCGCGAAAAACTCGTCAAAAGCGCCTCGCCCAACCAGCCTCCGTCTCCTACCACCGACCCCAGAGATTGATTCCCCGCCCTCGCCCAAACTGGCCGGATGGCCTATTGACAAACATAGAATGAATGTTCTATAATCGAGATATGGACGCCCTTCAGCAGCTCCAGGAACTCGACACCTACATGGTGGTGGAAGATGACGATTCCGCCGCCCTGGCCCCCACGCAGCGCGCCTGCCCGGTGGAGCTGCCCATTCACATGGCCGCCCTGCCGGGAGGCAAGCGCGTGCCCATCCTCAAAACCGTGCTGACCTCTGCCTGCGAGCGCAACTGCTACTACTGTGCCTTTCGCGCCGGGAGAGATTTCCGCCGCCACACCTTTAAACCTGAGCAAATGGCTGAGGCATTCCACACCCTGTGGCAGGCAGGCGCGGTGGAAGGGCTGTTTCTCAGCTCCGGCGTGGCCGGCGGCGGAGTGCGCACCCAGGACCAACTGCTGGATACCGCCGCTATCCTGCGCGAAAAATACGCCTTCCGCGGTTATCTGCACCTCAAGCTCATGCCCGGCGCTGAAGAAGCTCAGGTGGAGCGCGCCCTGCAGCTGGCCGACCGTCTGTCCGTCAACCTTGAAGCCCCCACCAGCGCGGCCCTGGCCCGCCTGGCTCCTCAAAAAACGCTCATCGAAGAGCTGCTCGCCCCCTTGCAGCGCGTGGAACAGCTGCGCACGTCCCTCTCGCCCAGCTTCGGCTGGAATCAGCACATGCCTTCTTCTACCACCCAATTTGTGGTTACCCCCGACGGCGCAACGGATAGCGACCTGCTGCGCGCCTCAGAACACCTCATCCACCGTCTGCACCTGACGCGGGTGTACTACTCGCGTTTCTCGCCGATTCGCGGGACCCCCCTGGAAAATACCCCCCCAGAAAACCCCTGGCGCGTGCACCGCCTGTACCAGGCCTCCTTCCTGCTGCGCGATTACGGCTTTCAGGCCCAGGATTTTCCCCTCACCCCCAGCGGCGCCCTGCCTCTGGATACCGACCCCAAACAGGCCTGGGCACTGCGTCATTTGGCCCAGTCGCCCCTGGAATTGAACCGCGCCGATTATCTGCAGCTCCTGCGCGTGCCGGGCATCGGCCCGCAGCGCGCCCAGGCCATCATTGCCGCCCGCCGCCGCCACCGCCTGGTGCAGCCCGACGATCTGCGCGCCTTGGGCATCCCCATCGAACGAGCCGCCCCCTTTATCCTCCTGGCGGGCCGCCGCCCCACCCACCAACCGCGCCTTTTCTGGTAGAATCATGCCCAGAAAGCGCCCATGGATCTGATTCCCATTTCTTTTATTGATGAACCCATCGAGGCGGGGTTTGATTCTCCGCCCCTGTTGGAAAAAAAGCCCCCCTGCCCGCAATTTTTCATCTGGCGCGGCCAAACCTACGCCGTGGCCGAATGTCTGGCCGAGTGGGTGGATAACCGCCGCCGCGGACGCATGGCCCGCAACATGCGCCCTGAGCACGCCGAACGCGCTCAGCGGGTGGGGTCATGGGGGGTTGGGCGCTACTTCTTCCGCGTTCGCTGCGCGGATCAGCGCGCCTTTGAAATCTACTACGACCGCGCCCCCCAGGATGCCTCGGACCGTAAAGGCAAATGGTTCCTGCGCGCCGAGCTGCGCCTGCCTGCCTGATCCCTTCAATAAAACTCTCCCTCATTTTTGATTTCCCATACAACGCCTGAGAATATTCTATTTTTCTCAGGCGTTTTCTTTATTTTTTGAAAATTAATATTGACATTTTCAATAATTGCGCTATAATCTGTTTAAAGATTACAAACGCACCTTTAGGAATCTGAAAATCCTGCAGTTTTGGGAGAGACGATGTACCAACAACCTGAAAAATGCCCCATTTGCTCTGAGCCCATCACGGTGACCCGCCTGTACTGCCCCCACTGCGACACCACCATTGACGGTCATTTCAGCCCAGCAGCAAACCCCTTTGGCCGGCTTTCACCCGAACAGCTCCAATTCCTGGTCAGCTTCATCCGCTGCGAAGGGCGCTTCACCGCCCTGGAACGCGAGCTGAATTTATCTTACCCCACCCTGCGCAACCGCCTGAACGAAGTCCTCAAAACCCTGGGCTTTGAGCCCGGCCGCGAAGACCCCCCAGCGCGCCTCACCGCCGAAGACCGCCGCCGCATTTTGGAAGACCTCGATCAAGGCGTCATCTCGCTGGCAGAAGCTCAGCGCATGCTGCGCGGCAAAAAAGAAGAGTAACCCTCAAAGGAGGCTGCTGTGACCCTCGCAGAAGAACGTCTAAAAGTGCTACAAATGGTCAAAGACGGCAAAATCAGCGCAGAAGACGCCGCCGAACTGCTGGCCGCGTTGGATGTCGCCGCAGAACGCAAGGCGGCCCCCCCCACTGCGCCCATCCCGCCCTACGCCGGAGACCGCCGCAACCGCTGGCTGCGCGTGCGCGTCACCGATACCGACACCGGTAAGGTGCGCGTCAATGTGCGCCTGCCCACCAGCATGATCAACGCCGGTATGAAAATGGGCATGCGCTTCGCCCCCGAAGTGGAAGGCATGGATATGTCCCAACTCATGAGCTACATCGAATCCGGTGAAGTCGGGCAAATTGTGGACGTGTATGACGAAGAAGACGGCGAGCACGTCGAAGTCTTCATCGAATAACCGTCCGAACCCACCCTTCATCTTTCATTCCATCTCTCATAACTCCCAGCGCCTGCGCTGCGGATCAGCTTTGTATTGGAGTTAATCATGGCCTCTTCTACCACCCTTTCTAAAAACTGGCAGCGCCCCTACTTCACCATCTGGTTCGGGCAGCTCTTTTCGATCCTGGGCTCCATCCTGGTTCAATTCGCCCTCATCTGGTACCTCACCGAGAAAACCGGCTCCGCCACCATCCTGGCCATGGCCACCCTGGTGGGTTTTGTCCCCGAAATCGTCCTCGGCCCCTTTGTCGGTGCGCTGGTGGACCGCTGGAACCGCCGCAAGGTGCTGATGATCTCCGACGGCAGCGTGGCCCTGGTGACATTGGGGCTGGTGGTGCTCTACTGGCTGGGCATCGTACAGACCTGGCACATTTTGACCGCCCTTTTCCTGCGTTCGCTGGCTGGCACCTTCCACTTCCCCACCTTTCAAGCATCCACGGCTCTGATGGTCCCCGATGAACACCTGGCGCGCATCAGCGGCATTAACCAGGCCGCTCGCGGCGCGCTGAACATCGTCGGGCCGCCGCTGGGTGCGCTCATGCTGTCCTGGCTGCCCATGCACTTTGTCCTGATGGTGGATATCCTCACCGCCGCCCTGGCCGTGTTCACCGTCTCCCTGGTGGCCATCCCCCAACCCGCCCAAAGCAGCACCGCGCCGGTCACCCCGCGCAGCGTGTTGGCAGACGTGTCGGTGGGCATCCGCTATGTGCGCGGTTGGCCCGGCCTCATGGCAGTCATTCTCATGGCCACCTTCCTCAACTTCTTGCTCACCCCCACCGGCGCCCTCACCCCCCTACTGGTCAACAAGCACTTCAATGGCGGCGCATTGGAATTGGGTTGGATCGAATCTGCCAGCGGTTTGGGCTTGGTGGCAGGCGGCTTGCTGCTGGGGGCTTGGGGCGGCTTCCGCAAGAAAGTAGTCACCTCTCTGCTGGGTATCATTGGTCTGGGCGCTGGCATTTTGATTGTGGGCCTGGCCCCCGCCGCCCTCTTCCCCCTGGCCCTGATCGGCATGGCTCTCGCCGGCTTCATGAACTCCATGACCAACGGCCCGCTCATGGCCCTCATGCAGGCGCGGGTAGCCCCCGAAATGCAGGGACGCGTCTTCACCCTCATGAGTGCGGGCTGCTCCGCCATGGTTCCCCTTTCGATGCTGCTGGCCGGGCCGCTTTCAGATCTGCTCGGCGTCCGCACCTGGTTCTGGGTCAGCGGCGCGGTCTGCATCGCGATGGGCGTGTTGGCCTTCACTATCCCCGCCATCATGACCATGGAAGAGCAAAACACGGCCCCCCTGGCCTCTGCCAGCGCAGCCGCCTCCGATTAGCCCTCATCCATCTTCTGCAGCGCAATTCCTTCTCCCCTAAAAACAGCCGCCTCCCAAAATACTGGGGGGCGGCTGCGATATTCCCAATCAAACCATGCGCTTAAGGTTTAGTGGCTTCTGAAAAGCTCACCAGCTTCCCGCGCGCTTCATCCCACAAAGCCAGCTTCACCGTCCGCAGGCTGGCGCGGATGTCCAACCGTTTGGCATATTTCTGCATCAGCGCTACGTTTTCATAACATGCCGCCAACTGGTATTCCGGAATGCGCGGGCTGAGGTGGTGAATGTGATGGTAGCCAATGTTGCCTGTGAACCAGCGCAGCACCTTGGGCAGGTCGTAAAACGAAGCCCCCGCCAGCGCTGAAGCCACGTAGTCCCAGCGCCCGCTGCGCGCCCAATACATATTCTCAAACTGATGCTGCACATAAAACATCCAAATGCCCACCATGCCCCCCAGCCACAGCACCGGCAGCTGAATCATCACAAAGGCTTTCCAGCCGATCCACCAGCTCATCCCGGCGATCAGAGCCGCCAGCACCAAATTGGCCAGGATCACATTGTTGCGTTCCTTGCTCCCGCTGCCTGCCCGCGAAAAACGGTGGCTGATGACAAACATGTAGATCGGCCCCAAACCAAACATGACCAGCGGGTTGCGGAACAGGCGGTAGCCCAGCCGCCCCCAGCGCCCCAACTTTTGATACTCTTCCACCGTCAGCGTGGTCACATCCCCCCGCCCGCGTTTATCCAGATTGCTGCTGGTGGCGTGGTGTACGGCGTGCTCGTGCCACCAGTGCTCGCTGGGGGTAAACGCCAGCAGCCCCAGCCAAAAACCCACGCGCTTGTTCCACGTGGTGGAGCTGAAGAACGAATTGTGACCGCAGTCGTGGAAGAAGATGAAGATGCGTACCAGAAAACCCGCCGCCAGCACAGCCAACAACAAGGTCAGCGCGTAGGAAACCCTCAGACTCCACACCATCACCACCCACAGAGCAGCGTACGGGATCAGCGTATTGGCCAATTCCCATAACGCCCGACGGTCATCGGCTTTTTGGTAGGGTGCGATCAGGGGGTTGATCTCACCCATTCGCGGCAGCCGCGCGCCTGGTTCAAATTCGCTGGTTTTGTTCTCAACCGGCATGCTCATCTTCGTATGTGCCTCCCCAGAGAATAGAGTGATCTATTATCTTTCATCATGTCTTTTTTAGAACAAGCGCGCAAGGGACGCAAGGCACGTTATCAGTCATACCGGTGCTGTGACCCCGTGGAAAACAAAACCGCGCTGGGGCTGCCAGCGCGGCTGTTCTGGATTCGATTTCAATTACGCCCACAGCAGCTGCAAGAACACCAGCCCTCCCAGCACCGCCACCATGAGCGCTCCGGTGGCAAAGGCGCGCCCCGTGTTCGTGTCGCGCAGCTGCAGATGCTCTCCCAAATCTTCCACCTGAAGCACTGGCCCGGCAAACCAGGAAAACGCCAGCCCGCCCAGCAGACCGCCCAGATGTCCCCAGTTGTCAATGCGCGAAGACAGCCCCAACACCAGGTTGAGACCCAAAATCACCAGCAGATTGGTCAGCATCGGCCGCATACGGTCGCCAAAGAGCTGTCGGTTGCGGTAAATAAATACCGCCTGCGCCGTGATCAGCCCAAACACCGCCGTCGAAGCCCCCACCGAAATGCTGGGCGAGACTACAAAAGACAGGGTGTTACCCGCCGCAGCCGCCAGGAAATACAGCGCCAGAAAACGCCAGTGGCCGTAAAAGCCCTCCAGCCCCGGCCCCACAGCATACAGCGCGTACATATTGAAGGCAATGTGCATAAACGAAGCGTGCAGAAAAACAGGCGTCAGTAGCCGCCAAAACTGGCCCGCCAGGATCGCCGAGCGAATTTTGGCACCAAACACCAGCAGCAAATCCGTCCCCACGGCTGATTCCAACCCCAACTGGCCCAAAAAGACCAGGATGGTGATGCCCATCAGCACATAGGTGACCACCGGCCGGGCCGGGTTGACCACCAGGCTCACCCTGCGCGGGCGCTCAGGGGGTGGATATGACGAGGAAGGGGAATCTGGTTCATAGCTCATAATTGAATCCGTCTTGGCACCGTGCGGTGATGCTCTGCCTCGATGATGGAAAGGATCGTTTGGGCGGCATCGTCTAACTGGTTGTGCGCGTTGATCACCACATAGTCAAATTTCTTGGCGTCTTCCAGTTCCTTTTTGGCCGTCTCAAATCGAATTCGGAAAGCCTCTTCGGTTTCCGTGTTGCGGGTATGCAGCCGCAGCAGCCAGGCTTCTTCACTTTCCGGCGCCAAGAAAATCAGCACCGCGTCTGGGCACATCTTGCGCACTTTCTCAGCCCCCTGCACATCCAGGCGCATAATCACATCCTTGCCGCTGGCCAGCGCCTCGCGAACCTGCGATTTGTGGATGCCTTTATATTGATTGTAGACGGTCGAATACTCCAGCAGTTCATCCGCCGCGATCATACGCTCAAATTCCTGCGTGCTCACAAAGTAATAATCCACCCCGTGCACCTCTCCCGGGCGCGGTTCGCGGTCGGTGGTTGTCACCACAAAATGAAACGAATAGTTCATTTTTTTCAAGGCCTTCACCACCGCGTCTTTACCCGCGCCGGATGGCCCCGAAATGACCACCAGCAAAGGCTGCGGCTGGTGTAGGTTCCGTAAGTGTATGGTCTCTTCCATCGTCATAAAGTGCGCATCCGTTTTGCTACAAGATTCTAACGTTTTTTTGATACCACCCTGATTATAATGGATAAATGATCTTCTATCGCCGGAGGCTATCCCTTCATGCCAACTTATGATTTCCGCTGCCTGGATTGCAAAGCCCGCTTTGAGGTCTTCCTCACCTATCAGGAATACAACCAGAAGCCCGTACACTGCACCCGCTGCGGCAGCGCCAATATCCAGCGCCGCATTAACCGCGTGCGCGTTATCCGCTCCGATGAAAGCCGGTTGGCGTCCATGGCCGACCCTGCCGCCCTGGACGCACTGGACGAAGATCCCCGCAGCCTGGGGCGCATGATGCGTGAGATGCGCTCAGAGGTCGGTGAAGAGATGGGTCCCGAATTTGACGAGGTGGTCCACCGCCTTGAATCTGGCCAAAGCCCCGAACAGATTGAAAAAGAGCTGCCCGAACTGGCCGAGTCCGCCGGAAGTATGGGGGACGATGACGGCATGGGTGATTTTGGCGGTTTCGACAGCGATCTGTAGCCCCTTGTGCCTAGGGTTGGACGGCCTTTTTCAGATCGGAAAACTCGTCCATCCAGCTGATCCGATTTAGAAATTCCCGCAGCGATCCACTCTGCGCCCGCAAAGCCCGCACTGCCGGGCCGACCGGGTCTTCTCCAGCTGCGCCCAAGGGTGTATCCGCATAGGCTCCGTGGAAGGCAAAATACGCCTGGTTCAGCCGCCGCAGCATGTACCCGTTCGCGTAAAACACCTGCCGCCGCGCTTCCATATAGGCCTCAGCTTCCTCCACCTTGCCCTCTGCCAACAAGCGGTCGACCTCTACACGGGTGATATGCATTTCCGCCCGAAAATCAAATGACGGGGGTTCTGCGGGCGGCTGTGTCGGTTGGGAGGCCGCAGGGGGAGCGGGCGGGGGCGGCATCAGATCGGGGTAATAGCGCTCTAGCACCCGCAGGCCAATCTCCTTGCCCGCCAGCGAAGCCGCCGTCTCATTCATCGAGCGCAGTTCCGGCGAAGCATCGTACAACATGCCCAACGGGCGCAGCGTCAGGTAATTGTGCGTCCATTCGTGTGCCACGGTCTCCGTTAACCACACCAGATCTGTGCTCTCCATCACCATCGTGGGGTATACCCCCACTCCGCCGATCTGCACCACCAGAGCCGAAACCCCCAGTTCCTGTTCCACACGCTGTTCCAAAGCGGTGATCTCATCCAATCTCATTTCGGGCAGTAAGGAAATGTTGGCATCCTGGCGGATGACCTCCCGCGGCGAAACCACCAACGCCAGCGGCAGCTTGGAAATGCGGTACAGCACCGAAGGCACAGCTTGCTTGCCGCAGGTCAAACCCAGCTCGCCCAGCACCGCGCGGGTTTGAATCTGGAGGATCTCCTCACTCCAGGCCCCCAGACGCGCCTGCTCAGCCTCGCGCTCGCGTAGTTGGGCCAGCACCGGCGCAGCGGCGGTCTGCGGATCGCTCACCGCCGGGTCAGCAAAAATCCGCGCGCTTTCGGCCCGCAATGCCTGCACCTCGCGCGTCAGTGCGGCCCAATCCTCCACCACCTGCCGCTGGGTGCGCTCGTCCCAATAGCGCGGCGCGCTCAAGGCCCACTGCTGCCCTTTATCCCACAAGGCCGTCAACATCCAGCCAGCGTAATCAAATTCCACCCCGCGGGTAAAGGCGCGCACCTGCTCCAGTCGGTCTCCGCCCGGCACGATACTGCTCGCCAGCATCAGAATCATCAGGATGCCCGCGCCCAAGACCCGCACAATCTGCTGTACTCGCTTCCATGTTCGCCGCATAAGCATGTACAATCTTTATACTTTCAATCTACTGACAATCATTCAAATTTCATCCACTTAGTGCTATCATTCTTAAAGTACCGCTCTTTCTGCGGATAGTTTATCATAACGAACGCGAGCCAACGCCCGTGAACAGCCCGATCAAGAGAGTTTTTAAGATAAAGCTCTTCTTTCATCGAGAGCGCTGAACGCAGGCTCAGGTTCTGACTTTTTTGGATTAAGGATCGTCTCTTATGAATCGTCGCCTCATCTGGATTATCGCTGCCGTTGTTGGGGTGGCGGCCGTCGTCACCGGTGTGGTCTTGTACCGTCAAAACCAGGCCTCCCAAAACACAGGCTATCAGACCCTCACCATCTCCCGCGGCGATCTCACCGCCCTGGTGGGGGCCACCGGAACCGTGCGCGCCAACCAAACCACCCTGCTTTCCTGGCAGACCACTGGCCGCATCCAATCTCTGGAGGTTCAGGTGGGTGATGTGGTGAAAAAAGGGGATGTCCTCGCCCGCCTCGACCCTGCTTCACTGCCGCAAAATATCATCTTGGCCCGCGCTGACCTGATCAACGCCCAGCGCGTTTTGGAAGATCTGCGCAATTCAGACGTATCCCGCGCCCAGGCACAGCTGGCCCTCACCCAGGCGCAAAAGGCCCTGGAAGACGCCCTGGAGAACCGTACAAACAAAAATTACCAGCGCGCCTCCCAATCCACCCTCGATCAGGCCCGCGCCAATTACATCGTGACCCAAAATCAGATGGAAAAGGCCGAGGAAAATTACAACGTCGTCGCCGACCGCCCAGAAGATGATCCCGTGCGCGCAGCCTTGCTCAGCCAGTTGGCCGCTGCCCGCCAATCCCGCGACCGCGCCCTGGCGAACCTCAATTATTTGCTCTCCACCCCAGACGAACAAGAGCTGGCCGAAGCCGACGCCCGCGTGGAAGTGGCCCGCGCGAACTTAAAGGACGCTGAACGCAATTGGGAGCGTGTGAAAGACGGCCCCAACGCGCAGGATATCGCCGCCGCGGAAGCCCGTGTGGAAGCCATCCAGGCCGCTTTGGAGTTAGACAGCCTGACCGCCCCGTTTGCCGGAACCATCTCTGCCGTCAATTCCAAACCCGGCGACCAGGTAACCCCTGGCCTCAGCTCCTTCCGTCTGGACGACCTGACCGTCCTGCTGGTGGATGTGGAAATTCCCGAAGTGGATATCAACCGTATTCAGCTGGGCCAGCCCGCCAAGCTGAGCTTTGACGCCATCCAAAACAAAGAATACAACGGTACCGTCAGCGAGGTAGGCCGCGTGGGTAACCCCTCGGCCTCCGGCGTCAACTTCACCGTCACCATCGCCCTCACCGATCCGGATGAGAGCGTGCGACCCGGCATGACCGCCGCCGTCAACATCATCGTCAGCCAGCTCAAAGACGTGCTCCTGGTTCCCAACCGGGCCGTGCGCCTGCGCGACGGTCAGCGTGTGGTGTATGTGCTGCGCGGCGCAGAAACCGAACCTCGCATGGTAGAAATCGAGATCGGCGCCACGTCCGATACCAATTCCGAAATTGTCAGCGGCGATGTGTTGGAAAACGACCGGGTGGTTTTGAACCCGCCCATCGAATTTCAGCCTGGCCGACCGCCCTTCGCTCGCTAAGAGGTAGCCATGCAAACCGCCGAGTGCCCCAACTGCGTCATTGAAGTGCAGAATCTCACCAAAGTCTACAAAATGGGTGAGATCGAAGTCCACGCTCTGCGCGGCGTGTCTTTCAAAATCTTCAAAGGCGAGGTGATTTCCATCATGGGGCCGTCGGGTTCCGGGAAATCCACCCTGATGAACACTCTGGGCTGCCTCGACCGCCCCACCGCCGGGGCCTACTACCTCGACGGCGAGCTGGTCTCGCGCATGAACGATGACCAGTTGGCCAGCGTGCGCAACCGCAAGGTGGGATTCGTCTTTCAATCTTTTAATCTTCTGCCGCGTATGACCGCCCTCGCCAATGTGGAGCTGCCCCTGCGCTACGCGGGTCAGCGCAAAGGCCGCCTGGATATCGCCCGCCAGTCGTTAGAGGCCGTTGGCCTGGCGGACCGCATTTACCACAAACCCACCGAGCTTTCCGGCGGTCAGCAGCAGCGCGTGGCCATCGCCCGCGCCCTGGTCAATGACCCCGCCATCCTCATGGCCGACGAGCCTACCGGCAACCTCGATTCAAAATCCGGCAAAGAAATTATGGAACTCATCCTGCGTTTGAACCAAACCCGCGGCACCACCATCATCATCGTCACCCACGATCCCACCATCGCCGCCCAGACCCAGCGCGTCATCCGCCTAAGCGACGGTCTGCTGGTGGAGGAGTCCGTATGAAATTCTGGCAAGCCATCCTCGAAGCTTTAGAAAGCGTCACCGCCAACAAGCTGCGCTCTGGCCTTACCATCCTGGGCATCGTCATCGGCGTGGCCGCCGTCATCGCCATGTTGGCAGTGGGCGACGGCGCCCAGGCCAGCATCACCGGCTCCATCAGCGGCATTGGTTCCAACCTCTTATTCGTTTTCCCTGGGAACCGCCAGGAAGACGTGCGCTCCGTTGAGCCGCTCACCCTGGCCGATGCCGAAGCCCTGGCGGATGTGTTCCAGGCCCCTGCCGTGCAGGATATTGCCCCCGTCATCGCCGACAACCTGGAAGTCTCTTACGGCGGCGAACGCCGCCGAGTGTCCATCAACGGCGTCACCCCCTCCTATCAGCCGGTGCGCAGCTACGACCTGCTGGAGGGCGAGTTCATCAGCGAAGAACATATCCTCGGCAAAGCCTCTGTGGCCCTCATCGGTGTGGATGTGGCTGACCGCTTTTTCCAGCGCCGTGAAGCCATTGCGGGCGAAACCCTGCGCATCGAAGGCCAGCCCTTCCGCATCATCGGTGTTCTGGCCCCCAAAGGCGGCGGCTCTTTTGGCAGCCAGGATGATGTGGTCCTCATCCCCTACACCACCGCCGAAAGCCGCCTCATCCGCCGCAACCGCGACCAGGTGGATGTTATCTACATTCAAGCCGTGGACGCAGATTCCGTGACAGAAGCCGCCGATCAGGTGACGCAAATTCTGCGCGCCCGCCACCGCATCACTATCGGCCCCAATGACTTCACAGTGTTCAGCCAGCAAGATTTTGTGGAAACCGCGCGCACCATCACCGGCGTGTTTACCATCTTCCTGGGGGGCATCGCCGCCATCAGCCTCCTGGTGGGCGGTATCGGCATCATGAATATCATGCTCGTTTCGGTCACCGAGCGCACCCGTGAAATTGGCCTGCGCAAAGCCCTGGGCGCGCGCCGCGCCGATATCCTCATTCAATTTCTGACCGAATCCTCCCTCCTGTCCCTCTTCGGCGGCATCCTGGGCATCGGCCTCGGATGGCTCATCGCCTTCATTGTCGGGTTGGTGGCCCAGGCCAACGACACCCCCTTCACGCCCATCGTCGGCCTGCAGGCCGTCCTCATGGCCACCCTGTTCTCCACGGCTGTCGGGTTATTCTTTGGCATCTACCCTGCCAACCGCGCCGCCGGTTTGGAGCCTGTCGAAGCCCTGCGCCACGAATAAAGCCGCCCGAGGTACGCAGTCCCCTGCCCTCAAACTCCTTTGGATCAGCACTTGACCAACGGAACAAATGTACTATAATTGAATTGATTATACCCGCGCTTGTTGTGGGCTGCCGCCCTCTTGGTTCACTAAGGAGAGTATCATGGCTCGTAAATCTTCCGCATCCGCCGCCCAACCCCTTCCCAGCGATTCCGGTTCCGGCATGGATGAAGCTCGCCGGGCAATGCTGGACCGCGCCCTGGGAGAAATTGTCAAACGGTACGGCGACGGCGCCATCATGCGCATGACCGACCACCACCTGCATGTCGAAGCCATCCCCACCGGCTCGCTTTCGCTGGATCTGGCTTTGGGTGTCGGCGGCATCCCCCGCGCCCGCATCACCGAAATCTACGGCCCTGAGTCCTCGGGTAAAACCACCCTGTGTCTGCACATCGTCGCCGAAGCCCAAAAAATGGGCGGGACGGCTGCCTTTGTAGATATGGAACACGCCCTCGACCCCGCCTACGCCGCCCGCCTGGGTGTGAATTTGGATAACCTGCTGGTTTCGCAGCCGGATACCGGCGAACAGGCCCTGGAGATCACCGAAACCCTGGTGCGCTCCGGCGCGGTGGACGTGGTCATCATCGACTCAGTTGCCGCTCTCGTGCCCCGCTCGGAAATCGAAGGTGATATGGGCGACGCCACCATGGGTATGCAGGCCCGCCTCATGTCGCAGGCCCTGCGCAAACTCTCCGGCGCCATCAACCAGACCAAAACCTCGGTGATCTTCACCAACCAGCTGCGCCAGAAAATTGGCGTGATGTTCGGCAACCCCGAAACCACCCCCGGTGGTCTGGCGTTGAAGTTCTATGCCTCTGTGCGCCTGGATGTGCGCCGCATCCAGTCTATCAAGATGGGCGCAGAAGTCATCGGCAACCGGGTGCGCGTGCGTGTCGTCAAGAATAAGGTCGCCCCGCCCTTCCGCACCGCCGAATTTGACATCATGTACAACGAAGGTGTCTCCAAAGTCGGCGACATCATTGATCTGGCCACCCAGCTCGATATTGTCGTTAAACGCGGAGCTTTTTATTCCTACGGCGACATCCGCCTGGGTCAAGGCCGCGAGAACGCCAAAGAATACCTGCGCCAGAACCCTGAGCTGTCCAACGAAATTGAGATGGCCATTCGCCAGCAGTCCCTCTCCGGCGATATTCCCTTGGTGCTCAGCGGCGGCGAGGAAGAAGACCTCGGCGACGATTAACCCCCTGGCATAAACCTTGCTATAATACGCGGTATGAGGAATCACTCTGCCGCGTATTTGATTCTTTTTACCCTGCTGTGCCTGACGGCTCTGGCGGGCTGCGTCAAACCCACCCTACCCGCCGACGCCGAGGTCACCCAGCCGCCCTACCGCCCGCCCACGCTGCAACCTTCCGCGGCCCCGCCCACCTCCACCGCCAACGCCCCCACAGCCGCCTCCCCTGCTAACTGCACTGATGTGCTCACCTTTCGCTCCGATCTCACCATCCCAGACGGCACGGTGGTGGCCCCTGGTTCGACCATGGACAAGCGCTGGGAAATTGAGAACACCGGCACTTGCAACTGGAACGAGAATTACACCCTGCGCCTCATCGCTGGCCCCGCTCTCGGCTCCGCCGAACAGCAGCCGCTCTTTCCGGCCCGCGCGGGCTCCCGTGCTGAAATTCGCATCCTATTCACTGCCCCCGATGAAACCGGCCCCTACCGCTCAGCCTGGCAGGCGCACAACCCGGCCGGAATCCCCTTTGGCGACCCCATTTACATCGATATTCTCGTTCAACCGTGAAATCTACTGCGTCCGCAGCCTTTCCAGGGGCTGTATTGATCTTGCTCTTGCTCGTCCTGTGCCTGGCTGCCGTGCTGGGGCTGGCCGCGGTGTACGCTCTGGGCGGGCTGCCCCTCACCCTGCCGGTGCTCTCCCCCCTGCCGCTGGCCTCCGCTGTCCCCTCGGCCACGCGCACCCCTTTCCAGCCCGACCGGCGCACGCACACCCCCTTCCCCAGCCGCACCGCCACCCCCACAAAAACATCCACCCCCAGCCAATCGCCCAGCCCGACCCCCACTGACACTCCCACGGCGAGCCCCACGGCGTCTTTCACCCCCAGCCCGCTGCCGCCCACCACCACCCCCACGCTGCCCCCGCCGCCCGACAGCGCCTCAGTGGGCAGCATCTACGGCTATGCCCAATCTTACACGTTGGACTGCGAAGCCCGCTCCGCAGCCGATTTGGCTGCCTTCTTCGGCCTGCAATTTGACCACATGAGCTTTCAGAACAGCCTGCCGCAGAGCGACAACCCCGAAACCGGCTTCGTCGGCCCCTATTGGGGCGCGCAGGGCCATCTGCCTCCTGAGCCCTACGGGGTACATGCCAAACCTGTCGCCCGCCTGCTGCGCGAATTTGGCCTGAACGCCCGCGCCCAAACCGGGCTCAGCTATACCCGTTTGCAGCAGGAAATTGCCGCTGGGCGGCCGGTGATGGTGTGGGTCATCAACCACACCCTCAGCGGTTCAGCCGTTTCTTACACAGCTTCGGATGGTGAAACGGTGCTCGTTGCCCCCTTTGAGCATACCGTTTTGGTCATCGCCTACACACCCGATTCCGTCACTTTGCTGGACGGCG
The DNA here is from genome assembly GCA_029975215.1 of Levilinea sp. Lineage (GTDB taxonomy): Bacteria > Chloroflexota > Anaerolineae > Anaerolineales > Anaerolineaceae > Levilinea. The sequence continues at coordinate 80,173 of JARKPO010000082.1, forward strand.
AGATGATCTACACCCGCTCCGTGGATCAGTTTCTATCCTCCTGGAGCGTACTGGGCTATCAAGCCGTCCTTGTCCGCGAGCCGCCGCTGCGCTAGCCGCGCAAATACAGCAGGTACATCCCCCCAAAATACAAGATCATCAGCGCGAACGCATCCAATTCAATAAACCACAGCCGTTTTTCCAGCTTGGCCAGGTTTCCCACCACGCCAATGCCGGTCATCAGCAGGCCCAGCATAGCCACCAGCAGGAAGGATGGGTCAATGACAGCCAAAAACCGCCCCTGCGTAAAGAACAGGTCTGTCAGCCCGATGGCGAACATATTGAACATGTTGCTGCCAAACAGGTTGCCGATGGCCATATCATCAGCGCCGATCTTCACCGCTGCCAGGGTGGTCACCAGCTCGGGCAAAGACGTCACCAGCGCCACCAGGGTGGTGCCGATGAAGGTGGCGCCCAGGCCGGTTAACACCGCAATTTCGTTGGCGCTCTCCACCATGATGGGTGTCACCACCACCAAAGCCGCTGCCGCCAGGCCAAAGCCAATCAGACCCGCGCGCAGGCTAGGCAGTTTCCCATTTGCCTCGGCATCATCTTCCTGCAGCTGGGGCGCAGGGCCAGCATTCCCCTGAATCACGCGCACCGCCACCACGTAGAAAGCCAGAAGCAGCAGGCTGTCGATCCCCACCCAACCGATGGAAACGTCCAGATCCGCCAGGATAAAGAAGGCCACCAGGCCAATCATTACCATCGCCAGGCTGCCCGTCAGAGCGTGCTTCAGCAGTGCCTTGCGTAAAATGCGCTGGTTGCGGTTGGCCATATCTAGAACCGCCAGCAGGAACATATTAAACGTATTGCTGCCCAACAGGTTGCCGGCCGCCAGGTTCGGTGAGTTTTGCTGCAACGAACTGATCGAAGTCAGCACTTCTGGCAGTGAGGTCGCCCCCGCCAACAGCAGCACACCGATAAACATCCCACTCAGCCGTGTACGAATGGCGATCACATCGCCGTACCTGGCCAGTTGGTTGGCTGCCAACACAATTAAAGCCGCTGTCACGATGAATTTAATCCATACCATGCTCGTCCTCGCCTGATTGGATACCTTTAGAGAATGTGATCGGCCAGGCCATCATAACGCCGGTATTGGCACCGCTCAAATCGCCCACAATGTCTTCCACCGCAGCCAGGCAGTCTTTGACCATCGCCTCATCCTGTACCGCCACGAATAAAGTGACGTTTCCAGTTTCCACCAGGCTCTCGGCATAGGCATAGCGCATGGGGATATGTTTGCGCCGCCGGTGCAGCCCGGTGCTTTCCACAATGGTAGCACCCGTCACGCCGCGCTCGGCCCAGACCTCTAAGACTGCGTCCAATTGCTGCGGGTCATCTAATACAAGCATCACCATAAACATCGTTTCACCCTCCATGTCAATTTGACTGACCATACATGCCCAATTTCACCCGCCTTCCAGGATTCCTTCGTTAACATAGGCCGTCAGTTCGCCCACACTCAAATTATCAATTCCCAATTTATCAATGGTGCGCCCGCGCCGCCAGTAATCGGTGCGGTGGATGACGGACGACAAGCGGATGATGGCGTCCATTCCGCGCACCGACACGCCGTAGCGCTGGCCCAGCGAGGCGATGGGCACCAGACTCATGGGCACATCTTCAAAGATATAGCGGTGATTCAAAGTTGGCGGGGCTTTAATGCCGTAATATCCCGGCTGGTTATGAATAGCCTCGTGCAGATCTTCGCCAGTGGCATCGTAGGCCATTTTCAGCCATTCCAGGGCTGTGCGCGCGCGGATTCCCAACGAAGAAGCCACCGTCACCCGTTCACGGTCCAGCGCCTCCAATACGCGCGCCACCGAAGGGGTGACCCCATCAATATAGAACTGGTAATCCCCGTGAGTGGCCTCAATCCAGCCGGAGTTCAAAATCGTCAGCGCCGGATGGAAGATCGCCCCCATATTGTTCAGCCCGGTCTGCAGCACATTGCCGCCGTCAATGTACTGCGGGTAAGCCTCGCGAATGCAGTCTAAAACCATGCGGGTGCGGTTGGCGGGCAGCGCTGCCAGGGGAACGGCCTCTTTAATGCGGAAAATGCGCGCCTGGGCAGGGCCGTCGGAGCGGGAGGCATAGATAAAAGTCTCTGCCTCGGCAATGGTCACATCTGCCGTGCAGTTATTCTCGCGCAGGATCTTGGCAAATTCAATCGCCCCACAGGTGCGGCCCGGGTGCAGCACCACAATCTGCCCGTCGCGCAGGTGCGGCGCACAGGAGCGGGCAATATCGGCATGGGCTGAAGACGGCACTACCACCATGATCATTTCAGCTTTTTCCAGAGCTTCAGCCATGTTGGAAGTCACACCTGCCAAACGGCAAAAACCGCGGATCCCTGCTTCCGTGCTCTCCAGATCAAGACCGCCCAATTCACGAATCGCGTAAATATGGTCCGCGGTGCGGTTATACAGCGTGGTAGGGAAGCCCATCAACGCCAAATGAGCCGCCATAGCCTTACCGCCGTGCCCAGCACCAATCACCGTGTAGTGAGTCTTCTGTGTCATGTCCTTGCTCCTTTTCATCCTCAAATCAACTGTTCCAACCGTTCCGCTTCGGAAAGCGGCTGGCCGTCATCCCCCACCGCCACACAGGCCCCCTGCACCACGCGGGTCACGACCCGGCCGCGGCCAAAGGGATTATTTCGCAATTGCGGCGCATCCAGAATGCCCATGCGCACCGCCTTTCCCAGGGTTTCAGGGGAGGTCCAGGCATCGCGCACGCCGGGGTCGGCCGCGGCCTGAATAGCCCGCAGCGTCACCTGTGCCTCTTCGGCCAAAAAGGCCGCCCGCTCCTGCACTTTGGGATCCAAACGTATATCCGGTGCGCCGCGCACAGCGTTTTCCACCGTCCGGCGGGCCATGCGGCAGGCCTCCACCACATCCTCGGCCGTGGCCGCGTGATCGGCCTCGGTGTGACCCACCACATGCACAATGTGCGGCTGCAAAGCCATCTGTACGTAGATGCTGGCTGCCAGGTGGGCGCGCGCCGCGGCGATGTCGAGCGGGTAGCTCAGCAGCCCCGTGCGCGTCTGCCGCCAGATGCGGAAATCTGGCCCGGCCAGCGGCTCGATCAGCCGCAGCACCGCCAGCATCTTAGCCAAATCCATCGCGTCCGACACCCCCGGCGGGCTGTTGAACATCAGCTGGGCGATGTAATCGCGCACCCCAAATGCACGCGCGTTGTACGCCGCCAGAAAAGCCGACACCACATAGACCACATCCGGCGCATCACGCATGCCCCAATGATGTGGCTCATTCAGTTCCACCGGCAGACCGCGCTGGCCGTACCAGGCCATCACTTCCTGATGCTCGCGGATCGAGCCTTCCAAATCCCACGGCCCGCGTCCGTCCATCTGATTGAACCAGAACAGCGGAATGGCGCACCAGGCGATATGGATGGTCTCCATGTACATTTCCGCCAGAAGGATAAAATCATCCGTGCCCGAATAGGTGCGCAGCAGCGGAAAGTTCCCCCGGCGGCTGGCCGCGTACAGGCTGGCGTAGTCGCCTGGGCTGCGCACCGGCACCCCGCCCGCCCCTTTGCGCCGCGGGTTCTGGCGTTCGGGCCGGAAAAAGTTTTCCTGGGCGTCCTGGTCAATTCCCAGCGAAATCACATCCACCAGCCCGCTTTCGGCGATAGTTTCAATCCCTTCGCGGGTAGCCTCCAGGCTGGACAGGCCAAAATGATGGCGGATGAGCGGGTAGGGGGCCTTCCACTGAATACGCTCCACCGCGGTCTGCGGCGGCTTTTCCTGCGGGCCACCTCCGGCCCCCTCACCCCGCAGATAGGTCAACACCGCCTCGTCCGCCTCGCCGCCTTGAAAGATACGTTCAAAAAAACCCAGCTTTTCCGCCCGCTCGGCCACGGGCGGCGTGCCTGCAAAGGCAAAGCGCACTCCGCGGCTGTGCAGTTCATCGGCCGCCTCGGCAAATTCCCCCAACAGGCGCTCACCGGTTTCCGGCGTCAGGCGGTAAGAAACTCCCACCAGCGCCGCGTTTTCCTCCCTGGCGGCTTTCAGCACCGCCTCAATGGGCACAGCCGGCCCCAGAAAAACCGTGCGCCATCCTGCCAGTTCAGCCAGACGTAGAAAATTGGTCACCCCAGCCACATGCACACATTCCCCCAAAGCCGCCGCTACAACCGTTTTCGTCATCACGACCTCCTGAATTCAAAAGAGCAGCCACCCACCGGCTGCTCCTTGATCTGCTGCGCTGGCTCCCTCCGCGCGGAAGCGCGTTACCCCCTCAAGCAAGCGTTGAAGATCCAACCGGCAAAAAGTTTGTGCATCCTTCCAGAATACGAAGGCACCGCTGCACGCTGCCAAAGCAGCCCGCGTCCGCAGGCCCGGGGGGTGGGTCTGGAACCCAGGTCATCTTGAGACCTGTACAGCGCGAGCCAGCAAGAGTCACAATCCGCATCATCAGTTCCATACCCCCCTATTGTATAAGATTTTAAGTGGTTCAGACAGCTTAATCAAGTCCTCAATTGCAAATTCATTCTAAAAATGGGGTGCAATTAATTTGAAAAAGGGGTATGGTAAGCATAGGGGCAAGTACAGCCCTGGAATGGAGGAAGCGATGCCTAAAAAAGGAAAACTCACCCAATTACTGGCCGTCCTCGGATGCCTCTTCGCCTGGCTGCCGCTGCTGGCCCCTCTCTTTTTCGCCCTGAGCCGCCTGTTCCGAGGTGGTTCCTTCCTGTTTGATTATCTCATGCCCGCGGAATTGTTCCCCGCCGCCATGCTGGGCGGGGGGCTGCTGTTGTGGGCCGCCGTCCGTGCCCGCGCCTACCGCGGCTGGATCGGCTGGAGCCTGTTGGCATCCATCCTTCTCCTGGTGGGCAGCCAGGCTCTGGCTGTAGCGACCGGTTTAGCCTCCGGCCGCACCCCTACGAGCAGTCCCTGGTTCTATGCCGTCATTGCTGGGCTGATCTTCTACATCCTCGCCCTGGTGATCATCGCCGTCAGCGGCGTACGCCTGGCGCAGGATGTATTCAAGAAAGACTGACAGCCGCAAGCCAAAATAAACCAATGCCCGCTTGCCCTTGAAAGCCAGGCAGCGGGCAAGTTGATGCAGCGGCCGGATGAAGAATCGCACTCACCCCATGACGATCCCGTTTGCCCTGGAGTTTGAACCCCTGAGCGCACCGCAGTCTGAGCTCATTCTCTCATGCAGCCCTCAACGGTCGGTGCAGGAACAGCACGGATCCACCGAGGCCTGAATGATGGCCATATCGCCCAGCGCCTGACCGCGCGCCATGGCCCGGATGGCAGGCAGGTTCAAATCGGATGGGGTGCGGATCTTCACCCGCGCCGGGGTGTCGGAACCGTCGCTCTTCAGGTAATACACCACCTCACCGCGCGGCGCCTCGACCCGCATCATGGTTTCACCCGGTGGGACAACGGTCACCAGCTCACTGGGGCGGATCGGGCCGCCGGGCAGTTCCAGCAGCGCTTTCTCAATCAACCGGCAGCTCTCCAACATTTCCAAAGCGCGCACCACCACCCGCGCGGTCACATCACAGCTGTCCTGGGTCACAATCTGGAATCCCAGGTCTTCATACGCCGCATAGGGGAAATCCTGGCGCACATCAATGGCCAACCCCGAAGCGCGAGCAATCGGCCCCACCACACCATAAGCGACGGCCTCTTCGCGCGTCAGAATGCCCACCCCGCGCGTGCGCCCCAGGATGGTGCGGTTTTGGGTGAAGATAGGAATCACGGTTTTTTGGATACCGGCGCGGATGGCGCGCACCGCCCCAAGCACCCCCTCTGGATCGGTGATGTCGCGGTTGACCCCGCCAATGCAGTTCATGGCATAGTTCACGCGGTTGCCTGAAATAGCTTCCAGCACATCCATCACCTGTTCGCGCAGCGCATAAATTTCCATGAACATGGTTTGAAAGCCAATATCCTCCGAACCAACACCCGCCCACAGCAAGTGTGAATGCAGACGCTCCAATTCTGCCATGATTGTACGGATGAAGCGCGCCCGGTCCGGCACCCGCATCCCCGCGATCTCTTCTGCGGCCATGCAAAAGGTCAGAGTGTGGATGTTGGAGCAAATTCCGCAGACGCGCTCCACCAGCACTAAATCTTGAACATAATTGCGCCGCTGGGCCAACAATTCAATACCGCGGTGAACAAAACCCACCTCGATGGTGACATCTTCCACAATTTCGCCTCGGCTTTGAATGCTGAGCTTGTAAGGCTCTTCCAAGGCAGGGTGATAGGGGCCAATAGGAATTCGAAAAGGCATGGTAATCTCCTAAACCATCTCACCGCGGGCAGCTTTACCAGCCGCTCCGCCCGGTTCGCGATAATATCCAGCCCTCAATTTCGACGGGCGCAGCAGCGGGGTTGGATTGGAATGGCCGTCAAACACCACCGCGTAAAGATCCATGATTTCGCGTTCAATCCAATTCGCCGCCGCCGTGATGGGCGTGATGGAGGGCAAATGATTCCCCTGTGTGTATGTTTTGATATGCAAACCCTGTTTGCCGCAAATCCAATGATAAATCACTTCAGTCTCACCATTATCCAATGCCAGCGCGGTCATGGTGCTCAAACGGGCCTCTGCCGCCAACATCACCTGAGCAGCCGCCCGAACATCCACCGCCGGAGCGCGCATCCACAGCTCATGTTCCGACCGCTGCTCCCAGGCCGTTCCAGCAATCTGTTCAATTTGTATCCTTAAAGTTTCGTTCATGGCTTCACTCCGAACATACAGCTTACCTGCCGATAAAACCGCGCTTAACCGCCTCGCTGCTCACTTTCTTGCGGCAGCGGGTACATAACCGATTCAAGGCAGCCATCTCCGCCGGAACCGGAAAACCGTACTGTTTTTCCAGCACCGCATCCGGCAGGGGGATCATCTCTGCCCCGCAGCGCGTGCAGGCACTGGTTTCAATCTCATGGCGGGTTAGTTCCAGGCTGTGCACCAACAGCTGAGGGGTCGTGCCAAACGCAAGCGCACCGGTGGGGCAGCTTTCCACGCAGCGCCCGCAGTAGGTGCATTGCAGCAGCTGATACTGCCAGGCCGCTCGTCCGGGCAGGCCGCGGTCAAAGGTGATCGCCCCCGGTGAACACACATAAGCGCAGGTCTCGCAGGCCACACACAGGCTGGTCTCATGCACCAGATCAGCCCGAAAATTGTCAGGGACCGGCACCAGGTCGTCCGGCCGCCGTGTATGTGCGCGCTGCATAAAGTTATTCCGGATTAAATTCCAAATAGTCATCTGCGCCTCCTCCCTTATAACAGGGCTGCCAGAACCACGCAGCCCAGCGCGGCCAGGGCGCCCCAGGTCCAATAAAAACGGAACGCGCGGTGAATTTGCAGTCGAGCTGTCGCCGCGGCCAACACACTGGTGATGAGCACCAGCAGCAAACCAGCGGCCAGATACAAAACCAGGTTCAAGCCTGCGCTGGGCAGCCGCGGGATGAACAGCACGCTGAACAAAGCCCCCACCGCCACAAATTCCAGCCCATGGGCCAGCTCAAACAGCGCCAGGGCCGGGCCGTTGTATTCCACATGCGGGCCAGCCACAATCTCTTGTTCGGCGTTGGGGATGGAAAATGGGTTGCTCTTCAGTCGGGCCGGCACAGCCAAAATAAAGGCCGCGGCCGCCAAAACATGCACCGGTCCAAACGGCAGCGCCAACACATCCACCATCCTGAAACTGCCCGCCTGGATGGCCAAAGCCGACACCGCCGCGATAAAGGGCAGTGAATAGCCCAGGATCAGGGCGGCCTCTCGCGACGAGCCAACCTGCCCGTAAATGGAGCGCGAGGCAAAACCAGCCAAAATATCGCAAAAGGCCGGCATTTCCATCAGATACAGCACCAGAATCAGATCGCCGGTGAAAGAGGCGTTTAGCCCGCCCGGCAGCGGCATGATGGCCAGCGCAAGGGTAATGGAAATCACCCCGGCCAGCGGTAAACCGTAATACAACAGCGGAGCCATACCCGCCGGAACCATCGAGCGTTTCCCCAGCAATTTGACAAAGTCAAAAAACGGTTGGTAAAACGGGGGCCCAAAACGGCGCTGCATCTTCGCGATCAACGCACGGCTGAGCCATAAATACAACCAGCCCAAAAGTGCCCCCGCCAGCAGCCCCGGCCAAAAGAAATAGGCAGCCAACCCCTGGATCAGTCCGTTACTCATGGCGTTCCTCCTTATGCCAGCGGCCAGTTTTGCCTTCGGCAATCAAACGCGCCGCCTCCTGCACCCCGGCCAAGATCGCCTGAGGGCGCGGCGGGCAGCCCGGCACAAACACGTCCACCGGAACCACATGCAGCACGCCGTCTTCCACAGTGGGGCTGCCAGCAAACACATTGCCCGTGGCTGGGCACGACCCCACTGCCACAACCGCCTTAGGCTCTGGGATCTGCGCATAAATGCTGCGCACCGCATCAGCGCTGCGTAAGGTCAGCGGGCCGGTGATGAGAAGGATGTCAGCGTGTTTCGGGCTTCCCTGCCGCAGTGCGCCAATCTGTTCCATATCGTAGCGCGGTGAAAGCAGTGTGCCGATCTCAATATCACAGCCGTTGCACGACCCCGCGTTGAGCACATACACCCAGGGCGAGCGCCGCCGGGAGAGCTTTAAGATTGAAGAAAAGAGTCCCATCGTGCATACTCCTAAAATGCCAGCAGCCAGGCCGGAAACAACCCCAGCACAATCACCCCAACCGTCAGCAGCACCAACGTCAGGCGCACGGCTTTCGGTTCGCCGCTCACCGCCTGGTGCTCATCCGCCGGTCCCAACCAGACGCGGTGGATGGCGCGCACGTAGTAAAGCAGGGCTAAAACGGTCGCCGCTGACATCGCCAGCCCCAACCAGATTCCCCCCCATTCCACGCCAGAAAGATACAACCGCCAGCGGCCCGCGAAACCGATCATAGGCGGCACACCCACCATCCCCAGCGCCCCCACCACGAAAGCCGCGGCCGAACGAGGAAACCGGCACCCCAAACCGCGGTCAGCGAGTGTGACGGCATGCCCCAAACCATTCTCCGCCGTGCCCACCGCGCTGAACAGCAGCAGCTTAAACAAGGCGTGCGCCGCAGCCCCCAGCAGCGCGCCGTTGATGCCCGCCGCGGACCCCACCGTCACCCCTAACAGCAGATAGCCCATATCGTCCAGGGTCGAGAAAGCCAGCATACGGCGCAGGTTTTTCTGTCCCAATGCCAACAGCGCCCCAACGAACATCGAAAGCAGCGCCACCACCAGCCACAAGGCCTGATGTTGGTCAAACGCCCACGGCATCGCCTCGCGGAAATGCACCAGTTCGCGAAACGCAGCAATATCCACCACCGAGATAATCAACACCAGGCTCATCGGCGCCGCATTTTCGGCCACCATCGGCAGCCAAAAATACACCGGAACCAGGGCCAGCTTCAGCGCAAAGCCCACCAGCAGCAGTACACTGACCACCTGATTCAGCGGGTAAGCCGGTTGTGCGCCGCCCGCCAAACGCTCCGCCAGCAGCAAACACAGCACAGCTGCCAGGGTCATGGTCAGGTACAGCCGCCCCGCCCTGCGCGCCGCCGGGGAGCGGTCTGCCAGGATCAGGCCCACCGCGCACAAAGCGGCGGCGTCCAGCAGCAGCATACTCGCCGTGCCAGCCCCGGCCAGCGTTCCCGCCAGGGTCAGGCCCACCACAGCCGCCGAAAGGATCCACCAGCTTGCCCCGCCCTGAGGAATGGCGCGGGCGTACACCCAAACCGCCGCCGCCGTCAGTGCAAACACAACGCTAAAGATCAACATCCAATTCGTGCTCACATCCGCCAATGCATTCATGCCAGGCTCGCTCCTTTACCAGATCCACATTGCGGCCGCCAGGAGCAGCGCACCCACGATCCACACCAATACAGCGCGATTTTCAAGCCACCTGGCCCTGTCTGCCGCCCATCCAGCCGCCGTCCGCAGCCCACGCCAAACGCCCAGATACAGCGGGTCTGGGTCCATGAGACGGTAAGCAGCGCCAAAGGTGGTTCCTGCCAGCTCCGAAAAATCCACCGCGCCAACACGGTCGTCTTCCGGCAGCGGGTCGCCGCCAGTGAAAACCGGCACATCACTGCTATGCGCCCGGCGAGTCAGACGGTAAAAAACCCAGCCTACGCCGACGGCCAAAACGGTGATCCCAGCCGCGGCAGTAATTAGAAGCGTCATTGCCCCGGTCTGCAAACCCAGCCAGGTCACCTCCACCGGCCATCCCACACCCAGGCCTTGGCCTGCCGGAACCACCAGCCATTTCATCAGCAGCTGCGGTGCCAGGCCAAAAACCAGGGCCAACGCCGCCAGGAAACCCATCCCTGCCAGCATGGTTGGAGAGGCATCGTGGATGTCTTGCCCCCGCAGTTCATCCGGCAGCCGCCCATAGAAAACGCTCACGGTGGCTTTTAAGATATAAAAAGCGGTAAACGTGCTCACCAGCCAGGCCAGCAGAACCACCAGGCCCTGCCCCGAAGTCAGCGCCGCAGAATACAGCAGCCATTTAGCCACAAACCCGTTGGTCAACGGCACACCGATGATGGCCGCCGCCGCCACCAGCCAGATGCGGTGCGTGCCGGGCATGAGCCGCTCCAACCCACCCAACTGGCGCATGTCCCGCGTTCCGGTCGCATGCTGCACAGCTCCCGCGCACAAGAATAGCGTTCCTTTAAAAATACCGTGGCTCAGGCAGTAAAACAGCCCCGCGGCGATGCCAGCCGGCGTACCCAACCCCAGCCCAGTGAGGATATATCCCAACTGGCTGATGGTGGAATAGGCCAACAGGCGTTTCAGGTCCGTTTGTACCAGGGCAAACAGTGCCCCCACGATCATGGTCACACACCCCAAGGCGATCACGGCCGTGTTCCATTCCGGCTGCCAGCCGCCGAAAGAAACCATGCGCGCCACCAGGTACACCCCGGCCTTCACATAACAGGCCGAGTGCAGCAGCGCCGAGACAGGTGTTGGGGCGTTCATTGCCTCTGGAATCCACGTGTGCAGCGGGAAAATGACCGATTTGGCCATGGCCGAAACCAGCATCAGGAAGAAAACCGCGCCGGTAAACGCGCCGCTCATCTTCGCGCTGGTCCATAAGAAACTACCCGTCGACTGGTACACCAACAAGATCGCAATCAAAAAGCCGTATCCAGCGGCATGTGTGATCAGCAGCACCTTGCGCGCCCCCGCGGCAGCTTCTTTGCGCTGATACCAAAAACCCACCAGGAAGTAAGAACACAACCCGATGATTTCCCAGCACAGGTAGGCCACCAGTAAATTGGCCGAAAACACCAGGCCCACCAACCCGCCGATGAAAGTCAACATCAGGCTGTAAAAGCGCGTGGTGCCCGCCTCTTCGTGCGCCATGTAGGTGATGCAGTACAGCAAAATGGCAGAGCCAATGCCTGTGGCCATCAGCGCGAAAATCAGGCTCAGCCCATCCGCATAAAGCGCCAGCTCAACGCCCTGATCCCACCACCCCAGGTTAAATTGCACCGCCTGGCCGCCCTGGGTGGATGGAATCAACGCCAGCACAGCCCCAAACGCGCTCAGCCCAGCGATAAACGCCAGCCAGCCTTTCCAACGCCTGTTCAAAATCTGGCCTAACGCCAGTTCCAGCAGGATCCCCAGAAACAACGCCGCAAACGGAATGAACACGAGAGTTCTCACATTGCGCTCCTGAAGTATTCAAATACAAGCCTAACCGCCGGCAACCGGCGGGAATATGCAAATTTCATCCTCGGGCGAAAGCCGGGTATCCACCCAGTCCCCATCCCGTATGTCTTGCCCATTGACCAGGATAATGGCGATGGTGGAAATACCGCCCTCCGGCGTACGGATCCACCGTGAAAAACCTGGGCCGTACCGCTGACACAGAATCTCCAACAGGTCGCCAATCGTGGCGACGGGTTGGATGTAGTGCTCTGCGGCTGTGTGGGTGGTGTCGCGTAAGTAGGCAAAATACTTAATTTTCATCGCCAACTGCCATCCAGACGCAACCCCTCTTCCGGGGGTACCGGTCGAGGGGTTGCCTGAATTCATCCACGTTACCTGGATGCCGTCTTAGGCCAGCCCCAGGATTTCCAGTCGTTCAGCAGAGGGAACACCGTTGGCATCCCATCCGCGCAGATCATAATACACCGGCAGCATTTCGTTCAGGTGGCTAATTTCACCCTTCGACGGCCCCGTTTTAATCGGCTCTTTCAGCAGCCGTTCCGGCAGCACATCGTCGTTGCTGCTCAACCCGGCCGCCAGATTCCACATGCGTTCCAGGTTCCAAATGCGCTCGCCGGCTTTCATGAAATCGGCCGTGCTGTAGTGAATGCCGGTCGCGCCGCTCAATAAAGCCGCCAGTTCATCCCCGCCAATGCCAAAGGTGGCAAACAGGCAGGCACCCGTCGAGTCCAGAGCTGCAGTCAGGTTCTGGAAAGTGATCACCAGATCCGGCTTGCCTTCGATAGTGTGCTGGTCCATCTTCACCGGGTTGCCCAACACCTCTACAGAGATGGTATAGCCGCGCACATGGCAGCCGCCGCGGTTGCTGGTGGCATAATGCAGACCAATCCCCTGCACACCGCGCGGATCATAAGCCGGCATTTCCTGTTTCTTGCAGGACATGGAGTATTCAGGATGACCGTAGGCACTGGCCAAACGCCAGGAGCCGTCCGCCATCTTATCGCCAAAGCCTTCGCGGTAGCCCATCATCTTCACCAACTCAACCATCACCTCAGCGTTGCCAAAATTGAGGGGGATACCGCCGGTATCTTTGAGGGTGATGATGCCCGCTTCATACAGGTCCATTGCGCAGGCGATGGTGGTGGCAGTCGAGATGGTGTCCAGGCCGAGATCGTTGCACAGGAAATTGGCTTTGATGATCGCGTCCAAATTATCAATGCCGCAGTCCGCCCCAAAGCCCCAGGCGCTTTCATATTCAGGGCCTTCGCCTTCACCCGCGAATTTGGGGTTGGTCACCTTGGTAGCGCGCCCGCATTCGATGATGCAGGAATGGCAGCCGCGCGGGCGAAGTAAGTTATTGGCCGCCAACGCCTCGCCGCCCGTCTTATCAGCGGTGGGGAAATACCCATCCTGGAAATTGCGGGTTGGGAGCGAACCAACGCTGTTGAGGATGTTCACCAACACATCCGTACCGTAGGCCTTCAGGCCGGTGCCGCCCACCGGATGCGCTTTGATCTTAGCAGCAGCATCTTTGGCAGCTGCCTCAAAGGCGTCTTTATCGGCAACAGAAACCCCGCCGGTACCTAGGACGGCAATGGCTTTCAAGTTCTTGGAGCCCATCACAGCCCCAACGCCCGACCGCCCAGCCGCACGCCCCATCTCGTTCATCACCGAAGCGATGAAGGATAGTTTTTCGCCCGCGGGGCCAATGCAGGCCACTTTTGCGTCCTCATCCGTCTCTGCCCGCAAAAGGTCGGTGGTCTCAGGGACTTCCTTGCCCCACAAGGCGCTGGCGTCGCGCAGCTCCACATGGTCATCGTGGATCCACAAATACACCGGAGTGGAAGCCTTACCCTCGAAGATGACCATGTCATAACCCGCATACTTCAGCTCAGGGCCAAACGAGCCGCCCGAATTGGAAGCAGCAATGGCGCCCGTCAGCGGGCTTTTGCAGACCACATCGTAGCGGCCCACATTGGGCGCAAACGTACCGGTGAGCGGGCCGGTAGCAAAGAACAGTTTGTTTTCCGGCGAAAGCGCATCAATGTTGGGATCCACTTCATCGAACAGCATCTTCGCAGCCAGGCCGCGTGCGCCGATGAAAGCACGGGCGGCTTTCACGTCCAACGGCTCTTTTTTAATCGTGCCGTTGGTCAAATTCACTCGCAGAATTGTACCGGTCCAGGCGTTCATTAAGCCACCTCCTGGAATGCATCTTTAAATTTCTTTGCAAAGGATTTCTTTCGCGCGCGGGTGGATACGGTCACGTCCACATACTCCAGCGCATGGTTGGGGCATACCGCCACACATTCCGGCGCTCCGGCGCAGGTGTCACACTTAAGAATCTTGTTGGTCACCATATCGTAGGTCGCGTTGCCGAAGGGGCAGGCCTGCACACACATACGGCAGCGGATGCATTTGTTCACATCGTATTCGACCACGATGGTACCGTCCGCACGGTGCATTGCGCCAGTCGGGCAAACCGCCACACACGGTGCGTCATCGCACTGTTGGCAGAGCATGGGAACCGAAAACTGCTCGCGTTCCCAGTTATATACATGAACGCGGCTGGCCGAAGGGCGCGCTTCGCCTTCACGCGTAAACGCGCAGGCCAAAACGCACGTATTACAGCCCGTGCAGCGCTCGGGGTAAATCATGATCACCTTTGACATTGATCAGCCTCCATTGGGGTGCATACAGAAAACAGGCAGTTTCTTACCTGATATCCACGTATTCCATTATAGGCAGCACCTCCGCGGCCGTCCTCCGGACAAAGGCGAGTTTACGTCCTGACAAAGGGACAAATTCCCAGCGATGGGACTAGACTTTAGTTCAACTCCCCCGGTGCATTTTTCAACTGGAGAAATTCGGAGAACGCTTAATGCACACCCTGGTCAACGGTATTTTGCCCCACCAGATGGTGCTGCACACCGTAGGCAATCGCCTCGGCACGGCTGTTGACCCCCAGCTTCGAAAGCACCCGGCTGACATGATATTTGACCGTTGACACCCCCACCACCAACACTGCTGCGATCTCGGCGTTCGTTTTCCCTTCCAACAGCAGCCGGTACACTTCCCACTCGCGGTCCGTCAGCTCCTGGTGCAGCGGGGTTGCCCCCTTCTGCTGAATCAGCGTCGTGGTGGCTTCGCTCGAAAGGGTGGTTTTTCCATTTTTGGCCGCGCGAATGGCCTCGGCCAATTCGGCTGCCTGCGCGCTTTTGAGCATATACCCCACGGCTCCGGCTTCCAACACATCCTGAACGAGTTGGGTATCTAAAAAGCTGGTCAAAGCGATCACCTGGGTATGCGGATAAGCCCGCCGGATCGCGCGCGTGGCCTCCACGCCCGACATCCCCGGCATCATCAAATCCATCAGCACCACATCTGGGCGTTGCACCGCGCAGAATTGCAGTGCCTCCTGGCCGTTCGCAGCCTCCCCCACCAGATTCAGGTCTGGGAATGCCAGCAAGAACAGGCGCAGCCCCCCGCGCACCACCGCGTGATCATCCACTACCAGTACAGAAATTCGCTCGCTCATTCCAACCTCACCGTATCCATTTTACCAAACAATTTCCACCCGCGTCCCTGCCCCGGGCTGGGTCTGAATGACCATATGGCCGTTGAAGCCGTCCACCCGCTCCTGGATAATGCGCAGCCCCATATGATCGCTGGTAATGGTTTTTGGGTCAAAACCGCGCCCGTTATCCGTCACCACCAGCCGGACACATTTTTTGCACTGGCGGCAATGCAGTTTAGAAAGTTTTCTCTGGGGATCCGGGTCTGCGTGTTCCAGGATCACTTGCACCTCAGAGGCCTGGGCGTGCTTTTCAATATTATGCAGCAGCTCCTGGGTGATGCGGTACAGCCCAATTTTCACATCAGCTGGCATCTGACACTCATAACGCTCAGCCTTCAGACTGGCTTTGGTCCGCGTGCGGCTGGAAAAAGCGTCCACCTGATGCTGCAGCAAGGCGATAATATCCGCCGAAAGCAGCGACTCGGGACGCAGCTCAAACAATAACATACGCATTTCCGCCAACGCCCCGCTGGCCAGCTGCCGCACCTCCTGTAAAGCCATGCGGCCGTTAGCCTCGTCCTGTTCCCACAACACAGGCAGCACATCCGCGATCAACGAAACCGAAAAGAGAGTCTGCGTCACCGTATCGTGCAGATCGCGCGCCAGGCGGTCGCGCTCCGAAAGAACAGCCGCCTGGGCCAAACGCTCCCCCATGCGCGCATTCTCAATGGCCAGTACCGCCTGATCGCTGTAGGCACTGGCAACAGCAATATCCTCATCGTTGAAGTTCTGCGGGGAATCAAAATACAGGTCCAACGTGCCGTACACCTCACCCCGGGGAAAGATCATCGGCACTGCCAGCAAGGCGCGGTAATGGGTGGAGAGCTGGAGGAGAATCGCTTCGCTTTCCTCATCCAAGGCTATGTTGCGGTTTTTCAGGCGCTGGTTGACATCACAAATCGTCACCGGCTTGCGCATCACCGCCGCGTTGCCGGTGGCCAAACGGCCAAAGGGAATGCGCGCCAGGTGGACGTAGATATCACTCAGGCCTTCCTGAGCCTGAATTTGCATAATCCCACTCTGATCCACCGGGCGGTAAATCGCCACCGCCTGCGCTGAGAGCACCTCGCGAGCCTGATGCACGATGAATTGCAGAATCTGATCCAGCGAACGGTTCGAATTGAGCACGCGCAGCGTCTCACGCAGACTGAGCGCCACGCGGTGTTCGCGTTCCAGCCGCTGACTTCGGCTGGGTGTATCCAAAGGGGATGGGGGGAGCATACTTTCCATTAAATGTATTATAGGGGACAAGTTCGCAAGGGGGTATGGATAGAAATAACCCTTTGAGGCACTTTCTGTCGTGTTTTTACGGGGGGGCGTGCGGATTGCCGGGGAGGCGATCTCACCTGGGTGGTGTTCATCCAGGCTCCAACGGGCGGGGTTGGCGCAATATACAGGTGAGTACGCCTGCAGGCCGCTTCATCGCGGATGAAATGTCAGCCAGCCCCTTACCCGACCTCCCCAAAAACCCGCCGGGCCTGGTCAATCAAATCGAAAACGCGCCCGTCATCATCGGACCCAGTGCGACCCAAAAGCCCCTCGATCCAACGAGATGGCAGCCCAGCCTTGCCGTGCAGTGCCCCCACCGCCGCCCCCACGATCGCGGCCACGGTGTCATTGTCTTTGGTATCATTGACAGCCCGAACCACAGCTTCCTCGGGGTCATGGCCGTAGCGCGCCAGAATGTACAAAACGCACGGCATCGTTTCCAGAAGGTAAGCGCCGGAATGCCACCCTTCGCACGCCTCCAACGTGGAGGGCTGCTCAGTGATCGCCCGGCGGACTTCCTGATCCACAAATTTCCATAAGGGGCCTTGATAGGAATGATCAGGAATCCGAGGTGCGTATTCCGTCCGGCCTTCTAATTGACTGGCTGCCTCGGTAAAGGTGTCCAGCCACCACATCGGTTCGGGGATGTCCTGCCGGCGTAAACATTCCCACAGCAGGTGAATGAAAGCCACACAGCAGGCATTGGAAGCCGGGTCATTATGGGTGATCATGCCGGCGAGGGCAGCATCCGCCCACAGGGCGGCCGTCGGCCTGCGGAGATGCGGGATCAAGACCGGGGCAATGCGCATCACCGCGCCGTTCCCCGCCGAGGGCTGCCCGGCCTGTTCCCAGGTTTTCCCCTCGTTCTTATACGCCCGAATAAAGTCCCGAACGGTGCTCCCGATCCCAAAAATTGGATGCCGGGTGAATTCCTCCGCCACATGCTGCGGAAGGAGGCCGCCGTCCGCCAGCAAATTCTGAAGTGTCCAGAAGGCCATCTGTGTATCATCCGAGCAAACCCCCACCCGCCGGAAATTCGCATGGGGATTGGGACAATAATCGCGAATTTCCCCAGAGCGCTCCAAACGGTCGCTGGGAAGCACAGCTTCTGTCGGGTATCCCAAAGCATCCCCCACGGCCAACCCCAGCAGCATCCCTTCCACGCGGTCAAAGTTCCAATGAGCGGGCATCGGCGCTGGAGCCTTCGAGAGAAACGGGGCGTTCGCCATCGCAATTTGACCCTGAGAAAGCAGCTCTTGCAGCAAGGCTGTGTTATCGATCATCTTTCCCCTCCTTGTTGATTATGCTCCTATTCGCTTGATCCGTTACCAGACAAGCTCAGGGGGTTTGCAGCTCCGATCGCACGCGCATCAAAGCAAACCCCAGCAAATTGAGCCCTTGCCACTTTTCTGGCCGCGAGGCATCCGCATCATCGGCAGACAGGCCAATCCCCCAGATCTTGTCATATGGACTCGCCTCCACCAAAACCTGCTCACCCGTCCCCATCAAGTATGCGTGCAAATCGGCATGCTGCTGGAATTTGGCTAGATTTCCGCGAACTACAATCTCCGTGCGATGGGCTTCCCAGACGGGGCCGTCAAAGCCTTTCACCAATCGCCCCAGCTTTTTTACCTTTTCCGGGCTGCCGGCCGCGAGAATCTCCCTGCGGATGTCCTCATCGCCAAACAGGCGCGCCTTTTCAGCCATCATATAGTGTTCCGCCGTGGCATAGGGGGTGCCGTCCACACAGAAGGCAGCCGGCCACCATTGTGACAGGCATTCTTTGGTCGTTACCTCAGGCGCAGTGGCCTGGTGGCTCCAGAAAAATAAAAAGTCTGGGCGATATCCTGCCCGGCACAGATGGAGTAAGGAGGGTAGATCCAATATTTCGGTTGTTTTCATAGGGTATCTTGCGCCTGTGGGAGTGAGCCCCTTTTCTGCAATCTCTTCTGAAAAGGGATGATCATTTTGGTATGTCGTTTCGAGTCTTCTCATTGGGCTATGGCAGTTTTAAGGATACTTCTAACTCAGCCCGTTGGTTAAGATTCGATTTGTGATGAATATCGGTTACAACCGCTTGCTTTTCTAATCTAGCCTTTGAGTGATATGTTCCAGGCTGGTTGGAACATCTGTATCAGCCTTTTTTCGAGGCCATCCAGCCTGGAAAGATCGTTC
Organism: Levilinea sp.; assembly: GCA_029975215.1. Lineage (GTDB taxonomy): Bacteria > Chloroflexota > Anaerolineae > Anaerolineales > Anaerolineaceae > Levilinea. Next base: position 98,920 of record JARKPO010000082.1, read on the forward strand.
ACTTCGCTCAGAAACAACCGCAATCCATCCCGGTGACGTGTGACCAACGAATTGACATGGCAGTTCGTCGCCTGTCCATCCAAATAGCAATTCTTTGGAGAAATATTCCCGTATCCCTGGTTGATTCGTTTGCCGAAGGAGTCCCGGCTCTGCCCAATGTACACAATCATTTCGCCAAGCGCATAGCAATACAGACCCTTACGCCCCAGCCACTCCGCATCCCGAAGATAAAACCGGCTGTAGGTTTCGTCCCCATAGCGGTTCAGAAACCTCTTGTAAACCCCGTCTCCTGCCTGCTTCCGTTCCAGCAGGAAGATCCCCAATGGTTTTTGGATCGACTCAGGGTAGCGGGCGCGTACCAGCTCTGCCAGCGATTGATATTTCGGCGCGCAAACCGTCTCGCCGAGCGTTTTGTTATCTAGCAGCGCGAACCGGTTGGCTTGGGTCTCCGTATCAAAAAGCAGCGGTACCCGGCGAAATTCCAAGCCGACAAGCTGAATTTCATGGAGGCTCATGCCAATCGCTGTTTGCATCGCGCCCGCCTAAACCGTATACACCTTGAGTACCTCATCCCCATAGTGATTGATCACCTTGACGGCGATCTTGCCGCTCTTGGGCTTTTCAAAGGGATAGGATGTCGTCGAATACAGCGCGCTCCAGGCGGCCTCGTCCACCTCGGCGCGCAGGGCGCGCTTGAGTTTGTCGTAGGGCTGATCGGCGCCGGTGAAATAGGCATGCCGCACAAAGAAGCTCTCGCCGTTGTATTCGGTATCAATGAACCAGCAGGCGATATCATCCGTGGAGCTGGAGCGGATTTCGCCGGTGGTGGGATCGTAGATATCCACGCCGCGGATGGTGACGGTCAGGCGGTCGTCGGGCAGGGTGGTTAGCTGGATATCCGGTTCGCCAAAGACCATGAACAGGTTGCCCGCGCCGCTCTTCTTGAGCAGCAGATTGCCCATCTGCAGGTCAGGGTTGATGCGCGCCGGCAGTACCGTCAGTTTGCCATAGCGGTGGATCTCTTCGGACACATGCGGGTCGAAGGCAAAACCCAGCACCACCAGCAGATCAAAACCCACACCCTGCACGGCTTCTTTGGCGGCGTCTTTGATCAGGTCCGGGCTGACCGTGCCGTGCTCCGGCCCGATGCACACCGCCACCCTCCGCACCACCCCCGTTCCTTTCGAAGAGGGCCGGGGTGAGCCGTCGTTCCCTCGCCCTGTGGGAGAGGGTTGGGGTGAGGGCTCCCTCTCTTCATACTCCCCCACGGCATGCAGCCAGGTGCCGGCGTACGGTTCCAGACGGGTGAACTTGAGGCGTTCGCCCTTTTTGGTGTTCTCCACACCCGCGGCGCGCAGGTTATCAATGATCAGGGTTTCAAACCCGCCGGAGGCCGCCGATTGGTTTTGTCCATCCTGCTCCGTCCGGGGGCGGTCTTCGGTGGTGGAAAGCACGCGGTGCGGCGAGAGGCTTTCAACCGTGAAGGGGCCGGTGACACGCACGCGTTTGTTGTCTTCGTAGGGCTGGTCGTAGAGCAGTTCGGTATCCGCATGGCGGGCAATGGAGGCATCAATCTCCTGCTGGCGCTGACGGCGCAGCGCCCACCATTCCTCGAGCTTCTTCCAGGCTTCAGACCCCTGGATGATCCCCAGGTTCTTCAGCATTTTCTCAGTTTCGGCGCGTTCTTTTTCACTCTGATATTGGGAAGGCAGGCGCGGAATTTCCCATTCCTGCCAGGCTTTGCCGGCCAGGGTGTTGATCTGCTCGCGCAGGGCTTCGAGCTGCGGCTGCCATTTCTCATGGATGACGTCAATTTCTTCGTTGTTGGCGATGGATTTGAGGGTGATGTGCGGGACGCGTTTATAGACAAAGCCCTTTTTGATGTCGCCCTCACCCTGCCCTCTCTGGGTGAGATTGCCCTCACCCTGCCCTCTCCCATAGGGAGAGGGTTCTATGGCTCCCTTCTCCCAGGGGGAGAAGGGCTGGGGATGAGGGTTCAACTCCCGCTCTTTACGCTGCCCTTCCGGCGAATCGGCCAGCAGGTAATAGGGGTAGCGCCCGGCCATCAGGCGGGTGCGCGCCAGGGCAATGGCGACGCGCGAGGTGTCGATGGTGATCCAGCGGCGGCCCCACTGCTCGGCCACGTAGGCGGTGGTGCCGCTGCCGCAGGTGGGGTCCAGCACCAGGTCGCCGGGGTCGGTGGTCATTAACAAACAACGGGTAATCACTTTTTCGTTTGTCTGAACAACATAAATTTTACCTTGAGCAGGAGGCGTATCGTTCCAAGGGTTCGTTATTTTTGTGAAGGGAAAATCATTATGATACATAATATAGCGTGGACTATCTGCTTCTACGATGAGCCTATCTGCTTTCGCCAATAATTCCATCTTTTCTTTTGTTGTAACCCAACAAGCACCACGAGAAGGATTGTATGTCTTTCCTTTGAAGTCCAATGGGTAGACACTAGTTTCAGAAAAGGAAGGAGCAATCTGAGGGACGGTTGCAAAAATCCTTGATGTTTGAGGTACTAAAGCAATATTATTCCTTTCATCTGAGGATAACATTCTCCGGATACCATTACTTTCCTCAATCCCTGTCCATCTGGCTGAAGGATCTGGAACAGTTTCGACATATAGTTGCCGATATTTAACTTCCTCAATATTCTTCGCATACCACAATATGTAATCGCTCATGTTTTCTAGAGTCTTTGCACCTAGAGGCATGAGTTTTTTTCGAAATGTTATTTGACTCACAAAATTCTCACTTCCAAACACCTCATCCAGCACACAGCGCACCAGGTGCACATTCTCGTCGCCAATCTGCACAAAGACACTGCCGCTCTCGGTGAGCAGTTCGCGCGCCACGGTCAGCCGGTCGCGCAGGTAAGCCAGGTAGGAGTGAATGCCCAGCTCCCAGGTATCCCGAAAGGCTTTGATCTGTTCGGGCTGGCGGGTCAGGTCCTCCTCTTTGCAGTCCTTCACGTCGCGCTTGCGCGTGCTCACCTGCCAGTTGGAGCCGAACTTAATCCCGTAGGGCGGGTCGATGTAAATCATCTGGACTTTGCCCTTCAGCGCCTCTTTCTCCGCCAGGCTGGTCATCACCAGCAGGCTGTCGCCCAAAATCATGCGGTTGGTCCAGTTCTGCTCGTGATGGTAAAAATCCACCAGGTCTTCAAAGGTGATATTGTTAAAGTCCGCAAACAGCGCCATCTGCTGCTCTGTCCCTCTCCCCGTGGGAGAGGGCAGGGTGAGGGCCTGGGCGCGCACATTCTCGATGATCGCCTGCGGGCTGATCTTCTCCTGAATGTAAATCGGCACCGCCGGCACCTCCAGCGGATGCTGATCCTGTTCATCCTTGCCCTTCCACACCAGCTGCGGGTCCAGCGAGGGGTCGCGCGGGTAAAGAACCGTCTTAGGCGTCTTTTCTTCATCGGCCACAAAATCGCGCAGCTCCTCGGTGGGGATGTTGGCGCGTTTGTCGGCGTGGCGGGTGGCGGTGATGGGGGTGGGAGAAGATGGTTTCTTAGGCATATTTACTCCGATGGATGATCCGCAGATTTCGCCGATTCACACAGAGGAAGAGCGGTTAATCTGCGCCCTTCTGCGTCATCTGCGGATGAGTTCTGATAATTGAGCACGAGGCGGCGATACATCAGTGAGGGCGCGCCAAAATTGATCAACAATGCGCGCTGCTTGCCGGTGGCTTTGAGATAGTTGATTA
>JARKPO010000015.1 GCA_029975215.1 Levilinea sp.
CGCGCTCGACTTCGCCCTGACCCACGGCATCGCCCATGGCGGCTGGTGTCCGATGTGGCGATTAGCCGAGGACGGCCCAATACCCCCTCGATACCAACTCACCCCGCACGAATCAGAAGACTACTCGGGCAGGACATGGGCAAACGTCCAAGACTCGGACGCGACACTTTTGGTCGCGAGCGGCAAACGCCGTGATCTTCACTCGGGGCAACATGTCATAGAGCAGCCCAGCCAGAGCCAGGGCCTCGTCCGGGATGACCTTTCTGGGGTCTGCTCTCGAAACGGAAAAAATCGTACGCTAAACCCTCTAACCCTCGCCCCGTGCTAGCGCCCGTGGCCCCACACCTACGCACCACTTCGTGGCGCGATACCTGGGTTCCCAGGTGTCAGACAAATGTCGGACAAAAAGGCAAAATGAAAAATATCAAAAAGTTACCACTGAAGACATGTCAGACATATGTCCGACACACCCCATTTCATGAAATTTCATGACAAGCCTTCCTGAAATTTCAGATGGCTTGTCATGAAATTTCATCCCCTATCATCCTGAAATTTCATCTAAGGCAAAATGGAAAAACGAAAAGCATCCACATCGATATCGGAACACGTCTACAGCCGGCTGGAACAAGAAGCGCAAAAAACAGGCCGTTCCATTTCAGCCGTCATCGCTGATCGTGTGGAAAAATCCCTTGCTCTGGATGCCTTGACAAAGGAGGACTTTGGAAAATTTGTCAACTTCAACATTGCCATTTTTACCGAGCTAGTTGACCTGCTCGGCCCTTTTCGGACCATCTGAAACTTGAGAAGGTGACTCCCGACGACAAAGAGGGAGTCATGAGAAAGGGACGCTTTTCAGAAGAGCAGATGGTCGGGATCCTGCGCGAGGCCGACAAGGATCCGGTGGCCCAGGTCGCCAAGCGCCACGGTGTGAGCGAGCAGACGATCTATGGCTGGCGGCAGCGCTTCAGCGGCATGAACGCTGATGACGTCAAACGCCTGCGCCAGCTGGAGCAGGAGAACATCAGACTCAAACGGCTCCTGGCCGAGCGAGACCTCGAGATTGAGGTCATGAAGGAAGTCGCCGCAAAAAAATGGTAGGCGCACCCGCCAGACGCCGGCAGGTGGTATTTGCGCAGCGACGCGGACTGTCGCAGCGCAAGGCGTGTGCGCTGTTTTCCGTTTCCCGATCGACGCTTGGCTATGCGTCGCGCATCGAGGCCCGCGATGGCCCGCTCCTGGCGGCCATGAAACAGCTGTCTGACCAATTCCCCCGGTTCGGCTACCGGCGGATACTGGTCTTTATGGAGCAACTGGGGCACGCCATGGGACCAGACAAAGCGTTGCGCCTCTGGCAAAAGGCCGGATTGCAGGTGCCCCGAAAGCGTCTGCGCAAACGTGTGGCGCACTCGCGGCCTCGGCCGCAATTGCCGTCAGGGGCCAATGAAGTCTGGGCCTACGACTTCGTTCACGATGCCTGCGCCAATGGGCAGCAGCTCAAATGCCTTACGATCATTGACGAATATACGAGGGAATGCCTTGCCATTGACGTTGCCGGGAGCATCCGGTCAAACCGGGTGATCGAAATCCTGTCGCGCCTGGTCAGCGAACGCGGGGTGCCGCATCACCTGCGTTCGGACAATGGCCCGGAGTTTGTCTCCAAGGCGCTTTTGCGCTGGGTGGCGAACCAAGGTCTCGAAGTCGCCCTGATCGATCCCGGCAAGCCCTGGCAAAATGGCATGGTTGAGAGCTTCAACGGCAAATTCCGGGACGAATGCCTCTCCATGGAGTGGTTTCGCTCTCGGACAGAAGCTAAGGTGGTCATCGAGGACTGGCGCAGGACTTACAACGAGGTGCGCCCGCATTCGAGCCTCGGCAAGATGACGCCGATGGCCTTTGCACAGATGGTCGGCAACAACTTAAACCAAGGAGCCACCCTCAAGAATTGACTGGTCCGAAGAATGCCGGCAGGTCAACAGCCCTCCTAGACCGCCAGCCCGACCCAAAATTTCCGAATTTTCAACCCGTAATTTTTCAGCAAAATCCCTTATTTGTTTGCCACCTCTATGCCCCAACCTTTTTTTTAAATCCGGCTCATCCTCCCAACCGCTAAACAGCCAACAGCCGCCCTCGGGAAGGGGAAGGGCCAGACAGCCAACAGCCCCCCGACCCCCTGGCCCACCTCCTCCCGCCCCGTCAAATTTTTTTGTACTGCCGAATGTACCAAGCTAGTCCACTCCAATTTTTCAGCCAAATCCCAAATAAAACCTATTTATACAACAGCTTACAGCCAGATTTGGGCGGTAAAACAATTTGTACCGACTTCAATAAATGGCATGTTTTGGTACAGTAATTTGTACTAATCAATAAAATTTGGCCTTGGTAATGATGCCAACATACTGAATTTATGAGAACTAAACAACCACCAGCTGAAGCTGGTGGGTTTAAGGCCTGCGGACTGAAAGTCCAGCTGCATCGCGGCTATTCAATCGATCTATTTGCAACTCCGATGAAGGCCTTAAAAGACCGTCGTAGCTACAGTGCTATTGCGTCCAGGAAAATCCAACCGCTAGCTGAAAGCTGCCCGGCTGAAAGCCGGGGGTTTTAACCCTGAAGACGGACGAATAAATTTTTAAAATGGTACATCAAAATGGCACGGCTACTGCATTATTAAGGGCATCTTCAACATGTAACTACAGGAGATTTCGGATGAACATTCAATTCAAGCTCGCCGACCTCGACAACAGCAAGCTTCCGCTTTTCAACAAGCCCGGCTCCGAGCCGTATCCCGATTCCGCTTATGTAGTTCTTGATTCTTCCGATAAGAGCGTTTTCACCGAAATCGCCCCGCAATCCGGCATCGACTCTTCTTCTGTGCGCATCAACGTCAATCCCCAGTCTATCGGCTATGAACTCCGTGAAATGCTTCAATCGCCCAAGGCTATCGCGTTTTTGGAACGCATTTTTGAAAACCTCGACAATGGCGAGACGGACAAAGACCTTTGCGATAAATTTGAGGACTTTTTGTCTAAGTGTCCCACGGCCGGCGTTCTCGATAGCATTTCCGAATTTCATGATGATTTTCGCCAGCTTTGGCCCGATCACATGACTCTTGACGAAGCCGCCAAATATGCAATTTCCAAAATCGATGACTCTGAAGGCTGTTTTTGGGGCAATGGCGTCAAGATCATGAAATCTGACCTTCTTGCTGCCGCCCACACTGCTTTTGATGATGAAGAGTCGTTATCTTCTCTTCAACTTGACGCACTTGTTGAAGACGAATGGATTTCTGAATCCGAAGCCGATGCGGTCCGGCCCCAATCCGCCCCTTCCATGTAGCTAAAGCTAAATTCCCAGCCATTTTACTGCCGAAAAGGCAGATTAGATAAGAGCATGTCCGGCACGGGTATTGCTAAATATCTAATTTCCTTTAATAATCTTAGGCATGAGTACCCCGTATGATTTTACCGAACTGCCGGACGAGTTATGGACACAATTAGAACCGCTCCTTGACCCGTTTAAGCGAAAGCGTTCTGGCGGAAGCGCTCCGATTTCCTCTCGGAACATAATGAACGGCATCATCTTCCGTCTGAAAACAGGATGTCAGTGGAGTATGATCCCAAGGAGCTATGGATCAAAAAGCGCTATTCATGAGCACTATCGCCGATGGGCGAGACGTGGAGTATTTGACCAATTGATAAAGATATGCCTGGAAAATTATCATCTTCAGCAAGGTCTTCATTTTTCCTGGCAATCCATGGACGGCTCTTTGATTCAGGCACCTGTTCGCACAAAAAAAAGAAGCGGCTGAAGGCCTTGGAGCGAATCCAACAGACAGGGGACGCTCTGGAACAAAGATTCATTTGCATGTCGACCAAGAAGGGACACCCCTCGGGTCATTGTCGTTGGAGCAAATGTTCACGACAGTCGACTGGTTGGCTTAACGATTAAAAATAATAGTGATCTTTTTTCCATGTTTAATATTTGCACCGATAGCTATCACTTATGTCTGGACAAGGGCTATGATTATCCACGTGTACATGAAGAAGTGTATTCATATGGGTTTGAATCGCATATCCGTTCCCGAGGGGAGGAAAAAATTGAGAAGCAAGAAGGTCTTCATCCCGCTCGCCGCTGGGTCGTAGAGCGCACATTCGCTTGGCTGAAAGGCTTTCGCGGTATTCGAACGAGATATTGCCACTATTTATCGACCTTCATTGCCTTTGTGAAATTGGCCTGCGCAATTATCGTGTTCAGGAAGATTTATGCAAAGCAATAGTCATGCCGGATATTCTCTAAATTGAGCATGGAACCCCCCGGATTGGCCGGGGGTTGCCCCAAAAAGGAGCTTTTTTTATGGACGACATCCCAAAACCCCGAAGAGGCCGCCCCCGCAAGCATTTCCGCGACAACGTGCAAAAGCACTTCCTGTTTTCGACCGAACTTTCAAAAAGGCTTGCGATTCTCTCGGAACGCGAAAATCAATCCGAAGCCGAGATCGTTCGACACGCGGTCGAACGCTACCTGACGTTTGCCGGTGTCTGACACTCGCCACGCCTTTTCCCGACACGACCCCATGAATTTGTTCAAAATTCTAACCCTTCGGCGAAGGCCTCGGCTTCTCAAAAGCCCTATCCTCATGAATTTTAGACAAATCCCCGGGCCTCTGGCCCCTTTTTCATTTTCCAGGCGAAAAAATTTCGAATTCTTCCATGCATTTTCCACATACTTTTGCCTTGGTTTGAAGCGCATTGCCACAGATCGGGCACAAATGCGCTGTAACCTCTAAAAAAACATCTAAAATGCTCACGCTTGCAGAATTGCTCATTCCAAGACACAGACCGCCCTCATTCCCGACATGAAGATTGCAAATGTCAATTTCCAATCCGGTTCGCTCAAAAGCGGTCAAGGCATTTTCAAGTGCTCCGATCCAACCGTTGGGCACCTGGATTGACACTCGACCATTTTTTCTTGCTGTTTGGAAAAAATGAGGAAATTTTTCAACGGTGTCCCTCATGTTTAAAGGAATTACCTTTTTTTGCTCTTCCTCGTGTTCTTCGTAATCGTCTTCATTAAAACGGTATCTGTGAGAAATTCTTCCGGGAACTTGAGGCACTTCGACAGTTTTGATTTTTTCCTGATTATCTTTGTCTCTTCTCTCCATGATTTCAAAAATCATTTCTAAACTTGACGTGTCATCCTGTTCTTTCATATTTTTCTTCACAACAACTGGAGCTTCGTCGGCCAGCTCTTTTTTTAAAAGATCATGCGATTCTTGCATAGTCTCAACATATTGCAAATGACGTCGCGTTTTATCATCAAATTTAACGACAAAAGTTTTCCCAGGATCAAGTTCATTCAAAAAAATGGCTTGATTGTATCTACGAACAATTTCATGCGAAACTGGATCGTCGCAATAAAAAAACAGTCTATTGTTGATGTTATTAAGAAATTCCATCACGGCCGCACCACTCGCCCCTCGGCTTTGCAAAGAAGAAACTGATTGCGTGCTTACAATTGAAATATTTCGATACTCTCTTGATTTTGCAGCAAACGCATTATCATTATATCTATTTCCAGGATAAAAATCACAAAGTTCCTGAAACTCGTCTCCGATGAAAAAAGTGTATTCACCTTCCCCTAGTTTCAAGCCATTTTCAAAAACCGCTTTATAATATGCACTCAAAACATATCTTGACAACCAAGGCCCGACTTGCCCCGAAGTTCCATCAAATTTTAGCACTAGAATTTTCTTTTGTCCATAAATCCAATCGACAATATCAAGGCCAAAGCCGTTTGTTGCAAAATTTTGAACAATGGAATCATTTTGCAGGAATTCAGTCAATCCATTTCGAATTGCCGTCAACCGCCACGTCGTTTGTTCATTGTAAGTGTTGTTCCCGCTTCTTTTCGTGTCATAAACCATCGGATTAAAATTATCTGATGTCACGCGATTCACAAAGTCTTTTTCCTCTTTATTGTCTTTATTAAAAGAATTTTTCTTGTAAAATTCAAACATTCTTGCCGCTAGGGGCCAATTGTTCAGCAAATCAACCAATGCTCTTAAATTTGGCTTAATTTCATCGTGCTTTTCATGAATATATCGCAACAGAACAATAATCTCAGTTGCAATATTAATTCCTTTGGCGTGCCAGTCTAAATTCATCGATGACGTGCCAAACTGGAATGTCGCGATAATTGTCAGCAATTCTCGAACTTGTGTAATTGTCAAATTATTTAGCAAATCAACTCTTAATGCGTTCGCGCCTGACCCAAGTTCGATAATATCATCAATACGGCCACGTTTTTTCGCTAAAACACGAACTTGGTCCGTTAAATTGCCTTTAATATCGATAATAATACCGCCATGGCCTCTTTCAATCAAATTTCCAACAGCCGGTAGAATGACGCTCGTGGTTTTTCCAGTGCCCGTACTTCCTAGAATAAGTGTATTATAACAGGCTTCCGGCTCGGAAATTGAAATCCCGCTGTCAAATCTGACAATAGCATCTTCTGCAGGCTCGATTTTGACTTGAACAGGAGCCTTGGCGCAAAATCCGATGGGAGCCATGGGAACCTCGATGTTTTGAGGGAAGGTCATTTTTAGAGCAACTGTGCCCTGGAATTTTTTTTAGAGCACACCTGACTTAAAAGCAAGAAAAAAATAGAGCACACCTGCATTGATTTTTTTGGGGACAAATTTTAGAGATGGGGTATGCAAATGACGCTTGGTGAGATTGTGGACGTAATCCGCTGCCAATTGCCCCGCCAGCGGACTGGCGGGGGAAAAGGCTGGTTGCTGTGCCAGGAAGTGGCCCAGGCCAATTTTGAGGCGATTTCAGGCCTTGTCGAGGGTGGTAGTGAAAATGTGTGGATTGAGCTTGATCCTGATGGAAAACAGAGGAAATATTTGATTCAGAGCGGGGACGTCCTTTTTTCGTTTAGGGGCACGGGAGGCACTTTAGGACAAGTTGGGCTATATATCGGCCAAAAAGATGATAATGTGGTTTGTGGGCAGAGTTTGTGCATTTTGCGGCCGAAAAATGTTGATGTTATTTGGTTCTATCATTTTATGAGAAAGAAGGAGATTCGAGACAAAATATTGTCAATGGCTTCTGGTGATCGTCTTATGACTATCAACTTGAGCAATTTAAGAGATTTTTTGGTAGAAATGCCCACGGATAGAGATATTTTGGAGGTTTATGAAAAACACACAAGAATTTTGGAAATGCATGAACAAATGAATATTTTAAGGAAAGAGTTAATTGAGTTGATGCAATAAAAAAAGGCTGGCAAGCGCCAGCCTTTTCCGTTGCTTAAACATCAAAGTTACATGCCCGGGGCGGGCGAGCAATTCTCTTCTTCACCTTTCTTCGCCTCTTCCTTCAGTTCCGCTACAAACTCTTGAAGCTCCGGATTAGCGACGTTAATCCCCAGGCCGACCGCAATTTTTGCGCTTTCTTCGCAAAAGTCGGAATCGCCTTGGATTTGCAGGGGTTTTCCTGGATGACTTCTTGAAACCAGCTCAAGAGTGGCAAGCATGATCTTCTGATGTCGGTTTCCCGGAAAATGCGATGTACGAGCCAGTGTTTACAAAGACCGGGGGCGCATTTTGTTCAGAGGCTTCGTTGTAATAAGCAATTCCAATAATATCCCCGTTCTGAAACTCCCTGCTGTGATAACCCAGAATTTTTATGGCCTTGGGAATTTTCCCGAAATTTGGTTTCGGCTCTGACCAAAGTCCAAAAATCTTCTGTTGCTTCCTCATGCTAGTCATTTTTGGCTCTCCACTTTTCTTCAACTTCAATTTCAATTTTGATCCTTCTAATGCAATTCAAAAATGTAGACAGGCTAATTTTTAGGTTCAAGGAGTCATAAATTGCTGAATACGGCACTCCCTGGGCTTTTAAAGAAACGATCTTGTCAAACATGCTTTTTACAATAATTCTGTCTGGTATTTCGTAATTTGTTTCTAAATTTTTTAACGCTTTGTCTGCTATTCCAATTTTGGATTCAATTTGTCTAATTTCATCTTTACTGTGCAGTTTTAGCAAATTTGCAACTGAATCGACTAGCATTTTGGTTTTGGTATTCATGAGGTTCTCCTCTTTGATGCAATGGCTTGTCTGCATAATAACAGTAACTTCATCCTTTGCAACATTATTATACAAAATTATAGTTTGTGAAAAAAATTACTTAGGAATGTTGCATGAGTAAATCTTGACGGTAAATTGAGTCATGATACAACAAACCCATGCAATATCGAAGAGGCCAGTCTGCCCTCAGTCCCACTGCGCTGTCGCTTGTGTTCCTGGGGCATCCTGGCCGGGGTTGCACCCCTGGACCCGCGAACTACCTGCTTGAATTTATGGATGAAAATAACGCATGATGAGCTTGTGATGAGGAAATAACAAGTTCATAATGTGTTTATGACGAGTCTGTAACGAAGAAATGACGAGCTTTTGATGAGCCCATGATGAGAAAATGACGCACTTTTGATGAGCAAGAAGAAAGACTAGGAGAGGAATGTCATGAAGCCGATCAATCGAATCAATGATTTTAAAGAAGCCCTAAAAAGCATTGTTTTTTCAGGGATGTCTTCTAAAAGAAAATCTTTGGTCCTTTATGGCGTTATTATGAGACTGAAAGATGAAGGCGGCTATTCGCTCGAATCAATCGACAAAATACTAATGGAACACAAAATCAAGGGAAAATGGACAATGACAAAATTCCTTCGTTTAGCAACTGAATCTAACGAAGAAATTGACTCCTATGCTTTTGAAAAAGAAATTGTTTCGATTGTTAGCAATCAGAACAAAGCTGGAATTGGCTCAAATCCGAGCGTTAAAAATGTCATTGTTGTTTCAGCGAAGGAAGAAACTGTTGCCGTTAAACAGCATGAAGCTTCAAAAGAAGATGACAATATGAATCCAGGCTTAAAATTTTACATGAGTAGACCACAGCGCCCAATTTTAGGACTTAAATCTGACACAGCATCGTCATCTCAAGCTGTTTCCGTTGAACAAATAGAAAATACTGGAAAGAGCGAAGGTTCTGAGCTTTATGATAAAATTCATCCCAAGCGTTTTTCATTAAGTAAAAGATAGAGAGGCCACTAGTATGCCAAAATACCCAAACCAGCTTCGCACAAAAGTTTCTGATCGCGAGCTTCAAATAATCACTAAAAATGCTGAAAAATCCGGTCTTTCTGTTTGCGCATATCTTCGCGAACGTGCAGTCGGAAATCCTGTTCAATCTCTCACAGACGCATCCACGGCTCTTTCAATCGATAAATTTGGCAGAATGCTTAAAAATCTTCAATTCCATGGTCCACTCGCCGAAATTGTCGTTGCGGAGCTTCGAGAGTTAAAAGATTTCATGAAGTCCGGTTCAAGCCATGAAAATCAAAAAGATTAAAACTTCAGATGGAAAGCCTCGTAATCTGCGAGCTACCGTCCAATATTTGCTTTCTTCAAGTGATTCTAGCGAACCACTTGAAGAAGAGGATTTTAGCGAGGATTTTGGCAATAGTCCTGTTTCGGAAGTTTCTGGCAAACGTGTTGTTGCAATCGGGTCGGTAAATACGTGGGACGGCGATTTTGAGGGCGGACACAAAGAAATCAAAGAAATTGATAAAAAATACAGGGGGGATGGGGATTCCATTGGTCATTATATGCTTGCTTGGCGACCGGGCGAGATTCCGACTTTTGAGCAAAAGATGGAAGCAATCCAACTCACTCTCAAAAATTTAGGTTTTTCAGATCATCCGACATTATGGGTTGAACACGGCGACAAACCGCATCTACATATTCATCTTGTTGTGTCTCGAATCGATACAAATTCCCCGAAACCACAAATCGGTGGAACTGGCGCTTCTATTCGATCAAAATCAATGCGAAATGGTCAAATCCGTTTGCGTGACAATGAAGAATTGAGTTTAGCTAAAGCCGAAGCGGAAATTTGTAGAGAGCAAGGATGGGAACCGACACCAAATGCTCTTTTTGGCTTTGATTTAGAGCCGATTGTACGTGAACACAATAAAAACGAATTAAAATTACGTCCACGTATTCTAACTTACGAAGCTTTGCATAATAAGCCCCACCCTGCGCGAATTCTAGCCAATACCGCAATAGATGTTCTTAAAGACGCCAGTTCTTGGCAACAAGTGCATGAACTTCTTGCACAGAAGGGTATTTCTCTTGAGCGAGTCAAAAAAGGCAAGGAACAGCGCGAAGGCGCTTTTTTGCAATCCGGACGCACATCTTTAAGATTATCTGCATTGCCGTCTGAATTTTCACTGAAAAATCTCGATATTCGCTTTGGAAAACCAGTTCCAGATCAAGAAAAGCCGGAACCTTCATTTGCAGGCGAACTTGCGTTACATATTGTCGCTGAAAAACCGATTTTAGAAAAATATTCACTTCAGCAGATCAAAAATGTTCTTAAAAAAAGTGTTTCAGATGCACTTTCGTGGAAAGATTTTCTAAATGATTTGAAACGTGAAAATTGGAGTGTTGAACGGGCTGGGGGTGGCGCTTTGATATTTGCGGGCGAACACCGAATCAAATTTTCGCAAATTCCTGGAAAAAATAGCTATTCTAAACTTTGCTCCAAATTTGGACAGACAATTGAAGAAGCTGGACTTTCTGATGATCTTTTGAGTATTATTCATTATCATGAAGCAATTTCGCCAAAAACAGAAATCAAAGAAGTTTTCAATATTGAATCGGAAGTTGTTTATAATGAGACTGCAGTTGTTCATAAAGAGTTGAATTTGCCTCGTTCAAAACAAGACAAGAAAACTCAAGAAAATGGAATACAAGGTGAAATATCTCTAAAACCTAAAATTACTTTTGAAGCTCAAGGCATCATTATAAAAAGTATGAATCGTGATAAATCAATAGAAGATACTTTAGATCGGCTTTCTGAAGCCGGGTTTGCTGTTGAATTGAAAACGTTCGATGGGGATCATGATTGCAAATACGTTTATGGCTTCAATATTCAAAAAAATGAGACTTCAATTTCTTTGAGCAGCCTTTCCAATGATTGCAACAAGCTGTCAAAAATTGGAGAAGCTTTTAGTGAAAAATACACTAAACCGATTCCTCTTCATTATAATGGCAAAAGTGCAACATCTGATATTTCGCTGATTAAAAAGATTTTCACAGCTTTGAAGCAAGCCATTACAAAAATAGTTTATTTTGAAATAACTTCAAAACCAAAAACAGTTTTCAATCTCGAGACTTTGAACATTTTAAGCGTTGCTCAAACAAGGTCAGTGATTGACTCTCAACAAGCCACCTTTAACGCTCTTCGTCTTCAATGCACTCAAAAACCCGATTCAGGAGACCGTCATGGAATTCGACAATAAATTCATGGAACGTGCCAAGTCTGCTCTTGTTGATTATCTTGATAACTACGATTTGCCAACAGATCATGTTGAAACCATTTTTGAACACATTGAAGGCAGGGAGGATATATTGGGTCCGGTTTGCTCTCGTTGTGAAAATGCCGAGCCAAACATAGATATTGTCGACAATTCAATGGAGGAGCCTTGGTGGTATTTGATTAATATTTCGTGTAGATGCGCCATGACGTGTAAAGAATACACGTCATGCCAGTTGTATTACGATAAAAATGGAAAAACAATTAATCCAGGGGATAAAGAACGCTACCCCACAAGCGTTGTTCATAAAGCTGGTTGCGTTCATTTCAGTTCAAAAAGCGCTTAAGTATCTGTATCGATCTAGAGCTTCTTGGACTGTTTCGCCCTGTGCAAGTCATGCTGCCTTTGCGACCAAAAAATTTCAACGAACAATGGACGTTAGCGAAGAATATTGCTGAGTTGCCTTCCGCGACTGTGAACATTGCGGTCATGTCCAAGCCGCACATCTCGCCACGCGCTGGGTCTTGATCGTTCCGTCCTGCGCCATGGGACAGCCTCGGGCGAGCGCCGCCGTCGCCACTAGACTGTGGAACGAGAGAGAACTCCCAGACACGGCAGACCAGCGCCAGCACATAGTGTTTCCACGTGGTGGCTGAGCGGCTTGTGCTCCTTTTCTCGATCTCTCCGCACAAAGTCGGCACTAATCGGCACAAACCGATTGATTTTGGCAATTCATCAAGATAGTTCCGCTAATGAATCTGCGAAACTGAATCATGGTTTCGGGCTTCCCGGTGGCTTCCGGGTATCTACCGAAAACATGATAAACGAAAGGCGTAAGCTATGGACGAGCGATGGCTGACAGTTGATGACATTTGCAAATATTTGAATGTAAGCAACGAGACGGTCTATAAATGGATCGAACAACGGGCCATGCCCGGGCATCGTGTCGGCCGTCGTTGGATGTTCAAGCAAGATGAGGTTGATGTATGGGTCCGCTCCGGCGGTGCGGCTGACAAAATCGACAGGCCGGAAACTTAGTAATTAAGGAGCGACCGTGGTCGAACCGATACGCGACAAAATAAAACGATCCCTCCTGTCAGCCGAAGGACTCTATCATCGCCTGGTACTCCTGGTGGGAGAAGCCGGTTCCGGAAAGACCGGCGTTCTTCGGGAAGTTGCTGAGGATTTCGGCTCATCCGTCGTCAACGTTAATCTGTCGCTTTCAAGCGAACTGCTTGAGCTGACGGCGAGGCAGCGGTCACTTCGGTTGCCAAGCATCCTCGACCAGATCGTGGACCAGGCTCAGTCACCCGTAGTGCTGGATAACCTCGAGATTCTCTTCGACAAGGACCTGCAGCAGGACCCCTTGCGCTTGCTGCAGGGCATTTCGAGAAACCGGGTTGTGGTAGTTTCTTGGCACGGAACCATAGATTCCGGGAGACTTTTGTACGCCGAAACCGGCCATCCCGAGTACCGCAGCTATGACTCGGTCGATGCGCTGATTGTGAGTATGGATGGCGCAGCAACGGTCGATTGGGCAACAGACAATAGAGGGGCAGGACAAGCGTGAAATACGGAGATCTTATCCAATTCGATCCGATTGAGACGGTCGTTCAGTTACGTGACGCGGATAGATCGAGCGCCGCGCACACCCTCGTGAACACCTATGTCATCTCCGAGGAAATGGCAGAACGGCTCACCCAGCTTGTCATTCCTCAGATGCAGTTCGACCAGCCGGTCGACAACAAGGGCTTGCTGGTCGTCGGTAATTACGGCACCGGTAAATCTCACTTGATGTCGGTGGTTTCCAGCCTTGCCGCAGACGTCTCCCTGCTGGAAGGGCTAAATAACGTTGGTGTCCGTGATGCGGCTGCTCAAATCGCCGGGCGTTTCAAGGTCATCCGTACCGAGATAGGAGCCACCACCATGTCCCTGCGTGACATCCTGGTGGCGGAACTGGAAGAGCATCTCGAAAAACTCGGCGTAGAATATGTGTTCCCCGAAGCCGGGACCATCACCAGCCACAAACGGGCCTTCGAAGACATGATGGCTAAGTTTGGCGAGGTTTTCCCCGAGCACGGCCTGCTGCTGGTGGTCGATGAGCTGCTCGACTACCTGCGCACCCGCAAGGACCAGGAACTGATCCTCGACCTCAACTTCCTCCGTGAGATCGGCGAGATCTGCAAGGACCTACGCTTCCGCTTCATGGCCGGTGTTCAAGAAGCCATTTTCGACAGCCCTCGCTTCGCCTTTGTCGCCGACAGCATCCGCCGGGTGAAGGACCGCTTCGAGCAGATCCTTATCGCCCGCAGCGACGTGAAATTCGTCGTGGCCGAGCGTCTGCTCAAAAAGACCGCCGAACAGCAGGCCAAGATCCGCGACTACTTGATGCCATTTGCCAAATACTACGGCGGACTCAACGAGCGCATGGACGAGTTCGTCCGGCTTTTTCCGGTGCATCCTGATTACATCGACACCTTCGAACGCGTCACCGTTGTGGAAAAGCGCGAAGTGCTCAAGACCCTTTCCATGGGCATGAAAGGTATCCTTGGCAAGGTCGTGCCACAGGATGAGCCTGGCCTGATAGCTTTCGACAGCTACTGGAACACACTCAAACAAAACGCCTCGTTCCGGGCCATTCCCGAAATCCGGGCAGTCATCGATTGCAGCCAGGTGCTGGAATCTCGCATCGAAAACGCCATCACCCGCAAGCAATACAAGCCGATGGCGCTACGACTAATCCATGCGCTGTCCGTCCACCGCCTCACAACCGGCGACATCTATGCCCCCATGGGCGCATCCGCCGAGGAGCTGCGCGACCGCCTCTGCCTGTTCGATCCTCTGATCGCCGAGCTGGGCAGCGACGAGCCCGACAAGGATCTCCAGACCCATGTGGAAACGGTTCTGCGCGAGATCCACAAAACCGTTAGTGGCCAGTTCATCTCCTTCAATGCCGACAACCGCCAATTCTATCTCGACCTGAAGAAGACCGACGACTTCGATGCTCTGATTGATAAGCGGGCCGAAAGTCTGGGCCAGCCTCAACTCGACCGCTTCTATTACGAGGCGCTCAAGCGGGCGATGGAATGCCAGGACGCCACTTACGTTACCGGCTACAAAATCTGGCAGCATGAATTGTTATGGCATGAACATAAGGCTGCCCGAACCGGCTACCTCTTTTTCGGCGCTCCGAATGAGCGATCTACCGTCGTGCCACAGCGGGACTTCTACCTATACTTCATTCAGCCCAATGATCCGCCACGCTTCAAGGACAACAAAGTCAACGACGAGGTTTTCTTCCGCCTGAAAGGCACCGATGAGGAGTTCCAGACTGCACTGAAGAGTTATGCGGCCGCTCTGGACCTTGCAGGCACCGCATCGGGGCACGCCAAGGCCACCTATGAATCGAAAGCCAACGGTTTCCTGAAGAGGCTGGTCCAGTGGCTACAGAAGCACATGAGCGATGCCTTCGAGGTCACCTATCAGGGGCGCGCCAAATCCATGACTGAATGGGCGAAGGGCAAATCCATCCGGGACCTGTCCGGCCTGTCGCCCCACGAGACCATCAACTTTCGCGACCTCGTTAACACCATCGCCGGTGTCTGCCTGGCTCCGAATTTCGAGAACCAAGCCCCGGACTACCCGTTCTTCTCGGTCCTGATCACCGGCAACAACCGCGCCCAGGCTGCGCAAGACGCCCTGCGGGCCATCGCCGGGCAGAACCGCACCAAGCAGGCCACCGCCGTGCTGGACGCCCTGGAACTGCTCGACGGCGAGAAGATCGCCCCCCACAAGTCGAAGTACACCAAGTTCATCCTTGATGCCGTCAAAGCCAAGGGCCAAGGCCAGGTAGTGAACCGCAGCGAGATAATCCAGGACGACCACGGGCTTGAATACATGAACCCGGGCGGTTCGCGTCTGGAACCTGAATGGGTGAGCGTCCTGTTGGCGGCGCTGGTCTATTCTGGCGACATCGTGCTCTCCATCCTGGGCAAGAAAATTGACGCCACCGGGCTGCAGCTACTTGCCGCAACCAGCATGGACGAGCTGGTCCGCTTCAAGCACCTGGAGCAGCCCAAGGAATGGAACCTGCCCGCGCTCAAGGCGCTGTTCGAAATCCTTGGCCTACCCTCTGGATACCCACAACTCATCACAAAAGGGGACGACACCCCTGTTATTCAGATGCTTGATTGCGTGGGCAAGATCGTCAAGCGCATTGTTATGACCCAGCAGACCCTGCGCGAAGGGCTCTCCTTCTGGGGCCTGGACCTGCTCGCGGGAACCGACCTGGCCAGCCAGACCAGCGGACTGGACGAGGCCAAGGGCTTCTTTGAATCGCTCCAGGCCTATTCCTCGCCGGGGAAGCTGAAGAACTTCCGCTACAGCGCTCCCGAAGTGCTGGCCCACGAAAAGGCCGTGAAGGCCCTGGATGAGCTGGACGCCCTGCGCGAGTTCATCATGGACCACAGCCCGACGGCGTCCTGGCTCTCCACCGCCGAGGCGGTACTGCCTGCCGACCATGACTGGGTGGATCGCATGAAGACCACCCGGCAGGACGTGCTCGATGCCCTCAAGCAGGTCGACCTGACCGAGCTGGCCAGCCAGTCCCAGTCCATCGGGGCCAAACTGCAAAAGCTGAAGAAGGATTACACCGTCGCCTACATCGGCCTGCACACCAAGGCCCGGCTGGGCGTGAACGACGACAAGCGCAAAGCGGGCCTGCTCAACGACCAGCGCCTGCAAACCCTGCTCAAGCTGGCCGGTATCGATCTGATGCCTCGGCAGCAGCTCACCGATTACCAGAATCGTCTGGCAGGGCTGAAAAGCTGCTTCACCCTGACCGAGCAAAACCTCGAAGCCTCGCCGATCTGCCCACATTGTGGGTTCCGGCCGTCGGTGGAACCCCGTGCGGCAGCAGGCTCGCAGATGATCAACCAGATGGACGCCCAGCTCGACGCCATGGTGACGGCCTGGACTTCCACCATCCTCAGTAACTTGGAGGACCCGATTGGCGTCAGGCTTGGCGTTTTTAATGGCAACGTCGGTCAGCGGCATCTCCGTATAACCTCCCCACGCTAGATGTGGCGCGCTCTGAGCGAGTTATACGAGCGGGTGTCGTATGACCTCGCCAGTTTTACGAGGAGCTATACGGGCAAAGTGCGGATGTCAACGAACCAAAACGGAAGAAGCCGGCCCCTGTGGGCCGGCTTCTTGGCTGAAATTTCTGACTTTTTGAACCGCATCGGACGGTATCGAATAGTCAGTTGGTGGAGCAAACAGCTCTCGACCGCAACTCAGTCTCCGCCCCCGATCTCCCCCGTAACACATTGAAAACAAAGGGCTTCACATAGGAAGCCGATTCACACCCCAAGTTCCAATCAGGGAAGTGCTTTTTTCATATCAATTTCCATGCTCCGGACGAGGATGCTGGGTTTGCAGCGAAAGCGGATACCAACGACCTCACCACAACCCATAGTCCTGTTTCTCCGCACATCCGGTTCGATTTCGAAAACGGGAATCGAATCGACTTACCTGCCCGGCAGTTCCGTGCCGCGACTCATGATCTCGATATAGCCCGCGTAGCTGAACAGGCGGTTGCGTTTCTGGGCGGTCAGCTCCTTGACGATGTCGAGCTGCTCCAGGTGGCCGAGCGCCTTGTTGACCGTGGCCGGGGTCATGCCGGTCCTCTCCACCAGCGAGCCCGAGGTGGCGATGGGATGCTCCATGAGCGCCCGGTGGACCTGCAGGGTCGATGCCGCCGCCCGTCCGAGGCCGCTGATCTTGTCGCGGTCCTGGTTCGACAGGTCCAGGAGCTGCTGCGCCGTTTCCACCGCCTGGGTGGCGGTGACAATGACCGCCTCGGCGAAGAAATCGAGCCAAGCTTCCCAATCGCCGGTCATCCGCACGTTGTTGAGCAGCTCGTAATAATACTGACGATGCGTCTTGAAATAGAGGCTGAGGTAGAGCATCGGCTCCCGCAGCACCTTCTGCTCGCACAGGAGCAAAGCGATCAGCAGACGTCCCAAACGGCCATTACCGTCGAGGAACGGGTGGATCGTTTCGAACTGCACATGGGCCAGAGCCGCCTTGAGCAGCACCGGGGTCGGCTCCGGCTGGTCATGGAGGAAGAGCTCCAACTTGCTCATGCACTCCAGTACCTCTTCGGCCGGAGGCGGAACGAAGGCCGCGTTGCCCGGCCGGGTGCCGCCGATCCAGTTCTGGCTGCGCCGAAACTCGCCCGGGGTCTGATTGCTGCCCCGGCCCTTGGTCAGCAGCACACCGTGGATTTCGCGGAACAGGCGCAGCGACAGCGGTAGCCCTTCCTCCAGCAGACGCAGGCCATGGTCGAGGGCCGCAACATAGTTGCTGACCTCCCGCACGTCATCCAGTGGCACGCCGGGTTCCTGATCCAGCTCGAACAGCAGCAGGTCGGAAAGCGACGATTGCGCCCCCTCGATCATGGAGGAGAGTACCGCCTCTTTGCGGACGTACATGTAGAGGAACAGCGAGGTGTCCGGCAGCAAGGTCGAGACACTGTCCAGACGCCCGAGCGCCAGCAGCGCCTGGTCGAACTTGCTGCGCAACTCCGGAGTTCAGTCGATGGGCGGACGCGGCGGCAGTGGCGCGGGAACGAAGGCCTGGGCCTTCTCACCCACCGTCGATATGGTCACGTATCTGCCTTGGAGTTCTCGCTTCATCTTGCCTGCCTCGAACCTAAAATAAGGTTCGTCTTTATTTTATTTTCACTGCACATCCTAAAATAAAGAATCGAGAAGGAAAAATCAAGCGGATTTCCCGATTGGCCGTTTCGATTTCCTCAGACGAGCGTTCGACGTCGCAACGCACTTGCTAAAGCGGAAAAAAGTTACAACCACGGCTCCGATTTTTCGGTCGCCGGAAAGCCCCTGCCATCAAAGGGTTTCGGGCCGCTGCCCGGAACGGGCATTCTCCGGGGTCGGGAAGTACCGTTTCAACCCCGTTTCCTTTTCGGGGTCGCTTTCGGACGTGCGTTTTCTCCGTTCCACCGGAAAATCTCGCAAACTCGTCTTGAACCGTCCTTGACGCTCAACCCATTGTAAAGTCAGGATTTCGGTGTGAGGCTGTGTCGGCGGAAGATCGGGAACGCGGGAAATCCGGGTGAATAATTTTTGCGGTTTTGAGGTGAGTCCGATTTGCGTTAGCTCTCAGACCGGCAAAATCGGAGGGAACGATGACCTACCACAAAACAGTCTCAAAGCCCGCGTTCCTCGTAACTCCTTGATAATAAACTCCGAAGTCATCTCGCACAACCATTTCCCGACAATCCGACCAGAGAAACGATTTTCTCCCCTGATTTCCCTGCACCGGACGAGGGTGGCGGGTTGCAGTAAAAACGGATAACTGGGGCTTTTCATCAACAACTTCGAATCCGGTTTTCGGACGCCGGTTCAGTTCCCAAAACGGGAATCGAATTGATCCTGACATCATCCCTTCGGCGGATACGGATCGTTCCCGTGGCTGTCCTTGTTCTGGATCTTCCCGTCCTTGCCGTGGATGTAGAACTCGGTGCCTTGGTTCTGGCTGATCTTGCGCTTGGCATCGACGGCATCCTGCTTCTTGTCGAAGTGGCCGCTGCTGCGGGTCGCGCCGTCTTTCTTGACGTCCCAGCCGCCGTCGGCGTTGGGTACGACATGATGTGATCCTGGTTTCTTTGGCATGGTCGCCTCCTATTTCATGGTTTCTGTTGATATGAGTTGCACCAACCGTTCTCCGCTACGATTGCATCAGCATCCGCTCCTCAGCATGGTCAACGCGCCACTCCTTGCTTCGGTCATCGGTCAGGATCACGGTGAAAACGGACCTACCAATCGAAGCAGAACGGCCGTCTTCAGAATAGTCATCAATCCCGAAGTGGGCAGAGAGAGACGCCGTAACCACAGCGCCAGGTGGTGCCAGTTGCCCGGCGTTTCGGAGGAGTGTTCTCTGACACATACTGGCAAGAGTCCGGTTCCTCTCAATGTCGAATTCCGATGGTTCGATTCGCAGTTCCAGGAGGTCAATTGCCACCGTCAGCAACTGGTGCTGATACGCCAGCCAGGCATAATGCTGGGCCGAACAGGCAAACATATGAGCGATGCCGCTGGCGAAGCTCTTGATATGCTTGCGGCCCAATTTTTTCTGCTCGAATGGTGTATCTGCCGTTACCATTGATCAATCCTCGCGCTTTGACTCAACCAGACAGGTTCACTCCGGCTGCCAGGCGCAATCTGCCCAGTGCGCTTCGTAGCGTTTCACAAAGTCTTTCATCTCCCGGATGTTGGCGGCAGGTTCGCGGCAAGCCCGGGCGCAGGTGGAAACAACATCCCGGTAGAACCGAACGGCCACGCCCGATGACGATGCAATAACAAAAGTCCCGATCAACCCGCTGCCGTCGTCACCGGATCGGGCCATCCCGGCCATCGCCCTTGAAGATTGGAGTCACATCCATCGGCCAGCAGGTCGCTGGATGTTGATTCTTGACTGTCGGCATGTTAGGCGTAATATTATTTAAACTGGACTTTAGAGTTACAGCCCACCCTTACCAGCGTCGCAGTGGGTCAAGGAACAGCTCTTTGATTTTCAAATAGGCCGGAAACTACGCGACCTTGTCTAGTTTTGGTGGATATTTGTCCTCTGCCGGCCATATTCTTGGTCCGAATTTACCGGACTTCGGGTGCCACAAGGCCCGAATGTTGGCATGGCGAAAAATGCTTTGCAGCCCCTGGCGCACTCTTCCGGCGGTAATAGGCTGCTTCTGACGCCACGGAGCAACGGAAGCCAGAAGTTTCACTTTCGCGTCATCAAGGAGCACCAGCAACTGGGGTATGGCATAGCTAACCGACAGTATCTGCACCCAACGATGAAGTACCTGTCGAGACTGTTGCCATGTTTCTTTCCATCCCCAGCGATTCTTGAGCTGGTTGAACAGGTCCTCAACAGACCACCTCCGCCCGTAATTGAGAATGATTCGGGCAGCAGACAGCGATAGGTCGGTAGAGAGAATCAAGCTCGGCTTTGTACGAGAACCGTCCTCATTCACAAGCTGGCTCCAAACGATCCGCACGGCCCTGCCCTCCAGGAAGCGGGCCAGCACAATGGCAGAGCGGTAGTAGACCATCTGGGTCTTGCTATAGATAAAGCACTCCATGCTCACTTCAGGCAAGGAGTCAATCCACTCGGCGGAGACCTTGTCGCCGTACTTTCTTGGGCGTCCCCGTTTGCCGGTGCGCTCAGGCAGATGAAAGAGCGCCGTGTCCCGGCGTACCTGACCTATTACCTGCAGGCCATGGTCAAGTGCATACGAAATCAGGGTACAGCGCATATACCAGCTATCCATCAGCAGGATGGTATGGAACCCTTTAAACAAGGGCGCTATCACGCGCAGCAGGCTTTTTGCGGCAACCAGCTTGCCTGAGTTGCCTCCCTGACGAGCTAGACGTGAGAGGATCGGTATACCCAGTGACCGGAACCCCTTGGAAAGCGTCAGCGCCAAAGTCACCCAGCACTGCCCTCTGACAAAAGTTGGGCGATTGGTTTTGTTCCCATGCTGATGATGAATAGCTGAACCAGGGGCCTTCTTTGACGACCTGAACACAATCGTATCGTCAATCATGAGAAACCAGCGGCGTCGGGGGAACATCCGCAGTGCCAGGCGAGCTGTCTGCCGTCCCAAGGCGACCCATGACCACTTTCCGAAGTGAAGCCATTTGTAATAGCTGTTCCAGTGCCTGACGGTAGCTACCGCCAAGACGGCATCGGATACAAACCCGGTCTGAGTAAGCATCGCTCCGAAGAGCAACTCCAGGAAGGTTGGAACCGAACGTTTTGGAAGAGCTTGCGCCAGAAATGTGATAGCATCAAACATGGCTTTGGGGATATGGCCGTATCCCTTATAGTCCATAGCGGCCTCCAGAGAGAAAATATTTTCCCTCTAGAGGCCGCGCCTTACTCGCTCTCAAACATCAAGTCGCGAGTAAGGCGCGGCCCACGATTTGGGCCTCTAGGTCAAGCACTTTTTTTGTGCTGATGCACTTTTTTTCAAAGAACGCGAAAGTCTAAAGTCCAGTATTTAAAGTCTTGTAAGAATTTCCTCGAGCGAGGCCGCGTGACGTCGGAACTTGTGGGGGTGGTATGACAGCGCGCCAGCAGGCGATCTTCACACTCGACGAGTTGGCTGCCTACTTGAAAGTCGGCAAGCGGACGCTTTACCGGCTCGCCTCGCACGGGGAGATTCCGGCCTTCAAGGTCGGCGGGACGTGGCGGTTTCGTCAAAGTGAAATCGATCGATGGATCAATGATCAGATCCAAGCAGGCAGAAAGAAGGAGGTGATACGCACAGATGAGCAGCCAAAGTCAGCGGAACACTCCGTGTCGTCTGGGCGCGCTGTCCGTCGCCGCAGGCAAACGGAGTGAGCGAGAGTCTTCAATTTTTCTTCTGGAGGTGTGACATGGACATTGATTTCAAGAAATTGGCTCCCTGGAACTGGTTCAAGAAGGAGCAGGAAGAACAACAGAGCACTGCCTCGCTGCCGGTGCAGCGCAATGACCTGCCGGTGGCGGGTGGGCCCGTCAGTCCCATCCTGCAATTGCATCGCGAGATCGACCGCCTCTTTGACGATGCATTTCGAGGCTTCGGCTTTCCGGCGCTGGCCATGCCGCGATGGCCGTCGGACTGGCCGGGCCTGCTGAAGCCGGCACTTGACATCCAGGAAACCGACAAGCTGTATAAGATTTCTTTGGAGGTTCCCGGCGTCGAGGAAAAGGACATCCAGATCACGCTCGACAACGACGTGCTGCTGGTGCGCGGTGAAAAGCGTCAGGAGCAGGAAACGAAAGACGGCGGTTTCCACCGGGTGGAGCGCTCCTACGGCAGCTTTCAGCGCGCTCTGAACCTGCCGGCCGATGCCAACCAGGACACGATCAAGGCCGCTTTCAAGAACGGCGTGCTCACGATCACGATGGAAAAGCGCGAGGCCAGCGCGCCCAAGCAGGGCCGCTCGATCCCGATCAACGGCTGACGCTGGTCGGCTCGCTTTTCTCAAAACCACAAAAGGATGAGACGCCGTGATCGGCGGCGTCTCATCAAATCAATCTTTACAGGAGCATCAGCATGGCCAGAAAACAATGCCAGGTCTGCGGCCAGCCCGCCACGGTGCGGGTGGAAGCCAATCTCAATGGTCGCCACAGCACCATGCTGTTGTGTGACGATCACTATCGCCAACTGGTGCGCCAGCAAAAGCGCACCGTCTCACCGCTGGAAGCCTTGTTCGGCTCGCGCAGCGGGCTGTTCGAAGACTTCCTTGGCAGCGACTTCTTCCGCATCGGTGACGACGCACCGTCCATGGCGGCCGATACCGACGAGGTCGTCGATGCCTCGTTCGGCGAACCCGCCCCGGCCGGTACGGGCACCGCGCGCCGTCGCGGCAGTGGGCTCGCCAGCCGTATCAGCGAACAGTCCGAGGCCCTGTTGCAGGAAGCCGCCCGACACGCTGCAGAGTTCGGGCGCGCCGAAGTCGATACCGAACACCTGCTGCTGGCGCTATCCGACAGCGACGTGGTCAAGACCATCCTGGGGCAGTTCAAGATCAAGGTCGATGACCTCAAGCGACAGATCGAATCCGAAGCCAAGCGCGGCGACAAGCCGTTCGAGGGCGAGATCGGCGTGTCGCCCCGGGTCAAGGACGCGCTCAGCCGTGCTTTCGTGGCCTCCAACGAACTCGGCCACTCTTATGTCGGGCCGGAGCATTTCCTGATCGGGCTCGCCGAGGAAGGCGAAGGTTTGGCGGCCAACCTACTGCGCCGTTACGGCCTCACGCCGCAAGCGCTGCGCCAGCAGGTAAGCAAGGTGGTCGGCAAAGGGGCCGAGGATGGCCGCGCCGAGACGCCGACCAACACGCCCGAGCTGGATAAATACTCGCGCGACCTCACCAAGATGGCGCGCGAGGGCAAACTCGATCCAGTCATCGGCCGTGCGCAGGAGATCGAGACCACCATCGAGGTGCTGGCCCGGCGCAAGAAAAACAACCCGGTGTTGATCGGTGAGCCCGGCGTCGGCAAGACCGCCATTGTCGAAGGACTGGCGCAGCGGATGGTCGCCGGCGAAGTGCCCGAGACGCTGCGCGACAAGCGTCTGGTCGAACTCAACATCAACGCCATGGTGGCAGGCGCCAAGTACCGCGGCGAGTTCGAGGAGCGCGTGCAGAAGGTGCTCAAGGAAGTGACCGAGCACCAGGGCGAGCTGATTCTCTTCATCGATGAGGTGCACGCCATCGTCGGTGCAGGCCAGGGTGGCGGCGAAGGCGGGCTGGACGTGGCCAACGTGTTTAAGCCGATGATGGCGCGCGGCGAACTGAACCTGATCGGCGCCACCACGCTCAACGAGTATCAGAAGTACATCGAAAAGGATGCCGCGCTGGAGCGCCGCTTCCAGCCGGTGATGGTGCCCGAGCCGACGGTAGCGCAGACCATGATGATCCTGCGCGGCCTGCGCGACACCTTCGAGGCGCACCACAAGGTCAGCATCACCGAGGATGCGATCATCGCCGCCGCCGAGTTGTCGGACCGCTACATCACCGCGCGCTTTTTGCCTGACAAGGCCATCGACCTGCTCGACCAGGCGGCCGCACGCGTGAAGCTGTCGGCCACGGCCCGCCCGGTGGCGGTGCAAGAGCTGGAGTCCGAACTGCACCAGCTGCGGCGTGAGCAGGACTATGTGGCCTCGCGCAAGCAGTACGACAAGGCCGCCGAGCTGGGCAAGCGCATCGAGGCCAAGGAGACTGAACTCAAGAAGCTCGTCGAGGAATGGGAACGCGAGCGCGCCTCGGGCAGCGCCGAAGTCAAGGCCGAGCATGTCGCGCAGATCGTCTCGCGCCTGACCGGCATTCCGGTCAACGAGCTGACGGTGGAAGAACGCGAGAAGCTGCTGCATCTGGAGCAGCGGCTGCACGAGCGCCTGGTGGGCCAGGACGAAGCGGTGCGCGCGGTGGCCGATGCCGTGCGGTTGTCGCGGGCGGGGCTGCGCGAGGGCAGCAAGCCGGTTGCTACTTTCCTGTTCCTCGGACCGACCGGCGTGGGCAAGACCGAACTCGCCAAGGCGCTGGCCGAGTCGATCTATGGCGATGAAGGTGCGCTGTTGCGCATCGACATGTCCGAGTACGGTGAACGCCATACCGTGGCACGCCTGGTGGGCGCGCCTCCGGGCTATGTGGGCTATGACGAGGGGGGGCAGCTCACCGAGAAAGTGCGGCGCAAACCCTACAGCGTGTTGCTGCTGGACGAGATCGAGAAGGCTCACCCCGACGTCTACAACATCCTGCTGCAGGTGTTCGACGACGGGCGGCTCACCGACGGCAAGGGCCGGGTGGTGAATTTCACCAATACCATCATCATCGCCACCTCGAACTTGGGCTCGGACATCATCCAGCGTCGGCTGAAGGCCCGTGGCGCCGCCGGCGAGGAATACGAGAAGACCAAGTCCGAGGTGATGGACGTGCTGCGCGGACACTTCCGCCCCGAGTTCCTCAACCGCATCGACGAGATCATCGTCTTCCATGCGCTGGGCAAGGAGGAGATCCGCCATATCGTCGGCCTGCAGCTCGATCGTGTGGCCCGCAACGCCGCCAGCCAGGGCGTGACGCTGACCTTCGATCAGACCTTGATCGATCACTTCGCGGAGGAAGGCTACAAGCCCGAGTTCGGCGCGCGTGAGCTCAAGCGGCTGATCCGCAGCGAGCTGGAGACGGCACTGGCGCGCGAGATGCTGGGTGGCGGTATCGGCAAGGCCGATCACGCCAGCGCCCGCTGGGACGACAAGGCCGAACGGGTGGTCTTCGAGCGCCAGGAGCCACCCGCGAAGCCGGCCGAGCCTGAGAAGCCCGATGCCGCGAACGCGGCCGAGACGCCGCCTAGCGACGCGAGCAAGCCTGCGCGCAAGAAGAAGTCAGCGGGCGGCGAATCTTGAGTCATGAGGAGGCTGTCGTGTCCGACCCCAACGGGCTGACATGGGCAGCCACCCTCGTGTCGCTGGCGGTCGCTATCCCCACAGCGGGGCACGCGGTTATCTACAAGCGTGACCCTCGATCGGCCACGCTGTGGGTACTGCTGATCGCCTTGTTGCCGCTGGGCGGTTCGCTGCTGTATGGGCTGTTCGGCATCAACCGTTACCAGCAGCGGGCGCGGCGGCTCTTCCCGGGGGCAGATCCTGCTGTTCGGCAGGACCTCTCGCCCACGATGCCCGAGGCTGTATCGCCGCCGCTTGCCGGTCTGGCCCACCTGGTGGGACGCGCCACCGGCCAGTCGCTGACCGGCGGCAACCGCATCGAGCCGCTTGTCGATGGCGAGCAGGCCTACCCGGCCATGCTCGCCGCCATCGAATCGGCGCGGTACAGCGTCGCCTTGGCCTCGTACATCTTCGACAGCCAAGGCATCGGGGCGCAGTTCGTCGATGCGCTGCGCCGGGCTCATGAGCGCGGCGTGCAAGTGCGGGTGCTGATCGACGACGTGTATGCCCGCTGGACGCCCCGCAGCGCCTACCGCGCCTTGCAGCGCGCCGGCGTTCCGGCGGCGACGTTCAACCCGACGTTGATTCCCGCGCGCCTGCATGCCGCGCATCTGCGCAATCACCGCAAGCTGCTGGTGATCGATGGCGAGACGGGTTTCACCGGCGGCATGAACATCTTCGGTCCGTATTGGCGGCCCGATGCGCCGGGCCAGGCCTGTCACGATTTGCACTTTCGTCTGCGCGGGCCGGTGATTGCGCATCTGATGCGGTGCTTCACCGATGATTGGTGCGATACCACGGGCGAGCGGCTCAGCAAGGGTTACTGGGGCGAACCGCCCGTAACGGCTGATGAGCAAGGAACCTCTTGGGCGCGCGGCATCGAGGCCGGTCCCGATGAGGCCCTGGACCGGATGCGCTGGACCTTCATGGGCGCTTTGAGCGCGGCGAAGCATTCGGTGCGCATCTGGACACCGTATTTCGTCCCCGATCAGCCCATGATCGTGGCGCTGAGTACGGCTGCGTTGCGCGGCGTGCGTGTCGACGTGCTGACGCCTGCGAACGGTGACCATCCCACGGTGCAATGGGCCGCGCGCCCACTACTGGCAGGTGCTGGAGCACGGTGTGCGCATCTTCGAACGGCCTGGCCCGTTCGACCACAGCAAGCTGATGCTGGTAGACGGAGCGTGGTGCTGCCTGGGTTCGGCCAATTGGGATGCGCGCAGTTTGCGCCTCAACTTCGAGTTCAATGTGGAGGTGTACGACACCGCGTTGTCTACGCGGCTGTCATCCCTTTTTGATGCCGCCCGTGATGCGGCGGACGAGATATCGGCCATGGCGTTGCGCGCCCGCCCGCTGGCCATCCGCTTGCGCGACGGGGTGGCCCGTCTGTTCACCCCCATTCTCTAGCGACACGACTTGCGAGGAACATTGCCCATGGAAAAGAAAGATCAATGGAACATCGGCTACTGGATCGTCGCCGGCCTGTTGCTGCTGACGCTGCAGAACTACTGGCAGGCGGCGAAGACGGTTGAACCCGTTCCCTATAGTGAGTTCGAGAAAGCGCTGGCCGAGGGGCGCGTCGCCGAAGTATTGGTGTCGGACCGCACGGTTACCGGGCGCCTGAAATCACCGGACAGTCGTGGCAAGACCACCATCGTGGCCACCCGCGTCGAACCCGACCTGGCCGAGCAGCTGTCGAAATACGATGTGTCCTACGCGCGAGTGGTGGAAAGCACCTGGCTGCGTGATGTGCTGTCCTGGATTCTGCCGGCGGTTGCCTTCTTCGGCGTCTGGTTCTTCCTGTTCCGCCGCTTCGCCGAGAAGCAGGGCATGGGTGGTTTCCTGAACATCGGCAAGAGTCGCGCCAAGGTGTTCATGGAGAAGAACACTGGCGTGACCTTTGCCGATGTCGCTGGCGTCGATGAAGCCAAGGCGGAGTTGGTTGAGATCGTCGATTTCCTCAAGAATCCGCAGGAGTATGGACGGCTCGGGGCGCGCATTCCCAAGGGCGTGTTGCTGGTCGGCCCACCGGGCACCGGCAAGACATTGCTGGCCAAGGCTGTTGCCGGCGAGGCGGCGGTGCCCTTCTTCTCCATCTCCGGATCAGAGTTTGTCGAGATGTTCGTCGGCGTGGGTGCGGCCCGTGTGCGCGACCTGTTCGAGCAGGCCCGCGGGCAGGCGCCGGCCATCATCTTCATCGACGAACTCGATGCACTGGGCCGCGCGCGCGGCGCCGGCGGGCCCATCGGCGGCCACGACGAGCGTGAGCAGACGCTGAACCAGTTGCTCACCGAAATGGATGGCTTCGACAGCTCGGTCGGGCTGATCATCCTTGCAGCCACCAACCGACCGGAGATCCTCGATCAGGCCTTGCTTCGCGCCGGTCGCTTCGACCGTCAGGTGCTGGTGGACCGTCCTGACAAGAAAGGTCGCCTGGATATCCTGAAGGTTCATGTCAAGAAGATCACCCTGGCCCACGGTGTAGATCTGGAACAGGTGGCGGCGCTGACCACCGGCTTTTCCGGCGCTGATCTGGCCAATCTCGTGAACGAAGCAGCGCTGAACGCGACGCGGCGCAAGGCGCAGGCTGTGGAACTGCAAGACTTCACCGCCGCCATCGAGCGCATCGTGGCCGGCCTGGAAAGGAAGAACCGTGTGCTCAATCCGAAGGAGCGGGAAACCGTGGCCTATCACGAGATGGGGCATGCGCTGGTGGCGCTGGCGCTGCCCGGCACCGATCCGGTACACAAGATTTCAATCGTTCCGCGTGGCATCGGTGCACTCGGCTACACCCTGCAGCGGCCCACCGAAGACCGATTTCTGATGACACGTGCCGACCTGGAGCACAAGATCGCCGTGCTCCTGGGAGGGCGCGCGGCTGAGAAGCTCGTGTTTGGCGAGCTGTCCACAGGGGCTTCAGACGATCTCGCGCGGGCCACCGACATCGCCCG
Organism: Levilinea sp.; assembly: GCA_029975215.1. GTDB lineage: Bacteria > Chloroflexota > Anaerolineae > Anaerolineales > Anaerolineaceae > Levilinea. The sequence goes on from JARKPO010000015.1 coordinate 28,352, forward strand.
CGACATGATTACGCGCTTCGGCATGGATGAGGGCTTGGGGTACGTTGCTTTTGAGGCACAGAGGCCGCGTTTTCTTGATGCGCCTGAACTGGTACAGGGTGGCTGCCGGGTAGCCGAATCGACTCAGACACGCATCGACCAAGCCATCCGTGACATCGTGATGGGTGTGTTTGATCGTGCATACCGAATTCTCGAAATTAACCGAGAAGTGCTGGAGCGGTGCGCGCGCGAACTGCTCGCACGGGAAACGCTGGATGAATACAGCATCCGGCAACTGACGCAAGGGCTACAGCTCGAATCCCCATGTCACAGCGGCCCAACTGCCGGAGCCATTACTTCCTCTGTGTCCCAAGGAGCCACCTCATGAGTGACAGCATTCATATCGTCTGCCCACACTGCCAATCCATCAATCGCGTGCCAGCCAACAAGTTGGCAGAGAAGCCCAATTGCGGGCGGTGCCAGCACCCGCTGTTCGCCGGAGAACCCATTGATCTGACCACAGCGACCTTCGCCCGTCATCTGGAGCGCAGTGACCTGCCGCTGCTGGTTGACTTTTGGGCGCCGTGGTGCGGACCGTGCAAGATGATGGCGCCGCAGTTCGAGCAGGCAGCCTCCCTGCTTGAACCCAAGGTGAGGTTGGCCAAGGTAAATACCGAGGCCGAGCCTCACCTGGCCGCCCAGTTCGGTATTCGCAGCATTCCAACCCTGATTTTGTTCCGAGGGGGACATGAGGTTGCACGTCAGGCGGGCGCCATGGGTGCGCAGGACATTATGCGCTGGGTGACATCCCGATTGCCGCAATGACCCGGCGCGAACCACCCTGCTTATCAGTTGTTCGATCCTTGAAGAAAGTGCGTAGCCGCGATGCATAGCGACCCCAACCACACAATCTTTGACGAAATGCGCTCCGAGTTGCAGAAACTTTGGAACCTCTGTTTCACCCATAAGGAGCGTCACCTTTGAACGAGACGCCTCAAATCTCAGCCCGACACTGTGGCCAGATTAACCAGAATGCCCATTTTGGCAGTTGGCATCTCGATCTTGGCTCGCAACTCCTCACTTGCTCCGATGAAGCCTGCCGCGTGCTCGGCCTGGATGTTGGTGCGCCAATAGCCTTCGAGCGATTCCTGCAGTGCATTCACCCTGAAGACCGCCCCCTCTTCGATAGGGCATGGGATGCTGCCATGTGCGGAAAGTCCCTTGATCTGCGGTATCGCATCGTCAGCGGAGGGCAGGTTCGCTGGATACACCTTCGGGCAACATTCAAGGGCGACGCCTCTGGTCGGCCCAGAGCGGCAGACGGGACGGTAGAGGACATCACCGATCTCAAGAGGGTCGAGCAGGCGCTGAACTCTATGCGCCGACAGCGAGAAGAGTTGGCCAGCCACGTTCCCGGTATGCTTTACCAATACCGTCTTCGTCCGGACGGCAGCTCGCACTTCCCTTATGCCAGCGCGAGGATACAGGAAATATACGGGGTTGCACCGGAGGATGTTGTTGAAGATGCCACTCCTGCGTTCGCTGCGCTCCATCCTGAAGACCGCGACCGTGTGCATGAAACCATACAGGCGTCGGGGCAGTCACTCGCGCTTTGGCATGACGAGTACCGAGTGCAGTTTCCAGACGGTCGGGTGATCTGGGTCGAAGGCGAGGCGTCGCCTGAAGCCATGCCTGATGGGAGCATCCTCTGGCACGGCTATATCCATGATGTCACCTCACGCAGAAGATCCGCGGAAGAGCTTCGCCTTGCGGCTAAAGTTTTTGAGCACGCAGGAGAGGGCATCCTCGTTACGGACGCTCAAGGCCACATTGTCAACGTCAATCGGGCGTTTTCCGTGATCACTGGTTATGCGCGGGAGGAAGTAATGGGTCAGACACCTCGTCTGCTCGAGTCCGATCGCTATGACGATGAGTTCTATCAGACCGTTTGGCAGGCTCTGCGTGAGCACGACTATTGGCACGGAGAGCTCTGGTGCCGACGCAAGAACGGCAGTCAGTTTGCCGCGCTGCTGACGATCAGTGCAGTCCCGGATATGCGGGGCAATATCGAGCATTACGCAGCCATGTTTTCCGACATCACAGCGCTGAAGGAGAACCAGCAACAGCTTGAACGCGTTGCTCATTACGACCTGCTCACCGGCTTGCCCAATCGACTATTGCTTGGAGACCGCCTTAAGCAGGCCATTCGTCAGACACGTCGGCGTGGCATGCACCTGGCGGTTGTCTTCATCGATCTGGATGGATTCAAGAAGGTCAACGACCAGCACGGCCACGGAGTCGGCGACAAATTGCTTTCCGTCCTGTCCAGGCGTATGACGCAGGTGTTGCGCGAAGACGATACCTTGGCCCGTCTTGGTGGTGATGAGTTTGTCGCTATTCTGCTCGACCTGCCGGATATTTCCGTCAGCGTACCGATTCTCGATCGCCTGATCGAGGTGGCTGCACAGCCCGTACCGATTGGTGACGCACTGTGCGAGGTGAGCGCGAGTATCGGTGTGAGCTACTACCCGCAAGGCGAAGATATCGACGCCGACCAACTGCTGCGGCAGGCAGATCAGGCTATGTATCGTGCCAAGCAAGCCGGCAAGAATCGATATCACGTTTTCGATACGGAGAAGGATCGTACGCTGCGCACCCGTCACGAAGAATTTGACAGCATAGAGAATGCACTTGCCAATGGGCAGTTTCTGCTTTATTTCCAGCCTAAGGTCAACATGCGCACCGGTGAGGTGCTGGGCGCCGAAGCCTTGATCCGTTGGCAACATCCGACGCGTGGCTTGTTATCTCCTGCCTCCTTCATACCCATCATTGAGAACCATCCGCTCGGCATTGACGTGGGGGAATGGACCATCGAGGCTGCGCTGACCCAGATCGAAGTTTGGCGCAAGGCCGGTCTTCATGTCCCGATCAGCGTGAATATCGGTGCGCGGCACTTGCTGCAACCGGACTTCATCATGCATCTACGGGGTATATTGTCACGACATCCCGGCGCCCAGCCGCAAGACCTTGAACTGGAAATCCTCGAAACCAGCGCCGTGGAGGACTTCGTTCAAGTGTCTCAGTTGATGGCGCTGTGCGAGAGGATGGGATTGCGTTTTGCCCTCGACGATTTCGGCAGCGGCTATTCATCGCTGGCCTATCTGAAGCGCCTGCCCGCGCACCTGCTCAAGATCGACCAAGGTTTTATACGCGACATGCTCGAGGATCCGGACGATATCGCCATCCTGGATGCGCTACTGGCACTGGCAAGGTCGTTTGGCAGGAACTGCATCGCGGAGGGAGTCGAATCCATTCAGCATGGTGAAATGCTGCTGCGTCTGGGATGCGAGTGGGGCCAGGGTTATGCCATCGGGCATCCGATGCCGGCGCATGAATTCGAGCAATGGCTACACACCTGGCAGGTACCCTTATCCTGGAAAGGATTCAAGCCTGACAGTCGCGCCGCGCTGCCCGTGCCGTTCACATACGCCGACCACCGGGTCTGGATTTCCCAGATGATCGACTATCTGTCAGGCAAGACCCAAGTGCCTCCTCAATCCGAAACACTCCAATACTGGCGGGATCAAAGTGGTCGCCCGACGTTCTTCGGCAAGAATCCCAATGATCAGGTCGATGTCCTGCATCAGAGAATCCACCAGTTAGCGCACACCCTGAGTGAAATGAAAAATGCCGGCCGTGTCGAGGCATTGAGGGCTGGCATCGACAAGTTGCAACATTTGCAGGCGGATCTGCTGGGATTGCTGCCGCCAGACCAGAAGCCGGATTGATGCCATGCATGGGACAAAGGGTTGACGTGCAAGAGGCTGATCCACCCATCGGCGGCGCCACGGGCGCGCAGGACATTATGCGCTGGGTGGCTTCGCAATTGCCTCGGCAATCCAGGTGTAATCGAGTCGTCTTCTCGGACTCCCCGTTCCATTAACGTTTCATTGAAAGAGAGAGCAACGCTTATGCATAAAGAATCTGGCCACACGGCCCTTGACGAGATGCGCTCCCAGTGGCGGTTGATGACGGTTTACGAGCGCTTCGAGCAGGTCGTCGCCCTCGTTCTGTCGGCGGTAATTGCCGTCATCATCGTGGTGTCGCTGTTCCAGCTTATCTCCATCGTCTTCACGCTGCTGGTCCTCGATTCCTTCAATCCCCTGGACCACAAGGTATTCCAGAGCGTGTTCGGCATGATCATGACGCTTTTGATCGCGATGGAGTTCAAGCATTCCATCGTACGCGTGGCGCTGCGTCGGGACAGCATCATCCAGGTCAAGACCGTGATCCTCATCGGCCTGATCGCGCTGGCGCGCAAGTTCGTGATCCTCGACCCCGAGGCGAGCCCCGGCAAGATCGCCGCACTCGCAGGTGCCACGCTGGCGCTCGGTGCCACTTACTGGTTGCTGCGCGAACGCGACGACCGCGCCGCCGAGACATCTGAGCATGACCCGTCATCATCCCAGTGACCCGCGCGCGGCGTTGTTGCAACACCGCTGGCTCAACCGCCTGCAGACCGGGCTGTTGGTCCTGACCCTGGTCGGGATCGCAGCCGCCGCAGGAAGCCTGCTGTTCGGGGAAAGCGGCCTGTGGCTCGCGCTGTTTGCCGTTGCAGGCACGCTGCTGCTGGAACCGGCAGCCGCATCTGCCTTGACCTTGCGCCTATACCGCGCCCGGGCGCTGCACCCGCACGAAGCCCCGGAAATTTGGGCCCTGTTGCACGAGCTGTCCGTCCGTGCCGGTTTGCCCGCAACGCCGGTGCCGCACTACGTGCCCAGTGCCGTCGTCAACGCCTTCGCCACCGGATCGAAGCAGGAGGCATCGATCGCCCTCACCGATGGCCTGCTGCGCCGCCTGAGCCCACGCGAGCTGGCGGGTGTGCTCGCGCACGAGATCGCGCACATCGCCAATGAGGATCTGCGCGTCATGGGGCTGGCGGATTCCGTCAGTCGCCTCACGCGCCTACTGGCCCTTATGGGACAGATCGCGATCCTGCTGAGCCTGCCCGCGCTGCTGGTTGGCGCGGCGGAGGTCTATTGGCCTGGTTTATTGTTATTGGCCGCATCGCCCCAGCTGGCCCTGCTCGCACAGCTCGGCTTGTCTCGCGTGCGTGAGTTCGACGCTGACCGCCTCGCGGTGGAACTGACCGGCGACCCGCAAGGGCTGGCGTCCGCGCTGGCGAAGATCGAGCGGGTCAGTCGCTCCTGGCGTGCCTGGCTGTGGCCGGGATGGGGCAATCCCGAGCCCTCCTGGTTGCGCACGCATCCGGCAACGCAAGAGCGCATCTCACGCCTGCTGACGTTGGCGCCCAGGCCAGCATCAGCGTTGCCGTTTCACGAGATCCATTCCTTGCCGGAATCCGCTGTGACGCTGCGCCCCCCGCGCTGGCGCCCGAGTGGACTGTGGCGCTGATTGCCCTCAACAGGAGACTTCTCATGGCCTACCCCGACCCGTACGCGCGCCCGCCACAGGACCACTTTATCCGTCGCTGGCTCTTCATCACCGCCTGCATTGCCGCGCTCATGCTGCTGTGGCAGTTTCTGCCCGCCATCGAGGCCTGGTTCAGTCCGCGCGAGGCGGCAGAACGCA
>JARKPO010000016.1 GCA_029975215.1 Levilinea sp.
TCCTTCTCCTGGCAGCATTTGCCTGTCTGTGCATATCCGCATCGGCCAGTACTATGGAAGAAGATGCAGATCATTGGATCAAAGAGGGATACAAGCAGATGTGGAAGGGCTCATTCTCTCAGGCCAACGAGAGCTTTGAGAAGGCCCTCCAGATCTACGACCAGGCGATAGCCACAAGGCCTGGCGACATTAATGCCACTCTAAATGCCACAAATAAGAAGGTCCTGCTTCTTGTAAAGCTGGAGAGGTTTGATGAAGCCATAAGCACTCTGGACAGTACTATAGAGAGCTACCCAGAGAATCCTGAGGCCTGGAAGATCAAGGGCTTTGCCCTTATCAACATAGCAGAGAAAAAAATAACAGAAAGCAGCGAAGCAGAAAACGGCACAGTATGGAGCAATACTGCTGAATTGGATTGCATATACAATCAGTCGCTTCAGGCGTTCCAGAGGGCTCTGGATCTGGATCCGGATGATGCCGAGGCCTGGCGGGGAAGAGCTCTCGCATATTCTGGTCTAAAAGATCATGATGAAGCCCTGAAGGCCTCAGATAAGGCAGTTGAGATAGATCCTGGCTACGGGCAGGCCTGGCTGGACAGGGGCATCCTCCTGCAGGAGATGGGACGGGCAGAGGAGGCGCTTTTTGCTCTGGACCGGGCGCTTTCAATACAGCCCGATAACCTCGATGCACTGAGCATAAAGGCTGAGGCGCTAACCGTTTTAGGCAGATATCAGGAGGCGGAAGCGGCATTCTACCAGGCTATGGATATGGATTCTGAAAGGTATGAGACGGGAGATTCTGAAGTCGATTGGCTTTTATAAATGGCTCTCTATTATTTTTATGCCTCGCGCGGGTATATCCCACATTCCGCATTTTAACTTCCCAAATCGAATATTTCTATTGATAGCGATTTGCACAAAATAATTATAAAATATTTTATTAATATATATATTTTGCCATGCGGCCCTGATTAAGAGTTGATTCATCCAACCCAGATTCCACGGGAAAAAATCAACTTGATGTCAAATCTTTGGTTAATATATTTCTATTTAATTAAT
>JARKPO010000032.1 GCA_029975215.1 Levilinea sp.
GGCGTGGTCGATGACAATCCGGCCCGGTCCATCCGCATGCATCGGTTGCCGAGAAAGCTGCCGGTGTTCCTGACCACCGCCGAAAAGAAACGTCTGCTCAAGGAGCTCAAGGGGCGGACCGACTTCTCCGCGCTGCGCGACCGCGCCATGATCGAGGTGCTGCTGGGCACTGGGATCAGGCTTGGCGAGCTGGCCGCGCTCGACATGGATGACATCGACCTTGACGCCAAGCATCTGCGGGTGTGGGCCAAGGGGAATGTGCCGCAGGTCAAGTTCATCAAGACCGACCTCCGCTCATTGCTGCGCCGTTACATGGCCGAGCGCCGTCGACACGGCCGCCCGGAAATGGAAGCCCTGTTCCTGTCGAACCGGGACGGCAGACTCTGCCAGCGGCAGATTGCCAACCGGCTCGCTCACTGGCTGCGGAAGGCCGGGGTCGAAAAGGAACTGACGCCGCATGGGCTGCGGCATACCTTCGCCACCCACCTCTACGGCGCGACCAACGACCTGCTCGTGGTGCAGCGGGCCTTGGGGCATCGGGACGTATCCACCACCCAGATCTACACCCACCTCGTGGACGGTCAGCTCGAGGAAGCCCTCGAACGCCTCTGATTCTTCCGGACCCGACGATGGGAGCGGCCTCGGCTGCTCCTGTTTTCGTTGGCCGAGACAGTGTCGAAGACAGTGAATGACAGTGCCCGCAAAAGAACACATCCGCCGATGATGAATGATCATGACGATGGTTCTCGGTCTGCCGGGCAGAGCGGGAAATATCGATTGACCGTAATTTCTCCTTCGCTGTCTGTCGGCCGCACATGGCTATAACTGCTTGGCTTATGCGCTCCGGGCGCGGAACACACATGGCAATATCTGCTTGGCTTATGCGAGGGTTGATGCCGAAGGAATGGCTGTTTGCGGGGCCTGGCCGGTTCTGCCTGGGGCTCGACATGCCCATATTTACTTGGGTTGTGTGAGAGAGCCCCGGCGTGAACATGCCAATATCTCCTTGGGTTATGCGGCTCGGAACTTGACAAAATCGTCCCTCGGTTATATCTTTGTATCGACATTGTAAGAACAAGATATGCAGGAGGCCATCATGATAAAAACCCTGACCAAACATGGAAACAGCCTGGCGCTGGTCATCGAAAAGCCCGTTCTGGAACTGCTCGGGGCCGATGCGGAAACCCCCTTCGATGTCACCACCGACGGGCAGGTCCTGATTCTTTCCCCCGTGAAGGACGCCGGTCGCCGCGAGGCGTTCAGGTCCGCCCTCGACAAGGTCAACGCCCGCTATCCCAAGGCGCTGAAGAAGCTCGCGGAGTAAACCGTGGAACCGAAGTTTCTCAACCTGACCGAGGTCCTTGAAATCCACCAGGATCAGCTGGCGCGTTACGGTGGCGGGTCGGGCATCCGGGACATCGAACTGCTCAAGTCCGCCCTCGGCATGCCAGCGGCTACCTACAGCGGCGAGTTTCTGCACACCGATGTGTACGAGATGGCCGCCGCCTACCTCTTTCACCTGGTCAAGAACCATCCCTTCGTGGACGGCAACAAACGGGTCGGCGCTGTGGCGGCGTTGGTGTTTCTCGTGCTGAACGGCTATGACTTCGATGCGCCGGAAGATGAGTTCGCCGAGATGGTGCTGTCTGTCGCCCGGGGAGAAATCGACAAGGCCGAGGTCGCGGTGTTCATCCGCCGCTGGAGCCGGGCGCTGTGAGTCAGTCATCCCCTTCCTCATGAGCGGCCCCCGGAGGAAAAACCGTCAACCAGTTTTTCCTTGGCGATTCGGTCAACCGTCAGCGCGAGATCCGCAACGGCTCCAACAAGCACGGATTTCTTTCGCAAGCAATCTCCATCGATTCTGACAACCGGCCAACCCGCCTTCCTCAACGCACCGTCTTTCCGTCTGTCCCGGTCCCGAACCTTCGTGGATGAATGGGTGTACGCGCTGTCCACCTCAATGGCGATCCGGCACGCCCTTCCCGTCCCTCTGTCGATGAGGACCAATGGAATATCGATCTCGAAGCGCTCGTGAATGTGCTGAAGGTTGTCGCCGATCACCACATCCCATTTGACGTCCAGTGCCATCAATGCCTCGCGAAGCAGATAGCGGATTTTCTGTTCTGCCCGCGATCCGAGAAGATACGCCTGCTTACGGCTCTGACGTGAGCGAGCCATGGACCCGGCCATCTTCCCTTGCTTCCAGGCGAGTGATTTCGTTTCGGCTCGGCCTCGGATTTTCACTCCGGAGTCTTTGATGACAGTGGAGATGGTCCGCTGACTTACCTCAAATCCAAAGGCATCCGAGAACACTTTGTGAATATCCAGGGAGCTCATTTGGTTCTCGATGTAGAGGGCATGGACAATCTCTGCCAGAGGTCTGTTGAATACCGCTTCCAAAAAGAGTTGAAAGTTTCCGAATATTTTCCCGTCGAGCGTGTATCGCTGTCTCCTGCCGGTGCATCTGTGTCCGATGCCCTCGATTGAGGATTGAATAGAACACGTCTTATCTGAACTCTCAGCCACGCCAAGCCTCCGTAACCGCCTAATCCTTCGCGCTCTTGTTTTCGGAGCCCTTGGTGTTATCCGAACTCTTTTTCGGCTTTTTCCCGGAAACGCTTTTCTGAGTGGCGGCTTCGCTCACTTTTTCCAGCAGCGCCGCCGCCCATTCCGCCGGAGAGGTCTGCGGGCCTTTCGGCTCCTCCCCCTCGCGGGAGATCTTGGTGGTCTTGAGGTCCTTCATGTGACAGCGGATCATGCGGTCGAGACTTTCGGCCGCCTGGGTGTTTCCTTCGATCTGGGCGCGAACCAGCTTGACGGAGTAGACGCCCACCAGTTCGACCTGAAGGAAGTCACTGGACTTGTTGAACACGAAGTCCTGGTTGAGGCGCTCGATGATCGCGTCGAACATGACCTTCTCTTCGGGGGTTAGACAGCGGTCGGCGAAGATGCCGTGCGTCAGCCGATACTGGTTACCCTCGGGCGCACCGGCCCCTCGCTTGGGCGGTTCGGTCTTGCCCTCGTTGCGGTGCCAGCGGTCCAGAATTTTTTTATCCGGTTTGCTCAAAGTCACGTCAGTTCCCCGCCGATAACAGAATTTTTATTCCGGGTTGCGGGGCGGGAGGCCGATTTAGCCTCCAAACGCGCTCCCGCCGGTTCATGGGTTACTTACCGGAAGCGGCGGCCAACTGTCGGTCCCGGTCCTGCTTTCGTTCGGCGGCGATGATCTGATTGACGCGGCGGGTGGTCACTCCGGCGAGGTTGGAGATCTCCTGGCTGCTGATTCCCTGCAGATGAAGGGCAAGCACCAGGTCGCGACGTTCCTGGTAAAAGCGGCTCGGTGCCGGGACCCAGAGAATTCCGGTGTAGTGCTTCTGAATCTGCTCGAAGAGTTCCTCGGGCAGGACATCCTTGGCGTTGGCGTAACGTTTCTTTTTCTTCACGACTCAATCCTCCACTTTCTTCATCCACGGCTGCGGCACGTCCGGGTTATAGAACCGCAGCGTGCTGGGACGCCCGGACTTCGGCCCATGGATAATTTCGATAAAACGCTCGGTGACCTCGCCAATCTCCTGATCGCCATCGACGAAACAGACCAGGCCGTAGTCCTCGCCGCAGGGAAACCGAAAACGGCCCTGGTTCTGATAGAGGCGAGCCTCGGACCAACCCTTGGCCATGGCCTCCTCACGGATGGCGTCGACCTTGGCGACAGCCTGGGATGTCACCGGCTGCCTATGGCGTCCTTGCTTGCCTTGTGGATATAGCCAGCTCTTTTCATGAGATTCGGCAGGTTTGAGGTGAACCGCTGGCTGGTTCTGGGGTTGCCGGTAGTTCTTTGGGGAAAAGGACTGCAGGATCTCTTGTAGGCTTTCCTTGCCGAACTCTCGGATGGCCAGCTCCTGCAGGGCGTTGAATCGCTGCCGTAGCGTGTTCCAGGCACCGTCGGGGAGTTTTCCGGCCTTGTGCGCGGCTTGGGCGGTGACCATGCGGGAACGTAGCCAGGCAAAATATTCAGGCGACAGACGGCGAAACACTTTGTCATCGCGCTCGATATCGGTCTCGTTGGTTCGAACCCAGGCGAATTCTTTGATTTCAAGATCCGTGGCGACGAAGACCACATGGCAGGATTCTGGCGACGAAAGGACGTCGGGGTTTGTTCGATTTGCGGTTTTGGCGTCATCCGTCCCGAGGTGACGGATCATGGTGGTCAGCAGGCTCATGGCAATTCTCCGGAAACTTTGGTAGTCATCGTTTCCCGTTACTTACCGGAGTCGGACCATGGATGTCGGAAGGCCGAAAGCGCCGAAAGGGGTTTCGGCGCTCGACGACCTTTCGGCACCCCCCTTTCGGCATCAAAAAACAATAGAATAATCAGTTAGTTATATATATTTATGCCGAAAGAGTAGAAAGATATAAGAATATCACTCCTGTATAGGCCAAAATTTTCCACGCCCTGTTCCATGAGGGGGTATTGAAAAAAATACGTAGTAGGGGGGAGTAATCTCTGAAACCTTTCGGCACTTTCGGCGCTTTCGCCATATATCCATTAAAAACAAACGGTTACGCTGCCGAAAGGTACTCTTTGGACTTTCGGCAATGCCGAAACCCCTTTCGGTATCGCCGACCGTCGTAACGATTTTTCCAGCCAAATGCGTTTTTGTAATCGTTTTTCAAGCTTTGTAACTGTTTTGCCAGGCACGGCGTGAATACAAAAAAACCCGCAGAAAAATATCCACGGGCCGGGCTTGAGTGCTGATATGGGTGATGCGATCTATTTTGCTGATTGGATCGTATAGAGTTTGGTCCCGCGATGGTTCTGGCCGATTATAATCTCGAACCCCGCCCCACGGATGGTCTCCAGATCATTCACCAGCCGCTGTGCGAATTGCCGGGATGAGTCCATCTCGAAACGCAGACCGAAATCCCGGGCAACTCGTTTGAGGGCCACGAACAGGTCCCGGGAAAGAACCTCTCGTAAACTTCCATCGTCTTCAAAGCGGATCTGATACCGCTGGACGAACTCCTGAACCGGGTCCGTCCGACGGTCTCCGTAAACATCCCGCGCATGGGTTTCAGTCGCGGTGCGCCATGCGTTGAACAGGGTCGCCAGCGCGGTGGCCGTATGGTTTGAATCCCGGGCCGTATCCCGACTGGTCCGGTTGAGCGACTCGATCTGTCGGGCGAATGCCGGTGCCAACGCTTCCAGCCCCTGTTCCATCTCTTCACGGCTCGATCCGGCCAGCATCATGAGGTACATCAGGCTGAGATACTCATTGCAGCGGCGTTTGTCGTGGTTCCCCAGGGTCTCGTGCAACAGCTTCATGGCATGGCGTCTCATGCCGTCTCGCATCATCGCCAGCACCACCCGGGTCCGCTTCATGATGGCCGAAATGATGAGGTCACGATGCTGCTGGATGCCTGCGACAACCTCGGATTCGATGAAACAGTCATTGCCCTGGTTGGCGACATCGAAATTGATCACAAAACTGCGTGACTGAACCTCCGAAAGTTCCCCGCACAGCGGCTCGATGCCGGTGGTGTTCAGCAGACACTTGGTCCGTTCAGTGATGGTCTCGCTGTCGGTGCCGCTCTTGCGTTTCTCCTTGGCAATGCCGGTGATGCTGGTCAGCATGAAGGTGGTCAGATCCTCGGTCATCTGCTTGACCTCGATGTTGTCGAGGACGATGAGCGGATTCTGCGAGCCATCGGTGTAGTTCGCCGCGTCGGTGGCCTTCTTGTGCTGGGGCTCGCCGTAAAGCAATGTCGACGTGATCTTGCTGGCGGTGGTCTTGCCCGATCCGGCCGAGCCCTCGAAGCGGGTCATGGGCCGCGTCCCGGCAAAGTCGATCAGCAGGAAGCAGGAGAGCCAGGAAAGAATGAGAAAGCGATCTCCCTGCGGACAGGTCATGTTGCCCACCAGCAGATCGACCAGGAGCCGGTCCGCCTCTTCGAGGTCGGCGTCGGGCAGGAATTTCAGCGGCTTCATCTTGCGCGAGCCGTCCAGGATGATGCCGTCCTCGTTACCGCCGTTCTTCATGATCTGAATTTCGTCCGGGGTGATCTTGGCGATCTCGTGCTCCGGATTGTTCAGGTTGAAATAGACGGTGTAGGAAGCCACATCCGTATGCAGCCAGGAAAAATGGTCGCGCACCTGGCCACGGATCATGGCCAGGCTGGGCAGCACCTCGAAAAATGTCCGTCCGCCGCCCGTGGTCGGCACCATGCCCGGGTGGTTGGGGTGCATGGCCGCGTAATGGCGCTTGCGACCCCGGTCCGGTGAATCCATCCAGTAGATGGCGTTGTCGAAATACATGAAAGGCTCGCCCTGCAGGGTGTGAAAGAACTGGTCACCGTTGGCGGTGAACCAGTCGGAGGCAGCCTCGGCGGCCAAGGTGTAGTCGGGAGCGCCGTTCTCCAGTTCCGTGTCGATCAGCACCTCGTCGACCCGGGCGCGGCACGATCCGGGCATCGCGCCGGACATCCGCTTGGCCTTCTTCTTTTCGTTACGGAACTCGACCTTGCGGTCCTTCTGGATGGCGCGGATCTGTTCCTTCAGGGTGGCCATGGAGACGCCACCGCCGATGCGCTCCTGCACCAGCTTCAGCAGGCGGGCCTGTTCCAGGGGAGACTGCTCGGAAATCTCCCCCAGGATCGGTTCGAGCAGGCGGTTGCGTTCCTCTTCCTCAGCGCCCTCGGGCAGCGAGCGCACGCCGAACTCGATGGGCGTGCTGGCTTCGGCGAGCAGACGTTCGAAATCCTCCCGGGTATGCCCGGCGGCAATGTAATCGTTGACGTCGATCTTGGCGGTGGCGAGAAGCGCCTCGGCCGCCTGGATTTCGTCGGCGGGCCGTCCTGCCAGCAGCTTAGCCAGCTCCTTCGGCCCCACGCTCGCCGTCAGGCCGAAGCGTTCGGTCAGCTCCTGCCGAGCCGAGATTTGTGTCTCCGACAAGGGCAGCGTCACCAGGCGGGTATCGATCTTGTGTTCGGCCAGGGTGCGGGCGGTTTGCAGCGCCCCTTTGAGACCGGCCTGGGAAAGTTCGTTGTCCTGGCAGATGTAGACGGTTTCGACGCCGCGCAGCTTGGGGATCAGGCGCTCCCAATCGGCGGCCCGGATGCGGACGGTGACCGGCGACACGGTGGGCAGGCCCAGTTGCATCAACGCCAGGCAATCGGTCACCCCCTCGGTGATGATCACCTTGCCGGGCCTGGCCAGCAGGCAGTCCTCGTTGAACAGCAGCGCGTTGTTGATGAAGTCGGCGACGTAAGGCCGCTGGTGCTCGTCGTGAACCGGCAGCTTCTTGTATTTCCCTTGTTCCCAGCCCACGTCCGGGGTCCACGGCGTCTTGCGGCCGATCATGAACACCACCCGGCCACGGCTCCAGTAGGGGAAGACGATCCGGCGCTCGAAAAATGGTGTCAGGCCGTCCTGGCTCGTGGGCCGAAAAGCGCCGGTGGCGGCGAGCTCCCGCTTGGAGAAGCCGTCTTCACCCCCGGTCAGTTGGGCGACCGCGCCGGACGCGTTGTCCGCATAGCCGATCAGGAGATCGTCGATGGTCTCCTCGCTCAGTGCGTATTTGGATTTCAGCCAGTCGAGGACCTCCGGCGAATCCTTGAGCCTGGCGTGGTAAAGCCTGGCCAGCGCGGTCAGCGCGTCCTTGACCCGCAGCTCGAAGGCGCGGTCCGCCTCTGTCTGGGCCAGACGCTCCTGGCTCAGGCCATAGCGCGACAACGGCGGCAAGCCCGCCTTCTTGGCGAGATAGTCCCTGGCCTGGCGGTGGCTGTCCGGCATCGGACCGTATTGCCCGGCGGTGACCGAGCCTGTCTGAATGAACTCCACGAGCTGCAGTACATCGCCGCCAACCCCGCAGCCAAAGCAGTACCAGCCCTGTTTGTCGAGCATCACGTGCAGCGACAGGCGCGACTGGCTCTGATGGTTGGGGCAGTCGCACATCAAGCGCTGACCGGTCTCCTGGGTGATCCGTCCCGGCAGGAGTTCCCGGGCCACGTCACCGATGTCCATCTCGGTGACGAGCCGGTAATACTCCCTGACGTTATCCGTTCCGCCCATGCTCATTCGGCCTCCGCGACACGGGCGAAATCGGCATCCACGTGCTGGGCGGCGTCCAGAAACAGGGGCAGAAAGGTCCGGCGGTCATCCACCTGGCATCGCTTGGCGCAGTTTTGGATGCCCCAGTGATCACCCAAAACAATGGCGGTGCGCCGGGCGCGGGTCACCCCGGTGTAGAGCAGATTGCGGTGGTGCATGAAGGAATGCGCCTTGTGAACCACCACCACAGCGCAGGGGAACTCGGAACCCTGAGTTTTGTGGATGGTGAGCGCATAGGCGAGCTGCAGATCCTGCAGGTCGGGCGACCCTTTCTCCAGTTCCACCGCCATTCCGTCGAAGTCGATGACCAGGGTGCCGTTCGCGAGGACATCGACCACATGGCCGATGGCACCGTTCATCACGTTCAGGTCGTAATTGTTCCGGGTCTGGATGACCTTGTCGTGCTTGAGAAACGGGGCGCGGCGGCCCATGGCGACCGGCGGCACTTCGGTGTTCCAGAGCTTGCGCTGGATGAGCCGTTGCAGTTCCTCGTTCAATTCCTTGGTGCCGAGCGGCCCCTTGTGGGTCGGCGTCAGCACCTGCACGTCCTTGATGATGTCGAAACCCAGGGCGTCGAGCCGCTCCTGAAACAGCTCCAGCAGGAACGAGCGTGCAGCCATCGGATCGGTGAACTGATCCACCAGGTACCAATCCCGGCATCCGGCCACCGACGCCTCGCTGGTCTTGCGCACCTCGCCCTTGAGAACGGCGGTGCAGTTCTCCTTGAGGACGCCAGCCTGGCGCACAACCTTGTCGAGGATGACCGTGGGGATGGCGCGTGTCTGAATCAGATCGCGCAGGATGTTTCCGGGTCCCACCGGCGGAAGTTGGTTGTGATCGCCGACCAGCAGCACCGTGGTCCGCGACAGGTCGACTGCCTCGAACAGATGCCAGGCCAGCGGCACGTCGACCATCGAAAACTCGTCGACCACCAGGACGTCGGCATCGATGGGGTTCTCCTTGCTGCGGGAGAAGCCCTTGCCGTCATAGCCGAGCAGACGGTGAATGGTGGTGCCGCTGCGACCGCTGACTTCCTCCAGACGCTTGGCCGCCTTACCGGTCGGCGCGGCGAGCACGACCTCCAGATCACTCTCCTCGCAGATGGTGTTGATGACCGAGATGGTGTAGCTCTTGCCCGAACCGGCTCCACCCGAGATCAAGCTGATGCTGTGCTGGAGTGCCGAGCGGACCGCGTCGAGCTGCTTCTCGTTCAGCGTCGCCGCGCAGCGCCGAATCAGGGCATCGAGTTTTTTGATGGACTGGAAATGAGGATTGGGTGTTTCGGCCTGGCCGAACAGCGAGGCCAACTCCCGCTCCATGCGGACGATCTCCGGCAGAGCGACCACGAAACGTCCACCGTGGGAATCGCAGGAAAGCGCCTGTTCTTCGATGAGAGCGTCGAGGGCGCTCTCGATACGGACCCGGCTGTCCAGGGCATCCATGACCAGCAGCAGATTGGCCTGGTCCACCAGATCCTCGTATTCGATCCAGCAGTGACCATTGTCCAGGGCTTCACGGACGCAGAAATTCAACCCAGCGCGGATACGAGGGGTGTGGTCCTTGGGGGTGCCAAGCTTGCGGGCGATCTTATCGACCTTCTTGAAGCCGAATCCCCGGATCTCCCGAATGAGGATGTACGGGTCTTCCTTCAGAATATCGAGGCAGTTGCCGCCGAGTCTTTCGACCAGAGTGGTGACCTGATGATGGGTCAGTCCGAATGCCGACAACCAGGCCATGACGGCGTTGACGCTGCGGTTCTTCAACCATTCGTCACGCAGCCGCCGGGCAGCATCCAAGGGCAGCCGAGCTTTGAGCGCGATGCGCTCGGGGTCATTCAGAAGGGTTTCTTCAAAGGCGTCGCCGAAACTCTCGACGATCAATCTGGCCTTGGCCGGACCAATGCCCTTGATCTCCGGATGGTTGGCCAGATAGTGGATCAGCCCCTCCGGATCGAGTTCGAGGTCGTGCTCCATCCCGTCGACCTTGAACTGACGGCCGTATTTGGG
>JARKPO010000034.1 GCA_029975215.1 Levilinea sp.
CCACCTGAGACGCCAGTTAGGACTTTATTCGCTTCTTCAAAGAAGATTTGCATGGGTGGGAAATGTTTGCCACCCAAAGCTTCGCGCCGGCGAGTGACCGCATCCGAATACAATATGCTGGCCAATAATGAGAGCAATGCTGCTTTGGAGTATTCATCCATTTCAGCTCCACCTTCGATGACAATGACACCCCAAGGATTATCAGTGTTGCCCATCAATCCCAAATCTTCCACGCCGGTTCCACTGGCTGAAGATCCGTATTGCTTTGCCATATGCCCTTCGGAGAACTGCTCCAATCTAAGGAGGACTCCCTCCAGACTGGTACGACTTACTTGATCACGTTCAAGCTTCTCTTTGTAGGTCCGCAGACGATCAACCCATTTGGAAACATCCAACTTCCGGCTACGATAGACCGCTAGAGCTTGTAGTTCGGACGGAGAAAGGCTTTCTAATAAGGTTCCAGGATGAAGATCATTTAGATCCTCACCAAGGTTCTGACGTTCATTGCGGATTAACTCCACCTCCCGTTCATCCTGAAGATGTCCTAAGGGACCATTCTGCAGCTTGGGGTCGCCGGTCAGAACACCGGCCTCATAATACAATTCGGTTAGCGCACGGCGCATGAAACCCAACTGTCTGGCTCCCATCCTGCCAGCATTCGCAAATAGCTCAGCCACCATGCTGCGGTAGCGGCCGGGTTCTATCCTTTTCGGTACTTGCAGGATATTCCACCGGAGTGGGCGTGGTGAACCAGGATAGAGCTGACGGATATCCACATGTCCAAGACCGTCTTCTGAACCTTTCGGACCCACCCCTGGCCAGTTCAATGCTTTACGCCAGCCCTGTCCGAAATCCAACACAATGGTGCGGTAATGCCAGAAACGGGTCGTCTCATAAGCCAGGCGTTCGGCTGCGATCGATTTTCCAAAACCAGTATCCCCGACAAATGCAGTATGAAAATGACGGTCTGGAGATAACTTTAAAAAAGTATCCGTTAATAAACCTGTTTCACTCGACCACTGCCGGGCAAGAGTGATATTTCCAGGCATATCCGGATAAAAAGCAAATGCGGGGGTTTCCTCCTGGGTGGTGAGAGCTGATCCCTGCTCGAACATGCCTGGCGCGGTATAAGCTGCCACCTGAAGCATGGTGAGTAAGGTCGAATCTGCGTACCCACTCATTGCCTCTGGAATCGTCTCGATGCGGGTCGATGGGGTGAACGCACGGGCATGTAAGCCAATATAAGCCTGTTCAGGATCGGTTAACGCACGGGTTTGCACACCTGCGACGACATCCTCGGTGCCATGAAACGCTTCTGGGATGAGCCCCATCATCGCCTGAATGCCTTGTTCGCTGGTGGCCAGTGCATACAAATCTGTATAAAAAGCGCCTTCCCGACTGGCAATATCCAGTAACTTGCGTTGAGTTCGCATGATATCCGTGAGGAGGATATAAGGATCATCCTGCCATTGATAAGCGTTTGAAAGCGAGAAAGAAGGAGCTACACCAACACTCATCCCAGCGCTTATTCCACGTCCAATACTTTGCCCCAAGCCAACCCCATCTGTCTCAGATCGAGCTGTGCTTTTTGTATCTGCATGGCTCTGGGTGGTAGATGTGCTGGTCGTGTCGGCTACTGAATCCGTCTCAGCTCCAGAGGTAGTCCAAGCTTCCGATTGCGTCGTCGAATGACTTTGGGAAGTTGTATTCGATTGACTCTGAGTTGTACTTTGCGAAACGGTGTCTGCCTGGCTGTGTGTGACTGAATGCATGCTTGAGTCGGATGATCCGCTACTGACAACCACACCATCTGCTGAACCCCAGTTAGCATTGCCGCCTACGTTAGCCGATAAACCTACGCCGGCCGGAGCAATGCTCCCACCCACACCGCCATTCACGCCATAAGAAGAGCTATCCGTATGAGAGTTCGCTACACCGGACGAATCAGAGTGGGACGTTCCATCGGTTACTGCTGTTCCTTCGGTATGAGCTGTCCCTTGACTGACTGCAGTTCCAACCGTGGAAGACGAACCAATCGTATCGGTTTCGGAGATTCCAACCGTGTGCGCCCAACCGCGAGTGCTGGCATGACCCGTGGTGTGCGCCTGGCCTTCTGAATTTGCGACGCCATCTGTGGCAGCTTCACCCTGGGTGACGCCGCTCGAATGGTTTGTGCCATAAGACCTGGATGCGTTTTCAGCGAGTCCCCCAGTCAAAATGGCCGGCAGGCTGATTCCAAACGAAGCAGCCCGGGTTCCCAACTGACGGGAAGCGTAAACGGAGGTATCTTCCAACATACCGGCCAACATGCGGGTAATATCTTCAAGGCGAACATGATTTGTGAGCAGCATCAACAAGAACTCTTCTTCCAGGCTGCTCATTCCGCGAAAGAGCAGTTCATTCTGTTGAATGGAATATTGTTGTGCACCCTGACTTCCAGACACTAATGGATCGCGCATCGAAGAATCTCCACCGCGGGCGTTTTCACGTGGATCTGGATGCCCGACAGCCACAATAGCATAAGGCATCTGCTCCAGAGCACGCGCTAGCCATTGAGCCACTTCAGTTGAAAGTGGTTCAAGGCGGATTTGACGGTAAGCACCCACCAATCCGGCCCGTAAGGCAGATAGATCGCGTAAAGAACGCTCAATAGCTTCATTTTTCTTTGGCGAAAACGCAGCGACTCCATAGCATTGAACAATTCCAACATTAGGGTTCTTAAAAACGCCAGCAGCCAGATAAACCAGATCCACTTGAGCGCCATACAAACCACGCAAGACCGTACGCATCTTCTGTAGCAGCCCGGCATCCCGGCGAGCTTCCAGAGAGATGTAGCGTAATTGCAGCAGCCGGACCGCCCGGTATCCCTGATATTCCCGCGGGCCTTCCCGCTCTGTGACACGAAAGACCAGATAGTCAAGCTCATTTCGGTCGTTGAAATGTAGCTCTGTGCCTTCCACTTCCAGGTCATTTGGAATGGATAGAGAGTCCTTCGTTCTCAGCCAGGGTATTTTTTCGGTCAGTTTTCCAATAATCATCGTTCTCTTTTCTCCGTACTTGGCTTTCTGCCTCATCAATTCGCCAACTTAACCAGCTGGTGAATTCGTGAGGCTGCTCTTGCTTGCGCAAGAGAAGCCCTGGATTGCTATTGCTTCACTGTTTCCCACCAGATTGCATCAACCACCTCATTCATATTTGGTTCGACAACCACCACCTGTGGTGAACGCTGGCGATGGGGAGATGATGCTCGCTGGTCTTCACGAGTTGCGGAACTTTGCTCAAATGTTTCTTGTGGGTAACCTTCATTCCCTTTTTCACTTCTCTTTTCGGAAGTATTCCAAGGTCGAAGCCGGAACAAGAGACTCATCTGGGCAATTAGCGCCGCAAATGCAGTGATGATGAGGACGCCTGCCATCAGGATGATCATGACGATCACGCCTAAAGCAGGTCCGCGCAGCAAATCCATCAGTTGTGACATATTGACCTCCAATCGTTGAAATAGAATCTGGCGTTAATCAAGAATTTCCGACGTTCATAAGACTCTCACCTAAAAAGGTAGAGTAATAAATCAAGCAAGCCCACGATTTTGTGTGCTGGTTTCATCTATCACCCTATCTTCTGGTTCGATAGCGATTGATCAACTCGCTGGCGCCTGCCAATGGATTGACCAACGACATCGGATTGATCAGAACTTGCTGCAGCAACATGGCAAAATAACCTAACGGGATCACCAACCATAAAGCCCAAAGAATAATCGTAGTTACATTTCCGCGTGTATTCGCAATCACTGCTGATGCGCTTTCAGATGTCCCTATCAGTGCAGCCCATTGATCTGCAGATAATTGAGCGGTGTATGCCAGGTAGAGCCGGCTTCCGATGACCGCCAGGGAATAAATCGCAATTCCCGATTTCATATTCCACAAAAGGGTATGTTCCTGCATGTGCACCAGTAAGAGGATGATTGTGCCAGCGATCCACATCGCTGCACCCAGCCAGGGGACCGGTGCTCCCATCCCCCATTGGCTAATTACCCACAGCACCAGAATAATCGCCGTCGTGATTTGAGCTGTGTATAAATCCGGAGCAGTTGCTTCCCGCCCACTTCGTCCAGGTCGGAAAGCTGCTCTGGATTGCACACGTTGATCCACGAAACGGATGATCAACCCTGCGCAAAGAATACTTACCAGAGCAGCTCCAGATTCGCCAAGCCAGTAAACGGTTGCGAGAACACCGTTCAACAGGTAAGTAGGCAGAGCAGCGAGAAAATCTCCAAAGATGACAAAATAATCTGTCATGAACCAATGCCTCCTTACTTGTCATAATCGTTTCGTGGACACCACAACCCAATCACCAGTAGTAAATAGATGACGGCCATTAAACCCAGGACGACTGTCAGCAACACTCCGACCGCAATCGATAAAATCTGCACTTTGACCTTTATGGCACCAGCGCCGGAAGAGCCACATATACTTGCATCGTTCCATCAATCCCTACTCGCCTCGGTTGGGTGATTGGAACTCCACGGAAGCGAGTCCCCGTGGTCACTACGTCCATTCGCAAGTTGAAGGTCCCTGGATCTGCAAATGGAACACGGAGTGCCTGACCAGTAGCAGTACAGGTGCCCCCGCCATCACATCCGCCTGTCCATGAACCAATTCCGGGAATCAGGGTGAAATTTGCCTGGTGGACGAAGGCTTCATAATGGGTTTGCCCTAATCTACCTGTGATCCAATCCTGGCTGGTGGCATCTAATGCTGCGGTAGCTTGCAGAGAAGCTACCGCATCCGGCAAATGTTCTACATGTGTCCGGCATTCCTTGAATACCATTTCTGTATCTGAGACACCATCATTGATAGCTGATCCAGCTCCGGTATTGCAATTGGCGGTTTCTCCGGAATTGGCTGAACGGCAAACATCTCTTTCTTCATAAATCGGCTCATACCAGGTAAAGATCACTGGAGGAACTGTCACCCTGACCTGGATATCTGCACCGCGGCGGTTTTCGGTATCTTGTCCCACAACCAGGGGATTGTTCGGCGCAGTTTTTTGAATGACGAGGACAGGTTGTTGCATAGAAACCGTTGGGTCAGGACACTCCCTTGGGGGAGGAGGTGGGGTGACCATTCCCGAGCACCCCCCTGGAATGGCCGCACAGTTTTGTGAACTATTCAAATACAACAAATACAACGAGCGTAGTGCGCCATCATTCCAAGTCATTTGAAGAAGGGTTGTGATGAATCCCCACCCGGAGAAATAGGTCCACACATCTTGCTGACCATTGAGAACCGCTCCCCAGAATTGATCCGGGCTGGTGTACTCTGGATGTTCCGCCTGTACCTTGCTCCAATCCAGATTATCGCCGGCAACAAGCCCAAGAAAAGAGATCAGGCTGCCGTAACCATTTCCCAGTGATCCATAAGAGCCGGTCAAACCGCTTTCTTGGGGGTTCATGGCCATAAAAAATAACGTCGAGGCAGAGGGTAGGACAACGATATTCCCGCTGGGTGTTTGATAACGATGATAATTTGCATCAAGATCAATGGACTGGCCAAAGGGCAGTTCAATTGACATCCAATCGGGGTGATCTGTGGTAACCCCCAGATCAATCAAATCAGGATTCAGATTTCCATCCGGCTGAAAAACTTCTGACCAGGGATCAGTGCCCTGAGCATAAACAGCAGATGGTATGAGCAAGGTCAAGACGACAATGGTCAGGAAAAATCTTTTCACTACTTCTTTCCTTCTTCTACAGTTGTGGTGGGAGTTTTTCCCCGAGCGAGAATGGCATTGATTTCTTCTTCCATCAGGAAACGATCAAATTTCCAACCACTTTCTGTTTTCGCGAGAACAACATATGCTGTATCCTGGGTTTTATTGCTACCCGGTAAGGGAGAAGATAACGTGATGGTCATCTGCCAGACTTGCTCGGAACCATTGTCTGCTACTTTTTCTACTGCCTGAGAGGCAGCTGTGACCACAGATTTGGCATCCACGTATTTTCCCCACATACGGTCTGCGCCGGCCGAAAACAGCTCGCATCCAGCGGGAGTGCTTACCTCGCAGATACGCTCAAGCCAGGCTTCTTTTCCTTCCTGATAGTTCACCTGGAAGACTTTCTCGATGGCATTGACCGCTGCGGTAGAAACCAGACTATCTTCATTGGTTGATGCTGCTGAACCTTGTTCCAAACGAAGTGGCCAGTTTTCTATCACCAGGATACCTATAGCAATAAAGACTGCCAGGATGATGGCAATAATCAGATTGCGTTTTGAGACTGGAATTTCTTTCAATTTTTTCTCCTTTTCCGGTTAACGGGTTTGAAAGTTTGTTAAAACAAAAGCGACCATTCAGATCTCAACACCTATTTACACGCACTTAAGTTGCGTAGACAGGGAAGAAGCTGATGGTCGCTCCAAGGTTTTTTTAGAACAGCTGATGATTATCAGCGACCGAACAGATATTTGGTTGTGATTCTAATCATAGCAAGAAGAAACCCCTTATCCTAGGGGGGTACAAGAAACTTATTCTTTAGAGGTAATGCGCCATTACCCTTTGTTTTCTAGAACAACGCCACTTCACACGTCATCAATTTTGATCTATGATATTGATCGTCACCTCAAATGAGCCATTTTGAATGATACATTGACCTATGCCGACTCCCTCATAGCGAAAGACGTAATAATCCGGGGGGGCAGGCTCTACGTTGGAAATGCGCCCGAGGACGAGATCGGGGACACAATTCGACCCCATATTTGCGACCGGGTAATCTGATTCGCGGAGGATAATCGAAAATCTTGAGGTCAGCACAAAATCAAATACTTTTCCGCTATCGCCGGCAGTGATCTCTCCGGGCGATGGCGTCCAACCCATCCAGTCCAGAGTTGGATACACTTCGGTTGGAAAGCTGGTTGTCGGGAACAGGGTAGCTGCAGCAGCTTCTGTGAACTTTCTGGACACGATCGCGGTGCCGGTTGCCTGTTCAGGGGATAGGGTCGGTTCACTTGTTGATGAACAACCAGCAACAGAGAAAAGGATCAAGAGCAAAGTTATACAAGTGACTTTTTTCATCGTGGGGTCTTTCGGCTGCATGTATCGCTCTATATTTTATTTGAACGAAGATTAATTGAGATCAAATAAAATTACTTTTGATGGTATCGCTTTCTCGGTCAGGAAATCCAGCGCTTTCTGCACAGCCTCCGCTTCCGTCATTCCTTCTGGTTTCTTAGTAATTGAAATATAGGAGCCATGGCTGATAACCACATAGCTAAATTCAATGCCTTCATCGCCAAGTTTATTTTGAGCATGCGCGACCACCTCATAAGATAATCGCTCCGGTTGAACTGTGGTTAATTTAGCTACCAGAATTGACAGGTCTGCTTTGGGAGCAAAATTGGTGTCAATTTGGAATGGATACGAGTAATTTAGTCGATAACACATTTCAGTAGCTGGGTCTTCATTTGTGCTATCCATGAGCCCCCCACTGAATCCATAGATAATATTTCCTTTATAGAGAATTTCAACCTCGGGAATCCATTGTTCCCCGATTGGAGCATTGACACACAAAATGACAGCTGCACTGGATGGATTTACTTCTATTCCTTTAAATGTAACAGTTTTATTATCAATTTCCGCGCTCTTATTGGTTGCGAAAGTTAATAATCCGGAGTATGTGGGCTTAACCTGCACATGAAATGTGGTCGATAGTAGTGACTTGACCTCTCCGGTGTCACCGGTAATAGATCCACCAATGGTAATATCCAGCGTATAGGTATCGTCTTGAGAGATTTCCCTCTGATCATTCGAGAAGGAATAATCGAAAGTTTGCCTGTAGCAAGACTCTTTTTCATCCGATACTTGATCCTCGCCTCCTCCACCTTCACTACCGGAGTTGTCACGCTGCACTAATAGAATGGGCTTTCCATCTGCATACGTTAGTGCTAATTTTGCAGGATCAATTAAATAAACAGGTTTGAAACCATCCGGCATTGGAAGGCCACAGATAGCTAACTCTAGATTTACTCTACTTTCATCAATATAAAACCAATTGATTAAAAGCCTTACATTGACCGAATCAATTGTCTGCGTAAAGGAATATTGGTCATCAACGGGTATGGTTTGTTCTTGAGAAGGAAGGGCAGAAGGCGAAGAAGACACCGTTGCATCTGGTAACCGAGCTGTTTCAGGCATATATGCGCTTCTGCCCCATATTTTTGGAAAAGCAAAATAAATGATCAGGATGCCTGCCAGCAGCCCTAAACCTGCAAAAAAATACTTTGACTTTTTCATGAGAATCCTCCGTGGCGGTTTTTGACCATTATTAACCACTTCAGGAGCATTTACTACTGTGGATTCCCGTAAATCCTCCACCTCCGAGTAATTGGATGGATGATTTTTGTAATTTGTAATTGCTAGAATTGCTTCTGACCGGGAGCTTACCCCCAGCTTGGCAAAGATATTTCCCATGTGATATTCAACCGTGCGGTTCGTTATGCCAAGACTTAAAGCAATTTGTTTGTTGCTTTTGCCCTGCAGAAGAAGTTCAACAACTGCCTTTTCTCTTTCGCTGAATGAATTGGGTAACTCCATGACAATCCTTTATCTTGTTGGATCAGTAACAATTGAGGATAAATAATTGTACCTTAGTCAACTCTTGTATTACTGATAAGCGATCAAATAGCACCTGTGGGTTTCCACAGTCCAATTACCTGTGAAAGGTAGGGATTTCTACAGGTAAGTCCTCAATAAACTCCTGGAATGGTTTTTAGTAGATCATTTTAGACTTGGTCAACATAAAGCCTGCATTGGTAGAGCAGGTCTTATAGCACCGATTCGTTTATTTTCTAATCGCTCAAATCCTTGACAGCTCGAACGTATTATTTGCATTCTCAATGCTGTTGGCGGCCAGTTTTTCAAGAAATTTCGGTCTCAAACCGGTGGGTATTAACCCTCCATGCACTATCCAGTTTTGAAACCTGATCTGATGAAAGACAAAAATGTCCTGCATCACAATCGTGTCGCTTGCCATTCCCCGCACTTCCGAAACCTGTACGACCCTCCGCATGACGTCCTTCATCTGTTCCATGTGGATGTTCAACACAATCGAGGAGACCACCTGCTCGCGGATCGCCTTAAACGACAATTCCAATGGAATAACATTGAGAAAGTTTGTCATTTTAGAATCAAAGTCCAAGGGCCGTATATCGCCCCTTGGATAGCATCCATGATAATTGTATCTGCCTGATTTCGTGACATTCCATTCGGAATTTGCAAATCGGTATAAAAACCTGCCATACTGAAATTGCAACTAAAATTCAAGCCTGGATATTGTGTCACGAGAGTAGACCGAGCAATCTGGCAAGAAGCGTCCGGATCACCAGGCGGCGAATCCATTCGTAGTGCATCAATCACAAACATAACTTGTTGAGCTTGCTCAATTTCTGAAGCACCAACTTGATATTGCATATATGCGCAACCATCCCCCATTGGATAATCACTTCCGCCCGCCAGAAAGGGCACTGAATTTTTATCAACAAGAAGTTTTGGAGCACTGGGCCAGGAACCGTATGCACGTAAGGACTTCCAATCAGACAGACCAGATATGGCAATGCAATAATTCACTTTAGCACTCTGTGCATCGTAAGTAAAATTGGTCACCGTAACCGATGCGTTGGCGGCCGTCACCATAGCTCCCCCTCCAGCTACAGGAATATTGCAGGATTGACTGGTTTTACAAACTTGTATCTTTACCCATAAATTGGCGCCGTCCACGGCAACCACCTCGTCCTTCACATTCCTGATCATCCAATATACTGAGTAAGTCCCCGAGTTTGCCGGCGCCACCAGTGGAACAGAAAGACTAACAGCTTTCCCGGGTGCTGTCTCTTGCGGAAAATTAATCTGAGATGGGCTGCCCAACGAATCACCCTGGGGAGACGCGGAAAGGACGAGTTTATAAGCAGTCGTCCAGGTTAATGACCCCGTGTTTTTAATC
The DNA here is from genome assembly GCA_029975215.1 of Levilinea sp. GTDB lineage: Bacteria > Chloroflexota > Anaerolineae > Anaerolineales > Anaerolineaceae > Levilinea. The sequence continues at coordinate 9,992 of JARKPO010000034.1, forward strand.
TCCCAGGTTTTGGTGAAGGTTTGACCCGGTGTGAAAACTGAATTATCGGGATAATTCTCGCCCACGAAGGTTGCTGTGTCTTGAATGGAGAAATTACCATTGGCTGTCACGGTTGTTGTTGCAGTCGCGGGTATCTCTGTTGGTGTCGAGGTTGAAATGGGGCTGCTCATTGAAGTCGCTGACGCCACCAACGGAATGGCGGAAGAGGCCGAAGATTGTTGGTTCGTTCCGGAACATCCATTTAGTAGGATAATGATGCAAATGCAAATCCCAATAAGCTTTTGGGTAATATTAGAACTCATCTTTACCTCGTTTGAATCACGTTTTAAAAAAATAATCCAAAGAATCTTTGTCTTTTTACTGATAGCCTGGTTGTTAGAATTTGAGTAATAAGTGTGATAGAAGGAGAGCAAACAAGGGTTTGCCCTCCTTCTCATTTCTCATATCAATCAAGGTCTTGGCTGATTCATTTAATCACCAGCCCTCCGAGCTGACCATGCAATCCGTTCATGATATAGCTATCACAGGTATCCAGGTTGATCAGGAGTACTTTTTGTACATAGGGATCATCTGTTCCGATGCTCACACCCAGCCAACCGGATGATGTCCAGTCGATACCAACTGCGCCGACGTTATCCAAAACCAAATGCATGTCGCTGCCATCAGGGTGGACGAGGTACAGACTGCTGTTATCCCGACCTCGGTAAGCAATCCAGTTCCCGTCAGGTGAGAGCTTGGGGTTAAGGAATTTTGGTGTGCCGTTCTCGATTGTAGAAAGCTCCAGGGTTGCTCGGCTGACCAAGTCATAGGAAAATACCTTCCAGGCGGCACCTCCGGTATAAGGTGCGACGAAATAAAGCTTGCCATCCGGTGACCAGCCAATGACCGATTCGTAACTGAAATCAGAGATCTGGCGCGCTGGAGTACCATCCACGTTAATGATAAATACACTATCCACTATGCCGTCACCCATACCCACGTAGGCGATCTGCTTTCCATCCGGCGACCAATGCATGTTGAAAGCGCCAAAACCCGGCAGAATTTTTTCTGTATTCGCAGCCAGGTCCATCACGTGGATGCCGTCTGCAGATGGATATGCCATCTGACTGCCATCCGGTGAGAATATCCCCCAACTCGCATCTGTCACCAATACCTGCTTTCCGCTGCCGTCCAGGTTGTAGAGGACCAGACCCCATTTATCAGAATTATCCAACGGTTCGTACATTAACACCTTTCCATTGAACAACCCGGCAGGAACTGTTTGCACCTGCTCAAGGGAGTTGGCTGTCAAACACACACCAGGCTGGAGTGTTGGGTTTGCCGGCATGTCGGTGCGAACCGTTGTGGGAGACCATTGACCCTGCCATGTGACTGTATTGCCGATCAACACCAGATGCGAGATGTCAATGGTCAAAACACCGGTCGGGAGTTGGGCATAAGCTAGAGTTGTTTCAAACTTCCCGTTTGTCAGACCCCCACCACCGCCACCGCCTCCGCCATTGGGAGTGAATCCCTCAATCTGTACATCGGCGCTGAAAACATTCGGGTCGACCTGAAAATTGAACGAGTAGCTTCCTTGCGAATTAGCGGTGATCGAGACCAGTTGTAAGCTGTGTCCAGAAAGCTGGATATCCTGGTTGATCATCCATTCTTGGCCAGGCTGAGGGTTGTCACCGGCATCAAAAGTAAATTCTGCTGACGCATCAGGGGTAGCGCGGTAGATATTAACGTCAGAGAAGCTGATTGTGAGGGGATAAACCAGGCCGGCAGCCTTGAATTGCGCCGCCCAACCGGTGCCACCCGGTTCCTGGTTGATCGCCTCATTGACGTCCTGTGGATAGGTATAAGCTACCTTCTTCCCACTGGCATCATGGATCTCCATGGCACCGGTCTGTTGAAAGGATTCACCGGGTTTGCTTTGGGGTTGAAAATTTCCGACTAGAATATAGCCATCGCTGGTTTCAATCACTTTAGTCACAGTCACCGAATTATCAGCAGGTGGAACAGATGTGCCGTTGGCAGTGGCATTCTGGGTCAGGTTGGTCTGCGGAGAGGGCGAAAGCTCGATCACAGGCATCACAGTCAGATCTGGTGGAGCAGGTATGAAGCGCAGCGGCAACTCCCAGTTTTCTGGTATTTTGCCGGGTAAGGTATTGGCGATGCACGGAATCACAAAAACAGCCTCGTTCACGCTCATGGGTACAGGCTCGTAACCAAAATTGATTTGAGTAAGTTGCGTCCCATCCGCGAGGCGTAAATATTCGCCCAGCCGGCAGCCTGCTACGTCCTCGCGGTCTGGGTAAGCTGATCCGGGGACACCAAAGATTCGATACGCGATTTGGGTCCTATCACCTGTCAATGTCGCTGAAGTTACCGTGACAGTGATTCCATCGCGTGTGACACTTACCGGCTCGGCTAACACCCGGATAGGGCTGTTTTGGTCCACAATCCCGACACCTGATATATAACCAAAGAGCTGAAGGACTGCAGCGTAAACTCGCTGTGGACCAATAACCAGGGTACCAATGATCATCATGGTAAGAATCGCGAAAGTAACGGTCCATGCAGGTCGCAGACCTAAGAAAGGATGAGGTTTTTTAGATTTTGCCACCGCTTGTTGCATCAAACGACCATATACCTCATCAACAAATTTGGAGCGGATCTCAGGTACTCCAAAGGATTTACGAATACTCTCTTCAAATTGAGGGGTTGAATACTTTTCATTCATGTGGAACCTCCAACTGGCTGCGCAATCGTGCCAGTAACCGGTATGTAGTTTTCTTAACAGCTTCTTCATTACAATGTAGAAAACGGGCGATTTCCGGGAAACTCATATCTGCCAAGAAACGGAGACGGAGTAGTTCGCGGTCTTCTTCGGGCAAAGCCTGGATGAGCTTTGACAACGCTTCTGCCTGTTCTGTCTTTATCATCCTTGCTAAAGTATTGTCTTCCATAGGTATCTCACTGGACCTATCCATATGTGACGAACGATCCCGTCGGCGGAAATGGTCCATTGCTTTATTACGAGCAATTCCAAACAACCAGGAAGCAAAGTGCCCATCCTGTCGAAATTTGTCAAAGGATTCAAAAGCCGCAAGAAATGTCTGAGCTGTAACATCTTCTGCTTCATGCACATTACCTATCCTGCTGAAAAGATATCGGAAGACTTGTTCAACATACAGCTTATACAATTCTCCAAATACCTTGGGATCCTGTCTTGCGGCTTTGATTATCCTTATTTCATCTGTCATATGATCAATTTTTTCTGACGTCAATTCAATACTGCTTACTGCCATAAATTTCTCCTCTGATCGCTTCAACAATATCCTGCAGGGAATATTAATTTTTGAGCTCTATAAGTAATTCGGAAAAATATGGTAAAGGGGACAAGTAGATTATTCCAATTATGGACTCCTGGTTGTTTCCTGACAAGGATTTATGCATTTTTGATTGACAAAAGTATACTCTAGTATTACTATTATTTAAATGAGGTTAAAAATGCCGAAAACGAATTCCGCAAGAAAACCAGTACGATCTTTTCGAATAAGTCCAGAAGGCGTGGGTCAATTAAGAGCAATGGCAAGCGTGATGGGGCGGAGTGAAAGCGATGTGATTGAAGTGGCACTGGACCGAATGTATCGGGAGGAAATTCGTTATAACCGGGTCCTACGAGAGGGAGCCCGACCAGAAGATCAGTATCAGATAGATAAAGGAAATGAAGGAGAAAATGAAATTCATCGGAATGTTTCTTAAATTGATTGGGAGTCTTATCAAGACTGCGGTTATCCTGGCGATTTGCTCCAGCATCTTGTTTATTGCCTACAAGGGTAACCAACCCATGCAGGTTCCCCAGGCTCCAAAGGGGATGACCTATTTCGATTTTATTGCCGATCGGATTGATGCCGCAAAAACGGTTGAGCCCTCCCGGTGTGGTTGGGGAATGATGCTATCACTGGTCGCTCTGCGTCCAATCTATTCATTCGTTTATACCGAAGTTGGGATTCATCCAGATGGAGCTCTTGCGCGAGGCACTGCGCCAGATCCAGATATCCCTAAGGAAGTGGCTGGGGCGCAATGGTACGAAGTGCCAGGGATTTGGTGGAATACAGTTGAAAGATTATCCTGGACGATGGTTGGAAAGCCGGCTAAATTTGGTTGTAAACTAAGAACCGTTTTCCAATAATCACTTGACGATTATAACAATATTGTTATAATAGAAGAGGAAAAACATGTGGAACATTGTATTTTACGTTGATCATCGTGGAAAATGTCCCCCCAGGGAGTTTATCGAAGAACTTCCTGTGATGGAGCAAGCAAAGATTCGTAACGTCTTGCGGCTGCTGCAAGAATTTGGAAGCAATCTGAGCATGCCGCATGCAAAGCAGATTAAAGGAAAGCTTTGGGAGTTAAGGCCTGGTGGAGTTCGATTATTCTACTTTGCATACATCGGGCAACAATTTGTCATCTTGCATGGGTATAGAAAGCAAAGTCAAAAAGCCCCAGACCGTGAGATTGAGATAGCCATGCGACGAATGCAAGAGTTAATGGATGAGGTGTAATATGGCTCGAAAGAATATGCCTAAATTTGAAGATTGGGAAGCTGAAAAAATCAAAGATGCAGAATTTGTTTCTGCTGCAGAAGAATTGGAACCAGGTTACCAGGTTGCCCGGCTTCGTATGCTGCGGGGATTAACTCAAACCCAACTCGCTGAGATGGTAGGCACACGTCAACCATCAATTGCAAGATTGGAAAACGGATCAAGCACACCGAGTTTATCGTTTCTTAGCAAGATTGCCTCAGCATTGAATGCGAAAATCGAGGTCAAATTAGTGTCGAAAATCAATAGACCTGCTTAGCCCCCGTTTAGCAGAAATGTTTTGATATAAACTCAAAACAGAAAAAACTCATATATAATTATTTCAACAGTACCCACCACGCCTCTGCATAGTAAGCGCACCGAGGTGGGTCATTTATTTCTCTAGCCAGTTATACCATCTAAATATCTAGGGTCACTCATCTGGCACATTTGATGCAAGCCAAGACACTATTCCCCCTTAAGACTCTAGAGGAACGATGTAGAAAGAACGAAGTGCACTCCGTTCCATTATTAATTTCCTCTCCGTTGAGAAAACCAGATGCTTCCATCCTTTCCTGCACGCTTCCCATTTCGTAATCCATGGAGATTCGTCAGGAAGGAGTTGTAACTTAACCCATTTAAAGCAAGATTGATTTCTCCCTGAATGGCTCTCTGGCAATTCAGGTTGTCGCAAAACACATACAAGTTTCCATTTGAAGCTTCATAAAACTTCATCCATTTCGTTTTTCGGGATATTTGATCCTTACTCACATCCCGCTCTACTTCGACGAATATTACCTCGCCTGTTTTGGAATCCACTGCAGTAATATCCGGGATATAGGTTTCGCCATTCGACAAGTTGATCGCTTGCGCTCGTCCTCGGATTTTGTACCCTTCCTCTATGAGGATTTCCCCAGCCTGAATATTCAGAATGGTATGTTCCGGTGAAGAATGGTGTCTTAGTAGAATGTCAAATTCATTTTCCTTGGGAATTTTGCCAGTTAATACCTGGTATGCAACTTGACCTTCCCGAGTCAAATGCAACACGGCAGGCTGATTTCCACCAGAACTTGATCCTTGCTCAACAATGCCACTTATCTGTTCAACCAAGATTGGGAATTCATTTCCTTCCGGTGACATTAACCAATTCAAGGCTTCATCCAGGTTTTTGTTTGCGGCTGATAAGGAAAGGCGTTTTGCCATTTGCTTTATGATGGATGGTCGTAAAGCAATCCCCATTTCACCCATCACAAAAATTGCCGCCGATGTTTTTTCATAGTTCTTGGTGGACTGCCAGGTTTTTACCCAATCCGGAACAGGCGTAAGGTCCTTCGATTCTTCAGTACCCGATTTTGGGGATTGAATGTCCTGGGCAACCTCATCTTTCTGGAT
>JARKPO010000054.1 GCA_029975215.1 Levilinea sp.
GAGGGTACAAGAATTGGCCAGGAATGGCCAGCGGATTGATGGCTGCGGGGGTCAGGATCCATTAGGTTCCTTTGCCGAATATTCCCCAAAACCGTCTGCTGTTTGCATGCTAAATCACCAACCGACTTTGGGACAGACACGGGGGCCGCGGACGGTTGAAACCGCGGGGGGGATGTGCTATGATGAACATGGAATTCTAAACGAGACAGGCTGCGGCGCTGCGGGTGTGCATTCTTCCGCCTGAGTTGGCCCCATTTCCCTCCCACCAGTTCGGTGGGAGGTTTGTGTTTGCAGAGGAGGTGCAGAATGGCCGTGATTACCATTTCCCGCCAGTATGCCAGCGGGGGAGATGAAATCGCGCTGCGCGTATGTGAACGGCTGGGCTACCGCATGTTCGATCAGCGGCTGATGGTGCGGGCCGCAGCGGAGCTGGGCCTTTCCGAACAGGAGATTTTTGATTTCGCCGAGACCAGCTACAAGGCCAAGAGCTTTTTGGAACGGGTGTTTGGCGGGTCTCAGGATGTTGCCCAGGTGCGGATGTGGAAGGAGGACGCCGCCGGGGCGCGCAGCGTGCAGGAGCTGGCGCTGAGCGAATCGGCCGCACTGCAGCTGGTGCAGTTCGCCATGCGCGACGCCTATCAGGTGGGCAACGTGGTCATTGTGGGGCGCGGCGGTCAGGCGTTGTTTGCCGACAAACCCGACGTGCTGCATGTGCGCGTGATTGCACCAGACGAGGATCGCATTCAGCGTGTGAAGGAAGAGCTGCGCCATGCGCGGCAGGCCTATAAGGCGGATATTGAGGTGCGGCGCGATGCACAGGACCGCATTGCCATGCGGGATGCGGCTTCGGCAGAGTATCTGCGTCGGTTTTACAATATCCGCTGGGACGACCCGCAGCATTACCACATGGTGCTGAATACCGGCAAGCTGAGCGTGGAGCAGGCCGTGGATTTGATCCTGCTGGCGGTGGAGCGCCTTCCAGAAAGGGCTTTGGCCTGAGCGGTGCAAAGGGACGGCCCAGCCCGGTTGGGGGTCTCTCCCATCCGGGCTGGGTTCGGTGTGGTTAACTTAACGCCCAATCGGGGATACGCAGGCTCTGACAGCCAAACAGGCGGGCGTGCAGGGCGTCTTCATCGGCGGCGGTGAGGATCTGAATGCTTTGCTGATCGAGGGCGGCCAGTATCTCTGCGCTGAGGGTCAGCGAAGCGCGAAAGACCGCAAACAGGCTGTCAGCGCAGTCGTCAGCGGCCACGCGGTTGATGGAGAAGACGCCACAGCCCTGGCAGCGGTGGACAATCATCAGCTCCCCGTGGCGGTCTGACCCATATTTTTTAGGCGAGCGCTTGAGGGTGAGGGCGATGGGGCGCATGGGCGCTTTGCAGGCGGCCAGGCGGTCTCCCGCGCGGTACAGATCCAGGTGGCGGGAATAGAGGCACACCGGGCAGTGGTTGCGGTTTTGCACGCCGGAGAAGGCGGCCTGGGCGGTGACATACTGACGGCAGTGGCAGCAGGTGAAATCGCCAAAGGTGGGGTGGGTATAGTGTTTCATGCGGCCTCGGCTTTCAGGCGCAGGTAGCTTTGGTAGCGGCGGGGGTGGACGGCGCCCTGCATGACAGCCTGGCGAACAGCGCAGCCGGGTTCTTCGTCGTGCTGGCAGCTGAGGCCAAAGCGGCAGCGGCCCAGATGGGGGCGCATTTCGGGGAAGCAGGCGGCCATGTCTTCGGGCGGAATGTCCCACAGGCCAAATTCACGCACGCCGGGGGTGTCTATGACCGCGCCGTCGCCGGGGAGGGGGTACAGGCGGGCTGCGGTGGTGGTATGGCGGCCTTTACCGGTGACAGCGTTGACCGCGCGGGTGGACTGATCCGCTCCGGGGAGGAGGGCGTTCAGCAGGGTGGTTTTGCCCACGCCGGATTTGCCGACCAGCAGGGCGGTGCCGTGAGCCAGATGGCTGCGCAGCTCACTTAACCCGCTGCCGGTTTGGGCAGAGACAAGGGACACCGGGTAGCCCAGGCTGCGGTACAGCGCCAGGACCTCATGCAGTTCCTCCTCGGCGGGGGAACCGCCGGGGGTCAGGTCGCATTTGGAGATGCAGATGCGGGCGGGCAAGCCCTGGGCTTCGGCGGCTGCCAGGAATCGGTCCAGCAGATTCCACTTGGGGGTGGGGCTGGCGGCGGCGAAAACAGGCATGACCCAATCCACGTTGGCGGCGATGACCTGCTGGGAAGCGTGGGCGCCGGGGCGCGAAGCGGCCGCCGGACGCGAGTATTCGGAGCGGCGGGGCAGCACCGTCACCAGGCGCGGCAGGTCGGGGGCGGGTTCACAGCAAACCACGTCACCTGCAGCGACCTGCGCAGCCAGGTGAGGAGGCAGGGCGCACATCAGGGTGTGTTCACCGGCCAGAACCTGGATTTGATGGATGTATTTTTGGAGGACGAGCCCGGTAAAAAGGGCAGAATCAACGATGGTAGAAGGTTGAGGTTTCATGGCGTATGCTCAGGTATATCAAAACTGCCAGCCGCGAGAGCTTTCCCGTGACTGGCAGAGGGTTCTTATTGATGGGGTTCAGGGAGGCAAGAAAGCCTCCGCTTCAATCAACAGGCCACGGGCATTGATCGCTCCCGAGGCCAGGCAGGCAACGTAAAGGGAAAAACAGCCCTTTCCGTTTCAGGCGCAATCAACGTGTGAGATTGTGAACCACCCGAGCAACTTTCGCCAAAAAACCCGACCTTTCTACAAAAATATTTGTTTCAAATTTTGAATAGTTTTTTACAACGCTGTGATTGTATCCGCAGGGCGACAATTTGCCACTGGCCATCTGGGCAGGATTTCCGCTCCCCGGATGGGTGGTATTACAGAAAAAAGCACGCCCTCCAGGGTGCTGAAGGGCGTAGGGACTTGCGATTGGGCAGGCCGGGTTAGCGAGGGCGGCGCTTGCGGGAGCGGCGGCCAGAACCCACGGCAGAGGAAGGCGCCTGCGGCGGGCGGCTGGGGGCTTCGTCGGGGGCGATGAGCGGCTCGTGGAAGGTCTGCTGGTAAAAATCGTCCAGAAGCATGGCCAGCAGGTGGTTATCTTCGCCGGATTGGGCCAGGGTGGGCACCAGGGGCACAAAGCGGGCCATGCGCTCGGTTTGCAGACGGTCGCGGGTGCGCAGACGGGCTTCCAGCAGGGCGATGATGCGCTCGGAGACCACATGCTGAACATCCTCATCTGTAGGCAGGGGGCGTTCGTTCAGGGGGAAGTTAAACTGCCTGGCGATGCGCAGCAGGGCGGCGCGCTCCACCGCCGTCACCAGGGTGATAGCCGTGCCAGAGGCACCAGCGCGCCCGGTGCGGCCGGAGCGGTGGATATAGGCTTCGGGATCTTCGGGCGGCTCGTACTGGATGACGTGAGAAAGCTCCGGCAAATCAATGCCGCGGGCGGCCACATCCGTGGCCACCAGAAAGCGCAGCGTGCCGCGGCGCACGCGGTCGAGCACTTTTTCGCGCGAGGACTGGGCCAGATCGGAGGTCAGGTCGTCGGCGTCGTAGCCAAAGCGCTGTAGCACGGTGGTGACGTAGTTGACGCGCACCTTGGTGTTGCAGAAGATCAGGGCCGACAAGGGGTTTTCCATCTCGATGATGCGGATGAGAGAGCGGTCTTTATCCATGCCGGGGACGGAATAATAGACGTGCTCGATCTCGGAGACGTGGATTTGATCGGACGACAGGTTGAGGAAACCGGGGCTGCGCATGAACTGGTGGGTGAGGCGCAGCACGAGGGCGGGGAAGGTGGCGGAGAACATGTAGGTGCTGATGGCATGTTCGGGAAGGTAATGTTGTACGCGGCGCATGTCGGGGTAAAAACCCATCGAGAGCATGCGGTCGGCTTCATCAAAGATGAGGAACTTTAAGTGCTGCAAGGTGAGGGAGCGGCGCAGGAGGTGGTCGAGGACGCGCCCAGGGGTGCCGACGACGACATGGGCGCCGGCCTGGAAGGCGGCCAATTGCTCGCGGTAGCCCACGCCGCCGTAAATGGCCACGGTGCGCACGCCGGTGCCGGTGGCAAGGATTTCGGCCTCGGTGGCCACCTGGTGGGCCAGTTCACGGGTGGGGACGAGGATGAGGGCCTGGGTGGTGGGCTGGAGGGGGTTGACCATCTCCAGAATGGGCAGCAGGTAAGCGCCTGTTTTGCCAGAGCCGGTGCGCGATTGGATCATCATATCGCGCTGGGCGAAGAGGTAAGGGATGGCGCGGGCCTGCACGGGCATGAGTTCGTTCCAGCCAGCGCGGGCGATGCCGGGGCGCAGGCGTTCCGGCAGGTCGGCCAGGGTGGCTTCGGGCAGGTCGGGTAGGGCTTCTTGGGGGTTTAAATTGGGGGTAGACACACGTTCCTCATTCAAGGGGGCCGTTGGACGGCCGATTCTGTTTCATGATTTCAATGGCCGCTTTTCCGGTCATGTGTTCAATTTGCACTTCGGCCACGCACACCCGCTTCCAATCGCGCTCGATCTCTGCATCCCCTTCGGCGGTGAAACCGGGGGAATATTTTTCGACCAGGCACTGCAGGGCGAATTTTTTCTCGCTGTCTTCGGTGAGCAGGCGAGCCTTGCCAAAGACAACCGCGCTGCGGTAATGGGTGGTGAAGGCGTGGGGGACGACGGTATCGGCTTGGATGACGCAGAAGGAGACCTTACTGTTCCTGCGGATGCCATCCAGCTTGTGACCTTCGGTGGCGAAGTGGAAATACAGCTTGCCGTCTTTGTAGGCGTAGCTCAAGGGGACGGCATAGGGGTAATCTTCATCCCCCAGGACGGCCAGTACGCCGGAGGTGCAGGTTTCTAGGATTTCAATGGTTTCTGCTTCAGAGAGCAGCTGTTTTTTTCGGCGCATGTCTCGAAACATGGGCGGCCTCACCTTTCTCATCGGATGAACCGATTGTAGCACCTTTGGGCGTGGTTGGGAGCAATTGGCGCAGCGGCAGGCCCTTAAGACAGCAGTTCGCCGCCAAAAGCGACCCGACCGGTAGCCTCTGGCAGGTAGAGGATATGGACGTTTTCCTGCGGGCGGCTGCAAACCTGGGCGACGGCTGCAGCCAACTGCGCGGCCTCCGCCCGCAAAGAGGATATGGGGGGTAATTTCGCTTTCAGCACCGAGACAAACACCGGAAAGAGACCGCCTGCTGAGCTGAGGTTCTCGGCATAGTTTTGGCTGGCGATGAAGGTCACTTTGACCCAGGTGCCGCCGGGTTCAGAACAGAATATTTGACCGGCGCGGTCGGCCAGGGCCGCGGCGAGGTTTGGGGGGAAGTCCTCGTTGGGGCGAGTGATAATTTCAATATTCAAGATGGGCATGAGGACACCTAAAGGGGAGAAAGAGCATGGCTTTGTTCGATGGCTGCGCCATTTAGGGAGCCGTCGAAGGCGGCGCGGCGGCTTCAACCAGTACACCGTTGACCAGTTGGAAGGCTTTGAACACCGGCATTGTGGGGGAGGACGACATGGGTTCACCGGGGCTTCGGTCGAGGTAATTGACAAGGCATTGGGACGGGTTCTTGGGATCCACGCTGACGCTTTGGGGGGCGATTCTGTCGCCCAGGAAGACGGCATTCGTGCCCACAAAGCCGTCTGGGGTTTGCAGGGCTGCCGTCACAAAAAAGAATGTGCCGCTGCCCCCCGTTTCCTGCTGCAAGAGGAAAACCGCATCGGTTAGTCCATCCGAATTCAAGTCCAGGTCCACAGCATCACCGTAATAACGCGTCACCTGTTTGGAGGCTGCCCCCGGCGCTGCCTCATTTTCCGCCGTGCCGTTCACCAGCGTGACTGATTGTCCATCGATCTGGTACGCTCCATTTTTCAGGGCTTCCTCCGGTACGCCGCTGGGCATCGGGGTGGATGTAGGCGCTTCGGTGAGCTGCTGGGTAGGCTGGTTGGCCGGTGGGCGCAGCGGTGCGCAGGCTGCTAACAGGAGAAAGGTCAGAATCACAACGATTCTTTTGATTCCTATTTTGACCTCCATACGGAGTGTATTGGATCCGGCGGCAATTCAAGATTATTGTTTGATGATCCACAGAATCCGGTCGTAGGATGTGGCGTAATGCAAAAAGGTGATCACGCCAAAAATCCAGGCTAAGGTGATCATTTTGGCATCATAGAGCGCCCAGGTGGCAAAGGCAAATAACGCCAACTCGAATGTGAGGCGCAGGATGCCTGGGATGGCCACCGGTGGGGTGCCGGGGTCATTGGGAACGCGAAAGGTAGCCCACAGCACGGCGGCGATCAGCGGAATGCCCAGCGCCAGCAGGAACCGGACCCAACCCTCTCCCTTTTGCCAGCCCCACACCCCCAAAGAAACCAGGGCGGCGATTTCTAGCAAGAAGCGTAAGCCCAGATTGATGGGATGAGAACTCATGACAGTCCCTCCACGTGCGTTTTGAGCACCTGCAAAGAATTCTGCAGGGATTTTTCCAGGAACTTCGGGTCAAATCGCTTCAAGATCCAGGGGAACCAACCCGACAGCGATTCTTCCGTTTTGACATAGGTGCCACCTTCGCGCGTCTCAAAGGTCCAGATGTGGACGGCGTGCATGCCGATGGAATTGCCGGTCCAGCCAATTCGCTGCATGGGTTCCACCGCTTGCAGGGTAGAGATGATGTTCAGGCCTTTCGCTTTCCAATGAAACTGGGCGCCGGCCGCCAGAGCGCCGTCCACTTGGGCGGATGTCACGTCCGGCTGCCATTGTGGCCACTGGTCAATATGGGTGATTTCGGCCCACACTTTTTCGATCGGGGCGGAGATGAGGATTTCTTTCTCGGCTTGCAGGACTGCGCTGCTGTCAATCTTCATAAGACCTCCTCTATGCAGAACTTATTTTGATTCTGGCATCTGGTGCTCGCGCAGGTGGCCGGTGAATTCCATGTTGAGCTGGCGAATCACCTTCTCGTTCTCGAAAGCGGCCTCGGGCAAGGTCTCCACAAAGGATACCAGGAGGGCGCGCGTGGTTTCAAAGGACGCGGCGATCTCATCCTCACTTTTGGCGGCCGCCTGGGCTACGGCTTCGGCGTTGAAGGCGTCTACATCATATTGGGGAGGACGATAGGAGGGTTCGGCGAGATAGCGTTGGATGGTTTGAAGACCGACCTGCCACCAGGCCACGATGTGGGCCAGCAGGTCGCCAAAACGCGCATATCCCTGCGCGGCCAGGAAGGCGGCCTGCGCCTCGGGGGGCATGCGGCGAAACTGGGGGATGTATTCCGCCCAATCCCGGCGGAGGATGTCCAGCACTTGTTGTTGAACAGGATGGGTCATAAGAATAGCCTTTTTTGCTTGATTATATCCCCCGGTTTTCAAGAGTCAAATTTTCAGCAGTAATTTTGACAGAACACTCACAAGGGCTCAACGGCGGCGGGAATCTTCGGCCCAATTGGCCGGATTGGCCTGGATGTAGAGAAGGATTTGAAGGCACGCACGATTTCGGACAGCGGGTATGGGCGGGCGGATGGAACGGCGGCGGTGCTGCATGCGGACGCCTCCAATGACCCCGCGCCTGGGGGATGATGCTGCCAGGCGCGGGAATTCACCATGCTTTTTTGAGGATCACTCTACCCCTCAGCACTCCGAGTAGCCGCAGGCGTAGCATTTGCGGCAGCCCTCTTCGTTGACTACGGCGGCCTGGCCGCATTCGGGGCACAGATCACCAATGCGCGGCAGGCTGGTCATCACAGGCGCGGGTTTCGGCGCGTCTGGGATGAGGGGCAGGGGTACCTGGCTGGGGGCATCTTCGTTAGACTGGGCCAGACGCTCCTGGCGTTCCTGCAAATACTCTTCCAGCACTTGGGCCACACCGTCGGGCAGAGAGCGCACGCGGTTGGGGCCAAAGCCCAGGGAACGCCCGCCGCCAATACCGCTCAGCTGGCGGGTAATTTCGCTCAGGCGGTGCGAGGGTTCAATCGGGGAGGCGATGCGCAGCACGTAAGACACCAGACGCCCGATGGCTTCGGACACGGCGGCGGTGTCGGAACCGGCCTTGGCGGTATTGATGAAGACTTCAAAGGGCTGCGAGCCGCCGTTTTCGTTGATGGTGACAAAGGCTTTGCCCAGGGGGGTTTCCACTGTGTAGGTGTAGCCCGGCAGGGAACGCGGGCGGGGCTTTTTGGCGTCGTGCCAGATGTGGAGCTGATCTGGAGCTTCGGCCGCGGGGCTTTTTTGCTTGGCCTGCTGGGTGGCGTGGGTTTCCAGCACCACTTTCTCGCGCGAGCCAGTGACGTACACAGTGAGGCCCTTGCAGCCCAGCTTCCAGGCTAGCAGGTAAGCGGTGGCCACATCCTCTGGGCCGGCCTCGGCAGGGAAGTTGATAGTCTTGGAAAGCGAGTTGTCCACAAAAGCCTGCATGGCGGCCTGCATGCGCACGTGCTCCTCGGCGGAAATATCCGCGGAGACGACGAAAACCTGACGAATGGATTCGGGCAGGGCTTCCACCGCCTGACAGGAGCCGTCGCGCATGGTCTGCTCATAGACGGCCTGGCGGGTTTCGGGGTCTAACCCGGCTTCTTCGAGGGCGCGTTGGAATTGGGGCGAGGTATAGGTCAGCTGAAGATCGCGGCCGTTGTCGTTGACGTGGCGGATATAAGCCAGGGCAAAGACCGGCTCGCAGCCGTAGCCCTCACAGCCGGCCACGGTGGCGATGGTTCCGGTGGGGGCGATGGTGGTTTGGGCGGCGTTGCGGATGCCGTACTGGCGCAGATCGGCTTCCAGGCTCTCCCAATCCACTGGCGGGCGGCCCCAATCGCAGGTGTAGGCTTCCAGCGGGACGGGCCGCTGCCAGCGCAAATTGGCGGGGTCATAAATCGATCCGCGGATGGCGGGGAAGGGGCCGCGCTCGCGAGCCAGATCCACCGAGGTGCGCATAGCCTGGTAGCGGACAAATTCCATCACCTGGGCGGCGAATTCCTGACCCTGAGGGGAGCCGTAGCGGATGCCGACGTGGTACATCAGGTCAGCCAGGCCCATGATGCCCAGGCCAATGCGTCGGGCGCGGTGGGCGGCCTCGGAAAGCTGGGGCACGGCGGGGACGTACTGGTTGGCGTCAATGACATCATCCAGAAAGCGGGTGGAGGTCTCCACTGAACGGCGTACGGCCTCCCAATCCACGCTGTGATCGGGGCCGAAATGCTCAGCGAGGTTGACGGAACCCAGGCAGCAATTTTCATAGGGACCCAGCCACTGCTCACCGCAGGGGTTGGTGGCTTCCAGGGGGTAGAGGTGGGGGACGGGGTTGTAGCGGTTAGCCGCGTCCAGGAAGAGCATGCCTGGTTCGCCGTTGTGGTGCGATTGGCGCACGATCAGATCAAACAGGTCGCGGGCGCGCACCGTGCGGTAAGTTTTGATGGGGATTCCGGCGGCCTCGGCCTCTTCCAGGGTGCCGGAGAAGCCGCGGTAAGCGGGGTGGTGAACATCGGGAAAGCGCAGATCCCAATCGGCGTCCGCTTCCACTGCGCGCATGAAGGCATCGGTGATGCCGACGGAGATGTTGAAGTTGGTGATCTGGTTTTCGTTGGTCTTGCAGGCGATGAACTCTTCGATATCGGGGTGATCCACGCGCAGCACGGCCATGTTGGCTCCGCGGCGCGAGCCGCCCTGGGCCACCTCGCCGAAGGCGTGATCATAAACGCGCAAAAAGCCCACGGGGCCGGTGGCCTGACCAGCGGAGGATTTGACCAGGGAGCCTTGGGGGCGCAGGCGGGAGAAGGAGAAACCGTTGCCGCCGCCGGTCTGCTGGATGAGGGCGGCATCGCGCAGGGTTTGGAAAATGCCGGTGGATTCGCGGCCCATGTCATCGGTGATAGGCAGCACAAAACAGGCCGCCAACTGGCCCAAGGGGGTGCCGGCGCCGGTGAAGGTGGGCGAATTGGGGAAGAAACGCCGGGCCGTGAGCAGGGTATAAAATTCGCGGGCGCGGGCAGTGATATCCACATTCCAGGCTTCTTCGACCTTGGCCACGTGGTAGGCGACGCGCCAGAACATTTCATCCACGGTTTCGGCTGGAGAGCCGTCATCTGCGCGGCGCACGTAACGGCGGATGAGCACCTGGCGGGCGTTATCGGTCAGTTGGATGGAGGGAAGATCGGCGGGGATGGGGGGAGTGGGAAGAACAGCAGTACGCCGGTTTTGGGAATCGGTGGACATGAGAGCACGCTCCTGGCGGGGGGAATTAGTTTTCCAATAAACGATCAATTTCTTTGCGGATCGACTGTAAGTCGTCGAGGTGCAGGTACACGATGGCATAGCGGACGTAGGCGATCAGATCCAGTTCTTTGAGACCGGCGACCACCATATCCCCAACCACACGCACGGAGACCTCGGCGCGGCCCATGCGCTGGAGAGCAACCTCGATTTCACCGACGAGGCGTTCAATATCGGCGGCGGAAACAGGACGCTTGGCGCAGGCGATGCGGATGCCGCGGGCCAGTTTTTCACGGTCGAATTCTTCGCGGGTGCCATCTTTTTTGATCAGCAGGGGGGTAGCCAGGATGGGGCGTTCGTAGGTGCTGAAGCGCTGGTGGCAGGACTCACATTCGCGGCGGCGGCGCACCCCACCGCGGGTGTCGTGGGTGGTGTCGAGAACGCGGGATTGGTCGTGCTGGCAATAGGGACAAATCATACACACCTCGCAAAGCGGCCGCATTTGGAGTTTGGCAGGGGACTGCGTGAAAATTTCGGTTAGTGAAAAACAACCCCCCATAGGTGGGGGTGTGCAGTGTATATCCCCGTATATTTAGGGATAGAGGTATTTTAGCACAAACGCTCTATGGATGCAATAGAGGGGGAAAAATCTTAAGGTTAAATGTTTGCAACGCAAGAAGGCCGCGAAAGGTGGGGGGCAAGAACGGGTATATATGCGGCGTGAGGCCGTGAGGATTGGGGCGCAGGCCAGGGGTGGGGGTGAGCGGCGGCGGGTACGTTCTGCAGGACTGGCATTTGGCGTGAGGGTGAAGGGCCACCCTTAACGCGGCAAGAGGGAGGAGGGTTTGTTACCTTGACCACGGCGCAGGGCTGCCAGGAGGAGATGCTCGAATGCAGTGCTTTTGCTGAGGTACCTTCAGAAGACAGCAAAGCCATTACATCCACGCCACGAACGTTTTTCCCTCCGCAACCAGGGTTTTTACCGGGATGTGATAGATTTTGGACAAATTTTCTTCGGTGACCATTTCAGCCGTCTGACCGAAGTTGAGAACGCGGCCTTTTTCCATTAATATGGTGTCATCGCTCACGGCCAGAGCCAGCTCAGGCTCGTGAGTGGACATGAGTATCGTTGTTCCTGAATTTTTTAATTTCCTTAAAATATGGACCAGACGGGCTTTATTGCTGAGATCGAGATGCGAAGTGGGTTCATCCAAGAGCAGCAGCTTTGGTTCTTGAGCCAGAGCGCGAGCCGCCAACACCATTTGCCGTTCGCCTCCGCTCAATGTCAGGATAGAATGGTCATATAAATCGCCAATCCCCATTTTTACCAATGCCTCATAGGCGATTTTTTCGTCTGTCGGCGACGGCGCTTCCAAAGGGGCCAGATAGGGGGCGCGCCCCAAAAGGACATATTCAAGGACGGTGTATTCAAAGGGGGTGTGTTCACTTTGGGGTATGAGGGAGATATGTTGACCTAAGGTTCTCCGGCTGTAATTTTCAATTGGAATATCCAACAAACAAATCTTGCCTGCCCAGGGTTTCAGCCAGCCTAACACCAGATAGAGCAAGGTTGTTTTCCCGGCGCCATTTGGGCCCAGGATGGTAGTAATTCGGCCTTCTTTGAGGGTAAGATCCAATCCGTCGAAGACGGGAGCATCCTTACGGTTATACCCAAAACGGACTTTTTGAAAGGTGAGCAGAGAAGGGGTCACCGGTGCACCTTTGTGGTGGGGGAGAGCATTAAAACGATAAAAATGGCTGCACCCAGCAGCGAGGTGAGAATGCCTAATGGGATCTCACCCGTCAGCAGGCTTCTGCTCAAATTGTCACATAGGATGGTAAAGATACCGCCGAGCAGCATAGCCGCAGGAAGCGTGAAGTGCGTATCGGAACCAAACAAGCGGCGGGCAATATGTGGAATGATTAGGCCCACCCAACCAACCATCCCAGCCACTGAAATGACAGCGGCAGTGGGCAGCACCGCGGCTGTGAGCAGCAGCATGCGATCGCGTTTGGGCGCTGCCCCCATTGAAAAAGCGGTCTCGTCGCTGAGGGCTAAAATGTTCAGCCGCCAGCGAAACAGGTATAGAAAAACGAGGCCAACGATCACGGCAGGCAGGATGGTCAGCAGCTTTTTCCAGGTGATGCCCGAAAGGCCGCCCAGCAGCCAAAAGGTGATCTCTGGCAACTGGCGGAGGGGGTCAGCCAGATATTTGAGGATTCCCAGGCCCGCAGAAAAAAAGGCAGAAACGGCAATTCCAGAAAGCACGAGACGCAGTACCCAGCCGCCGTAACGAATGCGCCTTGCTAATCCATAGGAAAGCACCAAACCCATCAAAGCAAAAGCCGCCGCACTGCCTTGCAACAGGACTGCCGAGCCGCCCAGGAATACGATACAGAGGGCCGCGCCAAAAGCAGCGCCTTGAGATACTCCCAAAAAGCCCGGTTCTACCAAGGGATTGCCAAACAACATTTGAAACACGATTCCCCCTGCCGAGAGAACCGCACCTAAGAGGGCTGCCGTTAAAAGGCGAGGTAATCGTAAATTGAGAACCAGTAACTTTGCCAATTCATCCTCACTCACCCGCTGCCAGGAGATGAACCCTAATTCTGGGTAGCGTCCCCACAGCAGCGATAAGATGAAGATGACGGCCAGCGCCAATCCTAAGAGGAGCAGGATCCACCGCCTTGTCAACTTGCGTAAGGCCAATTCCTGCAGAGCAACCGAAGCCGCGGTATCGCTCACTGCAAGTCACCCCGGAAGGTGGGACGAATTTTAGTCTCAAAAGAGCCAGCATCCATCCCGTACAACTGCTCGTAGAACTGAATCGCCTCTTTTGTGATATCGTGCTGAGGAAAAATATCCGGATGCAGACGGGCTGCCATCCAGGAAAGCCCGAGGATCCAACGCGAGTCAGATTGATCCCAGCTGTAAATATCGGCCGGAAAACCAAATAGATGACCTTCCTTCACCGCACGTAAGGACTGCCACTGCGGGTCGTTCTTTAAATTCTGTGCGATTTGGGCGGAGTCCTTCTGGTAGGAAATTATAAAAATATCGTCAGGATCCCAGGCAGCAATCTGTTCCACCGTCACCACAGTCCATCCCTTGCCTGGATTTGCAGAGGCCCAAACCGGTTGGCCACCAGCCAATTCGACCATTTTGGTTTGCATCCAGCTCATGGGAGGAACATTGAAAGCTACTGCGCCGTCCTTATCGTTGTAATAGAGCATCAAAACACGGGGGGAGTTGGGGCTGTCGGTCAGCAGCTTCTGGATTGTGTTAACTTTATTCGTATAGAAATCAGATAATTCCTCAGCTCTGGATTCGTTTTGAAATACCTTGCCCAAGATGGCTAAATCGCGCACATATTGTTCTGGGGTTTCAAAATCTACATAGAGGACGGGGATGTTCAGGGCTGTGATGGGCGGACCCATGGTTTCGGCCAGGTAGCTTTTTAAGATGACCAGATCGGGCTGGACAGCTGCAATTTGCTCGGCGCCAGCATCGGCTTGCAAAATGACTTTATCCGAAAACTTAGGGTCAATCAGCGGTACAAAATTACCGCTCCCTTGATTGGCAACGCCTAAAGCAACAATGCGATCGCGAGCCTCGGGGAACATATAGGCTGCGTCCAGTGTCAAAATCAAGCCCTTACCGGTGATAACAATCCGAGAAGGGGGGCGGTTGAAACTGACTTCTCTTCCCAATGCGTCCACAACGGTGAAGTTTGATTGTGCCGTTTCACTGGCAGAGGACAAAGGTTCTTTTTGAGTGGGGGTGCTGGAGCATGCGCTCAGAAGGGCTCCAATCAGCAACAGAGTGACAATAAGCCGTTTCATTCATGTCTCCTACAAGGTGCACAAGTACCTGGCCTCGTAGAACCAGGTTTATCCGCCCGGACCATCAGATTGAGTGGGGTGGATGAAGATAATACTCATTTAATGAGTATGTAGATTTTAGTTTGGTAGAACGTGTGTGTCAAGGATTTCATACACAGTGGATCAAGCTGCTGCTTCAACGGTCACCAAGCGGACACCGTGTCCGCGGATTTGCCGAAAGGTGGCCCCTTGACGTACCAAAGGCAGGACGGTCTCGGGGTCTTCAACAAGGCTCCCCGATAAAACATTAATCCCGTATTCAAACAATATTGGGGACAGCGGTGTGCTGGGACCAATCATCAAAACTTTTGCACCAGGCTTGCGTAAACGGAAGATATTTTCAAACGTATGGTTAATCAAGGTGGTGGCGGTTACCGCCAGGATATCTGCCTGAGGGATGATCTCTGGTGCTGCTGAGGCTGGCAGATCGCCTTCTTGGGGATTCAATTCCAGGACCCATAATTTTTTGATATGCTCTCTGAGTTGGGGCACAAATGGGAAATGGCCAATGAGCGCTACCTGACGGTCGTGGCCTTGTTTGAGAATATAATCTTCTGCGGCGAGCTCGTTGGGATGCTCGAGGGGCGGTAATAACGCATTAATTGCAGCCAATCCAACCCCTACTTCGGTATAACTGTCAGAAAACACCCAATTCGCCAATTCGAGAGCAGAACCTCCTTCCAGGCTGCCAGCTTGTTTCACTGCAGGATGACGGGCATGTTCAAATTCGGGATTGGTTAACGCGGCGGATAAACCGCACCGCTTGATGCCGTTATGCTCCACAACGACAGCGATCCAAAACAACCCAATATCGACGTGGATCACTTTGCCGTCCGGTAAAGATGGAAGAATGTGGGTAAAAATGTTCATGGGGAGATTTCCTTGTGAGGCGTGAGATTTGTTCCAAATCGACTGGCACCGGTAATTCATCTCAAAAGCAGGATTGGATTGTCCTCATTCTTGAACAGCGGGGGGCTGCGAATTATGCATAACTATACACCAGAATTTGGCGTTGACGGCCTGGCTTGGGGAGGAAATGGGACGTCTTGTGCCACTCCAAGAGCATTCTCGATGAATTATGCTCACTCTGGCGAATCCAGCCCCACTAGAATCCGGGTATAATGTTCAGAATGAGAACGAAGACACCCTTTTTCTGGCTGCTGATTCTCGGCACGGCGCTGCTTTTGGGGGCTTGCACGCCCAACGCGGAACCGGTGCCCACCGTCCCTGTGGGCGATACGCCCACTCCCACCCTGCCTCAACCCACGCCCACAGTGACGCCGACACCAGAACCGGCCGCGGCGGTGGTGAACGGCGAGCGGGTGACGCTGGCTGAATTTGAGGAAGAGCTGAGGCGCTTCACGGCGGCCCAGGAGGCCCTGGGGCAGACGGTGAGCGTGGACACGGCCCGCGAGCGGGTCTTGAACGAGCTGATTGAGCAGACGTTGATGGCACAGGCGGCGGTGGAGGGCGGTTTTCAGATCAGCGAAGCACAGGTGACGGCGCGTATGGAGGCCCTGGCCGAAAAACTGGGCGGGGCGGATGCGCTGCGCGCCTGGTGGGAACGGAATGGATATTCCGAAAACAGCTTCCGGCGTGCACTGGCCCGCCAGATGGCGGCCGCCTGGCAGCGTGAGCAAATTGCGGCCAGCGTGGGCAAGAATGTGGAGCAAGTGCATGCTCGCCAGATTTTGGCGTATCAACGGGAGAATGCCGAGAAGGCCCTGGAAGAGCTGCGCGCTGGTGCGGATTTTGCAACCATTGCGGCGCGCTTCGATCCGCAGACGGGCGGCGAGCTGGGTTGGTTCCCGCGCGGTTACCTGCTTCAGCCCGCGGTGGAAGAGGCGGCTTTTTCGCTGGAGCCGATGTCGTACAGTGAAATCATCGAGACCCCTTTGGGGTTTCACATTGTGCAGGTGCTCGAACGGGGCGCAAGCCACCCCCTGACGCCGGACGCACGGCTGCGGTTGGCGGAGGAGGCGGTGGCAAAGTGGCTGAAAGAAGCCCGGGCCAAGGCTGTCATTGAGATATTAACGCCTTAGGGGGCGCGGGGAACCGGCAAGGAGAATACATTGACCCAGGAAGAACAACCAGACGTGCAACCGATGGAAGAACCGGCTAAGCCAGCCGCCCCAAAAGCGGCGCGGCGGCCTAAGAACGCCGACGGCCTGTGGAATGTGCTCACGGTGCTGGGTTTATTGGCGTTGGCGGCGATGCTGACGGTGGCTGGGTTGATCTATTGGAACCCGTATGTGCCCTTCAACCCGTACCCACCGCCTACCCTGCCTGCGCCGCTGGTATTACCCTCGGCCACACCGACGATCCCAGCCCTGCCGCCGACCTGGACACCGACGATCACGTTGACCACGGCTCCCACGAATACACCCGTGCCGCCCACGCTGACCCCCACGCTGATTGGCATGGGGCCGACGGCCACCCCCACGGCCACAGAGCCGGTGAACACCGTGTATGCTTTTGCCCTGCAAAGCCCACCGGCCATGATCAGCGCTACGATCCTTTATCCAGAACGAAGCAACTGTGATTGGATGGGGGTGGGCGGACAGGTGCTGGATATGCAGGGTGGCCCGGCGGTGGGTATTTCCGTGCAGGTGGGGGGCAGCCTGGAAGGCTACGCGCTGACCCTCTACCCCAGCCTGACAGGAACTGCGCTGAAATACGGCGCGGCAGGATATGAGGTGACCTTGAACAACCGTCCGGTGGCCTCACAGGGTAAGCTGTGGATTCAATTAATTGACCAGCAGCGTCTGCCGCTTTCCAGCCGGGTGTATTTTGACACTTCGGGGGACTGTGAGAAGAACCTGGTGGTAATCAATTTTAAGCAGGTACGCTAGAATAAGACCAAAACTGAAAGGGCGCGCTGACGGCGCGCCCTTTTTGGTTGCTTAAGCAGGCAGATTCAAGCGGCTGGAGGAGTTTGATCGTCTAGGGCTTCGATGGGGCGAGAAAGACCCATGCCCTGACGGTCGGCCTGTTGGGCGCTGAGGCGGTCCTGAAAATCCACAAAATGGTGTTGGATGGAGTTCTTGACCCGCTGGAGGTAGCGTTCCACCGGCGCAGCGCGTTCGGCAGGAAGCACATCCAGCAAATCCTGGAGCAAGGCCTGCAGGCGGCGCATGACCTGGATGGAGCCCGCGCCGTACTGGCGAATTTCGTCAATGGCCAGGCTGAGGAAATCTTCCCAGTCGGGGGTGGGATAGATCACACGGAGGGTGCCCTGACGGCTGCGCAGGACGCCCACATCCAGATGGCGGGTTCCCAGGCGGTGCAGCAAGTCGTCCAACTCGTCCAAGGCCTGCACGGCAGTGGTGGGATCGTTGACGGCGGGGGAGAGGGCGCGGATGGCAATATCCACAATCAGGCGCAGAGCATATTTGGGGTCCTGTTCGATGGTGCGTTCATGCCCCATTTCCACCGCGGCGCGCAGAAGTGCCGGGCGGATGGTGCGGCGGGCGCCGCGCAGGTTTAAGATGACCGCCCCATCGGGGAGGGTGTCACCGGGGGGGTAGCGGATTTCAATCAGCCCCTGGGCACGCTGAGCCAGGATCAAGAGTTGATCCATGTGATATTGGAGGATGATTCCCGGCTCGCCAGAATGTATCAACGATTGGGTGATGGGCGGCAGGGGCAGAGGAACCTGTTCCAGCATGGATTGATGATCGGTGAGGTCTTCGCTTTCACCGGCGGTGAAGCGGTGGGCATACATACGCTCGATGACCTGGCGTCCGCGCGAGCCGACCATATGCAGTACGCTGGAAACACGCAAAGAGGTAACGCGCTCGATGAGGGCCAGGAACATGACAGCGGAGGCGGTCACCAGCAGCAGGGCGAAGATGACGGCCAGGTTGGGAACCGCTTCGCTGGCACGCACGTTGACGTAGGAGGCGGCGTTCAGGGTGAAGAGGAAGGTTCCAGTGAAGATGCCCAGCGCGTGGCGCACCACCGGGTCCTGCAGCAAATATCCGGCCAGGCGAGGGGTGTAGGTGGTGGAGCCGAACTGAATCAGCACAAACACCATCGAAAAGACGAAGCCGGTGAAGGCGATCATGCCGGAAGAGATGGTGGAAAGCAGCGTTGAGGCAGTTCCGGCGTCAATCAAAAAGAGGCGGGGGAAGATGATGAAATTGATCTGGGGGATCAAGTGGCCGAGGAGCGTGGCTGCCAAAATGTAGGCCAGTGGAACCGACCAGATGCGGGCGCGCGAACGCAAACGAGCGTTGAAGGGCAGGGAAAGGAAAAAAGAGAGCAGCTTCATGGAATTATTCTACTGCGATCTGCTGCAGCGGGGGCATTTTTGCCGGCACGGGTTGAGCAACGCGGGCTGCGCTTTCTATTGACAAAGATACCGGGGAAAAGTATCATCAATCACATGAAATTGGCCGTGATCATCCCAGCATTAAATGAAGAAGAGAATATCGGCAGAGTCATCGCTGGCATCCCGCGCGAGATGACAGGTGTGGATGAGACGGTGATCTTTGTGATTGACGACGGCTCCCATGACGGCACCGCGCAGGCAGCGCGCGCCGCGGGGGCGCAGGTGATTTCGCACCACAGCAACCGCGGGGTGGGGCAATCTTTTCAGACTGGACTGAAGGCTGCTTTGGAATGCGGCGCGGATCTGATGGTCAACATTGACGGCGACGGGCAGTTCTTACCGGAGGAGATCCCGCTGCTGATCGGCCCGATTCTGGCGGGGGAGGCGGATTTTGTGCCCGCGGACCGCTTCAGCGATGGCAGTGGCGGGCTGCGCAAGCCGGAAAACATGTCGGGGGTCAAGTATTGGGGCAATCAGGTGATGTCGGATCTTATAGGGCGGCTGAGCGGGCAGCGCTATAACGATGTATCCTGCGGCTTTCGGGCTTATTCGCGCGAAGCCATGCTCCAGCTCAACCTGACTGGGGTGTTCACGTACACGCAGGAATCGTTTTTGGATTTATCCTTCAAACGGCTGCGCATTCAGCCTGTGGCGGTCACCATCCGCTATTTTCCGGAACGCAAGTCGCGCGTGGCGGGCAATTTGTTCAGCTACACCCTGCGCACCCTGAACATCATCCTGCGGGCCTACCGAGACTTTCAACCGCTGCGCTTTTTTATCTACCTGGGCTTGCCGCCTTTCACCATCGGCACGGCGGCGCTCCTATTTATGCTCTGGCATTATTGGATGTACCGGGCCTTTTCGCCCTATAAGGCGGTGGGCTTTGTGGGGATTTACCTGGTGTCTTTGGGGCTGATCCTGTTCATTTTTGGCTTTCTGGCCGATATGTTCATGCGTCTGCGGCAGACTCAAGAAAGGATCCTTTACTACGAAAAACGACGGACGTATGGACGGGATGAAAACTAGCTGGATAGACCGCTTGTTTAAGCGGCATTGGACCTCGGAATTAATCGCCAAATACATCGGCGCATACCGCTCGTGTTGGCTGGCGTACTCGCTGGATGAAGATATTCGGCTGAACGCGGCCTCGGGCGGGACGATCACGGGCCTGCTGGCGCACCTGCTGGAGATGGGTGAAATTGATGGGGCGCTGGTGTGCACCTCGCAGGTGGTGGGGAATGAGGTGCAGGCGGGCTACCACATCGCCACCACGCGCGAAGAGCTGTTGGCAGCGCAGGGCAGCAAATACATGGAAACCCATTTTTCGGGCGAGGCCGTTCCGCTGATTGAGGCGTTCCAGGGCAAGCTGGCCATGACTCTGCTGCCGTGCGACACCTGGACGGTGAACCGTATGCGCCAAAACCGACCGGAAATTGACGCAAAAATTCGCCTGACAATTGCCTTGTTTTGCGGGCACGTCTCCGATCCGGGGTTGACACGCCTGGTGGTGCGCAAGGCCAAACCCGCTGGCGTCAGCCTAACCAGCTTCCGCAACCGCATTGGCCATTGGCGCGGTAAGCTGCGCTTTGGGTTCGAGGACGGCTCCACCAAGGAAAAGCCTTTTAGCGCATTCAGTGATTACCAGAACCTGTACTTCTTCTGCGCGCGCAAATGCTTGCGCTGCCACGACCACACCGGCTATGACTGCGACCTTTCGGTAGGGGATGTGTGGCTGATGGCGATGAAGGACAATCCCATCAAACACAACGCGGTGATTGCGCGCAGCGCTCGCGCTGAAGCCGATTTGCAGTCGGCCCTGGCGGCGGGTAAGCTGAACTTACAGCCGGTTCCGGTGGAATTGGTGGCGGATGCGCAGGCGCGTTCGCTGCCGATGCATTACAATGTGACGGCGCGCGCCCGGGCAGGAAAGCTATGGGGTGTGAAGGTGAGCGACCCGGTGAATGAGCGGGTACGGCTGGTAGATTATCTGGTGGCGGCGGTGATTTTATTCAATTACCGCTGGACGGCGACGCCCAAAGGCCGGGTGATGGTGGGACGGCTGCTGCGGCCGTTGATCAAGCTCTATTTGTACGCCTTGAAAGCGCTGGAGGTGCTGTGATGCGCACAGCGGGCAAGGTGGCGATTATCGGCGGTTCCATATGGGGAAACCGCGGGGCGGCGGCTATGCTGGAGACAACCATTGCAAAGGTGCGGGCGGCGCGCGCGGATGTGCGCATTGCTGTGTTTACGCCCTATCCTCAAAAAGATGCGGCTCTGGCGCAGGATGGCAAATTGGAATTTTACGACAGCCGTCCGCAGGCCTTGGTGAAATATTTTTTACAGGCGCTGTGGGTGTGGCTGCAGCGTAAACTGGGCGGCAGCCCGCAGCCGCAGGGCGCCTTGGGGGCGATGGACAGGGCGGCAGCTCTGTTGGATGTGGGCGGGATTACCTTTGCCGATGGACGCCTGATCTTCCTGCCGTACAACATTTTAACCCTGTGGCCGGCGATGCTGATGGGCACGCCGGTGGTCAAGCTCTCGCAGGCGGCGGGGTCGTTTCGCAACCCGCTGATCCGCTGGGCGGCGCGCATCTTTTTGCCGCGCTGCGCGCAAACGTTTGCCCGCGGTGAGAAGACCTATGCTTATCTGCGCGAATTGGGGCTGGATGAAACCCAGGTGCAGCCGGCGACCGACGCGGCGTTTCTATATGAGCCGTCTTACTGCCTCTCGAACGAAAATGAGACTGCGCTGCGGCAGGTGTGTGATAAGCTGGACCGGCTTAAGGCCGCAGGCGCGCCAGTGGTGGCGATTTCGCCGAGTGTGCTGGTGATGGAAAAATCGGGATCGAGCAAGATTGATTATCACCACGTGCTGTTGGGGATGATGGAAGGCTGCGGGTCGCCGCAGGCGCATTTTGTGGTGTTCCCCAACGCCTCACGAGAACGATCCAAGAAGACGCGCAACAATGACATCATCGCTATTGAACGTCTGAGGGCTGAGGCAGAATTGTCCCTGCCGCGCCCGCTGCTGAACCGCATCACGTGGCTGATGTACGATGTGAACACGCGTGGGATTGATGAGATTGTGCGGCGGGCGGATGTGTTGGTGACTTCGCGCTTTCACGCCATGGTGTTTGGCCTGCGCCTGTGTGTGCCTACCCTGGTGATCGGTTGGGGGCATAAGTATCTGGAGGCCATGCAGCGTTTTCACCTGGAAAAGTATGTGTTTGATTACCGCCAGGCGAGCAGAGACCTGAGCCAGGTATTAACCGATTTGCTGGCGCACAGTCAGGAAATTCACGAAGACATGCTGACGGTGGTGGAGGATGTACGGCGCTCCTCGGAGGCTCAATTTGCGTATTTGAGGAGGATGCTGCTTGAACCGCCAAACCATTCTTAAATTCGCCAAGTGGCTGTGGGTAGCGGCGGTGATTGTGGCGGGGGGGGTGTACCTTGTCACCCATTGGGGAAAGGTCTCTGGATACTTCGCCACCATCGCTATACAGAATCTGCTGTTCTCTGCATTGTTTTTGGCAGCGGGTAAGCTGATATTGGTGTTCCTTTCGCAGGAGGCGGTACGAGGAGAAGGGCTGAATCTGGCGTACGCCGAGATCTTCCGCATTGTGGCTATTTCCCAACTGGGCAAATATATCCCTGGTGGGGTATGGCATTTTGTGGGGCGTTTCAACCTGTATCACGACCGCGAGCTTTCAGCTCGAAAATCCACCAAAGCACTGATTGCCGAGAATGTCTGGCTGCTGACGGGCGCGGTGATCAGCGGGGGGGCAGCGGGGCTGCTTTCACCTCAGGCGCCCGAACTGCTGGCCCGTATTGGCTGGCGCGTAGGCGGATGGGGGCTGGCGGCTTTGGGCGTGGGGCTGCTTTTGGCCTGGTTGGGGTTTCTGGCGGTGTTTGAACGGCTTTTCCGCAAGAAAGACGAATCCAAATTGGCTTGGGGCCGGGTGCTGCGGCTCATGGGCGTGCAGGCGGCAGTTTGGGTTCTGCTGGGGATCAGCTTTGCCTTTGTGTTTCCTCAGGTGAGCGCAGATACCCTTTTGCTTAACATCAGCGTGTACGCCCTGAGTTGGATTGTGGGCTACGTGGTGGTGTTTGCCCCCGGCGGGCTGGGGGTGCGCGAGGCGACGCTGACCTGGATGCTGGCGAGTGTGATCGCGCCGGAAGACGCGCTGATCTATTCCACTGTTCACCGCTTTGTGTATGTGGTGGTGGAACTGCTCCTGGGGGCTTTGGCAGGGGGGATGCAGCTGCTGAAGAAAAAGGAGTGAAGCTTGCGAGCTGCGATCCATGTGATGGAAGGGGTTCTGGTTGGAAAAAACTGCCGACCCCCTTTATTATTGGGAGTGGGCGTATAGGCAGCGGTAGCGGAAGAGAAGGTCAGAGTTTTGGGGCTGCTGATCGAGGGTGAGCGTGCCGCGGTAGTCATCCGCGGGGGTGACGGCCAGCTCCAGGCCGGCGTAGGGGCCGGAATGGGTGAGGGTGAGAGCCAACTCGTGGGTGTTCACCTGGGTGAGCGGGGGGAACTGGAGGGTGATGGAGCCGTTGGCAGGCACGGAGCGGAAGGGAATTTCTTGGGACGCCAGGGTTTGGCCGGTGGTTAGGTCGCTGAGCACGGCGGTGAAAGCCCCGGCGGCGGTTTCACGCTGGGGGTTGAAGGCGCGCACGCTGATTTGATCCACGGAGGGACATTCCACGATGAAGGTCTGCTGCACGGCTGCTTGGGGCGTGAGGGGCAGTGTGACCTCAGGGGAGGGGGCCCAGTTCTTATAGACGGGCAGCAGACATTCCTGACCATTGTAGCGCGAAGGGCCGCACAGGGTGTAATAGGAAAGGCCCATGCCCAGTGTATACAGGCTGAGAGCGGCGATCAGGAAGACCGCAGCCAGGGGCAGGTGGGCGCGGCGCAGGGGCAAGGCCCGCCCCCAGGCGGTGAGGCCCAGGAGCAGCAGGGGAAATACGGCCACATAATAGCGGCCGTGTGTGGAAACCACCCCGGCGGTCATATTCTGCTTGAGGATGAGGCGCAGAGCAAAGGTGCCGAAGAAGGTCAGGGCGAAGAGCACCAACAGACCAATGCGCACGCGCGCGGGCGGGCAAGGATCGCTGTGAGAGGCGGCCAGCGCCGCAAACAGCCCCAAGGGATACAGCACGAAGACCAGCGTGGGCACCGGCCAGTAATCATAGCCGTAGGCGGCGATCCAGCCTGTGAGGACTTTGGGAAGGTTTTGGGCGCTGTAGGTCAGGAGTGAAGCGATGAACCCCAGGGGTTCTTTGAGCGAGTTGAGCAGCACGGTGAAGGGGCTGGTGCCTTCCAAACCGCGGCGCACGGCGTCTGACTGCCAGGCGATGAGATTCCAACCGCCTGCCACGAGAATCAGCAGCGAGGCGGCCGCCGCCCAGAAAAGGAAATAGGCTTTGCGTGTGGGGAACTGACGGGGGGAGAGGAGCAGCAGCAAGAGCAGAAGGGGAATCGAGTTGATTTTGACCGAGAACAGGAGCAGCAGCAGCCCGAAGGTGAGGAGGGTGGTTTTGCGGTCGAATTTGGGCTGGCAGATCAGCAGATGTAAGGCCCAGGCGATAAAGAGAAAGCTGACACCGTTGGTAATGGGATCCGAGGAGACGGTGGCGGCCTGCAGCAGGGTGATAGGAGCCAGGGCCAGGACGGCCAGCAGCCATTTGCCGATGGGAATGAGGCGCACAGCCAGGGCAGCAAGCAATACGTAGAGCAGGAGGTAGGTGAGGCGCAGTAAATAATAGAGGATGGGGATGGGCAGGTTGAGATACCAACCGAAGATGCGCACCAACACAGCCTGGACGATGTAGTTGAGGGGCGAGTAGGTGGCGCGGGTGCGGTAGGCCACTGTCTGCGGGTCGCGGACGGTGTACTGCAGGCTGTTTTTGAACTGTTCCCAGGTGAGGGGGGCGAGGAATTTTAGCTGGCGGTAGGAGACCGCGTAAAAGGATTGGGGCAGCCCAGCGCGGCCCAGATAAGAATTGGGCAGGGGGTGGTTGAGGGAAATTTCGTAGATGCGGGCGAAGTGGGTTTCTTCGTCGTTGCCCGCCCCCACCGGCAGGAGGAAAATGAAGATCAGCCCAAAAAAGAGGGCAGTAATGAGAAAAGCGGTGTGGGGCTGAATGCGGGTGCGGTTCATCATACCTCGACAGGCTGGGGGATACCGAGGGAATTATACCCGCTTAAGGGTGCAAGGGATACAAAAAGCCCCCCGCGGCGGTGAGGCCGCAGGGGGGCAGGACAGGCGAGGATCTATTCGGTTTCGACGGCGTTGTCGGCGATGACCTTCTGATACCAGAATGCGCTGTCTTTCGGGATGCGCTGCTGGGTTTTGAAATCCACCCAGACCAGGCCAAAACGCTGCGCATAGCCGCGTGCCCATTCAAAATTGTCCAACCAGGACCAGACAAAGAACCCGCGGAGGGGTACACCCATTTGAATGGCGCGGTAAGCGGCGGTGAAGTGAGTGCGCAGGTAGCGAATGCGCTCGGCGTCGTGGATGCGTCCCTGGGCGTCGGGGCCGTCGGAATAGGAGGCGCCGTTCTCGGTCACATAGAGGGCCTTGGGCTGGTACTCGCTGTACAGACGTGCGAGGGTGTTCAGCAGACCGTCGGCATACACTTCCCAACCCATTTCGGTGACATTTTCGCGGGTTTGGGGGAGGGAATGGATTTCGATGGGGTCGTTTTCGGTCTCAGGGACGCTGGGGTTGCGCATGACCTGGCGGAAGTAGTAATTCAACCCCAGGAAATCTACCGGCACGGCGATGGTTTCCATGTCGCCCGGTTGGATGAAGGGCAGAGGGGCGTCGGGAATGTAGCCATCGGAGATGAAATCGTGCAGGACGTCGGCGGGGTACTGGCGGCCGTGCAGAGGCTCGAGGAACCAACGCACCCACATGCCGTCGATGCGACGGCGGAAATCGCGGTCAGCAGCGCTGTTGGAGGCTGGCACCTGGTAATTCATGTTCACAGCCAGCCCTATCTGAGCATTGGCCACGTTTTGGCGAATGACAGGCACGGCCTGACCGTGCGAGAGAAGCAGATGGTGGCCGGTGGCCAGGGCGTTCATATATTGGCCCTTGTACCCTGGAGCGTGTTCGCCAAGGGCATAGCCAAGGAGGTTGACCACCGACATTTCGTTGTGGGTGATCCAATGCTGCACGCGGTCGCCCAGGCGGCGGGTGACAATATCCGCGTATTCCACAAAAGCGGGGACAGTCTCGCGCACCGTCCAGCCGCCCTGATCCTGAAGCGCCTGAGGCAGATCCCAATGATAGAGGGTGACGAAGGGCTGGATTCCGGCTTCCAGAACGGCGTCGATCAGCCGGTCGTAGAAATCCAGACCCTTGGGGTTCACGGCTCCACGGCCAGCGGGCAGAATACGAGGCCAGGCGATGGATAGGCGGTAGGCCTGGAGACCGAAGTCTTTCATCATTTGAATGTCTTCTGGCCAGCGGTGATAATGATCACAGGCTACATCGCCTGTATCGCCATTGTCAATCTTACCGGGGGTGTGGGCAAAGCGGTCCCAGACGGATTCGCCTTTACCGTCTTCGTTCCAGGCGCCTTCAATTTGATAGGAAGCTGTGGCGGCTCCCCATAGGAAGTTTTTAGGGAAATAGTAGGTTGGCATGGTTAGAAACCTTTCAATGAGAGTTGGTTGTATTGTAACAAAAAGAAAGGCGAGCGCGGGATTTTGCTGCGCTCGCCTTCGTGATTCTGTGAGCGTTTATTTCTTAACGTAGTACTTAGCGATATCAAAGGCGACAGCGAAGACAATGATGAGGCCTTTGACAATTTGCTGCCAGTAGGGATTGACGCCAATGAAGGTCAGACCGTAGTTGATGACGCCGAAGATGAGCACGCCGGCTAACATACCGGGGACGGTGCCAATGCCGCCGGAGGTGGACACACCGCCCACTACGCAGGCAGCAATGGCATCCAATTCATACATGTTGCCGTAGTTGTTGGTGGCGCCGCCAGTGCGTCCGGCTTCGAGAACCCCAGCCAGGCCGTACATGGCCCCTGCGAAGGAGTAGACAAAGATGAGCATACGGGATACGTTAATGCCGGAGACCCGCGCCGCCTGGGGGTTGCCGCCAATGGCGTACAGGCTTTTGCCGATGGTGGTCTTATTCAGCAGTACCCACACCAGCACGGCCACGAGGAGGGCGATGATGACGATGTAGGGGATGGAATAGGGGCCGGATGGGCCGATATAGCCGGTTCCCAGCTTGGTAAAATCGGCGCGCAGGCCGCCAATCGGCTGGGAGTTATTGGGTTCCATGGCGAAGTAGATCGAGTTCATACCGTAAATGATCACCATGGTGCCCAGGGTGGCAATGAAGGGCGGCACGTTGAGCTTGGCCACAATGAGGCCGTTGGCGAAACCCAGGATGATGCCGGTGAGGATGCAGATGAGGATGGGGACGATAAGGGGGATTTCCGGCAGGTTGGGGAAAAAGCGGCGCGTGTAATCCAGCGACTGCAGCATGGAGGCCGAAATCACCGCGGCCAGACCCACCATACGGCCAGCGGACAGGTCGGTTCCCTGGGTGATGAGGATGCCGCCCACACCCAGAGCGATGATGATGCGGGTGGACGACATGATCAAGATATTGCGCAGGTTGTTCATGGACAAGAAGGCCGGGTTCTGGAAGGCGATGGCCAGAACGAGGATGATCAACACGATGAAGATGGCGTTGTCGTTGACGAATTTGCGCAGAGCAGCTTTATCGGGCAGTTTCATAGACTCTCTTCTCCACAAGTATTACATGTATTGCGTGGCAAGACGCATAATTTTTTCCTGGGTCGCTTCTTTCTGCGGGAGGATCCCGGAGACTTGACCCATGCTCATGACCAGGATACGGTCAGACACGCCCAACAGTTCGGGCATTTCGGAAGAAATCATGATGATGGCTTTGCCACGCTTGGCCAGATCCACCATCAGGGTGTAAATTTCATATTTTGCGCCGACATCAATACCGCGGGTGGGTTCATCCAGAATGAGGATGTCCGGTTCGGTGAGCAGCCAGCGGGCGAGGAGCACTTTTTGTTGATTGCCGCCGGAGAGGTTGGCGATGAGGGTCTTGATACTGGGGGTTTTGACGCGCAGCTGCTGGCAGCTATTTTCGACATCGCTGCGCATACGCTTTTCATCAATTAAGCCCCCGCGCCCGCGGTAGCGTCGCAGGTTAGCCACCACCGTGTTCTCTCGAACCGATAAGACGGGGAAGATGCCTGAAACACGCCGTTCCTCGGTGAGCAGGGCAATGCCGCGCTGTTTGGCATCGATGGGGGAATGGATGGTGACAGGCTGGTCTTTGATGATAATTTTTCCGGAGGCCACTGCGCGCAGGCCGAAGATGGCCTCTACCAGTTCGGTACGCTGGGCGCCGACCAGACCGCCGATGCCCAGAATTTCTCCGCGGCGCAGCTCAAAGGAAACATTCTTGAAGCTTTTGGGGTTGGTGGAGGTCAGCCCTTCGACGCGCATCATGACATCCGAAGGGACATTGGTTTTCTCGGGGAAGCGGTTGGTCAGCTCGCGGCCGACCATGCGGCTGATGATGAGGTCATTGGTCAGCTCGCTGGCGGCCCAGGTGCCCACGCGTTTACCGTCGCGCATGATGGTGACTTCATCGGCGATCTGCAGGATCTCTTCAATCTTGTGCGAGATGTAAATGATGGCCACGCCACGGGCTTTCAGATCGTTGATGATCTTAAAGAGATGGACGACCTCGCGCTCGGTGAGCGAAGAAGTGGGCTCATCCATGATGATGATCTTGGCGTTATATGAGACCGCCTTGGCGATTTCCATGGACTGGATTTTGGATACCGACATTTCGCGCACGCGGGTTTCGGGGCGAATATCCATCTGCAGATCGTCGAGCAGGGCTTTGGTGTCGGCGAACATCTTTTTGTGGTTGACGATCTGGATGGGACCGAGGTTAAGGGCGATGGGATAGCGGCCCAGCCAGATATTTTCCATGACACTGCGGTGCGGGACGGGGTGAAGCTCCTGGTGGATCATGGAAATGCCTAGGGAAAGAGCCTGGCGAGGATTTTCCACCTTGACCGGTTCTCCATCCAGGATGATCTCTCCGGAATCCTGGAAATAGAGGCCGAAGAGGATTTTCATGAGGGTGGATTTGCCGGCGCCGTTTTCGCCCATGAGGGCGTGCACGGTTCCCGGGGGGACTTGCAGCGTAACATCATCCAGGGCCTTTACCCCGGGAAAAGACTTGGAGATGTTTCGCATTTCCAGAATGTATCTGTTTTCATCACCCATGCGATCACCTTTATGACTAAAGTTCTGGTGGAAAATTCAAAGGGGGAATATAAGAATCAATTATAGCGAGAAAGAAGAATGGTGCAATGTGAAAAAGAGGGCATTCCGTGAAACGGGGTGCGGCAGGGACTGCCGCACCCCGATAGAACAGGCAGACGAAGACTACTCGGCGTCGGCGATGTTCTCGAGCAGGATCATTTTGTAATCAACCCACACGTACTTGCCATCGGTGATTTCATAACCAGTGTTTTCTTTGGTGGGGGTTTCGCCCTTGGCCAGGACGTAGGTCAGCATGAGGGTGGCCTTACCCTGGTTCTTGGCGTCGTTGAGGACGGTTCCAAGCAGAGTGCCGTCTTTGAGGGCGGCCAGGGCGGGGGCGGTGGCATCCACACCCACGACGGGCATGAATTTCTTGTCTGCACCGAAGTAGCCAGCGGCCTTGAGGGCTTCGATGGCGCCGAGGGCCATATCGTCATTGTTGGCGAGGACGGCTTCGATCTTACCTTCGTTGGCGGCAAGGAAGGCAGCCATTTTTTCCTGGCCCTTCACGCGGTCCCACATACCCGTATCTTCAGCCACTTTTTCGACCTTGATACCGGCATCGGTGATGGCTTTGATGGAGTACTCGGTGCGCATTTCAGCATCCTGGTGACCCGGCTCGCCTTTGAGCATGACGTACTGCATCACGCCGTCGCCATTCAGATCGGCTTCGGGATGGGATTTCCAGTAATCCACCAGGATTTGGCCTTCCATCGTGCCAGACTGCTGGGCAATGGCGCCCACGTAGTAGACCTTGTCCCATTTAGCCATGTCTTCGGCGAGGGGTTCGCGGTTGAAGAAGACGATGGGGATGCCAGCAGCTTTGGCTTTGTCGAGGATGACGGAGGCCGCGGTGCGGTCCACGGGGTTAATGGCCAGGGCGTTGACGCCCTTGCTCACAAACAGGTCCACCTGGTCATTCTGGGTGGCCTGAGAGTTCTGGCTGTCAACCATCTCGACTTTGATCTTGCCTTCGGCTTCCGCGGTGATGGTGTTGCGGACGGCGGTCATGAAGGTGTCGTCGAATTTGTAGACAGCCACGCCAGCGACCAGATCTTTGGCAGGCTCAGCGGCCGCAGGGGCAGCTGGCTCAGCCGCGGCGGGGGCGGCGGGGGCGGCGGGGGCGGCAGGTTGGCAGGCAACCAGCAGAATGCTGGCAACCATTACAAGCGCCACGATCGTCATGAGGGATTTGAACGTCTTCATCTTCTCTCCTTGCAGGAATCTAATTTGGACTTGCTGCGAGACTGCAAAACACACATGCTAATAGTAGGGTGGATGGGGGTGGAATTCAATTGGCGGACGGTCATTAAACGGACATGATGCGGACATGGCAGGTTCCGCTTTGGAGAAACTACATACGGTAAGATGATTGACTTGCATCTTGCATTCATATAGAATTAATGCAAGGAGTGATTTTACGGTTCCGATAGTAAGGGTGTTTCACCAGGTCCAGAGTTGACAGTCTGGCTTGGGGATTGGTGAATTCAAAACTCAATTAGTGTGTGCAATCCGGTTCCATCTTTGCTGGGTGAGATTAAGTTCGCGTGGCTCCTGTGTGCGCGAGATCCGAAGATGGGTCGGGTTTAAATTTCATTTGTTTACACATTTCGGGAGGTAATTCCAATGATGGATCGTAAGAAACAACTGCCGTTCTTGCTGTTGATGATGTTTGCGATTGTGTTCACCTCCATTGGAGCGGTGGATTTGGGCAAGACGCCGCCTCCGCCGCCGACGGTTAAAGTTCAGCTGTTGGCGTTTAATGACTTCCACGGGACGCTGGAACCCCCATCCGGGTCGGCAGGACGTGTGGCTACCCCATCGGGTAACGTGGACGCGGGCGGTGTGGAATTCCTGGCAACGCATGTGAAGAATCATGCTGCCGAGAATCCCAATACGCTCTTGTTGGGCGGCGGCGACTTGATTGGGGCCAGCCCGCTGATCTCTGCTTTGTTCCATGAAGAGTCCACCATTGAAGCTATGAATCTGATGGGCATGGACTTCAGCAGCGTGGGCAACCACGAGTTTGATAAGGGTTTTGTTGAATTGCTGCGCTTGCAGAATGGCGGTTCGCATCCGGACGGCGATGCGGACGGTGACCCGTATTTGGGTGCAGATTTTCAATACCTCTCGTCGAACGTTTACATCGACAGCACGGGTAAGCGCCTGTTCCCAGCCTACAAGATAGTGAATATCAACGGTGTGCGCGTGGGCATCATTGCTTCCACGTATGAATTGACCCCGACGATTGTAACCCCGGCGGGCGTGGCAGGTTTAGAGTTTAAGCAGGAAGTTGCTCAGATCAATGCTGCGGCGAAGATCTTGAAGCGCATGAAGGTCAAAACGATTGTGGTCCTCAGCCACAACGGCGGTAATGTGCCTTCGACGACTTATTACAATGACTGCGCGGGGCTGTCGGGCGATATTCTCCCGATTTTGGACGCAACCGATCCGGAAATTGACGTGTTCATCACCGGGCACACGCACGGGGCCTATAATTGCAACATCAATGGACGCATTGTGACCGGGGCGATGTCCAACGGCCGTATCTTGACCGATATTGACTTGACGATTTCGCGCAAGACTGGCAACGTGATTCAGGCCCAGGCCGCCAACCATATTGTGACCCGCACGGTTGCCAAAGACCCTGAAATGAAGGCTTTGATTGATAAATACCGGGCTTTGACCGCCCCGATTGCCAACCAGGTGGTGGGCTCGATCACGGCTAACATCACCCGCACGGCCGGTGCCAACGGCGAAAGCCCGCTGGGGGATGTCATTGCGGATGCACAGCTGGCGGATACAACGGCAGAGGGCGCGGTGATCGCTTTCATGAATCCGGGCGGCATTCGTGCGGATTTGACCTACGCCCAAAGCGTGGGTGAGGGCGACGGCAATGTGACCTACGGCGAGGCTTTCACGGTTCAGCCGTTCTATAACTACCTGACCACCATTGATCTGAAGGGTTCGGATATTAAGGCTGTCCTGGAACAGCAGTTTGACAACCCCTCGGCGGGTCAGATGCGCGTCCTGCAAATCTCCAACGGCTTCACCTACACCTGGTCTGCTTCTGCGCCGAAGGGCAGCAAGGTAAGCAACATGGCGTTGAACGGTGTGCCGATTGATCTGGACGCGACCTATCGTATCACCTGCAACAACTTCCTGGCGACGGGCGGCGATAACTTCACCGCTTTTACCGCGGGGACCAACCTGGTGTACGGCCGCTTTGATATTGACGCCTTTGTGGATTATTTGGGCGACCACTCGCCTGTGGCTCCTCCGGCGGCCGACCGCATCACTGTGGTGCCTTAATCGGTTTGTTGCTTCAAAATGAAGTCAGGGCTGCCCCCAAAAGGGGCAGCCCTTTTTTGTGGGGGAGGAGCAATTCCCTCTTGACTCTATGGTTACTGGAGGGTGTATAGTAGGCCTGACAGCGGAGGGATGATGAAACTCAAAATCGGTGAATTTGCGCGGTTGGGGCAGGTGAGTGTGCAGACGCTGCGGTACTATGATGACCTGGGGCTGATCAAGGCTCAGGTTGTGGATCCGTTCAGCGGTTACCGCTATTACACGCTGGAGCAGCTGCCGCGGCTGCTGCAGATCCTGGCGATGAAGGACCTGGGCATCTCTCTGCAACAGATCGGAGCTTTGTTGGAGCAAGAGATGGATGCGGCGGAACTGCGGCGGGTGCTGCTCTTGAAGCAGGAAGAGCTGCGCAGCGAGGTGCAGGAATCGCTGGGGCGACTGGAACGTGTTCAGGCCCGGCTGCGGCTGTTGGAGCAAAGTGAGCGAGCTTCACTGTATGAAGTGGTGATCAAATCGGTGGAAGCTGTCCGGGTGGCCTCGGAGCGGGGCAAGGTGGCCACGTATTGGGATGCGGATCCTCTGTGGATACGGTTGCATGAGCGATTAGGGAAAAAGCCCCCTGTCCCCTGCGGACCGTATTTCACCCTGTGCCATGCCAGCGAGCCGGAGATTGATTTGGAAGTGTGCATGCCCGTGGCGGCGGACGCGGCGCTGGAGGGGGTAGAAACGCGCGTACTGCCGGCGGTGGAAAGCATGGCCTGCACCGTTCACCGCGGACCGTTCACTGGTCTGGCGACCGGCTTTACTGCCCTGCTGACCTGGATGGACGCCAACGGTTACAGCATTGCCGGGCCGGACCGCGAGATCTACCTGCGGCTGCCGGAGCCAGGGCGGTTTGACAGCGATGCGAACGCGGTGACCGAGCTGCAAATTCCGGTGGTGAGAAACCACCCATTTATTCCGTAACGAACAGCGGCCGCTGTACGAAAAAATTTGAATTTAAGAGGAGTGAACCCATGACAAACCCAACGATGGTGGTGTCGCCTGTGGGCGTGATTCGCGCCCAGGATGGGCAGTTTACCGTGTGTGTAGACGTAGCGTTTCGCCCAGCCCTGAAGGGTCTGGAAGGCTTCAGCTATGTGCAGGTGCTGTGGTGGAGCCATTTGCTCGATCAGCCGGAGATGCGCCGCCAGCTGGTGTGTGAGCAGCCGTATGTGAAGGGGCCGGCGGAACTGGGCATTTTTGCCACGCGTTCGCCGCTGCGCCCCAACCCCATTTGCCTCAGCGCGGCGCCGGTGATCCCGTGGACGTGGAGGAAGGCTTGATCGTGTTGGGGTATATTGACACGGAGGACGGCACGCCGGTATTGGATATCAAACCGTATTCCCCCAGCTCGGACCGGGTGCGCGCCGTGAGCGTACCGGCGTGGTGTGCGCATTGGCCCGCGTGGTTTGAGGATTCGGGCGAGTTTGATTGGGCGGGGGAATTTGTGAACGCGCGCTGAGGAGTGAGATCAAAGAGCGCTGATTAAACAAAAACGTTTGTGAGCGGTTGACTGCTCACAAACGTTTTTTTGTGTCGGGGCGAAAGGATTTGAACCTTCGACCTCTTGCAAATAGGAAAACATCTGCATATCACCAAAAACCATAAATCGCAATTCCAAAGCGCAAACAAGAACACCCCCACAAAGGGGTGTTTTTCGTGTTTGCGGGCTTTGCTTTATAGATGGTTTGATAATTACTGTTATGAGAAATAACAATAGTGTAAACTTTTTTCTGTAATTTCGTGAACCTTAACAAAAAGTGGTAGGTCAAGTTATACTTATGCTCGCCAAAACTAAATAGGAGAACATCATGACCTACAAAGATTATTTTACACTACACTCCGAAATCATTGAACAAATCGCGGAACAAGGTAGGGCAATCGAATTCTAGAGAAATCGGGTATCCTCAAAGAAACCACGAGGAGCCCAATTAATACCGAAGGAATGACAAACAATCTCAACGCATACTTTACTCAACTACCGGATCAACTCCGAAAAGCCGGAAGGCGGCATAAGCTTATCGATATTATGACCATAGCGATCTGCGGGATCATATGCGGGGCAGATGATTGGAGTGGGATAGAGGAATACGGGAAAGCGAAAGAAGGGTGGTTGCGGCAATTCCTAGAATT
>JARKPO010000068.1 GCA_029975215.1 Levilinea sp.
AATCCAGGCATCACCATACCTGCCGGCGACTTCGGTTATGTAAATTGCGGTTTCGAGTGCTTCGATCTGACAAAAGAACAGGCGGTGTTCGCGCTGAGGGTTGGTCCAATACTCCAGCAGACGGCGCGTAACGTTGGTCACGCCCTGATATTTTCCCTGCCGCCAGATGGACACCCGTTCACGAACGCGATTGATGAACTTATTCTCCTCCAGGCGGTCTGCCGTCCATTCGGTATCGAACGAGAGTTGTTTGGGAGACTTTTTCCGTGGTTGAGGAATGGGAACGAAATAGGAGCTGATCCGGCGAGATTCGATGATCTCATCGGTGATTCCTTCCTCTGAAAAACGGAAATGCCGTGCAGGCTCTTTAAATGGTGAGTTGATAACCGGGTTTTCAATGACAGCTTGTTTCATCAGAAGTTCCTATCTGGCCTGAACACCCCCAGCCCAAAAAACCGCGGGAAAATGATTCGCTTACCAATTATATACTAGCCAAGCCCAAATGATCTAACCAATTCGAATATCATCCCCTGCGGGGGCTTTCCCCAACCTATTAAACAAAAGTGCCCCCGGAGGGATTCGAATATCACCCCCTACAAGGGGGCCAACAACCTATTAAATAAATAGTGCCCCCGGAGGGATTCGAATATCATCCCCTGCAAGGGGGCCAACAACCTATTAAATAAATAGTGCCCCCGGAGGGATTCGAACCCCCAACCTACTGATTCGAAGTCAGGTGCTCTGTCCATTGAGCTACGAGGGCCTGCCCCCCATTATAACCCATAATTCAGCGTCTGGCCCATCTTTGCCGCGCCCGATAAACCGCATAGCCCAGCGCCGCCCCCACCATATCCACCACCAGATCGTACAGCGAGGCCGCCCCAAAGAGATGCCCCCGGCTGATCATCTGCAAGATTTCCTGCACCAGCCCCACCAGCAGCGCCAGCCCCACCGTCAGCACCAAAGCCGGCCCCCGCCCCACACGGCCCCGCGCCCAATTGAACCCAAAGCCCAGCAGCGAGAACAAAATGATGTGCGCCGCCACATGCACCCATTCCGCATAAAAGATAGTATCAAACAGGCGCCTCAGCACCGGCGAAAAGCTGAACACCCAGCCCATCGGCGTGGCAATAAACAGCACCCAGAGGCCCACCAACACCCATCCGCTCTTTTTAAAATCCCATTTCGGTTTCATCACAGCCTCTATCCCTTTCAGGCTTTGATTGTAACTTAAATGGAGCAGGGCGGTCAAATTTCCACCGCCCTGCCGTATGGGCTTGTCTAAGCTTTACCGATCAGCGCGCGCAGGAACAATTTCACATTGAAGGTCTGGCCCGAAAGCAGCGTCTGCGTGCGGAAAAGCCCCCCCACCCAGCGCACCGCCAGCACCGCGCTCAAAATCACCAGTCCCAGGGATAGAGCCCCCTGCCACAGCGGCACCTCCGTGGCGGCCATGCGCGCCATCATCGCCACGGGCGCCGTCAGCGGGAACAGGCTCAGCCCCACCGATAAAGCCCCATCCGGGTTTTGCGAAAGCGCCCCAATCATCGTCAGCGGGATAATCATGGGCACCATCACCAAAAAAGTCACCTGCGAAGCCTCGCGCAGATTAGGCGCCAAAGCTCCCGCCCCGGCCATAAAGCTGGCATACAGCGCGTACCCGCTCACAAAGAACAGCACCCCCCAAACCAGCAGCACCGGCGAAAGCTGAAATTCCTCCGGGACCACCGCCTTACCCGCCAGGCGCGTGAAAGCGAACCCAATCCCGCTCCACACCAGGGTCTGAAATAACCCCACCAGCCCCAATGCCAGAATCTTCCCCGTCATCATCGCCTGCGGGCTGACCGAGGTCATCAAAATTTCCATCACATAGTTTTCTTTTTCGGTCGAAATGCTGTTCAGCATCAGGCTGGCCGAGCTGAAAATGACCACGTAGAACAGGATCGCCACCATGTAGGGCAGAAGAAAGGTCATAACATTGTCCGCGTCGCGCTGCGGAGCCTCGCTCAGCGTCTGCACCTCCAACTCCATCGGGTTCTCCAGGCGAGCAGCCAAAGCCTCATCCTGAATCAACCCCGCGTTCAAATCCATTTCCAAGCGGTGAACGTTCCTGCCCTGCTCCAACAGGTTCGGCGAACTGGTCACATAAGTCACCTTGCCGCTGCTCAGGTAATCCGGCGGAATCCGGTAAAACGCCCCAATCTCCCCTGCATCCAAAGCAGCGCGAGCAGCCGCTTCGCTGTCAAAGCGAATCCAATCCTCCTGCAACTTCGTCGGAAAGGGCCCCATCAGCCCGCTGTAGTCCACCACCCCTTCCGGCACCGCCTCTTCCGTCGGCATCACCATCTCCGACAACGGGTTTTCATTCGCCGCCGGCTCTTCCGCTGAAGATACATTGATCACCCAAAAGATCACGCCCACGATCAGCGGCATCAGCACCAGGCTGACGAAAAACGAACGCCGCAACACCGTTTGGCGAATTTCATTTCGAAACACCAGACCCATCTTGCTCATACGCTCACCTCGTCGACCGCTGGGGGGTCAAAGCCTCACGCAAGACCTCTTTCAAGGTCAGCGCCTTGCCGTAGCGCAGCATCCCCAATCGGAAAATCCGTCCCGCCAGCCACAAAGCCCCCACCGCGCTCAGCGTCAACAGACCGATAGACGTCACCATCTGCCACAGCGGTACACTCCCAAAAGCCGACCGCATCGGCAGCGTCACCGGCGCCGTCAGCGGAAAAAGGGTTAAAGCCACGGCCAGCGGACTGTCGGGGCTGCGCATCAGTGGGGTCATAAACCAATACGGCATGACCAGAGGCAAGGTCAAAAAGCCCGACACAGACTGCGCCTCCTTCGGCTCGGTCGCCGTGGCACCCACCGTGGCCATCAAAGCCGCCACCAGCACAAACGCCGGCGGCAGGATCAGCAGCGTCGCCAGGATGAACGACTTGTCCAGCGAAAAGCCTAAAATCTCCGGCAGGGCCGCCTGCGCCAGCAGAAACCCAAACCAGGGGATCCCAAACCAAATAACCATCTGCAGCAGCCCCACACTCAGGTTGCCAATGATCTTGCCCACCATCAGCTGCGTCGGGGAAACCGAAGTGATCACAATTTCCATGGTGCGGTTGGCTTTTTCTTCCACCACTGCCTGCAGCAAATAGCCGCCGCTGGTGTTAATCACCACCACAAACAGAATGCCCACCAGAAGAGGCACAATCACCTGCCCCACCTGCTGCGCCACCGGTACCTGGTTGGAACCGACCTTCTCCACTTCCAGCTGAACGCCTTCTGTCACGCGTTCCGCCACATCCTCCGGCAAATTCGCTGCCAGGTTGGCTCGCAGGTAATCCTCCAGACTGTTTTCCGCGTTGTCATTCAGCCTGCGTTCCACCACTGCCCGCACCCCACCAGTTTCCAGATAGTCCTGCGAGATGACAAAATACGCCTGAAGCTTACCCGCATCCAGGGCTTGCCGGGCCGTCTCCTCGCTCTCAAACATTTGGAGCGGCACCTTGTAAATCGAAAAGCCTCCATCCCCCGCCGTCAGCGCCGGGTCCAGCCGACCCGAAAGGTCCACCACCCCCGCCGGGGTACGGTCAAACTGCACCACCGCCGCCAGGGCCGATACACCGCCAAAAAACAGAATCATCAGCGGCATGCTGACCAAAATCCACAGGAAGCGTTTCCGCATCACGTGGTGCAAAAATTCATAGCGGGCTATGCGCCAAATCCTATCCATCCAACTCCCCCTGTCCCTCCACCACCTGGATAAAGATCTCATCCAGCGTCGGCATGGCAATTTCAAACTGCTCCAAAGCCACCCCGCGCTGCACCAAATCGCGCAGCACATCCTGCGGGGTCGCACTGGCCATCAGCCGCAGGCGGTATTCCCCGTTCAGCCGTTCCGCGCTGCTCACCCCGGCCACATCCGCGGGCAAACTGCCCACCGGCCGCACAATCAGCTCCGGTTGGGCGTACTGCCGCCGGATCTCGTCCAGCCGCCCATACAGCATAGTCTTGCCGCGATTAATGAGAACCAGCCGATCGCACAGCTCTTCCACCTGGTGCATTTGGTGCGTGCACATCACAATCGTCACGCCCTTGGCGCGCGCTTCGCGCAGAATATCCTTCACCATCTGCGTGTTCACCGGGTCCAGCGCGCTGAACGGCTCATCAATGATCACCAGCTCCGGCTC
Organism: Levilinea sp.; assembly: GCA_029975215.1. Lineage (GTDB taxonomy): Bacteria > Chloroflexota > Anaerolineae > Anaerolineales > Anaerolineaceae > Levilinea. Next base: position 4,197 of record JARKPO010000068.1, read on the forward strand.
ATGCGCCAGGGTCACAATTAACTGTGCCTTTTGCTGCATACCCTTGCTGATTTCTTTGATTTTCTTTTTGCGGTGCGCGATCAGGTCGAAACGCTCCATATATTCTTCCACCCGCGTCTTGGCCAACCCGCGCGGCATGCCTTTCAGCGTGGAAAGATACACCAGCGCCCGCTCCAACTGCACATCCTGGTACAGGCCCCGCTCTTCCGGCAAATAACCAATGCGCTCTTTTTTGGCCTCGCTCATCGGCCCACCCAAAATGCTCACAGTGCCGCTGTCGGGTTTAAAGATATCCAGCATAATACGGATAGAGGTCGTCTTTCCGGCACCGTTCGGCCCCAACAGACCAAACATCTCGCCCTTTTCCACCTCAAAAGACACGCCGTCCACCGCGCGCTGTTTGCCAAACGATTTGGTAATTTGTTCCACAACAATGCTCGCCATACGCAATCCTCCCAGATTCTTCATCCATTATAAAGGTGTTTCCCCCGTCTGCCACCCGTCTACAGGCCAGGTTGTCTCCGTCTGCAGATGGATTCCCCGCCCCCGCCCACAGCCAGCTGCATCAAAAGAGCCGCACCTCCCTGCAAGAGGGCGTGCGGCTCTGTGATCATCTCCTGTTTCCGCCTAAGCTGGTTTCTTCTCGGTGATCCCAGCCATTAACAAACCGATACCCTCTTTGGTCGCCTCCGCTGCCGGAACCACAGCCAAGATCTTCCCGCGGTACATGACCGCGATCCGATCTGAAAGCTGCAAAACCTCATCCAGTTCGGTGGAAACCAACAGCACCGCCACTCCTTCATCCCGCCGCTTGATAATCTGCGCGTGGATGTACTCAATGGACCCCACGTCCAATCCGCGGGTGGGCTGCGAAGCGATCAGCAGTTTAATCGGACGCGAAAGCTCGCGCGCCACAATCACCTTCTGCTGGTTGCCGCCCGAAAGGGTGCTGACATGGGCCATCGGCCCAGATGTGCGGATGTCAAACTGTTCGATGCGCTCTTTCGCGTTCTCCAACGCCCGATCCCAATGCACCACCAACCCCTGCGAATAGGGCGGCAGGTAATAGGTGTTTAAAACCAGGTTATCCATCACCGAAAACGGCAGTACCAGACCGTCTTTCTGGCGGTCTTCGGGGATGTGTGCCGATCCCAATTCGGTGATGCGCCGCGGCGAAGCGTTGGCCACCTCTTGCCCGTCCAGGCGGATACTGCCGCCAGCTACACGCGCCAAACCCGTCAGCGCCCGCACCAGTTCGGTCTGACCGTTGCCCTGCACCCCGGCGATACCCAAAATCTCCCCTGCCTGCACCGTCAAAGAGACGTCATCCACAGCCACCGTCCCCAAATTGTCCAACACACGCAGGTTCGAAACTTCCAACACCGTTTCTTTCGGCTGGGCGGCGGTCTTATCCACCGTCAGGCTCACCTCACGGCCCACCATCATGTTAGCCAGTTCAGCTTCGCTGGTTTCCGCAGGCGTAGTGCTGCCCACCACCTTACCGCCGCGCATCACCGTGATGCGATCCGCCACTTCCAGAACCTCTTTCAGCTTGTGGGTGATGAAAACGATGGAAACGCCGCGGTCGGTCAGGTCGTGCATGATCTTAAACAGATCTTCCACTTCCTGCGGGGTCAGCACAGCCGTAGGTTCGTCCAAAATCAAGATTTCCGCCTTGCGGTACAGCGCCTTCACAATCTCCACACGCTGCTGCACCCCCACCGACAGGTCGTGCACATACGCGTTCGGGTCCAACTCCATGCCCAAATCACGTGAAAGTTCCCGCACCCGGTCGGCCACCACTTTTTCATCCAAAGCCAGGCCGCGCACGCTTTCCATGCCCAACATGATGTTTTCGGCCACAGTGAACACCGGTATGAGCATGAAGTGCTGGTGCACCATACCGATCCCGTGTTCAATCGCGTCCCGCGGCGAAGACATACTGACCGCCTGGCCGTTCACGCGAATTTCGCCGCCGTCCGGTTTGTATAAACCGTACAACACATTCATCAGGGTGGACTTTCCCGCCCCATTTTCGCCCAGCAGAACGTGAATTTCGCCCTTCTTCAGATCGAAGTTCACATCATCGTTGGCTAATACGCCAGGGAACTGCTTGCGAATGCCATGTGCTTCCAGCACGATACTCATCCTGTTCGCTCCTCTCTGGCGATTACTTCTCGTACGGCGTGCCGTCTGCCGCCGGGGCCACGGTCTTACCAATCACACCGGTCAGGATCACCATCGTCAGAATGTAAGGAACCATCCCGACCACATACGAATACTGCAGGAAGGCCCATTCCGGCGGGATCACCGCGCGGAACTGCTGCAAATTGATCTGGAAAGCCTGTGCCGCACCAAACACCAGTGCCGCTGCCCAGGCTCCAAAAGGTGTCCAGTTGCCGAAGATCATCGCCGCCAGCGAAATAAACCCGCGGCCGTTGGTCATCAGCGGTTCAAAAGAGGGCACCGATTCAATCGTAAAATAGGCCCCAGCCAGCCCCGCCAACATACCACCGATGATCACGTTCCAATAGCGCATCTTATACACATTGATGCCGATTGTATCCGCCGCGCGCGGGTGTTCGCCCACAGCACGCGTGCGCAGACCCCAGCGGGTGCGGAACAGAACAAAATTGGCCACAATCACCAAAACAATAGCCATCACCGCGATCGGCTGCTGTTCAAAGACCTTGCCTACCACAGGAATATCCACCAGGAAGGGGATGCTGATGCGCGGCAAAACGCCCGGCGCGTGTGGAATTTGGCCACCGAAAATGCTGTTCTTTTCAAAGAACAGCTGCCGGTTCAAGAAGCCGGTGATGCCAATCGCCAGGATGTTGATCACCGTCCCGCCAATCACCTGATCCACCTTCAGCGAAACCGACAGCCAGGCGTGCAGCAGGCCCAACAGACCGCCGATGAGCACCGCCACCAGCACACCAAACAGCAAACTGGCCAACGGCTGCACGTTCCAAATGGTGTTCAGAAAAACCGCGCCAAACCAGCCGAAAAAGGCCGAGGTCAGCATCATGCCTTCAATACCGATGTTCACCACCCCGGCGCGCTCACAGAACACCCCCGAAAGCGCACCCAGAGTCAGCGGCGTGGCCACCGAGATGGTGGTCGCCAGCAAGCTCACCAGCAGCACCAGCGGCGAAATCTGCGCCGAACCGATTAAGATCACAATCAGGTACAGCAGGATGATAATGGCGGCAATAAAGTAAAAGCGTCGTTTGTTCATCTGCATCCCTCCGCTAACTGCCCCAGCCGCGCGTCAGCGAGAAGCGCTCGTCGCGCGAGCGGATACGGTAGATATAGCGCACGACCGCATCGGCCGCCACAAACAATAAGATCAGCGCCTGGATGACCGAAATCACATCCACCGGGATTTGGGTCAGGAACTGCATTCGCGTTGCGCCGTTGCGCATGGCTGCGAACAACAGAGAAGCCAACACCACCCCGGCCGGATGGTTTTTACCCAGCAATGCAATGGCAATAGCGTCAAAGCCGTATCCCACCGCAAACCCCAGTTCATGCCGGTAATTCAGCGCGGTCACTTCAATCGCCCCAGCCATCCCCGCCAAAATACCGGAGAAAAGCATGGTAACGATAATCGTGCGTTTCACGTTCACACCCGCATAGCGCGCCGCGTCCAAATTCGCACCGGTGGTGCGGATTTCAAACCCCAGCGTGGTCTTCCACAGCAGCCACCACACCAAAACGGCCATGCCAATCGCCAGAATAAAGCCCCAATGGAAGCGAAATCCTGGAAAGACCGGCGGAAGGTGCGCGCTTTCCGCAATGAGGGGGGTGCGAGCGACCACATTCATCGGATTGGGGTCTTTCATCGGCCCATTCAACAAAAAACTGGTCAGGTTCAGGGCAATGTAGTTCATCATAATGGTGTTAATGACTTCATGGCCGCCCGTATAGGCCTTCAGAAAACCGGGAATGGCCGCCCAGATACCGCCAGCCAGCATACCCCCGCCCACCGCCAAAATCACATGCAGCACCGCGGGAATATCCCTTCCTAACATACCCGGCAGCGCATACCCAATCCATGCCGCCGCTACCGCGCCAAACGCCAACTGGCCTTCAGCGCCAATATTGAACAACCCGCCCTTAAAGCCAACCGCAACTGCCAGCCCCGCGAAAATGTACGGCGAGGCCCACACTGTGGTCTCACTCAACGCATTTAAAGAACCAAAGGCCCCTTCAAAAAGGCCTGCATAGGCTGCAAAGGGATTTCCGCCAGCCACGGCGATGATCAATCCTCCCACGACCATAGAGGTTAACACAGCCAACAGCGGAACCAGCCCTGTATTTACGAGCTGCGGAGGAAGCTTGAAGGACCGGGTCGTCTTGGGGCCTTGCTCTTCGCTCATAAGATGCTCCCAAATTTCTTTCAGATAATTTCAGAAAAAGGGGAAAGAGGGAGGGTTCCCTCTTTCCCCAGGGGTCCTAACTGAACAGATTACTGCGGCTTCGTCGGCGGAACGTTGGTCTGCAGCGTGCCGTCGGCCAGAGCTTTGGCCAGTTCTTCCATCTTGGCCTTAACTTCGGCGGGAACCTGGCTTTCCACATCGTGGAACGGGGCATAACCAGCCTTGCCCATGTAATTGCCGCCAGGGAACTTGCCTTCTTTGGCCAGTTTGATCAGGTCAAAGGTGCCGGGGGTCAAGAGTTTCATCGCGCTGGAGAGCAGCACTTTCTGCGCTTCGGGAACGGTGTAGTACTGGTCGGTGTCGACGCCGATGGCGTAAACGCCCTTTTCCGCCGCGCCCAAGAGCGCGCCGTTGCCGGTCTTGCCGCCCGCGCCGAAGACGATGTCCACGCCCTTGTCAATCATGGAGATCGCGGTGGTCTTGCCCCATTCGGGATCGGAGAAGGTCTTGTCGAAGCCAACATCGTTGTGGTACACAACGTTGATCTCAACATCGGGCTTAATATACAGCGCGCCCGCGCGATAGCCTTCACCAAAGCGCCAGACCGGAGGAACCGCATCGGTGCCCAACACGGCGCCGAGCTTGCCGGTTTTGGTCATCATGGCCGCCAGCGCGCCCACCAGGAAGCCAGACTGATCTTCGGGGAAGCTCAAACCGGTCAGGTTGGCAATCGTGTTTTCCTGGAACTGATCCACGCCGATGAACTTAACATCAGGGTACTTCTGCGCAGCAGCGATGGTCGCCTCACCCAGGGCAAAGCCCACGGTGACGATCACATCGTACTTGGCTTCCGCGAAGGTGGCGATGTTCTTGTCGTAATCCTTCGAGTCAGTCGTTTCGATGTATTGAACAACAGCGCCCAATTCTTTCTCGGCCTGTTTCACACCTTCCCAGGTGGACTGGTTGAAGGACTTATCGTCAATCTTACCGACGTCCGTCACCAAACCCACACAGAAGGTTTCGGCTTTGCTGCAATCCGGCTTGGAATCGCCAGAAGCGGCCGGCTGGCAGGCAGTTAATGCCATCGAGGCCAGCAAAACAACAGCCAACAACAGAGACAGCTTTTTGGACATACGATTCTCTCCTCTTGATTCGGATAACATGGGTACTATCTCCGCGGGGGGGCGGCAAACCTACGGCTCCCCCGGGTGTACACAGTATACCTTTTAGTGAAACTTATCGCAAGGTTGTCATACACAGGAATCATTAGGATCAATGTCACCTAAACTTTCAACACTGTCTGCTTTTTGGCTTCACCGCGCCGCACAAAGCTCATAAACACAAATGCAGCAAAGAAGAAAATGGGGCTGATCAGCATCACCAAATCGTAGCGGTTGCCAAACAGCTGCACCATCACCCCATACGTGATGGGGCCTAAGATGGCTGCCAGAGTGGAAAAGAAATAATACAGTCCGGTGTATGTGCCAATGTGGTCATCGTCGGTCATATCCACCACCATCGGCAGCGAGTTGATGTTAATCAGCGACCAGGCCACCCCCAACCCCATCATAATCGCCCCCACCACCGGCACATTCCCCAACACCGGCAGCTTGGTCAGGCTGATCACCAGGGTTTCCACCGGCAACAGGTACATGGCCGCCACGCCGAGGGTCATCAAAGCCACGCCGGTCATAATTGTGCGCTTGCGGCCGATGGCCGCGCCCAAATAGCCGGAGGGGATGGCAAAAAGCACAAACGGCAGCGAAAGCTGGCCCAACAGGCGCGCCGCGTCTGAGGCCGTCATGTTCAGATGATTTTGCCCATACAGAGTAAAGAAGGCTTCAATGCCGTTATATGCAATGAACCAGAAGAAAATCGCCAGCAAAATCATCAGCGCGCTTTTCTCTTTGCTGGTGAATACAAGTCCCAAATTCTTCAAAATGTCCAGCAGGGCACTCCGGCTGCCTACGTCCGCTTTCTTAACCTCCGGCTGTTCACTGCTGCTTTCGATCTTCGGCTCGCGGATAAACAGGAACACCAAAATTGCCCCCGCCAACACCAACCCCGCCCCCAAATAGAAGGGGTAAGCCGGGTTCATGTCGTACAGGCTGGCCCCGCCCAAAAAGGCGATGATGGCCCCCAGCCCGCCCATCAGATTAATAATGCCGTTGGCCTGCGAGCGGTACGGCGAAGGGGTGATGTCTGGCATGAGCGCCACCACCGGCGTGCGCCAGACCGCCATGCTCAGCAGCAGCAGTACCGCCGCCAGGAAGAACAGCCACATGCTGGCGCTGAGAGGCAGCAGAATAAAGGCAACCGCCGCCAGCGGCGCACCCACCAGGATGAAAGGCATGCGCCGCCCAATGCGCGTGCGCAGCCGATCAGACCAGGCGCCGATCACCGGCTGGATGAACATCGAAGCGATATTATCCAGGGTCATAAACACCCCAATGAACCCTGCGGCCATCAAAAACCGGTTTTCCAGGAAAACCGGCACAAACGCATTATAAACGCTCCAAATTACGCTTACGCCAAAAAAACCAAATCCCAGCAGAAAGGTCTTGCCCATGCTGTATTTCATCTCATCCCTCCGATGCTCAATATAGAAAATGCGAGTGAAAAGCGTGTTAACCGCCGTCTGCGTTGTCGGCAGCCTCTTGCTCGGATTCCAGACGCGCCAACACCTTGCGGTCAGCCTCACTCAAGGCCAGGCGCGCCAGCATGTCCGGCCGCCGCCGCCAGGTTCGCTCCAAAGCCTGCTCCCGCCGCCAGCGGGCAATTTCGGCATGATTGCCCGAAAGCAGCACCTCTGGAACCCCCCACCCCCGAAACTCCGGCGGGCGGGTGTAATGGGGATATTCCAGCAAGCCCGAGGCGTGCGAATCATCCATCGCGCCGTCGGGGTCGCCCAGCGCCCCTGGAATCAGCCGCGTCAGCGCGTCAATCACAATCAGCGCGGGCAATTCTCCGCCCGTCAGCACGTAATCGCCAATGGAAATTTCATCAGTCACCAGATGCTGCCGCACGCGTTCGTCAATGCCCTCATACCGCCCGCACAGCAGCGCCAGGTGCGAATGCTGCGCCAACTCAAACGCCACCTGTTGAGTAAACACCCGCCCTTGCGGGGTCATCAGAATCACCGGGCAGTCCGGCGGTGAGCCTAAGACACCCTCCACCGCTGCAAAAATCGGCTGCGGCTTCATCACCATGCCCCCCCCGCCGCCGTAAGGTGCGTCGTCGGTGATATGGTGTTTGTCCGTCGTCCAGGCGCGAATATCGTGCAGATTCACCTCCAACAGGCCGTTCTGCACCGCACGCTGAAGAATACTGGCCTCCAAATACGGCCTGAGCACATCTGGGAGTAAAGTGAAAACATCAAAACGCATGTGTTCATTCTATAAGAAGAACCCAAATCCGACAAGCCGCAGCGAACAGCCCGGTTGGTCCCTGTTTTATACACCGCTGGGCGCGGATGGATTAATCTTCCATTAAAAGGAAGCCGCATTCCTCCGATAAATCTTGACGGCCGTCCATAGAACAGGTAAGATGATTCTATGTACTTAAGAAGCAGTAAATGGAGTTACACACACCGCCGGAAGCGGTCTAGCCCCTGGCGAATTTTGGTCTTAGCGGTATTGGTGGGCGTGATGGTGATGATTAATCAGGTGGTGGTGCCAAACACCCCGCCACTCTTCATCCCTACCCCCACAGCCACCCGCTCACCCGAATCCTTCGTCACCGAAGCGGAAAACCTGGCCGCCTCTGGCAAGCTGGCCCAGGCCATTCAGGCCTACACCCAGGCCATTCAGGCGGACCCTAAAACCCCGGCCAATTTCATCGCCCTGGCGCGCCTGCAAATGTTCACCGGCCAATATGCTGAAGCCCAGGCAAACGCAGAAAACGCCCTGATCCTCTCCCCCAACAACGCCCTGGCGCTGGCCGTGCGCGGTTGGGCCTTGGGATTCCAGGGTAACTATCTGGAAGCCGAAGCGGCCATCAATCGCGCCCTGGAGATTGAACCCAACAACGCCATCGCTTACGCCTATCTGGCCGAGGTCATCGCCCAGCAAATTCAGGCCGGAAAAGACACCCTGGCCTCCAAAGATAAAATGATCACGGCTTCACGTCAGGCGGTAGAATACGGCCCCAACCTGCTGGAAACCCACCGCGCCCGCGGCCTGGTTCTGGAACTGACCAGCAACTATCAGGAAGCTGCCGTGGAATTTGAAAAAGCCGTGGCGCAGAACCCTAATATCGCCGATCTCCACCTGGCCCTGGGCCGCAATTACCGCGCTCTGGAACAGTACGACCGCGCCATGGAAGAGTTCAACCGTGCAAACGCCCTCAACCCCTCCGACCCGCTGCCCCTGATTTACATCTCGCGCACTTTCTTCACCGTGGGTGAATTCGCCAAAGCCATCCAGGCCGCCCAGCAAGCCATCAACATCACCCCCACGGATCCCTTCCTATACGGTAATCTGGGCTCCATCTATTACCGCAACCGCCAGTATCCTGAAGCCATCCAAACCCTGCGCCTGGCCATCCGCGGCGGCACCGCCGAAAACGGCGAAACCATCAACGGCCTGCCGCTGGATTACGGACGTGTGGCTGAATATTACTACACCTACGGCCTGGCTGCTGCCCGCGCGGGTGAATGCAGCGAAGCCCTGCAAATTTCACGCCTGCTGCTTGACGGCGTGCCCAATGACGAAACCGCAGTGTACAACGCCAACGAAATGGTCAACATCTGCCGCGAGGCCGCCAACAGCCCCGTCCCCACCGCAGCCCCCGACGCCGAGAGCACATCTTCGCCGGAGGGTGAAGTCACCCCCACTCCGGCCCCTTAACCTCATGCAATACGGCAGCCGCCCGCTCACTTTCCGCTCTCACCGCTCCCGGTCCAACCCCTATTGGATTCTGGTGCTCCTGCTTCTTTTGGTTGGCAGTGCTTTTGTGCTGCAGGCCCTCCAAAAAGAGCAAATCCGCTCCCCATTCCTGCCCACCCCCTACCCCACCCGCACGGCCCAATCCTACGCGCTGGAAGGCCAAACCCACTTCACCGCCGGCAACCTGAACAAAGCCATTGATGCCTACAAAGAAGCCGCCCGCCTGGACCCCAACGACCCCATGCTGCTGGTGGAGCAGGCCCGCATTCAAACCTATTCTTCGGCTATGCTCACCACCGACGCCGAAAAGCGCGACCGCCTGCTGGAAGCTTTGGACGCCATCACCCGCGCCCGCGACCTGGCCCCCGAAGACAGCACCGTGCGCGCCGTGCGCGCCTTTGTCCTCGACTGGCTGGCTTCACCCAGCCTGGTGGGAGAAGAATACACCAAATATCTGGTGGAGGCTGAGCAGGAAGCCGTCCGCGCCCTGCAGTTGGACAACCAGAACACCCTGGCCCTGGTGTACTACGCCGAAATCCTCATTGACCAGCTCAAGCTCACCCAGGCCCAGCAGTTCATCGGACAGGCCTTACAGCGCAACGATGAATCGATGGATCTACACCGCGTGAACGCTTTCATTCTGGAAAACTACGGCGATTACGCCGGGGCTATCGAAGAATACAAACGAGCCGCCGCCATCACCCCCAATTTGACCTCGCTGTACATCTCCATCGGCGTCAACTATCGCCAGATCAAGCGCTATGATGAGGCCCTGGAATACTTTACCAAAGCCGTCACCATCAACGAGCAGTTGGGCATCCGCGACCCCATTCCCTACCTGGCCATCGGCAAAACCTATTCGCAGACCGGCGATTTCTTTGCCGCAGGTCTCAACGTGCGCAAAGCGCTGCTGTACAACCCCACCAACGCGGATGTGTACGGCTCCCTGGGGGTCATCTATTTCAAGGCGCGCAACTACGAAACCGCCATCCTCGCCCTCAAATGCACGGTACGCGGCTGCAGCGCCGAAGAAAGCTGCGCCGTGCGCAACCGCGGCGAAGCCTGCGACGCGGCAGAAAATGCTCAGTCAGCAGCCGTCGAAGGCCTGCCCCTCACCAGTTCCACCGTGGTGTACTACTTCACCTACGCTTCCGCGCTGGCGGGCATGCACCGCCCCTACAACGACTACTGCCAGGAAGCCATGCAGGTCATGGCTGAGGTGCGCCGCGGCTTCAGCCAGGACACCACCATCTTGAGCATCATCGAGCCCAGCGAACAGATCTGCGAGTCATTTGGTTACTCACGCCTGAACTAACCTCCCCCTTTGTATTCTCTCCAGCAAATATCAGAGTTTTATTAATTCCACAAAAAGCCTCTTGACTTCCCATTCAAAGACAGGTATCATACCTCACGTTAGCACTCAAAGTGTGAGAGTGCTAAAATCCTGAACAAAATCATCCTGTAACTGGAGGTATGGAATGGCACTCAACCTGAAACCCTTAGGCAGCCGTGTCATCGTGGAGCCCGTTGAGCAAGAAGAGGTCACCGCGAGCGGCATCGTTCTTCCCGAAACCGCCAAAGAAAAACCCCAAAAAGGCACTGTCCTGGCCGCTGGCCCGGGCGACCGTGATGAAGATGGCAAGCGCATCGCCATGGATGTGAAAGTGGGCGACACCGTCCTCTTTGCCAAATATGCTGGCACCGAAGTCAAAATTGATGGCAAGAAACTCCTCATCCTCCGCGAGAGCGACATTCTCGCTATTGTTGAAGCCTAATTTTATCTAGCGATTGTACAGAAGGAGAACGAAAATGGGAGCCAAACAGCTCGTTTTTGCTGAAGATGCCCGCCGCCGGCTCAAGAGCGGTATTGATGTGGTTGCCAACGCTGTTGCCACCACGCTCGGCCCCAAAGGCCGCAACGTGGCCCTGGATCGCAAGTTCGGATCCCCCACCATCACCCACGACGGCGTGACGGTTGCCAAAGAAATTGAACTGGAAGACCCCTTTGAAAACATGGGCGCCCAGCTTCTGAAGGAAGCCGCCACCAAGACCAACGACATCGCTGGCGATGGCACCACCACCTCCACCGTTTTGGCCCACGCCATTGTCACCGAAGGTCTTAAGACTCTCGCCGCTGGCGCCAACCCCATGCTCCTCAAGCGCGGCATCGAAGCCGCCGCCAAAGCCGTTGCCGACGGCATCCGCGCCCAGGCAATTGAAATCACCACCAAAGAAGAAATCGCTTCCGTGGCCACCATCTCGGCCCAGGATTCCGTCATTGGCGACCTCATCGCCGATGTGATGGACAAAGTCGGCAAAGACGGCGTTATCACCGTGGAAGAGTCCAAGGGTCTGGCCTTTGAGCAGGAATACGTCGAAGGTATGCAGTTCGACCGCGGTTATATCTCGGCCTATTTCATCACCGATGCCGAGCACATGGAATCCGTCATCAATGAGCCTTACCTGCTCATCCATGACAAGAAAATCTCCGCTGCCCAGGATATCGTCCCCATCCTTGAAAAACTCGTCCAGATCGGCAAACGCGATCTGGTCATCCTGGCCGAAGATGTAGACGGCGAAGCGCTGGCCACCCTCGTGCTGAACAAACTGCGCGGCATGCTCAACGTGCTGGCTGTCAAAGCCCCCGGCTTTGGCGACCGCCGCAAGGCCATGCTGCAGGATATCGCCACCCTCACCGGCGCCACCGTGATCTCCGAAGAGACCGGCCGCAAGCTGGATACCATCACCATCCAGGATTTGGGCCGCGCTGAAAAGGTCGTCGCCGACAAAGACAACACCACCATCATCGGCGGCAAGGGCAACGAAGCCGAAATCAAGGGCCGCATCGAACAGATCCGCGTGGAAATTGACAAGACCACCAGCGACTACGATCGCGAAAAACTGCAGGAACGCTTGGCCAAACTCTCCGGCGGCGTTGCCATCATCCGCGTTGGCGCTGCCACCGAGACCGAACTGAAGGAAAAGAAGCACCGCGTGGAAGACGCCCTGTCGGCCACCCGCGCCGCGGTTGAAGAAGGTATCGTCCCCGGTGGTGGGGTTGCCCTCATCAACGCCATTGCCTCCCTCGACGGCCTCAAGATGGATGTGGACGACGAGCAGATCGGTGTCAACATCGTGCGCAAGGCCCTCGAAGTGCCCCTGCGCAAGATCGCCGAGAACGCTGGCAAAGAAGGCTCCGTCATTCTGGAGAACATCCGCCAGGCGCAGAAGCGCGAAAACAACAGCCGCATCGGCTACGATGTCCTGCGCGACACCTACATGGATATGGTGACCGGTGGCGTGATTGACCCCGCCAAAGTGACCCGCGGCGCCCTCGAGAATGCCGCTTCCATCGCCGCCATGATCCTGACCACCGAGGCCCTGATCACTGACGTACCCGAAAAGGAAAAACCGGCCGCTCCCCCCATGCCGGAGTACTAAATCAGCTTTACAGAACCTCAGCCGCGCCCCTCAAAAGGCGCGGCTTTTTCTTTTTTTCCCCACTTTTCAAGGTTGTAAGCCGCTTTTTATTGCGATTTCCGCATTTCTCTTGTATATTCAAACCAAGAATTAGACGTTTCTGGTCTGATTGAGGTAAACCCATCGGTAGATGAAGGCACGCAGGGGATTCCATGCCGTTTCAAATCACCACTTTTGTTCTTCTGAATGCAGCTGCAGGGCTTACATCATTCTTACTCACCGGGCTGGCCTGGCAGCGGCGCAGCGTCAACGGTGCGCGCTCGCTGGCTGCCCTATCCCTGTCTGTAACGATCTGGTGTCTCAGCGCCGCTTTCGAAATGGCGGCGGTTCCCATCCCCACAAAAATCTTCTGGTCCAAAGTTCAATACATCGGCGTCACCTCAGCACCGATCTTATTTGTACTCTTCGCCCTGGAATACAACCGCCTGACCCGTTGGATCAGCCGCACTCGAATCGCCCTGTATTTTGCCATCCCCCTGCTGACTTTCCTGCTAGCCGCCACCAATGAATGGCACCACCTCATCTGGGCCAATGTCCGCCCCAGCCCCGACGGCTACAACCTGGCGGTCTACGAACACGGCCCTGCCTTTTGGGTGCTGACCGTCGGCTACGCGTACCTGTGCAACCTCGCCGCCTCTATCCTGCTCATCCGCGCCATTCAGCGCTTCCCCAGAGTCTACCGCCTGCAGTTCATGGCCTTCATCATCGCCGTCATCTGTCCCTGGGCCAACAGCATCATCTATATCCTCAACCTCAACCCGCTGCAGGGTATGGATCTGACCCCTGCCTCGTTTTCGGTGTTTGCCCTGAGCATGTCCATCGCTATCTTCCGCTTCCAATTCTTAGACCTGGCTCCTTTTGCATTTGAAACCATCGTCGAAACCCTACAGGACGGCGTTTTGGTAGTGGATGGGCGCGGGCGCGTCCTCGATATCAACCCCTCAGCGGTGCAGCTGATCTCCCCAGGGACCACGGATAAGAACCAGTTAAGGGGAAAATCGCTGGCCCAAATCAACCCCGATCTGGCCCCCCTCACGCAAACTCCCTCCCAGGCGCAGTGGGAATTCACCCTCCGCCAGCCCAACCCGCTCACGTTGGAAGTGCGTGTTTCCCCCATTCAAAATCACCGCAAAGAGCCGCTGGGAAAAATCATCACCTTTCACGATATCACCCTGCGCCGCCAGATTGAAGAAGAGCTGCGCGCCGCCAATGCCCGCCTCCAGGCGCAAATTCAGGAAAATGAACTCCTGCAAATTCACCTGCGCGACCAGGCCGTTCGCGATTCGCTCACCGGGCTGCACAACCGCCGGTATCTGGAAGAAGTACTCCAGCAGAGTCTGGCCCGCGCCGAGCGCCAGCAAACCCCTCTCAGCCTGGTGATGATTGATATTGACCAGTTTAAGTCCTTCAATGACAATTACGGCCACAAAGCCGGGGACGCCATGCTGGTGATGCTTTCGGAGCTGCTGGTTCGTTATGTACGCCGCGAAGATACTGCCTGCCGCTTTGGCGGCGAAGAATTCATCATCGTTCTGCCCGGCGCCCCCATCGAAGTCGCAGAGCGCCGCGCCGAAGAATGGCGCAGCGCCTTTGAACACAGCCAACTGCTCTACAACACCCAGATCCTCAGTACCACCTTCTCCTGCGGCGTAGCGGCTTACCCTCAGGACGGCCTGACGGTGGATGAACTCATCCAGGCAGCAGATAAGGCTCTGTACGCCGCTAAGAAACGCGGCCGCAACTGCGTGACCCGCGCCTAGCGGTTAAGCGCCTCTTTTACCTCCGCAATTGCACGAGTGATTTGAATATCCCGCGGGCAAGCCTCACTGCAATTAAACGCCGTGCGGCAGGCCCACACCCCCATGCGCTGGTTCAGCACCGCCAGGCGCTCTGCCACAGCCCGATCGCGGCTGTCGTAGATAAAGCGGTGGGCGTTCACAATCGCCGCCGGACCCACATAGTTCTCGCTGGCCCAAAACGACGGGCACGACGTGGTGCAGGCCGCGCACAGGATGCACTTGGTGGTATCCTCAAAGCGCTCCTGCTCCTGCGGGGACTGCAGCCTTTCCTTGCCGTCCCCCGGCAGCGGCTCCTCATTCACCAGGTAAGGCATCACCGAGCGGTAGTGCGCAAAAAACGGCTCCATATCCACAATCAGGTCTTTGATCACCCGCATCCCCAGCAGCGGCTCCACCGTCACCTGATCGGTGTTGAGATCCTTCAGCAGCACCTTGCAGGCCAGCGCATTGTGCCCGTTGATGCGCATGGCATCCGAACCGCACACCCCATGCGCACAGGAGCGCCGGAAGCCCAACGTGCCGTCGTTGTAATTCTTCACCATCTCCAACAGATCCAACACCCGCTCGGTCGGCTCCGCCTGAATATCAAAGCGGTCGTAGCGCGGCTTGCGGTCAATTTCGGGGTTAAAGCGAAAGACTTTCAAATGAACCTGCATCTCCGCTCTCCTTCGGCTAATAAGTGCGTTCTTTGGGCGGGAACCGGGTGATCGTCACCGGCTTGTAATCCAGCCGCACCTGTCCATCCGGTTCCAGCCAGGCCAGGCTGTGGCGCAGCCAGTTCACATCATCACGCTGAGGGTAATCCTCGCGGGCATGTGCGCCGCGGCTTTCGGTGCGCGCCTGCGCCGCCGCCGCCGTGGCCAAAGCCACATCCAGCAGATTCCCCAATTCCCAGGTGTTCAGCAAATCCATGTTAAACACCTTACCCTGATCGCGCACACGTACCTGGCGGTAGCGGTCGCGCAGTTCGCGCATCTTCTCCACCGCCGCGGCCAACCCCTCGCCCGTGCGGAAAACGCCTACCTCGTCGAACATCACCGCGCGCATCTGCTGCGCCAGATCCGCTGCTTGCTCCTTACCGCTGCCGCTGCGCAGGGCGTCCAGCCGCTGGCGAATTGGCCCATCGGCCTCTGCGCCCAACGCGGGCAAATCCGCTCCGGCGGCGTATTCCGCCGCGCTCAGCCCAGCGTGCTTGCCAAACACCACCAGATCCAGCAGAGAATTGGTCCCCAATCGGTTGGCCCCGTGCACCGACACGCAGGCACATTCACCCGCCGCGTACAGCCCCAGCAAAATCGTCCCCTGCGCGTCCACGCGCACATGCCCGTAAATGTCCGTGGGGATGCCGCCCATGGCGTAATGCGCCGTGGGCTGAATGGGGATCGGCTGGCGCACCGGGTCTACCCCCAGATACGTCTTGCAGAAATCAGAAATATCTGGAATCTTGGCCAAAATGTCTTCCGCCGTCACGCGATACGGTGTGCCGTCTGGCCGCACGCGGCCGTCCAGCTCAGCGTAGTGGTTCACCGTCTCTGGCCGCACATCAATATAGATGTAGCGCTGCCCGTTGATCCCTCGCCCTTCCTTTAGCTCCAGCGAAATCGCCCGGCTGACCACATCACGCGAGGCCAAATCCTTCACCCGCGGGGCGTAGCGTTCCATAAAGCGCTCACCCAGATTATTAATCAGCACCCCGCCTTCGCCCCGCACCGCCTCCGTGATTAAAATGCCCAGCTTGTAAATTCCGGTGGGGTGAAACTGGTAAAATTCCAGGTCTTGGGCCGGCAGCCCGCGCCGCAGCAGCATGCCCACTCCATCGCCCGTGTAAGAATAGGCGTTGGAGGTCACTTCCCAAATGCGCCCGTGCCCGCCCGTGGCCAAAATGACCGCCTTGGCCCGAAACACGTGCAGTTCACCGGTCAGCATCTCCACCGCCGCCACCCCCTTGGCCTGTCCGTCCTCAATCAAAACGTCCAGCACCTGATATTCATCGTAGAAATGAATCTGGTTCTTAATGCACTGCTGGTACAGGGTCTGCAGAATCATGTGGCCGGTGCGGTCGGCCGCATAGCAGGCGCGCATCACCGGCTTGCCGGTCTGATTGTTGGTGTGCCCGCCAAAAGGCCGCTGGGCAATCCGCCCCTCTGCGGTGCGCGTGAAAGGCAGGCCCATGTGCTCCAGGTCGTAAACGGCCTGCACGGCTTCCTGGCACATGAACTCAATCGCATCCTGATCCCCCAGGTAATCGCTGCCCTTCACCGTGTCAAACGTGTGCCAATCGGGATGATCCTCTTCCAAATTCGCTAAAGCCGCCCCAATCCCACCCTGGGCCGCGCCCGTGTGCGAGCGCGAGGGGTACAGCTTGGTCAAAACCGCCGTCTTGGCCCGCCGCGATGCATACAGCGCCGCCATCAAGCCCGCGCCGCCGCCGCCGACAATGATCACATCAAAATCATGCGTTTGATTCATGGAATCTGGCTCCTCACTGCACCGGCCGGACGCCGCCAAAAATGGCCACCGCCCCCATCAACGTGACCGCCAGCCAAACCGCCAGCAGGACCACGTTCACCACCCGTATATGCCGTTCCTGGTGGACAAAGTCCGAAAGCACCTGCCGCACGCCGTTCATCCCGTGCGCAAAGGCAAAGGCCAGCAGGAACAGGTCGTACACGCGCCAACCCCAATTCGCCCAGCGCATGGCCACATAATCCAGGTCAATGCGGTGCACCCCTACGATCACATCCTGAAGGAGCACATGCCCAAACGCCAAGAAAATCAGCAGAACTCCACTGTAGCGCATAGCGTTCCAGGCAATCTGGTCAAAACTCCGCCGTTTCTCCGGTGTCACTGCGCTCATCGCCCGCCTCCTAACCGCCAAACAGCCCAAAGTTGTGAATCAGCAAATTGCGCACCATGATCACCGTCGCAGGCAGCCACAGCAACAGAGTCAGCCCCAGCGTCCATCGCACCGAGCTGCGCGCGGTCTGAATTCGCCAGTTCTTCTTCAAGAACAGGTCAAAAGCTGCAATCCTCAGCCCGTTAATGCCGTGATAAAACACGCAGAACACCAGGAAAACTTCGCCGATCCCAAACAAGGTGGACCGGTACAGCGCCACCGCGTCCATGTACAGCTCAGGTCGAAAATAGACCAGAGCGGTATCTACAATATGGATGGTGAGAAACAGCACAGTTCCCAGGCCGGTCACACGGTGCAGCAGGAATGCCAGGTGGCCTTCGCGGCCCTGATACCCGGCATACCCGCTCAGGGCGGTCTTCAGACGAGACATGTTCACCTCCTATCAGAATGGGACACTAAAATTGTAGCATTTTTCTAAAAAAGATCAACAAAAAACAAATTTCCCCTGGTTTCCGCCCCCTCCAACGATCCCAAACCTCCCGCAAATCCGCTACAATTAACCCAACACATCGGAACGAACCTTTTGCCCGCGGAGGAACAAGCATGGATCTTCAGCCTGGACAAATCCTGCGAGACCGCTACCGCATTGAGCGCCAGTTGGGCGCGGGCGGCATGGGCGCGGTCTATCTGGCCTATGACGCCACCCTGGAAGTGCAGGTAGCCGTCAAAGCCAACCGCAACCCCGCCAACGACAGCACCAGCCAGTTCCTGCAGGAAGCCCGCCTGCTGGCCTCGCTGCGCCACCCCAACCTGCCGCGCGTGATGGATTACTTCGTCATCGAAAACAGCCAGTTCCTGGTGATGGATTACATCGCCGGGGATGATCTGGACACCGTTTTAGAGCGCGAAGGCCCCCAGCCGGTGGAAAAGGTGCTGGCCTGGGCTGAACAAATCGGCTCGGCCCTCACCTACCTGCACAGCCAGCAGCCGCCTGTCATCCACCGCGATATCAAACCCGCCAACCTCAAGCTCACCCTGGAAGGCGAAGTCACTCTGGTGGATTTTGGCATCGCCAAAGCTGCCGATACCACCCAGGCCACCGCCGCCGGAGCGATGGGCTACACCCCCGGCTTTGCCCCTCCCGAGCAATACGGCGGGGCGCGCACCGGGCCTTTCTCCGATCAATACGCCCTGGGCGCCACCCTCTACGCCCTGCTGACCGGCAAACGCCCCGTGGACGGCGTGCAGCGCGTTTTGGGACAGGCTGTGCTCACCCCCATGAACCTGCTGACCCCCACCATCCCCGCCAGCGTGCAGCGCGCTGTTGAGCAGGCCATGTCCCCCCGCCCCGAGGAGCGTTTTCCCTCCGTGGCCGATTTCATCACCGCCCTGCAGGCCCCATCTGCACCCACGGCGGCCGTCGCGCAGCGCCCCGCCGCCGCCCCCACCCCTTCAGCCGCCCCCAGCGCCGCCACACAGATGGCCCCGCGCGCCGCGGCTGCCCCCCCACAGCCCCCTCGCCGCCGCATCCCCTGGGGATGGTTGGCCCTGGGCGGGGGTCTCGTCGGCCTGCTGGCCCTGGCGGGGCTGCTGGTGGGCGGGTATTTCCTGCTGCGCCCCAAGAGCACACCCCAGGCCCAAATCCCTGCGCCCGTGCTCACCGCTCCGGCTGCCAGCGAACCCACCGCCGCCGCCCCCGCGCCCGCCCTGGCCGACACCCCCGTGCCCACGCTGCAACCCTCCCCCCTGCCCCTGCCGTCCGACACGCCCCAGCCAGAGCCCAGCCCCACCCCCACCCCGCGCGCCCTGGGCAGTGAACGCCTGGTGGCCTTCCTCTCTGACCGCGCTGATGGTCAGACTCTGCAAATTTGGACCTTCAAAGCCTGGCTGGATAACACTGGAAAGTTCATCGCCACCGATTTCACCCAGGTCACCTTCGACCCGGGCGACAAGCTGCACCCCGCCTGGTCGCCCGACGGTACGCGCCTGTTATATTCAGCCCCCGGTGACCCTGGAAACGGCCTGGATATTTTCCTGCTCGACCTGGCCAATCCCAGCGCCCCGCCCGTCAACCTCACCCGCCTCAAAGGGGATGATACCTACCCTGCCTGGTCCCCCGACGGCCAGACCATCGCCTTCACCAACACCGGCCGCTATGTGGAAGGCATCCGCGCTGTGTACTTCATGGACCCCAGCGGCGGGAACCGCGTGCGCGTCAGCGAGGATTTTCAGGAATACGCCCCCTTCTGGTATCCCGACGGCCAGTGGCTGTTGTATGTGATCAACGCCCGCGATCACAACTATCTCTTCATGCGCGAGGCCAAAACAGAGTTCAAAACCCCCGAGCCGTATGACAAGAGCGACTTTTTTGGCCGCCTGGGTGAGGTAGCTGACCCTGCCGTCTCACCAGACGGCAGTCAAATCGCTTACACGCGTGTGGACGGCAAAAACCGCGCCGTATACGTGGCTGATTACCGCTTGCGCGGCGGCAAAGTCACCAATCTCACCGAAGGGTACACGGCGGAATCCGACCCCACCTGGTCGCCCGATTCGCTCTATCTCGCCTTTCAATCCGAGCGCGACGGCAACCCGGAAATTTACCTGATGACGGCCGTGGGACAGCTGGCCACCAACCTTACCCATCACCCGGGGCGCGATCTTTCGCCTGTCTGGCAACCGCTTTCCCCTTAAGCCAACACGGCCAGTTTCCTCATGGTTAAAACAAAACGGCGCGCCCTCATCAGCGCGCCGCAACTGTTCGCTTCCGGTTTAATTATTCCAAACGGCTGGGCCGCGGCCCCTTGCGCATGGGCTTCTGCATCGGCTTGCGCGGCGGGCGCGGCGTCGGCTTACCCGCGTTCGGGCTGAGCAGCAGAGTCAACTGGTTCAGCGCATGGGGGTCATACTCGCGCCGCCCGCACACATCGCACACCCAGGCCGGAAAATCCGGCACGCTGATCAACTCATCCCCCAGCCAGGTGTAATAGGTCACATACTGCCGCCGCATTTGCCCGGTCTGGCAGTCTGTGCAGGCGATGGTCACGCCCTGAAGATTTCCCAATTCGCCGTTTTCTTCGTTAATCGTTGTTTTCATATTCCCATAAATCGTTTCACACGACTGCAGGTTGCATCCAAACCCACGGTCTGGGTCACCGCCCGCAGCTTAAACGGGCACTGCAGTCTGCTTGCATTATACCATCACGGCGCCGCCGCATTGACCACAATCGCATCATTTAATACCCGCATTTGATCCAGCGGCCAATAAATAAAGATGGCCCGCCCCAGCACGTTCTCAAAGGGCACAAACCCCCAACTATGCGAATCTGAAGACTGGTTGCGGTTGTCGCCCAACACAAATAAGGCCCCCTCCGGCACCTTCCACTCGCCTTCATACCCCGGGCTGGCGGCGATATACGATTCCTGCAGAACCTGTCCGTTGACGATCACCTGATGATCCCGCACCACCACTGTGTCCCCGGGCAGGCCGATGACGCGCTTGATATAATCCTCTTCGGGGTTCTGGGGGTAATGAAAGACCACAATATCCCCGCGTCTCACCTCGCCCCAGCGGTAGGCCAGCTTGTTTACCAGCAAGAACTCGCCCTGCACCAGGGTCGGGCGCATACTGATATTTTCCACACGCACGCGGGCCACCACAAAATCTACCATTAAATACAAAACCACCGCCAGCAGCAGGGTCTGAAACATCTCAAACAAGAACTGGCCGGTGCGGGCCAGCAGGCTGGGTTCCCGCGGTTCCGTCGCCGCGGAGACAGCCGCCTCCGCCGGGACGGTGGGCGCGCTTTCCTCGGCCGCCGTCGGGCCTTCGCTTTCGGGTGGAACATTTACATCAGACCAATTCAAAGTGCCTCCAAACCGCACATGCATACACTTTCGATTATATGCCCGCCCCTCCGGCATGGCAAGGACAAGCTTTTAACTCTCACCCAATTCTTAACCCTACCCACGCTCACCCAGAAAAGGACAAAAACGCGCGTGCTGCGCGTTTTTGTCCGGCCCCAGCGAACGCTGCGCCAGCGTTCAGCGACGAGCCTTTAACACAAAGCGGATGGGCGTCCCTGTGAAGGCATATTCCTTGCGGAACTGGTTCTCCAGGTAGCGAATATAAGTGAAGTGCGCCAGCTTGGGATCGTTCACGAACACCATAAACGTGGGCGGGTCCGAGCGCACCTGCGTACCGTAATAAATGTGCAGCGAGCGCCCCGAACGCGAGGTGGCCGCGTGGTTATCCTGAGCCATCTGTAAAATGCGGTTGATCTGCGAGGTGGACAGGCGCGCGATGCGCTCCTCCTGCACCCTCACCGCCAGCGGCAGCACCTGATCCACCCGTTGGCCTGTCTTGGCAGAGATGAACAGGATGGGCACATACGGCATAAATTTCAGATCCTGCCGGATGCGCTCGGTGTATTGGTTCATGGTGTAGTTATCTTTTTCCACCAGATCCCATTTGTTCACCAACACCACCGTGCTCTTCCAGGCCTCTTGAATAAACCCGGCGATATGCGCATCCTGTGCGGTGATGCCCGTGGTGGCGTCAATCATCAGCAAAGACACATCGGCCCGCTCAATCGCCCGCATGGAGCGGATCACGCTGTATTTTTCAACCCCGGGTTCAATATGCCCGCGGCGGCGGATGCCCGCCGTATCAATCAAGGTCACGGGCAGACCTTCATAATTAATCTTTGTGTCCACCGCGTCGCGCGTGGTACCCGCAATGGGGCTGACAATGGCGCGCTCTTCCCCCACCAGGCGGTTCAGCAGGCTGGATTTACCCACATTGGGTTTCCCCACCAGGGCGATCTTGATCGAATCGGGGTCTTCGTCCTCTTCAAAAGTGGG
Organism: Levilinea sp.; assembly: GCA_029975215.1. Lineage (GTDB taxonomy): Bacteria > Chloroflexota > Anaerolineae > Anaerolineales > Anaerolineaceae > Levilinea. The sequence continues at coordinate 26,464 of JARKPO010000068.1, forward strand.
CAAAGCCGCCACCAGGTCGTCGAGCAGATCGCCGGTCTCGGTGCCGTGGGCAGCCGAAATGGTATACGGGTCGCCAACGCCCAATTCATAAAATTCGCCAGCCTGCATGCGCAAATTGCTGGAATCGGCCTTATTCACCACCAGGAAAATGGGTGGGGTCAATTTACCGTTGACCATCTTCTGGCTGCGCCGCAAAATCTCGGCCACCTCGCGGTCTGCCGGGGTAACTCCGCTCTGCGCATCCACCAAAAACAGCACGGCATCCGCCTCCTGCACCGCCAGCACCGCCTGTTCGCGGATCTGGCGTACATATTCAGCCGAGCCAATCGAGAGCGGATCGCTGCGGCCCGAAGCCGGGTCAATCCCGCCCGTGTCAATCACATCAAATTCCCGCCCCACCCATTCCGCTTCCCCAAACAAGCGGTCCCGCGTGGTGCCGGGGGTGTCATCCACAATCGCCATGGGTTCCCCCACCAGGCGGTTAAACAACGTGCTTTTACCAACATTTGGGCGCCCAACCAGGGCGACAACCGGTTTTCTCATCGTTAACCCTCAACCTTCCATGCGCTCCGCAGTCCGCGGGCGCTTATTGTAACACTGCTTTCCCAAAAGCGCACCCTGAGCTACGGCTGGGGCGTCAGCGTCACGCTGATCGCCGGGGTGGGTGTGCGGGTGATGGTGGGAACCTGCCCGGGCTGGCGCGCGGTGATCACCACCTCCAGCGTGGCGGGCAGCAGCGATTCCACGCGCAAATTGGCAATTTGCAGCTCCACCTTGGGGATGCGTTGATAAGTACCCAGGCCATCACCGGTCAAATCCACAAAGACGCGCACATCCGCACGCCGCAGCTGATCTAAGAGCGGCAGCGGCCCGGAAAGGATCACATCCACCGTGTCGGGCGAAACCAGCGCCGAAAGGGAATTGGACAGCCCCACCACTTCCACCGGCATGTTGGCCAGGGTCAAACTGCCCTCGATGGCGGCGATGCCCACCTGCACTTCCACCTGGTTTTCACCCACCACAGAAACCCCCGCGGGCAAATTCAGCGGCAAAGACAGGTCGAGGTCATCGCTGGCCCCCGTCAAGTCCAGCGGGGTAGTCTCCACATACCCCGGCAGAGCGTCTACCAGTTTGGGATCGCTGGAAAACACCGTCACAGCCGGGGGAAACACCGAAATGTTGGTCACGCGGTACCCGCTGGTCACCTGTCCAATCACTACCACCTTCACCACCACGTTGCGGTAACCGCCGCGTTGGGTGATGGTCAGCGAAATCGTCACCCGCTCTGGGCTGAGGGTGATATCTTCCACGGTTTGGCCGCTGGCGTCCACCGCCTGCAGAGCCACGCTGCGGTTGATGCTTTCTTTTGCGCCGTTTAAATCCAACACCGCGCGCACTTCCTTCACCCGCTGCACCAGGGATTCCGGCCCGCTGATCGTCACCAGATCCTGGCTCAGCGTAGGCGTTTCACCCTGAAAACCCACCGAAAGCTCGCCGCGCTGCACCAAACGGATGGGGAAGGCCCGCGTTTCCAGCGGCTCCAGAGTCACGTTAAAGGTGCGCGGCGTGTAGGAGATGATCTCCACCGGCCGGATGCCAATTTGAATTTGAATTGAAAGGGTATGCGTGCCGCTGCCCAGACCCGAAAGATCCGCCACCGCCCGCACGGGAACCTGCTCGTTGATCATCCGCTCCCAAATGGAACGTGGCGCGCTCAGCGTCAGGCTCACCTGCTGGGGGGGATTGGTCACCATCATCAGCGCCGGGTCCTGTCCGATGATCTCCAATGGGACGGCGCGCGGGTAAATCCTTTCTTCGGTCGGGTCCGCTTCGGTCACCGCCAGGATCCACACTGCCACTGCCAGAACCATGGCCAGTATCAGGGTGGGCACATATTTAAAGGAGCGCCGCAAAGCCGCCAGCATGGTCATTCCTCCAGGCGCTCGTTGGGGTTAATCCGCTGCCACAGGCGGCTTAACCAGTTGTCCGTGGGCTGCGTGGGGCGGTAGAAGGCCAACAAAATATTTTCCAGGCGTTCGCTGTCCAACCGCCGGATCATGCGGCCGCCGTGGGCGATGGAAATGGAGCCGGTCTCTTCCGAAACCACCACAGCCACCGCGTCGCTGGCCTCGGAAATTCCCAAAGAAGCGCGGTGGCGCAGGCCCATCTGCCGTTCGGGGGAGCGGTTCAAAATGCCGCTGGCCGAGAGCGGCATCACACAGGCCGCCGCCACCACCTGATTGTTGGCCACGATCACCGCGCCGTCGTGGAGCGGGGTGTTGGGGTAAAAGATTTGCAGCAGCAGTTCCGGCGTCACCGCCGCGTGCAGGCGCACGCCCGTGCGCACGTAATCATCCAAATTATCGGCCCGCTGCAAGATGATCAAAGCTCCGTGCTGGCGCGCCGAAAGCCGCGCTGACGCGGTGACAATGGCGTGGATGGTCTTCTGCATGGCCAAAACCGAATTGCGGTCCTGGCGAATCAGCATAGTTCCCGAACCCGCTCGCCCCAACCGCTCCAGCGCCCGCCGGATCTCTGGCGCAAAGATCACTGGAATGGCAAACAGCAGGGCAGGCACGGTATTGCGGATCAGCCACGAGAAGGCCCGCAAGTTGACCAGGCTGGTGAGCAGGCTCAGCCCAATCACCACCAAAATCACCCCGCGCAGCAGGGTCATTGCCTGGGTGTCGCGCACCATCACCAGCACAGCAAAGATGACCAAACCAACCAATACAATATCCAGCAGACTCAGCCAGTCTAAACGCTGAAATAAGAATAAAAGTTGGTTTACGAGGTCGGGCACTTGATTACCTTTTTACACAGGCCGCATAATGCGATCCACGCGCAGCTGCTTAAAGAACAGTGTGGCACCTTTGGGCATCGATTCCAGAGCGGCCTCTTTCCAGGCCAAAACGGTCAGTTCTTCCGGCGCTTTACGCGTGTAGCCCAGTTCTTTCCACACCGAATCCAGGTTGGCCAGATCGCTGCCCACAAACACCAGCGCTGCCTCAGCCAACAAGTCGCCAGAGGCGCGCTCCATATCTTCCAGCATCACCTTCAAGGCCCGCTGCGGGGGCAGCTTGGGGTCCACCACCACGTCGGTGGCGCGGGCCACCAGGTTTTCCACCTGCCAGCCAATCACGCCCACCAGCCCCCCATCGCCTTGCAGCAGCAAAAAGGCCTTTTCGCCGAACGCCGCCATGATATCGTCACTGTTCAGCCGCCGCGAGGGCAGGCGCAGGCGGTTAAACAGCTCAGCAATTTCCGCCGAATGGCGCGGTTTTCCCCGCACCACGCGCAGCTCGCCCGCCGTCTGGCGGCTGGCGGCCGGAGCCGCCTCGACCGCCTCAGGTGAAATCTTCTGATAGGCCGCGCTCACCTGCTTCCACGTCTCGGTGAAAGTGCCCGCGTTTTGAATCACCACCTGGGCCGCGGCCGTCTTTTGCGCCTGGGGCGGCTGCGCGTTGATGCGCTGGCGGGCCTCGGCCTCGCTCATGCCGCGCGCCTGCATCAGCCGCTTGAGCTGAATCTCCGGCGGGGCTGCCGTCACCCAAACACTGTCGCAGGCTGTCCGCAGATCCGATTCCAGCAGCTTGATCGCCTCAATCACGATCACAGGCTGCGTGGTGCGCTGCACCAACATATCCACCGCCTGACTGACCAGCGGGTGAACGATTTTTTCCAGCTCAGTTAAAGCCGCCGGGTCGCTGAACACAATCTTACCCAGGCGTGCGCGGTCAATTTGTCCGTCCGCAGCCACCACCCAGCGCCCAAACATCTCCACCACCGGTTTATAGCCGGGGGCACCTTTGGCCATGGCGCGGTGCGATAACTGATCCGCGTCAATGCCGTACGCACCCAGGTGCTCGAGCATCTTACGCACCACACTTTTACCGGTGCCGATGTTGCCGGTTAACCCAATGACTGTTTTCCCTGACCACTTGCCCAATGGTTCGGCTCCTAAAATTAGAATAAGCGCAGTCCCACTGCTTTGATTTTAGCCGCGGCCTGCTGGAATGTCAAACCAAAGCGAGAAACAAGCCGCACGCCTATGCCTTGGGCCAATGAAAATCTGCCGTCCAGTTCAGCATCACGCACGAAGGCCAGCCTTCTTTCCTTATATATACCCCATTGATTGAGGCCGTGTTCACCATCAAACGCTGAAAATGGTCCAGCGGCATCCCCAAAAAATGCGCTAACGCCAGGCGGATCGAATCGCTGTGCGACACACAGGTAATCACCTCGTTCTCCGCGTGGCTGTCGCTCAGGCGCTGCAAACAGGCCACCATGCGTTCCTGTGCCGCCTGAAAAGACTCACCATCCGGAAAGGTCACCTGCGAAGGTGCATTCTGCACCACCGGCCACAGCTTCAGGCGCCGCATCTGCCGCACAGTTTTCCCCTGCCAGCGGCCAAAATCCACCTCCATCAGCCCCGGTTCCACGCGCACCTCCAGCCCGTGCGCCGCTGCCAGGGGCTGAGCTGTCTCCAGCGCGCGTTCCAGCGGGCTGGCGTACACCGCCTCCAGAGGGGCATCTGCCAAAATTCGGGCCACCTCCTCGGCTTGCTGCCGCCCGCGCGCGTTTAAATGCACCCCCGGGGTGCGCCCAGCCAGGCGCTTGCCCACGTAATCGTTCTCGCCGTGGCGGATGAGCAGGATCAGCGCCATGCTCTCATTCCTTCTCACCGCTGGGCTGAGGGCCCTGGCTAAGACCGCGCTGCTGCTCTTCGCGCCAGCGTTCCAGCCGCGCCAGGATTTCCCGTTCGTAGCCCTGATCTGACGGTTTGTAAAAGATTCGGCCCGCCATGTGCACCGGCAGGTACTGTTGGGCAGTGAAGTGGCCGGGGAAATCATGGGGATACAAATAACCCTGGCCGTGCCCCAAACCGCGCGCATCGCGGCTGGAGTCCATCAGGTGGGTGGGCACCGGCCCGGGCGGCTCGCCGGTGACGGCTTCCAGTGCGCGCCAATAAGCCCCCGCTGAATTGGATTTCGGCGCAGTCGCCAGGTACAACGTGGCCTCGGCGATGGGGTAAACCCCTTCCGGCAGGCCGATATAATCATAGGCGTAGGCCGCTGATGCCGCCACCTGCATGGCGTGCGGGTCCGCCAGGCCGATATCCTCGCTGGCCAAAACGATTAGCCGCCGCAAAATAAAGCGCGGATCCTCACCCGCCGCCAGCATCTTTGCCAGCCAGTACAGGGCAGCATCAGGGTCTGAGCCGCGCACCGATTTGATAAAGGCCGAGATGATGTCATAATGCATGTCGCCGTTCTTGTCATACTGCACCGAACGGCGCTGGATGGATTCTTCCGCCACAGAAAGAGTGATGTGTATAGTGCCGTCCGCCTCTGGCGCGGTCGTCTCCACGGCCAGTTCCAGCGCGTTGAGCAGGTTGCGCGCATCCCCCGTGGCCAAATCCAGCAGATGCGCGCGCGCATCCTCATCCAGCCGAATCAACCGCCCGCCGTAGCCGCGCTCGCGGTCGTTCAGCGCCCGATCCAGAATGATACTCAAATGCGCCTCAGTCATCGGCCGCAGCTCAAAAATGCGTGAGCGCGAAACCAGAGCGCGGATGACTTCAAAATAAGGATTTTCGGTCGTGGCCCCAATCAGCGTCACCAGGCCGCTTTCCACATGCGGCAGCAAGGCGTCTTGCTGGGCTTTGTTCCAGCGGTGCACCTCGTCCACAAACAGCAGGGTGCGCTTCCGGTACAGGCGGCGCTGCTCCTGCGCCTCTTGGATCACCCGCCGCAGTTCGGCCACCCCCGCCAGCACCGCCGAGATGGATTCAAAGCGGGCGCTGGAGCGTTCGGCGATCAAGCGCGCCAGGGTGGTCTTGCCGGTTCCTGGTGGGCCAAAGAAGATGCAGGAAGAAAACAGCCGGTCGGCCTCAATCGCCCGCCGCAGCAGTTTGCCGGGGCCGATGATGTGCTCCTGACCCACAAATTCCTCCAGCGTGCGCGGACGCATACGCGCCGCCAGGGGTGACTGCGATTCAAGCTGCTGGTTTAAGGCATGATCAAAAAGGTCCATCTCTTAAGATTCTACCATGAATGCGCTGCCCGTATGCGCAAAGAAAAAGAGCGCTTTCGCGCTCTTTCAGGGACTGGGCCACCCCTACGCCGCCGCCCTTGCCTGTCCATACAGTTGGTCGCGCACCTGCAAAATCTGCCGCCGCAGGCGGTCATCCCGCTGCATTAAATCCGCCACTTTGTCACAGGCATACATCACCGTGGTGTGATCGCGCCCACCCAGGGCTTCGCCGATCTGCGGCAGGGAGATGTTGGCGTCTTCGCGCATCAGGTACATGGCCACCTGGCGCGGCAGGGCCACCTCGCGGGTGCGGTCGCGCCCCAACAGGCGGTCGCTGGGCACGCCAAACACCGAAGACACGGCCGTTACCACTGCATCCGCACCCAGGCTGCTGTGCTGGGGGATCAGATCCGCCAGGGCTGAATTTACCAGGCTCTGGGTCACCGGCTGTCCGCTCAAATCGGAATAGGCCAGCACGCGCGTCAAGGCCCCTTCCAGCTCGCGAATGTTGGACTGGATCTGCCGTGCGATCAGCTCCAGAATCTCCTGGGGAACCTGCCGGGCGGCGCGTTCCGCCTTCGAGCGCAGAATGGCGATGCGCGTTTCCAGGTCGGCGGGTTGAATATCCACCGTCAACCCCCACTCAAAACGCGAGCGCAGCCGCTCTTCCAGGGTCACCATGGCTTTGGGAGGGCGGTCGGAGGAAATCACCACCTGTTTGTCCTGCCCGTGCAGGGTGTTAAACGTATGGAAAAACTCTTCCTGGGTCGATTCCTTCCCAGCGATGAACTGGATGTCGTCAATCAACAGCACATCAATACGGCGGTAGCGGTCGCGAAAAGCCGCCGTGTTGCGCTTCTGAATAGAATTGATCAAATCGTTGGTAAATTCTTCTGAAGAGACGTACAGCACCTGCAAGCCCTGGCGGTGCGCCTGGTTGCCGATGGCGTGCAGCAAATGCGTCTTGCCCAACCCCACTCCCCCATACAGGAACAGGGGGTTGTAGGCTCGCGCCGGGTTTTCAGCCACGGCCATGCAGGCCGCGTGCGCCAGGCGGTTGTTGGCCCCCACCACGTAGGTATCAAAGGTGTAGCGGCTGTTGATGGTCGGGTTGGGCGCCAGGGCTGGCTCTTCTTCCGACAATTCTTCCATCCCCTCCCCTTCACCTTCGCTTTCATACTCCTTATGCCAAACGACGAATTCCACTTTTTGGGGGCGGCTCATCATGCCCGTCAAATGACGCGCAACCGTGCTGGACAGGCGGCTTTCCAGCCAATCCCGTGCGTAGGCGTTGGTCACACCGATCTTAAACGTCTCCCCATCGTGCGCCACCAACTCTGCGTTGCGGACCCACGTCTCAAAAGCAGCTTTAGACATGTCCATCTGAAGCTGCCCCAAGGTGGCCTGCCAGGCTTGTTGTGCATTCATACAGCGACCTCCCAGAAAAAATCTCGCCCTCCCGCCCCAAGCAACACAGTCAGATAAGCCCCACGGCATACGCGGTGGGACATAAGTGTCTTCGATTGGTTGGGGGCTGCCCGAGCTTCCGGGCGAAGGGCTGCGAGCGTTGCACTGCGGCGTTGCTCGATACATGCATTCTAGCAGAAACAGGCCGTTCCAACAAGTTGAATACCCTACGCCTGCCTAAAAAAAAGCGAATCTTTAAGAGCCGGTTAACCTTAAGAACCCGCCAATGATTCAATGGCATGATTTAGCTATACGTATATTTAAGTTTACCTACAAATACGGGGAACAAATTTTAGAACACCACCATATATGGGGGTAGCTTTCAATTTAGACTTTGATTTGACCACCCTTACCGGATTAAGTTAACAACCAAACCGGCATTCATCCGCCTTTCGCGGGAGGTTGAATTGCACATTTTGGACTCTTCAGCCATAATCATTTCGCCGTCCAAAATCCATCCCTTTCTCCGATTTTCACCTGCAGCCTCTGCTGCAGATAAGTTTAGGGATACAATACCTCTGTCCCAGGGTTGATTTCCTTGAGCGCGCTTTTTACCTCGCCAGCCTGCACGAACAGCTGCCCGGGTCACAGAGTTCTTAAAATCTTGATCGAGGACCTATGCAAAAACTAAATCTTAGCGACCTGCAAAACCAATGCTCCCACTTTCTGACCCATCACGGCCCGCTCACCGCGCGCCAGTCCCTGACCGAAATTCTGGCCTCCACCGGTGAAGTGGAACGCATGGACGTCTACAACACAGGCACGCTGATCGCCGACTTTGAAAAAGAGGTGGCCGACTTGCTCGGCAAGGAAGCCGCCGTGTTCATGCCCAGCGGAACCATGGCCCAGCAGATCGCTCTGCGCATCCATGCCGATCAGCGCCGCGGCTCTACGGTGGCCTTTCACCCGCGCTGCCACCTGGAAAATCACGAAGACAAGGCCTACCAGCACCTTCATCATCTTAAGAGCGTCCTGGTGGGTTCTTACCACAGCCTGCTCACTTTGGCCGATTTGGAAAAGGTGGCCGACCCCATCACCACTCTGCTGTTGGAACTGCCCCAGCGCAACCTGGGCAGCCAGCTGCCCCTGTGGGACGATCTCAACGCCCAGGTGGCCTGGGCGCGCGCCCGCGGCGCAGCCGTGCACATGGACGGGGCGCGCCTGTGGGAAGCGCAGCCCTTTTACCAGCGCCCCTACGCCGAAATCTGTTCCCTGTTCGACAGCGTGTATGTTTCCTTCTACAAAACCCTGGGCGGCATCAGCGGGGCCATGCTGCTGGGAGAGGCGGACTTTATCCGACAGGCGCGGGTGTGGATGCACCGCCACGGCGGGCAGATTGTTCACCAGTTCCCCGCCCTGCTCTCCGCCCGGTTGGGCCTGCGCACGCGCCTGCCCCGCATCCCCGATTACGTCCAGCGCAATCTGGAAATCGCCCATGTGCTGACCCAGTTTGATCAGATCAGCATCATCCCTCGCCCGCCGCACACCAATATGATGCATCTGGCCCTGCGCGGCGACCGCCAAAAGCTCGAAGATGCCGCCTACCAGATCGCCATTGATAAGGGCATTTTCTCCTTCTACACCCTGGGCGACACCACCCTGCCGGATTGGCATTTGTGGGAGTTCGTCACCGGCGACGCCACTTTGAAATTCTCGCTGAAGGAGATCGAAGCTTTCTTCGCCGAGCTGTTGGCACGCGCCGCCTGAAAGCAGCGCCCCCACGGTCTTTGAACCAGCACCGTGGGGGCGTTCATTTTTCTTCAGCTTTCTTCAGACGGGCGCTCAGCGGCCCCGCAGGCGAGGGATGCGGTAATACTCCGCCATGCAGCGGTTGACCCAGTCGTCTGGTGATTCCTGCAAATCGGCCACCCCAAAGCGGCTGGGCAGCCCAAAAATAACCACTTCTTCTGCCCCGCTCTGGCTCATCGTCCGCAGTTCCGCATCGCGCCGCTCCCAATCCTGGGCATACTGGCGGTATTCCGGGGCCGCCTGCGCGGTGCGCCAGCCAATCACCCCCGCTGCCAGCACCAGCCCAGCCAAAGCCAGTCCCGCCGCAGCCGGTGCGCTGCGCGGGTGTCCACTCCATTTGGATAGCATCTCCATCTGCCGCAGACCGCTCCCCACCAGCGCGCTGGCAGCCGTCAGCGCCAGCACCCAAAAGAACAGCGGCAAAAAGATGGTGCGGTCGTCCGGGTAGGCATTCAGCGAATACACGACCGGGGCACAGGCCGCCACCGCCAGTCCAAAAGCCGCCGTCAGCATCAACCCCGCCGCCTGCACCCACGGCAGCCGCCAGGACAGCTTTGCCCCGCGGGGGCCTTCGGCGCCGCCCGCCCCAAACGCCCAACCCGCCGCCAACGGAACCCCCACCGAAAGCGCCGCCCAGCCCGGCGTCCACACAAAGTATTTGCCCACAATATGCACCGCGTTGCGGATGGAAAACAAAACCAGACGGATCAGCCCCGGCGGTTCCGGCAGCGCCTCCCGGCGCACCGCGTTGCCCGGGGACAGCATGCTGATCCCCAGGGCCAGCCCGCCGCCCAGCAGACCCGCCCAGGCTGCTGTCAGCAAAGCTTTGCGCGCGCTGCCTTTGCCCCACACCATTGTAGCCATCAGCAGCAGCACGTAAAAGGCAACCTGCATGCTCGAAAAGGCCTCAGTGAACCCGCCGGATAAAAAGCTCAGCCCGCCCACCCAGGCCGCGGCGCGTTTGGGCTGTATCTGTCCCAGACCCAGCCGCACCAGCACCCCCCCGGTCCAGGTGAAGCCCACCAGCGGAAAGCTGTAGTTGATCAGGCCAATTTCCCAAAACGCGGATTGAAACAGGTTGGGCGTGGCAGCATACAGCACCAGCAGGATCAATCCCGCCGCGATCCAGGCGCACAGCCGCGGATATTCCCATTGGGCCCGGCACACCAGCGGCGCCAGCGCCCAGCTCAGCCCCGCCAGCCACAGCAAAAGGGTCAGCGTGGGCAGCCAGGCGGCAAAGCCCGCCCCCAGGGCTGTCAGCAGGCCTGTGAAAGTGATATAGGACAACCGTCCCGTCCATTGGGTGTACCACTTGAGAACATAGGCCGCCGGATCCAAGCGAGTCACGTCTGCCGCAATGCAGTAGTCATCCGCATGCAGCCGCGTAAACGTGCTCAAGTAGGCGTAACAGGCCAGCGCAGCCAGAACAGCCACCAGGGCTGCGCCGAGGACAACCTTTTTTTGCATTGGATCACTTTGCCGGGTTCAGCGCCCCTTACTTTGCCGGAAGGTAGCGGTACAGCGCCGACCCATAGGCATCTCCTACATAGTCCAGACGTCCCGCAAACATGTCGGTGTACGGTTGTGAATACACCAGAATGTATTCACCCGCGTATACATAATCCATGCCGATCTCGTCCAGGTACTCCGCGGCCGTGCCCGCTTTCAGCCGCTGGAAATAATCGTAGCTGGAAATCAGCCCGTCCAGGTTCACCACCGTGCGGTCCTGGATGAAATAAGCGGTCACGCCGCCGCCCGTCGAGCCGACCACCGCCCCCGGTTCGGTCATCTCCATCACCCCTTTGACCCCCGCCAGGTACAGCTCTTCCTGGCCTTTTTTCACCTTCCAGGGGGTGATCTCGGCCATCTGCGCCATGAAAACGCCCGTCACCGCCGCCGCAATCACCAGGCTGATCCCCCAGGGTACCGCCTTCGGCGCGCGCACTCGCTGAAGCATATCGTACACGCAGCCCAGGAGCAGCGCCGCCAGCAGGGTCTTAAAGGCCATCTCCGCCACCCAGTACCAGCTGAGAGTCTCCACATAGGTGGTGAACTTGTAATTGGACAGCTTGATCAAACTGCCGCCCAGCAGCGGCAGCAGCAGCATCTGCCCTGCGGCCCGCCCCGCCCAGCGCCGGTTAGCCCACAGCAGCCCCCCCGCCAGCCCCGCCAGCCCCAGCCCCACCCCCCAGGCTGCCAGCTTGCGCGCGCGGATGGCGCGGGTTCCGTCGCCCTCAAAGCCCAGGGCTTCAGCGACGGCGTTCCCCAGTCGCTTGGGGTAGGCGCGCGCCTCCCACCACGGACCGCGGTCGGGGTCGGGGTTCATGCCCATCAGGCCCGGCAGATCTTTTTCGGGGTAGCCGTACACGGTGTAGATTGTCCCCCACCAGCGCTTGATCTGCCCGCTGACCGGCATGGGCGTGCCCGCGTAGAGCACGTTCACCGTCAAATACACCGCCAGCGTCAGCGCCAGCGGGCCGTAGTAACGCAGCCCGGCCTGCAGCCAGGGCTTCCAATGCAGCCGCGGGTCAGTCTCTGACGCGCTCTCTTCCAGATTCACCCCGCGGCGGCGCAGCACCCAGCCCACGCCGTAGCGCAGGGCAAAGGCCAGCCCCATCCCCAAGGCCCAATCTACTGCCAGCACCGCGCGCGGGAAGCGCGTCACCGCCCCGGCCGTGGTTAAAATGATCATCACCAGCCCCACCAGAGCCAAGGCCGCGCTGGTCGCCGCAGCGATGCGCCACAGCGAGCGCCGGTTGGGAATCAAAATGCGCGTGCCGTACAGCCCGAAGAACAGGTACACCGAGAAGCGCATCACCAGCGATACCGCCGCCATCCACACGGCGTAATCGGAGTAGAAAAAGTACAAGCCGATCCCCAGGCGCAGCAGGTAGCTGGCAAACACCGAAACCAGGGTCAGCACCAGATCCCCCAACAGCAGGTAGCGCAGCGCCGGGGAGCGGAACATAACCCAGATGCCCATCACCGCCACCAAAAAGATGTTGTCCAGGCGGCTCAGCAGCAGCAAAACCGCGGTGATGCCCAGTTTCAGCAGAGTCTGAGGATTGTCTGGCTCGCCCGCCGCCCGCCGCAGTTCCAGGCTTTGCACCTGCGCCAGCAAGAGCAGCAGGAAAAAGGCGTACAGGCCGGATTCCATCCCCAGCATGTTGGTCACTTTGTGGATCTCAGGGAAAAACGCCCAAAAAACCGCCGCTGCCGCGCCCACCGCCGGGCTGACGGCGCGCCGCACGATGCGGTACAGCAAAACCGCGCTGCCCGCGTTCAGCACGGTCATCAGCAGCAGCACAATGCGCAGCGGCAGGATCAAATCCAGGTGCGCCAGGGCGAAGATGGGAACCAGCACCGCCATCCACAGCGGGTGAAAACCGTTGGTGGGCGCAAGGCCATCAAAGCTGACCCCGCGGCCCTCAGCAATGTTTTGAGCGGTCTTGAAATAATAAAAGCCGTCGTCGGAGGTGAACCAGTTCATCAAACTGTTGGGCGGTGCAAACACCGCGTATAAATGCAGCCCCACCACCAGAATAAAGATGATCCACTCGATTTTGATCGAAATGCGCTTGAACAAACCGGCCTCCCTCTGCGCCGCCCGGTTCAGCGGTGCGGCCCAGGTTTTTTCGTTTATCGGGCAGCCCCCATTATATCAGCCTTTGGAAAACAACTTCCATTCCTCCGGCGGGCGTGCCGCCAGCCCCATCCACAGCACCGCCGCCGGAAACAGCTGGAACAGCACGCGGTCCAGCGAATATTTCAGATGCCAGACCTGCGGGTGAGGTGTGATCACGTAGATCATCAGCGCCGCCGCCGCGGCAGCCCCCCAAACCGCCAGCCCTGCCCAGCCCACCTGGGCCTCAGCTCCGTTCAGCCGTTTCGCCGTCAGCGCGCTGTACACCAAAAGCACATGCCAGGCCCCCACCTGCGGCAAGGTCTCCACCAGCCCGCGCCACACGGCCGCATAGCGCGCCGGATCCGCCAGCTTAGCCAGGATGTCACCCATCCCCTGGGCAAACAAATCCCCCGGCGGCGCGATGAACCCTTTAAACAGAATCAGAGCCAACGCGGGCACAGCCGCCCCTGCCGCCAGCCACCCCAGCCAGCGCGGATGGCGCGACCGCAGGCTCACCACCGCGCCCAGCGCCAGCGTAACCAGCGCAAAGACGATACCCTCGTTCTTAGCCCAGGCCGCCAAAGCCGCGCACAGCCCCGCCAGCACCAGCATGCCCGCGGGCCAGCCCCGCCGAGCGGCCATCCACGCCGCGGCCAGGGCCGCCAGTACAAAGAACGCTACGGCCATGTCGGCCGTCTGGTTGCTGCCCACCCAAATCAGCAGCGGGGAGCTGACCACCACCAGCGACCCCAAACTGGCCGCCGCCGCCCCGCGCTGCGCCCACAAGGCGCTGAAAAGCAGCCCCAACGTGCCCCAGGTCCACAAGCCCGCCAGCAGCATCGGCGTGCGCACGGTCTGCTGCCCCAGCCAGTCCCAGCTGACGGCCGCGCTCAAGGGGATCAGCAAGGGGTAATCGGCGTGGGCCTTCCAATTCAACGCGGGCGAAAACGCCGTGCGCCAATCCGCCGCACGGAGCAGATGCCGCGCGCGCAAATTCCAAATGGCATAAGCGTCAAACGTGCCGTGGGGCGTGTGCTGCACCGTTTCCAGGTAACTGAAAGCCGCCGCCGCGGCGCACACCGCCAGCACCCCCAGCAGCCCCCAACCCCAGGCGCTGGGCCGCGGCCAAAAACCCCCCGCGGGGCGCGGCGCAGCTCGCCAGGCGCGCGCTGCCAGCCTCCACAGGCCTGCCGCCAGCAGCAGCTCCACCCACAGCAGGCCGCCAAAGTTCGCGCCAAACAGCAGCAGCGAGAAAAAGGCCAGGCAGGTGCGCACCCCCACCCCCAGCCCCGCACCCACAATGAGCTGAAACAGCAGCTCCGCCGCCTGGGCCGGCCGCGGCCAAAGCCAGGCCGTCAGCCCCCAGCCCAGCGCAAAGGCCGGCAGCAGGGTCAATAAGCTGGCTGCGGTCACGGCTGCACCCGTTCAAAAAGGTAAATACCCATACCGTACTCGGCATGTACCCGCACCGGAAAATGCGACTCAAAAAAAGCATCCGTCTGCGGCTCGGAAAAATTACCCACAATCCACTGCGCATCCGTGCCCTGCACCACCACCAGCGGGGCCAGGGCATATTGGGTCATGGCAAATTCCTCGTCCTGATCCACCGCCCCAAACTCCATCCCCGGCACGTCCCGCTCGGAGACGTAGCCCACCTGCCCCTCGGCGGGTAAGTCGTGCTTCAGCTCCGCCAGCCGCTCCTGCCATTCGCTCACCGCATCGCGGCCGGTGGGTTCCTGGCGCAGTTCCAGCCCGCGCCGCAGCATCTGCCGCGCTGAAGACAGCCCGCTGAGCACGATCAACGCCAAAAAGGCCGCCGCCAGCCAAAACAGCACCCGCCCCAGCAAACCGCCGCGCGCCTTCATTCGCCGCCCTCCGCCGCCGCGCGCGCATCCGCATACCGGCCCTGCAGACAGGCCAGCAGCACGCGGTTGAAGCGTTCGGGGTGGTCGCGCTGCGGCCAATGCCCGCTCTCGGGCAAAATCACCAGCTGTCCATTGCGCAGTCTTTTTGCCGCCGCCTGGGCATCTACCAGCGGCACCGCCTGATCGCGGTCGCCGTGCAGAATCGTCACCGGCAAATCCAGTTCACCCAGGCGATCCATCAGCACCGAGCGCAGCCCGTGGGGCAGCATCTCGTGTTTTTGGAAGGCGTAAAAGCTCTTCCACACCCCCGGCTTGCGGCAGATGGTGTAGACCTCGTCCACCAGTTCATCCGTGATCGCCTGGCGGTTGGCCAGGATGTATCCCAGCGTCCAGCGCACCATCGCGCGGCTGCGCGCCAGCCAGGCGTAAGTCCAGCGCACCCACAGGTCTTGCTGAATAAAGGGGTAGGCCAGGCGGTGAAAGGGCGCGCGGCTTTGAAAACCGTAGCTGTCCACCAACACCAGTTGGCTCACCCGCTGGGGGTGATCCAGGGCAAATTGCAGCGCCGAGCCGCCCCCCAGGGAAATGCCTACCAGACGCGCGCGTTCAATCTCCAGCGCGTCCAGAAAGTTCAGCAGGAAGGCCGCGTTGCCCTCCAGCGTCAGGTCGTATTCCCCCACCTCGCTCTGGCCGTAACCGGGCCAATCCGGCGCGGTCACGGCAAAATGCTGCCCGAGGTAGGGCTGGGTGTAGCGCCACGAGAGCAGGGCCTCATCCATGCCCCCGCCGTGCAGCAGAACCACCGCCTCTGCGCCCTGCCCGCTGGTGTAATAGTGAATGCGCGCCGCGCCAAGGCGCAGTTCCTGCGAATGAACCGCTTCCATGCTCATGCCTCTCCCACAATCTGCGTCTGAAATACCTTATCGTCCTGGCGGCAGATGGACTGCACCGCCAGCCGCCCCGACATGGCCACCACCGGCACGCTGCCCCCCGGCTCCACCCACTGCCCTGCCATCCAAAAGTTCTTCAGCCCCGGCAGCGTCTTGCGCATGCCCAAAATCATCAGCGGCATGGTGCGCTTGGTCAGCAGCCAGCCGCAGGAAGACCCCTGCCAGTTGCCCGTGTAGCGCTCATAGCTCAGCGGTGTGGCCACATCCACCATCTCCACCTGCCCACTGATACCCGGATAGAAGCGCTCCAACTGTTCAATCACCTGATCCGCCACCTGATCCTGCTCGCTGTCATACAGGCGGTGGCCATAAATGCGCTGCCAGTAGCCGTAATGGATGCGCAGCATCACCACCACCACCGATTTGCCCGCCGGTGCCAGGCTGGGGTCGAAGCAGTAATTCTTGATGCCCAACAGGCTGCGCTCCTCGGCGGCGATGGTCACCGGCTGATCCAGCAAATGCACGGTCCAATGCGGCTCGCCGCTCAGATCGCGGTTGACGCCCAGAGACACCTGAATTTGCGAATGCAGCGGAAAACTGCCGTCGTAAAATTTCTTCAGCTGCCGGGTCAGGTATTGTCCGCCCAGCATCTCAAACAGGATGTTGTGCCCGTCCGCGGCGGAGATAACGTAATCGGCGCGGTACTCTTCGTCGTTATACAGACGCACCCCCACCGCGGTGTCGTCCTCCACCAGGATTTTTTCCACCGCTGCGTTGTAATGGATCTGCCCGCCCAGGGCCAGATAGCGGCGCTCGATGGCCCGCGCGAATTCCAGCGAGGCCCCCTGCGGAAAACCGGCGTTGCCGTTGGCCATGGACGCCAGCAAAGACAGCCCAGCCGTCATGGGGATTTCCGGCCAGGAGAACATCTGCGCCGCGGCCTGCCGCAGGAAAGGATCCTTGAAGCGCGCGGCGAATTCCTCGGCAGAGTTCATGCCAAAGCGCAGCATAGGCGGCACAAAAGGCAGCATCTTCATCCCCAGCGCGCGCCACTCGTTCGGCCCCCAGCTCTCGCGCGGCTCCTGCTGCAATAGGGACATGTCGAATTTGCGGAAGGTGCGCACTGCGTCAGTGAAGGCGTGGATCAGACGCCCGTCCGCCGGGCTGAGGGCCTGCATATGTTCTTCCAGCCGGTCGGGGTCGGCGTAGGCCACCAGGGTGCGCCCGTCCGCCGCGCGCACGCGCAGCAGCTCCTCGTGGTTGATCACCGTGCGCCCCTCCAGCGCGCCCAGCTCCTGCCACACGCGGTGAAAGGGCTGGCCGGGGCCGCTGCCGAACAAGTAATGGATGCAGCCGTCAAAGACGTACTGTTTGCGCTCCCAGGCCGTGCACAGCCCGCCCGGCAGGGTGTGCAGCTCAAAGATCTGCGACCGGTAGCCGTTCATCTGGGCGTAACAGCCCGCTGCCAGACCGGCGATACCCCCACCGATAATGATGATTTCTTTCTGCGCTGCCACAATTCCACTCCCAAACGCCGACTCAGCCGGTTTCCCCCTCCGGCCACGCGCACACCTGAATTATAAAAGAGGACGGGCAAAAGCAGAATGTTTTGCGCGCCCCAGCTTGAAAACCGCCCCCAGGGGTGGCATAATCAGAGCATATCAGACTATTTCACTCCAATTTTCCTCCAGAGGCTTCCCATGACGGATTTGCCCGCGGTATTCAGTGAATTGAAGAGCCTGCTGCAAGGCTATGCCCCCCCGCTCACGCCCAAAATGGATACCGAGCGCAGCTTTGACCTGTGGTCGCAGAAAGACCTGGTGATTGAGGGGCGCAAACGCAAAGAGGTCTATTTTGCCGGATTGATCCTCCAAAAAAGCTACGTGGGCTTTTATTTCATGCCCGTGTACGTGGAAACCGAGATGCAAGCCTTCTTCCCGCCCGAACTGCTCCGGCATCTCAAGGGCAAATCCTGTTTTCATATTAAGACCCTCACCCCCGAGCTGCGGCAGCAGATCCGCGCTGTGCTGCAAGCCGGGTTTGCGCTCTTTCAGCAGCGCGGCTGGGTGTAGGCAATAAAACCTCCGCTTCGGGTGCACAGCGGAGGGTTACATCATCCGGTCTCGTGTTGCCCGCTGAGGGCTATTGGATGAGATTACGAATCTCGCCAATCCCCTGACTGCCTTTGGGCATACTGAACAAACACCGGCCGCCGCTTTTCTTCGCCCAGACGTCACCAATCAGCCGTTTTTCCCGCGAATCGTCGTTGCTCCAACGATCCTCGCCCTTGTACTCCACCACCAAGTAACGCCCATCGTGCAGCAAACACACAAAATCTGGGTAGAAGCGGTCTGTAGGGGTTTGCAGCCAGAAGGAATGGTTGGGCCGCCGTTCCAAATTACGCACCCAGGTCTTAATTTCGGGCAGGCTGTCTAACAGCACCGCGCAATTAAACTCTTCGCCGCGTTCTTCCAGATCGCCAATTTGGGGATAGTAATGCTTTCGAAACGGATACGCGCCGCGGTAAAGGGTGTTGTAAGGATAAGCGTCGCGCGGGTAGGAGAAACAGCGGTCGGGGTGCACTTCTAACGGCGTCAGCGCATCCGGCAGTAAAAACAGGTTATAAGCCCGTTTGCGCGCCTCCAGGCGGTGGGCCTGAATTTTGGCCGCCACAGCTTCGCGCAGCCGGTATTTATCCAGCACCAATTGATCTACCGTCAGCCCGCGCTCATCCATGAGGTTCATCACCAGGCGGGTGAGAAAGGCGTTGGATTCGCGGAAGGTGATATCGGGGTGAGGGATGGCGCGGTCCAGCCAATAGACCAGTTCCGCGGGCGTCCAGCCCTGATCGGAAGCAAACAGAGTCATCGTGTTTTGCAGCTCTTCAATAAAATGCTCTTCGAGTTTCCCGTCACTGGTCACATCATATTCGATTTCAGTGCCATCCAAAAGCTGAATGCCATAATCGCTCTCGCTCATCCGCGCATCGCACTGTGAAAGATCCCAGGTGTGTTCCAGAAAAACAGTCTCTTCAAAGAGTTCCAGTTGTGCGCCGCGCCGCACCGCCAACTGCGGGATGGCCAGGGTTTCGCCGCGTTCCGCGGGGGATGCCGCTGGTGGAAGGGTTTGGGGACGGGTAACGCTCTCGATGGCGGCTTGCGCGTCGGCTTTGCCCTCCCCGGCCGGCAGCATGGCTACCAGAAGGGCAGCCTCTTCCGGGTCAAGCCTTTCGCGCACCACCAGCGTGTGCGCCGCTGAGTCGTACTGCACTTTTGCACTGGTTTCAGAAGGAAGATCCTCCATCCACAACGGCGCAGGCACGGAAATCGTCACCGGTTCGGGCAAACCGGCTGCCGTTCTGTCTGCAAACAACGGCATTTCCGGCTGGCTGGGAAAGCCCTCTGGCGGGGGTGTAATCATCATCTGAGCTTCAAAACGGTCAAAACCGTTCTGTACCAAACTGTCACGCAGTTGATTGGCCACCGCGCCAAAACTCTCTGAGCTGGCGAAGGTGTAGGCCAGGTTCAGCGCCTCGTTCTGCTTGCGGGTGGCTTTTGGCAGGCGCAGTACCCGTCCCAATATTTGCTCCACGCCCGTGCTGGATTTACTCTCCGCCACCGAGCACAGCACATAGGCAAAGGGGCAGTCCCAGCCCTCGCGCAGCGCCTGAACGGTGATGACATAGCGGATGGGGCAATCCGGTTGGCTGAGATCGGTCTCCCCAATCTCGTCCACCTCACCCGTGGCGCGGGCAATTTGGTTTTCAGGAATCTTAAAATCTTCCAGCAAAGTCTGCCGGATCAAGTCCACCGTCAGAGTTTCTTTGGTCTGGCTGCGCGCCTGGGCTTGCAGCAGCATGATCGGGCGCAGATATTCACCCGTCTGCCGCTGTTCCAACTTGGCGACGGCTTCCAGGCGGTTGCGCTGGGCAATCGCTTCCGAAAGCAGCTCCTTCCACTGCGGGCGCACCTTCAAACGGATGGGCATTTTGATCATCGCCTCCGCTTTGAGCTCCGCCGCGGATACCGTGTGCAGCACGTTGGAAGGGTGATCCTGGGTGGCGGGGGTGGCGGTGAATTCCAGGATGCAGGCCGGATGGAAACGCGCCAGGGTCTCAAACGACAGCGGGGTGCGCGCGTTGTGGGCCTCGTCCACAATCACCACCGGCCGCCGCATGGACAGCAGATTGGCTAAGGATTTCTTCGGTTCGCCGTTGGCCATTTCCAGGCCCTCGCGCAATTCGGACGGCAAATCGGTAAAGTGGCTCATCAACGCGCCAGAGGATTCATACACTTTGCGGCCTTCGGTGTTATCTACGCGGAACGCCTGGATGGTGCCCACGATGATGGTCGTGCTGGCGTTGAGCGTGGCCGGTTGGACGTAAAGCGCTTCGCTGACGCTCATCACCGTTACCGCCCCCACCCGTGATTCCACCGCCTGGCGGTAGGGATGGTTGGGGTCTGCCAGCGCCCGCAGGGTTTGATCGCGGATCACATTCGAAGGCGCCAGCCACAGCACCAAAGCGTGATCGCTGTGCAGCAGTTCGTGTGCGGTGATGCCCACCGCGTGGCTGGCCACCAGGGTCTTGCCCCCGCCGGTGGGGATGCGCAGGCACACATACGGCAGCGCGTTTAACCCCGCCACCGGCTGGTAGGACACGCCGCGGCCAAAGCTTTCCCGTGTCAGGCGGTAAAAGGCGGTGTCAGCGTCGCCAAATTGTTGGGTGAGCTGAAAATAGGTGCGCAGGGTATCCAGGGCGCGTTCTTGATATTCTTTGAGGGTCAGCATGCTTCACCGCACCTTGATCTGGTAAGGGATTTGCTTAAAAGTGATGTTGAGTTCGCGCAGTCGGTCGCGCCCGATCTTGCAGCCGTCGGCGTAAATCACCTTCGGCCCGTCGTAGGGCGGCAGCGCTGCCAGGGTTTGTGGGGTCAGCACGTTGCCCGCGTCGCGCATCACCCCGTTGTAGAGCAGGTACACGGCCGTGCCCCCATACGCGCCCAAAAGCGCGGTTTTCTCGCCCCCCGCCGGAAGCGGCTGGCCGGTTTCGGTGAAAAACACGTGCCGGGCCAGATCGGTGAAAGACACTTCCGGGCGGATTTGCCCTTGCACGTCAAACAGGGTGGGGCCCAGTTCACAGTAGCGGAAACCGCCGCCTAAACCCTCTTCATGACGCAGATTTCCTTTTTGGTCATGCCATTCATACCCTTTTACAACGCGCCTTAATCGCTCCGCGGTGATGTTTGGTGCAATTTTAGTGTCCATTTCGACCAGAATGAAACGCCGGTTCCCGTCATCTTCTGCATTATGTTTAAGAACTGCGTGTCCGGTCGTTCCGCTGCCGGCAAACGAGTCGAGCACCAGGTCGCCGGGGCTGCTGGCAATCTGGATGATTTTTTTTATCAAGCGGGTCGGTTTTGGAGTCTGGAAAGGAGCCTGGCCGAATATTCTTTTTAGTTCCTCGATGGCCTCGTGGTTATTTCCCGAATCTTCATGCAGCCAGACGGTGCTAGGGGGTTGTGTTGCGCATTCGACATAATACTGCTTTACATAAATCTGCCAGCCATCGTCGGCTTGCACCCACTCGATTTGACCGGCATCATCCAACTCGTTGAAGTGGTTAATGTCTCCCCGCCATCGGCCCTCTGACCCATCGGGGCGAATCGGTAATACTACGTTTCCATCTGGCGTGGGAATTTCATAAAAGAGATTGGGGCGATCCTCGCGTCGAGAGCCGCTTCCTTCTTTACGCCAAGACCTACGACGATAATACCGTTGAGCTGAATTATCGAACAAAGAAAATTGAGCTTTATTTTGCTCAAACATAACTTTGCGTGGACGAAATTTATCCGATTTCTGGAAGACCAACAGAGTATCATAATCCTTGCTAAACCCCTTGGCATCCATTCGTACACTATAAACTTTCTGCCAGGCAATTTGAGAAACGAAGTTTTGCGCTCCGAAAACTTCCTCCATAACCACCCGTGCAAAATGCACTTCGTTATCATCGATGCTCATCCAAAGGCTTCCATCTTCACTGAGCATTTCGCGTAAAAGCACCAAGCGTGGATACATCATACACAGCCACTTATCGTGGCGGGATAAATCCTCAGCCTCGCCGCCCACCGCCCGCCCCAGCCACTCGCGCATTTCCGGGCTGTTGACGTTGTCGTTATACACCCAGCCTTCGTTGCCCGTGTTATACGGGGGGTCAATGTAAATGCACTTCACCTGTCCGGCGTAATACGGCAACAGGGCCTTCAGCGCCAGCAGGTTATCGCCTTGCACCAGCAGGTTCCCGCTGGCCTCGCCCACCGAAAGCGCCGGGTCGCAGCGCAATAAATGAAAAGGCACCTGGTTATGATGGTTCAAAACGGCTTTTTTGCCGATCCAGTCGAGTGTGGGCATGCGTCAATCCCTCTTAGGTATGGAGTTCTTCAAACCTTCGGACGGTTTTAAGTATACCCGAACCTGACGGGTCTGCGTGCCCGCCTACCATCCCCCAATTTTGAACCTTTTGCCCCCTCACGGGTACTACTCTGTGAGAGAGCGCAAAAATGCTGGTAGACTTGACTGTACACACCATGACCTACGACGATCCCGATCTCGCCCTGGCGCGCCGCCTGGCTGCGGGGGATGAGGCAGCCCTGCGCGAGCTGTACGCGGCTTACGGCCAGCGTCTCTATGCCTACGCCCTGCGCCTGACGGACGACCCCGCCCAGGCCGATGACGTGGTGCAGGACGCCCTGGTGGCCGTGTGGAAATCGGCGCACGCCTTCCGCGGCGAAGGGCGGCTGCTGGCCTGGCTGCTGGGCATTGTCCACCACACCGCCCTCAAGGCGCTGCGCCGCCGTTCCGCGCCCATCACTGAGCACATGGAAGAAACCCTGGCGGCGGCCTCCCCCTCGCCCGAACAGCAAGCCGAGCGCCAGGATCAATCCGCGCGGCTGCGCGCCGCTCTGCGCTCGCTTTCGCCCGAACACCGCGCCGTGCTGGAGCTGGTCTTTTACCAGGGCCTCAGCCTGGAAGAGGCCGCCCAGGTGTGCCGCGTGCCCCTGGGCACAGTCAAAAGCCGCCTGAGCTATGCCCGCAATCATCTGCGCGGGGTGCTCACCCGCCAGGGTCTGGAGGAAACCCGATGAACGCTCACCCACCGGATGAAGACCGTCTGCTGCGCTACGCCGCCGGTCAATTAGATGAAAAAGAACGCGCCGCCGTGGAGCGCCATCTGGAAAGCTGCCCCGACTGCCGCGCGGAGGTGGCCCTGTGGCAAAGCGTGGGAGCCGAAATCACCGCCGCCAACGCCGCCCTGCGCCCCCCTGCCGATGCCCCCGCGCGCGCCCTGGCCCGTCTGCGCGCCCCCTCCGCGTTGGAACGCGCCCTGCTGCGCACCTTCAGCCTGCTGAGCGCCCAGGCCTATCTGGTGCGGCGCGAGCTGTGGCCATCCACGGCCATCCTCATGTTCATGGGCATCATCGCCACCCTGCTGTTGGAAAGAGCGTCCTTCATCGGTTACTTTGCCCCCCTGGTAGCCGCCGCCAGCCTGGCGGTCATCTTTGGCCCCGATCACGACCCGGCCTATGAACTGGCCCTGGCCACGCCCACCTCCCCGTGGAAGGTGCTCTTGGCCCGCCTGGCCCTGGTGCACGGCTACAACCTCGTCCTCACCCTGGCGGCCAGCCTCTTCCTGCTGCTGCTGATACCGCCCGAAATGCTCGGATCGTTCATCCTCGGCTGGCTGGGTCCCATGACCTTCCTGCCCGCCCTGGCCCTGCTGCTCTCGCTGTGGACCGGCTCCGGCAACAGCGTGGCCGCAGCCTATGCCTTGTGGCTGCTGCAGTTCATCCACCCCGATTTCATCCCGGCCCGCTTTGCGGCCCAGCTGACCCCTGCGGTGGAAGCCTACCGCCACTTTTGGGCCAGCCCCTTCCTGCTGGTGGCGGCGGGGGGCCTGCTGCTGGCGGCGGCCCTGTGGTCCTCTGGCCGCATGGGGGAACGGCTGGTGCGCAGTCCGCTGTAAGCCCGGCCCTCTCACGCTCCTCAAAACATCACACCGCCTGCCCCGCCCTCGCGGGGCGGCACACCCCTGGAGGAAACATGTCGCTTTTCCTGGATCTTGCGCGCCGCGAATTCAAAATGTCGATCCACCGGCGCAGTCTGTGGATCTCCTACATCCTGCTGATGGCTTTTTTTGTCGGCACCCTGGTGCTCCCCATTTCCGACGACCCTGCCCGTGTGGACCCGGTGAATGTCATCGCCCTGGAAAACCTTTGGCAGTACGCCGGGGAATACACCTTTCAATTCAACGTGTTCCTGCCCATCATCGTCGGCATCCTCAGCGCCGACCGCATGCAGCGCGATTTTCACCTGGGGGTGCGCGAGCTGCAAGCCAGCACCCCGCTCAGCCTGAACACGTACATCCTGGCCAAGTACGCGGGCGTTTTGGCTTCCATGTTCCTGCCAGTCTTCATGTGGATCCTGGGCCTGGGGGTGCTGCTGCCCGCCCTGGGGCTGGCTCCCTGGCAAATGGCCTACGCCCTGCCCGTGGCCAGCCTGGCCATCACCCTGCCCGCCTTTGCCTTTGTGACGGCCTTCTCGTTGGCCTGCCCGCTGATCATGCCCCTGCGCGTCTACCAGATTCTCTTTGTGGGCTACTGGTTCTGGGGCAATTTCCTCAGCCCAGACTTTTTCCCGACCCTGAACGGAACCCTGCTGACCGCGGGTGGTTCCATCGCCTTCAACGGCTTCTTCGGCGGCTTCCCGGCCAGAAACCCCGGCCCTGCCCTGTACACGCCCCTGTACGCCAGCCTGAATCTGCTGGTGCTGGCCCTGTGCATCGCGGCGGTGCTGACCGTCCTCCATCTCTACCTCGGGCAGAAAGCCCGCCGCGCCTAGGGGGCGAACCATGAAATCACACGCCTTACGTTACGCCTTGCGCACCTACCGCCTGGATCAATTCTGGCTCCCGCTTGGGTTTTGGGCCTTGTTCGTCATCCTCTGCCTGTTCCTGCCCGAAAAGCTCACCACCGTGGCGCGCGGCTATCTGGGTTTTGTGGTGCCGCTGATGGGCGGCATCCTGGCCGCCTACGCCGTCCTCGATGACCCCGCCCTGGAACTGCGCTTTGCCGCGCCTGTGCTGGCCTCGCGCACCCTGCTGGAGCGCCTGGGAACGATCCTGTTCTTCCAGTTGATCAGCGCCTGGGCCTTTCAGGGCTTCTGCTGGCTCAGGGGCGATAGCCTGGCCGTGTTCGGCGGCGGCTGGTGGGGGGTGCAGCTGGCCTGGCTGGTGCCCACCCTGGCCCTCATGGCCCTGGGGATCACCGGCGCGCTGCTGGCGGCCCAGCCTATGGGCGGAGCCTTGCTGGTGGGGGTTCTGTGGTTCTTCCAGCTCATCCTGCGCGGCTGGCTGGCCTCGCACGCGGTGGGCCGTTACTTCCTGGTCTTCATGCGCGCCGCCTACCCTGAGCTTCCCTGGCTGGCCGCCAACGAAATCAGCGTGGCCGCCTGGGCCGCTTTGCTCCTGGTGGGGGCCTGGGCCTTGCTCCAGCGTCAGGAACGCTATCTTTAGAAAGGACAAATCCATGATCACAATCACTTCACTCACCAAAACCTACGGCGCGGGCAGCAAGGTTGTGCATGCCCTCAACGGCCTCGACCTGCAAATCAACGCCGGCATGTTCGGCCTGCTGGGCCCCAACGGGGCCGGAAAAACCACCCTGATGCGCATCCTGGCTGGCATCGTCAACCCCACCAGCGGGCAGGTCAATGTGGACGGGCTTGACCTCTCCAGCGAGAAGGGCAAACGTGCCGTCAAGTTCACCCTCGGCTACCTCCCCCAGGAACTGGGCCTCTACCCCGACCTGACCGCCCGCCAGTTTGTGGATTACATGGCCATCTTGAAGGGTCTGGACGATCCGCGTCAGCGGGCGCAGCGCGTGGAGCAGGTGCTGGGCATGGTGGGGCTGGCGGAGGAGGCCCATCGCAAGGTGAAGGGCTTTTCCGGCGGCATGAAACGCCGCGTGGGCATCGCCCAGGCCCTGGTCAACGACCCCCGCCTGCTGATTGTGGATGAACCCACCGCCGGGCTAGACCCCGAAGAGCGCATCCGCTTCCGCAATCTGCTGGTCAATCTGGCGGCGGACCGCTCCGTCATCCTCTCCACCCACATCGTTGAGGATATCGGCCAGACCTGCCGCGACATGGCGGTGCTTTCCAAGGGCACGGTGCTCTTCCGCGGCAGCCCCGCTGAGCTGATCGAGGCCGCCCGCGGCCACGTGTGGAGCGTGACCAGCAGCGGCACAGAAAAACCCAATCACCACATGACCGTGGTATCCATGATGCACCTGAGCGACGGCATTCAGTACCGCCTGGTGGGGCCGGATGCCGCTGGCTATCCCCAGGCCCAGGCAGTGCAGCCCGGCCTGGAAGACGGCTACGTCTGGCTGATGAAACGCTCCGGCCAGGAAGTGAACGGCCTGTAGCCCCCAGAAACACAACTGGTTCTTTCGCCCCTCTGCTGAGTTTTCGACAGAGGGGCTGATCGATTCATTACCGCGTTTAGGAATGACATGACGGTTTTGCAAGATTTCAGAATTGAAAAGTGGATTATCAGCCGCTTGTGGTAAATTGGAAATAATCGTATGGACAAACCTTATTGATTTTGTCGTCTTGTCATCTTTTATTTGTGTAGGAGCCTATGGGCATAGATTGGATCGCCAGTTTTTTCAAAAGCCAGATGGACTTTGTGTACCTCATCAGCGGCCTGGCTTTTCTGATGCTGGGGATGATCAGCTACTCACAGGCGCGCGCCGGGCGGCTCAAGTTCCCCTGGGGCTTTCTGATGGCCTTCGGGGTGCTGCATGGCCTGAGCGAATGGGTGAACCTGCTGACCCTTTCCTTTGGCAGCGGATTGGCAGGTGAGGTTTTCCGCTTTGTCCTCACTGCCGCTTCTTATGCAGCCCTGCTGGAATTTGGCCGCCGCGCGCTGAGCGCATGCACCGGAAAATTAATCAGTCCCTGGGTGCATTCCCTCCTGGCCGCCCTCACTGGCCTGGGCCTGCTGGCCGGCATGGACGGGCTGAACGCCGCCCTTGCTTATGGGTATGGCCTGGTGAGCGGGCTGGCCGCGGCTCTGACCTTTTACCGCGCCTACCGCCGCACCAAAGCCTCGCAGTTTAAATCTGCGGCCGCCCTGCTGCTGACCTACGCGCTCACCGTGGGAGTCCTTGTGCCCCGCGCCGCTTTCCTGCCCGCCGCCTGGATCAATCAATCCACTTTTCAAGATGTTGTGGGCGTGCCCATTCAGCTTATCCGCGCCGTGCTGATGGTGATCGTCACTTTCCTGCTCTGGCAGTACGACCAAAACAACCTCCAGGCCCTGCATTTGCGCAGCGAGCGTGCAGAACGCAAATCCTTCCTGACCCTTTTCCTCCTGGTCAACGCTGTTATCTTGTTCTTGGGATGGGGGTTAACCCAAACCATTGGCCGCTTTGCTTCTCAGGATCTTCACAAAACCCTTCTCAACCAGACCCACCTGGCCAGGGTGTCTATCAACCGCGCCCACTTTACCCGCATGCAGGGAGAGATCAGCAATCTGGACTGGTCCGATTATTTGCCCCTGCGGGCAGGTTTGATGACCATCAAGAATTCTGATCCGCAGCTGCTGGATGTGTATTTGATGAAGCTCAAAGGCGGTCAGATCGTTTTTATCGCCAGCGGCGCTGCCACCACCGATCCCGTGTATGTGGATCCGGGCACAGTGTATGAAAACCCGCCGGTGGAACTGAGAGAGGTCTTTTCTGGCGGCGACACGCAAATCATCGGTCCTTACACCGATGAATACGGCACCTTTGTTTCCAGTTTCGCGCCGGTGACCAACGAGAACGACGGCAAATTGATCGGCGTATTGGGCCTGGATATGGACGCGAGCTACGTGCAGCGGGTCATCGCCCGCTACCGTCTGATGGCCCAGATGATCACCCTGCTGGCCTTTGCATTGGCGACAGCCTTTTTCATTTCCAGAGAAAGAGGCCTTGAAGCCACCCACCGCATTGAACAGAGCGAGAAAAACCTGGCCGTGGCCCAGGCCCTGGCGCATATCGGCAGTTGGTCGTGGAATCTGCTTTCCAACGAGCTGGACTGGTCTCAAGAGATGTACCGCATCTTCGGCCAGCCCACCAACCAGCCCGTGCAAACCTATATTGATTTTTCCCGCTTTTTCTCCCCCGCCAACTGGGAAAAATTCGCCGTGACCCTGCAAAACGCGCTTCAGACCCAGCAGGATGTGGAGGTGGAAACGGAGATCCTCCGCCCCGATTCCCAGGTGCGCACCATCACCACGCGCGTGACGGTTCGCAGCGATGAGCAGGGCAACCCCGTGCAGATGCTGGGCATCACCCGCGATCTCACCGAACAGAAGGAAGCCGACGAACAGGTGCGCAAGCTCTCGCGCGCCATCGAGCAAAGCCCGGTGTCCATCGTCATCACCGACACCCACGGCACCATCGAATACGTCAACCCGCATTTTACGCGGGTCACCGGCTACACCCTGAAAGAAGCTGTTGGCAATAACCCGCGCATCCTCAAGACTGACGAAACCGCCCCCAGCGAGTACTCACGCCTGTGGGAAACCATCCTTTCCGGCAAAGTGTGGCAGGGCGAATTCCACAACCGCCGCAAGAACGGCGAGCTGTTTTGGGAATCGGCCATCATCTCCCCCGTGCTGGACGAGAATCAGCAGGTCACCCATTTTGTGGCAGTCAAAGAAGACATCACCCAGCGCAAGTTAGCCAGCCTGGAGCTGCAGCGCATGCACGAGGAACTGGAAAAAACCAACCTGGAACTGGCCAAAGCCAGCCAGGTAAAAAGCCAGTTCCTGGCCAACATGAGCCATGAAATCCGCACCCCCCTCAACGCCATCATCGGCATGACCGGCCTGCTGCTGGATACACCGCTGAACCAGGAGCAGCGCTATTTTGCCGATACGGTGCGCAGCAGCGGCGAAGTGCTGTTGACCCTCATCAATGACATCCTCGATTTTTCCAAAATTGAAGCTCAAAAGATGGAGCTGGAAAAGCAGACCTTTGACCTGCGCCGCTGCATCGAAGAAGCCCTCGATCTGACCGCCCCCAAAGCCTCAGAAAAAAAGATTGAACTGGCCTACATGATCGAAAACGACCTGCCGCTGTACATGATGGGGGATGTCACCCGCCTGCGCCAGATTCTGGTGAACCTGCTCAGCAATGCGGTCAAGTTCACCGAAAAAGGTGAGGTGGTTGTCTCGCTGAAGGGCGCGTTATTTGAAGGCGGTCAGTACCAGCTGCATTTCAGCGTGCGCGACACCGGCATGGGCATCCCCCCCGACCGCATGAACCGCCTGTTCCAGTCCTTCAGCCAGGTGGATGCCTCCACCACGCGCAAATTCGGCGGCACCGGCCTGGGCTTGGCCATCAGCAAACGCCTGTGCGAAATGATGGGCGGCAATATGTGGGCCGAAAGCAGCGGCGTGCCCGGCGAAGGCTCCACCTTCCATTTCACCATCCTGCTGCATGCGGCAGAGGATCAGACCCCTGAGCCAGTCGTCAGCCAGCCGATGAATCTGGCTGGGCTGCGCGTGATGATTGTGGACGATAACCGCACCAACCGCGAAATCCTGCTGCGCTACCTGAAGGCATGGAAGATGGTGCCGACCGCTTACGAATCGGGACCGCAAGCCCTGGAGCAGCTGCAAAACGGCGCGGAATTTGACCTGGCCATTTTGGACATGCAGATGCCGGAGATGGACGGAGTCAGCCTATGCCGCTCCATTCACGACCTGCTGAAAGACAGGTCCTTCCCCTCTATCCTGCTCTCTTCCCTGGGTTATCACCGCGCCGAAGACGACGAGGCCTTCTTTACCGCTTATTTGACCAAGCCGATCAAACCTTCTATCTTGTTCGACAGCCTGGCCAGTTCCGTTAACCGTAAATCTACTGTCGAAAAGGTCAATTTTGTGTCTCCAATCTCTTCCTTTGATCGCGAAATGGGGCAAAAACACCCCCTGCGTCTGTTAGTGGTAGAAGATAATACCGTCAATCAGACGGTAGCCCTCAGCATGTTAGGCAGAATCGGATATCGGGCGGACATCGCCAGCAACGGCATCGAAGCCCTGCAGGCTCTGGAACGTCAAACCTATGACGTGGTCTTCATGGATGGGCAAATGCCAGAGATGGACGGCGAGGAAGCCACCCGCCTGATCCGACAGCGGCTGCCGGCCGAACGCCAGCCGCGCATCGTCGCCATGACCGCCAATGCCATGCAGGGCGATCGTGAGCGCTATTTGGAGGTCGGCATGGACGATTACATCAGCAAACCTATCCGTATGGAAGAACTGGTGCGGACCCTTTCCACCAGCCAGCCGCTATCGGCGGATGATACGCCAAAGGCAGCCTTCGGCACCGAAGGGCCGCCAGCAAGCGAAATCGCCCAGGACGCGCCGGTGGATTTCACCGCTCTGCGGGAATTTGAGGAAATGATGGGCGAGGGCGGCGCCGCAATGGTGCGCGACCTGGTGAACATATACCTGCAAAACTCCACGGCCTTGATCGCGGACATGCTCAGCAGCAAAGCCCAGGTTAATTTTGAGGTGCTGCGCCGCGCAGCCCACACCCTGAAAGGCAACAGCCATCAGGTGGGGGCCGTTCCGCTGGCCGAACTCTGCGCCGAGCTGGAAAAGCTGGCCAAAGCTTCCAGCCTGGAGGGGGCCGATGCCCTGCTGGCGCAAATTCAAGCAGAATATCAGCGTGTGAACGCTGTCCTGCAAAAATCCATCCAAACCGCGGGCTGATCCGCCCCGTTTGCATAAGGAGGTGTGTGGATGACCAACAAACAAATTCAAGATTTTCCGTCCCTGTCTGAGGTGGAAACTGAAGTCGAAAAACAAAGCGCAGAGCAGGAAAAAAACCGGGCGGGCTCCCGCCGGCCCTGGACACGCTACCCCACCATCGCTCTGGTGATTCTGGCGCTGGGCCTGGCCGTGGTTCAATGGTATCCCCGCGGGTCTGCGGCCCCCGCAGAAGGCACCGGCGGCGTTACCGGGCAGGTGGTCAACCAGAGCCTGACTCCTGTTCCGGCCGAGGTCTATATCCTCCGCACCGAAAACGTCACCACCGCCGATACGGCCGGAGCCTTCACGTTGAGCAGCGTACCCGAAGGGCCGCAGGAGCTGATGGTCAGCTACGGCGGCGTGGGGGTTTCCACCATCGTCACCATTGAACGCGGCAAGACCTTCAATGTGGGCCAAATCCGCGTGCAGGAAACCCTGCTGCCGCCGGAGCAGTGAGAAAAGGGAGCGATCGTATGAATAACCATTCACTGCGTAAGGAAAAAGGACAGGGGCTGATTGAATACGCCCTGATGATGGCCCTCCTCGTGTTGGTTGTGGTCCTGGCTCTCTCTCTCACCGGCACCAGCCTGGCGGATGTGTACTGCGGTGTGGTGCGTAAAATCGCCCCCGATACCGCTCCAGGGTGTTCCGCCTATGTTGAGGACGAATTTGTCACCCTGAAGGATTGGATCACCGTCTATGGTAAAGCCGATTGGTCCATTAATAACGGCGAAATCGAAATGCGCGGCGGCGATCAGCGCATCATCAACACCGCCGAGCTGCCCGATGACTACCGCGTCACCGTCAACCCAGCTACGCTGGAAGGCGGCCCCGGTTACGGCATCCTCTTTCGCCAGACGCCCAATGGCACCAGCTATTCTGGTTATTCCTTCCAGGTGGATAAGGGCCTGGGCAACAAGTTTGCCTTCCGCCGCTTTGACCGCAACGGCGCGGAGCTGGGCGCGCCCCTGGCGGTGGTCAACACCCCCGGCAAGTTTGAATGGCAAGGCCCCCACAAAGTGGAGGTGGAGGTTCGCGGTTCCACTTTCAAAGCCTACATTGACGGCCAACTGGTGCTCACCGCCACCGACAGCACCTACCCCACGGGCAAGGCGGGTCTGCGCACCTGGCACGGCACCAAGGCCACCTTCGGCAGTTTCACAGTCACCCCTCCATGAGAAGCCAGATCGGGTAGAATCACACAATCACAACACCCCTGCCGGTTGGAGATGCTCTAATGGAATCTGCCCACATTTTAGCAGTCGAAGACAGCGAAATCACGCTCTTTAAGTTAAAAGCCATCCTGGTGCGGTTGGGCTACACCGTCACCACTTTTACCAATCCGGTGCTGGCCCTGGAATGGCTCAACACTTCCGGCGTGAAACCCGATCTGGTGATGACGGACGTGATGATGCCAGAAATGGACGGCTTCGCCTTTGTGCGCAGCATCCGCGCCATGCCCGCCCTGGCGGCTGTGCCCATCATCATGCTCACCTCCATATCCGACGTGGAAGCGCGCGTGAACGGCCTCAAAGCCGGGGCGGATGATTACCTGAACAAGTCCGTCACCCCCACCGAGCTGGAACTGCGCGTCAAGGCCCTGCTTTCGCGCAGTCAGGCCGAAGAGACCACTTTCGTCCAATCTGTGGGCCGTACGATCAGCGTCTTCAGCCAGCGCGGTGGGGTCGGCACCACCTCGGTGGCCATCAATCTTTCCATCGCCATCGCGCAGCTGTGGGGCATTGATGTCTGTCTTTGGGATCTGGCCCTCAAGGGCGGGCACTGCGCCACCATGATGAACCTCAAGCCCAAAAATTCCCTGGCCGAGCTGGGCGAACTGGGTGGGGAGAATATCGAAGCCGGCCTGCTGGAAAAATTCCTGGTCAAACATGAGACCGGCGTGCATCTGATGCCTGCCCCGCCCTCTGTGTCTGAATCGGAACTGGTGACCCCCAGGGTGGTGGATCAGGTTATGCCCTTCCTGCAAGTGCGTTCCCCCTATTTGATCGTGGACGCCGGCAACCATCTCAACGAACCGGTGATGAACGTCCTGGAGCGCTCCGACGCCATTTTGCTCACCCTGGCCCCCGATATCGCCTCAGTGAAGTCCTGCAGTGACGCGCTGAATGTGTTTGAACAGTTGGGGTACGACCTGCGCAAAGTCTATCTGGTGATCAATGACCTCTTCCCCGTGCGCCTGCTGCCGGTGAAGCAAATTGTCTCCGTGCTGAAAAATCGCCCGTATCATGAAATCCCTTATGACAGCAGCGGCTTTGTGCGCGCCATCAACACCGGTGAACCGCTGGTGGCCACCGCGCCCAAATCAGAAGCCGGGCTGGCCCTCATCTCCCTGGCCTACCGCCTGACCTACAAGAGCATGGAAACCAGCAAAAAGGCCGAAAAAAGCTCCCCTCTGCTGGATCTGATCCGCAAGCTGCGGCCGCAGTAAACCGCTTTCCCACCGAATATACCCCAGCCCCTCGGCGCAGCAACCGCCCTGGGGCTGTTTCTTTGTGGGGAAATTGACCTCTTGACAGAAAATATTAAACGCTGTATATTTATAAAATAAACACCGTTTACTTAAAGAGGCCCCGTATGTCCCCACGCCCGCGCCGCAGCGCGCAAATTCCCAACCTGCAAGCCGCCATCCAGGAAACCGCCTGGGCGCAGATCGCCGAATTTGGCGCATCCGCCCTCAGTCTGCGCGCCGTAGCCCGCGCCCTGCACATCACCGCCCCGGCCATCTACAACTACTTCCCCAGCCGCGATGACCTCGTCACCGCCCTGATTGTGGACGCTTACAGCTCGCTGGCGGATTCGCAGCAGGCCGTGCTGAACCGTCTGACCCACGCCAGCCCCCAGGAGCAGCTCATCGCCCTGGGGATGGAGTACCGCCAGTGGGCGCTGCGCTACCCCCAGCGCTACCAACTCATCTTCGGCACGCCCATCCCCCATTACCACGCCCCTGAAGATATCACCCACCCCGCTGCCAGCCGCGCCCTGCTGTCCTTGATGCAGGTCATCCACCGCCTCTACACCATCCAAAATCCGCCGCGGCCCCACCTGGCGCCCATGACCCCCGCCCTGGAAGCCATGCTGACCGCCTGGCAAAGCGCGGAGGTGCCCCTGGAACGCGAGGTCATCTATCTGGCAGTGGTCATCTGGAGCCGCGTGCATGGGCTGGTGCAGCTGGAAATTGGCCGTCAGTTTCCGCCCGCCGTCACCCACCCCGGCGAGATCTTCCAGCGAGAAATTCGCAGTATGCTGATTCAATATTCATTTGGAGAATAACCATGTCTGAGCTTCACGTCATTTTTGGCAGCGGGCCGCTGGCCCAGGCTGTGCAGCGCGCCCTGCTGCGCCGCGGGCGCAAAGTGAAAATGGTCAACCGCAGCGGCCAGCGCCCCGCCGGGGTGCCCGCCGAAGTGGAGATCGCCGCGGGCGACGCCTACAACCTGGATTTCACCCGCACCGTCACCCAGGGGGCCGCGGTGGTGTATCAGTGCGCCCAGCCCCCCTACCACCAATGGGTGACCCAATTCCCATCCCTGCAGGCGGCCATCCTGGCGGGCGCGGCTGAAAATCGCGCCAAACTGATCGCCGCCGAGAACCTCTACATGTACGGCGACACCGACGGTCAGCCCCTGCACGAAGGCCTGCCCTACAGCGCTCGCACCCGCAAAGGCAAAGTCCGCGCCGAGATGGCCCTGGCCTTGCAGGAAGCCCACCGCAGCGGCAAGGTGCAGACGGCCTCGGCCCGCGGCTCCGATTTCTTCGGCCCGGGGGTGCTGGCCTCCACCCTGGGCGAGCGCACCCTCATCCCCCTGCTGCAGGGCAAGGCCGCCGAGGTCACCGGCGCGCTGGATCTGCCCCACGCCTACACCTACATTGACGACTTTGGCGAAGCCCTGGCCGTCTTAGGCGAGCGCCCCGAAGCCCTGGGACGCGCCTGGCACGTGCCCAACGCCCCCGCCCTCACCCAGCGCCAGTTGCTGACCCTGTTTTTTGAAGCCGCCGGGCTGCCACCCAAATTCACCGTGATGAGCAAGTTCATGCTGCGCCTGGGTGGGCTGTTCATCCCCGCCGCGCGCGAAATGGTGGAGATGGCCTATGAATTTGAAAAGCCCTTCCACGTGGATTCCAGCGCCTTCATCCAGGCCTTCGGCGACATCACCACCCCCCTGGCGCGCTCCGTGCCCGAGACTCTGGAATGGTACCGGCAGCACCTGGCCGCCCGCGGGTGAGGGGCATTCAGGAATCAAAAAAGGGCTTCATCCCGGTGTCGGGATGAAGCCCTGCCTGCGTGACTACTTCAAGTATTTTTCCAAAAAGTCCACCACCAGTTTCAAATTCTCAGCCGTCTCAAATTGACTGCCGCCGTGCCCGGCGCCTTCCAGCGAGACATAGGTCACCTTTTCGGCGCCGATGGCCGCGCTCAGCGCCTCGGCCAGGTTCTTGTTCTGAACGGGGGGAATATTGCAGTCCGCCGTGCCGTTTTCGATGAAGAAGGGTGCGTCATCCGCGCTTATGTAATTCATCGGGTTTGTCAGCGCCACCTTCTCTGGAATGGTCTGGATGGCAGCCCCCATCAGCTTGGATTCGGGGGAGCTGGCCTCATCGGTGCTGGCAGAGCAGCCCGCTTCGGTCAATTGTGCCTGCATTTTCAGAAAGTCAATCGGCCCAAACCAATCCACCACCGCCTGCACACAGCTGGATTGGTCAGCGTTGCCCAATTCTGCCCCCTCCAGTTCCGCCACGCCGCAGGTGGTTCCAAGCAGAGAGACCAGGTTGCCGCCAGCCGAAGCGCCCCAGGCGCCGAATTTTTCGGGGTTCAGGTTGTATTCGGCCGCGTTTGCACGCAAAAAGCGCACCGCCGCCTTGGTGTCGAAAATCTGGGCCGGGTACTGGGCCTCACCGCTCAGCCGGTAGTTAATGCTCGCCACGGCGTAGCCCGCCGCCAGCAGGGTATCCACACCAGTCAGGCCGCCGCCGTCGGCCTTATCGCCGAACATAAAACCGCCGCCGTGCACCATCACCACCACGGGAAAAGGCCCCGTACCGGTGGTCGGCAGGTAAAGATCCAGTTTTTGCGCTGCCGAGAGCTCGGCATACGCCAGGTCTTTGTGGGTTGGGGCCACCGAAGCAAAGGTGCTGGAGCCGCCCGGCCCACCGCGCTGGAGCATCACGGCCGCCTGTTCGGTGGAGGCCACGGGGGTGGCAGCTGCGCTGCAGCCGGCGGCGCTGACCGCGATCAGTACGAGCAGGACAAAGAGAAAGAGTTTGGAAACGAGGTTTTTCATGATTTTTTCCTTCAGTAAATGGTTTCAGCGTAAGGAGGTCTTACGCAGTTAGATTAATCCCAGAAGCATCCACCAGGTCACTTCGATGGGAATGAGCACGATCAAGGCCACAACCGTCAGCGGCAAGCCGTATTTCACCACATGGCGCGTGCTGTAGCCGCCGGTATCCCCCTGGCCCAGCAGAATGGCGACATGCTGAAAGGGCAGCACATAATGAATGGCCACGGCGGTGTACACCAGCAGCGCCGGCACCAGCGGGCTCCAACCCGCACCGGCCGCATAATGCACCATCGTCGGGGCCACAATGGACATGCAGGCCAGCGCGCTGCCCAGGATCATATGGATCAGCATAGTGACCCCGCCGACCAGCGCGGCAAAAGCATAGGGGTTTTGCGGGGGTCTGGCAGGCATCAGGCTGCTGGCCAGCCAATCGGACATGCCGGTCTCTTTGCCAACCGTGCCAATCGCCAGGGCACCCATCACAAAAAAGACGATGGACCAGTTGATGCCGGTCGAAATATCTTTCGCGTCCAGGATGTCGCCCAATTTGGGCAGCGAAAGCCCCACCACCACCCCCAGCGACACCCAGGCTGGGTCCACATGATGGATAAAATCGGTCATCCACAACAGCAGCGCAGCCAGGACCCAGATTAAGGTCGCGATTTCATCCCGCCGCATCGGTCCCAGCTTTTGCTGTTCCTGAAGCAGCGCAGCGCGGTCAATCTTGACCGGGCCGGTTTGTTTGAACACCAGCAGGTGCAGGCTCATCATTAACAGTGAAGCTAAAATCCCAGGCACCGCCATATATTTCGCCCAGTCCAGCCAGCTCAGATGGATGCCGCTGAATCCAACCGTGGCGATATTCAGAGTGGAGTCGCCCGTCAATAAAATCGTCGAGGTGGCAGTGGTGGCCACAAATACGGATAGTCCCAGCGATGCCGCGTCTCTCGGGTTCATTCCCGATTTTTGAATGATCGCGCGTACCAAAGACATCAGGAGCAGCGCCCGCGGGAAGGGGTGCGGGATGAGAAAACTGAGCACAAAGCCGAGCACATAGGTCAGCACGATCAAACTGCGGTAAGAGGTGGCATAGCGGGTCATAAAAAAATACGCCACCCGTTCCGCCAGGCCGGATTTTGTCACCGCGGCGGCAATCAGAAACGCGCCGATGATCAGCCAGATCAACGGCATGGTCCAAATGCGGAAAACCACCTCCGGCCCAGCCAGGCCCAGCAGCAAATAGGCTAACAGCATCAGCAGGGTGGAATACGCCGGCGGCACCACATTGAATGCCCACCAGACCACGGTGAAGAGCGTCACGATCAGCGTTTTGCATGCTGCCGGGCTGAGGCCTTCCGGTAAGGGCAGCGCCCATACAATGCCAGCCAGCAGCAGCGAAAGAACAACGCCGACCAGCTTACGATTAATGGGAGGCACGGAGAGACCGGTCAAGGAAATCCAGCACTTTCTGTATGTTTTGGGGCGCTTCGAAGGCCGCATCGGCATGGCGGGCATTGGGCAGCAGTTCGTAGGTCACCCTCTGCGGCGCCATAGCGCGCAGTTTTTCAGCGAAATTCTGCGATTGCTGGTACGGAACGGTATCATCCGCGGTGCCGTGCTGGATGAAAAAGGGCGGCAGACCAGGGCGGATGTAGGTTTCTGGGTTGGCTCTGCGAACCAGTTCAGGGATTTCGGTAATTTTTTGACCAAGGATCAATGACTCGGGGGAATATTCGCCGCTGTGCGCGAATTCGGAGGGTTGGGAGAAACCAGATTCTGCCAGCTGCTCGTCCATTTTCAGGAAATCGGTGGGCGGGAACCAGGCCACCACCGCCTGGACATGGCCGGATTGGTCGGGGTTGCCCAGGGTCAGGTCATCGAGTTCGGGGATGTCAGCGGCCACCCCCGCCATGAGCGACAGATACCCGCCCGCCGAGCCGCCCCAGGCGGCAATTCGTTCCGGGTCAAACAGGAATTTTTCAGCGTTGGCGCGCACCCAGCGTATCGCCGCGCGCACATCCTGCACCAGTGCAGGGAAAATGGCTTCGCCGCTCATGCGGTAGTTCATGGAGACCACCGCATAGCCCCGCTTCAGGCCTTCCAGCATGGGCGTCAATTGGATGTCGCGTTTATCTCCGCCCATAAACGCCCCGCCGTGGATGACCAGAATGACCGGGAAGGGGCCATTGCCTTCGGTGGGCCAGTAAATATCCACTTTCTGAGCCGGAGAAAGGCTGGCATAGGGCAGGTCGAACATCTTGCGGGTAATATGATCGGTTCGCGCATCTGGGATCGTAAAGGGCATAGCGTAATGCGGTTCTCGCGGCATGGTGTTCTCCTTCTCGCGTCACGGATCTCAGGCGGCCACGCGGGCAACCGTCTCTTTGGCTTTGCGGTTTTTCTGGTACACATCGAAGGCCACTGCAATTAAGAGAACTGCGCCTTTGACAACGGTCTGGGAAAAATCAGGGAAGGTGGCCAATTGCATGGCATTGTTCAGCACGCCGATGATCAGCATGCCCACCATCAAACCGAAGATGCTGCCTTCGCCGCCTTTAAAGCTCACCCCGCCCAACAGCGCAGCGGTGAGGCAGTCAAATTCAAGGCCCTGGCCGGTGACCGTCTGGCCCGCAAACACTCTGGAAAGCAGCAGAACCGTCGTGATCGAGGAGATGAACCCGCAGATCATGAACAAAATGACTTTCATGCCGTCAATATTGACCCCCGCCAGACGAGCCGCTTCTTCGTTGCCGCCCAATGCAAATATTTGTCGGCCAAAATAGGTCTTGGTCAAGATGAAAGACCCGATCAATGCCACCACGATCATCACAATCACCGGCACGGGGATTCCCCACACATATCCCTGACCAAACCAGCGGAAGGAATCCGGAAAACCCATGATGTTCCTGGATTGGTTGATAATGTAGCCCATGCCCTTGAATATTGCCGAGGTTCCCAACGTGATAATCAGTGGGTGGATTTTTAACTTGACACACAGGAACCCATTGATTGCGCCCAAGCCCGTCCCGACCAGCAAAATCAGGGGAATTGCGGCCGCGGGCGGCAGCTTCCAATCCACCATCATGATCGCCAGCAGCACGTTGCTGAACACGATCTGGGATCCGATAGAGAGATCAATACCGCCGCTGATCATCACGAACATCAAACCGACAGCGCTGATCCCTGCAAATGAGATCTGACGGATCAAGGTGCGTAGGTTGCCAAAGGTCATGAAGTTCGGTGCAATGAACGAGAAAAGCACCACCAACAGGACCAGGATCAGAAACGGCACATTTTTCTTCAGGATTGATCTGGCCGTATTGGTGAAATTTTGGAAGGTCACCGATGGATTACTCATTACTATTCCTCCAAAAGTTAATGGATCCCCGACGCAAGGTCGAGAATCGTATGCTGACTGAAGTTCTCTTTTTGGACTTCCCCAGCCAATTCGCCTTCGCATAAGACAATGATCCGATCTGACATGCCCAGCAATTCCTGCATATCCGAAGAGATCATCAAAATCGCGATTCCATTCTCGGCCAACTCAGTCATCAGGTGATAAATTTCCTGTTTGGCGCCCACATCAATCCCCCGGGTGGGTTCATCAAAAATCAAAATATCCGGCTCAGCCGCCAACGATTTGGCCAGCACCACCTTTTGCTGATTGCCGCCGCTCAGATTGATCACCTGCTGCAATAAGTTGGGGGTTTTAATGTTGATACGATCTTTGTATTTCTGCGCGATCTCATCTTCTTTTTTCGTATCCACCACACCATAGCTTGAGACGCGCCGAATGATCGGGAAACTGATATTCCATTTGACCGCCATTTCAAGGAACAGCCCCTGCCCTTTGCGGTCTTCGGTCAAAAATCCAATTTTGTGCTGAATGGCATCCCAGGGCGAATGGATCTGGACGAGATTTCCATTGATCCAGATCTCGCCGCTTTCCTTTCGCGCCGCGCCAAAGAGCAGCTGAGCCAATTCGGTTCGGCCGGCGCCAACCAGGCCAGAGATCCCCAAGATTTCGCCCTTGCGCACGGAAAAGGAGATGTTTCGATCCCCATTCCCAGTAAGATTTTTCACTTCCAGA
Source organism: Levilinea sp. (assembly GCA_029975215.1). GTDB lineage: Bacteria > Chloroflexota > Anaerolineae > Anaerolineales > Anaerolineaceae > Levilinea. The sequence continues at coordinate 66,349 of JARKPO010000068.1, forward strand.
GCAACCGCGCCGGGTGAGGTCTTCCGCTGAGGATAGCTCTCCTTAAGCTCACGTCCGACCATCAACGTGATTAATTCCTGTCGGTTGGTGTCTTTTGTGTTTTTGGTGGTGATATAAGCCCCATCCCGCATAACGCTCACCCGATCCGAAATGCGGAAGACTTCTTCCAAACGATGTGAGATGTAAATGATCGTCACACCTTTTTGCTTTAACTGATTAATGATCTTGAACATCAGCTCTACTTCCGAAACACTTAACGGAGCAGAGGGTTCATCCATGATCAATATTTTCACATTCTTTGAGACCGCTTTAGCAATTTCGATGATTTGCTGTTCAGCGATGGATAGATCCTGCACCAGAGTACGCGGATCAATCTTGACCCCGAACTGCTCCAGCACCTGGACGGCCTTTTTCTCAATTTCCTTGGCACTAAAGAATGCCGAATTTTCGCTTCTTTCACACAAAAAAATATTCTCAGCGCATGACAAGGTAGGAACCAGATTGAATTCCTGATAAATCACTTCCACTCCAAGACGCCTGGAGAGTGAAGGGGTCATCCTGGAATAATCATGCCCATTAATGCTGATGATACCTGCATCCACATCAATGGCTCCGGCCACCGCTTTGATCAGCGTAGATTTGCCGGCTCCGTTCTCACCCAACAAGGCATGCACTTCACCTTCTTGAAAACGGATTGAGACGTTGTTCAGAGCCAATACACCGGGGTAGCGCTTGGTGATGTTTTCCAGGGATAGGACAACTTTGGCATCCATTCGTTTTTCACCTTTGTTCGTTAAGTGAAGGGCCCCCTGACCCTTCATCTTATTTTTTACAATCGCTGTTTATTTCGGTGCGAGCGTGGTGAAATCGCAGTTGATCGGTTCCAAAACATCATTGATGATATTGGGATATTCAACCCCCTGCAGCATCTTCTTGATTTGTTCGTACGTGGCCAGGTCTAATGAGGTTCCGCCAATGGCAACAAAGCCTTTGTAGGGATCTGCGCAGCTGGTGACGGTTGGGATCATGGAAGGATCCATATCGCCAGCAAAGACGCCGTATTTTGCAACGTCAGCATCCGGCAGCGCCTTGATGGCATTGGAAATGCCCTGGGCGTGGGCGGTGGATTGACCAATGAACACCTTGACATCGGGGTTGGCCGTGAACACGTTCTCAGCCGCAGCCTGACCGACAGGAATGCTGTCGCCAGAGATATCCAGATGAGCAACAAGCTTGGCCTTGGGGCAAATCTCGGTAATGGTGGAATACCCGCGGTCGCGCTCGTGCATGCCAACAGAGGAGCTTGCGGCGCCGACAATCGCGGTCTCAACACTTCCATCCGCAGCATCCGGATAGACAGCTTCAATGAAATCGCAGGCCATTTTGGCAACAATTTTGCCATCTTCGTATTGGCTGGTGTGCATAATGGCATCAAAAGGCGCCAACTTGGCCGGCGGAACCCCCATCACCGTGATGCCGGCGGCTTTGGCTTCTTCAATCGCGGGGACCAACTGGTCAATCTCGCCAGCAGCCATCACATACATGAAATCGACTTTCATGGAGATGCAATTCTCAATCTGATCAAACTGTTGGTTCAAACCACCTTCATCCGCGCCGTAGACATTCACCGTCACGCCATCCGCTTTAAATTTTTCGGTGACGGAAGAGGAAACACCGTTCAAGAAGGGGTTCGCGAGTGAGGGGATGATGTAGCAGACTGTTTTGCCGTTGATATCAAAAGGCGATCCCGGTTTAGCGGGCACCATCGAAACCGTGGTGTCCTCGGCCGAGGCATCTTCGGCTGCCGCAGGAGCAGCAGTCGCCTCAGCAGGGGCCGGAGCATCCGTCGCAGCAGCCGCGGCAGGGGCTTCCGTTGCAGCTGGGGCCGGCGCCGGAGCGGCAGTGGGCTGGCTGCTGCATGCGCTCAGGGCAAATGAGGCAAGCAAAATGAACGCCAGCAAGGTGGAAAGGGTCTTTTTCTTCATCATCTTCTCCTTATAGATTGGTAATCTCACGACCAGTCGAATTTTGGTCCGCATCTTTAGAATACCAATCCATAAAGTTACGAGCAATTCCAATACTGGTATAATGTATTCCAAAATGGAATAGATTGGAGAGAGCCAATGGACATCAAACAAATTCAGTATTACCTCGCGGTAGTCACCACTGGAAGTTTTTCAAAGGCTGCCGACGAACTTTACACAACCCAGGCCTCCATCTCCAAACACATCATAGCCTTGGAAAAAGAACTGGGGTTTCCCCTCTTTGACCGCAGCAAACGAAAAATCAGCCTGACTCAAGCTGGGGAAACCTTTCTGAAACACGCCCGCAGCTTGAACGCCGATTACCAAACCATGCTGGCAGATCTGAGTCAATATAAATCCTCGCCCACCTTCTCCATCATCGCCATTCCCGTCATAGCCCAATATGGGATCACCAGCTACGTAGCCCAGTTTAAAAATGCCCACCCCAAGCTCAACTTTTCGCTGGATGAACGTGAAGCGGCGTCCATCTTACCGGCGCTGAACAATCACCAATATGATCTGGCCTTTATCCGTGACTACACCCTGGATGGTGAGGTTTATTCCTTTCTAAAAATTGCCCGAGATCAATTGCAGGTTTTGGTCTCGAAAAACCATTCCTTGGCCGGGCGGCAATCCGTATCTCTGGCTGAACTTGCTGACGAGAACTTTATCATGTTCGATAAAGGCACCCTCGTTCACGAATTGACCGTGGATGCTTGTCGTCAGGCCGGGTTTGAACCTCGCATTTTTTACGCCAGTCTGCGAGTTGAAAGCATACTGGGGTTGGTTGTTTCCAACAGCGGCATCGCATTGATGATGGAAAAAATAGTCGCCTATCACCAACCGCACGATATCGTTGCCATCCCTTTGCAAGAGACGATTGAGAGTAATTTGGTGTTAGCCTGGTTGAAAAGCAAGCAGCTTCCACAACCCGCGCGGATATTTATTGAATTTATGGAGAAAAGACTGGCTGCGGATCAGCGCAGAGAAATAGGATAGGGTCCCCCCATTTTGAATCCAAAAAGCCAACCGTGGTTTCCAGTTGGCTTTCGTTTGGTGCCCCCAAGGGGACTCGAATAACATCCCCCTTGTGGGGATAACATCCCCCTTGTGGGGATAACATCCCCCTTGTGGGGATAACATCCCCCTTGTGGGGATAACATCCCCCCTGCGGGGACCCCTGTTTTGAAACAAAAAAGCCAACCGGCATCGGCTGACTTTTGTTTAGTGCCCCCAAGGGGACTCGAACCCCTGTTTTGGCCTTGAGAGGGCCGCGTCCTGGGCCGCTAGACGATGGGGGCAGATCGTTCCCAAGCGGGTGAGATTTTATCATGCCTTAGAACTCCTGTCAACGAATTGCCCGCGAAGGTTGACGCTTCACCCGGTGCGTGATACAATCGGGGTCGAGTTTGGGCGCGTAGCTCAATGGCAGAGCAGTGGCCTTTTAAGCCATTGGTTGAGAGTTCGAGCCTCTCCGCGCTCACTTCCTTACATATAGGGGTTTGGCACTTTGTCACCCGTACATATAGCGGTTTTTTAATGTCCCAAAATTGGCGTTTTTAAGTAGTCCATTGCACCTTAACAGCCGAAAAGCCTTTATTTTGCCAGGGGCAATGGGTCAATGCTATGATGGCCGTTGTTCGCTTCTCCAACAAGATTCATAGCCAACCGCCGCCAATGCCGCGCGGTTCGTTCTGGCACTTTATAGCGTTTCTGAATTTGCCTTGTGGTCAAACGTGCCACAATATAACGTTCAGAGTTCGGCAATTCCCGCCAGTCTTTGTATGCCAGCGGTTCCATCTCCATTTTGCCCGGTCTTTCCGCGTCAAGCCGTTTTTCTTGCCGTGCCTGCCGCCTTTCTTCCCTTTCCGCTTGAATGGCTGCCAGCCGGCGTGAATGCGAAGCCCGCAAAGCCAGCACCACAGCCCCCACCACAGAAAGCGAAGCCAACCCAGCCCGCGCCGCCTTGACCGCCAGGGGCGCTTCGTCCAGCGCAAGCACCAACAGCATGACCACCACCAAATAAGCGGCCCCGGTCACCAGCGCAATGAGCAAGGGCGCTGCCCGGTCGGTCAACCGTTTTTCCTGGTTGTAATTCCACAAAGAGAAAGCGGTCTGCACAGCCGAAAGCCCCAGCAGTTCAATGCACAGCGCCGCAGCGCCGGCAACCCACACAGGAAAGGCCAAAACCCCGGTCATATGGGAAAAGGTCAGGTAAGCCGAAGGTAAAGGCGCAAGCCAGGGCGCAACCGCCGCCGCCAGATCAACCAACACATTTTCCAGGGCACGCAGCAGGGTCAAGACCGCTTCAAAGAAACCCACAATTCTATTGACCATGCTTCACACCCCCACCCCAACCGCTGCCGCTGGTGTCCCTTCTTCTTGCTCACAAAGCAAGATGAAAAGAAGGTCGTCAAAGATCAGATCAACGTCCACCCGGCCGCCTGCTTGCGCTTCCGCCTTCCAGGCCGCGCGCAGATCTTCAAGTTCACCCGCCAGGGCTTCCACATCCACCAGCCGCCTGACTTTTGGGCCTTTCTGGTTTCGCTGCCTGAAAAGCTGGTCGGGGTCGGTCATCACCTGACCATTGCAAAGAAGTATGCTTGCCATTGTACCTGCCTCCTTTTCAGAGCGTCCCCGGCAAAAGAAAACGCCCTGGTTTGAATGAATGCAACCAGGGCGCGCGCAAATGCTATACTTGGCAGAGAACACCCGCCGCCCTGCTTGCGGTGGTTGTTTAGGGTGTGGGAAGTGTTCCACCACTTTTCACACCCGCTTTTTATTCCGGCTTCATTGTAGCATGGTTTTTCGGTTTGAGATCACACTTTTTGCCCGCCAATTCTACACCCCCTTTTTATGTGTCAAATAGAAGCCCCCGGCTGCCGCTGGGGGTCGTTCATTCCCCTGTTATTTGCCTGCTAACAGGTGATCTGCCCCCCCGCCCCTTGCTTGATGTTATGGGACAAGATGGCTGGTCTTCTACGTGCCAGGCCGCGCGTAGATCTTCAAAAATGCCGTCCAGTGTTTCCACGTCCACCAGGCCGGAAATTTGCCCTTCCACGCCCCAGGCTGCCCGCAAGCCTTCCAATACATCTTCACCATTCCAAAGAATTTCATTTGCCATTTTTTCAATTCCTTTCTGTCAGAGCGCCCCGCAGTTATTCCACTGTATAACAGCGAAGCCCTAGCCTGTTATTCCCTGTATAACTGGTTCGGCCCCAAAGCCCGGCCTTTGCCTGCCCTCCGGTTTCTTACCGGCTAACCCGCGCCCCCGTTTCCTTGCCGTTTATTCGGTCTTGCGCCAGGCTTCTTTCGGCCTTCATGCGCGCGCTTGCTGCCCGCTTGACCACCCGCCAGGGCGCAGCCGTTATTCTCCGCAGCGTGTAGGGTTCCACCTGCAAGCCGGCCAGCGCCAGCAAAGCCACCCCTTCCACCTCCAACCATTCCCGCGCCGCCTGGTCGCCCTTACAGCCGTCTTCAATGGCTGCCAGCACCATTGCCAGGGCCAGCAGCCTGTAATTATGGTTCGTGTCAGGCAAAGTTCAATACCTCCAATGCTCTTAAGGTTTCCATCACCCAGGCCGCCAGATCACCCCCGCCCTGGTAATATTCGGTCACGTCCTTGAACGGTTCAGGAATGCGCGCCCGCTTCACCCGTTCAGAAAGCCCTTGCCAATAGGCCGCCCCATCTTCCCCGGCCGGGTCGTTGTCATATGCGCAGACCAGGGCCTTTGCCGGTAACAGGTATTGCCCCCAGCGCGCAAAGTCCAGGCGGTCAGTGGCTGCCCCCAAAGTGACCGCCCCCACCAGATCACCCGCCCCGCCTAATTCCTGCCTTTGCGAAAGCAGCAGCGCGTCTAATTCCCCTTCGCACAAAAAGAGAACATCCGCCCCGCGCGCCGCTTGCGCCCCATACAGCCCCCCCACGCTGCCCGGCAGATTCTTGTATTTCGGTTCGCCAGCCGGCCGCCGCACCTTCACCCGGTAAATGTAGTCCACATCCAGCCCGCTGGTGATCGTGAAGCAAGGCAGGGTGATACCCCTGTCCACCTTCACCCCTTCAATGACCGCCCCAGGGCAATACCCCACCCGAAAGAAAGGCGAGCGCAGGGTTTCATCTTTCAGGCCGCGCCCATGCAGCCATTCCAGGGCGCGCGCCCCAGCCGGTGACCACAGGACTTGTTCACATTCCTGAATAACCGCCTTCCACTGCGCCTGCCATTGATCAGGGTAAGCCTTTTCTTTGGGCAGGGCTGCCGGCCGGGGGGCTGCCCTTTGCGCCGAAACTTCCCCGCCCAAAGCCCTTACCGCTTCCCCAAACGAAAGCCCCCGGTATTCCCTCAGCCAGGTGACCGCGTCCCCATGCTTGCCGCAGCCGAAGCAGTAAAACCGCCCCCCGCCGGCCTTCACCCCAAAAGAAGGGGTCTTCTCACTGTGAAAGGGGCACAGCCAATACAACCATCCCCCGGCGCGCCGGTCAAGCGGCCCCAGGTCGGCTTCAATGAGCGCGGCCAGATCAACCCTTGCCAGTAAAGAAGCCGTGTCAGTGGTCATGGTAGGGCCTCATATGCATTACAACCCTTACAACCACCTACAACCAACCCCACCCCTACAACCCCACACCCACCCCCGTTCACCTGGTTGTAACAGTTGTAAGGGTTGTAAGTGGTTGTAGTAGTTGTAATTAATAATGGGTTATTCCAGAACATAATAACCTTCCTGGTCTTCTTTCAGCCTGCCAGCGTTTACCAGATCTTGCAGGCGCTTATAGGTATTCCCTTTGTCCTGCCCGGTCGCTTCCACAATGGCCGCCAGCCTTGCCCGCCCGCCCAAAGCGCGCAGCGCGTCTAAAATTTCCTGCCGCCGGGTGGTCAGTTCCAGATCATTGGCGCTGCCCTCACACTGCCAGCTATAGGTAAGCGGATCAAAAAACACAGCCAACATTTTTTCTTCTATGTCGCGGCCGGTGACCGCCAGCTTTGCCCCCTTCTTGCCCCTTTCCCGGTAAATTCCCCAAAGCGTGTCACTTACCCCGCCTTTGGCAATAGATCCTAGAATGTCCTTCACAGGGTCAGGATCACCCCCCAGGCCCCCAGCCCCCTTGTAATGGTGATCAATGACCAAAACCGCGCAGTTTTGCGCCTGTGCTATGCCTTGAACAGGCGAAAGCGCGCCGGTCATTTCTTCCACCTCTTTTTGCTTGCCCTGAATGGCCCTTGAAAGCGTGTCCAGAATGACCAGCTTATACCCGCGCGCTTCAATGGCCCCCGCCAGGCGTTCCCCCCCGCCGTTGCGCAGGTCGCCTATTTGATCTTCAAACGTGCGCAGGGTCATAAAGTCCGCCGCAAGGCCGCGCTTCCAACCCTGCTTATTCATGCGGTCTTGCAAGCGCCGGGGCGCGTCTTCCAGCGCCAGGTAAAGCACCCGGCCCGCGTCCAGCTTTTCCCCGAAGAAGCTGCCCCCGCTTGCCACAGAAAGGCACAATTGCAGGGCCAGCCAGCTTTTACCCGTCTTTGGCGCGCCGGCAAGAATAGTCAACCCGGCCGGCAGAAGCCCAGGCACAGCCCAAACGGGTTCAGGAAAGGCGGTTGAAAGCAGGGTGTCCGCCGTCCACACGTCCAGCGGCTTTGTGTCGGGGTGATCATCCGCAGCAGCCCCCAGGCCCCCGGCCGTGCTTCGCCCGGTAATGGCCGCCAGCAGCCTGCCCCTTTGCTGGTGGGGCAAGGGTGAAAGCAGCCTGTCCACTTCCGCCGCGTTCTTTGAATCACTTGAGAGCGCCGCCAGCAGCGAAAGCGCAAGGTCTTTAAGATCGTCTTTTTCAGCCATAAGCCCCCCCTAGAATTTCAGCAGCCAAAGCTGCCGCGCTGCCTGCCGCTTGCTTTCCTTGCGCCGCGCCGCCTTCCATTCATTGAAGGTTTGCGGGGCAGATCCGCTGGGGGTGGGTGGGTCGGTCGGGGTGGGTGGGTCGCAATGCCAATACTTCAAAGGCAGGGCGCGCTGCTCACCAAAGCCCCGGTCAATGGGGAAAGAATGTTCTAGGAATGTGGACAAAAAAACACTGTAAACTTCGCCGCTTTCGGTGTTCGTCAAGCGCAGGGTCTTCACCTTGAGCGCCTGAATCTGCCCCAAAGAAACCAGATCAAACGCCAGCGCCGGGGGTTTTTGTAGCATATGCTCAGAGCGAAACGAGCGCACAAAAACCCCGTCTTTTACCAGGCCAACCGCTTTTCCTTTCTGGTTGAAAACCGCTTGCCCCGTAGACTTGCCTTTGTTACAATGGGTTTGTGTCATAAGAAACCGTGCCTTTCTTGTGACCGCCCCGCCGCCCATGCTGGGGCGGCTTTTTTTATGGGGGTCACAAAATAAAAAAGTGTGCAAGTCCTTCATGCTTGCACACTCAAGAATAAACCGCAAATTAGTTAAATTGGTCTTGACACCTGTCTTGACACCTGTCTTGACACTACCTCACCTTAAAACCAGCTTTTTCAAGGGCGCGCCGTCTAGTATTCACCGCTTGCCTACTCATATTTACCCCTAATTGTGCCGCTAATTGGTCGTCAGTTAATCTAGGTTCGTTTCTTGTCAGTTCAACAATTTTTTCATCTATTGCGTCCCATTTCCTAGAAGGTGAATTATTTTCTATTACAGCCGGTGTTCCGCCTTCGTTCTTGCTTGCCGGCGTCCTGTCCTCATTCAGGCCGTAGGCTTCAAGTAATTCACTCCAAAACAATTTGAAAAACTGTCTTATTTTTGGGTGTCGCCCATGACATTGTGCAATAACTCTGCATTTTGGCCCTACAGGTAATACATCAAAAGTAAATAATTGGCTTACAGACTGCCAGAAGTCAAAACTGTTGGCTGAGTGAGGGTTTTTGTCAACCCACTGTGTAATGAATTCGCCAAATATTACCAGGCGAAATTCCTTTATTTGGGGTTTCTGAAATTCAACTAATTCAACCCTGTCTTCTTCTTCTTCAAGAAATATGTCCCAAAGAAGAGGGTTTTGCCTATTCCTGAAATAATTAGCCAGGTTATATTTCAGAAGTTCAAATATTTCTTCTTGCTTTGCTTCTAGGGTCACTTTCTTTTGAATTACCATGAATAAACCAAAAACCGCCTTCCGGCGGTCTTTAGGGTCTGGGTGGTATAATAGGTTTGCAGCCGTGACCGCCTTCCGGTTGCCCCGCCCCCTGGTATGCGACTACCAGGGGGGCTTTTTTTATTTGTGCTTGCACACTGAATCATAACGCATACAGCCGGGAAATTCAATTAAAAACCGTCCGCGAGTGTCGGTCAAATATTCTAAGAAAGCAGCCCGTCCACCACCCCGGCTGCCGCATGCGCCCGCGCCAGATCGCCCGCGTTCTGCTTCAAATAGCGCCGCAATATTTGCAAGTCGGCGTGCCCCATGAGCAATTGCAGAGAATAAATGTCCATGCCAGCCCGCAGTGCGTTCAGGGCAAAGGCCCGCCGGAAAGCGTGTAACTGCGGTTCTTCCACCCCAGCCGCCCCCGCCCGCCGCCTGACCATCTGCCGCAGGCCCCAATAAGTCAGGCGGTCGCCTTCCAGGGTCACCCACAGCGCCGGCGCAGGGTCGCCGCGTTTGCGCAGGTAAGCCCGCAGCGCCCGCCGTGACTTCTGCCCCAGAAAGACCGTCCGGGGCTTGCGCCCCTTGCCCTGCTTGATGAGAATTTCGCCGGTCGTCTGATTCAGATCTTCCAGGTTCATGGCGCTCACTTCCGCCGCCCGTGCGCCTGTGTCCAGCAGGCAGAGAAGCAGCGCCCGGTCACGGTCGCCGTGAAAGTCCTTGCCGCAAGTCTCAAGCATAGCCTTCACGGTTTCCAAAGAAACGGGGTCAAGCGGTTCCTGTCCCAGGCGGGGGGGCTTCACCCGCTTGAGCGGGTTTGTCCAGTTTTCCGGTTCCGTTTCCAAAGCCCACCAGCGCAAGAAAGCCCGCAGCACCCGGTAACAAGCGTGCTGCCCGCCCGCATTATGGCCCGTGTCGGCCAACCAGCCCAAAAAGGCGCGCACAGCCCCAGCGTCAATTTGTGTAACGCGGGTTATAGCCTGCCCTTCGCAGAAAGACACCAGCAAGGCCGCCTTCTTCTGGTAAAAATAAAGCGTGCCCTTGCTCATATTTTGGGTTTTGCGGTCAAGCAAGAAGGCTTCCAACCACGTTTCCAGGTGATCTTCTAAAATAGTCCCTTGCACCACATTTTTTGTTTGCATTTTTTCACCCTAATATACAGAAAGTTATTGGCTAAATTTGCCAATAACCCCTATATATACGGGTGGCGCGTAGCTCAATGGCAGAGCAGTGGCCTTTTAAGCCATTGGTTGAGAGTTCGAGCCTCTCCGCGCTCACACAGCCCCAAACCCCAAACCTGCCTCACGGCAGGTTTTTGCTTTTCAATAATGGAAAATCGCCGCTGCATCCCCCCTTGCGCCTCACCCGCTACGGGCATTGGATGAACCCCTGCGCCCAAAGGCAGCCTCCGCAGGCTGGCTGCGAATTACCAAAGCAGTCTTCCAGGTTTGCTTCGGCCATACTGCAGCTATTGCAGAAAACGCAAGGGGAAAAATCAAATTGCAGCAGCCGTTCGCGAAATTGCACATATTCCGCCCGTTCCCAAATCTCGCGCAAGGGAAGCGCGCTGACGTTCCCAAATGAATACGACTGCGACACGCGCTGATTTTGGCACAGGTAATTTTCATGCGTATGCAGCAGCGGCAGGCAGGGACTTACCTCGCCGTCCCACCGCACCGCCAGACTGCCGCTTTCTGCAAAGGGGCAGCTGTCGCCGCCGGTTCGCACCGTTCGCCGGGCCGCCTGCAGCCGGGTTCGCGGGCTGAAGATCTTTCCGATCCCATCCAGCACGTCCGCATCCAGGTCCATGCGCGGCAAGGAAATCTCAGTTGACCACAGGGAAGACTGCAAATTGCCGTCCTGCATAGCGCGCGCATACAAACCTTCCGAAACCAGTTCTTTCGTATGCGGATACACATTGCTGACAGAAAACTTATCGGCCCCCAGCTGTTTGCCCAAACGAATGACCTCGGGCAGGTCGTGCAGGTTGCGCCGCATGGCCACAAAAGCCACTCCAATTTTTGGATGTCCCAAGGGGTGCTTTTTTCTAAGCGCGTTCAGCAGCGACACATTGTGAATCACTGAAGTCAGTTGATCACCCAGGCGGACATCCGTGTAGCTCTCCCGCGAAGCCCCGTCAATCGAGACCCACACCCGCTGAACGCCGCATTCGATGATTGGCTGAATGAGCCTCTCGGTCAGCAGAGTCCCATTGGTAATCAATTCCACCGGAATCCCCAGCGCTCTGGCCGCCGCAATCATGCCGATCAGCTTAGGGTGAGCCAGTGGCTCCCCAAATCCCCCAAAGAAAAGCAGCGGAAGCGGCGAAAACGAGGCCGCCCCCTGCAAGATGGCCTCGTAGGTGCGCCCATCCATTTGCCCCAGAGGTTCATCCCAGGCGTTTCGCATGCAGGTTCGGCAGCCCAAATTGCAGGCGTTGGTCGCTTCCACATAGATTTTGTTGAGATTGAGCGTGGATCGGGAAAGGGTGATTTCCGTATCGGTTACATCGATGCGCATTTTCGCGCCGTCCACCAAGCCAAACTGCTCCGCAAGTTCCTGCGGAAGGACGGATTGGCCGGCATCGTTTTTTTGAACGGTGAAGAAGAAAGATTTTTTCATGGGTTCCATCCAGAGGGGCAAACCTGGGTGGGTTTGCCCCTCTGGGAAAGTCCTAGCAGATCTCTGATGTGGGTTTTCCGGCCGTAACCTGCCCCTTATACAATTTCTTCTGCAGCCAGAAAGCCACGTTGACCAGCCCAATCATCACCGGAACTTCCACCAGCGGGCCAATCACCGCCGCGAAGGCTTCTCCAGAATTCAGCCCAAAAACCGCCACAGCCACCGCAATGGCCAGCTCAAAGTTGTTCGAAGCCGCCGTAAACGAAAGGGTCGTGGTCTGCTTGTAATCGGCGCCAATGCTCTTTCCCATCACAAAACTGACCAGGAACATCCCCACAAAATAGATCAGAAGCGGAATGGCGATGCGCACCACATCCAGCGGAATACTGACGATCAGATTCCCCTTCAGGCTGAACATGACCAGGATGGTGAAGAGCAGGGCAATCAGGGTGATGGGGCTGATCTTGGGGATAAAGACCTTGTAAAACCACTCCTTCCCCTTCAAACGCGTCAGCACCTGGTTGGTGATGAACCCGGCGATGAACGGAATGCCCAGGTAGATGAAAACAGATTTGGCGATTTCACCGATGGTGATATGCACGGCCATGCCTTCCAGCCCAAACCAGGTGGGCAGCACCGTGATGAACACATAGGCATACACGCTGTAAAACAACACCTGGAAAATGCTGTTAAAGGCCACCAGCCCGGCTGCATAATCCGTGTCGCCTTTGGCCAGTTCGTTCCACACAATCACCATCGCGATGCAGCGCGCCAGGCCAATCATAATCAATCCGGCCATATATTCAGGGTAGCCGCGCAGGAAAATGATCGCCAGCGCAAACATCAGGATGGGCCCAACAATCCAGTTCTGAATCAGGGAGAGGCCCAGCACCTTCCAGTTTCGGAACACCTTGCCCAGTTCATCATAATGCACCTTGGCCAGCGGCGGGTACATCATCAGGATTAAGCCAATTGCGATCGGAATGTTGGTGGTGCCAACGGATACGGCGGTGTTGAAGCCTTCGACGGCTGTGGGGAGCAGATACCCCAGGCCAACGCCAACGGCCATGGCCAGAAAGATCCACAGCGTCAAATACCGATCCAAAAAAGATAATCGCTTTGTTACACTGGTGCTTTCCATAGCAGAGTTCTCCTTAGTGAGGATTTGAAAGATTGGATTTCGTCAGGTTTCGGCAGGTTAATGCAGGGTCAAGGCCAGGGCTGCACTGCGGGCAAGGGCAGTTCGGCACAGGCCGCATTTTTAATTTTTCGAATTCAAGCGGGTCAGCGCCTATCAAGCCAGCCGCCTGCTCAATGACAGCCACGATTCCCGGGCGCAGCAGCCGGTAGAAAATATTCCTGCCCATGCGCTGCGAGCCAACCAGGCCGACCTTGCGCAGCACCATCAGATGCTGCGAGATGCTGGCCTGTCTGAGTCCCAGGACGGCTTCAAAATGACAAACACAGGCTTCCTGTTCCGCGATCACCATCAGAATCTGGATTCTGGCGGGTTGGCTGACAGCAGCAAGCACTTGCGATATTTGGATCTCAGGATCAGAACACGGTGATATATTCATCTTGACGAATATATTCTATCAGAATGTACGCAAATGCACAATCATTGAGCAGAACAGAAAAAAAACCGTATCTTGCAGACAAGCCAAGATACGGGGCAATTCAACCGCCGTCAGCGCCTACCAAACCAGCGTCACTGCCGTTTCTTGGGCAGTGTCCCGCACCCCCGACTTCACTCGCGCCACCTTGCCGTCCCAGGTCCAGCCCACTGCCGACTGCCCCCACACCTGGGCCGTCTGCCGCGGCAGCGCCGTCCCATTCAAAAGCACCTCGCGCGGCGCTCCTTTGGCCCCCGGCACCACCTCCACCACGTTTTGGCGCTGCGCCGTCATGCCCTCGTAAGCCCCGCTGGCCGCGCCGATCACCACCCGCAGCCCCCCATCCTCCCCCCAGCCCTGGCTGAGCAGCGTGCGCCGCACCTCGCCGCGCTGATACGCCGTCGTCTGGCCGTCATCCTCAAACAGCTCAAAGCTCCCCTCCCCGGCGTAGGCGCGCACGATCAGCTCATCGCGCACGCTGCCGTCCTTGCGCCGCCCAAAGGCGTCCATGGTCTGCTCATCCACAAACATCAGCGGCAGGATGGCCCCCGCCCGCGCATACAGCGGCACGCGGTAGATCCCCGCCGTGTACATAGGCACATCCTTCAGCACCTGCCCCTGTGAAACCAACTCCTCCTGGGTGTAAAAATCAAACCAGGTCCCCGCCGGCAGGTACACATCCCGTTTCTGCAAATTCAGCCTGGCCCCCGCCGCCGCCATCAGCCCCGAGCCGATCATTTTTTGATCTCCAATCGTCAGGGCCGCGTCATCCTGCGGAAAGACCATCGCCAGCGGGGGGTACACCGCCTCGCCCGCCAGATAAGCGCGGTGCGCCAGGGAATACAGGGTTGGGATCAGCGCGTAGCGCAGCCGCAGCGCGCCCAAATTGGCCTGTGCATCCCCAATCCGATCGGGGGCCGTCTCTTTGCAGTTGCACAGGTTCTCCGTGTGCGGCCGCACCGGCACATCAAACAGCGCGCCGTAGGCAAACCACTGCGTGTACATCTCGTCCAGGTTGGCCTTCAGCATGGTGTTGCCCTCCAACCCGCCGCGGTGGAACCCGCCGATATCCGTGCCGTAATAGTCCATGCCGGAAAATGACATGTGCATCTGCGCGTTAAAATGAGCTGCCAGGCTGGTGCGGTTGGAGCCAATATCCCCCGACCACATGGCCACCCCAAAGCGCTGGCTGCCCGCCGTGCCGGAGCGCGAAAGGATGAACAGACGCTGCACCACCCCGTTGCGCGCATAGCCCTCAAACAGGCTCTGGCTCCAGAAGAAGTTGTACAGGTTGCTCACGTCAGCGTGCGTGTTCAGCGGTCCGTAATCCCCCGGCAGGCCGGCGTAGCGCGCTGCCGCCGAAAACTGCTCCGGCTCCCCCAGGTCGGTCCAATGAGCCATCACACCCATGTCCACCAGCGGCTGGCGGCGAATATCGTGCCAATAGGCCCCCGCTTCCGGCAGGGTCCAATCCAGCATGCCGCCCTTACCCCACCAGGGGTTCTCCTGCAGGAACACCGGCTCGCCGCCTTCGCCCTGCCGCACCAGATACCCCCGCGCCGCCAGATCGGCGTGTTCGGGCAAGCCGCGGCTGATGTAGGGCTCCTCGATGGTCATCACCCCAATGCCGTCCGCGCGCAAAGCCTGAATCTTGCCCGCCGGGTTGGGGAAATTCTGCGTGTCCCAGCGCAGCGAACCCATGCGCGAATTCTCGTCCTGCTGGATGCCCCCAAACCACTGCAAATCCAGCACCACCCCATCCACGGGGAAATTTGCCGCGCGCAGGCTGCTGATCTTGTCGTCCATCTCGGCCCAGTTGTCAAAGCCGTATTCTGACACCCACATGCCAAACATCTTGCGCGGCGGAACCGGCGGTCGGCCGGTCAATTCCAGGTACTGCGCGCGCACCCCGGCCGGCCCGTCGCCCAACAGCACATAGCCGCGTATCCAATCACCGGAGGTGGTGAACACATACGGGCTTTCGCGAAAATCCCAGCGCTGCGGGGCGGCGCTGTCCATATACAGCCCAAAGGCCTGCCCACCCGCGCGCAAAAAGGTGGCCACCGGGATCTGCGTGTTGCCCACCGCGCCCCCATTGTAGCCTTCCATCACGTTGCCGTAGCCCGAACTGCTGAAGCGCACCCGCCCCAGCCAATCGCCGTTAGAAACGCCCGGCTGGGGGAACTGCTGCCCCAGGCCGTACACCCCCCGCACCTCGTTGAAATCCAGGCGCAGCCGTTTGCGGCGCTGGGTCAAATTCTCCGGGCAGATCACCCCCAGTTCGCCGCCCGCGCCCAGGCGGGTATCCTCCAGGTGGATGCACAGCTCCGCGTCCACCGCGGCCGCCAGCCCCCCGCTCACCATGCGCCCATCCGGCGCCAACTGCCAGGCGCTGAGTCCTGCGTCCTCTGTTTGCAGCACCGACGGCGTGGTAAAGATCGGCTCGTCCAGGCTGCGCCCGGCGGGGATCTTGCCCATCTCAAAATGCAGGCGGTCGTCAGCCAAAAATTCCAGAATCAGGCTGGCCTCCCCGCGGTCAAAGCGCAGGCGCATCACCCCGCCCGCCCCATCCCCCACCCAGGCGCTGGGCTGCACCCCCGTGAAAGGCTCGGCGGCCTCTGGCGTGGGTGCGGCCGGGACGGCAGTGTGCTCCGGCTCCGTGGTCAGATCCGCGGGGGTGGGCAGAATTTTCTCAGGCCCGCCGCAGGCCCCCAGCAACAGCGCTGCCCCTACAGCCAACCCCCAAACCCACCCATTCCGCCGTTTGCTTGCCATGGTTCCGCTCCTTTCCGCGCGCTCCACCCAGGTACTGCCCTCATTGTACAACATCCAGCCCCGGGCCAAAACGGGCAAACGCGATTTTTTCAGGGGATTACCAGGGGGGCTATTAAATGGCCGGATGTATAATTCTTTCTAGCCTTGCTTTCAGCGAGCAGCGCCAGGCAGCCCAGTAGTTTTGCACGGCAGGATACGGCTGTGTGCTGACGGTATGAGATTTTCCCCGGACATGCGCCAGAACGATAGCTTCACGCCGCGCAGTGGGTTGTGGATGCAGCCCTGACCGCTCTACGATCGTTCGCTGCGCAGCACAGGCAAAATTCAACCCTTTTAACCCACAGGTAACCCATGACCACCAACATTGACCAATCGGTTCAAGTTTTCGGGCAGACATTTCGCAATCCCATTATCCCCGCAGCGGGGCCGAATGTAGGCTCAGGGACGATGGTGCGCCGGGCAGCAGAAGGCGGCGCCGGCGGATTATTGACAAAAACTATCTCCAGCATGGCCGCGCCGGTCCCCCATCCCAACATGGTTCGCCTGGGAAGAGACAGCCTGCTCAATACCGAGCTGTGGAGCGAGCTTTCGCCCGAACAATGGTTTGAGCACGAGTATGATCTTGCCCTGGCCGCCGCTCGTGAGGCTCAGCTTCCCCTCATCGCCAGCGTCGGCTATACCGCCGAGGATCTGGCGGCCTTAGGCCCGCGCCTGGAAGCCATCGGGGTCAACATCATCGAGTTTTCCATTCACTACCTGGATCAGCAGCGGCTGATCGACACCGCCCGTGCACTGCGGGAGGCCGTATCCCTTCCCATCGTGGCAAAGCTCAGTCCCCATGCCGGCGATCTGGGAGAAATTGCGCGCGTGCTCGATCCATATGTAGACGGCTTTGCCTGCATCAACAGCTTTGGGCCCACGTTGATGATTGACATCGAACGCGGCGAATCACCGTTAGGCTCGCAGTATGGGTACGGCTGGCTTTCCGGCTCAGCGATTAAGCCGCTGGCCGTGCGCTCGGTCTTCGAAGTTGCCCGCGCCACCCAAAAGCCCGTCATCGGCGTGGGCGGCGTGACCCACGGCGAAGATGTGATCGAGTTCTTCATGGCCGGCGCCTCCCTGGTAGGCGTTTGCACCGCCGCCATTCTGAAAGGCCCTAGGGTGTATGGAAAAATCGCCGAAGAAGCCGCCCAATGGCTGGAAGCCCACGGCTACCGCAGCATCGAAGACGTCAAAGGGCTGTATCTTGAAAAATACCGCCACGGTCAGCGCGTGGTCACCACCGTGGAACAGACCGCCTGGGTCAATGAAAGCCGCTGTAAGGCCTGCGGCACCTGCGAAAAAGTGTGCCAATTCAACGCCCTGCACGCCCCGCTGAAACAAATGGCGCACGTAGACGTGGAACGCTGCGCCGCCTGCGGGTTGTGCGTGTCGGTCTGTCCGTCGAACGCGCTGGAAATGCGCCAGCGTGAAATAGCCGCGTGAGCCCATGCACGGCTGGCGAAAAAACGCCTGACCGTAAGCTGCTCGTTGAAGGAAACAAGTCATGCGAAAAATCATTGTGCTGGAACACATCTCCCTGGACGGCGTGATTCAGGCGCCAGGCGGGCCAGACGAAGACCCCAGCGGCGGCTTCACACACGGCGGGTGGGTCAGCCCCTTTTCCGATGAAATTCTGGGAACGTTACTGCAAAAGCAGATGAACCTGCCGTTTGATCTGCTCTTAGGGCGCACCACCTTTGAAATTTGGGAGCCATACTGGCCTCAGCATGGGGATATCTGGCCCAACGTCAACCGAGCCGTCAAATACGTGGCCTCCCATACCCGAACCTCCAGCCCCTGGCAGCCGTCCGTGTTTTTCAGTGGGGACGTGGCCGAGCAAGTGGCCCATCTCAAGCAGCAGCCGGGCCCCGACTTGCACGTGTGGGGCAGCAGCCAGCTGGTTCAGACGCTGAACCAGCAAGGGTTGGTGGATACCTTCTGGCTGATGATCTACCCCATCACCCTGGGGACTGGGAAGCGTTTATTTGCCAGCGGCACACCCCCCAGGGTCTTCCAGGTGACCGCAAGCACAGTCACCCCAAACGGCGTGGTCGTCATCAACTACGAACGCCAATAAACGCGTAACACAAATAGGAGCTACGTCCACTCGCGAATCCCGACCTATGAGTGCGCAGCCCCAGTTTTCCCCGCAAAATTCCCCCCTTCCGCCCACAAAAAGGGGGTTGACAAGCCCCTCTTTTTTGGTTACGATAGTTCCAGTTAAAAATTAAATATCTGGAGATCTAGCGGCTGAGTCTCGCGCCCCGCGCGAGATGACGAGGTGGAGGTTCCTCTCTGCGAAGAGAGCGCTAACCCGGTGGGGGCCAAACCGGGGAAAATCGAATGATCAGCGGATGCCTCTGAAGCCTGACCACGGGCTTCTTTCTCCCTTCCCAATCAGCACAAGCTGAAAAACGTCCGGCGACGGACGCGACAGAGCCTGCGCAGTGGTGTCGAGCCAATTTCCGGCCCGGCCTTGTTTTCGTTTGGAAGGGATGCCCCTCATCCACTTTGTTTGGCTATTCAACAGGCATGCCTTGCATGCCTGCACATTTTAAGTTAAGGAGATTTGGTATGGACGCAAAAGATCTATTAGCGCGCACCCGTGAAGATGGTGTGAAGTTCGTCTCCCTCCAGTTCACCGACGTCACCGGCTCGGTGAAAAGCCTTGACATCCCCGTGGAACAGCTTCCCGGCGCCCTGGAAAACGGCGTGTGGTTCGACGGCTCCTCGGTCGAAGGCTTCGCCCGCATTCAGGAAAGCGATATGCACCTGCGCGTAGATATGGACACCTACGCTGTCCTCCCCTGGACTCCCGCCGAGCTGCGCCGCGCGCGCCTGTTCTGCGACATCTTCACCCCCGACGGCCAGCCCTTCCTCGGAGACCCGCGCGGCGCGCTCAAGCGCATGATCGCCAAGGTCGAGGCCCGCGGCTGGACCTATAACGTGGGCCCTGAACCAGAATTTTTCCTCATCAAGCGCAACGGCAGCGACACTATTCACCCCGTGCCCTTTGATGTCGGCGGTTATTTTGACTTCTCCCCCAATGACGACGCCGTGCGTGTGCGCTCCGAATTGATGGACGCTCTCAACACCATGGGACTGGAGATCGAGGTCGGACATCACGAAGTAGCCCTGGGCCAGCATGAAATTGATTTTCGCTTCGCCGATGCCCTGCGCACCGCCGACAACGTCCTCACCCTCAAATACACCGTCAAAGCCATCGCCGCCCAGCACGGCCTGGTGGCCTCCTTCATGCCTAAGCCCATCTTCGGCATCAACGGCTCCGGCATGCATTGTCACCAGTCCCTGTTTGACGCCAACGGCCAGAACCTGTTCTTCGATCCCACCGATCCCTTCAACCTATCGCCCCTGGCCTACGGCTTCATCAGCGGCCAGCTGGCCCATGCCCGCGCCCTTTCGGCCGTGGTGGCTCCCTCGGTCAACTCCTACAAGCGCCTTGTCCCCGGCTACGAAGCCCCCGTGTACGTGGGTTGGGCCCAAACCAACCGCTCGGCCCTCATCCGCATCCCGCGCTTCACCAAAGGTCTGGATAAGGCCGTGCGCGCCGAGCTGCGCTGCCCCGATCCCTCCTGCAACCCCTACCTGGCCTTCGCCGCCATGCTGGGCGCCGCCCTGGACGGCATTGACCGCGGCCTCACCCCGCCCGCCCCGCTGCAGAATGTGAACGTCTATCACCTCACCGCCGAAGAGCGCGCCGAATTGGGTGTGCGCGAACTGCCCGCCTCTCTGCGCGAAGCCTTGCAGGAGCTGGAACGCGATCCCGTCCTGCGCGATGCCCTGGGCGAAACCGTCTTCGAAGCCTTCTTCCGCGCCAAATGGGAAGAATGGGATCAATACCGCATTCATGTCATGGATTGGGAAGTTCAGCGATATTTGGAACTGGCCTGAGCCTATGGTTCCTGGGGCTGCCCCACGCCGGGGCGGCCCCATGTCTTTCACGCTTCGGGCGTGTGCCCCCCCACCAGGCGGCAGAACAGGCACAGCCCCGCCGTGGTGGTGGGCTGCCCGCAGCGCGGACAAAACTGCAGCGGCGGCTCTGGGTTCCCCTCCGCCGCGCTCACAAAGGCCCCCTGGGCTTTGGCTTTCAAAAAGGTGCTGTAAAAGCGCAGCTTAGACCCCGGCGACTGCTGCTCCAACTGGTTTAGCAGCGCCTTATTCACCAGAGACGTGCTGCCCACCGCGTGGGGGCACTCTTCATAAACATATTCGATCCCGTTGAGAATGGCGTAGGCGGCCGTCTCGCGTTCATAAAAGCGGCACAGCGGCTTCACCTTGCGCGGGAAACCGGGGCTTTCGGGCAGCACCGGGCTTTGCCGCAGGAGCATATCCACCGACCAGCTCAAGGTGTTGTTAAACAGCACCGCCGCCTCATCATCCAGGTTGTGCCCAGTGGCCAGCACCCCGCAGCCCAGGCGCAGCGCCGCCTCATTCATCGAGTGACGCTTCACCACCCCGCACACCGAACAGGCGCGGTGCCTTCCGCGTGCCGTGCGCGCCGCCATCTGCGGGATGGATTCACCGTAGCGATCCGGCACATGCGTCACCTCCAGCCGCAGTCTGCGCGCCGCGGCAAAAGCCTGCGCCAGCGCCATCGAATGGTCTGAATAGCCCTCGGCTTCTTCAATCCCCAGGTGAATGTACAGCCCCACCGTGTCGTAACCCAGCTTCGCCAGCACATCCCACAGCGCCAGCGAATCCTTGCCCCCTGAAACCGCCACCAGCACGCGTTCGTCCATCTTAAACATGCGGTACTTGTGAATGCTGCGCTCGGTCTGTTCCATAAACCATTCCGAAAAATGGCCCCTGCACAACGCCAGGTTGTGCTGCTTCATCTGCACCGCGGCCTTTTCACCGCACTTCTTGCAGCGCATCACATTCATGCCCGTCCCCCCGAAATCACCGCAATCAACTGCGCCTGATCCCCATCGCGCAGCAGAGCATCGTCGGTCAGCAGTTCGCCATCGCGCAGCACCAAATGCGTCTCGGATGACAGCCCCAAGCGCGCCAACGCCGCCGCCACGGTGATTTTCTTCCTATCCTCAATGCGGTGTTCCTGCTTGCGTAGAATTAAAATAATGGCCACGAGCACCTCCTAAAGGTATTGTACCATGCCGCACGCAGCCAAATTCGCCCTCTGAAATGGATCGGCTTTCACCAAAATGGCGTACAATAAAATTGTTGCTGTTCGGCAACAGACGCCGTGTTCAACATTTTCATTCTATTTCTGGTGACTCATGGCCTTATCCGTATCGGTCGATCACCGTCTATCGGGGGAGCAACTTGTCGGTTGAAGAGCAACGACCAGGTCTTTCGGGCAGCCGTGCAGCACCCCAGCTGCGGGCGCGTTACATGCGGCCTATCACGGCCAGTGTAGCGCTGGTTTGGCTTGTCATGGCCGCCTGGATTCTGAACACCGCCCTGGGGCAGATCCACCAGCGCGGAGAAGCCCAACTTTTGTTGGCCGCGCGCGCCACTCAAACCCGCCTCCTGGACTGGTCGCGCGAACGTCTGACCCTGGCCTGTGCGGCGGCGGCCCAGCCCGAGGTGCGCAGCTTTGCCCGCCAGCCCTCCAGCCAAACCGCCCCAGTGGCCGAGGCCATGTCCCCCTTTACTCACCCCAAACCCACTGCTCTGGCTGACGGCTGGCATGTGTCGCACCTCGGCGGAGGTTCGTTGGGCAGCCTGGATCTTTCGACCCTGGCCCCTCCTTCCGCCGCTCTCATGCGCGGCGAACCCGAATTTCAGTTCACCCGCCCCGCTGGTGAACCCCTGTGGATCGCCGCCTGCCCCGTCCGCGACCCCTTGGGGTTCCGCACCGTGGGTATCGTGCGCCTGGGCGGCAACATCAATTTGATCCAATCCCGCCTGATCCACATGCGCGACACGGGCGGGATGGACCTGGACATCTGGGTCTTTGATCAGCAAGGTGAAGTCATCGCCATGCCTCCCGAGGTTGCAGCCGCACCCAGCAATGCTGCTCTCCAAGACCTGCTTTCGCATCCAGCCGCCAAACGCCAGTCCCTGCCCGCCGGAGTGCTCACCGCATCCCCAGCCCAAGCGGTGTGGGTGAGCCTGCCCGAATACGCGCTGAGCGTGGTTGCCGTGCAGGATAACACCAGCTTTTACCGCCCCCTGCGCGAGCTGATCCTGCTGCTGGTGCTTTCCGGCCTGGCCCTAACCGCCGCTGCGGCCCTGTCCAGCGCCTATCTGGCGCGCGGATCGGCCCGCCGCCTGGCAGCCCTCACCACCGCTGCCGAGCAAAGCGCCGCTGGCGGCCCTGACATCGTTTTTGATTCAGCCCCGCCGCTCGAATTCACCGCCCTGGCCAACGCCCTCAACACCCTGCAAAACCAGTTAAACGCCGCCGCCCGCAGCTTACAAAGCCAGTTGCAGCGGGAAAAAAGCGCCCACACTCGCACCCGCGAACGGTTAACCCTGGAGACCGCCCAGCGAAAAAAGGCAGAAGATGCCCTGCGCGTCCAGCAGCAGCTTTTCAACCTCGGACCGGTCATGATTCTGCGCCGGCCGGCCGTAGGCGGACGCTACGCCCTGTTGGCCACCGATAACCTGCGCCAATTGGGCCATCCCGCCGAAGACTTCCGCCAGGGCAAAATTTCCCTCTCGCGCCTGATCCACCCCGAAGACCGCTCCCTGGTGGAAGCCCGCATCCGCGAATACGACTGGTCTGCCCCCGCCCCCCTCGAACAGGATTACCGCGTGGTTCTGCCCTCTGGCGAGGTGCGCTGGCTGCACGATACCACCTATTTACGCCCCGACGCCAGCGGGGAGACCCTGGTGTACGATTCGTACCTGCTGGACGTCACCCGCCAAAAACTGGCCGAGCGCCTGGTGGCCGAGAACGAAGCCCTCTTCCGCACCCTCATTCACCAGATCCCTGATTTCCTGCAAGTGTGGGATCTGCAAAATCACCGCTCGTTGTTCTGCAACCGGGGAGAATTCCTGGGGCGGGCTGCGGAATCCTTCTTCGCCCGCGAACAGTGGATCCATTTTGTCCACCCTCAGGATCAAACCAGGGTACAGCACGCCTGGCAGTCGGCCCATCAGGAATATCAATCCGCTGTGGAGTTCCGCCTTCAACGCCAGGATAACAGCTACGCCTGGTATGAAATGCGCCTGCGCCCGCTGCTCACCCCCAACAGCCCCGCTGCCCAATACCTGCTCATCCTCCTGTCCGAAATTGACTCGCGCAAGATGGTAGAACTTCAGCTGCGCCAATCGGAAACCAAACTGCGCGGACTGATCGAGCAATCCGAAGACGGCATCCTTCTGGCCGACTCCGACGGCTCGATCCTGGAATGGAACCGCGGGCAGGAACGCCTCACCGGGGCGCGCCGCGAAGATGCCTTGGGCCGAAAAACCTGGGAGATGACCGCCGCCCTGTGGCCAGCGCGCGAGAAAACCACCAGCGTCTTACGCAGCCTCCGCGACCAGACCCTGCTCACCTATGAAAAGTTGCGCCAAACCGGCCAAAGCCAGCAAAGCGAATTGACCCTGCGCACCCCCGAAGGCGGCCAGCGCGTTCTGCAAACCCTCACCTTCCCCATTCATCTGGACAGCCGCATCATCTTTGGGGCCATCACCCGCGACATCTCTGAATTTAAACAGGCCCAGCAAAAATTGCAGGAGTACGCCCGTGAATTGGAAGATCTGAACGAAGAAGCGCGCCAATTTGTGTACATCATCTCCCACGATCTGCGCGCCCCCCTGGTCAACCTGAAAGGCTACTCCGCTGAAATCCGCCGCGCTCTGGAAAGCCTCAACGATCTGTCTCATGCAGTCCTGCCTGCCCTGGATGACAAACGCGCCCGCGAACTGCAAGCGCAGCTCACCACCGACCTGCCTGAAGCCCTGGAATTTATTGATTCCTCCGTCATCCGCATGGATCATTACATCAACGCCCTGCTCAAGCTCTCCCGCGAGGGACGCCGCGAACTGAAATTTGAACGAGTCGACATGAACGCCCTGATCGCCTCCACCCTGGAATCCCTCTCTCACCAGCTCACCTCGCGTGGCGTGAAGGTGCATGTCGGACAGCTCCCCACCCTCACGGCAGACCGTACCGCCCTGGAGCAGGTGTTTGGCAACCTGATTAACAACGCCGTCATCTATTTGGATCCCAAACGCCCCGGCGAATTGGACATTCGCGCCGAACACACCCCCGAAGGCTTCTTGTTTCAAGTGCGCGATAACGGGCGCGGCATTAGCCCGGAGGACCTGCCCCTGGTATTTTTGCCCTTCCGCCGCGGCAAAGCCTCCGACGTCCCCGGCGAAGGGCTGGGGCTGGCCGTGGTGCAGGCCCTCGTCCGCCGACACGGCGGGCGCATCTGGGTGGAATCTACACCCGATAAAGGCACCACCTTCTTCATCAACATCCCAGCCCACTTGTAGCCTCTTTGGAGTAGATGATGAGCGCAAACCCCAAAATTCGTGTTCTCGCCATCGAAGATGATCTCGGCCTCTCGCGCCTCATCCAGCGGCGCCTGGAGCGCGCCGGATACGAAGTGGAATGCGTCCCCAGCGCCGAAGAAGGCTTGCAGCGTTGGGCCGAGGGCGGTTTTCAGATCCTGCTCACCGACCACATCCTGCCCAACAAAACCGGCCTGGATGTGCTGCGCGCCCTGGGTGAAATGGGTGATATGCCCCCCGCGGTGATGATCACCGGCGGCGGCAACGAACATGTGGCGGTCGAAGCTCTCAAGCTGGGCGCGTCTGAATATATCGTCAAAGACACCGCCGGTAATTTTCTAGACCTGCTGCCCACCGTGCTGGAACAGGTGCTGCGCCAGGCACAGGTACGCCAGGAACACCGCGCTGCTGTCGAAGCCCTGCGCGCCAGCGAAGACCGCTACCGTTCTGTGGTTGAAGATCAAACGGATCTGATCTTCCGCGCCAACACCCAGGGCAGCATCACCTTTGCCAACCCGGCCTTTCGCCGCTTCTTTGATTTTCCCGAGGGCATGCCCGAAATTCCAATGGAGGCCTCCCCCTTTGCCGCCGACCGTGCGCGCCTGATTCAGTTAGCGTCCCAATTAACCCCCGATAACGCCACCGTCTCCATCGAACAGCACATTCAGGATAAACGTCTGGGCGATCACCGCATCAACTGGACCTTCCGCGGCATTTTCGACCGCAGCGGCACACTGCTTGAAGTGCAGGGCGTGGGCTGGGATATCACCGAGCGCTACGCCATGGAAGAACAGCTCCGCCAAAGTGAACTGAAACTGCGCACCCTCTTCCAACGCTCGAACGATTTCTTATTCCTGACCGACGAAACCGGCCACATCACCAATTGGAACGCCGCTGGCGAAGCCCTGACCGGTTTCTCCTTCACTGATGTGGCAGGAAAATACATCTGGGATGTTCAATACCAGTTGATCCACCCGGAAAACCGCTCACCCGAAAAATATCAAAAGATCTATTCCGCTCTCTCGCGGCTGCTCACCGCAGATGGTCCTGATGACAACGGCAGAATTGTCGAATCGGAGCTGCACGCCAAAGACGGCTCCATTCGCATCGCCCAACAAAAAATCACCGTCATTCCCACTCAAAAAGGGCGAAACCTCTTTGGCATCATCCGCGACATCACCGAAATCGCCCACGCCGCCCGCGAACTGCGCGAACGCGATCTGCGGCTGCGCATGATCGCCGATAATATCCTGGATGTCATCTGCGAAACTGACCTGAACGGTGAGCTGCGTTATATCACTCCCTCCAGCCTGGCTGTGTTTGGCTCCCTGCCAGAAACCCTGCTGGGCATGTCCATCCAGCGATTCTTCGCTCACGCTGACCAACCGGATTTCGGCGCGTTCCTGGCACAAGTTACCAGTCAAAACATCCCGGGCAAGATCGAACACCGCTTCCAACGCCCCGACGGCTCTCTCATTTGGCTGGAATCCATCGCCAGCCCGCTGAAAAATGAAGCCGGGGGCCTGGCCGGAATCGTCATCAATTCGCGCGACATCACCCAACGCAAAGAGGCCGAAGAATCGCTGCATGTTTTGAACCAGGAGCTGTCCACTTGGGTGTCTGAGTTGGAACACCGCAACAGCGAAGTCACCACCATCAACGAGATGGGCGAAATGCTGCAAAGCTGCCAATCCTGGCCAGACGCCTTTCAAGTAGTCAGCCGCTATACCCAGCGTCTTTTCCCATCCCAGGCCGGTGCCTTATTCTCCTACACCGAATCCAAAGAATGGATGGAAGCCGCCGTCACATGGGGCAGCCCGCAGCAGACCGTGCTCAGCTTAGGGCCGCAGGATTGCTGGGCGCTGCGGCGCGGCCGCATCCACCGCCTGGACCCCACCCAAAGCCCCCTGTTTTGCGCCCACAGCCAAAAACCCGCCCCCGGAGAAATCACCCTTCATTCCATCTGTATCCCCCTCATCGCCCAAACCGAATCGCTGGGAATTTTCTATCTGGAGCTGGCCCCCGGCCAGACCCTGAGTCATTGGGAAGCCCTGGCAGTCATGGTGGCCGACCGCATTGCCCTGGCCCTGGCCAACCTGGGCCTGCGCGTCACCCTGCACGAACAGGCCATCCGCGACCCCCTCACCAAATGCTTCAACCGCCGTTTTATGGAAGCCACCCTGGAGCGCGAAATCACCTCGGCCCAGCGTCACCAGCGCCCGCTGGCCCTGATCATGCTGGATATTGACCACTTCAAGCACTTCAATGATCATTTCAGCTACGCAGCAGGAGACACGCTATTGGTGGAATTGGCCGATCTGCTGCTGCACAATGTGCGTTCCAGCGATGTGGTTTGCCGTTACGGCGGCGAAGAATTTATGCTCATTTTGCTGGAATCCACCCTCGATAACGCCCTGCGGCGCGCCAACGAAATTCAAATCCTCATCCGCAACCTGCGCATCATCCACCGCGGCCAACCGCTGGGGGCGGTGACGGTTTCGCTGGGTGTAGCGGCCTTCCCGCAGCACGGCACCACCGGCGAAGAGCTGCTGCGCTCGGTAGATACTGCCCTGCACCACGCCAAAAACACCGGCCGCGACCGCATCAGCATCGCAGAATGACCCCCCGTTACCCCCCGAAATTCTTCAAAGCCATCTCGGCGATGGCCTCGCCAATGCGGATGGAGGCGGTGGCAGCCGGGGAGGGCGCGTTCAGTACATGCACCATGCCCTCAGCTTCCACAATGCGGAAATCATCCACCAGCATGCCGTTAGGCTCCAATGCCTGCGCGCGTACGCCCGCCCCCCCGCGGCGCAGATCTGCTTCGCGCAGCTCGGGCAGCAGCCTTTGCAGCGCGCGCGTAAAGGCCTTTTTGGAGAATGAACGGTAAAACTCACCCAGGCCAGTCTTCCAATACTTCATAGACATGCGCCAGAACCCGCTGTAACCAGCGTATTCCAGCACATCCCGCGGCGAAAAGCTCCAGCGTGTGTACCCTTCACGTTTAAAGGATAGGACTGCATTGGGACCGGCTTCCACCCCACCTTTGGCCATGCGGGTGAAATGCACCCCCAGGAACGGAAAGCGCGGGTCCGGCACGGGGTAAATCAAATTGCGCACCAGATGCGCCTTTTCAGGCACAATTTCATAATATTCACCGCGGAAGGGGATAATTTGCAGCTTGGGGTCCAAACCGCACAGGCGCGCAATGCGGTCCGACTGTAAACCGCCGCAGTTGATCAGATTGCGGCAGTGAAGGGCGCCCTGGTTGGTCTCAATGACAAACTGCCCCCCATCGCGCTTTACCCCCAAAAAGCGCGTGCCGGTTAAAATGCGCCCGCCGCCCGCCTGCACCCGCCGCGCGTAAGCCTCCACCACCTGGGTGTAATTGACAATGCCGGTCTGCGGCACAAACAGCCCCGCGATGCCCGCCGCGTGCGGCTCGTATTCGCCAATTTCTTCGGCCTGCAGACGCCGCATCCCGTCCAGTCCGTTGGCCCGCCCCCGCTCGGTGAGCATTTCCAGAGCGGGCATCTCGCCGGGACGGGTGGCTACCACAACCTTACCGCAGGTCTCGTGAGGAATGTCCTCTGCCTCACAGAAGTCCAGCAGAGCGCGGCGGCCTTCAATGCACAGGCGCGCCTTCAACGAGCCGGGCTTATAGTACAACCCCGAATGGATCACCCCACTGTTGTGGCCGGTCTGGTGGCGGGCCAGGCCCTCTTCGGCCTCGATCACCGTCACGCGTAAATGCCGCCCGCAGGTTAATGCCATCGCGGTGGCCATACCCACCACCCCGCCGCCGACAATGGTAACATCGCACACGCCGTCGCTCATATCCCCGTCCTTTGGTTCGTCATTGGATCCAAGGTATCCACGGCTAAATTGTACAGAAGAATGGTCAAAAATGCAAAATGTGTTCCCCCGCGTGTCCCTGCCTGAGTGTGATACAATCCACCCCGTGAACCGCCAGATCAACCCTCGCCTGCTTCAAGCCGAGCCGATGCGCCGCTGCCGCCTGCATCAATGTCAGGCGGCCTGCTGCGTGCATGGGGTCTGGTTGGACCTGAACGAGGTGGAAGCCCTACGCCTGCGCGCGCCGCAAATCGCCCCCTTCCTGCCGCCCGACCGCCGCGACCCGCAGGCCTGGTTCACAGGCCTGCCCGAAGAGGACCCTCACAGCCCGTCCGGGCAGGTGCTGCACTCCACCGTGCTGCCCACCCCATGGCATTACGGCGGCACGGCCTGCGTCTTTCTGCGCCGCGACTTTAAATGCGCCCTGCAGACGGCCGCTCACAGCGCCGGTTTGCACCCCTGGGCCTGGAAACCGTTTTACTGCATCCTCCACCCTCTCGACCTGGATGAGCAAGGGCGCATCACCCTGGATGACACCGAGCTGCTGTTGGACGAACCCGGCTCTTGCCTGCGCCCCGCCCCCACCCCCCTGCCCCTGCTGGCCACCTTTGAAGAAGAGCTGCGCTACTTTTTGGGCGACGAAGCTTACGAGGCTCTCATCCGCCAGCAAGGCCCACCCCAAAACCCGCCTACAACCCCCTGAGCGCACCCTGGCGCATTAAAAGCACTCTCCCCAATACGGGGAGAGTGTGTGGAGGGGGGAGATAATGGCAGTTTGAATGAACCTCAACGCGTTGAAGAGGCGGGCAGAACCCAGGGTGAAATTGCAAAGCAGGCTGCCGTCCCGCACTGCAATACACCCCCCTGAGGATTTCGTCTAGCGCTGCCGATTGCGCAAGAACGCCGGAATGTCCAGATCGTCCGTATTCAAAACGCGCGCCTGAAATTCGGTCGGCCCAGGCTGGGCAGGCCGCTGACCTTGCATCGGGGCTTCCGCGGGTCGGCTCACCGGACGAACGGCCGCCACCGTCTGCGGATCGCGAGCGCGGTCCACCAGCGTAGCGGGCTGCATCGGTGAGCTGTGGTCAAAACCCGTGGCGATCACGGTCACGCGCAGTTCATCACCCATGTTGGGATCAATCACAGCACCGAAGATCAGGTTCACATCCGGGTGAGCCGTTTCCTTGATGATGGCCGCAGCCTGGTTGACCTCAAACAGGGTCAGGCTGTTGCCGCCGGTCACGTTGAACAGGATGCCGCGCGCGCCGTCAATGGTGATGTCCAGCAGCTGGCTGGAGATGGCAGCCTCGGCCGCCACACGCGCCCGCTCCTCGCCCGAAGCCGTGCCCACGGCCATCAGCGCTGCGCCGCCTTCGCTCATAATGGCGCGCACGTCGGCAAAGTCCAGGTTGATCAGGCCGGGGACGGTGATCAGTTCGGAAATGCCCTGAATACCCTGGCGCAGCACGTCGTCAGCCACCATAAAGGCTTCCTGCAGGCTGGCGCGCTTGTCCACGATTTGCAGCAGCTTATCGTTGGGGATGACGATGAGGGTGTCGGCGTGTTCCTTCAGCCGAGAAATCCCACCTTCCGCCGATTTCTGCCGCCGCATGCCTTCAAAAGTGAAGGGTCGCGTCACCACGCCGATGGTCAGCGCGCCCACGTCCTTGGCGATTTGGGCCACAATGGGGGCCGCGCCCGTGCCCGTGCCGCCGCCCAGGCCTGCAGTCACGAAGACCATATCGCTCCCGCGCAGCACCTCATACAGCGCTTCCGCTGACTCTTCGGCTGCCTTGGCCCCCATCTCGGGGTTGCCGCCCGCGCCCAAACCGCGCGTGGCCTTATCGCCAATGCGAACCCGGGTCTGCGCTTTGGAAAGCTGCAGGGCCTGTCCATCCGTGTTCACGGTGATGAACTCAATCCCTTGCAAGCCTTCATCAATCATCCGGTTGACGGCGTTGCAGCCGCCACCGCCCACACCTACCACCTTGATGCGGGCAAACGACTCGTTTTGGTTCTGTCCAAACTGTTCCATGGTTTCCTCCTCCACATTAATGATGAACCGCAGTCATTGTTGAGATAATTACGGAAGCATACGCTTCAAGAAATTTTTGATGATTTCCCAATTGACATTACCTCCTCCACGAGACCGCCGTCCGCGGGGTGCAACCGGCATGGTCTCGCTCATCATCAAGGCCCAATACAGCAGCCCCACACTGGTGGAATAGGCGGGCGAATGCAGCTGATCCACCAGACCCACCAGGTTGTCCGGCTTGGCAATCCGCACCGGCAGCCCCAATACTTCGCTGGCCAGGGTTCGGATCCCCGGCAAATTGCTCATCCCGCCGGTCAAAACCATCCCCGCCGGAAGCATACCGTCGTACCCAGAACGTTTGATCTCTTGCAGCACCAGGTCAAAGATCTCTTCCACCCGCGCTTCAATGATGTGCGCCAGGTCCTTGCGGCTGACAATTTCTGCCTGCTCTTCACCAAAGGGGCGCATGGTAAAGGTGTCGTCCGCCGCTACCTCGCGCTCCAGAGCATACCCGTATTGCTTCTTGATCTCTTCAGCCTGCTCCATCGGCAGCCGCAGGCCGTGGGCGATGTCGGAGGTCACATGGTTGCCCCCCACCGCGATCACCATCGTGTGCCAGACATCCCCATCAATGTAGATGGCCAGGTCTGTCGTCCCTCCGCCGATATCGCACACCACCGCGCCCATCTGCCGTTCGGTTTCCGAAAGCACTACCTCAGCCGAGGCCAGCGGATTCAGCACAAATTGGGTGGCCTCTACCCCTGCCGCCTGTACGCTCTGGCGCAGGTTTTCCACCGTGGTGGCCGCGGCAGTGATGATGTGGGCTTCCATCTCCAACCGAAAACCGTGCATCCCCACCGGCATGCGGATGCCGTCCTGCCCATCCACCACAAAGCCGCGCTGGATCACGTGAATGATCTCGCGGTTATGCGGAATGGCCACCGCCTGGGCAGCTTCTAAGGCGCGGGCCACATCGTCCTGATCAATCATGCGCCCCGAAACGCCCACCACCCCACGGCTGTTCACCGAGGAAACGTGCGATCCGGCCAGGCTGACCAACGCCGAGGTGATCTCCAGGCCCGACGTGCGCTGCGCCTTTTCCACCGAACGCGCGATGGACTGCGTGGCTGCCCCCAGATCCACAATCGTCCCTTTGCGAATGCCCTGAGACGGTTCGATCCCTACGCCCAAAATGCGCAGCCCTCGTTCGCCTTCGACCCGCGCCACCAGGGTGCAGACTTTGGTCGTGCCGATATCAATGCCCACCACAATTGGTTCGTCCATAGCCGTCATTCCTCCAACCGGTAAAACGGTGCGTGCAGGTATGCCACGCTCACCAGGGCCGGCTGGATGCCCTTCTCTTGGAGTGCCTTCACAATATGTTCATACAATGCCAGCTTCAGGTCAAAATCCTCAAGGGAGACTCCAACGTATACCTTCCAGCCCAGAGGGTCATTCCACCCTAGACCATTGCTGCTATTATACGTCAGGCTGGTCTCCGGCGGCAATTTTTCAGACAGAGCAAAAATGGCCTTCAAGAACTCCGGCGAAACCTGCTTGGGAACCCTGGGCTTGTTGGCGGGTTTTTCGGCCGCCTGCTCCTCAGGGGTGGGGGTATGGTCTTCCACCAGGGCTGCCAGCGAATCCACCGGCGTATACAGGGGCGGGGCGCTGTCGGCCACGACGGTCAGCAAGGGCGCCGCCGGTTCGCCGCGTGCCGGAAAGATCATGCCTTCTGCGTCAATCCAGATCAGGTTGGTGTCATACTCCCAGGCCAAAATCGGCTGGCGCTCCACCGCGCTGATGATCACGCGGTTGGGCAGGGTCACTTTGACAGAGATATCCTTCAATTCCGGGTAGGCCCGCGCCACCTTGGCCTGCACCTGAGACGGCTGCACCAGGAAAACCGGTGTGTTTTCCAAACGCAGCGTCTCGCTCAAATCTTCTGCGGTAATACGCGTCAGCCCAGCTGCCTCTGGGACACCCACCTGGAACGTGGGGGCCGTGAAGCCCATCACCAGGGCCGCGCCCAACAGCACCACCAGCAGCCCGCTCACCAAACGCCATCCTGGGCGAATGGCAGGCAGGGAAGGCAGCTGCATCTCCGCCCCTGGCGTACCCAGGCGGACGTTCACCTGCCGCCGTACCTGGCTGCGGGTGCGTTGGATCACCGGCGTGCCCATGCCCCCCCGCATGGTCAGGGGCGGCGTCACCGCCGAGTAGCGCACGCGCGCAGCCGCCTGTTGGCTGTGCTGTTGGCTTTCTCGGCTGCGTCGTTCGCGCGCCAGCTCTGCTCGGGTTTTTCCGCGATCGCTCCGTGGCGTGTTCATGATGCACTCCTGTAGGTGTGTTCGGTCGCGCGGCGATCCGCCTGCCGTTCCAGGGCCAGGCGAATCAGCTCATCCACCAACGCCGTGTACGAAAGCCCGCTGGCCTCCCACAATTTCGGATACATGCTCACCGCTGTAAACCCGGGGATGGTGTTGATCTCACTGATGTACACCTTCCCAGATGTCTTTTCCATCAAAAAGTCCACCCGCGCCATGCCCGCTCCATCCACAGCCAGAAAAGCCCGCCGGGCCAGTTCCTGAATGCGGTGTGCCGTACCTTCTTCCAAATCGGCGGGAATCGCCAGGCGCGTGCCCCGATCCAGATACTTGGCTGCGTAGGTATAAAACTCCTCCGCAGGGAAAATTTCGCCCACGCCCGAAACGCGCACATCTGTGTTGCCCAAAACGCTCACTTCCAGCTCGCGTGCCTCGATCCCGCGTTCGATCATCACGCGCCGGTCAAAACGTGCCGCCTCCACCAACCCCTGGTACAGCTCTTCGCGGCTGCGGCATTTGCGAATGCCCACCGACGAACCCAAATTGGCCGGTTTGGTGAAGAACGGGTAATTGCTCAGGCTTTCGGCCTTCAGCAAAATTTCATCCAGCCGCGTTTCAATCTCATGGCGGTTCACCAGCATTGAATCCAACACCGGCAGCCGGTAGGCGCGCATCACATCCTTGAATAAAGCCTTATCCATGCCCACCGCTGAACTCAAAACCCCTGCGCCCACATAGGCGATGCCGAGGATCTCAAACAAGCCCTGCAAAGTGCCGTCTTCGCCAAAGGTGCCGTGCAAAACCGGGAAGATCACATCCACCGGCGTCACCGGCCGCAGCACGCGCCCCGCCTGACTTTCTTCCAGCGCGTAGAGGAAATGGTTGCCCGGCCCCGGCAGCATCGTCACCGCCGTCAGGCCTTCCACCGACTCCTGCGCCAGCTTGTCCAACACATTCTCACCCATCCACCATCGCCCGTCGCGGGAAATGCCCACTGGCGTCACCGCGTAACGTTCCGGGTTCAGCGCGCCCAAAATGGAACGCGCCGACATCAGGGAAACTTCATGTTCCCCTGAACAGCCTCCGAACAGCACCGCGATGCGAATCTTCTGCGTTGTCATCGTCATTCTTCACGCCGCCTAAGCCGCGGCCTCCTCAAAATCACCAATCAATTCAATTTCCAGTTCGAGATTGACCCCAAAGCGCTCCAACACGGCCTTCTGAGCCTTGCGGATGAGAGCCATCACATCTGCCGCTTTGGCGCCCTCATCATTGACAAAGAAATTGGCGTGCACCGGGCTGATCTGCGCGCCCCCCACGCGTGCCCCTTTCAGCCCTGCCGCCTCAATCAGCCGTCCTGCGTAATCGCCGGGCGGGTTCTTGAACATGGACCCCATGCTCGCCCCTGGCGGCTGGGTGGCCTTACGCCGTTCGTTGTACTGTTCCATCGTCTCCTGCACCGCCTGCGGGGTGCTGTAGCTCAGGCGCAGGGTAGCGGTCAAGAGCACCACCGGGCTGGGGGTGCTCTTCAGCACACTGCTGCGGTAACTGAAACCCATCTGCTCCGCGTTCCACACCTGCCGCCCCTCTGTGCGGTGCAAGATTTCGGCCAGCATCAGGTTACCGGCCATGTCGCCGCCGTGCGCCCCAGCGTTGCCGTACACTGCCCCACCCAGCGTGCCGGGGATGTTAGCGGCCCATTCCAGCCCGCTCAGCCCCCGCAGCGCCGCCTGGCGGGCGATGCGACCCAGGTTGGCCCCCGATTCAGCCCACACGCTGGGCTGGGCATCGTGCGCCTGGATTTTGATATTGTGCCCGCGGTTCAAAACCACCACGCCGCGCAGTCCGCTGTCGGCCACCAACACATTACTGCCGCTGCCCAAGATCACAAAGGGCACGTCCAGATCCCAAAGCTGCCGCACCACCGCTTCCAGTTCCTGCCAGGTCTGCGCGATGACCATTCCATCCACCGTCCCGCCCATGCGGCCGGTGGTGTAATTGGAAAGGCGCACGTTCTCCTGCAGCCGCGTGCCAAAAGCGCTGCGCAGGGCATTGATCGGTAGGGTAGAGCGGCTCTTCGGGCTCATCCAGCTCCTAGAAACCTTTGAAAAAATCAATCAGGCGGTTGACCACCTGCTCTTTCTGCACGTTTTCGGGCGTCTGGGCGGCTTTCGCCTCGCCCTCAGCCCCGCACTTATCTCGCGGCGGGCGCGGGGTCAAAACCAGTCCGTTCACCGCTGGAACATCCAGCTCATACTTGCGCTTATCCGCCTCACGCATGCTCCCCTCCTCGTGTTTGCAGGCCGGACAGCACCTGCGCGCTCACCTGGGTGGCGTCCCCCGCCGAAAGCACCAAAATCACATCCCCGGGGGCCGCCTCAGCCAGCAGCAGCTCAACAGCCTCATGCAGCTGCCGCACAAACTGTGCCTGCACACCGCTCATCTTTTCCACCACCGCCGCCGAGGAAAAATCCTGCGGCTTTTCTCGTGCGGCGTAAATCTCGGTCACAATCACGCGGTCCGCGTCGGCAAAGGACTGCGCAAATTCGTCCAGCAGCAGCTGCGTGCGCGAATAGGTATGGGGCTGCCACACTGCCCAAATCCGCCGCCCTGCATAGCGGCTGCGCGCCCCGGCCAGGGTGGTGCGGATTTCGGTGGGATGGTGGGCATAGTCATCCACCACCACCACACCGCCCGCCTCGCCCAGCACGTCAAAGCGTCGCCCGGTGCCGCTGAACTGCCCCAAAGCCTCGGCTGCCGCGTTCACGTCCAGCCCCAGGCGGTGCGCCACGGCCAAAGCGGCCAGAGCATTGCGCACGTTGTGTTCGCCAGGAACCTGCAAATGCACCTCGGCCAGCGGGGCTTCGCCCCCCGATTCCAGCAGCAGCGCCGCGCGGAAGCTGAGCCCCAGGCCAGGGCGGCTGCCGGTGATATGAGCGCGGTAATGCGATCCCGGCTTCAGGCCGTAGGTCAGGGCCGTACAGGCGGGCGGCGCAGCTTCCACCAGACCCACCGCACCCTCCTGATCGGCGCAGGCCAACAGCAGCCCCCCCACGCGCAGCCTGCCCACAAACTCGCCGAAAGCCCGGTAGTAATCCACTGGCGTAGGGAAGCAGTCGGGGTGGTCATGCTCCACATGCGTCACCACGGCCACATCCGGGTTCAGCCCCAGGAACATGCGGTCATATTCATCCGCCTCAATCACGAACACCGGCCCCTGGCCCGCGTGGGCGTTGCCGCCCAGGTTCTTGGCAACCCCGCCGATGATGTACGAAGGTTCCTGCCCCAGCGCCGTCAGCATCCAGGCGATCATGGCGGTGGTGGTGCTTTTGCCGTGCGTCCCCGCCACGGCCACGGTCACATTCTCGGCCATCAGGCCGCCCAGGAAATCGGAGCGCTTCAGCACGGGAATGCCCGCCGCTTGAGCCGCCTGCACCTCGGGGTTCTCATCCGTCACAGCGCTGGAGCGCACCACCAGGTCTGCGCCCTGAATGTTTTCGGCGCGGTGGCCCACAAACACCTGCGCACCCAAACGGGACAGCTCTTCGGTCGCCGCCGAAGCCTGTTGGTCCGAGCCGCTCACGGCGTAACCGCGCTCCAAAAGCAAGCGCGCGATCGCCGAAAGGCCGCTCCCACCAATCCCAATCAGGTGCACGTGTGTCATCAGATAAACACCACCAGAACAAACGCAAAGGCAATCGCCACAGCGAAGTAAATCGCCGGGGTGCCCAACCAATACGGCGGCATCAGCGGCATCATGCGCGTGGTCGCTTCTGCAATCGGGCCCGAAATGGGCGCAACGATGAAGCCAAAGGGGTATCCAGCGTCATCCAGGTAGTACCAGATCGAGCCGAACACCAGATAGCCGTTCAGCGCGCCCAAAAAGAAGCCCAACAGCGAATCTTGCAGCCGTTCGCGGGCAAAACGGTTGGTACTGGCCAGCTTAGGGATATTCGGGCCTTGATACCCAAAAAACACCATCGCCAGCATCAGCAAAAACCGCACCCAAAAGAGAGTGGCTCCGCCGGTGAAAACCACGTTGTCGCGCATGAAGGGCACAAACCGCTCCAAAACGGTGATGATGAACATGGCCAGGATGACCGCAAAGCTGACCAGCAGTTCCTTGGCCCAGCCGCGGGTCATACCGATCACGGCGAACAACACCACAAAAATCCAAAAGAGTACATTCAAGCCAATCATGCGGGGCCTCCCGCTTTCGCATCTTCGCCTTTGGCCTGGGCCAACACCAGGGCGGCAATGCGTTCTGCCGCGCCAGGTTGGGCCAAAGAGCGCATGGCCGCGCGCATTGCGTCCAGCCGAGACGGGTCCTGCAGCAAGCTCGAAACCTTCTCCAAAAGCTGCGCACCCAATTCCTCATCCCGCACCATCACCGCTGCCCCTTGGGCTTCTAAAAAGGCCGCATTCACCTTTTGATAGCGCCACGCGTAGGGATAAGGCACCAAAATCGCGGGCAAACCGAATTTGGGCAGTTCGCCCAAGGTAGAAGCCCCCGCTCGCATCACCGCCAGATCGGCGCTGGCCAAAGCCGCCCCCATGTCGTGCAGGTAGGGGAAAGCTCGGTAACGAAAAGCCAGTTCTTCCGGCAGAGCCTGGGCCGCCCGATCTACCTCTTCCCAATCCAACTGCCCGCTCACATGCACCACCTGGCAGAGCTTGAGCAGTTCGGGCAGATGAGCCAGCACCGCGCGGTTCAAAGAGCGCGCACCTTTGCTGCCCCCCGCTACCAACAGCACAGGCACATCCGCTTTGAAGGCAAAGCGGCGCTGCCCGCCGAGCCGGTCCCACTCATCCAGTTCGGGCCGGGTGGGATACCCCGTGACCGTCATGGCCTTATGTTGAGGGAAGAAAGCCCGTGAAGGTTCCGCCGTCAGGGCGATATGGTCGGCAAAGCGCGCCAGGAATTTCAGCGCCATCCCTGGCTCGATATCCGGCACATACAGCACGGTGGGAATGCGCCAGGCCGCCAAGGCCATCGGCGCGGCCACATACCCGCCGGTCATCAGCAGCACGTTCGGGCGGAATTCTCGCAGCACGCGGCCCGCCGCCAGCACACCCTGGAGTAGCTTCCACAGGTTCCCGGGCAGCGCGCGCAGACCCACGCCGTGCACCCCCGCCGCCGGAATGGCGCGGAACGGCACACCGGCGCGTTCCACCAGGTCGGCTTCCATGCCGCCCTGACCGCCCACCCACAAGACGGACTCGAATTTACCCTCGAGGGCTTGCAGCACGGACAGTGCGGGATACACGCCGCCGCCCGTCCCGCCAGCGCAAATCAACAACCGCGCCAAAGGTCTTCCCTCCACTGGTTCCGGCTTCCTGCATAGAAATCCGGTTGACATTGAACAGCAGTCCCACGCCCGCAAAGGCGGTGATCAAAGCCGAGCCGCCGTAGCTGATAAACGGCAGCGCGTTCCCCGTAAAGGGCAGCAGCCCAAACAGCACCGCAATGTTCAGCAGCGCCTCCAGGGTGATCCACAGCGTCACCCCGCTGGCCAGCAGCTTGCCCAAAAAGTCCTGCGTGTGCTCGGCAATGCGCAGCCCGCGCCACAAAATCAGTCCGAACAGCCCAATCACCACCAGGCCGCCAATCAGCCCGGTCTCTTCCACCAGCACCGCGTACACACTGTCGGTCCAGCCGTAAGGCAGACCGGTGTGCTTGGTCAGACTGTTGCCCAGCCCCACCCCAAACACCCCACCCCGCGCCACCGCCTCCAAAGCGCGCTGCACGTGGTCCGAAGCTTTGAGCAGGTCCTTCAACCCTTCAATATACGCGCCCATGCGGTTGCTGCCGGTGGAATACAGCCGCACCACCACCAGGCCCACTGTCGTGACCATGAAAAGAAAGGTGGCGATGATGCGGAAGTTGCCGCCCGCCAAAAACAACATGATCCCGCCCATCATCAAGATGGTGAAGGCCACGCTCATATCCGGCTGGAGCATGATCAACCCGGCCATCAGCCCCATGATGCCCAGCATGGGCAGCAGACCGGCGCTGATGCTGTTGATCGAATCCTTGCGCGAGTTCATCCACACCGACAAATACAAAATAGTCATCAGCTTGGCCAGCTCTGAGGGCTGAACCGAGCCTTCCATCAGCGCACGCCCGTTCACCTCTCCCTTGACTTTGGCAATCACAATCACCACAGTCAACGCCACCAATGTCACAGCCATCATCGGCACTACAAAGCGTTTCAGCCAGCGGTAATCCAGGAAATACGCCACGCCCATGATGGAGAACCCCGCCACCACAAAAATGGCCTGCCGCATCAGATAGTAGGTGGTGGAGCCGTTCTCGTGCGCCATACCCACTTTCCAGCTGGCCGAATATACCGCCATCAACCCAATTAACGCCAGGGCAATCACCGCCAACAGCAGAGGCACATCCACTGTCAGCCGTAAGCTTCTGCGCGCCGGAACCGCCGCGGGCCTTACGAAAGTTGATTGACCCATTTTCGGAACTCCTCTCCGCGCTCCTCAAAGTCGCGGAATTGATCAAAGCTGGTTCCACCCGGCGAAAGCAGCACCACATCGCCCGCCGAGGCCACCCGCGCCGCCGCCTGCACGGCTTCCTGCAAACCTGCGCACTGTTCCAGCGTGTAGGGGCGCTGACCGGGCTGAGTTTCGCCCAGGGCGGCCAAAATCTTAGGGGCAGCCTCGCCAAACACCACCACATGATCCACACGCTCGTGAATCAGCGCCGCCAGGCCTTCCCACGGCAGCTTCTTGTCTCGCCCGCCCAACAGCAGCACCAGCGGCTCACTGAAGGCGCGCACCGCCGCTGCCGTGCGTTCCGGCGCGGTGGCGATTGAATCGTTGTACCAGGCGGCCCCATTGACCATGCGCACGAATTCCAGACGGTGGGCCACCCCCGCAAAACCGCTCACCCCGGCGATCATGGCCTCCACCGGGAAGCCCGCCGCATAAGCGATGGCACAAGCTGCCAGCACATTCATACGGTTGTGCATCCCGCGCAGGCGGATCAGGTCCACCGGCATCAGCTCCACGGCTTTACCGTTAGCCTGCAGCCAGATGCGCCCGTCGCGCTCAAATGTACCGGTTTGGTCTGGCGCCAGGCGCTCGAAGCCAAAGCTCACCAGCTTGCCGCGTACTTGCCCAGCCAAAGCCCAGGCACCCGGGTCTTCGCGCCCCAAAACGGCGATGTCTTCGGGCTTCTGGAAAGCCAGAATGCGCCCCTTGGCCGCTGCGTAGGCTTCCAACGTGCCGTGGCGGTCCAGATGGTTAGGGGTAATATTCAAAATCGCCCCTACCTGCGGAGAACGCGTCATCTGCTCCAGTTGGAAGCTGGACAGCTCTAAAATAACTACGTCTTCCGGCCGCATTTGATCCACCAAATCAATCAGCGGCTGGCCGATATTGCCGCCCACCCAGGCATGCTGCGGTTCGTGCACAGCCGCCTGCGCCATGCGCGCCACCAGGGTGGTGGTGGTGGTCTTGCCCGCCGAGCCAGTGATGCCCACCACACGGCAGGGCACAGCATCCATAAAGATCTGCGAATCGTTGCTCAGTGGAATGCCGCGCCGCTGCGCCTCCACCACAATGGGCAGATCCAGCGGAACCCCGCCGGAGAGGCACACCAGATCAGTCTGATCCAACAGTTCCAAAGGATGGCCGCCCAACGCCCAGCGCACGCCCGTATCCGCCATGCCTTCCATCGAAGCCAGCATCTGCGCCTCACTGCGCTGATCATTCAAGGTCACGCGCGCGCCCATGCGGTCCAGGTAGCGTCCCAGGGCCAGACCCTGACGGGCGGCTCCCAAAATGAGAATTCGGCGGTTGGTCCAATCGTTCATCATCATCACACCAGCGCAATCGCAATGCCTAACATCGCAAACAGCAGCCCCACCAGCCAAAAGCGCTGCACCACCTGCGTTTCGCTCCAACCCATCAGCTCAAAATGGTGATGGATAGGGGCCATTTTGAAAAAGCGTTTGCCTTTGGTGAGCCGGAAATAGGTCACCTGGATCACCACGCTGAGGACTTCGCTGACCGGAATGATGGCAATCACCGGAATGAGCAGCCACTGGCCGGTCATCAGCGCCACCACACCCAACACCGCGCCCAGGGCTAACGAACCGGTATCGCCCATGAACAGCTCGGCCGGGTGAACATTGAACCATAAGAAGCCGAAGATCGCGCCCACCAGGGTGAAGCAGAAGCGGCCCAAGAACACCTGCCCCTGCATCAGAGCGATAGCCCCGTAGGCAGCGAAGGCCGTGGCCGAAATCAATCCCGCCAGGCCGTCTAACCCATCGGTAAAGTTGACGGCGTTGGAGCAGCCCACAATGATGAACGCCGCCACCGGCACATACCACACCCCCAGGGGGATGGGCTCATCATACGCCGGCCAAAACACCTCCGGCACGCCCAACATATATTTCAAAACCAGAGCCGTGCCCAACGCCAGCAGCACCTGAAAGAGGAATTTCGTCCGCGCGCGCATGCCCAGCCCGCGCCGCGGGCCGCGAATTCCTTCCCAGTCGTCAATCCCGCCCAAAATGCTGTAGGAGATCATCACCACCAGCGGCAGCAGCACCGAACGGCCCAAAACGTCCACGCCCAACACGGTGGCCCCGTTCATCAGCAGGGTCACCAGAGTCACCGGCAGAATGATCATCACCCCGCCCATTGTGGGAGTGCCCATCTTGGTGAAGTGCCGTCCCGGACCTTCCACGCGGATCAGTTTGCCGATCTTGAGGTAGCGCAGCAAACGGACCAGCGGACCGCCCCAAATCACGGCCATCATGAAGCCCAGCGTGCTCAAAGCCAGCGCCAGAGAAGTCTCTTTCATCGCTTCGGCTCCAATCCAGAAACGATCCAATCCATGCGCAGGCCGTGGGAACCCTTGATCAAGACCACATCGCCTTCATGCAGGTGAGTCTTGAGGTACTCCGTCACCGCTTCAATCTCTTCAAAACAGGTGATGTGCTTGGGGTTCATCCCTGCCCGCCGCGCCGCGTCAGCGATGATGCGGCCGCGTTGGCCCAACGTCACCAGCTCGCTGCAAACCTCAGCCACGCGCACACCCACCATCTCGTGCCCCTGGCGTTCGTACTGGCCCAATTCCAACATCTCGCCCAGCACCGCCACCTTGCGGCCGTCAATTTCGCTGAGCAGGTTCAAAGCCGCCATAGTCGATTCCGGAGAGGCGTTATAGGTATCATCAAGGATCAGCGCACCCTGCGGGCTGTGCACCGCTACCAGCCGCAGTTGGGTATGGCCGTGCTGCATCCCAGAGACAATCTCCGCCCAAGATAGGCCTTCCACCAATCCCACCGCCGCCGCACGCAGCGCGGTGTGCACCGAATGGCGGCCAATGAGCGGTACGCGCAGATGCAGGGCTTCCTTATGGTAATTCAGCCGGAAGCGGATGCCCTCCAGCCCCAACCCTTCCACACGGTCGGCCCACAAATCTGCTTCGGGATCCATGCCGTAATAGAACACCCGCGCCCGGGTCTTGGCCGCCATCGGCCGTACCCACGGGTC
Organism: Levilinea sp.; assembly: GCA_029975215.1. GTDB lineage: Bacteria > Chloroflexota > Anaerolineae > Anaerolineales > Anaerolineaceae > Levilinea. Next base: position 108,705 of record JARKPO010000068.1, read on the forward strand.
GTCGTAGTTCAAAATGGCCACGCCCTCCGGCCCTGCCGGCAGCGCCTGTACCAGCTCACTCTTGCCCAGAGCGATCATCTCCTGAGAACCGGCACGCTCGGCGTGTACGGTGCCTATGTTGGTCACCACGCCCACTTGCGGAAGGGCAAGATCGCACAGGAAAGCAATTTCTCCGGGCACAAAGAAGCCCATCTCCAAAACCGCTCGTTCGTGCCCCGGCCCCAGCCGCAAAATGCTCAACGGCAGGCCAATCTCGTTATTCAAATTGCCCGGGCTTTTCAGGGTGCGGTAGCGGCGGCTGAGCACTTCGCTGACCAGCTCTTTGGTGGTGGATTTTCCCACGCTGCCGGTGATGCCGATCACGCGCAGGTTTAGCTGCCGCCGCCAAAAACGCGCCGTCTGCTGCAGGGCGGTCAGGGGATCATCAACCCACAGGCAGAAGGGGCCTTGAGGAACGCTGAACCCCGCGGGCAGTTGGCCGCCGCGCAGGTCCACACAGGTGAACTGCGCCGAAACGTCGCGCCCCACCAACGCCAGGTGCGCCCCGCGTCGGAAAGCGTCCCCGATGTAATCATGTCCGTCAACACGCTCGCCTGGCAGGGCCACAAACATCGAAGCTGGAATCACCTGGCGTGAATCAATCGTAGCCTCACTGATCACCAATGAGGCCGCGCCGTTCGGTCGGATGCCCGTCAGGGCCTGAAGCACATCTGCCAGTGTTAGCACGTTTCCATTACCTCACCTTTGCGTCAACCCCAGACGAATGTCGTCGGGCGGAATGCGCATCAGTTTCATCAGTTCAGTGGCCACCTCGCGGAACACCGGGGCTGCCACCACAGAACCCCAAATTTCGGAGGTCGGTTTTTCAATCCACACATACACCAAAACCTGCGGGTCGTCCGCCGGGCCCCAGCCCACAAATGAGGCGTTGGTCAGCTGGCTGACATACCCCAATCCTGGCACCGCAATTTCCGCCGTACCAGTTTTGCCCGCAAAGCGGTAACCTTCCACCTTGGCGGCGGTGGTTTCGGTTTCCACCGACTCAGCCAGCATCTCGGTCAGCGCGCGGGCCGTCTTGGCCTTGATCGGACGCGAAACGATCATGGGCGACAATTCGCGCACCCGCCCCTCGCCATCAATGGTGGCCTTGACCACATGGGGGGCCATGATCTTGCCCTTATTGGCTACCGCCGAGATGGCCGAGGCGATTTGTATCGGCGTGACCAAAACGCCCTGTCCAAAGGCGTTGTTGGCCAAAGTTCCCTTTGTCCAACCCTCATCCCCCGGCAGGCGCATGGTGGGGCTTTGCTCACCCGCCAGGTCTATCTGGGTGGGCCGGCCGATACCAAAATCTTTCATGTACTTATAAAACGTATCCTCGCGCATATCCAGAGCCAGCGAAGCCAGACACACATTCAACGAGTGGGCCATGCAGCCCTGCATGGTCTGCTCGCCCCAGGCGCCGCCGTCCCAGTTGGTTACAAAGCCGCCGGGGTAATCCAACCGCCCAGAATCGTAGAACGTGGTTTCCGGGGTCACCATACCCGTATCCAGCGCCGCAGCCATGGTCAGCACCTTGAAGACCGAGCCGGGTTCGTACGTTTGACCGATGGCGCGGTTAAACTGGTAAGCGGGGGTGTCGTCTTCAGCGGCTTTTTCTTTCTTCTTATCATCCTTCGCCGCTTCGTCCTTCACCTTCCACATCGACCAGTATTCGTTCAAGTTCAGGCCAGGGGTAGAGGCCATCCCCAAAATCTCGCCCGTCTTGGGATCCATCGCCAAAATGGTGACCGACTCCGCTCCGTTGGCGTCCAGGGCCTCTTGAGCTTTTCGTTCCAGCAGAGCCTGAATTTGCAGGTCAATGGTCAGCACCAGGCTGGTGCTTTTCGGCAAGTCCGGCATTTGCTGCAGCTCAGCGGGGTTCACGCGGTAATTCACGTTCATCTCCGGCCCCGCCAGCAGCGTGTCGTACTGCTGCTCTACACCGTAAAAGCCGTGCGGTTCTTCTGTATCCAAAAAGGTATAAAACCCCAGCACATTGGAGGCCACGCTGTTTTCTGGATAGGTGCGCATGATCATGGGCTTCCAAATCACCCCGCGCATACTCGGCAGCACCTCACCGCGCTTGGGTTTGGTGCTTTCTGAAGCATCGTTGATGCGCTTCTTGGTCTCCTGCACCTTTTGCAGTACCTCGGGCGAAACAAAACGTTTCACCGTCACATACTTCAATTTAGGATTCTCCTTGCGCGCGTTGGCGAGATTTTCCAGCTTATTGCGGTCCATGTCCAGCAGTGTCGAAAGTTCGCGGGCGATGGTTTCGGGATCGGTGACATAGTTCAAGTCCAGACCGATTTCGTACATCTCTTTATTGCCCGCCAGCAAGATTCCCTCGCGGTCATAAATGTTGCCGCGCGGAGGGCGCAATTTTTCAGACACTTCCAAATACATCTGGCCGCGTTCCTGCAGTTTCTTGCCCTCTTCCACTGTCTGAATGCGCACCATCTGAAACACAATCAGCCCGAAACCCAGGCTCATCAACAAACCGATCAGATTCAGGCGGGAAGAAAAAGGGGATTTCATGGCCGCTTCTCCACCTTTGCACTCCACTCAGACAATTGATCCAAAGACCATTCCCACAAAGACTGCGTGTATGCCGGTTTAATGATCGGCATCTCCAGCAGCGGTGTCTGTGAGGGGTTCACACGCAGTGCGCGCATCTCACGGCCGGGGTATTCGGGAACCACCACATACAGCGCGTTGTCCAAATTAGCTGGTTCAAAGCCCATCTCGCCGGAGCGTTCGCGCACCGCTTCGTTGGAATAGATCTCCGCCAGTTTGGCGTTCTTACTGGCGATGGAAAGCTGCAGTTCGTCGCGCTTAAACCCCATACGCTGGATCATCACCCCTGCCTGAACCGTTTGCGCGCCAATGTTCAGGTACAGACCCACCACCAGCATCACCCCGATTAACGCAACCAAGACCCCCACGATCCATTGAATTTGGACGCGCCAGGGGGTCTGCCGATAAGCCTGGATGAGGCGTTGTGTCGTTTGCATACTTCGTTTCCATCCTTTAGATCAGCGATACAGAAGTCATGCAAATCTCGTGCCAGCTACCGTTTCTCTACCACACGAAGTTTGGCGCTGCGTGCTCGACTATTTCTTTGAATTTCCGTTTCCTCCGCCGTCAGCGGACGGCGGTTAATCTCGTTCACAATGGCCCGGTGGCCGCAGGTGCAAATCAGGCGTTCCGGCGGACAGATACAATCGCGGCTTTCACGGTGGAAGTACTGTTTCACAATGCGGTCTTCCAAAGAGTGAAACGAAATCACCGCCAGCCTGCCCCCCGGGTTCAGGGCATCCACCGCCTGCGGCAGCAAATCTTCCACCGCCCGCAGTTCATCGTTGACCGCAATGCGCAGCGCCTGAAAGGTGCGCGTGGCCGGGTGAATTTTCCCGCGCGGTGCACCGATCCCCCGTGCGATGGCCTCAGCCAGCTGACGGGTGGTTTCAAACGGACGCTGCTGCACGATCAGGCGCGCAATCCGCCTTGCGCTGCGTTCCTCGCCGTACCGCCACAAGATGTCGGCCAAATCGGCTTCATCCCACTGGTTGACAATTTGGGCGGCGCTGCGAGGCTGCTCCGGCCCAAAGCGCATGTCCAACGGCCCATCGCTTTGAAAGGAAAACCCGCGCTCTGGGGTGTCAATCTGCATGGAAGACACCCCCAAATCCACCACGATGCCGTCCACACCGTCCCACCCCACTTCCGCCAGGGTCTCACGCAGATGCACATACGAGCGCTGCCTTGCCGTGAAACGGTCGCCATAACGCGCCAGGCGCTGGCGAGCGATGGCCAGCGCCTGGGGATCCAGGTCCATTCCCAACAAGCATCCGTTTGGGCTGCTTGCCTCCAGGATCCCCCCTGCATGACCACCGGCCCCCAGGGTGGCGTCTACATAGCGCCCTGGGCTTTTTGGGCGTAAAGCGAGTATAATTTCATGGTAAAGTACAGGGTCGTGCGGGACGTTCTCTTCCGCTGGCTGAATCATGGCTAGTGCACCGGCAAGTTCAGGGCCGCAAAGCCGTCCGTCTTGAAATCTGGATCCTGAAGTTGCGCTTCCTGGGCGGCCCAGGCTTCTTTTGACCAGATTTCGATGCTGTCGCCCACCCCGATCACCATCACCGTCTCGCGCAAGTTCGCTGCCTCGCGCAGGAAAGGAGGGATCAGCACCCGGCCGGTTTTGTCGAATTCCACGCGCACCGCGTTGGAAAACAGCAGCCGCCGCAGCAGCCGCGTACGCGGGTCAGTCAGGCTCATTTCATTCACCGCGCGGTACATGGCTTCAAATGAGGCTGCGGTGAGCACGGTCAGGTTGTCATCGAAGCCCTGGGTCAGGTACGCGCCCGTTTCCAGCAGCTCGCGAAAACGCGCTGGCATCATCAGGCGGCCCTTGTTATCGAGGTTGTGTTCGAATTGACCCAGGAACATACGTTCTACCTTCCCGATATATGCGGAACGCCGGATTGCTCCGGCGTCCCACTTTCTACCACTTTTTACCACTTCTGTCCTCAGTATAAACGAATTTTAATCAATTTGCAAGTACTTTTCACAATTGCAAGGTAAATTGTGAGTATTTCGCTCCAAAAAAACCCGCTTTTCCCCCACCTCATTTCTCATTTCTGAACAGGAGATTCAATCACATGAAACCGCAGCTCTTCGCCTTACTGACCGCCATCGCCTGGGGTGTCGGCGGCTACTTTGAGAAAAAAGGCCTGCACCTGGGCAATCTTTCCCCCCAGATGGGCATCACCATTCGCACCGCCATTGCCCTCATCATCCTCGGCGCAGTCAGCTTTCCCCAATGGAAAACCCTCACCCAGGCCGGCCCCAAAGCCATCCTCTACATGGTCGTCGGCGGCGGTGTGGTAGCTGGGGCAGTGGGAATGTTGTGCTTTTACACCGCCATCAAAGGTGCACCTCTGACCAAAGTCATGCCCATCGCCTTCACCTCTCCCTTCTTCGGCGCGCTCATGGGCATCCTTCTGGGCGGCGAGCCCCTCACCGTCAAAACCGTGGTGGGCATGCTGCTCACCATCGGCGGGATCGTAGTCTTGACCGTGGGGTAAACCACCGCCCCGGAAACCCACACACCTCACTTTCATCTCTCAACTTTAATGAAGAAAAGGGCTGAACTCCTCTGAATTCAGCCCTTAAAGTCATTTCCCCGGCTGGTATTATTGGCTGTTTAGCCATACGGTGAAGACGCTGCCCTGCCCCAGGGTGCTGTGCACTTCAATCCGTCCGTGGTGCTGCTCAATCACCGCCCGCGCCACCGAAAGGCCCAGGCCCACTCCACGGAACAGATGCCCCCCCACCTGATCCAGGTGGAAAAAGCGGTCAAAGATCTGCGGCAGAGCTTCGGGCGGAATGCCCACCCCGTGGTCTTCAATTCGCACCCACACGGTGCCGTCCCGCTTGCCCACCTCCACCGCCACCTCGCCCCCCTCCGGGCTGAATTTGATGGCGTTGTGCAAGATGGCCTGAATGGCCCGTCCCAGGCTCTTCGAGTCAATCATCGCCGTGGGCACATCCGGCGGCAGGATTAACTGCACGCCCACATGGTTGCGCTGGGCGTCTTTGTGCAGCGCCTCCACGCAGGCCGCCACCACCGCTCCCACATCCCCCGGCTCAAAGGCCGGTAAAATCAAATCCATCTCCTGCAGGAATAAAATGTCATTGGTCAGGGTGATGATGTCCTGCAAATTGCGCGCTACCGTCTCCAACCCCGATTTCAGCGCGTCGCCCTGCAAATTGGCAGTGCGAATCACCTGCACAAAGCCGTTGGCGGCCATGAGCGGCGTGCGCAGCTCATGGGCAATCGTGGTCAAGAATTCGCGCCGGGCATAATCCTGCTCGGCCAGGTGCTGGTAGGCTTCAGCCAGTTCTTTGGCCTTCAGGCGAAGATCACTGATGGCCATGTCGTCGTTCTCCCGCAGGCGGCGGCTCACCTCGCGCACCATCGCCAACGACATGCTGGTGTTGCGCTCCAGCAGGGCAGAGAACGCCTCTTTGGGGAAGCAAAGCAGGGTGCTGTCGGTCATGGCGGCCACGGTTGCAGCTCGCGGAGCCTGGTGCAGAATGGCCATCTCACCAAAGAAATCCCCCGCGCGCAGTCGGTTGAGCAGGCGCTCATCTTCCCCTTGCAGCTGCTTGGTAACCTTCACCTCACCGTCCAGCACGATATAAAACGTGCTTTCAAAGGCCCCTTCGCGGCACAACACCGTCCCCGCCGGGCAGTTAATCACTTCCCCCTGTTCCACCATTTCCTGCGCTTCCCCCAGTTCCAGCCCAGGGAAAGCGCGCTGCAAAACTTGAATTGGGATGATCTGCGGCTTCATATGCACTCCAGCCTCTATGAGGGATGCTTCCCCGTTGGGGGGTGGTCTGCGGCGGTTTTGCGGATAAAATAATTGTACCATCCCTGTTCCGGTGATTAGCCTCTTCACCGCCTGCCGGATTCTATTTTATTGAAAGGACCAATCCATGACCCAGCCTTTGAAGCGTTTCCCTCTGGCGCACACCTTTTCCATCGTTGCCCGCGACCCCATCAGCGGTCAAATGGGGGTAGCGGTGCAGTCCCACTGGTTCTCAGTCGGCTCCATGGTCACCTGGGGAGAGGCTGGGGTAGGCGTGGTCGCCACCCAGAGCATGGTCGAACCCTCCTACGGCCCCTTGGGGCTGGAATTGATGCGCGCGGGCATCAGCGCCCCCAACGCACTGCGTGCCCTGCTGGCGGCAGATGAAGGCCGTGATGTGCGCCAGGTGGCAATGGTGGACGCTCAGGGGCGCGTAGCCGCCCACACCGGCGCCCGCTGCATCCCCGCCGCCGGACATGAAACCGGCGAAGGCTTTTCGGCCCAGGCCAATATGATGGCCCACCCCACCGTGTGGCCGGCCATGGCCGCCGCCTACCGCGCCACCAGCGGTGATTTGGCGGATCGTTTGCTGGCCGCGCTGCAGGCCGCCCAGGACGCGGGTGGGGATATTCGCGGGCAGCAGTCCGCCGCCATTCTCATCGTCAAGCCGGTCTCCTCCGGCCGTCCCTGGGCCGACCGTGTGATGGAACTGCGCGTAGAAGACCACCCCCAGCCAGTGGCCGAGCTGCGCCGCGTGGTCACCCTGCACCAGGCCTATGAGCACATGAACGCCGGGGACGCCCACCTCAGCGCCGGTCGAATTGCCGAGGCGTTGGATGATTACCGCGCCGCCGCCGGGCTGGCCCCGCATATTGCCGAACTGCCTTTCTGGCACGCCGTGACCCTGGCCGACCTGGGGCGCGTGGAAGAGGCCCTGCCCATCTTCCGACAGGTCTTCGCCGAAAACCGCGGCTGGGCCGAGCTGCTGCGCCGCCTGCCAGGTGTGGGCCTGCTGCGCGACGATCCCGATATGCTGCAAAAGATTCTCTCGGTGCAGCCCGGATAGGTGGGCGCGTCCCTCCGCTTATCGCGGTCTCCCCTTTACATGTCATCGCGAGCCCTCGCACTTCGAGGGCGCGGCGATCTCCACCTCGGCACATCCTCTTCCTTCAGAGTAGAGACTGCTTCGGCCCCAAAAGGCAGCGCCACGCCCCTTTCGCGACTCTACGGCAATACCCGAATCACATCAAAATTCACTTCCCCGCTGCCTGTCTGCATCATCGTCAGCGTGTGCGTTCCCGCCTTCGTCCAGCGCCGCCGCCACACCCGCCCCCACAGCTCACTGCTGCGCCGCTGGTCAATCGTCATCACCGCCTTGCCGTCCACCCACAGGCGCAGCTTCCCGGCCCCGGGCAAACGCGCGTACACCAGCTCCACCCCCCGGCCGTTAAAGGTCAGCGCCGCAGACTCATGCTCACCGCCCGTCACCACGTAATCCCCACCCAGCGCAGAAGGATGCTCGCGCGTCATCCAGCCGTTGCCGGAGCTCATCAGCGGCTCGTCCAGGGTCTGATACTCCCCCGGCCCCGCCGCCGCCCACGGCTGAAAATCCAGGTCAAGCCCCAAAAGCGAAGGGATGGGCTGCAGTGGATCAAGGGGGGCGTGCCCACCGATTTCAATAAAATAGGTCAGCCCAGCCACCACCGGCATGGCGTTGATCTTGGCCTGAAACACGCTCGTGCCGGCATCCTCGCCCTCAAAAGGCAGCGTCTGGCCGCTGTAGCCCACCCAGGCGGCCGTGTCATAATTGCTGCGCGCCGTGTCCAACGTCAGCCAGCCGGAGATGACGGGCTTAAAGCGGTACCACACCGTGCGTTCCAGCACTGCGTTGACCACCGGCGGGTCGCTGGCCGCCTGGGTCGCCCGCCACACGTCCGCATCCGCCGACCAGGTGAAGGCCGTGCTGCTGGCAGGCACTTTGACGGCGTAGACGCGCGAGTCGTTCACCGCCGCCGCCGGCTGAAAGCGCGCGCTGAGGTGCAGCTGCCCCGCGGCGGAGGTTTTGGCCGCCAGCACAATGCGCACTTCCTGTCCGCCTTTCAAGACCGCGTTCAACCGGGAATACTTGCCGTTCGAAGCGTTATCGTTCCATTTCAGCGGTTTGGCGCTCAGGCTGCCGTCCGGGTTCACCAGCCACACCCCCAAGAGGGTATCCACGCTGCTGCCCTGGCTGCTCAGACGCAGGCTGCCGGGAGCGTGTGTGCGCAGGCGGTACCACAGGGTGGAGTAGCCGCTGTGCGCCTGCCCGTGCAGGGGGAAGAGCGGGTCATCCCCCGCGCTGCTGGCGCAGGCGGTTTCCTGGGTGTCCTCCCAGGTTTGCAGCCCGCCGGTCAGCGCCCATTCCTGCGCTCCTTCTGCCGAATCATGCAGCGCCGGGCAGTCCGCCTGAGCCTGAACATCACCGGCCACCGCGCCCAGCAGCGCGATCACCACCCCCCATGAAGATAATTGCCACCATTTGAGCCGCAGCATCGCATCCCCTCCTCATTTCCCCATACACCCAAGCCGTCCATCACCCACCTGCGCTTTCATTTTAAATAATTTCCGCCGGGATGGCAACAAAAAAGTGAAGCGGGATCGATTCCGCTTCGCCTCTATTTTCCTGAAGCCGATGCGCTACGGCAGCACCCGCACCGCGTCCACGTTCACCACCGCGCCGGAGCGGTGTACAAAGGTGATGGTATGCACCCCCGGCGTCAGCCGCGGCGTGCGCCACACCACCTGGTCGGTTTCGGCGCTGCTCTTCTGCCCGCGCAAAGCCGTCACACGCCCGTCCACCAAAATCTGCACCACCCCGCCCTGGGCCAGGCGCGAATACAGCACCTCGGCGCGGCTGCCGGTAAAGGTCAGCCCGCTGGCCGCATACAGCTCCTGTGAAGTGAGCAAACTGCCGTTCAGCGCGCCCTCCCGTCCGGCAGGCTGCCAGCCGCCCAAAGTCACCAACCCCGCCGCGGGCAGATCATATTCGCCCGCCCCCAGCGGCGTCCCCGGCACATAGCGCAGATCCAATTCCAGCCAGGACGGCACGTTGGGATCCTGGGAGACCACTTCAATATAATAGGTCAGCCCGCCCACCAAAGCCATCCCCTCCAGGCGCGTCCCACCCTGGGCCGCCGCCCGCAGGCCGCTGGGCGAAGAAGTGTAGACCCCCACCCGTCCGGCAAAGTCGCTCCCCGTCAGGTCCACCGTCAGCGTCCCATTTTGGCGCGGTTTGTAACGGAACCACACACTGCGGTACAGGGGACTTCCGTCAAAGAGCGGATCGCTGACGGCGGTGGTGGCGTTCCACACGTCCAGACTGGCGTGGTAATGCGTCTCCCCCAGCGCATCCGGGATGCGCAGCGCGCTGCCGCGAGAGTCGTTGCTGGCCTTGCGCGGTGTGAACTGGCCGTCGATCACCAGTACACCGGCATTGGCGGTCTTACTCACCACCTCAATCCAGTAGGTTTTGCCGCCCTGGAGACTCGCCGAAAGGGAAGAATGGCGTTTCGTCCCGGCGTTATCGTTCCACTTCACCACCTTCGGGTTCAGACCGCCGCCTTCGGCTTCGGCCCATACCGCCGCAATGGTGTCGTATTCGCTCCCCAGCGTGCTCAGCCGCAACGTTCCCGGCCCCACGGGGGTAAAGCGGTACCACACCGAACGGTAGCCCTGGGGCGCGCTCTTGCGTGGCAGCAGCGGATCATCCGGGGCTGTGCTGGCATTGATGGCGTTGCGCGCGTCGTGGAAACTCAGCACCCCGCTGTGCGCCGACCACACAATCGCCTCAGCGCGGTCATCGTTGACCGGCGGCTCCACCAGCCGGAAATTGGCGGTCACGCTGCTGTTGGCCTTCACCGTCAGAGTGGTCATCCCATCCGTGCTGTTCACCGCCCCGCTCCAGCCGGTGAATTCATAGCCGTACTGCGGCGCAGCGATCATCTGCACCACCGTGCCCTGGCGGTAGCCGCTGCCGCTGGGGCAGTTCGGCTCAGGGTTCACCTGCACACTACCGCCCGCCCCGGCCTGCACATTCACCGCATAACAGGTACTGCCCAGCGGGGTGGGGTCAAAGACGACAAAATTGGCCGCCGAGCCTAAATTGGAGATGCCGCGCTTGATGCGCATGTACCCCTGCTCGCCCCACCAGCTCCCCCAGGAATTGCGGATCAGCCAGGTGTTGTCGGCATCATTCCAGCCCACAATCACCACCGCGTGATTGGTGGACCAGCTGTTGCCGCCGCAGCTGCTGGCTTCATTCTTCGTAAACACGCCCCCGCGGTAATTCTGAAACGCCGGCCCCACGCACACCGAGGCCCCCACCGGCCCGTAGCGGTAAATGGCTTCTTTTATTTGCTGTTGGCTGGGCGTCACCGTCCAATTGCCGCCCAGGAAGAACCAGGCCGACTGCCGGTAAGGGTGTACATCCACCACCTTACAGGTGCCGCTGCTGGCCGCATACGGCATGTCCGCTTCCAGCACCGCCCCCACGCTGCTCTGCTTACGGCCCAATTCATCTGTGTGGTAATCGTGAGCGAACCAATAGCCCCCGCCGCAGCCGTAGCCGTCCTGATTGCAGGAGATGAGGAACTGCTCCGAAAGGTCTGCCGCCGCCGCGCCCTGCTGCACCATCAAGGCCGATTCCATCACCCCCACCGTGCCAAAGGCCCAGCAGCTGCCGCAGGCCCCCTGGTCGCGCACCGGCGTGGTCTTACCCAGCGCCAGCAAACTGTAGGCCGCGGGCAGCTGGGTGGCCTGCAGCGATCCCAACACAGAGGCCGGGGGCGGCACCGTCTCGCCCACCTCAGGGGTGGGCAGGGCTTCCAGCGGGCTGCTCAAATCCACGGCTTCCATCCACTGCCCCATCTGCACGCTCAGCCGCGCCAACGGGGCCTGGCTCACCTCAAACGGGCGTTGATACACCAGCCGCAGCCGCGCTTCGCCGCTCGCTGCCGCCTCCAGGTCAAAATGTATCTGAGCCGGGGCCCCTGGGTAACTGCCGCGGCTGGTTTGGTACGGCTCCGCCGTCAGGCGCAGGCCGCTTTCCTCCAGCCCCACCAGCGTCCACTGATACCCCGCAGCGGGGCGCGCTTCCAGGGTCAGGCTCAGGCGCTGGCCCTGCTCGGCCCACCCGCTCAGCTCCACTTCCGCCGGGCCGCCCAGGAAATCAAAGCCGCCCGCCAGATCGGAAAACAGCACCTCGCCCAGGGCGGGGCCTTCCGGCGCTTCGCCCTGCATGCTCACCTGCACCCACTCACTGCTCGCATCCGCCGCCCCCACCTGGGCCACGGCCGCCGCACTCCCCTCCAACCGTTCGGCCAGCGCCTGGCGCACAGCCTCTTGGGCGGCCTCATCCGCCTGCGGAACGCGCACCTGCATCTCCAGCTGCCAGCTCAGCCCCTGCGGGGCCTGGGCCTGCGCAGGCTGCCCGCCTCCCCAAATGGAAAGAACCAGCCCAAAAGTAGCTAGCCATTGGATTCCGCGTTGGAGTGCGCGCATTGTGGATCGTATCATGCCAGTTCACCTCTAAGGTCGTGCTTTGAAAAAGATTGTGCAGCCAACGGCCACCATTTACCTCTACGATTGTAGCGGAAAAACTCCCCCGCTCAAGCCACCTTACAAAATTGTGGGCTTTTCCGTAGGTCGACGGCAGCAATCAAACGGGGCTGCCCGCTTTTACGGACAGCCCCATCTTTTATTGGATTTAACTTTCAGCTCAGGCGGTTACTTCGTCGGGCAGATTTCCAGGCCCGCCGCCTCACAAGCCGCCGCCTTCTGATCCCACAGCTCTTGCGTCATCTCTGGTTCCAGCGACATGCGCGCCTGGTACTCAGCCATGCTGATGAACGGCCCTGCCGGGCTGCCCGTCACCGAAGCCGGATCCACTTCTACCTCCAGCGGCCAGGTTGCTTCGGCCCCCGCCCCACCGATGGGGATGGAGAGCTGCGCGCGGTCCACGTAGAAGTAATCATAGTAATCCCACCAATCTCCTACAAAGGAATGTACCCCCACCACGCCGGTCTTAACACCGTTTTGGATGCCGGAGTACAGCAGCGTGCCGTTGATGTAGAAATTCATCACGCCGTTCACCCAGGTGACCCGCAGGGTGTTGTAATCCGAGGGGATGATGGCCGACGAATACGTCCAGCCCACCACCGGACGCTCCACGCCAGACGAATAGCGCCAGATGGAGTAATACCCGCCGTTGACGTAATTAAAAGCGTAGCCGCTGGTCAAACCGCCCCAGCGAGTGGCGTTCGTGGATCCGTGAATGAAGATCCCGTTGGAAGCATATGGATCCCCATCCCGATCCATGACGGCGGTGTAGTCCAGGTTGCCCTCAAAGGACGCGTGGTTGGCGCTGGCCCAGGTGTAATTCGGGCCGTACCAGGAATAGAAATCGGATCCACCGTCGAACCAGGTACCGATGGAGGGTTTACGCTCCAACCAGCCCGTATGATCACTATTGAACTCGGAGACGAAGCCGTTGAAAGCCACGTTGAAAGCCCCGTCCGCAGCCGGCCCGTAGCCCAGCGGGTTCCACGGGGTAACTCGGTAGGTGTAAGAGCCCGCCAGGAAGGTCTTCGGTGCGGGGAGGCTGCAGCCGCCCGGATTGCAGATCGCGGTGCGCAGATAGGTCTTGTTGAAGATCTTCGAGGTGCCTTTCCAGATCTCCAGCTTATATTTGTCGCCCACAGGCGGCGCGGTGAAGCCCCAAACAAAGGCTGGGTTCCAGTAGTTGTAGTTTCCACTCGGACTGATCAACCCCACGGCCGCAGGCAGGGTGTTGGGTGTCGAGAAAGCTCCCACAGCCGATTCTGGGCCTGACCCTGCCAGCGAAGCGGGCTTCACCGTCCAGGTAAAACTGCCGGTGGGCAGGATCTTGGTAGAATAATACCAGCACTCGCGGCTCAGCGGGTCGCACACATCAGAGGTATTGACCGTCTTGCTGAAGACCGTTGAAGTGCCCTTCTTCACCGTGATTTTGTACTTACTGGCCAAATCCACGTGAGACCAGCCAAACTCAGGCGCAGAATACGGCAGCAGAACGCCGCCCACTGGCGAGTACAGCGTGGGCACCGCAGTCGGCTTCACGAACTTGCCCACCGCCCCAGCCAGGTCCAGGCGCGGGGTCTTGCGGCCGTTGTAATAATCCGTGATCTTCTTCCCCGTGCTGCGGAAGGCGCCCAGAGCTTCGCTCACCGAAGCCGAGGGGCGCGCCTGGCGGTAGACCGCCCAGGCCCCCGCCACGTGCGGGGTGGCCATGGAGGTGCCGTTGTAAGAATCATAGGCGTTTCCGGGGACAGAGGAATAAATACTCACGCCCGGGGCCAGCAGTTTCAGCATTGAATCCGAGTTAGAGAAATCCGCCACAAAATCATTTTTATCCGTGGCGCCCACCGCCACCGCTGAGGAGATGCACGAGGGCGACGACATGGCGTTCTTAAATCCATTGTTGCCCGAGGCGATCACCGTGGCGATCTTGGCCCCGCGCAGCTTGTCAATGGCGCGTTTCACCGCCGGTTTGGACGAATCGCAGTAGCTCTTGTACTCTCCACCGCCCAGGCTCATGTTCACCGAGGCGATGTTGTAGGTGGTGCGGAGCACGTACACGCGCTCCAGACCCTTGGCATAATCCGAATCCCAGGTGTAGGTTCCTCCATAATAATCCGAAAACACCTGGATGGCGATGATGTTGGCCCCAGGGGCCACGCCGTATAGCGGCAGGGAGGTATTCTTGCCCGCGGCGATGCCGGCCACGTGCGTCCCGTGGCTGCATTGGCTCATATAGCAAGGAACGCCGCTGCCCACCGCGGTGCTTTCCGGCACGCCCCCTGGACACACCGAGGCAGCTTCACCGTTAGCCCCTGAATAGCAGGCTTCTGAAACCACTTTGCCGCCCGCGAACATGGGGTGAGCCTTGTCCACGCCCGTATCCAGGATCGCTACGGTCCAGCCCGTGCCGTCATAGCCCGCGCCCCAGGCTTCAGGGGCACGCACGATCTTGGTGCTGTCGCCCAGATAGGCTTCATTAATGCCGTCCTCCTGCACGGCCGCCACCGCCGGCGAGGCCACCAGGGCGTCCAGCCCCGCCGCGTCCACCGTCATGGCAATGAAGGGGAAGACTTCGAAGCGGGTCACATGCGTGGGGTTCTTGTCCGCCAGCGCCTCCAACAGCAGGTCCTGGGCCTGGGCCACCACCTCACGCTGGGCCGCCTCAGCGCCCACATCCCCTTCGTCGCCTTCCAAATCCGGCACGTCCAGCACCACCAGCACGCGCACGGTTCCGTCCGCCGCGGCCTTCGCCGCCAGCGGGGCGTACCCATCCGCCACTTTGGCTTTGGCCGCCTGGCTCAGCCCCACACCGCGGGCGCTTTCGGCTTCTGCGTTGGGCGGCTCGTCCTGGGCTTGCGCCGGGGACGCCGCGAAAAACAGGCTGGACATCAACACGCTGACCATCACCAGCGCCGAGACCATCCAATGCAAGGTCTTTCGTGGAATGCTCATTTCTGCCTCCCTCATTGGTTGAACAACATCGGGTAAGAAAGAAAAAGCCTCACCCAAAGGGTGAGTATGGCCCCCAAAAGCAGCCGCCGCCGAGAATATCCTTTGGGGTAAAAAAGATCACAATTTTGATCTACTTATTTTATTCTAATTTTATTATGGCATAATTTTAAACTTTCAGCAACATACTGTTGCATTATTTAACCAAATTACAAGAATATTACAAGATAAATGCACCTTTACAACAAAAAAGGCGCTCCCCCTAAGGGGGAGCGCCCAAAATCATACAGTCTGCGCGGCGTTTAGCGCGTGTAGGTCAAATTCCACATCAGCAGATACGGGCCGCCGTAGGTCTGCGAGCCGAAGCCGATCCAATAGGTGCGGCCGCCCGTCAGGCCCCCGGGCCAGGTCTTGCCGGTCTCCGGATCGGCTTCAGGGGTCACCTGCACCGATTCGCCCGGCTGTACAATGCGCGGGAAGCCCGGCATCGCTTTGCGTTCGCCGCTCACTCCGCTGGCATAGTAGAACATGGTAATCTGCCAGGGATAGGTGGAGTTGTTGGTGATCGTAGCCGTGCCCGACGCATCCGGTTTGAATTTATACCACACGGTGTGGTGCGGGTAGGTGGCCCACCAGCCGTAGTAATACCATTGGTTAAAGTCTTCGCGCGAGGTGGTCGCCTTGGAAATGTCCCAATATTCTGTGTAGCTGGTCACATCCGCTGGGATCTTGCGCGCCGCGCCGCGGTTGTTGTGCGGCGGGGCTTTGGGCTTAAAGTTCACCCGCGTGTACAGATTGCCGCCGCCCTCGTATTTGCTGGCCACTTCAATCCAATAGACAGTAAAAGCCTTCACGCTGCGGGACATCTTCGAATACGTCTTCTTGCTGGAGACGTTGTCGTGCAGGCCCATGCGCTTCAGCGTCCCGTCCGGCATTTCTTTGTAAATCGCCAGCACGGTATCGTAATTGCTGCCGATGGTGTCCGCTTTCAGCACGCCGTTCACCCAGGGGACCACCCGATACCACACGGTGTTGTACCCCTGGCCCAACTTGGTCGAAAGGATCGGGTCATCCGCCGAGACGGTGGCCCCAGCCGTGGTTCCCGTCCAGGTGTAGTCAATTTCGCCGCCCTGATCAACAGGATAATAGGCGGTGTCCATAGTGTCATTGGTCATGACTTCCACCGGTTCGGAGAAGGCCGCGTACGAGGCCCCCTGCCCCACCAGGTCATAACCGTAGCGAATGCGCATGTAGCCGCCTTCGCCCCAGCTCGGGCCCCACGAGTTACGCAGAATCCAGGAGCTGGTGGCGTCGTTCCAGCCCACCAGAACGATCTGATGGTTGGCCGCGCCGCTGCAGTAGGAAATACCCGCATCGTTGGCATACACGCCGTTGGTATAGTATTGCCAGCCCGGATCCACGCACACGCCCGCCGTCACCGCGCGATATTTGTAGATGGCGGCCTTAATCGCGTCCACGCTGGGCGCGCCGTAATCCCACCCGGAAACCAGGTAGTTCCACTCCACCAGGGGCCCCTGCTGATTTTGGCGGGTGCAGGGCACATTGGTGCGCTTGGAATTGCCCGTGTTGTAATCCAGATAGGGCATGTCGCTTTCCAGCACGGTCCCCGGTATGAGCTGGTTCTTGGCCTTGGTGTCGTAATGGTACTTGCTGGCGGTGAAGCCGCCCGTGCAGCCCCATTTGTCTTTATTGCAGGAGATCAGGAACTGCTCCGAAAGGTCGCGGCTGTTGTTGTAGGTTTTGGCGAAGTTAAATTCCGCCGCGCCCACCGTGCCAAAGGCCCAGCAGGAACCGCAGTTGGCCTGATCGCGCACGGCCGGTTCCGGCCAGGCTTCGGTGCGCGAGTCATACGAGGCGGGCAGCGCGCCCACCACCGGGGTTTCGCCTTCGCCCAGCGCTTCCACCGTGGGGGCCTGAGGCAGACTCAAATCTTCCACAAAGGGCTGAACCAGGCTGAACTCAGCCGGCATCTCCGGCGCGCTCAGGCGCACCACATAACGCGCCTCTTCCGCCTGCCAGGCCCGCCGGTAGGTCAGGCGCAGCTTGGCATCGCCGCCCTGCAGGGCCTTGATTTGAAGGGTGTCCACCGAAGGCGCGCCCAGGGCCTGGCCCTTCTACACCGTCGTGTGTTCCACCACCTCAAAACGCCCGTCGGGGTCGTCCAACTGCCAGCCGTAGCCGGTGGTCATGTTGCCGTCCAGCCGCACGGTCATCACCGCATCCGCCGACATGGCCGCCGCAATTTCCACATCCATGGCCGCGCCCGCGAAGGGGAACAGACCGCTCAGATTCTGGAAGACCACCTGCTGAAGCTGCTCCAGCCCGCCCGTGCCGCGCACCTTCACCTGAAAATCCGCAGCTTCCGCGCGCTGCCCGGCAGGCTCCACCGCAAAACTGGCTGCATCGCCCAACGCCTGGGCCAATTCGCCTTCCAGAGCTGCCTGGGCCGCCTCAGCGCCGCCCAGCGCGCTCACCTCACCCACCGGAACGCTGGAGACCAACACCAGTTCCCATTGGGTTTCCCCCGCCTGCGCCTTCACCGGCGTGGGGTTGACCATGACAAAAGCAGACAGAACCAGGCTGATCATCACCAGCACAGATACTGCCCAGTGGACCGACTTACGCGTCGAAACCATGGAACCCTCCCTATGATAAGTATGGTGGCTCAGCCCTGAGTTATCTGAACCTTGAAAATAAAGCTGCCGGAACCTGAATTTCTAAATCCCCGCCCGAAACGATAATGCAGTCCGCGATGCTGCGTGAATTATGTCACGAATCCAGCCAGGTCGCAAGGGGTGAGCCAGACTCGAATCCGCGGGCCTATCCCTTTGACCAGGGCCAAAACTCGCCCGCAGGCCAGGCAAACTTACCCCATCCGCAGGTGAGACTTTCATCGAATATCCGGTAAAGTAAGAGCATCGCCCTGGCGCACTGCGCCAGAGTCTCTTTTTTTCTGCCCGGCGAAGCCCCCCAGAATCCGGGTTATAATGAAGTTCTTTGCCGTCACCATAAGGCATGATTATCGAAGGAGTTCCCTTTGTCCGTCTCGTCTGCTGTGCTGAACTACGACCTGAAGAACGCCATCGCCAAGAACCGCCTGTTGGGTCTGTGGCGGTTGATGCACGGCTTTCAATGGAAATACATCATCGCCACCGTATCCATCGGCTTCGCCGCCGTGGCCAAGACCTGCACCTACCTGCTGCTGCGCTACTTTGTGGATAACGCCTTCACGGAGGGCGGCACCAGCATCAACCTGCCCCTAGTGGCCCTGGGCTTCATCCTCCTGGCGGGGGCGGAGGGCGGCTTCACCTTCCTCAGCGGCCGCTTTGCCGCGCAAACCGCCGAGGGCGTCACCCGCCGCCTGCGCAACTACCTCTTTGACCACATCCAGCACCTGTCCTTCACCTACCATTCGCAAACAGATACCGGCGAACTGATTCAGCGCGCCACCTCCGATGTGGACGCCCTGCGCCGCTTTTACGCCGATCAGGCCATCGGCGCCGGCCGCATTTTTCTGCTCTTCGTGGTCAACTTCGTCGCCCTGCTCAGCCTGAACGTGACCCTGGGGCTGGTGTCGGTCATCATCGTGCCGTTGATGTTCTACGTCTCCATCCTCTTCTTCCGGCGCATTTCGAAGGCCTATGAATCCTATCAGGAACAGGAAGCCACCCTTTCCACCACCCTGCAGGAAAACCTCACCGGTGTGCGCGTGGTGAAGGCCTTCGCCCGCCAGCAGTTTGAGATGGACAAATTCGAGCGCGACAACTTCGAAAAGTTCACCCGTGGCAAGAAACTGCTCACCATGCACTCCCTCTTTTGGCCCATCTCCGACACCCTGTGCGGGCTGCAGATGGTGGGCGGTTTCCTGCTGGCTGCCATCATGGCCGTCAACGGGCAGATCACCGTCGGCACCTATCTGGCGTATGTGGGCCTGGTGGTATGGATCATCTTCCCCATTCGCGGCCTGGGGCGCATGATCGTGCAGATGTCCACCGGCATGGTCTCTTACAACCGCGTCATGGAAATCATCCGCCAGGAGCGCGAGCCGCTGGATGAGGGTGACTACACCCCCGCCGCGGGCACGCTGCGCGGCGACCTGGAATTCCAGAACGTGTCCTTCGCCTACGAAGACAACCCCACCCAAAAAGTGCTGGATGACATCACCTTTTCCTGCCAGCGCGGTCAGGTGGTGGCCCTGCTCGGCTCCACCGGCTCCGGCAAAACCTCGCTGGTGAACCTGCTGCCCCGCTTTTACGATTACACCGCCGGCAGTCTGCTGTTAGACGGCGTGGAGCTGCGCCGCTACACGCGCCGCTTCCTGCGCTCGCAGATCGGCATCGTCGAGCAGGAACCCTTCCTCTTCTCCCGTACCATCCGCGAGAACATCACTTACGGGGTGGGCCGCGAAGTCAGCGAAGAGGAAATCATCGCCGCCGCCCAGGCTGCTGCCGTCCACGACGTGATCCTCTCCTTCCCCCAGGGCTACAACACCCTGGTGGGCGAAAAGGGCGTCACCCTCTCCGGCGGTCAAAAACAGCGCGTGGCCATCGCCCGCACCATCCTCAAGAACCCGCGCATCCTCATCCTGGATGATTCCACCTCCTCGGTGGACACCGAAACCGAAGGCGAAATTCGCCAGGCGCTGCAAAGCCTGATGCAGGACCGCACCACCTTCGTCATCGCTCACCGCATTCAGAGCATCATGAGCGCCGATCTCATCCTGGTGATGGACGACGGCCGCATTGTGCAGCGCGGCCGCCACGAAGACCTGCTGGCCGAAGACGGCATCTACCGGCAAATCTTCAATATCCAGACGCGCATTGAAGACGAACTCGAAAAGGAGATCGCCAGTGTCAGTGAATAATTACTTCGAAGAAGAAGAGTTCAGCGCGCAGTTTAACGGCAAAACCCTGCGCCGCATTCTGGGTCTCACCGCCCCACATTGGAAGTGGGTGGCCGGCTTCCTCATCAGCATTCTCATCGTCTCCGGTCTGGATGCCGTCTTCACCTACATCAGTAAGATGGTGATTGACCAGGGCATCCTGGCGGCAGACCGCGCCCGCATTTACGAGCTTTTGGGTATGTACGCGGGCTTGCTGGTGGTGCAGGCCCTCTTCGTGCTGTGCTTCATTTATTTGGTCGGCATCCTCGGCGAGCGCATTCGCTACGACCTGCGCCAGAAGATGTTCAACCACCTGCAAAACCTATCCCTGTCCTATTTCAGCCGCACACCTGTCGGCTGGATCATGTCGCGCGTCACCTCCGATTCGGACCGGGTGGCCGATCTGGTCACCTGGGGTATCCTCGACTCCACCTGGGCGGTCATGAACATCCTCACTTCGATGATCTTCATGTTCGTGATCAACTGGCAGCTGGCCCTCATCGTGCTCATCATCCTGCCCATCCTGCTGGTCATCGCTGTCGAATTCCGCAAGCGCATCCTGGTGCAATTCCGCAACGTGCGCAAGTTCAATTCCAAGATCACCGGCGCCTACAATGAAAACATCACCGGCGTGCGCGTGGTCAAGGCCCTGGGGCGCGAGGGCGAGAACATGCGCGAATTTGGCGGGCTGACCCAAGAAATGTACCGCTCCGGCTACCGCGCCGCCTGGCTCAGCGCTCTCTTCCTGCCCACCGTCCAGCTTGTTTCGGCCGTTGCGGTCGGCGCCGTCATCTGGTACGGCGGCCTGCAGGCTCAGATCGGCGGCATCTCTGCGGGCGGCATCCACGCCTTCGTGTCTTACATCACCTTCATGATGTGGCCCATCCAGGATCTGGCCCGCGTGTACGCCGAAATCCAGCACGCCATCGCCTCCGCTGAGCGCATGTTCTCGCTGATTGACACCGTGCCCGAAGTGGCCGACCGCGAGAACGCCGCCGACCCGGGCAGCATCTACGGCGACATCGAATTTGATCACGTGTCTTTCTGGTACGAAGACGAGAATCAGCCCGTCCTCAAAGATTTCAGCCTCAAGGTCAAGCGCGGTGAAACCATCGCCCTGGTGGGCCCCACCGGCGGCGGCAAAACCACCACCGTGAACTTGCTGGCCCGCTTCTACGAACCGCGCAGCGGCGTCATCCGCATCGGCGGGAAGGATTACACCTCCTTCTCGCTGCACAGCATCCAATCGCGCATTGGCATCGTGCTGCAAACCCCGCATCTCTTCTCCGGCACCATCCGTGAGAACCTGCGCTACGGCCGCCTGGATTCCACCGACGCCGAGATCGAAGAAGCCGCCCGTCTGGTAGGCGCGCACGACTTCATTATGAAATACCCCAAGGGCTATGATGAACCCGTCGGCGAAAGCGGAAATCTGCTTTCCGTAGGTCAAAAACAGCTCATCAGCCTGGCTCGCGCCGTGCTGGCCCGGCCGGAAATCTTCATTATGGACGAAGCCACCTCCTCAGTGGACACCCTCACCGAAGCCCTCATCCAGCGCGGCATGCAGGCCATCATGCAGAAATGCACCAGCTTTGTGGTGGCCCACCGCCTGTCCACCATCAAGCGAGCCGACCGCATCCTGGTCATTGAGGACGGGCGCATCTCCGAAATGGGCACGCACAACGAGCTGCTGCGCCTGCGCGGCAAATATTACCAGCTCTACACCCGCCAGTTCCGCGAGCAGATGACCCAGACTCTGGACGTCTTCCAGAGCAGCCCCGCTCAAGAGGCTCTGCCCGCCGACTGACCCTGACGTTTTCCGCGTTTCCACCGCCCTCCGGAGCTTTTGCCGGAGGGCGGTTCCCTTGGATGGTTAAGTGTTAACCTAAAGCAAACTCGGAGTTCTTGACACGCTCCAGAAACAAGGCATAATAAAAAAGTGGATCGATTTTATCCATCCCAATCGCGACCATTCCCAATTCGCTTTTTCGAGGCCCAATGACCGACACCCAATCGCAACCGCTTTCCGCTGCCGCCCAAAAGTTCCAGGAAGCGGCCTTGAAAAAACAGAAAGAAAACCAGCACAGCCTGCTGGGCACGCATCATTGGCTGTCTGTCCTCATGGACCGCTACCCCACCCTGATTGAATCCCTGGTGCGCGGCCTGAAGATTTTTGAGACTCGCAAGCAAATCGCCGAAAAGATGAAACAGGGCGACCCCGGTACCGCGTTGGACGGTGAAACCGTGGAAAAGCGCGCTGCAGAATACGCCGCCGCCCGCGGTCAAAACGAGCCTTCCGAACGGGACGTTGCCGCTGCCATTTTGATTTCCGCCGGATACAGCCTGACCCAAACCCCCTCCGATTCTCAATCTCCGGCGCCCCCCCCGCAAACCACGCCTATCCAATCCGCCGAGGTGCAGTCCGACGCCGCCGAGCCTAACCAGCCCGCTCTCAAAACCCTCACCACCCCCATGCTCAACCAGTTTGGCCGCGACCTGACCGAAGAAGCCAAAACCGGCAGGCTCTCTGCTCTGCTGGGGCGTGAGGCCGAAATTCAACTCACCATCGAAACCCTCTGCCGCCGCACCAAGCGCAACCCCATCCTGGTGGGGCCTGCGGGCGTGGGTAAAACTGCCATTGTGGAAGGGCTGGCCCAGCGCATCGCCGCTGGGGATGTGCCCGCCATGCTCCAGGATCACCGCATCATCGCCCTGCAGCCCTCGGTGCTGGTGGCAGGCTCCTCTCTGCACGGCCAATTGGAACAGCGCATCAAAGAAATTTTGCAGGAAGCACGCCACCCCGGTATCCTACTCTTTATTGATGAAATTCATTCCATCATGGGCGCGGGGGGCATGTTGGGCACCTCTGACCTGGCCTCCATCCTCAAACCCGCCCTGGCCCGCGGCGACCTGGCCTGCATTGCCGCTACCACCGACGATGAGTACCGCCGCTTCATCGAAACCGACGCTGCCCTCGAGCGCCGCTTCCAGCCCATCCGCATCAACGAGCTGGCCCCCGCCCAGACCCTGCCCATCATGCAGTCCCTGGCCGCCGATCTCAGCCGCCATTACCATCTGACGGTAGATCCCAAAGTGCTGCCCTGGCTGGTGGATTTTGCCGACCGCTACCTGCGCAACCGCCACTTCCCCGACAAAGCCGTGGACCTGCTGGAACAGTGCTTTGCCCACGCCGCCACCCTCAACCAAACCGAAATCACCGAGGCCGGTGCCAAAGAAGTGGCCCAACGCCTGATCGGCATGCCCCTGGCCCTCGATCAGCGCATGAGCAACCTCACCGCAGCTCTGGATAAGCTCAACCTGTTTAACAAAGAAGACCGCGCCGCCCTCATCAACCGCCTGCAGGTCACCCTGCGCGGCCTGGATCTGCGCAACACGCGTCCCAACATCGTGGTGCTCCTGGGGGGTGACACCGCGCGCCAATCCGACCTGCTGGCCGAAACCCTGGCTGAACATCTCTTTGGCGATCCCGGCCGCGTCATCACCATTGACCTCTCGCGCATGCTCCACCCCGAAGATATCAATCTGCTGGTGGGGGCTCCTCCTGGCTATGTGGGCTATTCAGACTCTCTGCCCCTGCACCGCCTGCTGCAATCCCCCTGGAGCGTGGTGCGGTTCGAAAATGTGGACGCCTGCCACCCCTACATCCGCGAAGTCCTTGCCCAGGCCCTGGCCGACGGTTGGATCTTCGACGGGCGCGGCAAGCCCATCTATTTCAGCGATTCCGTCATCCTGCTCACCGCCGAAATCGCTGCGCAGGCCCGCCGCCAGGCCGGGTTCATGGGAGCGGCCGGGGCCGAAGAGCCGCTCTATTTGGAGCAGCTCCTCACTTCAGCCCTGGGTGACGCCATGGCCGCCCAGGTGGATCTGTTTGCCCTGGGGCTGCCCTCGGCTAACACCTCTCCGCAAGATTGGATTCAGGAGACCATCTTCTCCCGCCTGGAGCAGCGCTACCTCTCGCTCGGCATTCGCTTGCGCTGGTCTCCCTCTGCCCTGGCCTGGCTGAACGAACAGGCCCAGCAAACCCTCTCACAGCACAGTTGGGAAGAATGGGCTGACCGTGTCCTGACCCCCAACGTACTGCAAGTGCTCAACAGCCAACCCCAGCCGCCCGCCGAATTGGAAGTCCAGGTCATCGAAGGCAAGCTGCATATTCAGCCCGTCCCTACAGAGGCCCCTCCCACTCCATGATCACACAGCTTTCGGTTCCGGCCCCCACCCGTCTGATGGTGGTTGAGGATGAGGCCATCATCGGCCGTTATCTTCAACACAGCCTGGAAAACCTTGGGTTTCAGGTGGTCAGCCTGTGTATATCCGGAGAAGAAGCCATCCGCAAAGCAGCAGAACTGCAGCCAGACCTGATCTTAATGGATATATCCCTGCAGGATGATTTGGACGGTGTGGAAGTGGCACGCCGGATTCAGGCCCAAAACCCCATCCCCATCATTTACATCACCGCCTACACCGACCCCGAAACCCTCGATCGGGCGCGTTCCACCAATCCCTACGGCTACATCCTCAAGCCCTTTGACGACCGCTCCCTGCAGATCGCCGTCAATTTGGCTCTCCACCGTTACGACCTGGAAATGCGCCTGCGAAAGAGCGAGAGTCTCTTCCGCATGGTGATGGAACATCAAGGCGAAGGGGTGGTCATCGCTGACACCGATGAAAACCTGGTCTTTGCCAACCCTGCCGCCAGTGAAATTTTCGGTGCCCCGGTTGAAGAGCTGACCAAGATGAATATGCGCGACTTCACCAGCGAAGAAGTCTTCCAATTCATCCGCAATCAGGTTCCATCCCGCCGCGCCGGAGAAAGATCGGTCTACGATATTCAGATCATCCGTCCCGACGGTGAAAAGCGCGATTTGGTGGTCACTGCAACGCCCTGGTTTGACGAGCAAGACCATTTCTCCGGCTCTTTCGGCATTTTCCACGACATCACCGAGCGCAACCGCGCCATCCGCAACGAACGTGACCAGCGCGCCCTGGCCGAAGCCCTGCGCGATTCCGCCGCCGCCCTCAACAGCACCCTGGAGCTTAACGACGTCTTTGACCGCATCCTCACCAACATTGATCTGGTGGTGCCCCACGAAGCCGCCAACATCATGCTCATCGAGGGCGATATGGCCTGCGTCAAGCGTTCGCGGGGCTACGCCGAACATAACGTGGCCGAGACCATCGCCGAGCTGGCCTATAATTTTCATCAACTGACCACCCTTTCCGAAATGTACCGGAACGGCAAACCGGTCTTCATTGCAGACACCCACACCGCGGGGGGGTGGGCAGTGGACGGCTCTTCGGCCTGGATCCGCTCCTACGCCGGCGCGCCCATCATCGTACAGGGGCAGGTGGTGGGTTTTATCAATGTAGACAGCGCCCAGCCCAATTTCTTTACCGAAACCCACGCCGAACGTCTGAAAGCCTTCGCCGATCAGGCCGCCACCGCCATCCGCAACGCCCAGCTTTTCAGCGAAGTGGAACGCCATGTGCTGCGCCTCAGCCAGTTCAACACCCTCACCCACACCGCCCTGCGTGCCTCCAGCCTGGCAGAGCTGCTGGATGATATCGCCCTGCAGTTAAGCAAAATTTTTCAATCGGCCGATGTGTATATCTACATCGCCGAAAGCCAGGACGACCAACCTGCCTATGCCGCGCACACACTGCGCAATCCATCCACCCCTTCCCTGCATGGCCAATATCAGCGCATGGCCCTGCAGGCTATGAACTTCCACAGCGCGCAAGTCATCACCCCACCGGTCCAAAGCGCCGCGGATATCCCCTCGAAAACCGTTTTGGGCCTGCCGCTCATTCGCCTGGAAAACACCCTCGGCGCAGTCCTCATCGGCTATGCGCAGACCGTCCAATTTACGGCGGATCAGCTGCTGGAGCTGGAGGGCGAAGCCGCCCAGGTAGCCCTGGCGGTGGCCCGCGTGCGCCTGCTGGAAATGGAAAACCAAAAATCACTCCAACTGCTGCACGCCAACCACCTCATCACCGCCCTGGCGCATGTGGCCACCCGCTTGGACGCCGCCCCCAGCCTGGAAAGCGTCTTCGACGTCCTCGGCATTGAGATGGAACAGCTCGGCATCCATTGCTTGCTGGCCCTGGCCGTTCCCCCCAAAAACGCCTCCTTCCGTGTTCGTTATATCTCCATCTTCCAGCCGTCCGGTGACGTCCCAGTCCTCAACCTGCAAACTGACCCCGTCTTCATCAACCTCAGCCGCTCGCCCCTCTTTGACGATCTGGTGCAGGCGCGCCAGCCCGTCTTCCACACCGGACCCATTCAAGAAGCGGCCTATTTGCTGCCCGGCATTAACGCCCTCTATTGCGATCAGCTGCCCACCGCCCTCCCCGCAGATCCCACCACCCACAGCATGTTTCTGCCCCTGGTGGCGGGCAAAGAGCTGACCGGCCTGCTCATTTTGTGGGGCGCCGCCCTCAAACCGCAGGACATTTCGGCTATGTCCGTTTTTGCTTCTCAGGTGGCCATCACCATCGAAAACACCCGCCTGTACAATGAAGTGCAGCGCCTGGCCATCACCGACGAACTCACCACGCTCTACAACCGCCGCGGCCTGTTTGAACTGGCCTACCGTGAATTGGAAAGGGCGCGCCGCTTCAAACGCCCTCTGTCCGCCGTCATGCTGGACGCCGATCACTTTAAAGAGATCAACGACACCTACGGCCACCCGGTGGGCGATCAGGTGTTACGCCAATTGGCCCTGCGGCTGAACGAAAATATCCGTGAAATTGACCTGATTGGCCGTTACGGCGGCGACGAATTTGTCATCATCATGCCCGAAACCTCCCTGGAAGATGCCGCCTGCGCCGCCGAGCGCCTGCGGGAAAACCTGGTGGCACAACCCATCTATACCGAAAACGCCGCCTTTAAATTGGCGATCAGCCTGGGGGTCACCCATCTTCTGCCCACCGACACCAGCCTGGAAACCACCCTCAAGCGTGCCGACCGTGCGCTCTATCAGGCCAAGCAGAACGGCCGCAACCGGGTTGTCACCATCGACAGGGAATAGAAGGTCTCTATGCAGACCCCCATCAACCAACTGGTGATCCAAAGCATCCAACGATTCGGCGCCCAAGACCGGCAGCTGCGTCAACGCCAGCTGCTGAACATGTTCATCACCATCACCCTACTCATCGGCGCAATCTACGTGGCCGCCAATCCCATCTTCACCTATCTGACCACCGGTCGGTTTTCGCTGAACTTCTTGCTGGTCGATCTGCTTGCCCTGGGGGTTTTGGCAGTGCTGTGGCTGCTCAACCGCCGCGGCTACACCCGTGCTGCCGCCGTAGGTTACATCCTTCTCCTCGTCCTTCTGCCCAACGTGGTTTTTGCGCCCAAGACGCAGGATTCCGTCCTCATCCTGTATACCCTGCCCATCGTTTTCTCCAGTTTTATCATTGCCCCCTACGCCTCATGGATCGTCTCCGCCGGCGCAACCCTCGCCTACGCGCTGACGCTGATGCAGGGTGGCCGCCTGACCGCCTTCAACTTCACCGCCTTTCTCACATTCTTCACCCTGGGTGCCCTCTCCTGGCTCATCGCCGCCAGCTTTGAGCATCTCGTCGTCAAAATTGAAACCGACCGGCATTTGTATACCACCCTGGTGGAACACAGCCCCAGCGTGGTGTACATCGCCGAAGGCGGGCGGGCGGGCCGCTGGACCTACATCAGCCCCCAGGTGGAGCAGCTCCTCGGCTTTACCTCCCAGGAATGGCTGTCTGTGCCCAACCGCTGGCTGGAACAAATCCTCCCCGAAGACCGCCAGCGCATCTTAGACGAAGATGCCCAAATCCACAGTCTCAAGACCACCCAACGCTGTGAATACCGCATCCGCAGCCGCAGCGGTGAAATCCGATGGGTGCGTGACGATGCCAACCTGCTCCTCACCCCTCCCCTGGGCCGCATCCAGGGCGTCCTTATGGATATCTCGGTGCGCAAGGAAATGGAATTCCGCCTGCGCGAATCCGAAGACCGTTACCGCACCCTCATCACCGCCTCACCCGACGCCATCACCGTCACCGGCCTGGACGGGGTCATCACTTATGCCTCCAAGCGCGCTCACGCCCTCTTTCAAACGGATGAAAGCCTCAATGAAGGTGTGGGGACTACAATTTTTGATTGGGTCGCCCCCAATGACCGCCCCCTGGCCCGCCAGCAGGCCGCCCGTCTCACTACCGGGCGTGAAAGCACTCCCAATATCTACGAATTCATCCGCAAGGACGGCTCCCACTTCTTTGGCGAAGTCTCATCCGCCGTCCTGCGCGGTCTCAGCGGCGAAATCACCGGCATCATCGCCACCATCCGCGATATTTCACAGCGCCGGAAAGACGAATCCCTCCAGGAAGCCCTCTATCAAATCTCCGAAGCGGCCTATTCCACCGACTCCCTCGAAGATCTCTACGCGCGCATCCATGCGATATTGGGCACCTTGATGCACGCGGAGAATTTCTACATCGCCAACTACGACGCCAAAACCGAAACCATCTACTTCCCCTACTTTGTAGACGCCTACGACGAAAAGCCCGCCCCGCGCAAGCCCGGCCGTACCCTCACCGATTACGTCCTGCGCACCGGCCAGCCGATTCTGGCGTATCCCATGCATTTTGAGCATCTGCGCGAAACGGGCGAAGTCGTTTCGCAGGGCACCGCTTCGGTAGATTGGATGGGCGTCCCACTGAGATACAAAGGCGAATCCCTGGGCATCATGGCGGTGCAGTCCTACACCGAGGGCATCCGCTATGATCAGGAAGACCTGCAAATCATGACCTTCGTGTCCAACCAGGTGGCCCTGGCCATCGCCCGCAAGCGCGCCGAAGAGGCCTTGCGCGAATCCAACCAGCTCAACCAGGAGGTCATCTCCGGGGCCAAAATCGGCATCTTCCTGCTGGACACAGATTTAAAGGTGCTCATCTGGAATCCAGTCATGGAGAATCTCACCGGTTTATCCAGCCGTGAGGCCGCTGGCAGCGCACTGATAGACCTCTTCCCCCGCCTGGATGAAATTGGCGTCGGCGGTCAGCTGTTGCAGGCACTATCCGGCAAAACCATCTTCCTCCCCGACCAATACGTGCTCTTCTCCCGCGCCCAACGTCCGGTGTGGATCTCCAGCATTTTCGCCCCCCACCGCAGCGCCCTGGGGCAAATCGCGGGCGTCATCGGCGTCATTTCCGACATCACCGAGCGCAAGCAGTTTGAAGACGCGCTGCGCTTCTCTGAAAACCTGTACCATACCACCCTGGATGCGCTGCAGGAATGGATCCATGTGGTCGACTCGGACCTCAACCTGATCCTGGCCAACCAATCGCTGCGCGCCCTGCTGCACCCCGCCAACACTCCGGCAGAGATCTACGGCCAGAGCGTGGAAAAAGTATTCCCCTTCCTCCCCGCTCAGCATCACCTGAACGACCAGGAAATTCTGGTCTCTGGGCGCGCCCTGTTTTCCACCGAGCGCATCGAGATTGACGAGCAGCCGTATTTCACCGAAACGCTGAAAGTGCCGGTTCTGGAAGAAGGCCAGGTGGCCCGCGTCATCACCGTCATCCGCGACATCACCTCCCAAAAGCAGGCCGAAGAGCAAATTCGCACCGCCCTGCACGAGAAAGAAGTGCTCCTGCAGGAGATTCACCATCGGGTCAAGAACAATCTCCAGGTCATGTCCAGCCTATTGGGGCTACAAACCGATTTCATCCAGGACCCCCGCGCCCTGGAGGTCATCCAGGCCACCCAATCGCGCATCCGTTCCATGGCCCTCATTCACGAAGAACTGTACCAGTCCAAAGACCTGGCGCACATCAACATGGTGGAATACCTGCAAAAGCTGTCCTACAGCCTGGTGAACGCCTTTGCCTCGCACCCTGGCATTCATCTCCAGGTGGAGATCGAAGACATCTTCTTCGGCGTAGATACGGCCACCCCCTGCGGTCTGATCGTGAACGAACTGGTTTCCAACGCCCTCAAATACGCCTTCCCCGCCGGTCAAAAAGGTACGGTGCGCGTGGCGCTGCACGCCGACCCAGAACAGACGGGGAAGCACGTGCTGATCGTGGCCGATGACGGCGTGGGCTTGCCCGCGGGGCTGGATTTCCAAAATACCGATACCCTCGGCTTGCAGTTGGTGAACATCCTCAGCCAGCAGCTCAAAGGCACCGTCCATCTGCAAACCAGACCAGGCACCCTCTTTACCCTTCACTTTTAGCAGGTTGAAATTCTTACGGCATGCGATTCGGGCAGTCAGAAAGGGGCATCATGGCAGCGAAAATAATGGTAGTTGAAGATGACGGCATCATCCGCGTCCATCTTCAAAATGTCCTCAAGAAAAATGGGTATCAAGTCTGCGGCATGGCCAGCAGCGGGCCGCAGGCGGTTGCCCTGGCGCTGGAAACCCGCCCCGACCTGATTCTGATGGATATCGTCCTCGAAGGTCCTATGGACGGCATCGAAGCCGCCGCCGAAATCCACACCCAGGCCGATATTCCCATCATCTACCTGACCGCCTACGCGGATGCGCACATCATCGAACGCGCGCGTATCACCGACGCTTTTGGCTACCTGCTCAAACCGTTTGAAGAGCGCAGCCTGCTCGCCACCCTGCAAATGGCGCTCAAGAAATACGAGTTGGAAACCCAGCTGCGCCTCTCTGAGGCTCGTTTCCGCAATTACTTTGAACTCAGCCTGGTGGGAACCGCCATCACCGGCCTGGACGGCCACCTGATCAACGGCAATCAGCGCTTTGCCGAGATCATGGGCTATACCATTGACGAATTGCGCCAGGTGAAATGGCAGGAAATCACCCACCCCGACGATGTCGGCATCTCGGAATATTGGGCCGAGCGCATGCTCCGTGAAAACCTGGATCAATATTCGCTGGAAAAGCGTTACATCCGCAAAGATGGCAAAACCATCTACACCCGCATTCAGGTGCGCAGCCTGCGCGGCGCCAACGGCGAAACCGAATCGTTTTTATCCCACATCGAAGATATCACCGAAAGCAAGCTGGCCGAAGAAGCCCTGCGCCAATCCGAAGCCACCCTGCGGGCCATCTTTGATTCCAGTCGCGAATCTTTCATCCTGTTGGACCGCCAGCGCGTCATCCAGGCCTTCAACCGCGCGGCCAGCGAACATTTTCTAACCATGACCGGCAAAAAACTGCAAAAGGGTCTGGGGATTGAGATCTTCATTCCAAAGCCCAACCAGCAGATTTTTTCTCAAAACATCCTCTCCGCCCTGCAAGGGCGCTACATCGAAGTGCAGCGCGAATTCCGCGTCCCCAACGCCTCCCCGCGCTGGTTCCGGTTGGGGTATAACCCGGTCAAAGATGACGAAGGGAAAATTGTCGGGACCTGCCTCACCGCGATGGAGATCACCGAAAGTAAGCTGCACGCCCGCGAACAGCGCGCCATCGCCACTATTGCCTCGGCGCTGCGAGAGGCCACCCTGGCCAAAGACATGTACCGCACCATCCTGGATAACGCCGCCGACTTGATGGAAGCTGCCGGAGCCTTGCTGATCATTCAGGCCGCCTGCCCCGGGCAGGATCAATGCGTGGAAGCCATCGGACAGTGGGGGACTCTCTCCGGCGGCGCGCCTCCCTCAGAAGAAATTCACCAGGCGGTGCTGGAATCGCGCCAGCCGTACATCAACAACGACCTGCCCATTCCCTCGCCCAGCCCGCTGGCGGCCCTTTCGGGCGGCGGGGTGCGTTCGCTCATCTGTGTGCCCCTCGTCACCCGCGACCTGGCCCTCGGCACGCTGTGGGTGGGCCGCAGCGCGCCCACCTCCACCGCCGAAATTTCCGTGCTCACCGCGGTGGCTGACCTGGCCGCCAGCGCCATCCAGCGCGAAATCCTCTATGAGCAAACCCAGCGCCGCCTGCAGCAGGTGCAGACTCTGCGGCAGGTGGACGCCGCCATCAGCGCCAATCAAGACCTGGATCAAATTTTATCGCTGCTCACCCAGCACGCTGCTGCCCAGCTGCAAGTTCCCGCCATCTGCGTGCTGCGGTACAACCCCGCTGCCAACACCTTACTGCCGCAGGCCCTGTGGGGCAAGGTCGCTTCCAACCCGCCCCCCCCCGTGCATATGCAGTTCGACCTGGCTGCCGAAGCCCTCTTTAAGCAGGCCACCTTGCAGCTCACCCGCCAAACCAGCCAGGTGACCACCGGCCGCCGTTCAGCTTGGATGGCGGCGCACGGTTTTCATGATTATCTGGCCGTTCCCCTCATCGCCAAAGATGCCCCCAAAGGCGTTTTAGAAATCTTCCTTGACCGTCCCCAGCCCCTCGATCCGGATTGGTGGAATCTGCTGGAAGCTATTGCCATCCAGGCAGCCATAGCCTTTGACAATTTTGAGATGGTGGATAACCTGCAGCGCAGCAACCTGGAACTGACCCAGGCCTACGAGGCCACCCTGGCTGGCTGGGCGCGCGCGCTGAACTTGCGCGACCAGGCCACCGAAACCCATTCGCAAAACGTCATCAACCTCACCTTGCGCCTGGCCGAGCAGGTAGGTATATCCGCCGAACAGATGCCCCATATTCGCCGTGGGGCTTTGCTGCACGACATCGGCAAATTGGGCGTCCCCGACCGCATCCTGCGCAAACAAGGCCCCCTCGGCGAGGAAGAAGCCGCCATCATGCGCCAGCATCCCCAACACGCTTACGACATGCTCTACCCCATCGAGTTCCTGCGCCCCGCCCTCAACATCCCCTATGCTCACCATGAGCGTTGGGACGGCAGCGGCTATCCGCGCGGGCTGCGCGGCGAGGAAATTCCCCTGGAAGCGCGCATTTTCTCCATCGTGGATGTGTGGGATTCGCTGTGCTCCGACCGCCCCTACCGCAAAGCCTGGAGCCGCAAGCGCGCCTATGATCATATCCGCGCCCAGGCCGGAACCCAGTTTGATCCTCAACTGGTGGAAGTTTTTCTGGCGATGGAGCCGTCCTTCCCCTGCGAGCTGGGGGAATGACCCTGTGCCCCAGCGCATTTGTGCCCTTTTTCACCTGAGGTTCAGACAAAAGAACGGACATTCGGGTAAACCAGGCTGCGAAAGGTGGCCAGGGCGGCTTGCAGGACAAGGGTTTTCTGTTGGTCGGAGAGCGTCCACTTCTGTTTAAGCAGCACGAACAAACCAGAATAGCGT
>JARKPO010000075.1 GCA_029975215.1 Levilinea sp.
CTGTACGCATTTGCGGTCAATTCGCTCACCGTTATCGAGTAGGTGAGCGAGGTGGCCTGGAAAATCTGGATCGCGAGCCCCATGAGCGAAGGAATTGCGACCCGCAGCCCTTGGGGAATGATGACGAAACGGAGGACGTCCGCATTCGTCAAGGCGAGTGCCTGGCCCGCCTCGATGGTGCCGGCATTGACTGATCTCAGCCCGCCGCGCAGGTACTCGCCGGCATAGGCCGCTGTCGTGTAGGTAAGTCCGATGACCGCACACAGAAACGCGGTCGGTGACCAATGCAGTGCCGGCAAGCCGAAATAGACGACGTAGAGCACCACCAGAGCGGGTGCACCGCGCCCGATCTCCACTAGGGCGATGGATAGCCAGCTCAGCGGCTTGAACCGGGAACTGACCCCGAGTGCCAGGAGGAGCCCGAGAGGTAGACCAATAAGGAGACTGAGCGCGGTGAGCTCGAGCGAGACGATCAACCCACCAAATAGCTTGGGGAAGATGCCCGCCCAGAACTGAAACATGTTGGTCATCGTGCGCCCGCCTTACGCATGCGAGCTTCCATGCCGCGGGCGGCAAGACCCATCGGTATCGACAATGCCATGTAGACGATGGCTGCGATGAAGAAGAGAAGAATTCCCTCCGGCGACCTGCGCGCATAGGTGCTGGCCGCAAAAACCATTTCTGTCACACCGATCACGGAAGCGATTGAAGAATCCTTCACCAGACCGATGAAGTAGGTAGCCAGTCCGGGGAGCATCGCCCGCAGAGCCTGCGGGGCGATGACCTTCGTGAACATCGTCCAACCCCCAAGTCCAAGCGCGTGCGACGCCTCGAACTGCCCCTTGTGGACTGCCACCAGACCGCCTCTGAAGATCTCGGCCAAGTATCCGGCAGAGATGATGCCGAGCCCGATGATTGCCGCTTCGAGCGGATCGAGAAGAACCCCGATTCCTGGCAGGCCGAAGTAGATGAAAAACAGCCACACAATGGGAGGGATGCCCCGCGCAATATCGATGAAGCCCTGCGCCACGAGCCTGAATGGAACGAACTTTGAACCCCGCATGAACATGAGCGGAATAGCGATGACGAAACCGATAAGGAAAGCGCCGACGGTCACCATTAAGGTGTATGGAATGGCCAGGATTATTGGCGCGAATCCCCCCACGGATACCTCCTCTGCCGGTTTGTCAGAGGTAAGTTGCGTCATACCTCCGTAATGCTCTAGAGCATACGCGAGGAGTGTTTCACGAGTTTTACGAGAGGGATTAGCCTGGTATCGTTCAGGTTACCTTGAAGTAACAGGATTGCCTGGGCGCAGAAGCGCCTTCACCGTCTCGCGCCGGTCCATTTGACGATACGCTTCAGGTGCATTTTCAAGAGTGCCGAAATAACTGAAGACGACGCCCGGATGCAATTCACCAGAATTCACCAGTGGGAGCAGTTCGGGTAGGTAGTCGCGGGCCGGGCACATTCCGCCTGAGATCGAGATATTGCCTCTGAACAATCTCGCCAGGTCCACGTTCACTCCATGTGGGAGGCCGACATATCCGACGGTGCCGCCAGGCCTGACCAGGGATAACGCCGTATCGAATGATCCACTCGAACCGACGCATTCCACGACTCGTTTGGCCAACTCATCGGAGGTCAATTCGCGCACCGCAGCTACCGCGTCATCGCCGCGCACTGACAGAAACGCGTCGGCACCGTTGGCCCGTGCCATTTCTTCGCGATCGGGATGCGCCCCGCCCAGCACGATAACTCGACCGGCACCGACCATGCGGGCGGCGATGATTGCGCATTGACCGACCGCTCCGTCTCCGACGATGACGACAGTGTCGCCAGGCTGAACACCCGCATTGCGGACACCGTGCAATCCGGTGGGCATGACGTCGGCCAAAGCAAGCAGGTCAGGGATGCGCTCGACCGGCGGCGCCGAACCATCGGAACTCAGTTTCACCAGCGTGGCCGAAGCGTGCGGAACTCTCACCAGTTCGCCCTGGCCGGCATCGACGACCTCGCGGCTCCAGAAACCACCGTCCAGACATGAGGAGCTGAGTCCTTCGCGACAGAAGGAGCATTCTCCATCGGAATAGCGAAAGGGTGCAACCACCCAATCGCCAACATTTAGTCCGGTGACCTGGGTCCCCGTCTCGATGACTCGACCCAGGAATTCGTGGCCGATCCGTGATCCTGGCGCGACGGCGGCCTGACCCCGGTAGGTCCACAGGTCCGAGCCACATCCAGCGGCGGCCTCGACCTGCACGATCGCGTCGCCGGGGTCTTCAATGCCCGGATCGGGAACCGTTTCGACCGAGACCTGATAAGGGCCATGAAAGACCACCGCACGCATGTCA
>JARKPO010000029.1 GCA_029975215.1 Levilinea sp.
CGAAGAACTGGCTCGAGTCAATTCTGGGATTGTTGTTTGGAAGATTGTTCCGAAGGAAAGCGGGGATTCCAAATCGGGTGATCGTCTATTTCCTGAAGCGGTACCAAAGCTTCGGAACGGGCAAGCAATGGCACATGCCACTGGCTATGCCTATGACACCAATCACAACCTGGCATATGTTGGTCTGGTAGGTTACAAGACCAGCCTGGAGTCACTTCGAGTGACTCTGATGTGCGGGAAATCCCTACAAATGACTCAGGACGGCCTAAGCGATGTGTCCCTGATTCCCACTGATAAGTATGAACAAGCCTGGCAAACCATGCCTGAATACACCAGTCATCATGTCGGGTTCGTATCTCGGCTTGCGCTTCCTGGAAAATGGGAACCAGAAGACCTCAGTGCATATCTGCTTATTTTTCGAGGAACACCCGACCCGGGAAAGGAATTGATTCAGCTTTTCGTTGAACGAATCAAAGAAGCTCTGGAGGTGCCGATTCTGGATGAATGGTCAGTAGTCCTTTGGAAACAAGCTCGCAGCCGCAAGTTGGTTCAAGATCTGGCCACAGGTGGCGATTGTATCCTTGGTGCCAGAATTGACCTGCAAGCTGACTGGAAAGAACTGTTATCCGAGTTATTAGCTCAGGAGGAAATCTCACTGACCATCTGATTGAACAAGTAAAACAACTCGCAACATCACCCCGGAGGGGGCGCTTTTCATCCCCTCAAGGGGTTGGACGCGTCTCCTGCGGGGATTTTATTTTCGTATAGGAGAGAACAATGCGTCCACCAGCAATCGAAAGAATGGGGTATTACCCCACGGATGAACCGGTTGTCGAGATCATCCGCACTTACCTGAAACCGCCCAGCGAGAGAGGGCGGTTATTTGATCCCTGCGCAGGGGAAGGAAAAGCTGCTTCTATCTTGGGTAACGCACTCAACTGTGAAACCTGGGGTGTAGAACTCTCACCAGAACGAGCAGGGAAAGCTCAAAACGTGATGGATAAAGTTTACCAGGCTTCCTGGCAGGCTTGTGTTCTGAGTGATGAAAGCATCTCCTGGCTCTAT
>JARKPO010000040.1 GCA_029975215.1 Levilinea sp.
ATATCGATAAGCTTATGCCGCCTTCCGGCTTTTCGGCGTTGATCCGGTAGTTGAGTAAAGTATGCGTTGAGATTGTTTGTCATTCCTTCGGTATTCATTGGGCTCCTCGTGGTTTCTTTGAGGATACCCGATTTCTCTAGAATGCGATTGCCCTAACCGGAATCGCCTGCGGGAGGCTCGAGGACTTCTGTTGTACAATGAGGATATGTTGGCTTCGCAACCGCAAGACACGCAAACCCGCGCCCGGCGCAGTCTTCGGCCGTTGGCGGCTGTCTTTGGGCTGCTCTACGCCGCCTGGCTGCTGTGGGGGCGGACCGAGCCGTGGGAACGGGTGTGGATGGGGGGGGTGACATTGCTGTTCGCCGCCTTGCTCAGCGCTGTGCTGACCACACGCGCCGCCCGCCGGGTGGGGCCAGGTCGGCTGCGCCAGGCCTGGGGTTGGATGTCGGCGGGACTGTGGGCCTGGGCCGTGGAGGATGCCGTTCGCCTGGCGGCGCAGGCTCTGGCGGCGGATGCCACGCTGCGCCTGAGCGCCCTGGAATACCTGTACATTCCCGGCGCATTGGCCGTGTGGGTGGGGCTGCTGCGCTTTCCGCGCCAGCCGCGCCCGCTGCTGGGGCGGCTGGGGCTGTTGTTTGACCTGACCCTGGTGTCCACCGGTGCGGTGACGCTGGCGTGGCTGTGGGCGCTGCAGCCGGTGGTAGATGCGCAGGCCAGCGCGGGGGCCAGCGGGCTGGTGCTGCTGCCGTTGGGCATGGACCTGCTGACCCTGCTGCTTTTGCTCAGCCTGTTTTTACTGTCTGATCCGCGCAGTCTGCCCGCTCCGTTGGGTTGGGTGGGGCTGGGACTGCTGGCTTATTTATTTTCTGACCTGGCCTACACCACCCTATTGACCGGGCCGGGTTACCAGAGCGGCACGTTGTTGGACCTGGGCTGGGTGATTGGCGACGGGCTTTTGGCCTGGGCAGCTCTGCAGGCCCCTGTGGCGCAGATGAACGCCGAGCCGCCGCCCGCCGGAAGGGTGCGGCGCTGGGTAGTGCGCTTACAGGGGCTGCTGCCGCTGCTGACCGTGGTGGTGGTGGGCTGGTACAGCCTGGTGGAATGGCAGCTGTGGGGGCGCTTTAACCCCACCGCCCTGTGGGTGACGTTGATTTTGGGCCTGGGCCTGATCGCTCGCCAGGGGGTTTTGACTGGCGAGGTGGAGATGCAGCAGTACGCCAATCTGGTGAATTCGGTGGCAGAGCCGACCTTCGTGTGCGATTCGCGCGGGCGGCTGCGGCTGGTAAACCCGGCTTTGCTGGAGGCGGCGGGCTACACCCATGCCAACGACCTGCTGGGGCGGCCTTTGCAGCAGCTGGTGCATCCGGCTGAGGGCACCTTTGCCTGGATCGCCGCGGGGCTGAAGGGCGGCTGGCGGGGCGAAATCCATTTACGGCGGCGCGACGGCCAGATCCTGCCGGTTTCTCTGGCGCTGCGCCCCATCTTACCGGCGCGCTGGGGACGGTTGGCGCTGGCGGGCACGGCCCACGACCTGAGCCTGCAAAAACGTCAGCAGGCCGCATTGCAGCAGGCCTATGAGCAAATCGCCGCGGACCGGGCTGAACTGGAACAGCTCAATGCTCAGTTGGAAGTGCGCGTGGCTGAGAAAACCGCCGATCTGACCCAGGCCCTGGAGCAATTGGAGGCGCAGAACCGCGCCTTGCAGCAGTTGGATGAGCTGAAAACCGAGTTCGTTTCCCTGGTGTCGCACGAGCTGCGCGCGCCGCTGACCAACATCAGCGGGGGGATTGAGCTGCTCTTGGGCGGCAGCTACCGCCTGCCGGTGCGCGCGCGCGGGAATCTGACCCTGGTACAGGCCGAAATTCAACGCCTGAGCCGCTTTGTAGAGACCATCCTCGATCTTTCGGCTCTGGATGCCGGACGGCTGCCGCTTTACCCGGCGCCGCTGCTGCTGGCGGCGGCGGTGGAGCCCTTGCGCCAGCAATTCATGGCCCATGCCCAGGCCCAGCGGCTGCATTGGGACATTCCGGCGGATCTGCCGCCGGTGTTGGCGGATGAGCAGGCCCTCAACAGCGCGCTCTTTCATTTGCTCGATAACGCCTTCAAGTACACCCCCAGCGGTGAAATTTGGGCGCGGGCGCGGGCTGAGGGACAGATGGTGCGCATGGAGGTGTGCGACCAGGGGCCGGGCCTGGATGAGGGGCAGATCCCGCTGCTGTTTGAACGTTTTTACCGCTCCAACGCAGGCGATTCACAGACAGTGTACGGGCACGGATTGGGGCTGTATATTGTGCGGCGGCTGGTGGAGGCGATGGGCGGGCAGGTGGGGGCCGAAAACCGCCCGGAGGGCGGGGCTTGTTTCTGGTTCTGCCTGCCGCGTTTGGAAGAGCGAGGGGAACATGCGCTATAAGATCCTGCTGGTGGACGACGACAGCACCTTGCGCCGTTTTGTGGGCGAATTTTTGCAAAATGAGAATTTTGACGTGCTTTCGGCAGGCAGCGGGCCCGAAGCCCTGCGGCTGGCCTACCGCGAACATCCCCACCTGGTGGTGCTGGACGTGATGATGCCCGGCATGGACGGCTGGGAGGTGAC
The DNA here is from genome assembly GCA_029975215.1 of Levilinea sp. GTDB lineage: Bacteria > Chloroflexota > Anaerolineae > Anaerolineales > Anaerolineaceae > Levilinea. The sequence continues at coordinate 2,594 of JARKPO010000040.1, forward strand.
GGTGCGCCTGCGCGAGATGGCGGACGTGCCCATCATCCTGCTGACGGGCAAGACCACCGAGGCCGATAAGCTGCGCGGCTTCCGGCTGGGGGTGGATGATTATATGACCAAGCCGTTCTCTTTTGCCGAGCTGACCGCGCGTATTCAGGCGGTGTTAAACCGGGCGGCACGCCGTGCTGGAACAGCGCACCATGTGCTGCCGGTGGGCGAGCTGAGCCTGGATTTCGACCGGCGCGAGGTGCGGCGCGGGGATCAGGTCATTGCCCTGACGCCCACTGAATTCCGCCTGCTGGAGGTGCTGGCCCAGACCCCGGGCAGCGCGGTGTCTGAAGAAAAGCTGTCTGAGGTGGTGTGGGGGGCTAGCCGCAGCGAGGATTCCACCGCCGTGCGGCGCTACATCTGGCTGCTGCGGCAGAAGATCGAGGCCGACCCTTCGCAGCCGCGCTACGTCATCACCGTGCGCGGGTTTGGCTACCGCCTGGATACGGATTGAGGGCGGAGCAAGGGTGTGCACAGGGTGGAAGCGGCCTTGACCGCTGGGGTATAATGCAGGCCGAATGAAAAATCACCGTGAGGGGTATCTCATGAAATTTGAACTGCACCGCGGCTTCTCAGAGAGCCTGGACGAAGAATGGACGCGTTTGCTGGATCAGGCAGCTGTGCCCGTGCCGTTTTTGCACCCGGGGTATCTGCGCGGCTGGTGGCAGACGCGCGGCGGGGGAGAATGGCCGCCGGAGGCGCAGCTGGCCCTGGTGACGGCGCGGCGGGAGGGTGAGCTGGTGGGGGTGGCGCCCCTGTTTTGGACTCCCCGCACCGAAGGGGGGGCGGCGCTGATGCTGTTGGGCAGCGTGGAGATTTCAGATTATCTGGATGTCATCGCCCGCCCGCAGGATTTGGCCGAGTTCGTCCGCGGGCTGCTGGCGGCCCTGCCGGGGCTGGATCTGCCCGCCTGGTCGGCGCTGGATCTCTACAACCTGCTGGATGATTCGCCCAGCCTGGCGCTTTTGGAATCCGAGGCGGCCGCGGCGGGCTACACCGCGCAGGTGGAACGTTTGCAGCATTCGCCCTTCATCCGCCTGCCCGGCGATTGGGAAACCTACCTGGCGGGGATTGATAAGAAACAGCGTCACGAGATCCGCCGCAAAATGCGCCGTTTAGAAGAGGCGGGCGTACCCTTCCGCTGGTACACGGCCGATGACCCCGAGCGGCTGGCGGCTGAGGTGGATGATTTCATGGCCTTGATGTCCCAGGACGCGGAGAAAGCTGCTTTCCTGACCCCTGCCATGCGCCAGCACCTGCACCACACGGCGCGCTGGGCGCTGGAGGCAGGCTGTCTGCATCTGTCTTTCCTGGAGATCGAGGGTCACAAGGCGGCCGGGTACTTCAGCTTTGATACGTTGAACCGCCTGTGGGTTTACAATTCCGGCATGGATCCGGCTTTTAACGCCTATTCGCCGGGGTGGGTCATGCTGGGCTATTTGCTGCAGTGGGCCAACGAGCAGGGGCGGGACGTGTTTGACTTCATGCGTGGCGACGAGGGCTACAAGTACAAGTTTGGGGCGGTGGACCGCTTTGTGATGCGCGTGCGCCTGGAACGCTGAGCGCGCCCAGCCCGTCATTTTTTAGAAAGGTCCCAGGCCCCCCTTGACAGACGAAAGGGGGGCCTGTATACTTGCCAATATATGAACAACTGCTCATATATTCAAGGATGAACCCATGAATTCCACTCTAGCCCGTTGTGAAGAAAACGTGATCCATGAAGAACAGGTGCAGGCCGCCCAGGCCAACCTGATTTCCGGCCTGGACGCCACCTACCTGTCGGCGGTGTTCCAGGCTTTGTCGGACCCCACCCGGCTGCGGCTGATTTCAGCTCTGAGCGGCGGGGAGCTGTGCGTGTGCGATTTAGCGGCGGTGTTGGGCATGACCCAGAGCGCCGTGTCGCACCAGTTGCGCCTGCTGCGCAATTTGCAGGTGGTGCGGCACCGCAAATCCGGGCGGATTGTGTATTACGCCCTGGAAGATGAGCATGTGCGTCTGCTCTTCCAGATGGGTCTGGAACACATCCGCCACCCCAAAGCAGAAGAAACCGAAGGGGGTGCGGCATGAGCAAACAGACTTTTCAGATCACCGGTCTGCACTGCGCCGACTGCGTGACGACCGTGGAAAATGGGGTGCGGCAGGTGCCGGGTGTGCGCGAGGTGAGGCTCAATTTTGCCGACCAGACCCTGAGCGTGGAAGGCGATGCCGAGGCGCAGGCCGTGACGGCGCGCGTGACGGCTTTGGGTTACGGCGTGCAGGCCGAGCCGACCCCCGCTGCGGTGGGGCGCATGGGGTTGGCGGCCTTTTTGCTTTCCAGCCCGGTCACGCGCCTGGCGTTGGTGGGCGGGGGGCTGCTGCTGGCGGGCTGGCTGTTGGGCACGGCCGGGGCGCCGCGCGCCCTGACGGTGGTTTTGCAGATCGCAGCGCTGGGGCTGGCGGGTTGGCCGGTGGCGCGCAGCGGCGTGGTCAACCTGGTGGTCAACCGCGATTTTAACATCAACCTGCTGACCACCCTGGCGGCGCTGGGGGCGGTGTGGATTGGCGAGTTGGGCGAAGCCGCCACGCTGATTTTCCTGTTTGCCATCTCGGAGGCCCTGGAGGAATACAACACCGACCGGGCCCGCCGCGTTTTGGGTGAGCTGAGCCAGCTGGCCCCGGATACGGCCCTGCGCCTGATTGGGACGGAGACCGAAAAAGTGCCCGCGGCGGCCCTGCAGCCGGGGGAGCGGGTGCTGGTGCAGCCGGGCGAGCGCATCCCCGCGGATGGGGTGGTGGCGCTGGGCGAAAGCGAAGTCAACCAGGCGCCCATCACCGGCGAGAGCCGCCTGGTGGAAAAGCGCGCGGGCGACGAGGTATTTGCTGGTACGCTGAACGGCAGCGGCGCGCTGCATGTGCAGGTCAGCCGCACGGCGGGCGAATCGACCCTCAGCCGCATCGTCAAGATGGTCAGCGATGCTCAAGCTCTGCGTGCGCCCAGCCAGCGCATGGTGGACCGCTTTGCGCGGGTGTACACCCCGGCGGTGACGGTTTTGGCGCTGCTGGTGGCGGCGCTGCCGCCCTTGCTGTGGGGCGCGCCTTTCTTTGATCTGGCCGACGGCACGCGCGGCTGGCTGTACCGCGCCCTGACCCTGCTGGTCATCTCCTGCCCGTGCGCGTTGGTGATCAGCACACCGGTGACGGTCCTTTCCGCGCTCAGCGCGGCGGCGCGACGCGGGGTGCTGGTGAAGGGCGGGGCCTTCCTGGAAGCCCTGGCGCAGGTGCGCCTGTTTGCCTTTGACAAGACCGGCACGCTGACCTATGGGCGGCCGCAGGTGACGCAGGCGCGGGCTGTGGATTGCGAAGGATCGGCGGACTGCGCCCGCTGCGGCGAAGTGCTGGCTTTGGCCTGCGCCCTGGAGCGCTCCAGTGCGCACCCCTTGGCCCAGGCGGTGGTGGCGGCGGCCGAAACGCGCGGATTGGCGCAGGCTTACGCCGCGGCCGAGGGGGTCACGGCCATGGCGGGCATGGGTCTGCGCGGGCAGGTGAATGGGGCCACAGCCGTCATCGGCAGCCACCGCCTGTTCGATGCGCATTATCCGCACCCGGCCGCGCTGTGCGATTGGGTGCTTTCGGCGGAGACCGCCGGAGAAACCGCCATGTTGGTTAGCGACGGGCAGGCGGTGCGCGGGGTGATCACCGCCAGCGACCAGATTCGCCCGGAGGCGGCTGATGTGGCGGCGGCCCTGCACGCCCTGGGGCTGCACACAGCGGTGCTGACCGGCGACAACCCTGCGGCGGCTCAGCGCAGCGCTCAGGCGGCGGGGATTGAAACTGTGCGCGCCGGGCTGCTGCCGGAGGAAAAGTTGGAGGCGCTGCGCGAACTGCAGGCGTCTTTTGGCCCGGCGGCCATGGTGGGGGACGGCATCAACGACACCCCGGCGTTGGCAGCGGCCAGTGTGGGCGTGGCGATGGGCGGGGCGGGCAGCGCCCAGGCCCTGGAAACGGCGGATATCGTGCTGATGGCCGATTCGCTGGAGCAGCTGCCCTTTGTCACCCGCCTGGCCCATTTCACCCTGCGACTCATTCGCCAGAACATCGCTTTTTCGCTGCTGACCAAGCTGGGCCTGATGGGGGTGGCACTGCTGGGGTGGGCGCCTATGTGGCTGGCGGTGGTGGGCGATATGGGCATTTCGCTGGCGGTGACCGCCAACGGCATGCGCGCGGCGCGCTTTGAGAGCCAAAAGTCTGTATAATGAGGGTAGACTGCACACGGAGGATAAAGCCATGCAAGATGTGTTAACCTGGTACGGACATGCGGCTTGGGGACTGAAAACCAGCGGCTACACCGTTCTGGTGGACCCCTTTTTCAGCGGCAACCCCGCGGCAACTCTGCAAGCCTCACAGGCTCAGGCCGATTTTATCCTGGTGACCCACGGCCACGGCGACCATGTGGGAGACAGCGTGCAGATCGCTGAACGCACCGGGGCGCTGGTGATCAGTAACGCCGAAATTGCCGGGTGGATGCGCAAGCAGGGGGTGGAGAACACCCACGCGCAGCACCTGGGCGGGGGCTATCACCATCCCTTTGGCTATCTCAAACTGACCTTTGCTCTGCACGGTTCGGCCCTGCCCGACGGCAGCAACGGCGGCAACCCGGCCGGCCTGCTCATCACCACCCTGAGCGGGAAGAAGATTTACCTGGCGGGCGACACGGGCCTGTTTGGGGATATGGCTTTGATCGGCGAGGAAGGCCTGGACGTGGCCGTGCTGCCCATCGGCGACAACTTCACCATGGGGCCGGAGGACGCCCTGCGCGCCGTGCGGCTGCTGCGGCCCAAGATAGTCATCCCCATGCACTACAGTACCTGGGGGGTGATTCAGCAGGACGCGGCGGCCTGGGTGGAGCGCGTGAACCGCGAGACCAGCGTGCACGCGCTGCTGCTTCAGCCGGGGGAGAGCTATACCCTGTTGTAAAGACACTTTTCAGCGCACAACTCAGCGGGCCGCGAGGCCCGCTTTTGTTTGGATCAGTGCACAATGTACAAGCTTTTCACAAATATTGTACAAGGTGGTTGAGTCTGATAGTTTTTGCCAGTGAAACGTGATAAGATTTTTCATAGATGCTGCGGGAGGAGTGTGGACGGATGACGGGCGAGAGCAAAAAATTCTATCAGATGAGCGTGGAAGAACGGCTGGCCTGGCTGAGCCAGAAGACCGGCCTGAACGCTGAGGTCTTGGCGCCGCTGACCGAAGGGGGCGGGCTGCATACCGATCAGGCGGATCACATGATTGAGAATGTGGTCGGCCTGCACAGCCTGCCGCTGGGCATCGCCCAGAACTTCGTCGTCAACGGGCGCGAGGTGCTGGTTCCCATGACCCTGGAAGAGCCTTCGGTGGTGGCGGGCGCCTCCTTCATGGCCAAACTGGCGCGCTCTTCCGGCGGTTTCTTTGCCTCCTCCTCCGACCCGCTGATGATTGGCCAGATGCAGATTCTGGATCTGGCGGATGCGCCCAGCGCGCGGCTGCGGCTTTTGGAGGCGCGCGAGCAGCTTTTGGCTGAGGCGGCCCAGGTGGACCCCATGCTGGCGCAGTTGGGCGGCGGCCCGCGCGATATCGAAGTGCGTATTCTGGAAGGGCCGGGGCTGGGGGTCTTTTTGGTGCTGCATCTGATTTACGATGTGCGCGATGCGATGGGGGCCAACGCGGTCAACACGGCCATGGAGCGGCTGTCGCCGATGGTGGAGAGCCTGACCGGCGGGCGGGTGCTGCTGCGCATTCTTTCCAATCTGGCCGACCGGCGCCTGGCGCGGGCGCGCATGACCGTGCGCCTGGAGGAGCTGGCTTTTGATAATTACTCCGCCGAAGAGGTGCGCGACGGCATTATTGCCGCCTGGGCCTTTGCGGCGGCTGATCCCTACCGTGCGGCGACCCACAACAAGGGCATCATGAACGGCGTGGACGCAGTGGTGATTGCCACCGGCAACGACTGGCGCGCGGTGGAGGCCGGGGCGCATGCCTACGCGGCCCGCAGCGGGCGCTACACCAGCCTGAGCACCTGGGGACAGGACGCGGCGGGCCATCTGGTGGGCACGCTGGAACTGCCCATGGCGGTGGGCACGGTGGGCGGGGCCACGCGGGTGCACCCCACGGCGGGGGCGGCCCTGAAGCTGATGGGCGTGCGCAGCGCGCGCGAGCTGGCCGAGATCATCGTCTCGGTGGGGCTGGCGCAGAACCTGGCGGCCTTGCGGGCGCTGGCCACCGAGGGCATTCAGCGCGGCCACATGTCGCTGCATGCGCGGCAGGTGGCAATTGCCGCCGGGGCGGTGGGCGCGCAGATTGAAATCGTGGCCGGGCGGCTGGTGGCTGAAAAAGTGGTGCGGATTGACCGCGCGATGGATATTTTAAAAGAACTCAATGCGAGTGAGGCTGGCCAGGCCTAAACGCTGGCTGGACACAGGCATCTACAAGGAGCGAAGTGATGAGTGAGACCCAACCTCAAAAAGACCTGCTGTTGAAGACCAACCGACCGGTTGGGATCGTTGGGTACGGGGCGTATGTGCCGCAGTACCGCCTGCCGGCCACTGAGGTGGCGCGGGTGTGGGCGGGTGGCGAAGAGGGGCTGCCGATTAAAGAAAAGGCCGTGCCTGGGATGGATGAGGATGTGATCACCATGTCCATCGAGGCCTCGCGCAACGCTTTGAAGCGGGCGGGAATTTCACCCGAAGAGCTGCGTGCGGTGTGGATCGGTTCGGAATCGCACCCCTACGCGGTGAAACCCAGCGGCACGGTGGTGGCCGAGGCCATCGGCGCATCGCCCTCCATTCAATCCGGCGATTGGGAATTCGCCTGTAAGGCCGGCACCGAAGCCATGGTGGCAGCCATGGGCCTGGTGGGGTCGGGCATGGCGCGCTACGCCCTGGCGATCGGCATGGACACCGCCCAGGGACGCCCCGGCGACGCGCTGGAATACACGGCGGGGGCGGGCGGCGCGGCCTACATCCTGGGACCGGGTGAAGAATCCCTGGCGGTGATTGAGGCCTCCTATTCCTTTGTCAGCGACACCCCCGACTTTTGGCGGCGGGCCGAAGCCAAATATCCTGAACATGGGCAGCGCTTCACCGGCGAACCGGCCTATTTTCACCACATTTCCTCGGCGGGCAAAGCCCTGATGCAGATGATGGGCACCAGCGCGGGCGATTACCAATACGCGGTTTTCCACCAGCCCAACACCAAATTCCCGCAGCGCGTGGCGGGTATGCTGGGCTTTTCGGCAGAACAGATCAAGCCGGGGCTGCTGGTGCCGGTGATCGGCAACACCTACGCGGGCGCGGCCATGATCGGCCTGACGGCCACGCTGGATGTGGCTCAGCCGGGGGACCGCATTTTGATGGTGTCCTTTGGCTCCGGGGCTGGCTCGGATGCGTTTTCCATCCGCGTGACGGATGCGCTGCTGGAGCGGCGGGAGAAAGCCCTGCGCACGACCGATTATATCGCCCGGCGCACGGAGATTGATTATGCCACCTATGTACGCCTGCGCGGCAAGCTGGCGATGAAGTAAACCCGACGGTGCAGGTTTTCGGAGGAGCTATGACGGATATCATCATTGCAGGCATTGGGCAAATTCCCGTGGGCGAGCATTGGGAGCTTTCGCTGCGCAGCCAGGCGGCCAAGGCCATGCTGGCGGCGGTGCGCGACGCGGGCGGCATTCGTCCGCAGGCGCTGTATATCGGCAACTTTTTGGCCTCTGTGGTCTCGCACCAGTCGAACCTGGGCGCGCTCTTGGCCGAGAACGCCGGCATGACCGGCATTGAGGCCTACACGGTGGAAGCCGCGGGGGCTTCGGGGGCGGGGGCCTTCCGCACGGGGTATCTGGCGGTGGCTTCCGGCTTTGTGGATGCGGCCCTGGTGGTGGGCGTGGAGAAGTACACCGACATGGTGGGGGCCGGGCTGGAAAGCGCGGCGGCCCAGGCCATGGATTATGACTACGAGGGCGTTCAGGGCCTTTCGGCGGTGGGGCAGGCCGGGCTGGTGATGCAGCGCTACCTGCACGAGTACCAGCCGCCGCGGGCTGCCTTTGCGGCTTTCCCGCTGCTGGCGCATGCCAACGCGGTGAACAACCCCAACGCCATGTTCCGCAAGGCGATTAAGCCGGAGACGTATGAAAAAGCCAGCATGGTGAGCGCGCCGTTGAATTTATTCGACGTGGCCCCCCTGGCGGATGGGGCGGCGGCGGTGCTGCTGACGCGGGCCAGTTTGCTGCCCAAAGATTTCCCCCATCCGCTGGTGCGGGTGAGGGGCTCCAGCGTGGTGGTAGACACCCTGGCCCTGCACGACCGCAGCGATCCGCTGGCTTTTGAGGCGGCGCGCATTTCGGTGGAGCAGGCCTGCAGCCAGGCGGGCATTTTGCCCAAGGATGTGAATTTCTTTGAGCTGTGCGACAGCACCTCCATTTACGCAGCCCTCAGCCTGGAAGCGGCGGGGTTTGCGCCGCGCGGCGAGGGCTGGCGGCTGGCGGCAGAAGGCGCGCTGAGCCTGGGCGGCAAGCTGCCGGCGCTGACCCTGGGCGGGCTGAAGGCGCGCGGCAACCCCCTGGGTGCGACGGGCGTGTATCAGATCGTGGAAGCTGTGATGCAGCTGCGCGGGCAGGCCGGGGCCAACCAGGTGGCGGGGGCGCAGCGCGGCCTGGTGCAGTCTTTGGGCGGCCCGGCATCCACGGCCGTCACCCATGTGCTGGAGCGTTTGGGATAGCTTTTGACAGATCCGTGCGCGGGTCTGATAGGAATTGATAGTATCTTACCGATACACTACGGGTTGTAACGTAAAGAAAAGGAGATTGATCATGGAGATTCCTCGCCATTGGAGAATTAAGAAGCAACGCTACGCGCTGGTGGGCGAAGTTTGCCCGCATTGTGACGCGAAAATCTTCCCGCCGCGGGATGTGTGCCCGGAATGCGGCGGCGAAGCCAAAACCCCCTTCGCCTTCACGGGGCGGGGTGAGATTTATTCGTACACGGTGATGAACGACGCCCCGGCGGGGTATCAGGAATCCACACCCTACACGGTGGCGCTGGTGAAGCTGCAAGAGGGGCCCATGGTGACGGCGCAGCTGACCGACCTGGGCAGCCAGCCGGTGGAAATTGGCATGCCGGTGGAAATGGTCACGCGGCGCATCCGCTCGGATGGGGATGAGTGCGGTATGCTGGTGTACGGGTATAAGTTCCGACCTGTGGGACTTGGTCCGCACTAGGTCGTTGCCGAATCATCTGGAGGAGATTTAAACGGATCATTACCTCTAAAGACCGATCCTTGTGGATGTAGACCTTCTCAACCAAAGTATTTACAATCTTTCGTTTCAACTCAAATTGTTCAAGCCGTTCCTCATCTGTTTGAGGAACGGTATTTAATTCCAATAAACCGACCTTAAGATCAGCAAAATATTCCCGCGCATGTTCTTCCCACTGGTTGAGGGCAGACAGTAAAGATTGATCAGTTACCATCTCCATTTCCTGCTTCAACGTAATTTCTTGGGCTGAAAGATCTGCTAACTGTTCATCCATGTCTTGCTCTGAAATACTACCTTTTCGCGCCTGGGTAATCACCCATTTCCGTTCTAAAACCAGATTATCCAACTCTCGTTGTATCCGATCGTTGTCTTCATTTGCGGATTTTGCCTTCTTACGTAGATCTTCTACATAATCTCTTGCCCTTGCGATGAGAATCTCAGGGTCATCAATCGCACCTTTTACTTTACCCCAAACATAATCATCTGCTTTGAGATGACCAATGCTGCGGGGACAGTCCTCATGAATCAATTCCTTGTGGTGTTGGGTGCAGCAATAAGTGCTGGACATGGTCTTACGCGGCACAACCTCACCCTTACGGTTCTTTCGGGTTGCAGAAGATTGGGTTCTGCCGGCCCATTTACGCCCACAGGCGCATTTCAATAATCCACTGACCAGGTAATCATGGCGATAGTTGAACATAGGATGCTTAACGTTTCGTTCTCGAACAATTCGATACCGTTCATATGTTTTGGAATCAATAATTGGTGGTGCAGGAATCTCGAATACTTCTCCATCTCGACTTTGTTTCTTAACCCCGCGATAATATGCATCGGCAGCTTGTAAAATGGATTGAATTGAAGTGACTGCCCATTCAATTTTCCGAAGACGAGTTGAGCCTTTTTGAGGAGCCCGCGCTTCAATTAATCTCCTCCGGATCTCCATCAGTTTGACGCCCTGGTTATACCATTCAAAAACTTTTCGTACCCACCTGGCTTCTTCCTCAACGATTTCAATAATTTCACCATTCCTACGATAACCATAGCGATCCTGCCCGGTGTTTGCTTTCCCATTACGTAAACGAGCCTTAACTCCCATGCTCATGCGTTCACGCATCCCTTTTAATTCCATGCTGGCCACCCATGCTTTAAGTGGGGCCATCATGGGATCGAATGATTCTCGGGCAAGAAGGACTTGAATATGATTATCCTGGATAGTATCTATAACCGTCAGCATAGCCCGCATACTGCGATATAAACGATCTTCTCTCCACGCAATAATATAACCAAAGTGCCCTGCAGCTGCGTCTTTCTGTAATTCCAGTAATTTTGGCCTGTCCACTCGTGTCCCCGAAGGATCAACCAACCTGCCTTTGACCCGATACTTTTCAGTGTCCCGATAAATCTTAAAAACCGTCAAATTGTTTTGTTGAGCCAGAGCTCGACATTCAGATTCTTGCTCATCCGGGCTGGCTTTTTCGCCCTGGTGTTCAGACGAGGTTCTTACATAAATGGCGGCAAGTCGATTGGAAGGTTTTATCTCATTCATTCGAGCACCTCGACTCCATGACCGTTGCGACGGATTTTTCCAGAGTGCTCCAGTTGATCCATGTAGCTATAAATGGTCTGTCGAGAAACATCCAAAGCTCGGGCAGCATCGCTAATCCCAAGGGTTGGATTGACACGAAATGCGTCCAATAATCTGGCAAGTCGATTGTCTAGTTTTGCTTTTCTGCCTGCCTGTAATCTGTTCAAATTCATGTCAATCTGTCCATTGTTTGACATATCGCTGGACATAGGGGATTCAAACAAGCCCCTCAAATCTTGACGCTGAAATCCATGGGCCATCTGACGTTCTGCTTTACGTTCAGCTTTTTCATTGGCAATTTGCTGAATCCGCTTCTGATAATCCTTGCGAAGTGTTATGACCGTAACACCTGCCAGGCTGAGAAAAGGGAAAATTGCCGGCGCGATCACCGACCAGGAAGGTTGGGTATCCAAAACAACAGTGAGAAGAACAGCGACTAAAAAGTAGATAACAATTAAAAACACCGCCAACGAAAAAGGAGCTGGGGGATCATTCTTTCGCCGGTTCTGGTTGAATTGGTATAGATCTAAAGCCGTTGCGCAGGTAACTAAGCCAAGCGACTCGATCACAGCGGCCGCAAGAATTCCAATGGGTACGGGCCATTCGAGATGGTTGACCGTTGCCCGACCAACCAGGTAAGCTGTAGGTATAGGAGCGCACCAAGGCGCAATCTTTGCCACCAGATCAATCGCTCCGTTTTCAAAATTATCGATATTGCGTAAATCCATTTTCACCTCATTTATAGAAACAAAAATCCGCTCATCCTCACCGGGAGAGCGGCCGATAGCATAGCGTGAGGTTGTACCGGATGTTCTGGTACAATACCTTCAGCCCTGTGCCGTCAACCCGGCGAGAGGGTTAGGGCCATGTTCGTGTTACCAGCACTGACTTGGCCCGTTATAAGGGTGATAAATGTTCACCTATGTGAACATTATAGCATAAAAATAAAGTTATGGAAGTGTGTCAACCCTGATGTTTCGGGCCTCTTCTTCCCCCTTGTGCTTCCACTTTCTGAAGATAATCCATAAGAGATTGCCGGTCGATCATCAAAGCGGAGCCCCATTTGCGAGCCACAATTTCGCCAGCGCGTATTAGCCGGCGTATGTGATTCGGATGGTATCCGCTGATCTCGGCAGCCTCTGTTGTTTTAAGCCATTCTTCAGGCATAAAAAATACTCCATCATGATTCTACTGTCTCATGACGTTGAATGCAATAAAACTCTCTCCACTTATTCAATTATTAAAGTCCTGATTTGCCGGTATTCAATCCCAAAAGCGGGGTTTGCGGTATATGCTGGGTTTTAGAAACCAACTCTCTCGGCAATTTTTTTATATTGCTCAGTCTGCTTTATTAATCCCGCAAATCCCGCATACACCGCAAGTAAATTGCCAGCGAGCTACCTTTGAATGACTATCATTAGAACAACGCTCAATCCGCACTTGTGACTCTCCATAACGGGTACCTTGACGCTGAACAAAACCTTTCCCCAATCTTTTCTTGAAATTTGGCCGAATGTAACCACGTTCATCCAGCGGTGCTTCAAAAGTGTCTGGTAACAAATCCATTAGCTCAGGTATTGAGGCCAGTTCTTTGCATATTTCTGCAATCGTGACCGGAGTATTCTGAAAGATTTCGTGAAGTGCCATCAAGAAGGTTTCCCACTGGGGACCCTCATCATCAATAATTTCATAAAGACTCTCCAGGTTATCTAAAAATCCGGATATTCCAGCATATGTCAAGATTCCCCCAATAACCTTCGACCACTCTAAAAATCCACCAATGACCGGAGAACCACTTGCCGGTCGATCTGCAGTAAACCATCCTTGGGCGAGTGTCAGCACAGCGCTGATTAAGTCACCACGATTTTTCAGTACCCATTCTGGCAGGTCAGAATGTAGAAAGTTTTCTCGTTGCCAGGGACGTGAAGTTTTGGCGTCCAAACGAATCCAGTAACAACGCCGTGGAAGATCACCGCCGAGGCGAATATTATTACCATTTGCAATCCAGGTAGCGCTTTGTGGTATTTTCACCATCTCCGAGTGGCCAAGGATCCGATCTGACCAGATAGGCGCAGTAATTGCAGCTGCCACTTCGCTGGAGTCCAACGGTTCTGTCACATTGTCGATTGAAATTACCGAAGCCCCAGTCATCAAAGTTGCCGTAATCTTTTTACGCCACTCATCAGAATCTCTAGGGGCAGTAATCATTGCCGGTTCATGGCCGGTTGCGACCAGGCTGATCACTGATTGAAGCAAGGATTTTCCCGTTCCAGATTGGGGTGAATCAATCAAAGCCAAAGGTACTTTCCCTGATATTGCCGGCCTGATAATCGGCGTAATCAGAAGCCCGATTGCATTTGCCCAAGATGATTGGTCTACAAATGGAAAATCCCGCATCAGCTCTTGGATTAACTCAACGGCCAATGCTTTTCTATCCTGGCATGAGGCGTGAGTACTCCAATGATTGGTTATTTGGACATTAGGAACATAATACAACTTTGTCGATGTATCGTATCCTGGATAAGCCAAAATGGATCCGTCCGGACGGATTGTTGGACACTCGATTAATCCGTTTATTACTGGAAATGGCCACGCTCCCAAAGAAAGGATATCGCGTACTATCTCATAAGGTGGTGGTACAGGATCTTTGAAGGTGGTTTTTTTATGGGTACGCTCCGAATAATAGTTGGCGATCCGGGCGAGTCGTCCACGTAACGCTACTTCAGAAAGAGGTTCGATGGCAGGTGTATGATGCTCATCTATTCTGATTCTGGACAATAATCCCGAGCGAATGAAAAGAATCGGGGGTACATTAGCCGATGATAATGCCTGAATTGAATCATCCACCACATCGCGGAAGTGGCGATGGTTGACGCGAATGTCCGGAAGTCCATCTTGATTCGTGTCAGGTTCATCTTCTGTATCATTGCAGTGTAGCCCGAACCTTTCTGCCGCAGTTCGCACTGCAGCAGAAAGGTTTCCTTGATGCTCAAGTAAACAAAACACATCAAAGGGTGAGTGCCAATAGCCATCCCCTAAAGGATCGTTCGTGTTGTGGTGAAAACTGCGATTCTTTTCCTTCGAAATAAATACGGAGTAATGAGAACCGCCGGGGCGGATCGCTCTACCATCACAAACCTGATAGCCATTTCGGGACAAAATTTCAGCGATGGTCACATTGCTGTTATACGAGCCAATGACATCGGCGGATTGTTTTCCGGAAGATTTCAAGTGATACGAATTCGCTTTATTTTGCTTGTCCAATTGTCGACAGGTCAATGGACACTCATCCAATAATCGAGCAGCCTGCACCAATGCGTTAGCCTCCTCTTGCGTGAGTGTTGGAATATCGGTCAGGCTGCCCGAAATGATGGAATAAACAGCACCATTGGGATGTATACTCGGCTCCACCAGAATGTAGCCGCCTTCACCGCGCGTTTCTATTGCAATTCGACGGCCATCCACCTCTTGTTCATCTTTGACAAAAGCTAATTTCTGATTAATCCCAGGCTCCGGACAGCGGAAAAGTACATGAATTCCTTTGCCGGTTTTCTGGACTACCAATCCCTTCGTGCGATCTCCAGTTCTTTCCAACCAGGTCTCGTAAAAACGTGGTTCGTCAAAGTCAATCACCAGCAAATTACCGGACACCTTTCCGGTAACGACAGCAATATTGCCTTCAGTGCCAAACCAGTGTTCCAGCGTTCGCTCATCCGCAATATGGTCCTGATATTCAGCCCACTTGATCCGTGGGCGTTTGTCTCGGCCTACAGGAATTACCGATAGTCCGGCCATTGCGTAAGAGCGGGCAATTTCAAGCAGACTTGCCATTCTGCTTCTCTTCTTTTTCCATTATGGATAGAAATTCATTGGCATCGGCGATCATTCTTTGGTAATTGGCCTGTTTCTGCTGCTCACCATTCGCTATTGCAGCCAGGCGCACCTTTCGTCCATATGCGGCGAGTAGATCATAAATTTCGCGAAGCTCTGCCGGCAGAGACGCTGTACCATTCGGTTTAGGGGTCAGGGTATTTGTTTTCGTCATTTCACTTCTCGTCTGGCGTGAGGGTAGTTTCAGTAGTTTTTTTCATGTCTGGTCCATATGGCAGCTTGTCTGCCGGCAGCAGTCCACACCGGACCAATTCATTACGGACGATAACCACTACCTGGTCGGCAGGGCTGCGGACTTCCTGCCCTGAAAGTTTGATCAGGGCAGAATATTCGGGTTGTTCAAGGATGATGCGTAAGCGATTGATCATTTAGCTCCTCAATAGAAAAATGGCGGTTCTGTGTTTCGCCGCCATTTTCTATCGAAGGATATCCTTGCTGCAATATCCTAGAATATCCCGAAATGTCCTGAAACATCCCAATTTACCCTGAACGGTAATTTGCATTCCGATATGGCACAATTTGCTCGCCAAATTCCTTCCGCAACTGGTTCAAACGGTTGAGAATTGTCTTATCCGTTTTCTGGAGACGTATTCCAATGTCTTTACAGGTTAACCCACGATGCCACAGTCGAATGCATTCCCTATCCCAACCCTTGTCTGGAATCATCAGCCAGGTCTGAGAAGGTTCTTTCTTGGGTTCTTCGATAGTCGGGAGAGGTTCTGAATCAGTATTTGACGAGGTAATTTCTGAGCCCTTTATCTCCGGGGGTTTAAAATCAACAGGTAAAGACATGCTTTCTTTAGTGGATATCGAAAACCAGCCAAGCCGTTCCATCTCGTCCCGAAAAGCATCCCAAAGCCACCACCCCTTTTCAATATCAAACAAAGAAACCTTGAGAAGGGTATTTCCGTTCAGTAGTTTGTGGGCAACCAGGTCAAGAGAAGTATCCCTGTTCAAAAATCGAACGGCAATCGGATTAATATTCAGCGGAAATTCCAGGATTTTTCGCTGTGTGCCAGGATTAAGGACGGTGCAGACCAGCCCCATCTCCTTCAATATCGATTCACGAGCCATAACTGCAAATTCAGCCGGCGAACCCTGAATGACAAATTCAAAGGCAGCTCGTGGTATCTGGAGTAAACCCATTCTTTTACTCCATTGACCCCATAAACTGTCCTTGGGTTTATCCCTTTGGGGTTGATCCAACGTGTCTATTCCCCAAATTCTCAACCCATTCAAAAACCAATTCATTGCATTGGCACGCTGTTCTGAGCGTATCTGAAATAGTTCGTTTGCCAGGCGCGCTAACAATTGCTCTTCATCAGAAGCGGAGCTGGCTAATCGCCGTATATCCGGTTGAATCGGGTTCAACTTCAACAAAAGGGCAGTGCGAAACAACTGAGTTTCAGCGGTATTTGGATATTCCGGAAAATGAGTGATTAAAAATGATTGTGAAGCTGGTAAGGCAGAAACACCGAACGTCACCAATGATCCCCAGGTTTTATGCTCTAGTGAGATCTCCCATTTCTCAACCATCACAGAAAGATGAATTTCAGGATGTGCAAACGGAGGTTGAGAAAGCAGCCGGCATATTGCCAATAATCGATTTGAAGTTGTGTTAAGGATGCAGCTCGTCAAGGGTTAGTTTCTCCGATCCTGGGGAGGAACATAACTCTGGATGGTGACTTCCTTACGATTGTGGCCTAACTGAATGGAGGTATCCAATAACGCCTGGTCATCATCCGCGCCAGCTTCAATCCTGTTTTTATAGTTTTGCGCTGCAAATGTTTTCCGGAATCCGTGTGTGCCCAGGCAAGGAATTCCGAGGGCTTTACAAGCTTTGCGCACCTGTTCGCGCACTCGATCCGGGAGAGAGCCGCGGTCATGGAAGATGTGACCGGTTGGATTTTTCTCGCCGACGGCTTTGATCTCAAAAAGGAAGGGGATTTCTTCTGGTGTAATGTGCACCTGGCGAGGTCTGCCGCCCTTGGTGTGGTTCACGTTCCCCTCCAGGGTAACGACACATACCGATATATCAATGTCTTGTGCTCTAAGATAGACTGCTTCTCGAATCCGCAGCCCTGTTTTTTGCATCACATGCAGTACTCGCGCTGAAATTGGATCGATATTGATGATCCACTCGATAATTCGTTCCGCTTGCTCCGGAAAATAAGCCACCGGTCGAGGTTCGGAGTGGAAGCCGCCTAATCCCCCATCGGTTTTATAAGGAAGTAACGGGGGTGCATCTTTGCCAAATACTCCGGTAATCCTACAAGCGCGATCCAGCTTACGTAACGATGCCATAACGCGTCCAATCCGGCCACCACTGCGTTCGCGCCGAATCAATTCTTCAACGTATGCCTGTGCCATATCTGGTTCGACATCTTCAACTTCACTCACTTCAGGCCACTGCCTGCGGATGAATCGCGCAAATTCATGCACATCCGCCACCATGCTTTGCATGGTTCCAATACTGCGGATCACATCCTGATTGCGTCCATGTTGTTTATCTTCGTGCCGGCTGCCACCAGGTCGAAAGATTGCCTGGAGCGCTTTCATCATTTGATAAGATAATCCACCTTGCTGTGACATAATTCTGCACCTGCCTGTTTACGCTTAAATCGGGTTCGAACGGCTTTTTTTACCGTTTCTGGTTGTTTCCCTTTGTTTCCTTAAGGGAACCCCTTTCTAAAAATGGGGCGTTTTGTTGTACTTGCCTCGTTCAGACAGCCGATTCGGCTGCACACCCAGGGATGGGCGCCCTATCCATCGGACAGGGTGACCGTTTGGTGTGAGGCCCACGGACCAGCAAGAGTACGGTCAAATCTCGCTGCCGTGCACTCAATAGATCGACTGGACTCTGTTGAGCGGCTCCCGCTGCGCACTTCGCTTTGGGAAGGTGATGGGTGCAAAGTCAACTTTTGGGGATTCTCACGCGAACAGCAACATATGCCGGCGATCCATTCCCCCTGGTTGTGCCGGTTCGGTTTTTGCGTATTAAAACAAAAATACCGAACATTGCACCCGGGCGGAAATAAACAGGCTAACGTTCAGTATTACGGTGTAAAAAAAAGCTATCGTTTAATTTTTTTGGACGCCATTGCGTCTCATTCAATTGTAATTTGATTATAGCACGCGTTTTCTGTCTTGCCAAATCGCGACAGGGACAATTTTATATTTTTCAAGGTTGAAAAGTATTTGTAAGGCCTAATAATTTTTTCTACACACGTTATATCAATTACAAATTTCTGGAATATCCTCAAATTTTGGGCTATATTAAACTTCATAACCAATGGCCTTATACCCCTTTTTCCTCTTTCCAAACATACCAGCCAATACTGGCACTTGGTCATCGACATAATCATAGATGATCACCTCACTTTTACGGTCATAATTGCGGTGAAGTCGACCTGCATATTGCGCTACCGTTCCGCGCCAGGCAATTGGCAATGCTAAAAATAAAGTATCAAGGCGAGCATCATCAAACCCTTCTCCCAGATACCTTCCGGTGGCAATGATCAAACGTTCTTCATCCTCTGGAATATTTTTTAATTGATCCATCAATAAAATTCGTTGTTTGCGACCCATCCCGCCGGATAACACGATGATATTTTTCACTTTATCAGCCAGGGTATCTGCAAAATATGTGAGGTGTTCTCGCCGCTCTGTCAACAATACAGGCGAACGGCCAATGTGAACGGCTTCAACAACATCATCAACAATCATTTGATTTCGATAGAAATCCGCTGCCAGCATCGCGTACACTTCCTGAATGCCTGGTTCTGGAGCATTGTCCGCTCGACTTGGCAAAATGAAATTGGTTCTTCGGGCAATTACCTTGTGGGTAAATGAGCGTGTGGCGGCTTGTTGGCGATCATCTACCCGGTATCGGACGGGTCCACATTGCATAAAAATGATCGGGTGGTGACCATCCTGCCGGGTGACGGTTGCAGATAAACCGGTAATGAACCTGGCTTTTGCTTGCCGAATCACCTGCTCAAAACTGGCTGCGGATATGTGGTGGCATTCATCAACGATGATATGGCCATAATTTCCGACCAAATCATTGACTGTGCCCTTGTTGATCAGGCTCTGGATCATCGCAATATCTACCGTTCCGGTAATTTTATGTTTCCCACCCCCGATCTGTCCGATTTCCTTTTTCCCCAGTCCCAAAAAAGATTGGAGGCTTTCTACCCATTGGTCCATCAGCTGTCTTCGATGAACAATCACCAGGGTGTTCACTTTCCTTTGAGCAATTAACCATGCACCAATGACCGTTTTGCCGAAAGCAGTAGAAGCAGAAAGAACGCCAATATCATGCTTAATCAGTTGATCTGCGGCAAGCTGCTGCTCAGTACGAAGCGTTCCCTGGAAGTTTAATAATAGAGGATCACCAGTCGCACGTTCGTCAATCATCTTTGTTTTGATTTTTAGCTCACCCAATACCTGGAACAACTCTTCCTGACACCCTCTGGGTAAGGCAAGGTGTTTCGGATATTCCTCACAACAGCTGATAATCCTGGGTTTCCCGAACGTTGATAGGCGCATGGCCTGGGCTTTGTAAAATTCGGGGTTTTGAAAGGCGGCCAACCGGATGAGGCGATTTCGCAAGGGCGCGGGCAGACCTTCTTTTTCGATGTAAATCTGGTTGCTGATGACCAGGTAGAGTTGATCTGGCAAAGGACCAGTTATTGGTGGTTCCTTATATTTCCGTGATGGGGTCAGTTTCCAGGGTTCGTTCTCGGTTTCATCCAAAACTACCGCCCGGACGCCGGTGATTTCACCTTCGTCTTGAACATTCTTCACAATTCTTTCGAGGTCTTGATGAGCCATCTTCTGAATCGATGACATAAAAGCCCACTGATCGGAATAGGGATTGAGTTCATTGTCCAAAAAGACGCTGTTATTTTGTTCACGTGGTTTTTTCTGCAGTGGTAGTGCAATCAGATTACCAAATCCGCCTCTGGGTAAAGTATCCTGGCTGGGGAAAAGCCGGTCGTAGGAATCCATTCCGATTTCCGGTCGCCGGTTCATTGTACTGGTAAGCAGTAATGCCCCGAGTTTTCGCGCTAATACTGCAGGAACTGGTGTTTCAAAAAATACCCATACGTGCCCACCGTTTCCGGATCGTGATCGTTCTAAGACGGCAGGAACTTGATAACTGACGCACGTTTCCAGAAAGGTTTTGGCATCTTCAGTCCAGGTGGATTTATCAAAATCAGCTGCCAGAAACCAGCATGATTCGTCTGCCAACAAAGGATAAACCCCTATTGTAAAGTCTCTGCCAAAACGGTCATTGGGGTCAATTCCCATGAGATGATTCCGGATGATCTCATCGCTAACTTGAGTAAACGCGCGAAAATTGCATTCCTGGCAGGCAATCTTAGGCTTTTGGCAGATACCTGCTTGCCATTCATTGCGACAGACGGGGGCGTAGCCTGACTTTCTGGTTTTGGAATTTTCGAACCTGCGTGGGAATACGTCCTCCCGCCCTTTGAATAAAGAACGGAATAACCGGATTTTTTCCTCTTGAGAGGATTGGTTATTGACTGTAATTCCCTGAATGTTCAGCATTAGTTGTGCTGGAGAATCTTTTTGAAGGAGCTGCCGGCGTAATTGTGTCAGTTCATCCAGTAACTGGTTACGGTGATGATCCAGATTCGCTAACTCTGCTTCGATCTCAGAAATTTTTCGTTCAATATCAAAGGATTCAGCCATAGTTTTATTGTACATTCATGCTGATTAGCAATCAAAGTTTTTAAGTAATTTTAGGAACATGTTTGTGGTGCTGTTTATCGACTTGTACTCCATTTTCGTTGACATTTTTTGTTTCCTCACCTATGATTATAGAATACTCCCACGTGAGGTGGCTCATGCCCGGAAAAATTGTCAATCACTTTCGCATCTTATTAGCCCAAAAAGCAACCAAGCAACAACAAAATATCGCTTTAATGGATGTGCAGCGCGAAACCGGCATAGCCTGGTCGACGCTCAATTCCTGGGCAAACAATCAGGTAACCCGCTACGATGCTCCTGTAATTCAAGCACTGTGTGAATACTTTGATTGCCAGGTGGGGGATTTATTGGTATTTGAGAGAGAAATTCCAGCGTAATAATCAGATTAACCGCTAGTAATTTTTGGAAATCGTAATCACCAGAGGAGAATTATGCCAGCAAAAAAGAAAACAACGAATGGTGCCGCCCTGGGATTTGAGCAAACTCTATGGTTGGCTGCCGACAAACTACGTGGATTTATGGATCCGGCAGAATACAAGCATGTAGTACTTGGTCTAATTTTTCTGAAATATATCTCCGATGCATTTGAAGATCTGCACACCCGCCTGGTAGCGCAACAAGCGGAAGGCGCAGACGCCGAAGACCCGGATGAATATCGTGCCGAGGGAGTCTTCTGGGTGCCGCCGGCAGCACGTTGGGGCTACCTGCAAGCCAATGCCAAACAACCAACCATTGGACGTTTGTTGGATGACGCCATGACTGCCATAGAACAAGTCAACCCTTCTTTAAAGGGTGTCCTACCCAAGGACTATGCCCGCCCTACATTGGATAAACAACGATTGGGTGGCTTGATTGACCTGATCGGTACCATTGGACTGGGTGATAAAGAGAACCGTTCGCGAGACATCCTGGGCAGGGTGTATGAATATTTTTTGTCCCAGTTTGCCAGTTCGGAAGGCAAGAAAGGTGGAGAGTTCTATACTCCCCGATCCATTGTTCAGTTACTGGTGGAAATGCTGGCTCCGTATAAAGGCCGCGTCTATGACCCGTGCTGCGGTTCGGGTGGGATGTTTGTGCAGAGTGAAAAGTTTGCCGAAGCACATGGTAGCCGCATTGGCGATATCAGCGTCTACGGGCAGGAATCTAACCCCACCACCTGGCGCATGGCGAAGATGAACCTGGCAATTCGAGGAATAGAAAATAATTTGGGGGCCGAGCCATCTGATTCCTTTCGGAGAGATTTACACCCTGATTTGAAGGCTGACTTTGTGATTGCGAATCCGCCATTTAATATTAGTGATTGGGGTGGAGAAATCCTTAAAGAAGATAAACGATGGAAATTTGGCACACCACCAACAAGCAATGCAAATTTTGCATGGGTTCAGCATTTTATTCATCACTTGGCTCCGGACGGGCTAGCTGGTTTTGTTCTTGCCATTTCATCGCTTGATTCAGAATCTTTGGCTGAAAATGAAATTAGAAAAAATATAATTGAATCTGACTTGGTTGATTGTATTGTGGCTCTACCAGGAAAATTATTTTACTCAACCCCAATTCCTGTTTGTCTATGGTTTATTAGTAGGAATAAGGCTGCATCTTTATTTAGAAACCATAAAGGAGAAACCCTATTTATTGATGCAAGCCAATTAAGTAAAGAGGAAAATAGAACCCATAGTTTCCTTACGGATACCGATATTAGTAAAATTTCTTCCACCTATCACTCTTGGAAGAGTAAATCAGGTTCATATGGTGATGTAGACGGGTTTTGTAGAACAGTAAGGACAGAGGAAATTCGTCAATTCGGATATTCGTTATTTCCTGCCAGGTATGTGAAGATAGATTATAAAGAAGATGTTGTTACTTTAAGTGACTTTACAACAAAAATAAATGCCAATTTATCTCAATACTCGATGCTCCTAAGCTCATTAATGCAGGCTATTGAGGAGGTAAAGAAGCAGACTGATTTATTAATGCCAAATAACACAATAAAGAAGCCAACACGGCTAATCACGGTGCCTCTGTCTGAAATTCTTGATTGTTCTGACGAACGATTAGGAAATATGGAAGAACCTGAAATATTAACGTGTACTGAACGAGCAGGTTTAATTTTTCAAAAAGAGCGATTTGCTAAACGAGTTGCTACCGATAACACATCCAAGTATAAAGTAGTAAGAAAAACTGATATTGTCTATAACCCCTATTTACTTTGGGCGGGTGCAATTGATCAGTGTTGGATAGTGGACATTGGTATAACTTCACCAGCATATGAGGTTTTAAGGATACGTGATGGCTATGACCCAACATTGATAGGGATCCTCTTAAAAAGCAAACAGATGATAAAAACTTACAGCGGGATTTCCGTTGGAGCCATTCAAAGACGAAGAAGAGCCCCGGTCGAAAAGTTTTTACAATTGCAGGTGACTGTACCCTCATTAGAAGATCAAAAAGTCTTAACGAAATTGAATACAGCGCTCCAACATGAAATTTCGAATTTTAGCCAATTAAGCGGAAATATGAGGAATCTAATCGCTGATATTTCTAAGTTTTGGTTATTCTCAAATCTTGAATAGGAATATTTTATGCCGCGGGTAAACCTTTCTCAGGCTGAAAAAGACTTGATAGAGCGCTGGAAAATCGCCGCCCGGTATCAAACACCGCGCCTGTCTGGATTGGCGATCGAGGGGAATGACGGCATTCGCGGAATTAGGAATTTGGCTGTCAATTTCGACCGGCCGATCACGGTGATCTGCGGTAAAAACGGCTGTGGTAAAAGCACGCTTATTTCCCTATCCAGGCTGGGATTTCAGCAAGATCATCAGTTAGATGATCTTTTTCTTGAAATCAACAATCCACATCCGTTCAATGATTTTTCGGTTCATTGGTCCTATTTAAAACATGATCCACCGCAAATCAGTCTGGATGGCGGCACCAGCACCTATTCTACTCCCCCTCCGGCTAAAAATGTCGTATATATCGGGCTTTCCAGGATTGCACCCGCCTGGGAAAACACTGCTCTGACGGCTCATTTTCGCCAACAGCCAGTGTGGGAATCGCAGAACCAGCTCGAACCGCGTAACCTTGAGCGGCTGCGCGATATCCTCAACAAACCTTTCACTGGTGCGGGTTGGGGAAAGTCCGGAGCATATGAAATGCGCACCTGTTCCACCCATGCCACATACACCAGTTTTAACATGTGTACCGGTGAGGAAATGCTGGTTGAAATGATCCGGCTACTCCAGCAGGCAGAAGTTGAAAGCTTGGTATTGATCGAGGACGCCGAGATTGGCCTCAATCCGGTGGTTATGCCGCGCTTTGCCAGGCACCTGGTTGAGATCTGTGAGAGTAAGCGTTTGCAGGTAATTTTATCTACACATTCCCTGGACCTCATCACCGCCTTTCCAAGCGAGCTTGTCTGCTTGATCAAGTCGGACGGGGCTGCACATCAGGCGAAAGATAACCCCGAAATGCAGGAAATCTTTACCAGCATATCTTCACAGGTGGAATCCGATGTCATTATCTTTTGTGAAGACGATGTAGCGGAAAGCTTAATTCGCCAGGCTGTTTCGGGCGATCTACGCAGAAGATTGAAAGTAGTCTATGGCTCAAAAACCAAATTATTAGCATACGCCGAAGCGCATTTAAAGGCTGGTTGGCCACAGATACCGTTGATCGTTTGGGACGGAGACGTTAACGATAATGAGGTGAAAAAGTGGTTGGATTCACTAGATCAGATGACAAGGGATGAGCTTTCCGCAAAGGTGAGTCGAATCAAATTACCAGGAGAGCTTCCCCCTGAACGATGGATGCTTACACAGCTGGATACTGACGAGGGCTGCCAGCTACTGGCAGAAGAGCTTAATGAGGACGTACCAACTACTAAGGCTTTTCTGGGGATGCTTTCGACAATGACGGCGTTTCATTCGCTTTCATACAAACTTGCTGAACGAACGGGACTGGATGAAAAAGCTGTTCTACGTTCGTTAACTCGCTCAATTGGTCGTCTGTCAACAGATCCTCTTGCGCCACTTCGGGAGCAAATTGGAAAAGCAGTGAACAAAGAAATAATCCAGGTTGTGTGAGATAGAAATACGGGAGTGGCGATGATTACAGAACAGTTTGTTGAAGAATTTGTCCTAACCTTATTTACCAGCCTCGGATACGAGGTAGTAAATGGCCCGCAAATTGCGCCAGATGTATCTTCCTTATACCGCGACAGTTATAACCATGCCTGCCTGGATAAAATCTTGCTCGAAAGTCTTCAAAGGATTAATCCTTCCATACCCGCTGAAATTATTGAAGACGCCGTTCGTAAACTCAAGACTCCTGTCTCTCCTTCATTGACGGTTAACAATCGCAATGTGCATAAAATGCTGGTGAATGGAATAGACGTTGAATACCACCGGCCGGATCACTCGATTGGTGGGGATAAAATCGCCCTGATTGATTTCGATAATCCCGACAATAATCGATGGCTGGTGGTTAACCAGTTCACCGTAATTGAAGGAAATCAAAATCGCCGCGCGGATGTTGTGGTTTTCATCAATGGTTTGCCTTTAGCCGTCTTTGAATTAAAGAATCCGGCAGACGAAAAGGCAACCATTTGGTCCGCTTTCAACCAACTTCAGACCTATAAAAATCAAATTTCCAATCTGTTTATTTATAATGAAGTTTTAGTGGTCTCAGACGGTATTGAGGCTAGAATTGGTTCATTAACCGCCGATCGGGAAAGGTTTATGCCCTGGAAAACAATTGAGGGGGAAGATCTGGCTCCGGTGCAAAAACCTCAGTTGGAAGTGCTTTTGCGCGGTGTTTTTGAAAAGCGTCGTTTTCTGGATTTATTGCGTTATTTTATTGTTTTTGAGGAAGAAAATGGCGGTGTGCTGAACAAGAAACTCGCGGCATATCACCAGTTTCACGCTGTTAATGTCGCTCTGGAACAAACCCTGCGGGCGTGCGATGTCATACAGAAAGGACAGGTCGCTGAGCGGCGCAGCGGCTATTTTACCCGCACGCCTGTTGACTGTGCTCCAGGGGATCACCGCGTGGGGGTCATCTGGCACACCCAGGGCTCCGGTAAAAGCCTGACCATGGCATTCTATGCCGGACGCGTAATATCCCACCCATTAATGGAAAACCCTACCGTGGTCATTATTACAGATCGCAACGATCTGGATGATCAATTATTCGGTACATTTTCACGCTGCCATGACTTGCTACGGCAGATTCCAGTTCAAGCTGAGAACCACCAGCATTTGCACCAATTGCTACAGGTTGCATCCGGCGGGGTGGTTTTCACCACCATTCAGAAGTTCTTACCACCTGCAGGACAAAATGGGAACGGCGAGCCGCTTTCAGAACGCCGCAACATCGTAGTCATTGCGGACGAAGCCCACCGCAGCCAGTATGATTTTATTGATGGTTATGCCCGCCACATGCATGATGCTCTCCCCAACGCCTCATTTATTGGCTTTACCGGTACGCCGATTGAACAGAATGATCGCAATACGCGAGCCGTTTTTGGAAATTACGTCAGCGTTTATGATATTCAGCGGGCAGTAGAAGACGGAGCCACAGTCCCGATTTATTACGAAGGGCGACTTGCGAAATTGGAATTGGATGAGCAGCTCAAACCACACCTTGATGAAGAATTCGAGGAAGTCACAGAAGGCGAAGAACTGGAACAAAAAGAGAAATTAAAAACCAAATGGGCTGCACTCGAGGCGGTAGTCGGTTCTGAGAAACGGATTCAAATCATTGCTCGTGACTTTGTCCAGCATTTCGAGAATCGGCTAGAAGTAATGGATGGTAAGGCCATGATTGTTTGCATGAGCCGGCGCATTTGCGTTGAGCTTTACAATGCCATTATTGCACTGCGCCCCGAATGGCACTCTGAGGATGATTTACAAGGCGCGATTAAGATTGTCATGACGGGGTCGGCTTCCGATCCACTCGAATGGCAGCAGCATATCCGCAGCAAAGCCCGGCGAGAGGAATTAGCAAAACGTTTCAAAAATCCAAATGACCCATTTAAAATCGTTATTGTACGCGATATGTGGCTAACCGGCTTTGATGCCCCACCGCTGCATACTATGTACGTGGATAAACCCATGTATGGGCATGGTTTAATGCAAGCCATCGCCCGCGTCAACCGGGTATTCAAAGACAAACCAGGCGGTTTGATTGTAGATTATCTTGGTCTGGCTGATCAATTGCGCCAAGCCTTGGCAAATTACACCGCCGAAGGTGGCACAGGGGAAGCCGCAATCGAACAGGAACAGGCAGTTGCCATCATGCAGGAAAAGTACGAAATATGTTTGGGACTTTTCCATGGCTTTAATTGGTCAAAATGGACCATTGGCACCACTGCAGAGAAGCTGGGCCTATTACCAATGGCTCAGGAACACATTTTTGCTCAAGATGATGGCAAAAACCGATTATTAAAAGCCGTAACCGAGCTATCGCAAGCCTTTGCGCTGGCTGTGCCGCATCCAAAAACCATAGCCATTCGCGATGATGTCGGCTTTTTTCAGGCTGTTCGCTCAGCGGTAGCCAAAACCACTAGCGATAGTGGCCGTTCGGTTGAAACCATGGATCACGCCATTCGGCAAATCATTTCTCGTGCTGTAGCTTCGGAAGAAGTTATCGATATTTTTACTGCTGCCGGCTTAAAGAAACCCGATATTTCCATCCTCTCAGATGAATTCCTGGCTGAAATTCAGGGTATGCCCCAGCACAACCTCGCACTGGAACTATTGAAGAAATTATTGAACGACGAAATAAAACTGCGTTCACGGAAGAACCTGGTACAGTCTCGATCTTTTTCTGAAATGCTAGAACGCACCATTCGTGCATACCAAAACCGAGCCATAGAGACCGCACAAGTCATTGAAGAATTGATTTCGATCGCCAAAGAGATTCGTGAAGCGGACAAGCGTGGCGAAGAGCTACACTTAACGGAAGACGAGGTCGCGTTCTATGACGCATTGGAAGTGAACGACAGCGCGGTTAAGGTCTTAGGGGATGAAACGCTTCAGGAAATTGCACGAGAATTGGTCAGAATGGTACGCAACAATGTGACTATTGACTGGACTGTAAAAGAAACGGTACGCGCAAAATTAAGGGTAATGGTAAAACGGATATTAAGAAAATTTGGTTATCCACCGGATAAGCAAGAAAAGGCCACTCAAACCGTATTAGAACAAGCGGAATTGCTGGCAAGGGATTGGGCAGAATAAGGGGGATAAATGCCAAAATATGTTCCATCGTCAAAATTTCAAGAACTAAAGGGGCTTGATCGAATTTCCCAAGTGGTTCATGAAATGCAATGTATTTGGAGAGAGATATCCAAGGATGATATTGGGATTGACGGTGAAATTGACCTTCTGGAACCTCGCCCAGATGGAAAAGGCGCGATTGCCACCGGCAAGATCATCAAGGTCCAAGCAAAGTCTGGATCCAGCTATGTAAAACAGGATTCTGCATCCGGTTTTATAACACCAGTACGACAAGAAGATCTAGAGTTGTGGACGAATGCAAACTATCCCGTGATTTTTATTGTCTACCACCCTGATGATGACAAGTTATATTGGAAAGATGTAAAAGAATACGTCAGGGCAACCCCGAAAATTTTTCACCCCCCGATAAAATTCGTTTTCAATAAAGAAACTGACGAATTCACATCCAAATTTCGCGATAAAGTACTGCAAATTGGCAATGTTAGTTCGCCTCGCGTGTTATTTCAAAAACAAGAACGATTATTTTCCAACCTGTTTCTGCTCCAGCGTGCGCCGAAAGATTTGTATAACGCGCCAATCCTAACAAATTTAGACTACCCAATGATTACCTCCATTCTACGGAGCAGGCAATCTTTCACACCTCCATTTTGCGTCAATCGTGGACGAGTCTTCACTCTCAGCGATTTATCTGATCCTGGATGCGCTTTGCGGGAATTTTGTGATACTTCAAATATTCTGATAGAAAATGCTCAACCTTGGTGGGCAAATCCAGATCTAAACCGATCTTATGTTTCGATGCTAAATCGACTGTTGAGAATGCACACTAACCGGTGTGGGATTAAATACAACCAACAATTCAGGCGGTTTTATTTTCCGCGCATGGATGACACTTCTGATTCTGTAAAAGTGGCTTGGGTAAATCAAAGAACAAAATCTCACGCAACCCGAACTGTGGCGGCATATTACCACTATGGTCACGATTATTTTTGGCGGCATTTAGCTGCAGATATGACTTTTAAAAATATTGGCAATTCCTGGTTTTTGCAGATCATACCCAAATATCTCTTTACAGTTGATGGAATTAATATATGGGACACTGAAAAGGTCGGATCCTATACTACCCGGCAAAAATCCAGAGAACGAAATCCTCATGTATTGAATCACATTCTTTTCTGGGCAGATTATTTGTCCCAAGGAAAAAGCAGAGTTCAAGTGGAACTTGATTACAAACCAATCATGGTTATAGAAAAAATGCCTCAAACGGGAATTGCTGATTTTGCAATTACGGATGATCCGGCAATCTATGAAGAACCCCCAGAAGTGCTTCAGCCCAATTTGTTCAGCTATATATTAAATAACGAGGATGACGATTTTATTGAAGAAGAGCCAGAGGGGGCTGAAGATGATCAAAATTAAATATCTGCAGGAGCCAGCTCTTCAGTTTGGTGGGTATTTTGAACACCAGGACGCCAAAACCGGACTGTCAGAATTTGGCCCCTTTGGGAAAAATATCCCAGGATTGCATCCTACAGAAATAAAACTTGGTTTTATTGGTACAAGAGAGACTGTGTCATGGGCTCAGGAATGGATCGAGCGGTGTGGTGAGTACATCGAAAGCGAAAACATAAAGAGAAATAAACCATCAACTTCCCAAAGTATTGAAGGTCAACTATTTGATACCGAAGCCCTCTTCGATAGTCCACAAACCCTAAACCGTTTGGAAAAAATATTAACCCCTGATTTTATCGGATTTAACAATGATTCCGCATTTAACTGCAGTTTTCAAACAAATGATCGTTGGGTGCGATATATTCAACCTCGAGAATTGACAGAAATCCTTGCTCTTGATAACAAGACAGATATTATTTGGAAGATGGTCAATCTTTTTGATGAAAACATTGCGAATATCGCCGCGAATGATCCCACTCCAGATATTATCATTTTGGCGCTTCCCCCTGAAGTCGAAAATAGGGCACATAGTGTGCGCATCTCAGGTAACTATTTTCTCAACTTTCGCCGGGCCATCAAAGCTCGTTCGATGAAATGGAATATCCCTTTACAACTGATCACAAAAAGTACTGTGACCGGCGAAGGGAAAAATGTGCAAGACGTTGCCACTCGTGCCTGGAATTTTTGTGCTGCACAGTATTACAAAGCCAATGGGGTTCCGTGGCGAATTACATCTCTTGATGAAGCTACTTGTTTTATCGGCGTGAGCTTCTTTATCGCCAAGGATCTGTCCGATATTGTGACAATGAGATCAAGCGTAGCTCAAGCTTTTGATTTTATGGGGCAAGGTTTGATTTTAAGGGGCGACTATTTTAATTGGGACGTCCAACGGTTGGGAAAAACACCCCATCTCACATATGATGGAGCAAAAAAACTTGTTAAAGATACTTTGAATGAATATATCCGCCTAAAGGGTTACCCACCTAGAAGAGTGGTAATTCATAAGACCTCCGAATTTTGGGGAAAAGAACATATAGATTTCAATGAACTTGATGGATTTCAAAATGGAATAAACGAAGTGTTCAATCGTTGTGAAATCGATTTGGTTTCCCTTGCGCAATCTGGAGTCAGGTTATTCCGAGAAGGTAAATACCCACCTCTTCGAGGAACTTACTTTTCAATCAATAACGCCGATCACTTACTCTTTACAATGGGTTACATTCCATTCCTGGAGACTTTTCCAAAACCTTATGTACCAGAACCTTGGCAGATTATGCAACACATCGGGGGGAGTTCTCCGGAAGACCTCTTTAAAGAAATACTTGCTTTGACCAAAATGAATGTAAACAATTGTGCGTTCGCTGATGGGTCTCCCATTACCTTATCTTTTTCAAGAATGGTGGGAGAGATCATGAAACACATCCCTGAAAACGGGATTGTGCAACCGAAGTACCGGTTTTATATGTGAAGCATTGGATCTATAACACTTCGTGGACTTGTAAATATTTTTCTTTTGAATAATGAGTAACTCGAGAGGTTCAAAATGCAATTCAAAGACGCCGCGTACGAAATATTAAAGAAAGCCGGACAGCCCCTACATTATAAAGAAATTGCCGCCAGAGCTATGGAAGCTGGGCTGTTGGAGACCTTGGGACGCACGCCTGAAGCTACCATGGGAGCCATGCTTTATACCGATACCATCAATCCGGACTCTCGCTTCCGGCGCGGCGATGAGCGGGGCACTTTTGTATTGAAACTAATAGCAACTGGCACCATACACCAGCAAATCGAAAATATTCAGGTCCAGATCCAGAAAGATCTACGCAAGCAATTGTTGAACATGGCACCACAAAAATTTGAAGAACTGATCCGCTTACTCTTGGAGCAAATGGGGTTTGAAGAGACAGAAACCACTCCTTATAGCAATGACAAAGGCGTGGACGTGCGCGGTGTATTGCGTTCAAATCCACTGAGTATCGTCAAAGTGGCAATCCAGGCGAAGCGATGGACAGCGAATGTCGGTGCAGGTGTAGTTCGCGATTTGCGTGGTTCGCTTAAAGTAGCGGATTCAGAACAAGGATTAATCATTACTCCCAGCGATTTTTCTACAGGTGCGAAAGAAGAAGCGCAGGCCAGCGGAAAAACGCCGATCCGCTTGATCAACGGCAATCAACTGGTGGACCTATTGATTCAATACAATGTGGGTGTCAAAAAAGAGGAATATGTCGTGCCAACCATCGACAGCGAATATTGGACAGAAGTTTTGGGCGTCGCGCTCGTTGAGCCTGAAGCTGCTGTGAAGAGTTCGAAAAAAGAGAAAGCACCTTTTGCGCAAAGAATAACCTTTCCGGTAAATATTCAGGCCAATTATAAGGATCAAATCTATCAAGCGCAGCTCATCACTCCAAAAGGCGTTGTGCAATGGGACGATCAGACATTTGAAACACCTTCGAGTGCTGCGAAAGCTGTTACTGTTGATTGGAAAGCGGTAAATGGCTGGGACTTTTGGCATTTCCAGGACCCAGAGACCGGGAAATTAGAAAAGATCAGCAAACTGCGTAAATCCTTATGATCAGGGAGAATAGTTCAAAATGAAGATTGATTGGAAAAGATACGACCTGGATCATAAAAGTGCATTATCTTGGTTAGAAAAATTTGGTAATGCTATTGTTTAGGGGGATTAATGAATCTGATTGAGTTCTTGCGAACAGCCAAAATCGAAGACCTGGGTTTGCCAGCCCAAATCATCCAAAAATTACGCGATCAGAACCTGACTGAGTTTCAAAAAATCTACGCGTCCGTTCAATCGTACCGAGCCTTTGGTAAATGCAGCATCGAAGGGATGACCGATGAGGAAATGCAGGTACTCAATCAGAAGTATATCGATTTAATGGTAGCGAATGGGTTGATGAAACCCAAGAATCCTCCCGTTCCCGCCACAACTAAGACCAATTCTTCATCGACAAAAACTGCCAGACCAGCTGCATCTGGACCCCGGCAGATGTCAGAAAGTAAACAACCAGGCGTTGAAGAAACAGCGCGGCTGGTGAAACGATACGTACCGGATGAGAACCCACCCGCTTCCCCATCTTCTCCCCTGGCAAACTGGGAAAACCGATTAGCACCCCAACTCAGAAAGGTCGAACTTGTCGGAGAAATCCCCATATCCAAAGAAGAATTGGACGATATTTCACTGCATTTCAGCCGGCTTTTCTACAACCACAGCACGGATGAGGTCCTCAATTTTATTGGGCGAAACTACCCTGCAACGTTTCTGGTCTTCATGGTTGGGCAAGGCATATTTGGCTATAACAATGGTGATTTCTGGTCGGCTTATGAGCAGGTGCTGCGCCACTCAATTGACAGTGTTGCATTCGGCAGGCTCTTCGAAAAAATCATCCAACGATTTGAGAGACCTCAATTCCGTGATCTTCAGGAGCGGGCGCGTCGATACGTTGATCCCATTCTTGCGCATGGCGGTATTCCCGTTTATTGTCTGAAAGATTTCTTTAGCAATATCGTCTTGAATTGCACAATCCGTCCGCAGCTTTTTGCACTGGAAGGAGAGGAGCTGGTCGAGGAAGTCATCAAACACACTACCTATACGGCAAACACGGATAAACCGGTGCTAAATTTTTTGGAATATGGCGGCCCAACCGCGGCTAACTTGTTAGATCGCGCCAGGAAAATGCTGCTCGCCTGGCAGCAGAATCAAACGCTTTTATCGGCAGCAGATGCCGGTTTGCCAGCGCATCTCACACAATACTTTGCGGAATGGACGCGTGAAAACGCAGCCTTTTCTTTGGAACGCGGTTCTCGCAACAGGTTAAAGCGCCCGCAATTATCGCTTGACCCCTGGGGTTTAGGCATTTTCCTTGATCTACCTTCTCAACCGGTTTCAGCCATTAATATGAGTGACCTCTATTGGAAAGTGGAGGCGGGTGATTACCACGAGGAAATTAAAGCACGTACCCAACGCAAGGGCGACCAGCTCGAAACCCGGGAAATCACCCTGCGATTGAACGAAGTCGCTGAAAATATTCACGTTCAATTTTCTCAGGGCAGTAATGTCTATGAATGGAAAATCAGCGGATATTCTCCTGATCACTTGATCTTGGCTTTTGATCCAATGACAGGGCATATTCAAAACCACATTCTGGCGCGCGAGACCTGGTTGTTATATCCGCAGCACCTCTCCCTTTCAGTACAGGCAGGGGAAGGTCGTCTGCTAGAAATCCTTCCTGATTTACCAGGAGAATGGTCAAAGCTGAAGCTGGAATGTTGGGATTTAACTCAAACCACTTGTATTGGTTTGATCCAAAATGACGTAGTTTTTCGCGAGATCTATGTGCGCAGCCAGGAGAAAATCGAGAAACCCACTTTTGAAAAAGGTAACATCGTTTCCACAGATTTAGAAGAGAATCCTGTGCCCCTTTACTCAGGCGCACCGCCGGCACTGCGCATCCCTTTAGGACGTTCAGAAGACTTTCTCTCAGAACTCAACCGCTGGCAAATTAACCTTGATAGTGTAGGTTCAGCAGACCCAGAAGTTTCACTCCAAACGACTTTGGCTGACCTCTCCAAAGCTGATTGTGCCATTGTGGATAACACAGCATTGATCCACTTGGCGTCACCAACACTACTGACAGCCAGGCCAGCCGGCGCTTATCAGATTGCCATCAAGGGGCCATTAGGTCGAGACGCATCACTTACTTTGCAAATCCTGCCGGAATGCGAAGTTTCTGGTTTAAAAGAATTGTATATCCCTGATCGAAGTAGCGGACCAGAACCGATATCATTCTCCATTCAAACCTCATTGTTTGCTGGCGTTGATAGCCTGAATGGTGCAGATGGGATCAAGATCCAAACCGGGAAATCGGGTTTGCATCATATCCTGGCTCCATCTGAGATTAGCTCGGTTGGGCTTCTTATCCGACGAGAAACCATCAACCATCAATTTATTAGGGTGCCTATCTATTTGCGAATTAAAAGACTCCGTTGGCGTATGATGGGCGATCATGGTTTGGTCGAAAACTGGCAGCAAAAACATTCCACATTATCGCTTCAAGAATTGTTGCAGGAGGAATCACCTCTTCTGATCGTAGATTTACCCGGAAACAACGAGGGAACAATAAGCCTGGAATTGAATCTTTTGGATATTCAAGGAAATATTCTCCAACACCTAAAGCCAGCCGATCGCTCTATCAAACATGCGGCTCGTTTTTGGCGTTTTGATCTTTCCAAAGTCAAACATTCGATGGAAATGAATGACAGCCCAATTTTTCGATTGGATCTGGTTGGGGTCAAAGATGCAATGGTGGAAGCTGAATTTAATTTGCCAGTGTTGGTATTCACTAGAGAAATTCAGATCATGCAGTTGCAAACAGAAGTGTATTCATCAGCCGAACAGCATCACCTATTGGTGACCTGGAAGGAAAAGAAACAATTACGATCACGCGCACTGATTTTATGGTCCCTCTTTCGGCCCTGGCAGCCTCCCATTGTTGAAAATATCCCTGATTCCGCCTGCGGAGAATATGAGTTTTCAATTTCACGAAGTGATCACGCCGAAGGGATGTACCGTATGCAGATGGTTGTGGTCGATCCCTGGGCACCTTCATCACCATCACCTTTGCCGCCCGCTCAGGATACAGCGGAGTGTCACGAATTCGAAATATCATCATCTCGCGAACGACTGAGAAAACTCGAAAAAGAAATAGCAGCTTCCACGCATCGCCAAACGACACAGTTCAGTAACCGTATTGAGATTTCACTCATCCGGCAGCACTTGGGTGAAATGGAAGCAAGTAATCATGATCTTGAAGTCTGCTGTCGAGACTTAATTCCAGCAACGTCGCGTGAGATTTTAACTTTAAGGTCAATCCTTACCCGAACCAATTCCACAAACTTTGAGAAAGAGCTGGGTGGACAAATTATTGTACCGGAAGTATTAAGCCGATTGTATGGGGATATGATAGCAGGGGAAATCACCTTTTCAGAATTCACTTCTATCCTGGCGCTAGCTCCTCATTCAAATAATTGGTCGGTAAAAACTTGCGAGATCCTTGTTCAGCTCGAAGATCCCAAAATCCGTTTCAGGTCCCTGGTTCAGTTGGTAACCAAAGATATCGCAAAGGCAGTTAATTGGATTGTCAAACTACTACAGGAGTCCAGGCTTTCTCTTGAAGATGCAGTAGAACTTCTCTATGAAGAAAAACATGCTGCAATTGAGCAGCTTAGAAATAATAAGAGCGTTCCCATAGCGGAACAGCTATTGGATTTATTAAGCCGTTACAATCCATATTCAGGATTGCCAGTAGTACGGGCGGGTAGTTGGGTTCTTACCAACGCTGGTTGGGGCCGAATTGAGGAAATCCTGGATCCCCGCACCCGAATTTCAGTAGACAGTTTCCTGGAAGGGGAAGGAAAGTACATTCTGTCCGTTGCATTACATATCTACGAAAGTTACGATCTGACCGGCGAAAAAGCGCTTATCAATATGGCTGCAAACGAAATAACATTTCCACGAGCGAATCGAATATTCATCTGCCAGCATTGCCAGGAATTTGTGACCACCAAAGTAGAAATGTTCAAGAGTCACCTGATTGCGGCACATGGAAATGCCTTGCTATACCCGGGAGAACGGGGAAATATAGTTCAATTAACAAGCATTCAATTTAACATGAACCCGCAGCAAAATAAAAGGGATTAGTGATATGACATCTCATAAATCAATTCACCCGATTACAACCACCCAATTAACGCGGGGAAGTTATTTGCGCTATCTCAAGACAGCGTACCCTTTCCAGGATGACAATTTACGCCGGCAGTTCTGGCAAGCACTGGAACAACCCGATTTATTGGTAAAAGGTCCGCTTCTAGAGGCAACCCCAGAGTTTGCAAAGGGAGGCAGTATTCAACAACTGGTTGAACAAGGCGTTTTAGATGAAGGTTTTAGTAATTTATGTGGAAATGGTTTGCCCATTGATAGACCGCTCTATCTGCATCAAGATCAGGCAATTCGAAAACTGTGTGGGGGAAACCGCAACCTGGTTGTTACGACAGGTACTGGGTCGGGTAAAACAGAAACTTTTTTGATCCCCATTCTTAACCGTCTATTACAAGAGGAGAAAAATGGAACACTTGGTCAGCCAGGCGTGAGAGCGTTATTACTATACCCTATGAATGCGCTGGCAAATGATCAGCTAAAACGTTTACGCAAGGTATTGGCAAACTTTCCGACGATCAAATTTGGTCGATATATTGGCGATACCGAACAAAAATATGAGAAGGCGCAAGAAAAATTTTACCGCCAGTTCCATGGGGAAACCCTGCTCAAAAACGAATTGATCTGCCGTGACCAGATGCAACAAACCCCACCCCATATTCTACTTACCAACTATGCCATGCTGGAATATTTACTTCTTCGCCCGGCGGACAATGCCTTTTTTGATGGTTCTACCGCAAAACAATGGAAATTTATCGTTCTGGATGAAGCACATATTTATAACGGGGCAATTGGGATCGAAATTGCCATGCTGCTAAGGCGTTTGAAAGATCGAGTTGTAAAAAGTGAACCTGGCAAGTTGCAGATGATTGCTACCAGTGCCACATTAGGGCGCGGTCCAAAAGACTTCCCCGCAGTTGTGGAATTTGCTTCTCATCTATTTGGTGAAAATTTTGAATGGGTGGAGGACAATCAGGATCGTCAAGATGTAGTCCAGGCAACACGGATTCAACGATCCGATAACAGTGAGCATCAGTATGAGGTTGATTCCAACCTGTTCCTCCAACTTCAAAGTGCTTTGAAAACTTCTCCTGAGACATTTGATCTTGAATCGATTGAGACGGTATGCAGGCAAAATCATCTTCCAAATCGAGTTATTGATGAGGCAAAACAAGCTGCACAGAACGTCTCAGATGACCAAAAATTGTCTTGCTTCCTATATTTCTTACTCAAAGATAGCCTGGTACTTTATTTACTTCAAAAAAAGCTCTTATCATCTCCAACCTTGCTATCTGCGATTGCTTCTGAGATATTCCCTGACGATGAACTGGCCGGCGACAAGTTGGTAGCATTGGTTGACCTGGCGGTTCGGGCTCGTAGAGATGCAGAAAGCGCCCCTCTTCTCCCTGCACGCTATCATGTTTTTATCAGGGCACTTGAAGGTGCATTCGTTTGTTTGAATGAAAAAGGACATACCCCTGATCAACCCCGAATTTTTTTGAATCGACGGGAAAAATGTCCTCACTGTGGATCATTGGTTTGGGAATTACGTACTTGTTATCGTTGTGGCATGGGATATTTAACCGGTCAGGTTGAAAAAGTAGGATCACCTATTCACTTTTCTTCAAATGCTGCAGCGAATCAAGAATTTGGAAGCGAAACGTGTGGTTTTACTTTTACGCAGCAGCTTGTCGCACTTGATGAGGATGAAGCGATTAGTGACGGCACATCATTGGATGATGCTCCTGATATCAACGAAGACCCCTGGACACTTTGCCTGTTATGTGGCGCAATTGAGCAAGGCACAGATGTTTCAACAGGTTGTAAATGTGGCCCAAGTACCCCAAAAGCGGTACTAAATCGTCTTCCAGATAAATTGGTCGAAGGCCAAACCCCATTTATTACAATAAAACAGTGTGTTTCTTGTGGAAGCCGCAATAACCAGGGGATCGTATTACCGTTCTTAACGGGTCAGGACGCTCCGGTAAGTGTGTTGGCGACATCTTTATATCAAAACCTACCTCCAGCAGATGACGAGGAAATGCAATTCCTGCCCGGACAAGGGCGTAAACTCTTGGTCTTTTCTGACAGCCGCCAGGATGCCGCTTTCTTCGCACCCTATTTAGAACGTACGTACCAACAAATTCTTCGCAGACGATTGATTTTGCAAACATTGGAAGAAGATCAAGAGGCAAAAGATGGAGATCTGCGCATGGAAGATATGGTAAGCCGGGTGAGAAAGCGCGCGGAACGGTGCGGATTGTTTCTGCCAACGGACAGCCGTGATAAACGCAACAGCACAGTTTATAAATGGCTCATGCAAGAATTTGTAGCTTTGGATCGAAGGATCAGCCTAGAGGGATTGGGGCTGATGCAATTCTGCTTGGTAAAACCCGAAGGGTGGCGTCCGCCGGCCCCATTACTATCCGATCCTTGGAATCTTATCCCCGAGGAGGCGTGGAATTTAATCGTTACCCTGTTTGACACACTTCGTGCGCAGGCATGTATCCGCTTCCCGGAAAACGTGGATCCAAGAGGTGAGGATTTTGCACCTCGGAATCAAATGTTTTTTATCTCAGATCGTACTCCTGACTCAAAGAGCCATATTTTCTCATGGCTGCCTGCACGCGGAAATAATCGCCGATCAGACTTACTGCTAAAATTATTGGCTCAATGTGCGCCACATTTGGAACAAAATCAAATGGAACAGATAGCGGTACAAACATTGGAAGGCATCTGGAAAAACATCACGAAAGACCCTGCCTGGAAATACCACTTCTTATCTGAAACCCGTCCAGGTCAAGGTTTGGTGTACCAGGCAAATCATGAAATGTGGGAAATCGCACCGGTCGCATCAGATCAATTGGTCTATCAATGCTCGCGATGTAAAGGTCTAACCACACTCAACTTAAAAGGCATATGCCCTAACTATAAGTGTGATGGGGTATTAAAGCCTGTAGATTTCCAATCTGAAACCTGGCTCGAAAACCATTACCGCCGATTGTATCAAACCATAACCCCAATTCCGCTATCTGCAGAAGAACATACCGCCCAATGGTCCGCTGATTCGGCTTTGGAAAAGCAACAGAATTTTGTTAACGGTGAAATTAACATTTTAAGCTGCTCCACAACCTTTGAACTTGGTGTAGATGTGGGCGAATTGCAGGCAGTTCTTATGCGAAACATGCCTCCATCCACTGCTAATTATGTACAACGAGCAGGTCGCGCAGGTCGGCGAACAGATTCGGCAGCATTTGCCATGACATTCGCTCAACGCAGATCACACGATTTATCTTATTTCTCCAGGCCAGACAAGATGGTGTCTGGTATGATCCGACCACCGATGATCAGCTTGGAAAATGACAAAATAATTCGGCGTCACATCCATTCAGTCCTTTTTGCCAGTTTCTTCCGTTGGGCGAAAGAAAATTACGGTACCATTTATAAAACTGGGGGAAATTTCTTCTGTCAAAGCGCAGTGAATAAAAGCGGTGCTGCCTTACTGAGGGAATATATTCAAACCAATCCTGATGAAGTAAGAGAAGCCTTGAATCGCCTTTTGCCTGAATCCGTAATTGAAATTTTCGATATTGATCATTGGGGTTGGATCAATAATTTGACCAGTATCGATGGTAGTAGTAACCCATTGCAGGAAGATCCAGTGATGGATAGAGCTGAAGCTGAAATAAATGGTGATCTGGAAGATATAGAAAAAGCGATCCAAGAAACGTTGAACAGTGATTCTCGTTTTAAATTCGCTCAGGCAGATCGATTGCGCCAAATGGAGGAAACCATCAGCAATCGAGATCTATTGGGCTACCTTGGATCACACAACATATTACCAAAGTATGGTTTTCCTACAGACGTGGTCGAACTGCGAACCAACCATCTTCATATCCCAGAGGCAAAACAGATCGAACTGCAACGCGACCTTCGAATTGCGATCACTGAATTCGCTCCAGGTGCTGAGGTTGTTGCAGCAAAACGAGTGTGGGTAAGTGGTGGGCTTCACAAACCACCTTCAAAGCAGTGGCCCGTATATTCCTATTCGATTTGCTCAAAGTGCAATGGTATTTTTACTACTTTGGGAAATGAAATTGATACTTGCCCTAGATGTGGCGAAAATCTAAAGGGTGCCAAGTCAAAACGGACTTTGAAGGAATTTATTGAACCGGAGTTCGGTTTTGTTGTGAAAAATCAAGAACCGCGGGCATCTGGGGAAAGTCGACCAATTCGCATCTATGGATCGAAAGTATATTTTGCGGAATATCGAATTCCTGGAAAAGGGGATTTGCCAACAAACGACCTTCAACAGGTCGAAAACTTACATGCTCCGAAAATCAAGATTAGTCAGAGATATTCCAGGTATGGATGGTTGATCGTAATCAACGAAGGAAAGTCAAAGGAAGGCTTTCGGGTTTGCCGCTCTTGCGGTGCGGCCGAATCTGTTCCTCCGCCTTGGGAGAGAGTGAAGCAGAGTAAACCAGCTCCCCATACGAATCCCATTACAGGCCGTCAATGTAATGGCTTTCTGGAAACATATGCGTTAGGCCACAAATTTATGACAGATATATTGGAACTTCGGTTTGAAGGAATGCTTGCTAATCAAGCTGATGAAAATACCTGGAGATCTGTTTTATATGCAATATTGGAAGGTGCCAGCGAATCACTGGGTATTCGACGCGAAGATTTGGACGGAACTCTTTACTATAACCAGGGAAGTAATATTCCCTCTTTAATCCTTTATGATGATGTACCAGGCGGAGCTGGTCATGTGAAGCGCGTTTTGAATTATCTGCCAGATACGATACTGGCCGCTAGGGAAAGAGTAAGCCTTGATTGCTGCGGTCCTGAAACAAGTTGCACGGAGTGCTTAAGGAACTATCGAAATCAACCATATCACGAAGAGCTGAAGCGAGGATTAGCTAAAGGTTTCCTGGATGAACTTATTCAATCTTTTGACCTGTAAAATTGATTGATGAAAGGTTTTGTTTATGAAAAATAAAGAAAGAATTTCGGTAATTTTTTTATGGCTGAAAATTTCATCAACCCGATCATGATGAGTTTTGGTCTGCTCGATGGTTATCGTGAACTTCTCGTTGAAAACTTGGGAAAAGCCGGCTTATCAGAGTAGGATATTGCCCAAGTCTGAATAGCATGGAAGTGGATCGTGGCCTTTTTCTATCTATCAACCGAAAATATCTTAGTGGTAAATCATCTTTCCGCAGTTTTGTACATACAGACAACAGACCGGGCATTTTTGTTATCGATAATTCTTCTCATATTCCCTAAAATTCTCCTTAAACCCTTCCAGCCAGGCTTCGATGAAAGACCGCTGTTCGAACAAAGGCAGCAAATCCTCTGCCAGGTCTGAGAGCTTCATTTCAGCAATCTTTTCGCCCAATAATTCCATTGCGAATTGAACCGTATAGGACTGGCGACCG
This sequence comes from Levilinea sp., assembly GCA_029975215.1. GTDB lineage: Bacteria > Chloroflexota > Anaerolineae > Anaerolineales > Anaerolineaceae > Levilinea. Next base: position 43,965 of record JARKPO010000040.1, read on the forward strand.
TCTTTGGCCAGCTTTTCCTCCAGTGGTATGATCTTTTGCTGCATGAACCACAATAAATCATAAAAATCGCGGCCTTTGATCGCAGCTCCTTCGCCCTTCTGAAAATTGCGCTCCAGGCAGGCCAACATCTTCCCGGCCATCATCGTTTCCAGTGTAAAATGCGCAGCCACAAAACTCCGGCCAAAAAGCAACACCGGCGTCTGGCGCACAATAGAGATTTGCCTGTGCTGGCTGACCTCCACTTTTAGATGCAGTGGTTCGTTGACATGCGAGGTCAATCCTAAAGCATAGAGAATGGGGAACTTCAAGGTAGTGCGCCGGACGCCCCACTCCCCAATCTGCGTTTTGGCGGTCACATCGGCATACCCGATGTTGGAACGGTAGAATGTCAGCAGGTCGTTTTCGAGTTTACTCAAATCAATCCCATTGCTGTTATCCAGGTCGATATCTTCAGAAAGCCGGTTAAGCCCGAAGATCACATGCAAACAGGTACCGCCATAAAAATTGAGCTTGCGGTATAGCGGGTGATTGTAGAGAAAATCGAGGGTATACGCCTGTAGAAATTCCTTGAGGATCACGCGTTTGGTTTCATTGGGCAGCAAAGGGTCTTTTTGTGACAGGACGTTTTGCATCAACTGGATTAATGTCGCCATACGGTTTTCCTCAGGTTTTTTAGAATCTGGTCCATCTTTTTACTTTTGCTGATCTCCACGAAGGTTGAAAATTCAACCTGGTCACTTTTCGAGAAGTCTTCAAGGTTAAGACGCAGATCTTCTACAAGATCATAGCCGGCTAACCGCTTGCTGCCCTTCCATGGGCGTAAATAGAGAAAATCAAAAAGTGCCTTCGCCACCGTTGCCTGGGCTGTTGGAATGCCCATGTATTCGGAAAATATAAAACCCTGATAGACATCGGCTTTGATATTGCGGTAAGTAAAAGTTCCCAGTTTGTTTTCGAAAACACGGGTCTGTTTGAGCGTGACCGCAGTAACCGGATATGTTATTTCGGTGAGAAGGGCGTTGCGCTGTAAAATATATTCCAGCGATATATAGGACTGGGGGATCAAAATCGTACTGACCATGGGTGCAAAATCAGCGTCGGCGCGATGCTGTTCGAAAAAGCGGCGTGTCATGTAAACACCTTTTTTTAACTGAATGATTTGTCCGGCTTTCATCCAGCGGTACAGCGCGGTTTGAATCGTGCCGGCTGCAACGGATTCATCGCCAAGAAGCTGTTTTACCGCTTCAATGGTAAAGTATGGAAAAGATTCAAGTGAGGAAAGGTTTTCTGATTTCATATAGGATAATAGACGCTTTATATCTATTATCCTATATATAAGTTCAAATTACAAGGGGTTGTTACTCATTATTTGCTACTGGCCGGAACTGGCAACCAAACGAGGTTTGTTTCGCCAACATCGTCCAGGATAACCGTTCCATCACATCCCACCAGATGCCTGGAATTTCATACCACGTTGCTCCTGCCACCCCTGTAGGAATATCAGGATCTGGCGCTGTGACTTTATCCAGAAAACCGCCTGGATGAATCGCCACGTCCGTATAAACCACACTATAAATTGGTCCAAGAGTTGCCAGGGACAGTATCATTCCCCACCCACATTGCGAGGGTTTGATGGTTTTAGCTGCATCCAGGCGATCCTGGATGAACTCAACATAAGTTATACCGTCCGGTGCTCCAGTACCTGTCATAGGCTGGTTCGCTTTGTATCCAATAAAAATCAAGCTGGCGCAGACAAGAATTATTATCGTATTCCAGGCGATTTTCCAAATAAAGTGAAAGAATCCGGCGATCATCTTTACTCCTTCTGAATTCCAGTTTTGTAGTTGTCTTCTGGCTTCCCACCTTCGCCAATCATTAAATTTCCAAATCTCAGTTCTTCCCGGTACATCCGGTCGATAGAAACCTCTACGACATCACCTTCACTACGCCCCATAGTACCAGCCAGGTCTTTCAACTGGCGAACACACTCATAACTTAGTCGAAAAGAACGTACTGGTTTGGTGGGTGAGTTTTTCTTGGGCATTTTTAAGCTCCTTAATCAAGATAGAATTTATTGTAATACAATTGTATTACTTGATCAAGAACCAATTTAAGAATTGGTGAGGAAAAACTGGCATTCAATAATTAACTCACCCATCATCGGTTAAAATAGTTGCTAAACCACAACCTTAACCTCTCCGCTGCGGACCGAGTCGTATATACGGGTATAAATTCCGGCCGGTGATGCAGGCATAGGAAATGCTGGTGTATCCCCACAGGGGGGACGGTGTGGGTGTAAGTTCCGACCGGTGATGCAGGCATAGGAAATGCTGGTGTATCCCCACAGGGGGGACGATGTGGGTAAAGCCCTCGCAGAGGGAAGTCCTCGAAGAGGATAAGTTCCGGCCGATGATGGCCCGGTAGGGATAAACCTTAAATGATGAAGCACCTTCCAGTAATGGAGGGTGCTTTTTTTGTTGCGTGGCGTATCACCTGTCGGCTGATGTTGTGGAGGATAACTCTGAATTACCCCTCCCTGCCTTCCCCTAATTTCTGCGAAATTTGGGAAGGGAGTGCTGACCACTAAGAGTAAGAATCTCTTGTGCAATGGAATGATCTCTCCCCCATTTTGGGTTTCAAAATGGGGGAGGTAGAAGCTAGATTGCAGCAGCCAGCAGCTGTGCCAACACCGATATAGGCCGCTGGGATTGAGAACCGCCTTCCAGAGATTGGGGCGGTTTTTGTGTTTTGCCCTCCCCATTATTGCAACTCGATTTACGGTTTTACGGGTAGAATGAAGAAGCCGCAGGGTTTGGAAAAGATGGTGATTCAATTGTGGATGAGCCGCCAACGGTTCTTTCTGGATGACTATGCTAAACGGAATGTCTATGATGACTAAATATTTACCAAAACAGAAAACTGTGCTTTTATGCGTGCTTTTGGCGCTGCTCATCAGCCTTTTATGGCCTTCTCCTGTTCTAGCTCAGGCAACCCCGCCAAACATCGTGCTCAGCGGCAGCTGCGACGGCGCCGGATATTCTGTGTTCAACATCTCCAACACGGGCGGGGCCATGACGGTCAGTTACACCTGGGAACTTTATCAGAACGGTGTTTACCTGACCTCTGGCCCGTTTAGTCTTACCGCTGCTGGAACCTTAGGAGACGCAACCCAGCTGTCGATTAGCGGACTGTACGGCCAGATCATGGTTGTGATCCGCGACAACAACGGCGTGCAGGTGACCAGCGATACGGCCGATTGCGCCACGCCCACCCCCACATTAACCCGTACCAGTACATCCATGCCAACCGCCGCTGCTACCTTGACCCTTACGAATACAGAAACTTTCACCTTCACCCCACCCTCGACGGTGACAAACACCGCCACGGAGGCTCCGCCCCCTACGGATACAGCCACATTTACCCTGACCCCATCTCTGACGGCCACCAGCACTGCCACAGAGACCCCATCCCCTACGAATACAGCCACATTTACCCTGACCCCGTCCCCAACGGCCACCAGTACCGCCACCGCTACGGCGACGCCCATCCCCACCATCACGAATACCCTGCCCCCGCCGCCGCTGGTCATGGATACCGAACCGAAGGACGGCGCAGCGCTGAGCAAAGGCCCAACCCAATTGAGGGTCGCTTTTGACAAAGATGTTATTCATGACGGTTCTGTCAATGCCGCTGATAACCCCATTAACTATCTCCTGGTAGCACAGGGGCCCAATCAAAGCATGGAAACGCTCTCCTGCTCTGGCGGGCTGCAGGGCGACGATACACAGCGCAGCATTACCAGCGCTGTGTACAGCAATGATTCCGGGGCTGGCCCCTTCAAGGCCGTGCTCAACCTGTCATCAGCGCTGCCAGTTGGCGTTTACCGGCTGTTGGTCTGCGGAACCACCTCCATCCAGGATTCGTATGGGAATAAAATCAACGGCGGTCTCGATACCGTGGTGGACTTCCGCGTGACGGCGGCCAAGGACAACCCCGAAAAACTGCCCGATACGGGCTTCATGCCTGGGATCATGGCGGAACTTCCCCGTCAACCCAAGGATAAGGCCTACGCTGCGACGGAACTGACCCTGCAAGTTCCAAAGCTGGGGTTGAAAATGCCCATCCTGGGCGTGCCTTTTGTTAGCAGCGAATGGGATGTATCCTGGTTGGGGAGCAATGCCGGATGGCTGGAAAACTCATCCTTCCCCACCTGGCCTGGCAACTCGGTGCTGACCGGGCATGTCTGGAATGCGGATAACACGCCGGGGGTCTTTGCCCAGCTGAACAGCCTGCGGTACGGCGACAAAATTGAAGTGCGGATGGCCAACCAGCTTTATAGCTATGTAGTGACAGAGAATCTGCGCGTCAAGCCGGATCAGATTGACCTGGCATTTGAGTCGAAATCTTCCAGCTGGCTCACTTTGATGACCTGTGAGGGTTTTGAGGAAGAGACCGCCACCTACAGCGCACGCCGCATGGTGCGCGCTGCGCTGGTCAAAATCACGATCCAGTAGCCACAGGGTCGTGAAAGAGGGATAGATACAAATATCCTGATATTCTCTCCCCCATTTTGGGTTTCAAAATGGGGGAGGCAGGAGGGGGCCAATGGCTCATCGGCGCACGCGTATCTCAACCCTCCAATACGCCGCCCAGCTCCGCCATCACCTGACGGAGGCAGAAGCTCGATTGTGGCAGGTGCTGCGTGCCCACCGCCTGAACGATTTCCATTTTCGCCGCCAGCACGCCATTGGGCCGTATATTGTAGATTTCTGCGCCCCGCGCCAGAAATTGATCATCGAGGTGGACGGCAGCCAGCACCTGTACCAACAGGCATATGACGCTGAGCGCACGGCGTATCTGGAGGCGAAAGGCTACCGGGTGCTGCGCTTTTGGAATCATGAGGTGATGGAGAATTTGGAAGGGGTGCTGCTAAAAATCTTGGAGATGGGGAGTGAATGAGGGTGGATCTGGGATGGCGAGCCGCCTTGCAGAGATGGAGAGTAATTTTTGTGTTGGATGGATTCTAGTTCTTTGGATAAATGATGTCGCGAGGTATGATATTTGTTAAGGGTGATTACAGAAATCGAAATAAAACCTACTCCCAAGCATTATCCACGCCCGCCAACACTCAGGAACACAAGCCGTTAGGCGCTTTCCGAAAAGGCAGTCCAATGAATAGTCAAAACGAGTTGTTGATCATTGCTATAACATGGGCTACGCTTATTGTGCTTTATAGTATCAACAGGTTCCTAATAAAAAATGCGTTTCTTAGGCACTCACCAAAGATAACCCGCTCCCACATGTCCACCCTATCAAAACCGCCAGGAACAATTCCCTCAAAAGTTGGCGTGCTGTTTGTCTTTGTGGTCAATATCCTCACAATAATTCTTCTTATCATCGACTCACTGTCATCATCAATAAATCAATACCTGGTGTGGATCAAAGTGAATTTTCCGCTTTGGGTAAATGTGGTTGGAAGTGTTCTGTTTGTCTTCAACACTATTTTTGGTTTTTTCGCAATGGTATTCAATCCCAATTACACACCTCTGTACACAACTCCACCTCAAGAGTTCATCTTAGCAACGAAAGGTCCCTATGGATTAATTCGTCATCCACGTTACTCATCAGAAGCCTTTCTAAATATCGTTTTATTCCTTTTTACTGGAATAGTGTAAACTTTTTTCTGTAATTTCGTGAACCTTAACAAAAAGTGGTAGGTCAAGTTATCCTTATGGTCGCCAAACCTAAAAAGGAGAACAGCATGACCTACCAAGATGATTTTACACTACCCTCCGAAATCATGGAA
>JARKPO010000051.1 GCA_029975215.1 Levilinea sp.
AGGGTACAAGAATTGGCCAGGAATGGCCAGCGGATTGATGGCTGCGGGGGTCAGGATCCATTAGGTTCCTTTGCCGAATATTCCCCAAAACCGTCTGCTGTTTGCATGCTAAATCACCAACCGACTTTGGGACAGACACAAACCGGTGCCTGGTTTGAATTTTGCCCCTGGAAGTACTACAATGAAGTTGTCAATGTTGAGGAAAATAGATCACATTACCAGGAGGCAAAAGTCATGAACACTGTCCGCCATATCTTACAAGTGAAGGGCGATGACCTGTGGACCATCACCCCGGACACCACTGTGTACGACGCTTTGCGGCTGATGGCTGATAAGGATGTGGGCGCGCTGCTGGTGATGGATTCCGGCCGTCTGGTGGGCATCCTTTCCGAGCGCGACTACGCCCGCAAGGTGATTTTGTTCAATAAGGCTTCCCGCGAGACCCTGGCACGGGAGATCATGACCACCCAGCTGCACACCATTCACCCCGACCAGACTGTGCAGGAGAGCATGGAGCTGATGACCGCCCAGCACGTGCGCCATCTGCCGGTGGTAGAAGGTGAGCAGGTGGTGGGGGTCATCTCCATTGGCGACGTGGTCAAGGACATCATCTACCAGCAGCGCCGTACCATCCGCGATTATGAAACCCGCCTAACCAGCGGCGCATAAGCCAGAGCAGCCCGGCATGTCAAAACCGCCGCCCGATGGTAGGGCGGCTTTTTTGTTGGGGTTCGGATGGTACCTGAAAAAATCCCGGCGCGGATGCGGTTTTGGGCGGGGCTTCATGCTAAAATGACGGAACCAGGGGCTTTATTCTCCCGCCGCATTGGGCGGGTCTGGCGATAAGGACGCAGGCATGTACGATTTGATTTTTCGAAATGGTTTGGTAATTGACGGCAGCGGGGCGGCGGCCTTCCGCGCAGATGTGGGCGTGTGCGGCAGTCAGATCGCGGCGGTGGGCGACCTTTCGCAGGCCGAGGCGGCCCAGGTGGTGGACGCCAGCGGTTTAATGGTGGCCCCCGGGTTCATTGATATGCACTCTCACGGCGATTTTATGCTGCCTTTTCTGCCCACCGCGGACAGCAAGGTGCAGCAGGGCATTACCCTGGAAGTGGTGGGCAACTGCGGTTCCAGCATGGCCCCCCTTAGCCCGGCCATGGCGGCGGAGATCAATCAGGAAAAAGACAGCCGCGCCGGTCAGGAGGTGAACTGGGAGACCTTTGGCGAATTTTTAGATACGCTGCGCCGGCAGGGAACCGCCCTCAACGTGGTGGCCCTGGTGGGGCACGGCACCGTGCGCGAAAAGGTGATGGGTATGACCGACGCCGCGCCCACGCCCGAACAGTTGGCCGCCATGCAGGACGAGGTGCGCGCGGCCATGCAGGCGGGGGCCAGAGGCCTTTCCACCGGCCTGATTTACACCCCCAATGTGTACGCCAAAACGGATGAGATCGTTGCCCTGGCACGCACCGCCGCCGAGATGGGCGGGATTTACACCAGCCACGTGCGCGGCGAGGGCAACACGCTTTTAGAAGCGGTGGACGAAGCCATTCAGGTGGGGCGCGAGGCGGGCATTTCGGTGGAAGTCAGCCATTTGAAGGCCTCCGGGGTGCGCAACTGGGACAAAATGGTGCAGGTGATTGAAAAAATCCAGAAAGCGCGGGATGAGGGCCTGAACGTCAACGCGGATATGTACCCCTATCCCGCTTCCAACACCAGCCTCAGCTCGCTGATCCCCGATTGGGTCCATGTGGGCGGGCGCGACGCGATGGTGGCGCGCCTGCAGGACGCGGCCCTGCGCGCTCAACTGCGCACCGACCTGCACGATGAGGTCAACGCCAACGGCGTCGGCTGGGACCGCATTTTCATTTCGGACTGTCCCTCCAACCCGCGCCTGGAAGGCCGCCATCTGGGCGAGATTGCCGCAGAGCGCGGGGTTCACCCCTGGGAGGCGGTCTTCGACATCCTCATTGAAACGCGCTGCGTGGCGGATATGATCATGTTCACCATGAAGGAAGAAAACGTGGCATTGGGCTTGCAGCAGCCCTGGGTGATGATCGGCACGGACGCTTCGGGGCGGGCGGCCGAGGGGCCTTTCTCGGCGGGCAAGCCCCATCCGCGCAATTACGGGTCTTTCCCGCGCGTTTTGGGTTATTATGCCCGGCAGCAGGAGCTGTTTTCAATGGAAGAGGCCGTGCGCAAGATGACCAGCCTGCCGGCCAGCAAACTGGGGCTGACCCAGCGCGGCTATCTGCGTCCCGGCTGTTATGCGGATGTGGTGGTGTTTGACGCCCAGGCGGTGATCGACCGCAGCACCTTCCAGCAGCCCCACCAGTACCCCCAGGGCATCCGCTGGGTGGTGGTGAATGGGCAGGTGGTGGTGAAAGACGGCCAGCACACCGGAGCCCTGCCCGGGCAAATTCTCTAAGTCCCCTGGTTACAATCACAAGTCCCTCCCAGCGGCGAGAAAGTTCGCATCAGCGGGGAGGGGCTTTTTTATGGATCGGGTCAGGCGCTGAATGCTTTCTGTTCCGCGGCCATGCGTTCGCGCAGCTCCTGAGCCTGGGCGGGGGGCAGTTCGGGCGGGGTGTAGGCAGCCACCAGCTCCTCTACGCGCAGGCGCGCCCGCGCCCAGGTGTCCAGGCGGCCGGCTTCTTCCCAGGCGCGCACCGAGCCGCGGTCAATCACCGCGGAGGGCAGGCTTTGCTCAGCGCGGAAGAGCTGCCGGGTGGCTTTTTGCTTGAGGAAATCGGCGCGGAAGTCAATTCCGGTGAAGAACTCCAGGCCGAGGGTGGGGGTCAGTTCGTGCATACCTTCTCGCAGGCGCAGGGCCATGCGCACGGCTTCTGCGTCCACCACCAGCTTTTCGGCGGAATGGCAGTTGAGGAAATCCAGCATGCCCGCGCCGGAGACCATGCTGACCCCGGCCAGGGCGGCCAGGACGGCGCTGATGCCGCTTTCCAGGCCTGCCTGGGCGTCTACCAGTTTGGCATCGCTGGCGGCCAGATAGGTGTGGGTGGGCAGGCCCAGCGAACGCCCCACCTGGGTGTAGGCTGCGTCCATCATGGCGGTTTCCACCGCGCCCATGGGGGTGGTGCCGTGGCGCATGTCAAAAATGGCCGGGGCACCGCCCCACACAATGGGCGCACCGGGGGCCGCGCATTGGTGCAGGGTGATGCCCGCCAGACATTCGGCGGCATGCTGCACCACGCTGCCCAGCAAAGTGACCGGTCCGGCGCTGCCTGCCAGGGGCATAGAAACGATCTCGGCGGGGACGCCCGCCCGCGCCAGATCGATCAGGCTTTGAGCGGCGAAGGCGCTGTAAACCAGCGGCGGGGTGGGGCACACGTCAAAGACGGCCACCGGCCGCTCGCGCAGGGCTTGGGCGCCGCCGCACACGCCCTCCAAAAAGCGCAGCATACGCTGGCCGCCTGCCGCCGTGAAGGCCCCGGTGATCACCGGCTTGGCCGAGTGCAGCAGCACCAGGTACAGGCGGTACAGGTCGCCGATGGGTACGGGGATGTCGGCGCACACCACCGCCGTGGATTGGGCGGCAAACTGCGGCAGACCTTCGGTCACCTGGATGATGCGCAGCAGGTCGGCGCTTTGGGCGGGGCGTTGGCGGCCGCTGTCGGCGTCCAGCACGTTGACCGCTGCCGAACCGGGGTCAAAATGCACCTGGTCGTCGCCATAGGTCAGGCGCGCTTCTCCCAGCAAATTGTAAAGGGTGAAACTGTGCGGGGCGCTTTGCAGGCTGGCGCGGATGAGATCCTCCGGCAGGCGCACCACCTCGGCGTTTTCGTCCACGGCGGCCCCGCCGCTGGCCAGCAGGGCGCGCGCCTCGGGCAGGGAGACGCGTACGCCGGTGTGGGCCAGCAGGGCAAAGGCCTCATCCAAAATGCGCGCCACTTGCTCCGCGCCGATCAATTCAAAAGTGGGGCGGCTCATGCGGGCTGCTCCGCGTCCAGACGGCTGAGGAAGGCGCCCAGTTCCGCGCTCAGACGCTCGTCCAACCCCTGGGGCTGGTGGGAGGCCAGGATCTGGCGGGCTTTGGCACGGGCAAAATCAGGCGGGCCGTCGCGCAGTGCTTCCCAGGTGTCGTAGGGGCGGCGGTCGAAGAAGCGGTTCATCCACAAACTGCGCATGTTCTGGCGGGTGTGCTTTTGGGCCAGGTAGTGACCGCTGGGGCCGACGGCGGCGATGGTCTCCAGGGCCAGGCTGTCCTCATCCACGCGGATGCCCTGCAGTACGCGGCGGATGATGGCAAAGATCTCGCAGTCCAGCAGCATTTGCTCAAAAGACCAGATGCGGCTGCCGTGCAGCAGGCCGACCCCCAGGAGCATATCGGCCATGGAGGCGCAGGCCATGAAGGTGGACAGGCTGTTTTCCACGCCCGCCTGCCAATCGGGGAGCTTAGCACCGGTGGCAAAGGAGCCCATCGAGAGCGGGACGTGATAAAAATCCGCCAGCTGGTTGCTGGCCGCGCCGAAGAGGAAGTCCTCGGGGCCGCCGCCGGTGTACCCGCCGGTGCGCATGTCCATGGCGGTTTGGGCGGCGGCATAAAACACGGGCGCGCCGGGGAAGGCCAACTGGATGAGGGCCAGGGCGCTGATCACCTCGGCGTTGCCCACCACCAGCGTGCCCGCCGGCGTGGCGGGGGCGGTGGAGCCTGCGGAAGCCATGGTCATGAAGCCCACCGGCAGTCCGGCTTCGGCGGCCACCAGGGCCGCCTCCAGGCTGCCGCCGTCCTGGGCCAGGGGTGAGGCAGTGCACTGCATGATGGACAGAATGGGGCGCTGGCGCAGGGCTTGGGGGCCGCCCGCCACCATTTCGGCCAGGCGCACGGCGGCATGTGCTTCGCGCGCGGTGACGATGCTTTCGGTCTGCACGTGCTTGCTGGAATTGCCCCAAATGGCGCACAGCTCGTGCAGGCTGCGCGTGTGCGCGGGGCGGTCCTGGGCCGAAACGGGAACCCAATGGAAGCCAATTTCTTCCAGCGCGTCGGCCGTGCGGGCGATATCGGCCACATCCTGCAGGCACGAACGGCGGCGCTGGCCGCTTTCGATATCCAACACTTCAACCCCGCAGCCGTCGGTGCCCACGAAGACGTGATCGCCGTCCAGGGGCAGGTCCTGCTGGGGATCGCGGGCGGCCAGGGTGAAGGTGGGCGGGGCGCTGCGCAGGGCTTTTTCAATCAGCGCGGAGGGGGCGCGCACCGTGCTGGTGCTGGGGTCCACCTGCGCGCCGTGCGACTGCCATAAATCCAGGGCGCGCGGCGAGGGGAAGCGTACACCCACATGTTCAATCACGTGCAGGGTGGCCTCATGAATGCGCTGGACGTCTGCATCGGACAGGGGCTGCACGCGAAAGCGCGGCTGAGATATGGAAAGGATGTCTCCGGCCACGGTTCACCCTCCTTGCATCAGCTGCACAGCGGTCTGCACAGCACCAGCGGCGTCTTCGCTGTAGCCGTCCGCGCCGATTTCCGCGGCCCAGCTGCGCGTCACCGGCGCGCCGCCCACCAGCACCTTAAAGCGGCTGCGCACCCCGGCGGCTTCCAACGCCTGGACGAACTTGCGCTGGTTGATCATGGTGGTGGTCAGCAAGGTGCTCAGGCCGATGATGTCGGCGTTCACCTCCAGGGCCTTATCCAGGAAGGTTTGCAGGGGCACATTCACCCCCAGATCGTACACTTTGAAACCGTTGGCCGAAAGCAGGGTGCCGACCAGGGTCTTGCCGATGTCGTGGATGTCGCCCTCCACCGTGCCGATGACCACCGTGCCCAGCACCTGGCGGGCGGTTCCGCGGCGGGACATTTCCGGCTCCAGTTCGGCGATGGCGGCTTTCATGGCCTCGGCGGCCAGCACCAGATCGGGCAAGAACATCTCGCCCAGGGTGTACTGCTCGCCGACGTAGCGCATTCCAGCAACAAAGCCCTGGTCAATGGCCACCAGCGGATCGATCCCGTCGGCAACGGCCTGCCGCGCCAGATGGGCAGCCTCTTCTTTTTCGCCGTCTATCACACTTTGGGCCATGGCCTGAAAAGTATCTGTGCTCATGGGGGGTCTCCTTTATGGGGGGGTAGGGGGGGCGCCTGATCCCAGATGTGCAGCACGCGCAGGGCGAACTGCGCGCAGCGCTCCAGGGCGGCGGGGTCAATGTGCTGAATCTGATCGCTCATTTGATGCCAATGCAGGTCGTCGTCCTGCATGGGGGGCTGGTAGGTGTTCAAGCTGAGGGCCACGGCCCCGCGCTGGGTGGCGGCCAGGGCGTCGGTGTAGGCCAGCCCCACCTGGGGGGCGGCCCCAAGCTCGGGCAGGGCGGCGGCAGCCGCCTGGGCCAGGGCCAGCGCGCGCGGGTGGGTGGGGTACTTCTTCACCAGGCCGTCGCGCTGCAAATATTCCACCCGTCCCTGGCCGACCTCATCCAGGATCAGGTAGAGGGTTTCGGGGCCAAAGCTATGGGCATGGGCGTCCAAAAAAGCCTGAAAGCCGCGCGCCCCCACCTCTTCACAGCCGGTGAAGGCCCACCACAATTCGGTATGCTCCAGGGGCTGGCGGCTGAGGTGTTCTGCCAGGGCCAAAGCCACACCCACCCCGCTGGCATTGTCGTTGGCTCCCGGGGAAAAGGGGGTGAACAGAGCCTGGGCGCACAGTCCCGCGGCGGCCAATTGCAGCGCGGCCAAGGCCCCGGCTGGCCACAGCAGCCAGGCGGCGCCTGGCAGGCCGCTGAGCAGGCACAGCAAGGCGTTGAGGAAGAGGCTGGCCGCGGCAGCGCTGACCAGGCGGCTGAACCAGTGGTACCAGGCCAGGGAGGAGTAAAAAATGGGTGTGCGGTGGGTATCTACATGTGCACAGATCACCGCGCGGCGCGCAGGGGGCTGGGCGGCAGCCGGCAGCATCCCCACGGCGTTTTGGCTGGAGGCGGTGGGCAGCAGGGCGCGCAGCCAGTTGGGGCGCAGGTCCAGCTCCGCCAACATGCCTAGTCCGCCTGCCAGAGTCAGCGCGGCACCGCTGAGGGCGGCGGCCGGGTGGGGGAAGAGCGCGGTCAGGGCGAAGCCCAAAATGCCCGCGCCAAAGGCGGCCAGAAAAGGGGTGTAGGTGTGGGGGGTGGTTTGGAGAGGCTCCAGGCGCACATCCCGGAGGCCCAGGTTCTGCATGCGCACGGCGGTATATTCGGCGGCGGCCCGCTCTTGGGGCGTGCAGCTTCCGCGCCCGCCGATGGCAGCGGAGAGATGCTGAATGACCTCAAGGGCAGCGGCAGCCAGCGGCATGGTTAAGACCCGATTTGCCAGGAGCGCACCAGGGTGACCTGCGCCTCGCTTTCAGGGGCGCTGCGCGCGTTAGGGATGACCTGACGGAGCTGGTTGAGACGCTCCAGGGCCTGCTCACCCACCGCCAGGCCGTGACGGGCCAAATAACAGCCGACCACCGTGCCTGTGCGGCCCACCCCGCCCCAGCAGTGCAGGTACACCGCGCCGTCTTCAGCCAGAGCCTGATCCAGCGCGTCCAGGATGCGGCGCATGTCTTGGGGGGTGGGGGCGGTGTAATCGGGGATGGGGTGGCGCTGCCAGCGAAAGGCCAGCCCGCGCATGTCGGTCAGTTCCTGCAGGCGCAGCCAGTAGGGGGCGTAGGGCGGGTCGGCCTGATCCATCTCGGCAGCTTCCTGCAAATTGAGGATGCTGCGCACGCCGCAGTCCAGCAGAGCGTGCAGCTGCTGATCCGTCACCGCGGGATCGGGACTGCCGGGGTGAGGCCCGGCCAGCAGCTTACCCGGCAGGACCCAGTAGGTTTTGGGAAATGGGAGCGGGGTGGAGCAGGGTTCCATCGGTTGAGGGACTCGCTTTCGAGAGGGTGAAATCAGTATACCAGACTTCGCCGCGGGGCAAGCGCGCACAGAAAGGGCAAATGACTCTGAATGAGGCGGCTTTGTCTAAATTCTCATAGATAAAATTAACAAAAAATGAGAATTCCCCTGAAGATCGGACAAAAGATCGGACAAGTGAATAAGCAGAGAAACCTCGAAGGAGATAAACTTGGTTTTCCACGACCATACTTATCAACGACGAGGTTTCATGGACAAGTTTATCAACAATCAGGAATTTATGGTGGAATT
>JARKPO010000081.1 GCA_029975215.1 Levilinea sp.
AGGGCGCCAAGGAAGGACGGGAAGACGCCCCGTTTGATCGGACGCAGCGGGCAGCCCCCCGCCCTGGCATGTCATCGCGAACGATCCCCCCACCATAACCCGTAGGGGCACGGCGGTTTTCACCTAAATCACATCCTGCAACGGTCTCGCCGTGCCCGTTTCCCCCGCCCTAGGGCACGGCAGCGGCGTTCCAACCCAAAACCTGCGACGGGACAGCCGTGCTCGCGAACGATCCCCCAACCATAACCCGTAGGGGCACGGCGGTTTTCACCCAAATCACATCTCGTAACGGTCTCGCCGTGCCCCAACCCAGGCCGCGTACCCGTCTCCCCCGGGGCAAATAGGGCGCGGCAGCAACGTTCCAACCCAAAATCCGCGACGGGACAGCCGTGCCCCAACCCGGACGACGGCCCCGCTGCCAACCATGTTCCCAGCAATTTGTTCCAAAACACACAAAATCGGCTAAAATGGAACGAATTTATACCCGGAGGCCAGAGATGGAAATTGGAACCCACCAGATCATTGACGGTAAGGTCGTCTTGCGCATCCGCGACAGGATTTGCGATACCCCGGAAAGCCTGCTGAGCAGCCCGCTCTTCCTGGATTTTCTCAAACGCACCGTGACAGAGCTGGAGCGGCGGAATTCCCCTCTGCTGGGAATTTTCCCGCAAACGCCGGTGCGCAGTGCCGATCTGCTGCTGCTGGTGCGCACGCTGAAATTCCTGGTCAAGCTTCCGGGCGGACTGGTGCCCAAGGTGGTGGAGGGCGCCGAAACCTTCTTCCGCGATCCGATGCTTTTTAATGATTTTGTGGAACATCTCTACAACTCCTGGCGTGGGATGCAGCGGCTGGTGATCTGCGACTCAGCCGGCGACCGCTTTGACCAGCGCCCTTACCGCACCTTTAACAGCACCGTGGAAACGCTAACCCATCTGGTGCGCAGCACCTACCGCGAGACGCAGGAGAACATCACCGGCAACCACCCCAATATTTACCGTCAGGTCAGCGCCGGAGCTGAAATTGCCACGATTGCCCTGCCCAAGGACATCCATTACCCCGCGCTGTACGCGGCGCGCCTGAACGCCATCCCCGTGATCCGTCAGGTGCTGATTTACCCGCCGTTGATCTTCAATCCACCCATGAACAAGCGCTCCGGGGTTTTTGAACGGGTGGCGCGCAACCCGTTAGAAGCCCTGACCCTGAACAAAAACGATTGGCTGTGTTATCCGGCCAGGGTGGGACCATTATTGGTCATGGTGTATTTCTCGCTGCGCTATTTCGAGTTGGGCTTTACCCTGTCGAATCTGTTCGAGTTGGCCGGCGACGAAGCCCTGCATCAAAAGCCAGACGCGGTGTTTTTATTCGGTGTCCCTGAAGATGATTTTCCCAACCTGGGGACAGGTCAGACCATCTTTTATGACGATCAGGCGCATGATTTGCTTGTGGCGGCCATCCCCGACAGCCCCAAATATGGCTACTTTGGCTATCTGAAAAAGATGATCCTGACCCTGCACAATATCAAGATGATCAAGCTGGGCAAAATGCCTTTCCACGGCGCGCTGATCAACCTGGCGGTGCGCGGACATGGGCGTTTTACGGTGCTAACCCTGGGGGACACAGGCGCGGGCAAATCCGAAATGCTGGAGGCCCTGCGTACTCTGGGCAGCGACGACCTGGAGGATATCACCATCATCGCCGACGATATGGGCTCTTTGGGGATGGATGGGCAAGGGCGGGTATTGGGCTACGGAACCGAGACAGGGGCTTTTGTGCGCCTGGACGATTTGAAACCCGGCTACGCCTTTGGTCAAATTGACCGCACTATCATTATGAGCCCGGCGGAGGTGAACGCGCGCGCGGTGCTGCCGGTGACCACCTACGAGACCATCATGCGCGGCTTTGGGGTGGATATGGTGCTGTATGCCAACAATTACGAGGCGGTGGATGCGCAGCACACCGCTGTGGAGCGGTTTGAAAGCCCTGAACAGGCCCTGGCGGTGTTTCGAGAAGGGGCGGTGATGAGCAAGGGCACGACTACCACCACGGGGCTGGTGCGTTCGTATTTTGCCAATGTGTTTGGCCCGCAGCAATATCCAGAAGCGTATGACGCGCTGGCCAAAACTTTTTTTGAGGCCTTTTTTGCCCAGGGTATGTTTGTGGGGCAGATGCGCACGCAGTTGGGAATTGCGGGGATGGAGCGCAGCGGCCCCGAACAGGCAGCACAGGCGCTTCTGCGTATTTTAAAGGGCGAAGCCGGGTAGGGGCGGGACATTGACCGCCAAGGCGCGAAGGGCGCCAAGGAAGGACGGGAAGACGCCCCGTTTGATCGGACGCAGCGGGCAGCCCCCCGCCCTGGCATGTCATCGCGAACGATCCCCCCACCATAACCCGTAGGGGCACGGCGGTTTTCACCTA
>JARKPO010000008.1 GCA_029975215.1 Levilinea sp.
TCGAGATGGTCTCCGAGCAGCGCGTCGTCAGCGGCCTGACCGACACCGAACGCCGTCAGCTGATGGGCGAACTGAACCAGATCCTCGACAGTGCGGCCCGGATGTCAGAATTGCGGCTGCCTTACCAGATGCAGTGCTGGCGGGCATATGTCGATCATCATGAGCTTACTCAGCCCATCTCGTTCGGCGATGGCTCCTTGGTCATCCCGATCTAGACGAGACCAGCGGCGCAATATCTCCGCTCTCATACCGAGAAGACCGGCACCATGCCGGACCGCAGACATGCGGTCTGAATGCCCGGGGCTTGCGGGGCACACGCTGCCACATCTCGGCCGAGTACTTCTGATTCGTCGTCGTCCATCGTGCGGGACCGCGCAGATCCCGAATTCGAGTTCGCCGATGCGCGCTGGCTATACGCCGAGGTGTTGGGCGGCGGTGGTGACGGTCGGGTTCTTCGTCGACCTGAGTTCGTAGTCGGGCATGCACCCGTCGTCAGATTGGGGGGTCACCTCGCGCAAGACGCGACTATCTAGGATGTTGACTCTGGGCATCTACGCAGTCTCGATACCAACATCCTAGATAGCTAGCCGCAGACTTTGATCGATGATTCGTCACCCATCGGAGATAGTGTTGCTATCTCTTTGCGGCCTCACGCTTGTCTTTGTAGGCGAAGGCTGTGGCTGACGAGACCCCGAAGATGACGCACACGAAGATGCCCTGCGGAATCTTCGTAGCCAGGTCCCATTGCCCGATACCCAGCAACCAGAGAAGTATTGAGAATGGGATCATACAGGCCGCGAGGATAAGGCTCATCTTGAAAAACCTCTTCCACCACATCTCTACCTCCTCGCATTTCTACCAGCCGATTAATTGCAGGCGGCGTTGAAGTCCGGGAGAGTACCAATCCCCCAGAACGCCAACGCGCAAGCAACGCCGGCGACGGGGGTGCCAGCCGCGGTAATTGCGCCGCAAATCGCTGTGGTGGCCGCAAAGAACGAGTATGAAGCAACGTAGGCTTGCCAGCAGTCGTATCCTCTGGTTTGCATTGTGGGCTGGTCGGAGATAGTTACTTCGACTCGATCTGAAGATACGGCCGTATGGATATATTTCCCGTCCGTATTCCGGATGAATGCGTCGATTTGGCTGTTGTCGGCAACGGCTGCAAAGAAATCCCGATAGAATACTCTGGCCTCTGCGGTACTTCCCTGCATTATTTGACTAAAGCCGTCCGATCCTTCAAGAAGTGCGGCACGCGCCAAGAATCCGTCAGTATCAGCTAACTTGGCTTCATCTATGGCATTCGTCATCAAGCTCATGGTCTGCTGTTCGTCCAGCTTGTCGGAAGCAGCCGAGAATTGCGGGGAGATGTAAGTGACGCTATCAGACTTGACTGTATCAAAGTCTGCATAGGACGACTACACTGGGAGTAGCAGGCACGACAACAGCGTTGCTATAACTGTGATTATTTTTGCTGGGGTGCGCATTATAAAATTTCTTCTTTCGTAAACGAGTCTTAAATGCCTCTAGTTCAATTCCTTATTCATAGAAATTCTGTCCAAAGCAAGACCTCCAAAACTCTAAACGGATGTCTCAACCACAGGTTAACACCCAAGTCACCGACTTTGTCAAGAGGCCCGACACGGTTGAAGGCGTAGTCGGGCCGCACTCCGCCAGCCTCGATCTTTCATCTGGCAGTCTCCAGACCCGGCGCGGAAGACTCTGCGGAAACCGGCTCACCATCACGACGTGTGGTCTCCCCCAGTTTCACCAGCACGACACCCGCCAACACCAGGACGCCGCCGAGCA
>JARKPO010000013.1 GCA_029975215.1 Levilinea sp.
TGGCAAAAATCATCGACATCGCAGAACAACTCGAGTAAACTGTCCATCGAGGGCCTCTCTTCGGGATTGGACTACTGTTGTGGTGACAAAAGTTTACTCCCGTTTTGAGACCCTCTTCTTATCCCGAACTCACGTTAATTAGGAAAAATGTCAATAACCTATCGTTGACCATTTTTCAAGGACAGTACCTCAAAACGCCCCTGCAGCTGTAAAGGCGGCGGCCGTTCAGTACCGGCGAAAGAAAAACGGGAGGACCAGAGGCCTCTCCCGTTAGAACGACTGCGTTCGCGGGTTATTCTTCTTCCCCGCTGTCGCCGCCGTTTTGAGAGCAGCTGTCAAAAGACTCGAACAGGGCGCAGCCAAACACAATGGGGTAACCTTCGGCCAGGCAGCGCTTCCAGGTCTTCAGATCCACAGGCAGTTTTTCAATAATGAGGCCGCGGAAGCGAGCCGCCTCGGTGTAGGAAGAAGCGGAGGGCTTTTGTGTCACGCGCTTCACCTGAAAGGGCCAGGTGGTTTCGGTGCAGGAGCCAAAAGATTGAACGCCGTCCATGCCGTATTGAATGGCGGAACCGGAATCTTCGTTTTAATCCCCGGCGCGCCAGCGAGCGTTTTAACATAATGAAAAGACGGCTCACATCCAGCGGCCTGTTCAGGTGCTTTTTGAGCAGATATTCATAGGCCCGGCGATGGCGTTGGCGGTGCAGGAATTGGTGTTTCCCTGATCTTCAACGGGGGTCAGGTAGGGACACAGGTCCACTTTGGGAGGCAAAGTGACGCTTTGTACGGCCTCGGAGGCTTTGGATTTCCTGGCGTGGGGGTTGGCCTGGGCATATTGATAGCCCGATCCGGCGATGGCGCTGTAGAGCGCGTAGGAAGGTTGGGGTGTCATGAGAAACCTCGTGGATGGAATAGTGGGCGCGCACCGGTAGAGGCTGGCGCTTTCACCCCCCAAAAGCCACCTTTTCAGCACAGTCCAGGCCGGACGGCAGGGCTGGAGATGAGAAATAGAGGTTGAGTTACATGGGTATTGGAGTGTATTGCAGGTGGTTGAATCGGACAATAGTTAAAGGAAAAACGGGGGCAGCTTGTCCGAATGGGGAGAAACCGCTAGAATTCTTTTATGGATGGAGCCTCGCAGTTAAGCGAACGAGAGCGAGAGATCCTGCGCCTGGTGGCCACAGGGGTGGGGAATAAGGAAATTGCTCAGGCCTTGGGCATCAGCCCCAACACTGTGAAGGTACATATGCGGCGGATCTTCGCCAAGCTGGGTGTGGAGACGCGCGCAGCAGCCACGCGCCAGGCCCTGGAGATGGGGCTGGTGATGACGGCGCGGGAAGAGGAGGCGCAGCCCTTTGCGCAGCCCGACGCTGCGCCGGTTGCCACGCGGCGGCGCACAAAAGGGCGGCTGTGGGCGGCAGCTGCGGCGGTGGTGTTGACACTGGCGGCAGCCCTGCTTTGGGGGCTGCCCGCGCTGCGCGCGGCCCTGACGCCCCCTGGCCGAGACGCTTTGAATGAACTGCGCTGGGAGCGGCTGGCCGACTTGCCGGAGGGGCGGGCAGGCATGGCAGCGGCGGTGTTTGAGGGGCGCATGTACGTGATGGGGGGGCAGACCGCGGCGGGGGTGAGCGCGGATACGCTGATGTTTGATTTGACCTTGAACACCTGGGAACAGCGCGCCCCCCTGCCGGAGGCGGTGCAGCATGTGCAGGCGGTGCTGCTGGGCGAACGTCTGTACCTGGCGGGCGGTCTGCGCGCAGACGGCCAGGTGAGCGCAGCGCTGCAGGTCTACGATCCGCGCGCAGATATGTGGACGCAGGCGGCTCCCCTGCCCGAAGGGCGCAGTGCAGCTGCCGCGGCTGCCTTAGATGGGCGGTTGTACCTCTTTGGCGGGTGGGACGGTCAGCGCGTGCGTGATACGGTGTGGGTGTACGATCCCGCTCAAGAGGGTTGGATGGAGGGCGGCCGACTGCCCCAGGCGCTGCGGGGAGCGGCGGCTTTGCCGGTGGAGGGGCGGGTGATGGTGATGGGCGGCTGGGATGAGCAGGGGCTTTCGCCGCGCCGGTGGCTGTATGCCCCCCAACGGCAGGCCTGGGAAGAGCGCAGCCCGCTGCCTGCCGGGCGCGGCGGCATGGGGGCCGTGGGGCTGGCGGGGCAAGTGTATGTGGGGGGCGGCAGTCCGCCGGACTTACCCCTGTGGCAAACCTCCTGGCGGGGAGAAACCTGGCAGGCGTTGGGGCAGGCCCCTATGGCGGTGGGCGAAGGGGCGGCCGTGGTGGGCTATGAGTCGCGCGTGTATGTGATCGGCGGGCGTGCCGCCCTGGGAGGGTGGCTGCGCAGCGTGCAGGCCTACCGGGCGGTGTTCACCTCGCTGGCGCCGGCGCTGCCTTAGGAAGTTTGCGCACGCGTCACTTTACAGAAATGTAAGACTTGGGGCAATAATCCAATTGGGTTATTGCCATTTTTGGGGGGTGCAGATAAGGTTAAAGGGTGCTGAAGGGGGGCGGCACATGGCTGGTTGGCATTTCACGGACGGTTTGGGAAGGAGATGGTGTATGAAACGTGCCCTGCGCGTAGTGGTGCTGTTGATATTGTTGGGGGTGTTGGTGATACCAGGGCCAGCCCCCGCCAACGCGGCTGGCAAAACGACCTGGACTTCGGTGGTGGCCTATTTTAACCCGAACCCCCAACCGGACCCGCTGCCGCCGGATTACACCCAGCCGGTGCTGAACGTGCTTTTCCTGCAGCAAGGGTCCACCGCGCGGCGGGAACTGCTGAACGATATCGAAATCAAACCGTACCAATCGGGCACCTTGCTGGTGGGGAATGTGCTCCGCGACCCGAATTTCACCGGCGGCGCGGTGATCAGTGCCACGGTGCCGGTGCTGGCGGTGTACAAACAGGTGTCCACCGAAACCAAAGAACCCTACAGCCCCATTCTGTACACCTCTTTTGCCCTCAGTGATGCGGGTCTGGGGACGTTTTACCTGCCGAATGTGCAGGCCAATCAGGCGTATGACACGCGCATTGGGGTTCAGAATGTAGAGAGCTTGCAGATCGAAGTGGTGCTGCGTTTTTATTCCGAAGAGCAAGGTGAGTTTGTGACGGCGCGCAAGCCGCTCTACAATCAGCGCACCCTGGTGATCAACACCTCAGACGCTTTAAAAGAAGCTTATAACGGCGCGATGGAACAGCCGACCCTGCCCTTCCGCGGCAGCCTGGTGGTGCAGGCCTTTCGGGCCGGTAACGATGATCCGGCGCGGCTGGTGGTGGTGGCCCAGGAAATTCAGGGCGGCGGTCGGCGCGCGTATGCCTTTGAGGGCGTCAACGGGGGGGATTCGTGGGTGTTCATGCCCAACGCCATGTGCGAGATGGGCGATAACAAGATGAGCGCGGAAATGATGGTACAGAACGTGGGGGCGGACAACGCCACGGTATGGGTGGACTATTATTCCGCCGCGGGGGATGTGGTGGCCACCTCTCCGGCTGTGGTAATTGCGCCAAGGTACAATCACCTCTTTGATGCCTGCGATGAAGCAGTGTATGCGCAGACGCGCGGCCAAGGCCTTTCGGCGGTGATCCACTCAGACGGCGAACCGATTGCGGCTTTGGGCAAGGTGCGCAGTGACGACGGGCTGATGACCGCCTATACGGGGCTGCGCATGCCGGGGTCAGCCTTGCCAGGCCAGCCGTACCGCACGGTGCTGCCCTACGTGGAATGGTCCCCCAAGAGCACGGGGCTGCGCACCTACCTGACCATTATGAATGTCTCGAACCAACCGGCCACGGATGTGCGTGTGCTGTATTACGGCTCCGGCGGGGTGCTGGAGAGCAGTCATTGGGTGGCGCGGAGCGATGCTCAGCCGGGACCGCTGGCCCCCTATGCGCGGCGCACTTCGAACCCGGGCGCGGCGCGGGCCTTGAACCCAGATACCAACCATTTTGCCGGTGGGGTGATCGTGGAAAGCGACCAGCCGGTGGTGGTGGTGGCGCGGGTGCAGCGCACGGTGGGCACGGGCAGCTACAATACCCTGGGCGATGATTACAATGGGATCCCGTATGCCGAAATTCTGGAATACTAAGGCTCAAAGTGCGCTGCTGTGCGCGGTTTGCGCCGGGCTGGCCCTGGCGCTGGCGGCCTGCGCCGTTCAGATGCCGACGCCGCCCGAACCCACACAGGCTGCGGAGCCCTCTGCCCAGAGTGGGGTTCTGCGCGGGCAGGTGATGGATACGGCTGGCCGCTGGGAAGAAGAGCCGCTGCTGATTTTTGCGGCCCCTTTCTCGGGCGACGACCAGGGGGCGGGCTTTTTTATGCTGGAACCAGCCATTCACCCTTCGGCCGAATTGAACGAGCAAGGCGAATTTGTTCTCAGTGCAGTTCCGGCGGGGCGCTACGTGTTGGTCGTGGGGCCCACCGCGGAACAGGCGTTGACCGTGGTGGACGAAGGGGGGGAAACGCGCGTTTTCACGGTGGAAACGGGCGAAATCGTAGAGTTGGGCCGCGTGCAGTTGGCCCCATGATACTTTTTGAGTGAAAGAACGGAGGTCGAGATGAAGTTTTCACGCGGCTGCATGGCTTTACTGATGGTCGTTTTCCTCTTGGGCATGTTCCCCGCGGCCAAACCCGCGGCGGCGCAGAGCGGAACCCCGCTGCCCGAAGGCACCTACGTGCCGGGGGAATTGGTGGTGGTTTTGGATGGAAAAACCGGAGCGTCTGGGCCGGCCAGCCAGGCGCGGGCTTTGGCAGGGTCGGTGGGGGCGGCTGTGGCGGCCAGCTACGGCGATATGGCCCTGCTGAGCGCTGACCCGCAGGCGGATGTGGCGGCTTTGGCGGCCCAGGTCAGCTCGCTGCCAGGGGTGGTTTATGCTCAGCCGAACTACATCTACAGTCTGCCGGAGAGCAAGGGCGGCGCGGCCCAGGGCGGAACGCAAAGCGCCTATGTGATCGACTCGCCCAACGGCCTGGATGTACGCATGAGCTGGGAGCAAGTGGCCGGACTGCGCACAATTGTCAAGAAGGGCACGCGCTCGGCGGCCATCCCCTCTTTCCCCAAAGAGCTGCTCAGCGGCAACCTGTGGGCCTGGGACCGCATTCAGGCTGACTTGATCTGGGGCGAAAAGCTGGTCGCACCCTTGGTGTGTCTGCTGGATACGGGCGTGGACGCTAAACATCCCGATTTGACCGGCGTGGTGGTTTCAGGTCCGGACTTTTACAACAACGATAAGAAGCCGGATGACGACAACGGCCACGGCACGCATGTGGCAGGGATCATCGCCGGGCGGGCCAACACCAATGCCAGCTCAACGGTGGGGGTTTCCAACGGCAAGGTGCTGGCAGTGAAAGTGCTCAATGCGCAGGGCATCGGCACCACCTTCAGCGTCACTGCTGGCATCAAGTTCTGCGGAGCCAACAAGAGCGTGAAGATCATCAACATGAGTCTGGGGTCGTATCTGGCCGATAAGGTTCAGTACCAGGCGTTGGAAACCGCGTTGATAGGGCGTTTGCTGGTGGCCGCAGCGGGCAACGAAAGCGTTTCGGGTCGTTTTTATCCGGCGGCCTATGCCGACCCGGAAGTGACCGCGCCGGAATCGTTCAATAACATTGCTTCGCAGGTGATCTCGGTGGCGGCGGCGCGCTCGCCCTTCTCGCCGTATCCCCTGTGGGTGGATAAGGACGGCGATGGAGTGGTGCACCCGGACGGGAGCGAGATCTTCCTGCCGGAGCAGTGTGCATCGGGCAATTCCAACGAGAACGGCATCGCCACGGGCAGCAACTATGGACGCTGGGTGACGATGGTGGCCCCTGGCGAAGATGTATATTCGACCACGCCGGTGAGCAACCCCTTCTATCTTAATTCTTACCAGCCCCAGCTCAGTTCTGGCTATGACTTTATGAGCGGCACATCGCAGGCGGCAGCCCTGGTTGCTGGTTCGGCAGCACGGGTGTGGAGCCTGCTGCCCAAAACCGAATTAAATCCGCCTAAGAAGGTCAAAGACACCCTGGTGGCCTTAAGCGAACCGCTGCAATTTGCCTCCGACAACACCCCCGGAGTGATGGCTGAAGTGGGCTACGGCAGCCCGACCAACAGCTTTGACCTGCACGGCGAGACGATCTGGTACGGCAAGCCGTATGACCATGATGACGACCCCTCCACAACGATGATCATGAAAGCCCCGTACTGCTGGCCGGCCTCAAATGACAATTTCGGTGATGACGAGCGCATGGACGGCTTCACCTACGGCGCGGGTAAGGTCAAGCTGGCGGCGGTGTACCTGAATGTGGCGCGGGCTATGCAGCGGGCGGCCCTGGCTGTGGAGGTGAAGGACGCCACCAACGGATCGCCGATTGCGGGCGCATTTGTGGCTGCCCATGATATCAGCGGCAGCACGCCGGTGCTGCGCGATAAGACCAAAACCGAAAAGGGCGGGTCTGTAGTGGTGTTGACCAACCTGCCGGCCAGTGAAACGGGAATCAAATACCGCCTGTCGGTTTCGATGGCGGGCTATACCACCGGCTACCAGCCCTTTAATGAGGTCAATTTGAGCGGTGACCTGCGCGGTATGGCGCTGAATGACGTTTACAACCGCGTCAGCCTGGCTTCAAAGAACAATATCAACTTTATCCTCGACTGGGTAGACCCGACGATTAACCCCGCGCAGGGGCGGGTGGATCCGGATGCGGATCTGGATATGTACCTGCTGCTGCCCCGGGAGGGCGTGAATGGAGATCAGGGCGGGATCATTGGCACGGAAATGGGTTGGGGAGCTTCGCCCAAGCTGCTGACCTATATCCCCGGCAAGCAGGATGTGTTTGTGGGCGCGGGCAGTTTGATCAATGGAGAAGCCCTGGGCTATCCCTTCTCGCCCTATGCGCAGCACGGGTTCGACGGCGGCTATTACTACGGCCAGGATAATTACGGCCAGCCGCTCAGCCCGGTGGAATTTATCAGCGTGCTGCCGAAGGTGAAGCAGTCGGCGGCGCCGTATATGCTGCCGTGGTACAACGGGGAATACCGCGTGGTGGTCACCGATTATCACCGCCCGGATGCCATTGGCGGGAGCAGCCAAAGCCCGAAGACGGTCGGCTATTTAAGCGCCACCACAACCAGTCCCAATTTCACCGCGGCGGTGGTGCGCATGTGGGCCGGCGGCAAGGTGGTGACCAGCGTGCGGCTGCAAGATGCAGCGGTAGGAATCAATGGATGCAATGAGAATAAAGATTGGTGGAAGGTGCTCCAGGTGAACGGAGCCAATGTGTCGGTGAACAACAGCTGCGATATCGGTCTGGGCGGGGTGGACCCGTATTAGTGCCGGAGCGTTGTAAATTTTGAACTGCGGGGAGGGTCTTTTCAGGCCCTCCCTTTTTTGTTAGCGTGCGCCTCCGCTCAGAAGAACAACCGGTACGATTCCCCAGGGAGCTGAAACAGCGGGTGGACAGACGACAACTCATGCAGAATCGCCCGCCGCCGCCCCTCCACATAGCTGCCCAGGCGGCGCTCCTGCTCGCGCCCCGGGTACAGCCGCAGCCCCACACGGATCAAGTGCGCGCTGTACGCGTGTACGCTCCTCACCTCCCCGCGCAAGCGCATCAACGGCGTCCCCGGCAGGCGCAGCTGCACATGGGCGCTCTGCCCCAGCCATTCCAACGGCCGCCGCCGATCCAGGCAAGAGACCAACAGCCCCAACCCGCGCGGCGACACATCCTGCACCGTTCCATCCAAAATTGGGTTCAGGCTCAGGCGCGCGGCCACAGGCTGCGCAGGCCGCACCCGCTCCAGCTCGCGCTCCCGCCACGGGCTGCCCGTCCAGGCAAACCCCGAAAGCCGCACCAGCCGCCGCTGCGCCCAAAAAGTCTCCACCCGTGCGCTGATATTTTGCGGCAACTCCGCGTGATGCAAACACACCCCGCGGTTTGCCTCCAACAAAGGCAGATCTTGCTGGCTGCGAAACACCGCCGTACGGTTATGCGCCTCAACCAAAACGGCCTCGCGCGTTAAGATCAACCCCTGATAGCCAAAGCACAACTGAAAGACGGCTCCATTTTCCCCCATTTGGATCATCACCGCTAAAACATCTTTCATTTTCTCGTCTTCAGCGACCATGCCACACCTCCATCCGGCAATTGGACCGCTCGCCCCCCTCAAGCGTACTGACAGAGAGCTAACCCACCTTCCCACCCTCGGGCGCACACGGCCTCACAGGAGAGAAGGGTATGGGATCAACGAGGGATTCATTGGATACAGCGTCTGCTGCGTGTGCCTGACCTGTGCCCGGCCAGACCGCCCTTCACCCTCACAGGGTTCACGCGCCCAACCCAGGCATCAGGTTGTTCATACAAGTAGTATAACATAGGATTTAGCACATTTCTACAGTCGTTTTGCCCCCTGGCACCACAAAAATCACACCGCAGGCGGACGCACACGCATCACAGCCAGCACAATCCCCGGCAGCATCTTTAGCTTTTGCCAGCCGGTGGTATGCGCGCGGCGTGTGTGCACCTGGTAATCAATGGCTTCGATTTCATCTAAAATGGCCCGATACAGTAAGGCTGCCGCCCCCACCGCCGGGCGCGCCGCGCGGCGCAGCATGGCGATACCGGGCAAAGATTCTTCATATAGCTGGCGCGCACGGGCAATTTCAAACCGCATCAACTCCCGGAAGCGCTCATCCCACACCCCTGCCAGAATGTCCTGGCGCGTCAGGCCAAACCGCGCCAGGTCTTCTTCTGGAAAGTACACCCGCCCCCGCCCCGCATCTTCACCCACATCCCGCAGAATGTTGGTGAGCTGCAAAGCCACCCCCAGGCGCACGGCATAGGGCTTTGCCTGCTCGAACTGAAAGCCGGGGGCCATGCCGATGATCGGCATAGAAAGCAGCCCCACCGTAGAGGCCACGTGGTAACAATAATCTTCCAACTCCGCCCAGGTGGCGTAGCGGCGGCAGCGCAAATCCATATTCACGCCGTCAATCAGTTCCTGTTCGTAGCGCCGCTCCACACCAAAGCGTTCCCGCACGCCGCTCCAATACAGCAGCACGGGCATTTTCTGCTCCGCTGAAGGCAGGTTCACCAGAGCGCGCCAGGCGTCCAGGTCTTCTTGGGTGGCCCCGTCGCGGTCCACCAGGTCGTCCGTCATGCGGCAAAAGGCATACAGCGCGCGGATTGCGCCCCGGGCTGTGCTGGGCAGCAAGGCCGTGGCAAAGTGAAAGGTGCGCGAATGTTGGCGGATCACCGCTTCAGTCGCCTGCTGGGCGTTCTTCCATGCCGCCGCGCTGATGGGAGAAGCTTGAGTCAGAAGGCTCATACCGTTAATCCTTTCTTTGCAATCCGGCGCTGCCGCCGTTACCCTTTGGCTTCGATCAAATTCTCAACGATGATGGAGGACGAAAGCACCCCCGGCAAACCCGCACCAGGATGGGTGCCCGCCCCCACCAGATACAGATTGTCAAAATCTTCCGACTGATTATGCGGCCGGAACCAGGCCGATTGGGTCAGCACCGGCTGCACCGAAAAGGCCGCGCCCTTATAGCTGCTCAGCGTGCTCTGAAAATGCAGCGGGTCAATGTAATGTTCGGCCACTATGTTGGCGCGCAGATCCGGCAGGTAGTTCTCTTCCAGGAACTGCATGATCTTATCGCGGTAGGGGCGCGCCATCTGGTTCCAATCAATGTCCGCGTCCAAATGCGGCACCGGCGAGAGCACATAGAAGGTTTCACAGCCCTCCGGGGCCATGCTGGGGTCAGTCAGCGAAGGCATATGCAGATACAGCGAAAAGTCATCCGCCAGCACCTTGCGGTTGAAAATGTCCTCCAGCAGTCCTTTGTAGCGCTCAGATAAGATGATGTTGTGATGGGCCAGCTTGCCCTCATGCCGGTACTGGCGCTTGGTGCCAAAATAGATCACAAACAACGACATGCTGTAACGCGTGTTGCGGTAGCGCGCATCGCTGTTCCGGCGGCGCGCCGCGGGCGGGATGAGCTTCATATACGTGTTGGCCACTTCCGAATTGGCCACCACCGCGTCGGCGCGGTGAATGCTGCCGTCCGACAGCCGCACCCCCGTCACCTTGCGCCCCTCGGTCAAAATTTCCACCACCTCGCTGTTCAAAGACACCTTACCGTTCAGCTCGCCGAATAGTTTTTCCAGGGCGTCCACGATGGCACCTGTGCCGCCCAGGGCATACCATACGCCCCACTCGCGTTCCAGGTAGTGGATCATGGCGTAGATGCTGGTGGTATCAAAGGGGTTGCCGCCCACCAGCAGCGGGTGGAAGGAGAACACCCGCCGCAGGAAATCGTCCTTCACAAACTGGCTCACATAGTTGTACACGCTGCGGTAAGACTGCAGCCGGATCAGGTCGGGGGCTACCTTGAGCATGTCGCTGACATGCGTGAAAGGCTTGTCCGCCAGCTCCAGAAAGCCTTTTTCAAAAATCGGCTTGGTGGTTTCAATAAAACGCGTGTAGCCCTCTTTGTCTTCCGGATTCCATTGATCAATCTGTGAAAGGGTGAACTCGTGATCGCCGTTGTAATTGAAGGCCCGGCCGTTGTGGTCAAAAATGCGGTAAAACGGATCGCAGGGCACAAACTGCACATAGTCTTCGCGGTTTTTGCCCGCCGCCTTAAAGATGTCATCAAACATGAATGGAGCGGTGATCACCGTTGGGCCGCCGTCAAATTTGAAGCCGTTGATCTCATACAGATAGCCGCGCCCCCCCAAACGGTCGCGCTGTTCGAAAATTTCCACATCATGTCCGCGCGCCGCCAACCGGCAGGCCGCCCCCAACCCGCCAAAACCCCCGCCAATCACAATGATCTTCTTTTTCATGGGTTCGATCCCCTTCCTGGATGATTCTGCAAGGCAGTTGAATGGTTTCTGGATTATTTATATCACAGGTGTATATACTAGACGAATCAATATATAAGGTTATTATAAGGATTGTACAATCTCATCCGCCTAAAGTCACCAAAGCCAGCCCTGCCAAAATGCACCCGGCGGCGGCCCATTGGCGCGGCAGAAGGTGCGCTTTCCAAAACAGGGCCAAAAATGCCATCACAAACAGCGGCGAAGAGTCGCTGGCTGCCTTCACCACCGCCGGGCTGCCCGCCTGCAAAGCATAGAGAAGCAGCAGCCACTGCACCACCACCAGCAGCGCACGCCCCGCGCTCAGGCGCAGCGCCGCGCCGTTCACCCAGGCCCAGCGCGGGCGCAGCACTCCCCAGGCCAAAAGGGCAATCAGCCCCGCCCGCAAAAAGTAATACCCCACCGGGTTGGCGTACCTCTGCGCAAAGATCCATTTCAACAGGTAAAAGTTGGCCCCAAACAAAGCTGCCGCGCCCAAAGGCGCCGCCCATTTGATAGCCCCGCTTCCCAGCTGAGGGGCAGCGCCCCGCGCCGCCAAAACCAGCCCCGCCACCACTGCCGCCACCCCCAGCGCCTGCGCCCAGCTCACCGCCCCCGCCTGCGCCGCGAAAAACGGCGCCAGCACCAGGGTGAAGAGTGGTGAAAGCGACAGCAGCATAGACGCGCTGGCCGCATCGTTTTGTTCAAACGCCATGAAATACAGGTAATTGGCAGCCGCGTCCACCAGCGCCGCCGCCAGCAATGCCGCCAACGCCGCCGCCGAAAGCTGCACCTGCCCCAAGAAAGGGGCTGCCGGCAGCAGCCACAAAAACAGCAAGCCAAAATTTACCGCTAAATAATCCCGTGGAGATGCCAAGCGCATGATCTGGCGCGCCGATAGATTGGCCAACGCGCCAAACACCGCCGAAATTAATCCCAGTCCAATAGAGAGGGTGAAGGTCTGCATGTCAACTTTGTTTGATTATCATCACGGCCATCACCCAGTGTCAATGATTTTTCCCCGCCTGTTCTCAGGCTCGGCCCAACGCCCGGCGCGTGGCCCAGGCACGGTAAGCAAACAAAAAGGCCAGCCCAGCGCGGCTGAAGAGCAGGCGCGTGCCCCACCCCCGCCAACCGGGAAAGTGGTCAAAATCCACCTGATCCACCACACATGTGTGCCCTTCACCCGCCGCTTCGAAGCGGTGGGTATGCGCCCAGCGTAGCAGCGGGCCGTGTTTCTGCACATCCGTAAAACCATTCAGCGGAGATACCCCCTGGTGGCGTGCCAGCCAGCGCAGCGGCAGCGGCCCCAACCACAAAGTGAATTCGGCTGCGGAGCCCTCGCCCAAAGGTTCCACCCGGTGAAACTGCACCCACATGGGTGGAGGGGTCAGGCGGCGCAGCGCGCGTGCATCGCGGTGAAACTCTGCCACAGCCTCCAGCGGCGCGTTCACCTCAAAGCAGTGTTCAAAGCGGGGCATGGCGGCTAGTTTTGCAGCAGCTCTTCAATCATAGCCACGCTCAGCGAGGGCGGTGATTGAATATAAACTGCAGGGATGCTTTCGGGCAGACGCCGTGCTTCAAAAGCCTGGCCGCCCAACACCACCAGCGGATGGGGAGCGGGGAACTGCGCCAGAACCTGGCTGAGGGACTCCAGGCGCACCGCGCTTTCTTCACGCGTGGCGGTGAACAGCAGCATGCGCGGGCGAACTGGCTGCAGCGCTTCTGAAAGCCGTTCCAGGCTCAAATCTGGCCCCAGGTATTTCACATCCCACCCACGCCAGCGCAGCATGACCACGATCATCAGCAGCCCGATCTGATGGGTTTCGCCCGGTGCGCAGGCCGCCACCAGCACCCCTGGGTGCGTGGGCGGGTTGGAAGAGGCGATCATCGAAAACATGGTCTGCATGCAGAACTGGGTAGCAAAATGCTCCGCCGCAATGGGCAGTTCGCCGCGGTGCCAACGCTCACCAATCTCCACCAGGGCCGGTTGGACGATCTCCGTCAGCACCTGATCCATCGCAAACAGCGAAAAAGCCCGCCGCAAAATTTCATTGGACTGAGCTTCGTTAAACTGCACCAGGCTTTGCAGCAGCTCCTGGGATAAGTGATTTAAGGACGCAGGCTGGGTCACATAAGGCTGCGCGCTCACTTCGGCCGGATCGCGCCCAGCGGTGCGCAGTTCATTTAAGTATTCCACAGCGCGGCTGATGGACAGACCCGCTTCCAACTGGGCTTTCAGCCAGCGCAGGGTGCGTACATCGTGCTCCGAATACAACCGGTAACCCTGCTCCCCCCGGCTGGGGCTGGGCAGCCCGTAGCGCCGTTCCCAGGCACGCAGAGTTACCGGCAGCAGACCAATCAGGCGCGAAACCGCTTTAATGTTATACACCGGACGGTGTGTGTCGTATAACCGTTGCTCATCCATGATGTTGCCTCCCAACTACGGTTAATGTAGCACGTTCCTCAGCGGTTGTCGAGCCTTTGTATAATCTCAGCCAGGCCAGCCTACTTGCGCCGCTGTGCTGCCTTTTCTTCCAGCAATTCCGCGCATTTCTCCAAACCCTCCACCAGGGTGTCGCCCAGGTAAACACCAGGAACCTGCTTGCGCAGTTCCGGTTTCACTCGGAATGCTGCCCCGCCGTAGCCAAAGATCGGCACCGGGCGCAGGTGACTCAGTCTGGCCTGAAAGGTGCGCAGCGCCTCAGCCGATTCAGTCAGGGTGGCCGAAAGGATGATCATGTGCGGCTTCTCGTAGGAGGCATAATCCACCAAATCTTCCAGCGGCAAATCTGGTCCTAAAAATTCCACGCGGTATCCCTCGCTGCGCAGCAGCAGGGCCATCATCAGGCTGCCGATTTCATGCTGCTCCATCGGCGCGCCGCCCACCAACACGTGCTGTGCGCTGCGCCGCGTGGGGTAGGTTTGCATAATGGACAGCAGCTTGCCGCGCAGATAGGCGCTGGCGAAATGTTCGGTGGTGATGCGGATCTGTCCGCTGTACCAGGCCTCGCCGATCTCCACCAGGCAGGGGGTAATCACATCCTGGCACAGGGTGCGGATGTCAAAAGCCGCATTCGCTTCGCGCAGCAGTTCCCCCGCACGGGCTTCATCGTGCTGGATCAGCGCCTGATACAGGCTGTGAGCATAATCGCTGGGGGGCGCGTCGCTTTTGCGCACCGGCGCATCCACGCTCAGCAGCGTGGTTTCGGGCCACACCCCGTTTCGCAGCATACTGCGCAGCTCACTCACCGCGCTGCTGATGGACACACCTTCGTCCACCCGGTTCTTAATCCAGCGCAGCAAAGCCACATCCCGATCGCTGTACAGGCGGTAGCGGTTTTCAGCGCGGTGAGGGGTCAGCACCTCATGCCGCCGCTCCCACGCCCGCAAAGTCACGGCTCGGATGCCCGTCTGGGTGCACACGCTCTTGATATTGTATTTCGGAACATCCGGAAGCTCTGAGATCGGTATCATGGTCGGCTCTCCTTTGGTCGCTCTGCCGCTAAGGGCTGTGATTGTTTTTTGAGATTACTCTATACACAAACATTATACTAATTCTACACAGCTTGTACAAGTCTTTTTGAAAACCCTAATGCAATTCTCATCCAGGCATGACAAAAGTGTAAGCCGCCCATGGGCGTGAAAATCAACCGCTTCTGGCTATAATGAAAGCATGGAAAATTTTCGCACCTGGCCTGTGGTCCTCTTCCTTTTATCGGGCGCCCTTTGCCTGGGGATCGGCCTGTTCACCTGGATGCGGCGGCGCACCACTCGCGCGGTACGTCCCTTCACTTTGATGATTTTGAGTGTAGCCTTATGGGCTGCCCTTAACGCACTGGAGATGGCTCAATCGAGCCTGGATTCGCGCCTGCCCTGGGTGTATGCCCAATTCGTGATCTCCAGTTTTATCCCACCCACCTTCCTGGCCTTCACGCTCAACTACACCGGCCGGTGGATGTCCATTCACAACCGCAACTGGTTCTTGTTCGCCCTGGAGCCTGCCCTTATCACCGCCATCATTTTGATGGGTTGGGCTGAGCAAGCCATCATCCTGGCCCCGCGTCTGGTGGAACACCAAGGCCTCACCCTGCTGCTCTACGACCGCGGCGTGATCTGGTGGCTGCATTATCTCTACGCCACCACCTTCTTCATTACTGGCGGCTTTGTGCTGATCCTCAGTCTGTTCCAAACCCCCCAGCAGTACCACGGTCAGGTGATCGCCCTGGTGGTGGGCACGCTCGTCCCCTGGATCGCCCAATTCAGCCAGTTCATCTTCCCCGCCAGCCCACTGGTGCCCAGTCTGTCCATTTTCGCCTTCACCGTCACCGGTTTGGCCTTCACCTGGGCGGTATTCCGCCGCGGCCTGCTGGACCTGATGCCCATGGTGCGCAGCCTGGTGCTGGAACATATGGAAGACGGCGTCATCGTTTTGGACCTGCAAGGGCGCATCGCCGACATCAATCCTGCCGCCCACGTCATGTTCAACCTGCCCATGCACCGCGCCATCGGGCTGGACGTGCATCAGATTCTGCCTGTGGACCCGGTACAGGACCTTACGGATGCCACCTGGACTGAAATTGAGTTGAATCAGCGCCAGTATGAGCTGCGTTATACCCCCTTGTATTGGTCGCCCGATTCGCGCGCTGGCACGCTGCTGATCTTCCATGATGTCAACGACCGGCACAACCTGGATTTACTCTTCCAGCAGGAGCGCGAACTGTTCCTGGGCGGGCCTGTGGTGGTTTGGCGGCAAATTGGCAATGCCGCTGCCAGCCAAATATATGTCTCGGCCAATATTTCGCAGTTCGGGTACAGCGCCGATGAGTTCATCAGCGGCAAGCGCGAATTTTTCAGCCTCATCCCGCCCAGCGACCGCGAGCGCATCCGCAAGAATGCCCAGGAACTGATCCTGTCGGGCGTCGATTTTTACGAGCAGGATTACCCCATCCTCACCGCCAGCGGTGAGCAGCGCTGGATTCACGACTACACCCATGTGGTGCGGGCCTCTGATGGACGTGTACTGCTGTACGACTGGTACATGATGGACGTAACCGCCCAAAAGCAGGCCGAAGAAGCCGCCCAGCATGCCCGTCGCGTGGCAGAGGCCTTGCGGGCCGCGGGTGAAGTCCTCAATGCCACCCTCAATTTCGAACAGGTGTTAGATCATATCCTGGATCAGGTCTCCACGGTTCTGGAGTACCACATCGGCAACGTGTTCCTCTCCCTCGACGGCCGTGCCTACCCTGTGCGCACGCGTTTTCACTGTGAAATTCCCCCCGCCGTCCGCGCCGATGTGGAAACCAAAAGCTTCGAAATCAGCAAAACCGACAACTTCCGCACCATGGTCGAAACCGGAAAACCATTGATCATTCCGGATATCAACACCTTTCCCGGATGGGTGCACACCGAGGCTTCGCACCTGTTCAATTCGTGGGCTGGCTGCCCCATCCTTTCCCGCGGTCAGCTTTTGGCCTTCTTTTCGCTGGCCAGCACCCATCCCAATGCCTACTCGCAAAAAGATGCCGAAGCCCTGGTCGTCTTTTCCAACCAGGCCGGTCTGGCCCTGGAAAACGCCCGTCTCTACGAAGCCGCCCAACAGCGCGCCGCTGAGGCCGAAACTTTGCGCAAGGCCGGTGAGGGCGTGGCTGCCCTGGAGCTGGAAGCCGCCATCCAGCAAATTCTGGATCAATTGACCCATGTGGTGCCCTACGACACCGCCTCGGTTCAGCTTCTCAAAGATGGTTACACCGAAATCGTGGGACAGCGCGGTTTTTCCAACCCACAGGATGTGCTGGGGCTGCGTTTCCCGGTGTTGGGTGACAACCCCATGCAGCAGGTGTTTAAAACCCGCCAGCCCTCCATCTTTAACCAAATTAAGCGCGTCTACCCCGAAATCTTCCACCAGCCGCCCCACAACCACATCGAATCCTGGTTGGGTGTGCCGCTGATGATTCAAGACAAGATGATCGGCGCCCTCACCCTCGACAGCACCAACCCCGTTGGTTACACCCCCGACCACGCTCGCCTGGCCCAGGCTTTTGCCAACCAGGTGGCCATCGCCCTGGAGAAAGCCCGCCTCTACACCGAGATGGAAGCCGCTCGCAATCAGGCCGAAGAAGCCGACCGCGCCAAGACTTCCTTCCTGGCCATGATGAGTCACGAGCTGCGCACCCCCATGAACGGCATCCTCGGCATGGTGGAGGTGCTGCGCCACACCCCCCTGGATGTGGTTCAGCAGGAGTATTTGCAGTATATCCGCCTCAGTTCGGAATCCCTGCTGGCCATCCTTAACGACGTGCTCGATTTCTCGCGCATCAACGCCGGGCACATGCAGCTGGAATATCGCGATTTCCAACCCCGCGCCGTCATCCAGGATGCCCTCGGCCTGGCCACCCTGAACGCTTATGACAAAGGCCTGGAGCTGATCGGCGACCTGGACCCCTCGCTGCCTGAGGTCGTCTCTGGCGATGAAACCCGTCTCAAACAGGTGCTGCTCAACCTGATCTCCAACGCCGTCAAATTCACCGACCAGGGAGAGGTGTGCGTTCGCGCCTGGGCCGAAACCCAGCCGGACGGCGCCCCTACCCTGCATTTTTCTGTGCGCGACACCGGCATTGGCCTGTCCCCCGATCAAATCCCTAACCTGTTTGAGCCCTTCGTTCAGGGAGATTCGTCCACCAGCCGCCGCTACGGCGGCACTGGCCTGGGGCTTTCCATCTGCCGCGGCATCTGCGAACGCATGGGCGGGCGCATTTGGGTGAACGAAACCGCTCCGGTCGGCTCCACCTTCC
The DNA here is from genome assembly GCA_029975215.1 of Levilinea sp. Lineage (GTDB taxonomy): Bacteria > Chloroflexota > Anaerolineae > Anaerolineales > Anaerolineaceae > Levilinea. The sequence continues at coordinate 17,635 of JARKPO010000013.1, forward strand.
GTTTTTATGTGCAGGTTCGCCCCGCTGCTTCACATGAGCTTTCCGAAACCCCGCCCCAAGACCTGGTGGGCCGAGTGATCGCCGGGGTGGTGCCCAACACCTCGCAGCGCACCGCCCTGGCGCGTGAACTGGGCGGGTTGGGGCTGCGCGTCAGCCTGGTTGAATCCATTCCCCAGCTTCACACGGAAGTGCTGAACTCGGACGAATTTCAGCCCGATTTTATCCTGGTCGATGCCGCCCTCTGCCAGGGGTTCACCAGGCTTCTGCCCCCCACCTGGAAGGGTCCCACCCCGGCCTTGCTGTGGCTGGCCCCGCTGGGGTGGGATGCCCGCAAGACGGGCGCGTTGGGCGGAGTGCTGATGCAGAAACCCCTGCGACGCTCACAGATGATTGCAGCCCTGCGCCAGGCTTTACAAGGCCAGCCGGCCGACGTTGAGCCAGCGCCCGCCGCCGCGCCGGTTCCCACCCACCCGCTGCGCATCCTCCTGGTTGAGGATCACACCATCAACCAAAAGATCGCTTTGCTGCTCCTGCAGCAGTTAGGCCACCGTGCCGATGCCGTTAACAACGGTCAGGAAGCCCTTCAGGCCCTCAGCCTGCGGTCCGCCGCGGGCCTGCCTTATCATCTGGTGCTGTTGGATATTGAAATGCCCGTCATGGACGGCTGGGAAGCCGCCGAACGCATCCGCGCGGATCTGCCCCCCGCCCACCAACCCATTCTCTCTGCCATGACCGCCCACACCCTATCTGGCGAGCGGGAACGTAGCCTGGCCGTGGGCATGGATGCCTACCTGGCCAAGCCCATCCGCATGGAGGAGCTGAACGCCGTGTTGGAAAAAGCCCAGCACCGCGCCGAGCAGATAGACGCCGCCCTCGGCAGCGCCGCGCCTCTGGTGGACCCCGCCGCTTTGCAGTCCTGGCTGGCCACCCTGGGACCTGGGTCGGTTTCACGCCTGGGTGATATTGTGAACCTCTTCTTGGAAGACACCCCCCAGCAAACCGAGGCCATCCGTCAGGCCGCGGAGGCGGAAGATTGGAAAACCGCTCGCCGCCTGACCCACACCCTCAAATCCTCCTGCCGCAACCTGGGCGCGCCCGCCGCCGCCGAATCCCTGGCCCAAATGGAAGCTCTGGCCAGCCAATTGGAGCACCAGGAACCCCAGGCAGACCCGGCCGGATTCCACCAACTGCTGCAGCAGGTACAGGCCAGCCTGCCCGATCTGCTGACCCAAATGGCCCATCTGCGCGATCAGTTAGGGTTGAACCCGGGCGCAAGCGAATAGAGGGCTCGCCGGTTACGCCCCCGTAAAAGGCACACCCTTCGAAGGCAGCGCCCCCAGCCCCTCCAGCAGCCCGGCCGTCTGCGCGCGCACACCCGCTGTCAGCGCCTGCGGGTCCAGCTCAGGTGAAAGCTCCCGCGCCCCCACCGGCGCGCCGAACGCCAGGCGAATGTGAATGGGCCACCGGTCCCGCGCCAAAAGCTGCACCAGCAATTGCAGAAAAGCCGCCGTGCGTTGACGCGCTTTGGGTGGTGTGCGCCCCCGCACAAAAAGCGACTGCACCGCCCGCGGGCTGACGATTCCCGTCAGGACCGCCGGAACCAGGCGCGTTTCGGGAACCTTGTGCAGATACACCCTCGTGCTGACCGACCAGCGCTCCAAAAATTCCACCGCCCCGGGCGTCACCCCTGGGTCAGGCTCCATCTGCCCCGCCGGAAAGACGATCACCACGTGTCCTGCCTGCAAATGGCGCACCACCTGGCGAATGCCCGTGAAATACCCCCCCGAGTCTGCGCTCAGATACAGCATGGCCGGTGAAACGTGGGGCATGGCCATTAAAAACGGCTGAGGGTTGCTCAGCACGCGCAGATCCGGCCGCCGGATCTGCGCCAGCAGGGCCAAAAGCTCCAGCCCGCCTGGGTGGTTGGCCGTGATCAGCACCGGCCCCTCCGCGGGGATGCCCTCTGCCCCCTGGGCCGTGCAGCTGGTCGCCAGCCGTTCCAACAGCACTTCACCGGCCGCATGCAGCCCGCACTGCCCGGCTTCGGCGTCCGCCTGGGCCAACAGCCGCGCCATGCGCACCGCCCCCGGCCGCACCAGCACCCGCGCCAGCCGGTACGGCAGCCCCAGCGGGCGCAGCCCCATGCCGCCCAGCACTTCCCGGCTCACAATTTGGGCCAAATCTGCCACCCTGGCCTGGGTTTCAACCATCTCCGTCTGCGTCATGGCCACATTCTACCCGTTTCAACCCAGATTTGCGAATTTTGGCCAAATTCCGCATGGTTTGTTATACTTATCTCACCCCAGCCAGCGCAGGGGCCAACCATCATGAATCTGCAAATTCTGTTCGAAACCGCTCCCACTCCCAGCACCGCCCGCATGTTACAACCCAACCTGCTGCGCGAAATGCAGCACCTTGCCCGCCGCCTGGGCCTGCGCTGGGTAGAATGGGGACCGGGTGAGGCGGGGGTAGAATTTTGCCCCGGCGGCACCCTTTACGTGGCCCAAACCGCGGGCGGGCTGCGCGGCTCGGCCCAAACCAGCGCGGCAGGGCCGGGTTTCCACAAAGCTGCCGCCGATTTTCTGCTGACCTTCAGCCGCCAGGCCTGGGTGGATCTGCGGGTGCAGGACGAGGCCGGCTTTTGGGAACTGCGCGATTTCGGCGCGCTGCGCCAGCGGTTTTACACCTGGCTGCGCGACATGCTCTACACCCTCACTCAGGTGCAGCCCGGCGCTTCGGGCATTCACGTCAACTTTCCCGCCGACGCCTGGTATCCCGCCCGCCGCGAAGGAATCTGCACTCCCCTGGGTGTTTTCTCCGCCGCGGAGGTCCCCGCCCTGCTGGCGGCTCCCTCCGTCAGCGCCCTGGCCCAGCAGTTCTTCGTCTGGCCGAATATGGAGCGCGATGCCCTCTACCACCGCAACGCTGCCCTGTGGCTGCTGTGGAACGACTGCACCTGGACTTCTCCGCGCACCCCGCTGGAACGCACCCTGGGCGAAACCGCATTGGCCCATCTGGAAAGCTCCCGCCGCCTCGACCCGCAGCTGCCCCTGCCTCTGGCCGCCTGGAGCGAGCTGGCGATTTTGATGGAAGTCCCTACCTCCAGCGGCTGTGTGCCCCCCGACCTGCCCCTCAGCGAACCCATCGGTTACCGCCGCGGCGATCTGCTCATCCCCTTCCCCCACGATTGGGTGGCGCGCCTGCCGGGGCGTTTCTTGTTTGCCGAAACCGACAAAGGCCCCATTTATTGGGATCTCGACCGCACCTTCCGCCTGGTGCCCATGCCGCGCCAGCAGGTGCTGCAGGACGACAGCGGCGGCCTGGAAGTCTTCTTCGCGGGCTGGCAAACCCTCCCCCGCCTGGACGCCTGCCGTGCCTTTTACCAGATTCACCCCCCCAACGCCTCCCCCGCCAGCCATTGGATCCTCACCGGCGCGGTGGTGGATGTCGACACCATTGCCATGGTGGCCGCCGCCTGGAAAGACCCCCAGGATGAACAGTGGGCCGTGCAGGCTCTCAGCAGCGTGCGCCGTTTGCGCACCGCTCCGGGCTGACCCTGCGGGTTTGCGCCAGCGCAAAGACGCCGCACCTGACCAGCTGTATCTTATCTGTATCTTGAACCTTATTGCGAATGGAGACCCGCGTGAACCCGCCTCTGATCTTTACCCACCCCCGTTTGCGCCGCGAAGCCCAAACCATTCAGGCTATGACCGCCCTGTACTGCCGCGAGCAGCACAGCCCGCCCGCCGGAAGCCTGTGTGCGGATTGTCAGGAATTGCAGGAGTACGCTCTGCAGCGTCTGCACCGCTGTCCTTTTCAGGAAGATAAATCCACCTGCGCCAAATGCCGGGTTCACTGCTACCAGTCCGTCATGCGGGAACGCGTGCGCGTGATGATGCGTTACGCTGGGCCGCGCATGCTGCGCAGCCACCCCCTTCTGGCCGTGCTGCACCTGCTCGACGGATTGCGCCCTGCTCCGCAGCCCGCCATACGCCGCGCGCCCAAAGCCTAAACCTTCACTGCCATATCAATCACCCCCACCGGGCAGCAGCGGGCGCACAGGCCACAGCCAAGGCATGCCGCAGGTCGGTTCAGGCTGGGCCGACCTTGCCCGTCCAACTGAATTGCCCCCACCGGGCAGGCAAACACGCAAATTTTACAGGCAGTGCAATCTTGCAGGTCAAAGTTGGGGCGGGGCCACACAGCCCGCGCCAGCCGTTCCACCACCTCATTCTGCGCCGTCCGCACCGCCCCCACCCGACACACCCGCCCGCAGGTTCCGCAGTCCATACAGCGTGCGGGGTCAATCTGGTGCGGCTCGCCGCGCAGCCCCGTTACCGCCCCCACCGGGCAGATATGCGCACAGGCCCCGCAGCCCGTACAAACTTCGCTGATCCAATGCGCCATACTCCTCCCCCTATCCTTCGGTTTCCAATCCCAACGCCGCCAGCTCAGCCCGCGGCGGCCGGCCACTGCGGTCATCCCAGCCCATCTCAGCCCAGTACAGGCTGGCCAGTTCCTCCAGCGGCACACTGCGCCCACGGTTCGCACCACGCGTCTGCGGCGGCACTCCCAGGACGCGCGGATGAATGGGCGCTTTGAGGGGTAAGTTCTCGCGGGCGTTAAACGCCTGACGTGCGGTCTGAATGTTGCGGCCGATGCGCAGGTAAGCTTCCGCATCCAGGTTCCAACCCGTGGCCGCGTTCAGCCATTCAAACAAGGGCATACGCTGTACCCCCAAAAAGGCCCCAAACAGGCACCCCCCCGCGCCGTTTAATAACTGGATGAACTGGCTGTTGGCTGCTGCCTGACGCGCCTTTTCGCGGCTCGCGCCGTATTTGTGCCCCTTGGGGTACAGCGGCCCGCGCGCAGCCGGCAGCCGCGGAATTTTGCGCCACAATTGGAACATTTCATAATACAGGTAAGCCCCCACGGTATGCCGCCCGGGGGTGGGGTCCAGGGCCGCGTGCAGGGCAAAACCAGGGTCGTTGCGCCCGTCGTGCATGGCCAGTTCCTGCCCCCCCGCCTGCACAGCCGCCTCGCCGGAACCGCGCCCAATGCGCTCCGCCGCGGCACGGCTGCCGTCCGCCAGCCAATCGCCAATCCCCTCGCGGGCGATCATGCGCCGCAGCAGTTCCAAAATGGCAGCGCTGTCGCCCCAGCGCAGTTCCAGCCCGTCCGTATCCTCACGGGTGATCCAGCCGCGCTCGTAAGCCTCCAGCGCAAACGCCAGCGTGCCGCCCGCCGAAATGCTGTCCATCCCTGCCCGGTTTAGCATCTCGTTGGCCTCAAAAATGCTTTCCAGATCCTGGTTAAAGAGCAGCCCGCCCAATGCCAAAACCGTTTCGTATTCAGGTTTGTGCGTTTCGCGCTGCCCGCCCGCAAAACGGGTCATACCCCCGCAGCCCACCGGACAGGAATAGCAGTGATACTTGGCCTGCTCCCGCTCGCGGATGCGGTCAGGGTTAACGGTTTCAGAGCGGCCGGGGGGGAAATCCTCGTTCGTCCCCACCCAGTTGCCCAACGGCGCGTCGCCCGATTCGATGCTGAACTGGTTCAGCCCCACCGTGCCGTACTTGGTTAAAAAGAACTTGTACAGCATCCCATCCTGGCGCAGGCTCAGCGGCATCCAGCGCATGACCGTCCCCAAAAGGCGCGCCCCTCGGCCATTGACAAAGGGCGGCTGAAAATTGGCCCAACGCAAAAAGCGTTTCGTCAGCCGCTGCATCTCTTCCGGCTGCGCCGTAGAGATGGGGAAAACTCCGCTCACCACCAGCGCCTTCAGCCGCTTGGCCCCCATCACCGCCCCCAGGCCCGAACGCGCCGCCATGCGCCCCTGGTCGTTGGAGATGCCCGCAATGCGCGAGCATTTTTCCCCCGCCGGACCAATGCAAGCCACGCTCACCGGCCGGCCGGGGAACAGTGCCTGCAGGCAGTCTTCCGTCTGGCGTGTGTCCAGCCCCCAAAGTTCATCCGCCGCGCGCAGCTCCGCCTGCCCGTGATCCACGTACAGATACACCGGCCGAGGGCTGATGCCGCGCACAAAAATACCGTCGTAGCCCGCGTGCTTAATGGCCGGGGCCAGCGTGCCGCCGCAGTTGGCGTCGCCCCAGGTGCCTGTCAGCGGCGATTTGCCCGTCACCATCCAGCGGCCAGTCATCATGCTGCCCGTGCCCGTCAGCAGGCCAGAAACAAACCCCAACACATTCTCCGGTCCCAACGGGTCGGCCCCAGCCGGGATGGCGCGGTACAGCGTGTAGGCCGCCAGGCCCATACCCGACAGGTAGGTCTGATACACCCACTCCGGCACGGTCTCTTCCCAACACCGGCCCTCGCTCAAATCCACCCATAAAATTTTGCCCATCACAGCAAACATGACACACTCCTGCTGTTCATTGTTTTCAGGCCCTCCCCCCGCCCAGCCTTAGGGCCTGTGTGCTGCCAACTTTTCCCCGTTAGTATGATTATACCCCGCGGTGAGGCGTTGTTCCCCCCTGCAATTTCCTATAAAATACATGCATGAAACCTTCCCGCCCCCTCTGGTCGCCTCAGGTCAAAATTGCCGTCTCGCTTGTGATCCTGGCCGGGTTCATTTATCTGCTCTACAAGTTTTCCGCCGTCATCGCGCCAGTGGTGCTGGCAGTCATCCTGGCATACGTCCTGACTCCGCTGGTCAACCGGCTGCAGCCGCGGCTGAAAGGCTCGCGCGGCGCGGCCGTCGCCGTCATTTACCTGCTGCTCGCACTGTTCATCAGCGGCGCGCTGTGGATCATCATCCCCTTGCTCATCCAGCAGGTGCGTGAACTGGCCCGCGACACCACCCTGCTGCTGAATCAGGCTCAGCAGTGGGTGGATCAGCCACTGCAAATTGGCCCCTTCACCTTCTCCGGCGAAGCCCTCCTCGCCCAGCTTTCCACCAATCTGCAGGATCTGCTGCGCCCGCTCTTCACCCAAACGATCGACATCGTCGCCGCACTGCTGGGGTCCATCGTGTGGGTGGTCTTCATTGTGGTCATTTCCATTTACCTCATCAAAGACTCGGCCGCCCTCAACGATTGGCTCACCTCGCTGGCCCCTCCCGGCTACGAAAGCGACTTCATCCGCCTGCGCGACGAGATCAACACCATCTGGAGCGCCTTCTTCCGCGGCCAGCTGCTGCTGGCAGTCATCGTCAGTCTGATTCTCACCGCCGAAGGCCTGATCATCGGCCTGCCCTTTGCCGTGGCGATGGGCGTCCTGGGGGGCATCCTGGAATTTCTGCCCTCGGTCGGCCACGGCATCTGGCTGGTGCTGGCCTCACTGCTGGCCTTGTTTGGCGGCTCCACCTGGCTGCCTTTGCCCAATTGGGCCTTTGGGCTGGTGGTTTTGGCCCTGCACATCACCTTCACCCAGTTTGATCTGAACTACCTCATCCCGCGCATCATCGGCCGCAGTGTGCGCCTGCCGCCCGTGGTGGTCATTTTGGGCATCCTCAGCGGCGCAGCCCTGGCGGGGGTGTTGGGCGTGGTGCTGGCAGCGCCTTCGATTGCCTCGCTGCGCGTCATGGGCCGCTACATCTACGCCCGCCTGGTGGACGCCGAGCCTTTCCCGGATGAATCCCTCACACCAACGCTGCCGCCCCCCAACCCGCGCTGGTGGCGCGAACGCCCGCGCCGCTCCTCCAGCCCACCAAACAATGCCCGCCGCCGTTAAAGTGCACCTGACGGTCTGCCCGATTCACGGTACAATACCTTCTGGAGGTACCTATGGCTGCAAAATTATCCCCTGAAGAAAAAAAGATCCTGGCGTGGGTGCAAAAACTGCCCTTTGACGCCGAAACCCAAAAAGGCTGGGTCGAAACCCTGCAACAAAGCGGCATGAACGAAGACATGGCCAAGGAAATTCGCTCCCAGGCCGCCGCCCTGGTGGCCGCGGGCGGAGAACAGCTGAACCTGGCCCGCAGCGTGACCGAATTGGGCAGTCTCATCAACCGCTGGCGGCTCAGCCGCAATTTGCCGCGGCGCTGAGCCCAGCTCCCTGTATTCTCCAGCGCGGGCGGCCTGTGAAAGGCCGCCCGCTGTCGTTTCTATGGGTATAATTGACCCATGCACATGCAACCTCCCCCTCTTCACCCTGGCAGCTTAATGATCATCACCGGCTGGCGCGGCATCGGAAAAACCAGCCTGTGCCGCGTAGCCGCCGACCTGGCCCGCGAGGCCGGATGGGCGGTACGCGGGGTATGCAGCCCCACCCGCTTTGAAAACGGGCAAAAGCAGGGCAAAGATGCTGTAGACCTATCCACCGGGCAGCAGCGGCCGCTGGCCGCTTTCGTCCCCCCGCCCGCCGACCCCGAATGGATTTTGGACGCCGAAACCCTGGCCTGGGGAGACGCCGTCTTCCGCCGTGCGGTGCCCACTGACCTGTTGGTGGTGGATGAACTCGGCCCCTACGAATTGGAACGCGGCCAGGGCTGGCTTTCGGCCCTGCGCGCCATCGACAGCGCCCAATACCGCCTGGGTCTGGCGGTGGTACGCCCCGAGCTGATCCCCATCGCCCGCCAGCGCTGGCCCCACGGCGAAATCATCACCATGTGGTCGGCTGCCCAGGCCCCCGGGTTAGCCGCCGCCTGGCTGGCCGCTGCCGCATAGGAGGTTCGCTCCATGTCGCTCATTTGGGAAGGTCTGGTTCACGCGGTGCAGCTGCTCTTCAGCGCCGATCCCGAGGTCCTGTCCATCACCGGGCTTTCCCTGCGTGTCTCCGGCATCGCCACCCTCATCAGCCTGCTGATAGGGCTGCCCCTGGGCACACTGCTGGCGTTGGGTCATTTCCCCACCCGCCGTTTTTGGATCAGCCTGGTCAACACCGGCATGGCCCTGCCGCCCGTGGTGGTGGGACTGGCCGTTTCCATTTTCCTGTGGCGCTCTGGCCCCCTGGGAAATCTGCGCCTGATGTACACCCCTACCGCCATCATCATCGCCCAAACGATCATCGCCGCCCCCGTGGTCACCGGCCTCACCCTGGCCGCCTTGCAGCAGCTGAATCCCCGCCTGGAATTACAGCTCAAAGGCCTGGGGGCTTCGCGCCTGCAAATTGTGTGGGCCTTGTGGCGTGAGGCGCGCCTGCCGCTGCTGGCCGCCATCATGGCCGGGTTTGGCAGCGTCATTTCAGAAGTGGGCGCATCCATGATGGTCGGCGGCAATCTGCGCGGGCAGACGCGCGTGCTCACCACCGCCATCGTCCTCGAAAACAGCAAAGGCGAATTTGCTGTCGCCATCGCCCTCAGCGTCATCCTCATGCTGCTGGCCTATCTGATCAACCTGCTGCTCACCTGGGTGCAGCAGCGCCGCCTTAGGGAGTAAGCCGTGAGCGCCGTCCTGGAAGTTCACGATCTCGAAATCCTGCGCGAAGGGCGCTCTGTGCTGCGCGTGCCCCAATTGACCGTCGAAGAGGGCGAAGTGCTGGCGGTCATCGGCCCCAACGGCGCTGGAAAAAGCACCCTGATGTTGACCCTCTGTGCGCTGCTCACCCCCAGCCGCGGCGAACTGCGCTTCCGCGGTCAGCCCGTCCCCCCGCGGGGTGCCCTGGCCTACCGCCGCTGCACGGCTCTGGTGCTGCAGGAGCCGCTGCTCATGGACACCAGCGTGTTTGACAACGCCGCCAGCGGGATGCGCTTCCGCGGGCTGCCGCGCGCCGAAACCCAGCGCCGCGCCCAACACTGGCTGGAGCGCCTGGGGGTGGCCGGGCTGGCCCAGCGCCGCGCCCGCGCCCTTTCGGGCGGCGAAGCCCAGCGCGTCTCCCTGGCGCGCGCCCTGGCGGTGGAACCCGAGATTTTGTTCCTGGATGAACCCTTCAGCGCCCTGGATGCCCCCACTCGCACCCGACTGCTGGATGATCTGCAGACCCTACTCAGCGAAACCCGCCAAACCGCCGTGTTTGTCACTCACGACCTCAACGAAGCCCTGCTGCTGGGCACGCGCGTGGCCGTCCTCATCGCCGGTGAGCTGCGCCAGGTGGCCGCCCCCCAGCAGGTGTTTTCGGCCCCCGCCGATCCCGAAATCGCCGCGTTTGTGGGTGTGGAAACCTATCTGCCTGCCCAGGTGATCTCGCAGCAGGACGGCCTGACCCTGGTGGCCGCCGACGGCTTTCAGATCGAAGCCCTCGGCCAGCAGCCGCCCGGGCGGCGCGTGTATGTGTGCCTGCGTCCCGAGGACATCACCCTCTACACCTCCGCCGGGGTGCCCGCCTCCAGCGCCCGCAACCGCCTTTCCGGCACGGTGACGCGCACCCTGCCGCAAGGCCCCCTGGTGCGCGTGACCCTCGACTGCGGCTTTCCCCTGGTCGCTCTGGTCACGCGCTCCTCCGCCGAAGAGATGGGCCTGGCCCCTGGGCTGCCCGTCCAGGCCGCCTTTAAAGCCAGCGCCGCGCATCTCATTCCACGACCTTGACACCAGCGCAAACCGATCTTATAATAATTGACGTATTCCCTGATAGCTCAATCGGCAGAGCGGGCGGCTGTTAACCGCTAGGTTGTAGGTTCGAGTCCTACTCGGGGAGCCACAAAAAGCCTCTTTTCAGAGGCTTTTTTTGTTTTCCTGCTGCTCTTTGCCCAACCACCTGTTCGATCCCGCTGATGCTATTCGCAACATTTCAATGAAGATAATATTCATTTTATGAGTATTATCACTTCTCAAACAACACGGTTTTCTTATAATGAATCAAGGTTTTTTCAATTACTTTCCGAAAGAAATGTGCGCTGTAAAGACCATTTCGAGACACACAAGGGGTCTTACGGGATTTGGCGTTCCCACAGAATGAAAGCTGTCCCCAGCAGCCGCAATTCCAACCATTCCGTCCGTAAGGAGGTGATGCCGTGACGAATCCTATGCGCTGCAATTGAGATCCGCATAAAAGGATGTACGTGTTACATCCGATCGGTGCGCACGGCAGAAGGACAGGCTCTTTCTAAGGGTCGATCGAAAACATCCTGGACGATTCTCACGTCCTCTGCCTGTGCGCAGAGGACGTTTTTTTACCCAAGGAAAGGATTCTGTTCATGCAATCGGTTTCAAAATTCCTCACCTCCCGTTGGGGGCCCATCTTAACTGGCATTGTCATCGGTATTCTGGCCCCCCTCCTGGTCAAATTCGGAAACCCCGGCAATATGGGCATCTGTGTCGCCTGCTTCAGCCGTGACATCGCAGGCGCCCTGGGTTTTCACCGGGCCGCCACCGTGCAGTATATCCGCCCCGAAATCATCGGTTTTGTGCTCGGGTCGCTGGCTGCAGCCCTCCTGTTCCGCGAATTTAAACCGCGCGGGGGATCTTCCCCTTTGATCCGTTTCTTGTTAGGCATGTTTGCCATCATCGGAGCGCTGGTTTTCCTGGGCTGCCCCTGGCGGGCTTACCTGCGCCTTTCGGGCGGAGACTGGAACGCCATACCGGGGATCTTGGGGCTGTTCGCAGGCATTGGCGTCGGCATTGTTTTTCTCAAACGCGGCTTTAGCCTGGGCCGCAGCCGCCCCGCATCGCCAGTGGTGGGCTGGGTTATGCCCGTGTTTGTGGTCCTTCTGCTGATCCTGCTGGTGACTGCGCCGCTCTTGGGTCGGGATGCGGACGGGAACCCTGTCGGTCCCATTTTCTTCTCCGAAAAGGGCCCCGGCAGCCAACATGCCCCCCTATTCCTGGCACTGGGTGTTGGCCTGTTGGTCGGCTTTCTGGCACAGCGCTCACGCTTCTGCACGGTGGGTGCGCTGCGGGATGTGGTGCTTTTAAGAGACGGGCATTTGTTTTACGGCGTTATTGCCCTGGTGCTGGCTGCTTTTGTTACTAACCTGGCCCTGGGACAGTTTAAACCTGGGTTTGAAGCGCAGCCCGTCGCCCACACCAACGTCTTGTGGAACTTTGGCGGTATGATGCTGGCTGGCCTGGCCTTCACCATGGCGGGCGGCTGCCCTGGCCGTCAGGTCTTCTTAAGTGGCGAAGGGGATGCAGATGCTGCCCTGTTTGTCTTTGGGATGATCGCAGGCGCGGGCGTGGCGCATACGTTCAGCCTGGCTGCCTCACCTGCCGGCCCCGGTGCCAACAGCGCGCCTGCCGTCATCATTGGCCTGGTGATCCTCATCATCATTGGCCTGACCATGCGTGAAAAAGCCTCTGCGTAAGGAGATTTCCATGACTGAAGCCAAAACCCTGGATGTTCGCGGCCTTTCCTGCCCAGAACCCGCCATGTTGACCCGCGAGGCGCTCCTTTCCCTGGGAAAGGGCAAGCTCATTGTCTTATCCGATTCCGCCACTTCCTGCCACAATATCGAACGTACCGGAAAACTGGCAGGCTGGAAGGCAGAGATCATCACTGAGGGCGGCAGCACATACCGGATCACCCTAACCAAATGATATACCTGGATCACGCTGCAACCTCCTGGCCAAAACCGCCCGAAGTGTTGGCGGCGATGCATGATTTTCTGGAGCGTGCCGGGGGAAACCCCGGCCGTTCCGGCCATAAACTCTCCATCGAAGCTGCGCGTGTGATTTATGACGCCCGCGATGCCCTGGCCGATTTGTTTGGCATCCAAGACCCCGCGCGGGTGATCTTTACGCTGAACGCCACCCACGCCCTCAATCTGGCCATTCAAGGAATTCTCCAACCCGGTCACCGGGTGATCACCGGCGGTATGGAACACAACGCCGTCATGCGCCCTTTGCGCGCCCTGGAACAGCGCGGCCTGCTGTTGGAAGTGGTTCCCGCAGAGGCAGACGGCAGCCTCTCACCCCAAAAATTCGCAGCGGCGCTGCAAACCCCTGCACGCCTGGTGATCCTTAACCATGCCAGTAACGTGTGCGGCACCATCGCACCCGTGGCAGAAATTGCCAGACTGGCACACGCAGCCGGGGCCTGGGTGTTGGTGGATGCAGCGCAGACCGCTGGCAGTGTACCCATTCATCTTCCAACCCTGGGCGTCGACATGCTGGCCTTCACCGGCCACAAAGGGCTGCAAGGTCCGCCCGGAACTGGCGGCCTGGTGCTTGCCGACAGCTTTGACCCTGCCGATCTGTCTCCCCTGGTCCGCGGCGGCACCGGCAGCCGCTCCGAATTTGAAACTCAGCCAGAGGATCTGCCGGACCGCTATGAAAGCGGAACGCCCAACGGCGTGGGCATTGCCGGCCTCAAAGCCGGAATCGATTGGATTCAAACGCGCGGCCTGGATGCGCTGAGGGAACAGGAACACGCGCTGGCCCTGACCCTTCGGCAGGGCTTGATCGGCCTCCCCCAAGTGAAGGTTTACGGCCCTGCGGATCTAACCGCGTCTGCAGCCATTGTATCCTTCACCGTCGAAGGGAAACAAGTCTCAGAAATTGGGCGGCGCCTGGATAACGAATTTGACATCCTTTGCCGGGTTGGGTTGCACTGCGCCCCAGCCGCCCACCGCTCGCTGGGGACTTTTCCTCAGGGGACCGTGCGGCTGGCCGTAGGCCCCACCACCACCCCGCAAGACATCATGCGCACTCTCAGCGCCATCGAATGGATCGTGAAAACATGAACCACGGGGTTGTCCTGTTTCATACCACCACTTCTGCGCTGCGCGGCGAAAAAGCGCTCAAGAAAGCGGGCTTCCCCGTTAAGCTGATCCCCACCCCGCGCGAATTGTCCAGCGACTGCGGGTTTGTAATTGAATTTCAAAACGCCTCGCTGGAGGCAATCCAGGCGGCCTTAACCGCCGCAGGGCTGGAATTTGAAATTCATCCTCTGCCGTGATCCCCGTTCATCCGCCAACGCGGTGAACGGGGGCCAGCCCCAGCAGACCGGCGCAAGTGCACGAATTCAGCCTCACGCCGACCGCACCGAGCGTGAAAAATCGGAAAAATCCAATCCGCTGGGCTGCTGGAACACGCGCAGGTCAAAATTCGGCGCCGCCGCCAGCAGATGATCAAAAATTTCGGATTGAATCAGCTCATAGGCCGTCCATTCTGTGGTCCTGGCGAACACGTACACCTCAATGTCCAGACCGTTGGGGCTGGGGGCCAGCGCCCGCACCAGGAAGGGCATGTTTTCCTGGTAAATATCCTCGCGGCTCTTGAGGTACTTCACAATGTAGCGCCGGAAGACCTCCACATTGGTGATCTGCGGCCCGTCCAGGGGCGAATCAAAATGGTCCGCATGCTGCTGGCGGTAGGCCGCAAGATCTTCGATCTTGCGGTCCACGAAGGACTGCAGACGGTCAATGCGCCGCAGCCTTTGCAGCAGCTCAGCGTCGCAGAACTTGATCGTATTCATATCCACCGAAATCGAACGCTGAATGCGCCGCCCGCCGCTCTCTTTCATCCCGCGCCAGTTGCGGTAGGCCACTTCCACGATCTTATAGGTGGGGATCACCGAATAGGTCATGTCAAAATTGCGGATCTTGATAGTGTGCAGATTAATGTTGACCACATCCCCGTCCGCGCTGTAGCTGGGCACTTCGATCCAATCGCCTTCTTTGATCAAATCGTTGGCCACGATCTGGATGCTGGCCACCAGAGACAGCAGCGTGCCCTGAAAGATGAGCAGCACCACCGCGGTCAGCGCCCCCAGGCTGGTCAGCAGCACCCAGGGGGACTGCCCGGTCAGCAGGGTGATGCTGAAGATGATCGCCACCACCACCGCCAGAATCTTGACCAGATCCAAATAGCCCTGAATGCTGACCCCGTTGTAATTCTTGCTGGTCTCATAAATGTCGTTGACGGCGTTCAGCAGGGCGTTAAAGGTCACTGCAGACAGCCAGATGATCAGGATCAGGGCAGTCTTCTGCATGCCGTCTTGCAGACTGGGGAAAAAGGGCGCAAAGGCGTATACCACCAACAGGGGCGCCAGCCAGGCGGTGCGGAAAGGGCGCAGATGGCGCACCAGGATGTCATCCGATTTTGAGGCGGTGCGGGCGGCCATATAGAACAGCACCCGGCCGATCACATTGCGCGCAAACAAAAACGCCGCAGCGCTGAGGATCAGCAGCGCGCCCAAAGCAATTTCGGGGTTCTCCGCCGCCCAGGTTTCCACAGTTGTCCAGTTCATACCCTTCCCTCCTGCCCAACCTATTAACCTCTCCGCCAATTCCGTAAGAACGATCCGCAGATGGCGCAGATTTCGCAGATAAATCCTCACCCACTCTGCACGTCATTGCAAGCCGCGTAGCAGCGAAGCCCGGTGGCCTGGTCCTCGCACTTTGAGGGTGTACCCTCGCACTTTGAGGGTGTGGCGATCTCCTCTTGCCTCTTATTTTGACATGTTTTGTCAATATTATCAAGTTTAACCTTAACATTCACGGTATCCAAACCACCCCTGAACCAATTCTTAATATCCCCCTGCTATCCTATGACCGTGATCGAAAAACGATCCAACTTAATCAACAACTAGAAGGAGTGCACCATGAACTTCAAGAAATGGATCCCCGCCATCCTCGCGGGAACACTGCTGCTGACGGGCGTCGTCGGCGTCATCGGAATCTCAGCCGTCAAGATGGTCAGCGCTGCGGCCCCTGCCGCCCGCACGGCCGACCTTCCCGAACCCATGATGGGCCGCGGCCCCGGCGGCGGCTACGCCAGCGAAGAACTGGCCAGCGCCCTGGGCATCACCACCGACCAACTTGAGCAGGCCTATCAAAACGCCCACGAACAGGCCCTGGCCAAAGCCGTGGCCGCCGGCCAGATCACCCAGGCCCAGGCGGATCAAATGAAAACTGGCATGCGCATGCCCTTCGGCGTGGGCGGCGGCTGGATGCAGGACAGCGGGGTAGATTTTGACGCCCTGCTGGCTGAAGCCCTGAATATCACCCCCGAACAGCTCCAGGCCGCTCGCGAACAAGCTGCCCAGGCTCGCCTGGCGCAGCAGGTGGCCGACGGCGAAATCACCCAGGAACAGGCCGACCTGATCCAGGGCCGCCGCGCCCTCTACACCAACTCGGCTTTCATCAGCCAGATGCAGGCGGCCTTTGAAAAGGCCGTGCAGCAGGCCGTGTCGGACGGCGTCATCAGCCAGTCGGTAGCCGACCAAATCCTGACAGAACGCGCCGAGAACGGCGCCCCCGGTCTGGGCGGCTGGATGGGCGGCTGGATGGACGGCGGGCACATGGAGCGCGGCATGGGCCGCGGGATGGGGGGCCGCCGCTAACCCGATCCCCTTTTCAACTCGCAATGCAAGCGCCGCGCCTGGAAAGAGCTTTTCCAGGCGCGGCTTTTTTTCATCATCCCCACGGCGCGCGGTTTACGGGTAGAATCCAGCGCAGAGGTGACTCCATGTTCGTCGGCGGCGAATTTTATCCCGACCCGCGCTGGGTGCGGGCAGAACCCCAGCTCAACACCACCGGCATGTATTTCCTCAACGGCGGGCGGGCCTGCCTGACGGTCATTGCTGCCGCCCTGCGCGCCCGCGGCGTGCGCCGCATCCTCCTGCCCAGCTACCTGTGCCCCTCCATCCCCAAAACCCTGCGCGCTGGCGGCCTATCCACCGCCTTCTACCGCGTGCGCGCCGATCTCTCCCTCGATCTGGAAGATATCGCCCGCCAGCAGAGCCGGGCGCAGGCCCTGTATTTCATTAATTACTTTGGCTTTGCCCATCCCCCCGCCGTGCGCGCCTTCTTGCAGGACTACCAGCGTTCCGGCGGCTGGGTGGTGGAAGATAACGCCCAGGCGGGCTTTCTGGAACCGACTGTCGGCGATTTTGTCTTCAACAGCCTGCGCAAACTGTGCGCGCACGACGGAGCATACCTGCACAGCCGGTTAGACCTGTCCTCCCTCCTGGCCAGCTATCCCCCCGTCCCCAACCCGCGCCTGCCCCTCATCCGCGCCTACCGTCAGGGCCTGTACGCCTACCATGTCGAGCACCACGGCAGCCACGCCCGCCTGCGCTCGCTTTACCGCCAGGCCGAGCGCCTGTACGAACGTCTGCCGGTCATCCACGGCGATCCGCAGGAACGCAGCCAGATTGAGCACCTGGATTGGGTGGGTCTGCGTCAGGCGCGCCGCAGCAATTATCAGACCCTCTTGGAGCTGCTGGCCAGCATCCCCCAGGCCGTGCCCATCTTCCCCCAGCTGCAGGCCGACAACCTGCCCCTGGGCCTGCCCGTGTACCTGCCCCGCGGCCTGCGGGACCGCGTCTATGAGGCTCTGGGGCAGGTCGGGGTGGCCGCCGTCATCCACTGGCCGCCCCATGCCCGCGCCGACGCCCACACGCGGGCCGCCGCCGAGCGCATGCTCACCCTGCCGGTGGACGAACGCGCCGGCCGCAGGCATATGGAATACCTGGCCCTCCAACTTTCACGCGCCCTGGCGGGTGTGTAGGTCGCGCCGATCTCAAAGCTGGCAGATAGTTGTATACTTAATGAAGCCTGCTGCCCGCCGCCGCACCATCACGGCCAGCCCGCACCCGCCGGGCGCGCAGCCCCTCTTGTCTCGCAGCCAAACACCAAGCGGCAGCTTGAGTTGAAACCTTCTAGTCCCAAAAGTATTGTGTGTTTCAGGAGAACCAAAATGAAAGCAGTCATCGTCTATGATTCCGTCTTTGGCAACACCGAAAAGGTGGCCCAATCCGTCGGGCAGGCACTGGGTGCTTCCGCCGAGGTGTCGGTTCTGCGCGTCAGCGAGGCCACCCCTGAACGTCTGCGCGGGGCCGATCTGCTCATCGCCGGGGCGCCCACCCGCCAGTTCCGGCCTTCAGACGGCATGCGCCAATGGTTAGATTCTCTCCCCGCCGGAGCCTTGCAGGGCATGAAAACCGCCGCCTTCGATACGCGCATGTCGGTGAAAGACGCCAAGGTGTGGATCCTCACCGTCATGGTGAAAATCTTTGGTTATGCCGCCGAGCCGATGGCCAAAAAGCTGAAAGCCAAAGGCGGCCAGCCCACCGGCACACCCGCAGGTTTTTTAGTCAAAGGCACCGAAGGCCCCTTGTTTGACGGCGAATTGGAACGCGCCGCCGCCTGGGCCCAAGGCCTCACCGCCAACTAGTTTTCTTTTTTGTCATACAAAAAATCACCCCGCGCAGTCCGGCGGGGTGATTGTCTTTCGTGGGCAGACATGGTACAGTACAAGGGACAATCGTTTACCCCCTGATCACCCAGGAGAAACCGCCATGCCCTCCACTCGTTCCGTAGCCCAAGTGTTTGCCAGCCGCCCCACTCTGGAAGGTGCCGGCGTCCACCTTAAACGCGGGTTCAGTCACGGTCAAGAGACCCTCTTTGACCCCTTCCTGCTCTTCGACGATTTCAGCGGCGACGATCCCGCCGACTTCATCGCCGGTTTCCCATGGCACCCCCACCGCGGCATTGAAACCATCACCTACCTGCTGGAAGGTGAGGTGGAACACGGCGACTCGCTGGGCAACGCCGGCAGCATCCGCCCCGGCGATGTGCAGTGGATGACGGCCGGCAGCGGCATCATCCACCAGGAAATGCCCATCCCCAGCCCCAACGGAAAACTGGTCGGCTTTCAGTTGTGGGCCAATCTCCCCGCCAGCCACAAGATGATTGCGCCGCGCTACCGCGGCATCACCGCCAGCGAAATCCCCCAGATTCACCACGGTGGGGCGCGCGTGCGGGTGATCTGCGGCACCCTCCAGGGCCACACCGGCCCCGCCCAGGATATCATCATCGCCCCTGAATATCTGGATGTCAGTCTGGACGCCAACGGCGCCTGGCTGCACCCCACTCCCCCAGGCCACACTGCCTTTGCCTACTTGTTCGAGGGTACGGCCAGCTTTGCCCCCGGCGCGGCCAAAGCCGTCTCTGGCAGCATCGTGCTGTTCAACAGCGGCGACCAGGTGGAAATCGCCGCCGGAGATCACGGTGCCCGCTTCCTCTTCATCTCCGGAAAGCCCCTGCGCGAACCCATCGCCTGGGGCGGGCCGATCGTGATGAACACCGCTGAAGAGCTGCGCACGGCCTTTGCCGAATTCCGCGCGGGGACCTTCATCAAGCATCCCCAGGGCTAACCCGCACCCGCCTCAGGCCAACTGGTGCAGCTGCACGGTGAACACCCCCGCGCAGGAGGAGATTTGCGTATAGTGTGCGTCCAAACCTGCCGCCCGCAGGGCAGCCAGTGATTCATCCGCCAGCCAGAAATATTCCTGCTCCCACTCCGGCCCCATCGCCTGCCGCAGAACATCTTCTGCCGCGGCATTTTCAAAGGCCAAATCGCCGATCACCAGTCGGCCGCCCACCTTCAGGTACTGCGCCAGGTAACGGCGGCACAGCCTGACCTTTTCTTCCAGGGGGAAGTGGTGCAGGGTGTAGCCGGAGACGACTGCATCGAAGCGGCGTTCAAATTCCTGCGGCCAGGGGCCGCGCACATCCGCCTGAGCAAACACCGCCCCCGGCAGCTTGGCCCGCGCCCGTGCCAGCATCTCGCCTGAAAAATCCACCCCCCACAGGCGACAGCCCCGCCGCATCAGCAGTTCGGCCAGGTTGCCCGTACCTGTACCCAAATCCAACACCTCGGCGCCCTGCCCCACACCCGCCGCCTGCACCACCGCCGCCAACACACGCGAATACCCGTCAAAGGGAAAGCCTGTATCGGGCCGCACGGAGTCATCGTAGCTTTCGGCCCAGGCGTCAAACTCTTCCGGATAAAATTCGTCCGCCATCCTATCACCTCACAAGTTCACCGCAGCCGTTCCGGCTGCTGCTCAATCCAATGCGCAGTGCGCCACTGCCGCTGCGTTGCACAACGGCCCGCTGGGGGTTTAAAACCGCTGTCCGCCCGTTTTCCGTCATCCCTGCGCCTCCTGTGCGGCAATGGCTGCCAGCGCCCGTTCGATAAACTGCTGAACCTCCCGTTGAATCGTATCCGCGGTGATATCCCCGCGCCCGTAGGGTTCAAAAAAAGCCGCCCACCCGGCCAAATCGTCCCCCGCCAGGCGCGCCAACCGCAGTGCCGCGGCCAAATCCCAATACGGCAGCCAGCCCTCGTCCACAGGCCGCACCGCGCGGTAAGCATCCCAAAAGGCCTGCGCCGCCTCCCAGCCCAAAATCCAGGCCAGATCCAGGCGGCTGATGCCTGCATCCAGCAGTGGATCGCCCAAAACGGCATCTTCCCAATCCACCACCGCCGCCAGCTGCCCGTCACGCCACAGAAGGTTCCCCGGCCAGTAATCCCCATGCAGCAGGGCATCAGGATTCACGGCGGGCAGCGGCCACACCGGGCGCAGCACCGCTCGCAGACGTTCCTCCTGCCAAAAAGGGTCATGCTGCCCCACGCCAAAGGCTGCTTCAAAGTCGGTCGGGGGCCGCTCCAAAAAGCCCAGCGCGGCTGCCTCCCTGCCCAGGGCGTGAATGTTAGCCAGCTGCTCGCCCATCTGGCGCGCATAGGCCAGCCGGTCAACGGGGTCAAATTCCACCCGTCCCGCCACATAGGCGGTCACCCCATAGGCCTCTGAGAACACCCGCCCAGAGAAATCCACACCGTAGGGCTGGGGCACAGCCAGGCCGCGCCCCCAGGCCAACCGCAGACATTCGAATTCCACCTGTACGGTGTGGGGCAAGCCCCGGCCCGCGCGGCGCACCACCCGCGTTTCCAGCTCGCCGTCGGCTGTCTCCACCTCCACCCGGCTGGTCTGCGCCGAAAGCCCACCACCCAGCGCCTCCCAACGCCGCAGCCTGCCGCCTGGCACCCAGGTTTCGACCCACCGCGAGTATGCTGAAAGCCAATGCTCGCCCATCCCATGTACCATCCCATCCAAAAATGTCTATCTGGCCTGATTATAGCGGCACTTCACCGCCGCCGCCCAACCAAACCGCTGGTTAGACGCCGTTGGGGAAATTTTGAACAGCGGGGGGCAATTCATTTTTCATTTCACTGCAAATCCGGTGTTTTTCCGCTTGACGCGATCTTCCGATCATCCTATGATACTTTTTATCTCTGGTTTTCTTTCTCGTCCGCATCCCTTACAGCCAGATCTGAGGATCATCCCCTGGTGCCGCCCACCATTACCCAGGAGACCGACCAATGAAACCCTTGCGCCTTAAAATTGAGCTCCGCATCGCGCTCATCTACCTCGTTTTTGGTGTGCTGTGGATCTTCTTTTCGGACTTCCTGCTGGCATTGCTCACAGAGGACCCCACCGTACTGACCCACATTCAAAACCTCAAGGGCTGGGCTTTTGTGCTGGCCAGCGCAGCCCTCATCTACGCTTTCTTGCGCCATTATCTTCAAATTCAACGCGCCGCTGAAAAAGAATTGGCAGAAAAAGACGAACGTTTCCGCATGTTATTTGGTACCAGCCCCGACGGCATCCTGCTGACCATTCCAGACGGCCGCGTTCTGGCTGCCAACGCGGCTGCCTGCCAGATGCTGGGGCGCAGCGAAGAAGAACTGCGCAGCATGGGCCGTGACAGCATCGTGGATAAGGAAGACCCTCGCCTGCCTCAGGCGCTTCGTATTCGCGCCGAAACAGGCCAGTTTCGCGGGGAGCTAACCTTCCTGCGCAAGGACGGAGAGCGGTTTCTTTGCGAAATCTCCACCGCGAAATACAAGAACCGCTACGGACAGGAAGAGAGCACCGTCATCCTGCGCGACATTAGCGACCGCAAACGGGCCGAAGAAACCCTCAAGAAAAACGAAGAGGAATTGCGCCTGCTGAACATGCAGCTCGAACAGCGTGTGGCCGAGCGCACCCAGGAATTGAGCATCGCCGTGCACAAAGCCCAGGAGGCCGACCGGCTCAAATCCGTTTTCCTTGCCACCATGTCCCATGAGCTTCGTACCCCCCTCAACTCCATCATCGGCTTTTCGGGCATCCTTTCGCAAGGGCTGGCCGGACCGCTGAACGATGAACAAAAAAAACAGCTCGGCATGGTGCGCCAAAGCGCCCAACATCTCTTGAACCTGATCAACGACATTCTCGACCTTTCCAAGATCGAGGCCGGTCAGATGAAGGTCAGCTGCGCCCCCTGTGATCTCCGCGCCGTCATCGAAAGCGTCCTGCAGCTTGCCCAGCCCCTGGCCGACAAAAAAGGGCTGTCCTTGCAGGCCGAGATCGGTGCAGATATCCCTGTCATCTTATCTGACGCCCAGCGCCTGAAGCAGATTTTGCTCAACCTGGTTAACAACGCCATCAAGTTCACCTCCCAGGGGCAGGTGCAGGTGGCATGCCGCAGCGGCGAAAGCACGGTGGAAATTTCCGTGCGCGACACCGGCATCGGCATCGCCGCAGGGGATCTGCCCCATCTCTTCCAGCCGTTTCACCAAATTAAATCCGGAGCCAACCGCAAACATGAGGGAAGTGGATTAGGATTATCCATTTCTCATCAACTCGCCAGCTTGTTGGGTGGTAGAATTAAGGTCGAAAGTCAGCCCGGCGAAGGCAGCCTTTTCACCCTGGAGCTTCCCCTGAAGGCGCCGCCCTGCTGAGGCTTACAATTGACCATCAATCCCGTGTAAACTATGGCAAAAATTCTGATCATCGAAGATAATGAAAATAACTTATATCTGGAGACCTTCATCCTCCATTCGCACGGCCACCAGGTGTTCCAGGCCCGCGACGGAGAAAGCGGCATCGCCCTGGCGTTGGAGGAACGCCCAGATTTGATCTTGCTGGATATTCAACTGCCCGTCATGGACGGCTACCGTGTGGCCGAGGAGCTGCGCAAGCTGCACCTGCTCAGCGCCACCCCCATCGTGGCCGTCACCTCCTATGCCATGCTGGGCGACCGGGAAAATATTCTCGCGGCAGGATGCAATGATTATCTGGAAAAGCCGATCAACCCCGATACCTTCATAGCCCAGGTGCAGCGGCATCTGGCCAACCCGCAAGAGGGATAGCGATGCAGTGGACGCTGGTCGTTGACGATCACGAAGAAAATTTCTACCTGATCAAAACCATCCTATCCACGCGCCAGATCAATGCGCGTTGGGCAAAAAACGGCGTCGAAGCCCTGCAGATGGCCCGTCAGGAAACTCCAGAGATGGTCATTTCGGACATCTTGATGCCGGTGATGGACGGCTTTGAGCTGTGCCGCACCTGGAAGCAAGATGAAACCCTGCGTCAGATCCCCTTTGTGTTTTACACCGCCACTTACGTGGAACCCGAAGACCTCGAATTTGCCCTCAGCCTGGGGGCCGACGGCTTTATCGCCAAAAACACCGAACCGCAAGCCTTCCTTGATTTTCTGCACGATATCCTCTCTAAATTTAACGGCGGACGCGAGCCCGCGCTGCAGCCGCCGGATGAAACCGATCATAGCTATTACCGCCTCTACAGCCAGGCCCTGGTACGCAAACTGGAAGATAAACTGGCCGAACTGGAACGCGCCAACCTGGCCCTGAAACAGAGCGAAACCAACTATAAATTCCTCTTCGAGAACAACCCCTTCCCCATGTGGATTTACGACCTGGAGACGCTGCGTTTTCTCACCGTCAACGACGCCGCCTGTCAGGTGTACGGCTATACCCGCGAAGAATTCCTGTCCATGACCCTCAAGGATATCCGACCCCTTGAGGACCTGCCTGCTTTGCAGCAAAACGTTCAAACTCACCACGAAAACTATCAGCAGTCCGGCCCCTGGCGACACCGTCTGAAAGACGGGCGCATCATCTTCGTGGAAATCACCTCACATGCCATCCTGTACCAGGGCAAAAAAGGGCGTTTTGTTGTCGTTCAGGACATCACCGAACGCAAAAAGGCCGAAGACGCCCTGCGCCTGCAAAGCGCCGCCCTCAATTCAGCCGCCAACGCCATTGTCATCACGGATGTGGACGGTCGCATTCAATGGGTCAACCCAGCTTTTGAACGCCTCACCGGATACCCAAAAGAAGAGGCCGTCGGACAAAACCCGCGAATTCTCAATTCCGGCGTCCACCCCAAGCAGTTCTTCACCAATCTGTGGAACACGCTCCTGGAAGGCAAAGTCTGGCACAGCGAAATCATCAACCGCCGGAAAAACGGCAGCGTCTACTACGAAGAAGAAACCATTACCCCCTTGTTTGACCCCGAACAGCGCATCACTCACTTCATCGCTGTCAAGCAGGATATCACCCAGCGCAAGGAATCGGAAAAGAAGCTACGCGATAACGAAGAACGTCTGCGCCTGACCCTGGAGGCTGCTCACCAGGGCATCTTTGACCTCAACCTGCAAACCGGCGAAATGATCATCAACGATATTTACGCCACCATGCTCGGTCAGGATCCCGCCACCTTCGTGGAAACGAACTCGCAGTGGCGTGCGCGCCTGCACCCAGACGATCATCCGCATGTCGACCAGGTTTACAACGCCTACGTCAACAACGAGATCCCTGAATACCGCGTGGAATACCGCCAAAAAATGCCCGACGGCAGTTGGAAATGGATTCTGTCTTTGGGCAGCATCGTCGAGCGTGATGCGGAGGGCAAACCGCTGCGCATGATGGGCGTTCACACCGACATTAATGAAAGTAAAAAAGCTTCTCTCGAAATTGCCCGCCTGTTTGATGAATCGCAGCGCCGTCTGTCGCGCCTGGCCACCCTGCGCAAAATTGATATCGCCATCAGCTCTGACCAGCACATGCTGCGAATTTTAGAGACCCTGCTTGCTCAGGTGCAGTCGCAGCTGCAGGTAGATGCGGCGGCCGTCCTGCTCTTTAACGAGGCAAAGCAAACCTTCGAATACACCGCCAGCGTCGGCTTCTCTACAGAGGATGTTAAACGCGCCCGCGTCCCCTACGGCACCAGTCTGGCCGGGCGCGCCGCCCAAATCAACGGCTGTGTCCGCCTCGACCCGTGCCAAACCCCCAACCTGCACCCCGGCCTGCTGGCGCTGTGTGAAAAAGAGGGCTTCCGCACTTATTTCGGCTTCCCCCTGGTGTTTAAAGACCGTCTCAAAGGCGTGTTAGAGCTGTTTCACCGCCAGCCGTTAGACCCTGACCAGGAATGGTTGGATTATTACGAGACCCTGGCCGGTCAGGCCGCTATGGCCGTGGAAAACGCACAGCTCATCACCGGCCTGCATCAGGCCAACGAAGATTTAATCCAGGCCTACGATGCCACCATCGAAGGCTGGTCTATCGCCATGGATCTGCGCGACAGGGAAACTGAAGGTCACACCTTGCGGGTCACCGAGATGACTGTCGCCCTGGCCCGCAGGCTGAACCTGTCCGATTCCGAAATTGCCCATGTGCGCCGCGGAGCTTTGCTGCACGACATCGGCAAGGTCGGCGTGCCCGATTCCATCCTGCTCAAGCCCGGCCGGTTGACCCCCGAAGAACGTCAGATCATCGAGAAACACCCCATCTACGCCTTCAACATGCTCCAGTCCATCGCCTATCTGCGCCCCGCCCTGGATATCCCCCACCTGCACCACGAAAAATGGGACGGCAGCGGCTACCCTTACGGCCTGAAGGGTGAACAAATCCCCCTCACCGCCCGCCTGTTTGCCCTGGTGGATGTGTACGACGCCCTCACCAGCGACCGTCCCTACCGGCTGGCCTGGTCAAAGGAAGAGACCATCGCCTACATCCAGGAGCAGAGCGGCAAACACTTTGATCCCACCCTGGTGGCGCTTTTCCTGGAATATCTGCGAGAAAACCCCGATTTATAAAACCGCAGAGGATCAGTGGGTTTCCGTCACCTTACAGATGGTGCGCGGATTCTCGGTGTCGTAGCCTTTGGCGCACGTCAGATGATAGCAGAAGAGCTGCGCCGGAAGGATGCTCACCAACGGCGAAAGCCATTCCGGCAAGTTCTCCGGCAGCGGCAGGGCCGTCTGTGCCAGGCGCAGCGCCTGCGGTGCGTTGGAAACCACCACCAGCTCGGCCTGCAGATCCTGCCGCAGATGGGTGAGCGTCTCCAGCATCGAATCAAACACCTTGCCCTGCGGTGCCGCCGCCATCACCGGAAAGCCGCGCGCCACCATGGCCACCGGCCCGTGCTGAAAATCTGCCGAAGAGAACGACTCCGCTTCCACATAGGTCAATTCCTTCAGCTTCAGCGCCCATTCAAAGGCCGTGGCGTAGTTATACCCTCGTCCCAGCACCACACACTGCTGCATATAGCGGTAACGCTGCGCCGCCTGTTCCACCGTCGGCTCCAGCAAAAGCGCCTGCGCCGCCCAGTCCACTGCGCGTTCCAGCTCGGCCCAACGCGCCGCATCGCCCTGCAGGGCTGTGGACAGCATGGCGATGGCCATCAATTGCGCCGTGTAGGTTTTGGTGGCGGCCACGGCCTGTTCCGGCCCGGCCTGAATATCCAGCACAAAATCCGCCGCCTGGGCCAGGGGCGAATCGGGCGCGTTGGTGATCGCCAGGGTCAAATTCCCCTGGCGTCGCCCCTCGCTGACCACGCTGACTATATCCGGTGACTGCCCCGATTGTGAAATGCCCACCACCAGGGTGTTACGCAGCCTGGGCGGCTGCTGATAATAGGTGAACAGCGAAGGCGCCGCCAGCGCCAGCGGCAAGGCGTTGGCTGCCCCCCACAGGTAATTGGCGTAACGCCCGGCGTTATCTGACGTGCCGCGCGCCGCCAAAAACGCATAGCGGATATCTCGCTCGCCGATCGCCCGCGCCACATCCTCCACCGCGCTGCGCTGGGTGCGCAGCAGGCGCTCCAGGCAGGCGGGCTGCTCAAAAATTTCAGCGTGCAAACCCATGCAGTCGCTCCCTCAAGCCCACGCTAGATCAGGCCGTGACCCAGCGGATACAGTCCTTCAATGCTCACCGGCAGCCGCCCCCAAAAGTCGCCCTGGCCCATTAAAGCCCGCGCCAAAGCCCGCATGGCCGGGGGCAGCAGGCTGTAGGTGCACACAAACACCGGCGCTTCGGGGAACACGCCCAGATCGTAGGGCAGGCGCAAAGCCGCCACCACCACCGGCATGGGCAGCCGCAAGGCCTGACGCACCAGTTCGGCCTGCCCCGGCGCCGCAAATGCGTTCAGCGTGCCCACCACCGCCGCTCCGCAGTCTTCCAGCCGCCGCAGCGCCTCGCCGATCTCTTCCGCGCTGGGGTTGTGCCCCACGCTGATCTCCTCCACCTGCGGATGCAGCTTGCGCAGCTCCGCCGCCAGCTGGGGGGTCACGTACGAAGAGGTGTCCGCCGGGGTCAAATCGACCGGCCGGGGCATCACCACGCCCAGGCGTTCCTCCGGCCCCAAATGCAGCGGCAGGATCCCGTTGTGGTCGCGCACGCGGGTCAGCGCCCGCTCTGCGATGGTTTCGGCGGTTTTTTGGTGCGCCGCGCAGCCCACCGCGCTCCAATCCGGCGTATCAAAACCCGCCAGCCAAGTGCGCAGCTCGGCTATACGCCGCAGGGAGGCTTCCAGCGCCTGTGGGGTCAACCGTCCGTCCCGCAGCGCCTGCTGCAAATGCTCAAACACCCGCCGCTGATCCTGGGGATCCGCGGTCACCAGCAGCAAATCCACCCCTGCCGTCACCGCCCGCAGCGCGTCTTCCCCCAGGGCTTCCCCCTGGCGGATGGCGCGCATGTCCATGGCGTCGGTCACGATCACACCCTCAAAGCCCAGTTCCTGGCGCAAAATGCCCTGCAAAATGCGCGGCGAAAGCGTGGCTGGGGGCGCATCCGCCCCATCCACCGCCGGCAAGGCCACATGCGCGCTCATCACCATGCGCACGCCCGCTGCCACCGCGGCATGAAAAGGCGGGAACTCCACCCGCCGCAGCCGTTCCAGATCATGCTGCACCGAGGGCAGCCCGTGGTGCGAATCGCCGTCCGTATCGCCGTGCCCCGGAAAATGCTTGGCCGCCGCCGCCACCCCGGCCCCTTGCAGCCCGCGGATCACCGCCGCTGCCAGGCGCCCCACCGCCTGGGGATCTTCGCCAAAGGAGCGCGAGCCGATCACCGGATTGCGCGGGTTGATATTGACGTCGCACACCGGCGCGTAGTCCACATTCACGCCCATGGCCGCCAGTTCGCGCCCCAAAACCGCCCCGGCCTCCTCCGCCAAAGCCTCCGAACCCGCCGCCCCCAGGGCCATATTCCCCGGCAGGGGCGTGACCCCCTCGCCCACCGCCATCAGCTGCCCGCCCTCCTGGTCAGCGGCGATCAGCAGCGGAGGCAGGCCCAGTTCCCGCGCCGCCCGCTGCAAATCTGCGCACAGCGTCTGCACCTGCGCCGGATGATCCACGTTCAAATGGCGAAAGAGGGTTATCCCTGCGGGGCGGTAATCGCGCAGGGCCGCCTGCATCTGCGGGGTCAACTGCTTTCCGGCAAAGGCCAGCAGCATTTTTTGTCCAACTTCGTGGTCTGACATACCTCAGCCTTTCAGCCCCGAAACCACCACCCCATCCAGAATGAAGCGCTGGGCAAAGAAGAACACCACCATCAGCGGCACGGTAGTCAGCACGGCCGCCGCCATGATTGTCGGCCACTGCTGCACCGTCAGGTTGATGTTGTAGAGGGTGGCCACATACACCGGCAGCGTATAGAGCTTGACCGTCTGCAAATACATCAAGGGGGCCAGCAGGCTGTTCCACAGCCCCACAAACAGGAAGGTGGCCACGGTGGCCAGGGGGGCCTTCACCAGCGGCAGAACCACTTCCCAGAAAATTTGGATGTGGTTGGCGCCGTCCACAAAGGCGGATTCATCCAGTTCCTTGGGGAGTTGGGCCATGGCCTGACGCAGCAAAAACACCATCGCCGCCCCGCCCGCGAAGAACCCGGGCAGAATGATGGGGTTAAATGTGCCGATCCATTTCAATTTGTTGAAGAACACGTACTGCGGCACAATCAGCGCCTGCGGCGGGATCATCATGGTGGCCAACATCAAGAAGAATACGAAATTGCGCCCCGGCCATTGAATACGGCTGAAGGCATAAGCCACCACCGCGATGGAAAACAGCGTGCCTGCCAGGGCCAACGTGGTATAAAACACCGAGTTGAAATACGACCGCAGGAAATCGGGGTTCTGCAAAATCGAAAGGTACGCCGCTAACGTGGGCACTTTGGGCAGCCAGATAATCCCCGCCGAATTGGTCTCTTCCAGAGTCTTCAAAGAAGATGAGATCATCCAAAACAGCGGAAAGCTCATCACCACTGTGGCGCCGGTGAGCAAAATGTACAGCCCCAAACGTTTCAAAATCGGCCAAATCGTGCGCATGCTACTCTCCAATAACAGATTCCCAACCGCCCGCACCGTCAGACAGCTCAGCGCCTGCCGCGCCCATCCTAATACAGGTCATAGGTCACCCAGCGGTCCTGCAGTTTGAACTGAACAAAGGTAATAGCCAAAATCATCAGCAAAATCAGCCAGGAGATGGCCGACCCGTAGCCAATTTCAAAGTGGCGGAAGCTGGCCTGCCACAGATAGTACACCATCGAAATGGTCGAGGGCACCAGCGGTTGATTATCGCGGTACAGCACGTAAATGGGCTCAAAAATCTGCATGGCATTGATCAGGCCCACGATCAGGTTGTAGAAGATATAGGGGGTCAGCAGCGGGAAGGAAACCCGCCAAAAGCGCTTCCACGGCCCAGCCCCATCCACCTCGGCCGCCTCGTGCAGCTCCTTGGGGACGTTCTTCAGCCCTGCCAAAAAGATCAGCATCATCGACCCACAGCCCCAGATCATCAGCAAAACCACCGACATTTTGGACCACAATGGGCTTTGCACCCACAGCGGGATGCGGTTTTCCGCCGGAAAACCCGCTTCCCACACCTTAGTCAGCAAATTAAATTTACCGTTGCTCAAGCCCAGGAAGAAAGCACTGGTCAATTCCTGCACAAAAATCAACGCCCGGTTCAAGTACCCAAAGGGCGGGAAAATCTGCGTCAGCCCGCGAATGATTTGATTGATGATGCCAGTTCCGGTGTTCAACATCAGCCGCCAGGCCAACAGCACGGCGGTGTTGAACCCCAAAATCACGGGCAAATAAAAGGCCATACGAAACACGCGCTCACCGCGCATTTTTTGATTCAGCAAAACCGCCAGCAGCAGCGCCGTGCCCATTTGCAGGGGCAGGCCCACGGCGGTCAGGTACAGCGTGTTCACCACCGAAGCGCGAAAGCCGGTATCTTTTAAAATTAGCTGGAGGTAATTTTCCAGCCCCACCCATTTTGGCGCCGCGTTCGCCACCACGCGGTAATCTGTGAAGCTCCAATACAACGAGAAACCCATCGGAATCAGCACAAAAATCAAGAAGCCAACAATCCACGGCGACGCAAACAAATACCCGGCAAAGGTGTTCTCCTGCTTGCGGCGCGAAGCCCCCAACACTCTGGCGATCAGACGCGCCGCAAACCCCACCAACAGGCTGGAGCCCACGATAAACAGGATCGCGGCCGCTGCCATGAGAATTGCGTCATAATAAGGGTTTTTCACCATGTGTCACTCTCAGGGGGTTGGCCGGTGGGCGGTTGCCCGCCCACCGGCTGGATCTTCAAACGTTCGTTACTTACCCAGGGCAGCCGTGTACTCTTCTTGAATCTTGGCCACCACTTCTTCGGGGGTCAATTCCTCAGTGATCAATTTGCCCAGCGCGTCCTGCATGATCGTGGACAGTTTGGCGGCTTCCAGGATGCCCGCGAAGCCCACACCGTACTGCGAAGCCAGTTCCGCCTCACGCTTCAGCTGCGGCGATTCGGTCACATAGCCGTATTGGGCGTCATTGCGCGCCGGGATCAGGCTCATGGTCTCATTCCAGCGGTGGTTGGCTTCCTTGCTGAACGCCAGCTTCAGCCATTCCGCGGCCAGTTCTTTGTTGGGGCTGTAATCCGCCACCGCCAGCCAGTCATTGAAAGCCAGCACAACCGGCTTGCTCTTGGGGAAGTTGGCCGGATCGCCGTAGAAGGGATCAATGCTCACCTTATCCCACACAGGGCGGTCAAAAGACGGGGCCGCCCAACCCGAATGGGCCAGACACACCGCGCCGTTGTCTTTCTGGGTCTCGTCGTTGACATCAATCACAGAACCCTGGCCGGTCGGCAGGGCGCCCACTGCATCGGCAGCGGGGCCGTAGATGGCCTGGCGCATATCCAGCAGGAACTGGGTGGCGGCCAGCGCTTCGGGGGAGTCAAAGTTGGGGGTGCCGTCGGCTTTGTACAGTTCGCCGCCCAGGGAGTAGTACACCAACAGCCACCACTGCCAGTCAGCCATCGAGCCAGCATCCACGGGGACCAGGGCTTGCTGCACCAGCGAATTGGTGGCGGGGTCAATCTTCGAGGCCTTGCCCGCAAACTCTACCCACTGGGCAAAGTCTTTGGGGGTGCCGCTCGTCCAGCCAGAGGCTTCCATCAAGTCGGTGCGGCAGAAGACGTAGCGCGGGGCGGTGAAGATGGGCAGACCGCGCAGCTTGCCTTCAAACTTGGCGTTTTCCAGCGCCGGACCAAAGTTCTTCACATCCGGCCAGGCGGCCTCACCCAGGTAGGGTTCCATATCAGCCAGGCTCGCGCCGTAGAGGGTGTTCATTTCAGAACCCAGGTTGATGATGTCGGGGCCTTCGCCAGCCGCAAAGAAGCCGCTGAAGGTGGTGTCCCAACCGCTCCAGGTGCCTTCGGTGATCTCCACGGTCACGCCCGGATGGGCCGCTTCGAACGCAGGGTTGATGTCGCTCTTCAGCCAGGCGATTGTGTCGGGGGTGTAGTCCAACAAGTAGATCTTCAGGGTCACAGCCTCGGCCGCGGGTTCAGCGGGGGCGGCAGGGGCTTCGGTGGGGGCGGGTTCCGCCGGAGCCGCAGGCTCCGCCGGGGCAGCGGGCTCGGCCGTGGCAGCCGGAGCCGCCGGTGCACAGGCGCCTAAAATCAGGCTGACGAGCATGAACAGCACAAACAATTTAGTACGCATGGAATCTTCTCCTTCTTGGGGTATGTTCTCGCTGAATTTTGAGGGTTGAAACCGCAAACAAGGGTATTGGTTGATCCGTTCGAGCACTGCTCCTTTCCACATCATGCCCCAGCACGCTTCAGCGCAGCCGCTGAATGCGCCCGGTCACGTCCTGTGCAAACCGTTGGATAAACGTTTGAACCCACTCGTCTGGGGAAATGCGGTCTGCGTCCATCAAAGGCGTCAAATCCATGGCAAACGACAGCCCCGTGAACGCGTCCACCTGGTGCGATTCGCTGTAGGTGGCGTTGGCGCGGCGGCGGGCCAGCGAAGCCAGGTCGTAGCGCTTGCCGCCGCTGATCTGCGAGTCGAAGACTCCCAGCAGGGCCGCCTGCATACTTTCCTGATTCGACAGGTCCATCATCACCTTGTCCGCATCCATCAGCCAATCCAGCCCTCGCCACACCTCGCAGCCGTACAGCCGCTGGGGGCGCTCGGCTGGGGCTAAACTGCGCGCTGCCTCCACAACGCGCAGAGCCACAGCCACATGCGTATCGTGCTTATCCGCCAGATTGTGGGTGTAGACCACCTGCGGGCGGCATGCCCGCAGCAGCCCCGAAATGTCTTCAATGGCACTGCGCTGGCTCCCATCCTTAATCACCCGGCTGGGGTAGTCCAGCATCACCTGGGCAGCGTATTCTCCCACCACCGCCGCCTTGCGCTGTTCTTTAAAACGCACTTCCCGCATCTGCTCATCGTCGTAGCGCGCATACAGCCCGCTGCGCGGCGAGCCGCGCCCGTCCGTCACCACCACGCCGGTAAACCAGCGCTCTTCCTGCTGAAAGCATTCCAGAATAGGCTGGGCGGCCATGATCTCAATATCATCCTGATGCGCCGCGATGCACAGGTGGGTGGTGCGCCGCAGGGCTGCATCCACCGGCAGTCCGTCGGGCACAAATACTTCTGCGGTCTCCAAGTTAAATTTCATGGCGTCCCTCCCCTACCGTCAGCACCGGCAGGCTGGCGGCCGCGATAGACTGCCCCACCCGTCGGCTCTTTTCGTCCGGCAGCTGAATGTGAAGTTCTTTCGCCAGGGCCGGGAATTCGGCGCGCAGCACCTGCTGTGCCCCCTCCAACAGCAGTTCCCCGCCCCGCCCCGAGGTGCAGCGCCCCAAAATGAGCACATGGCGGATGTCGTAAAAATCGGCGTAATGCGCCAGGCCGTAGCCCAGATACACGCCCATGCTTTGCCAGATCTGCACCGCCCCGTCCTCTCCGGCTTCCAGGCGCGCCTGGGCAAATTTCAGCCGTTCTGCATCTGTGCAGCCCGTGGGCAGGCTGATACCGGCCAGGGGCGACAGGCGGAAGACGCACTGCTGCGAGAAGTATGAAGCACCGCAGCCCCGGTCGCCTGACCATTCGTCCACTGCCGCCTGGGGGTTGTAATCCACCGGCGCAAAGGCCAGTTCGTTCAGCCAGCCCTTAATCTGCCCCTCTGCGTCCACATACCCGGCCGCTTCGCTGGAGCCCAGGGCAATCCCCAAAATACCGTTATCCTCCAGCGACATAGAACCCGCCAGGGCGGTGACGTCGCCGTCGTTGATGATCACCAGCGGCACGCCCATCTCCGCTTGCAGGCGGTGGAACAACTCGCGGATCTCGCCCATGCGCTCCGGCGGGATATTCCGGAACAGAGAGGCCACCATCGGGCGGTTGTCAATGTAAATCCCCGCCGAACTGCCGCCAATTGCATCCACCCGCGGCAATTTGGAGGCCGCCGTCTTGAGGGCCGTCAGAATTTCTTCATAGTGATAGCTAGGGTCGCGGTGCTTAAACGGCTCCCAAATGACCTCCTCGCTGTACACCGCCTCACCGTTCAGCACAGCGCTGACCTTGCGGTCGGAAGCCCCCAGGTCAAAGCCGATGCGCGCCCCGTCCAGGTGGCGGCCCAGGGGTTTGCTGGTCTCGCGCGCCGCAGGCACGTCCTCGGCCCGGCAGCAAATCACCTCAAACGGCCGCTCGTATACCTGCGCACCCATGAAGTGATGGTCAAAACTGCGCGCCCCCTGCGCCCCATAACAGGCGGCAATGGATATCCCCACCTGCGCCGGCCCGCCGATATATACGCGGAAGGCACCCCGCTGCCACAACAGGAACTTCACCAGCCGTTCGGCATACACCAGGTTCTCGGCAGCGCGGGGGTGTTCTTCGGGAAAGACCCAGGTTTCATAGCGCGAAAATTCGCCCTCGCTGCGTTCTAGCCCCACCACCAGCGGCACACCCACTGCCTGGGCCTCGGAAAGAAAAGCGTGATTCGCCAGCACCGCTGGACGGAAATCCGGATCCAGCGGAGGCAGAAGTTTGGGAGTCGGTAAGGTCAAGCGCGGCACCATGAAAATTTCCTAATCGTTGGTTTTAATCGTTCGTTTTGATGAAGAGCAAATCGTAGTTTTCCAGCAGCATGAAGGCCGAAGCACCCAACACACAGGCCTGAATATCCAGCAGGCCAAAAGCCAGGCTGGTCTGCTGCGCCAGGCGCCTCAGCGCCACCCGCGCCGCCGCCGCGCGCACCTGCTCCAACCAGGGTGTGCCAAAGCGCGCCAGGTCGCCGGTCAGCACGATCTTTTGGATATTGAGCACCCCCACCAATCCGGCGATGGCCCCGCCCAGATATTGGGCCGCATCGCCCATCACCCGCTGCGCCAGGGCATCCCCCGCGCGCCAGGCCGCCTCAATCTCGGCCAGGCTCGCCGTCGGATTGTGCGCCAGGGGCGATTGGGGGTATTCGCCTGCCAGGGCCTGCACTCGTCGTACAACGGCATGGGCGCTGGCGATGGTTTCCAGGCAGCCGCGGTTGCCGCAGCGGCACAAAGCACCCTCGTCCTGCACCACCACATGGCCAATTTCACCCGCGCCCCCACCGTCCCCCTGGAACAGCCGCCCGTGAATGAGGATGCCCGCGCCGATGCCGTGTTTGACGGTGA
Source organism: Levilinea sp. (assembly GCA_029975215.1). Taxonomy (GTDB): domain Bacteria; phylum Chloroflexota; class Anaerolineae; order Anaerolineales; family Anaerolineaceae; genus Levilinea. The sequence continues at coordinate 52,304 of JARKPO010000013.1, forward strand.
TCACAATCAGATTGCTGTCCGCGGGGTGATCCTGGCCGTACACAAATTCACCGATGGCGATGGCCTGGCTGTCGTTCAAAATGGAAACCGGCAGGCGGTAGCGAGCCTCCACAAGCTGAGCCAGCGGCAAATCCCGCCAGTCCAAATTGACAGCGTTCACCACCACCCCCTCACGCGTATTTACCAGCCCGGGCGTGCCGATGCCAATCCCCACCAGCGGCTTCCAGCCTTTGGCGGTGAGCTGATCCAACATCTGGTACACCAGCTGCAAAGCCTGCACCCCATCGCGCTCGTTAACCGGAAATTCCACCATCTCTTTGATCTGCCCGCGCAGGTTCACCACCGCACCCACAAATTTATCCTTGGCCAGGTTCAGGCCAATCAGATAGCGCGAATCGGCCACCAGACTGAGCAGAATGGGGGCTTTACCGCCGATAGATTCTCCGTAGCCAATCTCTTCGACCAACCCTTCTTCCATCAACCCCGTCACAATCTCCGACACCGTGGCACGCGTCAGTTTGGTCAGACGCGCCACCTCCGCCCGGCTGATGGTCTCATGATCGAAGATCAGTTTTAAGACCAGATCGCGGTTGAGCTGCTTGGTTTGCTGATGGGTCGCTTTTTTAGACGCCATAAGGGCTCCGAGGGCGAAAAAATTGAGCTGCAAAACAAGAAAGGGGGTAAAGCTGTGTAACTTTGTATGTTTACTGAATTTACAAAGTTATTTTACATCCTTCTCCCCCCTTTTGCAATACCCCATATTCGCTTTTCAGTTAATTTTAAGAATCCTCGCCCCCAGCCCCAAACTTCGCCCCCTTGCGGTACAATCACAGTCAAGACGCAGCTTTTGACCCCTGGCGCGCGCCCGCCCTATCCCCTTTCGGGCGCAAGGAGACCGGATGACCCGTTTGTGCACTTTCCTCATTGCGCTGCTCCTCAGCCTGTCAGCCTGCGCCCCGGAGCCGCCCATGAACCACATCACCCAAATCACCTTCAGCCGCGATTCGGGTTCCATTTTGCCCGAACTGCAGCTGCACGAGGAGTATACCCTCACGCGCCAAACCGCCGCCTTCAGCCGCAGCGGTAAAGTCGCCGCCACCCAGGTCAACGCCGGCGCATGGGAACTGCCCGCCGACCCCGCCGCCCTGGAGGCCCTCTTCACCCAATTGGAGACCCTATCCTGCGCCGATTTTAAGCGGTTTGAACCACAGGACCCGCCTGACGGCGGCGGCAAGCAAACGTATACCCTCACCTACGCCAGCGGCAGCCCCTGCTCCCTGACCTTTGACCCCGGCGTCACCTACAGCGGCAGCGAAGCCCTCACCCAGCCCGTGCAGCAGTTCCTCGCCGCGCTGACTCTGCCCGCTGAAGCCGCTGCTCCCTACCGACTGGCCCCCTGACGGCCTTGCTCATCCTATTCACAACGAACTGGTTTAGCTTATGTGGAATCCTCGTAAACCCAAGAAACAACTGGCCTTTGTCCTCAGCGGCGGCGGATCGCGCGGCGCCATGCAGGCGGGCGCACTGCGCGCCCTGCTGGAAGCCGGTTACCAGCCCGATCTGATCACCGGGACCTCCATTGGCGCCGCCAACGGCGCTTTCGTGGCTGTCCACGGCTTCACCCCCCAGGGCATTCAAAAGCTGGAACAGATGTGGGCCGCCACGGTGGATCAAGACCTGCTGCCCACCAACCTGTGGTGGCAAACCATGCGCACCTTCTTCAAGCGTCCGGTCGGCTTTTCGCAGGACCGCATCCGCGAATTTGCCATTGCCGCCGGGTTGACCCCCAACCTGCGTTTTCAAGACCTCACCGGCATCCGCTTTTTCCCTGTGGCGGCTGATCTCAACTCCGGCCGGCCGGTCGTCTTTGGCACCAATCCCGAAGAATACGTCCTCGACAGCGTTTTAGCCTCCATGAGCCTGCCCCCCTGGCTGGCCCCCCGCCAGGAGGACGGCCGTTACCTGATGGACGGCGGCGCAGTCAGCAACCTGCCCATCCAGGCCGCCCTGGATCAAGGTGCCACCGAGATCATTGCCCTGGATCTGTTTGACCCCGACGAGGTCAGCGAAGACAGCGCCGGGCTGCGCAGCTTTTTGCTCAAACTGGATAAAACCGTGGAAGGCCGCCAGGCCGAGCTGGAAATTGAGCTGGCCAAAGCCCGTGGCGTGCCCGTGCGGCGCATCGCCCTGGTGGGCGAAAAGCCGGTGCCCCTATGGGATTTCCGCTCTTCGATCGAGCTGATCGAGCGCGGCTACCAGCTGGCCAGGCAGGCCGCCGCCGAATGGCCTCCCATCCCTCACCCTCGCTGGCAAAAGCTGCGGCTAAAGACTTTCCTGTCCGACCTGCTGGACGCCCTCGATTGACCCCCCATTCCCCTCGGAAAATGGGGGGATTTTTTTGATTCTTTTCGTAAACATTATACAAATAGTATATACATAGTGACAGACGCCTGCGGAAAGAGTATATTGTGCTTGTACAAACCATTGTACAAGTTGATACAAACCTTAACTGTAGGAAATAGGAGACCGAAATGAAAAAGAACCGTGTTGTCTCGCTGATGATTGCCCTGGTGCTGGTTTTTTCCGCCCTCTTCCAGGCAGCCCCCGCCAAAGCCGCCACGAACACCATCGTGGATGTGGCTGCAGCCGATCCCCGCTTTTCCACCCTCGTCACCGCCCTGCAAGCCGCCGGGTTAGATGCCACCCTGCAAGGCCCTGGCCCCTTCACCGTCTTTGCCCCCACCAATGACGCCTTTGCCAAGCTTCCCAAAGGAACCCTTGAAGCCCTGCTGGCGGATATCCCCGCCCTCACCAACGTACTCACCTACCACGTGGCCGCCGGCAACCTGTCCTCTGGGGATGTGATCAGTGCCTCTTCCGTAGACACCGTTCAAGGCTCCAAAGCCATCATCCGTAAAGTGGGTAAGAATTATTTCATCAACAACGCTCGCATTATCATCACCGACATCCCCGCCGATAACGGCGTCATCCATGTCATCAACCGCGTCATCCTGCCCCCTGCTAAAAACATCATGGAAACCATCCGCGAAGACAGCCGCTTTGACACTCTCGAAGCCGCCATTGACGCCGCGGGTCTGGCGGGTGTGTTGGAAAGCGCTGGCCCCTTCACCCTCTTCGCCCCCACCGATGCTGCCTTCAAGAAGCTGCCCAAAGGCACGGTTGAAGCCCTCCTGGCCGATATCCCCGCCCTCACCAATGTGCTTACCTACCACGTTCTGGCCGGAGCTTCCTTCGCCCGCGATGTCAATATGCTGATCTCCGCCGACACCGTCCAGGGTTCACCCGTCATCTTCCGCAAGACCGAAGGCCGCCTGTTCGTCAACCGCTCCATGATCCAAAAAGCGGATCTGCTGGCCTCAAACGGCGTCATCCACGTGATTGACCGCGTGCTGCTGCCCCCCACCAAAGACATCGTCCAGACCCTCAGCGATGACAAACGCTTCAAAACCCTGGTCACTGCTGTGGACGCGGCCAGTCTGGTAGGCACCCTGCAAGGTGCTGGCCCCTTCACCGTCTACGCCCCCACGGATGCCGCTTTCAAGAAACTGCCCAAGGGCACCCTGGAAGCCCTGCTGGCCGACATCCCCGCCCTCACCAGTGTCCTGACCTACCACGTGTCAGCGGATGAGATCTTCCGCGGCGAAATCCGCATGATGGATACCCTGCCCACCGTCAACGGCGCTGAGATTGACGTGCAGATCAAGCGCGGCCGGCTGATGCTGAACAACGCCCGCCTGGTGCAGAGCGACATCCTCACCACCAACGGCGTAATCCACGTGATTGACGTGGTGCTGCTGCCCCCCGCGCCGTAACCCTGGCACAGATCATAACAACCCGCCGCCCCTCGGATATCCAAGGGGCGGTGTTTTTGATCTCAGGCTGCCAGCACGGCTGACCTTTTTCGGTGGACGGTCAAAATCACCGCTGGGGCCAAAATCAGCAGCAGAATCGCAAAGTCCGGCCAGCCAAATTGGTCCAGAAACAGGCTCAAAGCCAGCCCGCCCAGGATGACCCAGGCTGCCGGCAGCGACCAGCGCAGCCCGCGCCGCACCGCCCACATCAGCCCGCCCAAAACCAGGACCGCAGCCAGGAACAGCGCCGCCATCCCCCAGCGTATCCCTGCAGAGGCGTGCACCCCAGGGTGGGCATTCAGCATCAGCAGAACCGCCAGTCCCACCCACAGCACCATCTGCGCGCCCAGCAAAGTGGTTACCCACCCCATCCAACGGGAATGGTTCTTCATATGCCGCCTCCTCCAACGAAGCAAGCCCGAAAAGGCCGCCGCTCACCAGCGGTGATGTACCTCAGCCCGAATCTCGCGGTCGTACACCGCCCGCACCTCTTCCATCACGGCTTCGGGCAGCGGCGGCAGGTCGGCCGCGGAGAAATTCTCCTCTGCCTGGGCCGGGCGCTTGGCCCCGGGGATGGCGCAGGTGACCGCCTCAAACATCAGAATCCAGCGCAGCGCGAACTGGGTCAGGCTCATCCCTTCTGGGCACACCTCGCGCAGCGCCTCCACCGCGCGCAGCCCAACGGCATAATCCACCCCAGAGAAGGTCTCGCCGCGATCAAAGGCCTCACCTGCGCGGTTAAAGGCGCGGTGATCCTCAGCCGAGAAGACCGAATCCGCTCGCATCTTGCCCGTCAGCAGGCCCGAAGCCAGCGGAACCCGCGCCAAAATGCCCACCCGACGTTTCTGGGCCTGCTCAAAGAACAGCTCGGCCGGCCGGTGGCGGAACATATTGAAGATGATCTGCACGCTCTGCACCTGGGGGTATTCAATCGCCTTCAGGGCCTCTTCCACCTTCTCCACGCTCACCCCGTAATGGCGAATTTTGCCCGCCTGCACCAGATCGTCCAGCACGCCGAACACCTCCGGCATGTAATACACGGGCGTGGGCGGGCAGTGCAATTGCAGCAAGTCCAGGGCGTCCATCTGCAAATTTTTCAGGCTGCGTTCCACAAAAGCGGTCAGGTTTTCGCGGTTGTAGCCCTCCGCAGTGTGCGGGTTCAGCCGCCGCCCGGCCTTCGTGGCGATGTAGATCGTCTCGCGGGTCTCTTTGCGCAGGCGGCCCAGCAGCCGTTCGCTGATGCCGTCGCCGTACACGTCGGCCGTGTCGAAGAAGTTGACCCCCATCTCCAGCGCGCGGTGCAGAGCCGCGGTGGATTCAGCCTCATCCACCGGCCCCCAGGTGCCGCCGATCGCCCAGGCGCCAAAGCTCAACGCCGAAACCTTCCATCCTGTTCGTCCCAGTTCGCGGTACTGCATGGTTTCACCTCGTTTTCTCCGGCCGCGCAGCGGCGGCCAGCGGATTGTTTGTCACCTTCATTATGCCACAATTCTCCCTACTGCGCTCGCCCACTCAGCGCACCCCCCTCGCCGGCGCAAGGCCAAAAACTGCCCACGGCGATTTTTCACAGATTCCCTCCTGTCCGTGTATAATCTACCTGTTGGGGGCTTTTTTCTCTCCAATGTGTTCCTGTCTGGATCCATTCATCCGTTTTTCCCGCAGTTCACCCCTATCGTTCGCTGGCTGGGGGCTTGATCGAATACTGCACCCCGACCGCGCCTATTGCACACCTTCAGGAGGTATTTTCCATGTCCGCGCTGATCAAACGCATTCTGACACTCCTCTGTATCCTCACTTTTCTCTTACCGCTGCAAACCGCCAACGCCGCCCCGCCGCCGCCGGACGAGATAGACGCTCAGGTCATCGCCCTGGGTAAAACCGGAACGGTGTACCGCTACGAAAAAACTTTCGGCGTCAGCGAACAGGCTTTCCCCGCCTATCCCCCCGACCATTTCGGCTGGCCGCACTCTGTGTGGGTGCAGGCGGACGGCAGCGTGCTCATCTCCGACCCGTGGGCTAAAGCCGTGCGCAAGTACGACGCCAACGGCACTCACCTGGCCGATTTCGGTCACCCCGGCACGAGCGGCTGGCCTGAGGGCTATTTCGACGACCCGCTGAAGATGGCCTCCACCACAGCAGGCACCATCTTCGTCACTGACCACAAGCTGAACGCCGTACGCATCCTCAACGCTGATGGCGAACAGATCGACTGGCTGGGTCAGCCCGGCGGGCCTGGGAATGACGACACCCATTTTGACACCCCCGAAGGTATTTTCATCTCCCCCGTCACCGGCAATATCTATGTCGCCGACCGTTTCAACCACCGCATTCAGGTGTTCGACAGCGGTACCAATTACCTCTTCACCGTCGGCGAAACCCGCGTCAGCGGCGGCGATAACGACCACCTGAACGCCCCCATTGGCGTGGCCGTGGATGCTGCCGGCAACATCTATGTGGCCGACACTGATAATAACCGCGTGGTGAAGTACGATGCCGACGGTGACTACCTGGCGCAGATCACCGGTCTGGAATATCCCACCTCGGTCGCGGTGGATAACCTCCGCGGCTATCTGTACGTGGGCGTCGTCTATGATGCCTATGTGCCCTATTACAGCCTCACTGATCTCAGCTACGCAGGCGCCTTCGGCGAGTTCGATGTTCAAGGCGATGACACCACCCACTTCGCCGAACCGCACGGCGTGGCGGTGGATGAGGCCGGCGGTAAAGTCTACATCGCCGACAGCCCCAACCGCCGCGTGCTGGTGTACAACGCCGACACCAAGGCTTACCTGCGCCAGTTCGGAACCACCGGCCAGGCCATCCCCACCGATGACCAGCACTTCTTCGAACCCTACGCCGTGGAAGTGGAGCCCAACGGCTCCATCATCCTGGGTGAAGGCGCCATGCGCCTGATCAAGCTCAACCCCGACGGCTCCGCCGCCTGGACGGTAGGACAATCCGGTTTTTGGGGCCAGCCCCCAGACCGCCTGGACGGCAGCCCCAACGGCATCGTCTCCGACGGCAAAACCGTGTACGTGGCCATGAGCTGCACCATTTACAAGTTCAGCAGCGCCAACGGCGCTTACCTGGGCGTGTTCGCGGGCGGCGGGGATTGCTGGGCGTCCGACAGCCTCTTCCAACGCATCACCGACATTGCTCGCGATTCGGCTGGCAATATTTATGCGACCGACGGCGAGCTGCACCGCGTGGTCCAACTGAACAAATACGGCGCGCTGGTCGCCACCGTGGGCGTGCGCGGTGAAATGGGCTCGGATAATGCCCGCTTGCGCGGCCCGCAGGGCCTGGCGGTGGATAAGGCCCGCAATGTGTATGTGGCGGATGAGGGCAACTGCCGCGTGCAGAAGTTTGACAAATATTTGCGCTACGTCATGACCTTCTCCACCACCCTGTGCGGCGACAGTCACGACCGCCTGGGCGGCCCGCAGGATGTGGCCGTGGACGCTAAGGGCAACGTCTTCGTGGCAGAAGATTGGAACAACCGTATCCAGATCTACGATAAGGCCGGCGCCTACCTCAGCAGCATCGGCGGCAGCTGGGGCGGCGGCACGGGCCAGCTGCGCGTCCCCATGAGCCTGACGATGGACAAAAAGGGCAATCTTTTCGTGGCCGACCGCTTCAACCACCGCATTCAGGTGTATGCCCCTGGCGTGCCCTACTTCGGCCAGCAAAACCTGAACGGCTTCGGCCAGCGCTGGACCAGCTGGGGTGAAACCCTGGCCTTCTTCAAGAACCAGCTCTACGCGGGAACCAACGGCCCCAACGGCGGGCAGATCTGGCGCAAGGGCAAAACCGGCTGGGAACGCATCATCGCCGACGGTTTTGACAACTGGGGCAATGTCACCATCGGCCACCTGCTGGAATACAAAGGCTACCTGTACGCCACCACGGCCAACACCACCGATGAGTGGGTCACCTCAGAGGGCGGGCAGATCTGGCGCACAGCCGACGGCCTCACCTGGGCGCCAGTGGTCTTTGGCGGCTTCGGCGACACGGATAACCATTCCATCCACCATCTGGAAATCATCGGCAGCGACCTATGCGCCGCCACCTGGGCGGGCGGCGTGCACGGCCCGCAGGTGTGGTGCTCACCCTCCGGCGACATGGACACCTGGGAACAGCGTTGGAACAACCGCTTCGGCGGCGCTGACAAAAGCTGGGCCATCCTCGATTTTGTGGACTTTGCCGGGGCGACCTTCGCCGCCACCGTTGGGCCCGAAGGCGGCCTCTATCGCCGCTCTGGGGATACCTGGACGCGTGTTTCCGCCCCCATCGACTCCCCTGACACCTACGCCATCGGCGGGGTGACTGCCTTCAAGGATGCCCTGTACATCATCACCGCCACCCACGCCGACCAGCCTTCGCAGGTGTACCGCTGCACCAACTGCACCAGCACGCCCATCGCCTGGGAGCTGGTGGGCGAAGCCGCGGAATTCCCGATCAACAACCACGGCCGCAACAGCACGCTCTTCACCAACGGCAAGACCCTTTACGCCCTCATCGGCAGTTATGATGGTGCGGTGATCTGGTCTTCCACCGACGGGCAAACCTGGAAACAGGCCTCCCTGCCCGGCCTGGGTGACAGTCTCAATGAAAGAACCTCCTTTGGGCACAGCATTATCTTCTACAAGAACGCTTTCTACCTCAGCATGCACAATTTCAGCACGGGCGTCGAAGTGTGGAAGTTCTGCCCTACCAAGAAAGGGTGCAAGTAAGCGCACCTGAACGGAAAGTACAATCCGGCCTCACGGGTAATGCCGTGAGGCCGGATTTTCGCTGTTCTAGGTCGCGCCGCGGGGGCAAAAACTGTATAATCAATCCATGATTCTGGAAACCTACATCAGCGTGGATGTTGAAACCGCCGGGCCGGTGCCCTGCGAGTATGCCCTGCTCTCCCTGGGAGCCTGTCTGGCGGCCGACCCCGCCGTCACTTTTTACCGCGAGCTCAAGCCCGACCGCCCCGCCGTCCGTCCGGATGCCCTGGAAATCTCCGGCCTCAGCCTGGAGACTCTGGCGCAAACCGGCTGCGACCCCCAATGCGCGATGCGCGACTTCGCCGAATGGGTGGCAAGCGTCACCCCCGGCGGTCACCGCCCGGTGTTCGTGGCCTTCAACGCCCCTTTTGATTGGATGTTCGTGGCCGATTATTTCCACCGCTACCTGGGCCGTAACCCCTTTGGCCACAGCGCCCTGGATATCAAAGCCTATTACATGGGCCTCACCGGCGTCCTTTGGAGCGAAACCTCCCTCCAACACGTCGCCCGCCGCCTGCAAAGCGGCACCGAACTGAAGCACAACGCCCTCAGCGACGCTCAGGACCAGGCCCGCATCTTTCAGGAAATCTTCCGGCGGCCGCAAATCGCCGCGGTTTAACCCCCGCCGGCCCTGCCGCTCACCGTCCCTGTCTGTCAGCCCGATTGGAGGAAGCACATGTCCGATTTGAACCCCAAAGCTCAAGCAGAACTGGAGCGCATCCTGGAATCAGCGCGCCGCCTGGGTGTGGAAGTGAACGAGGCCGATGCCTTGCAGTGGCTCACCAACATGGCCGCCGTCCAGGAGGGCAGCATCACCATGGATGAGCGCAGCGGCGTGTTTGGCCACAACGTCTCCATGCTCGATTTCAGCCAGGATGAGCTGGAATATTTCCGGCGCATCGGGCGGCTGGTGGAATTCACCGACATCCCCGGCCAGGTGGAAACCGCCCTGGCCCTCTCCGGCTCCGCGGCCCAATCCAAAATCCAATCCTACCCTGGCGACTGCGACTATTTTGAGCGCGTCAACCTGCTGGCCGCCACCCGCGAAGAGGCCTGCCAGCTCCTGGCCCGCATCATGCGTGAAAAAGCCCTCAGCACCCTGCAAGGCCCCACCTACCAGCTCATCGAGGTCAAATTCGGCTCCTACCCCGAAGAAATCGTCGTCGGCGACCGCACCTGCCGGGCTGGAACCCCCATCGCCTGGAAGCCGTCGCAAATTCAGGCGGGTAAGATCGAAGGCTTTCGCCCCGACGGCACACCCGCCGAGATCACCTGGGAGCAGGCCGCCAACGACCCGGGCTGGTGCAAACTGGATTGGGTGGTGGCCGACCCGCTGCGCAAACAGCTGGCCAACGCCAGCAATATGCTGGACGTCACCTGGGAACGCCCTGACGGCGAGATCATCCCCCTGGACGGCTACCTGGATCCCTACTTCCAGGAAGTCTATCTCGACGCCGGTTCCGTGCCCATCTTCTCCAAACTGGCCCAGCACGTCTCGGCCAACGCGTTGGATCATTACGTGGAACAGTTGGAGCGGGAGGTGCGCAAATACCTCACCAAAGACATCAATTACGGCAAAGTAGCCAAGCGCATGTACAACATCTTCCGGCTCACCGGCCGCTATGAAGAAGCCGCCTTCCTGCGCGAACTGTTTGACGAGCCCGCCACCATCCTCTATCAGGTGTGGTCGCTCATCCGCACCATTGACGACGCCTATTCCGCCGGTTCCAGCATCCCCCAGGGTGAGCTCATCGCTGCCGCTGACCGACTGATTATGGATGTGATCAAGGCTCTGGAGGGCGATCAGGAAACCCAAATCGTGCGCCATCTGCTGCGCCTGCGCGACGCCCTCTCTCGCCCCGAAGCCGGCATCAGCCTGACCGCCGAAGCCGAAGCCGCCCGCGCCGAGGTCATCAACATCGTCAACAATTTCTTCTACGACCGCCTGGTGGGCATGCCAACTATCCGAAGCTACATTGAGGGCATTGTCCCCCCTGCCGTGTAGCCCGCCCTGTGCCCATAAACAACAGCCCCCTCCCTGCGCTGCCTGGCGCATCTGGGAGGGGGCTGAAGGGTTAACCAGCACGGTTAGGGGAACAGCGGCCACAAGAGCGGCAGAAAGACCATGGTCACGATGAAAATGATCACGTTTAACAGCCAGCCTACGCGGGTGTAATCCAAAAAGCGGTATCCCCCTGGCCCAAACACAAGCACATTCACCTGATGCCCCACCGGCGTGAGGAAGCTGGTGGACGCGCCGATGACCGTCGCCAACACAAAGGCGCGCGGGTCGGCCCCCAGGCCCACGGCCACATCGATGGCGATGGGTACCATCAAGACCGTCGCCGCCGCGTTGGACATGGGCTCGGTGATCAGGCCCGCCAGCCAAAAAATGCCCGCCAGAACCGCCAGCGGCCCCCAGGCTCCCAGCCCGCTGACAATCCCATTGGCCAAAAAACGCGCCGCGCCCGTGTTTTCCATGGCCAACCCCAACGGCAGCATCCCCGCGATCAAGAACACACTGCGCCATTCGATGCTCTGATAGGCCTCGTCCATCGTCAGGCAGCCCGTCAGCACCATCAGCACCGCGCCGATCACCATCGCGATAGAAATATGCAAACCGCCAAAGGTGGCCAGGGCCAAAACCAGCCCCAGGCTGGCTAACGCGATCCAGGCCTTATTCCAACGCCTTAGCTCCACCGTCACCGGCTCCAGCACCAAAAATTCACCGCTCTCCTGCAGGGCCGCCCGGCGGTCGCGCGGGCCTTTCAGCAGCAGGGTGTCGCCAAAACGCAGGCGCAGGTCAATCAGCCGCTGGGTCAGCACCGCGCCCTTGCGCCAGACCGCCAACGCCGTAAAGCCGAAACGGTCGCGAAAGCGCACCTGCCGCAGTGTGTGCCCGTCCATTGCAGAACGCGGCGCCAGAGTGGCCTCCACCAGATGAAAATCTTCAGTTTCCAACTGTTCCAGAGTCAATTCCGGCTCGGCCTCCATCACCAGGCCCAGGGGTTGTTTAGCCCGCAGCAGCGTGGCGGCCGCCCCCTCTACGAACAGCAAATCCCCCGCCTCCAGCGCAGTGTCGCGCCCCACCATGCGCACCAGCTTGCCCTGCCGCAAAATGGACAGCACCGTCAGGTCGTATTCCGCGCCCAGGCGCGCCTCACCCAGGGTTTTGCCCACCAGGGGGCTTTCGGGCAGTACGCGCACCTCGCTGAAATACTCCCGCAGCTGCTGGGTTTGCAGCTCTTCGGCGTCCTTGCGCGCGGGAAGCCAATGACGCCCGATCAAAACCATGTAAAGAATCCCCGCGCCAAACACCAACGCCCCCATCGGCGTGAAGTCAAAAAAGGAAAAGCTGGCAAACCCGCGTTCGGCCAGCAGGCTGGAAGCCAGGATGTTGGGGGGTGTGCCGATGAGGGTCATGTTGCCCCCCATCAGCGACGCAAACGCCAGGGGGATGAGCAGGCGCGACAGCGGGATCTTGGTCTGGCGGGCAATGCCCGCCACCGCCGGCAGCAGCACGGCCACCGCCCCAATGTTGTTCATGAAAGACGAGAGCAGCCCCGAAACCAGCATGATGACCGCGATGAGGCGCGGCTCGCTCGTGCCGGATACGCGTGCCACCACCTGCCCGATCTTGTCGGCCACGCCCGTACGGAACAGGCCCCCCGAAACGATGTACACCGCCCACACAGTGATCACCGCCGGGCTGGCAAAGCCCGAAAACACTTGCTCCGGCCGCACCAACCCGGTCAGCGCCACGGTCAGCAAGACCAGCAGGGCAATCACATCCACGCGCAGCTTTTCGGTGGCAAACAGCGCCACCGCCGCGGCCACAATCGCCAGGGTCAGAAAAATTTCAAAAGTCACGCTGCCTCCCCCACGCCCATCGTCAGGTCACTCCCAAAAATCTGAGGCAATCTCAATCAAATTGCCGTCCGGGTCGGCGATCATGGCCGAGCGCATCTTCCACGGCTCATCCCGCGGCGCATACACCGCCCGCCCGCCGCGCAGCACCAGTTCCTGAAATTTCACATCCACATTCTCCGGCTGGCCCACGTTTAAAGCCAGCTCAAAGGTGCCGTTCAGGCCCTGCGGAAAATCCGGCGGCGTGCCCAGCAGGCCCGGCAGCTGGCTGCGGGCATACATGGACAGGCGGATGCCCTCGTGGCGAAACTCGGCGTAAGGCCCCTCGCCGTTCCAATCCGTCTCCAGGCCGACGGCGTTTTTATAGAAATCCACCATCCTGGCCAGGTCGTTCACAAAAATGCCGATCATATCAAAACGAACCGCGGTCATCACATCCTCCGTTCATCGAGATAGGCTTGCCTGTTTTCTTGATTATAGCAAAAATGTTCTGATTTGTTCCTCGCTAAAATCCAGGGTGACTTCCGCTTCATATGCAAACCACCCGGAAGGCCGCATCCATAAGGATGTGTTCCTCAAGCCGGTGCCCTTTTATCAGGCACTGGCGCGCGGCCTGAGCGAAGTTCTCTCAGCGTAATTCCCCCCTCCCCTCATAAAAAACGCGCCTGACTCAGTTTCGGCCAGGCGCAGTCTGTTGATTCACCACACGTACGGAATCAGCCGCCAGGAATGCTTCGCATAGCGCATGTAGGCTTCACCGAACCACTCCCGCAGCCAGCGTTCTTCCACGCGAATGCGGCTCACTACCGCCGGGATGCCCAGCAGCGCCGCCAGACCCAGCCCGCCCCAGCTGCCCAGGCAGAGCGGAATGCCCAAAAACAGGCAGAGCAGCCCCAAATAGGCCGGATGGCGCAGGCGTTGATACACCCCCGTGGTCACCAGCTGGTGCTTTTTCGAGGTCTCCACATGCACGCTGTACTGCTTGCCCAGTTCGCGGCGGGCAAAAAAGCGCAGAACCACCCCGGCCACCATCAGAGCTGCCCCCAACCCGCGCAGACCCCACAGCGGCGAGGCAAAGGTGGTCCAATTCACCACCCAGGAGTCCGCCAGGGCGAAAAACTGGCTGGCGTACCAACTGATGCTGATCCACCAGTACGAAGCAGCCGCCAGGCGCAATCCCCCTGTCTGCTGCTGCTTGGAGAGGGAAAATCCGCGCTCCAACACCGCCCAGGCAATGAACCCTCCCAGGCCGATCCACTGAAAAATTTGCACAAGGTTCACAGGTTCCATCCTATTGATGATGCTAAGTCCAAACACGCTTCCATATGGCTGACGGCCGCGCTCAGGTTGTGCGCAGCGGGCCTCAGCTCAGCAGCCATTTTCGCGCCTCTTCCAGCGAAGTGTACATGCGCACAAACAGCCCGCGGTTCACAGCCACATCTTCCCAAAACTTGCCCACTTCCCATTGGCTCGCCTGGGTGACAATGGCCACACGGTGCAGCGAGGGCACCAGCTTTGAAATATGCTCCGCGCTGAAAAAGGTCTCGGCCAATTCCAGGCGGTACACCAATTCGGTTTCGTCGCACAAAATGCGGGGACTGTTGTGCTGAACGGCAGCCTGAATCACCGCCTCGCCGTAGCGTTTGACCTCCTCCAGGTTTTCATCCGCTCCCCAGGCCTTTACCAACAAATACTCATTTTGCATGTGAAAAGAATAATGAATAGTCATCCCAGTCTCTCCACCGATGAATGAATCAAAATGATTGTAATCGGGAACTGGAAAAACCGGGGAATTTTTTGGCACGGATGTGCGGGCCCGCCCGCATAGAAAGGGCACACCTGCCCCGTGACCAACAGGCCGCGTGCCCTTCTGCCGGTCTGCCGCTTTCTCCCCCAGCTGGCAGGCCAAATTGCTGCTAGATCATCCTGCGCAGCACGTCATAGATCACCTGCGTCCCCAGCCGCAGATTGGCCACAGACAGCCGTTCGTCAATCCCGTGAAAACGCGCCAGCTCATCCGGCGAAATCACCGCCGGAAACAACCCGTAACACTGTACCCCACGCGCCCGGAAAAAGCCCGAATCCGTCGTCCCCGGCGTCAGCATCGGCACCGTCACCCCCTGCGGCACATGCTCGCTCAGCACCGCCCGCAGCGTGCGGAAAAACTCCGAGTCCACTGGCGAAGGCTGCGATAATTCCGGCGCGTGCAGCATTTCCACCTGGACGTGCTCATCCGCGATCATGGCTTTCAGCTTCTCCACAAACGCCTGCGGATCGCGGTCTGGCAGCAGGCGGATGTCAAAGGTGGCCTCGGCGCGCTCCGGGATGATATTCCCCTTACCGCCTGCCCGCAGCACCGTCAGGCTGACCGTATCCTTCAGCATCGCCGCCAGGGTGGGGTTGGCCGCCAGTCTGGGCTTCACCATCCGAAACGCCAGCGGATGATCCAGATGGCGCAGCAGTAACGACTGCGGAAATGGCATCTTGGCCGCCAGCCCGGCGAACATGCCCTTTACCACGGGATGCACGCGCATCTGCTCGTTCAGGCTGAGCACCTTCTCCACCGCCTTCAGCAGCCGGTTGGCCGCATTGCCGCCGTGGGGCATGCCGCTGTGTCCCGGCTCGCCGCAGGCCGTCAAACGGACCCACAGATCAATCTTCTGCGCCACCGCCACCGTGAACACCGGGAAAGGCCCAAAAAGGTCTTCCAGGCCAAACCCACCCTCATCCCATACATATTCCGGGTTCATTTCCTCCCAATGGTTTTCAATCATCCAGCGCGCGCCCAGCAGCCCCCCTTTTTCCTCATCCGCTGCCGCCAGGAAGATGATGTCCCGGCTGCGCTGGGGCTGGTGCTGCGCCAAAAGGGTCAGCGCCAGCAGCTGCATGATGCCCATGCCCTTCATGTCAATCGCCCCGCGCCCCCACACATAGCCGTCGCGGATTTCGCCGCTGAAAGGGTCCGTTGTCCAGCGGGTCGGGTCGGCGTCCACCACGTCCATGTGGTGATACAGCACAATTGGCCTGCGGCTGCCGTCGCCGCGCAGGCGCGCGGTGAGGTTAACCCGGTTCTCGCCAGACTCATAGATCTGAGTTTCAAAACCACGCTCCCCCAGGCGCGCCGCCAAAAAAGCGGCGGCCTCGCGCTCATCCCCCGGCGGGTTCAGCGAACGAATGCGCAGATACACGCTCAGCAGCTGCGCGGCTTCTTGTGCTACGCTGTCCCAATCAATCATCGCAGTTTCACTCCCAACCCAGGCTGATCCGAAGGGTTGGCCCACAGCGTGGCCGGGTCCACCCCAAACCCGCTGGCCGGATCATTGGTGATGAACAGCGGCCCAATCGCCTCACAGGCCGCAATCGAGGGGTTCGCCGTCACAAAGTGCAGCCCGGCGGCGCTGCCGATGGTGCTTTCTCCCATCGAGCCTAAGATGCAGGTCAGTCCAGCAGCCTCGGCCGCGGCCAACATCTTCGCCGCGCGCAGCATGCCGCCACATTTCATCAACTTAATATTGATCATGCGCGCCGCCCTCAAATGGGCAATCTGAATCACATCTGCGGCCGAGTGGCAGCTCTCGTCCGCCATCACCGGCACATCCACCGCCGCCGTCACCGCCGCCATGCCGGTTAAATCTTCTGCCGCCAGGGGCTGCTCCACCCATTCAATGGGGTAGGCCTGCAGGGCGCGGATCACCGCAATGGCGGTTTCCGCGTTTTCCCAGCCCTGGTTCACATCCAGGCGCAGATGGACCCCCCCGCCCACAGCCGTGCAGATCGCCTGAACTCGCTGTACATCCAGCCGCGCATCCCCGCCCAATTTGACCTTGAGCACCGTCGCCCCCATTCCCGCAAAGCGCGCGCTCATTTCGGCCATGACGCGCGCCTCATCCAGCGGGATCACCGGGTACAGCGCGATCCCCGGGCGCGATCGACCCCCCAGCAGTTGGTATACGGGAACGCCCAGCTTCTGCCCCATCAGGTCATACAGGGCCATATCCAGCGCCGCCAGGGCCGCCGGGGTGTGCGGCATGCGCTTTTCCGCCTCCCGCAGCAGCGCCTCCAACTCCATTGGGTCGCGCCCCACCAACAGCGGGGCCGCCCCCCGCAGCGCTGCCAGCACCGCCTCTTGGGTTTCGCCGGTCACCTCCGGGTCAGGTGAAGCCTCTCCCAGGCCCACCCACCCCTCGTCCGTGATCACCCGAATCAGGGCGTAATTCAGCACCGGATACGAGCCGTAAGCCACCGTCAGGGCTGTCTGCAGCTGCAAATCCAGAGGAGCCACCTCCACCGCAGTGATGCGCATCTACGCCTCCTGCAGGCGCGGCTTGCGCAGCCGGAAGATGGCGAACACCAACGGCAGGGCCGCCAGGTGTATGGCGGCCAAGATCATAAACATCGGTCCAAAGCCCAGCCCGTCCACCAGGGCGCCCGCCAGCGGCTGCCCGCCCGCGATGCCGAAGTTGCCCACCGCCATGATCACCGAAAACATGAAAGCGGCGATGCGCGGGTCGGAGAAGTCCATCCCCACGGCAAAGTACACCGTTTCGTAGTATCCAAAAGCAAAGCCAAAGACAAACACCACCCCCCACATCAACGCCGCAGATTGCGTCAGGGCCAGAATAAAGGTGATCCCTGCCGTCAGCAGAAGCGCCGCCAACACACTGTTACGCTCACCGAATTTGCGCATCAGCGGCCCGCCCAGCACACCGCCCAACACCGTGCCGATTCCAAACACCGAGGTGTACAGGCCCACCGCCCCCAAGGAGATCCCCAGGCCTTCGTTCAGATACGGCCCCACCATGCCCTGCGCACTGTACAGCGCCAGCGGGTAGATCACCCCCAGCCCCAGGAAGAGCAGCAAGGCTTTGTTCTTGAAGGCCCCAAAAGCCGCTTTCGAAAACTGCATATCCGGGGTGCGCTCTTTCAGTTCACTCACTTGCAGCGCCAGTACAAAGGTCAACACGCCCAGGCCCGCAATCATGTAAAAAATCAGCGACCACTGCCCATTTTGCGAGAAAAGGCCCATCAGCGCCGCGGTGACCACCGCGCTGAGTGCCCGCCCCCCCACCATTAACCCCTGCACCAACCCGCGGTCATTGGCCGGTGTGGTATCAATGGACAGGCCGTCGGTGGTGGTATCGTAGGTAGACATGCCCAGCGCTGCCATAATCATCAGGGTCAGGTACAGGGCAAACTGGCTGCTGGGGTTAATAAACGGGATGAGGGCAAAGGCCAGGGTTTGCAGTGCCAACCCTACGAGGATATAAGGTTTGCGGTGGCCCAGATGGAACAAATTCACCCGGTCGCTCATGAAGCCCAAAAAGATCTTGAGCACAAACGGCAGCAGAGTGATGCCGCCCACAATGCCGATCAAAGAGTAAGATAACGTGAGTTCGGGATAAGAAGAGGGTCTCAAAACGGGAGTAAACTTTTGTCACCACAACAGTAGTCCAATCCCGAAGAGAGGCCCTCGATGGACAGTTTACTCGAGTTGTTCTGCGATGTCGATGATTTTTGCCAGGCATTTTTGCCTTTCTGGAACCGACAGTTGCTTACCAGCGGCCAAAGGCAGCGCCAACGAGCTCGTTCCCTGACGATCAGCGAGATTATGACCATTCTGATTGCCTTTCATCAATCCCATTACCGGGACTTCAAAGCCTACTATGTGGATCAGGTCTTGAAATCCTGGCGCTCGGAATTTCCCGGTCTGGTCAGCTACTCGCGTTTTGTCGAGTACATCCCTTCTACGCTCGTGCCGCTGCTCGTGTATCTGCGAACCTGCTGCCTGGGTAACTGCACCGGGATTTCCTTCATCGACTCGACCTCGCTGGACGTTTGCCTCAACCAGCGTATCCACTGCCACAAGGTATTTGCAGGATTGGCAGCTCGGGGGCAAACTTCAATGGGCTGGTTCTTTGGCTTCAAGCTGCACCTGGTGGTGAATGATCGAGGCGAAATCTTGCAGTTCTGCATCACGCCCGGCAATGTCGATGATCGCAAGCCGGTTCCAGGTCTGGCTAAGAAGCTGTTCGGCAAGCTTTTCGGAGATAAAGGCTATATCTCCAAGGAATTAGCCAAGGCTTTGCGAGAAATGTTTGATATCCAATTGATTACCAAGCTGCGCAACAACATGAGGAACCAGTTGATGCTGATGACTGATCGCATCTTGTTGAGACGGAGAGCGATTGTTGAATCCATCATCGATCAGCTCAAAAACATTTCCCAGATCGAGCATTCTCGTCATCGCAGTATTCCGAATTTCTTTGTCAATGTGCTGTGTGGCTTGATTGCCTATTGCCACAAACCAACCAAACCATCCCTGGGATTGGACAGGTGTCTGCCCTTGCCCGCTTAACCCGAATTCACGTTATTTAAAAAAGGAGCGGTTTTGGGGATTTGAAAAGCAGTGGGTGAACGCCTGGACGCAGGTGAATATTACCGACCGAGAACGAACTGTTTTGGATTTAATCGCTCGCCCAGATCTTTTTGGCGGAATTCGCGCGGCGAGCGAACTGATGGAAGGCGCGCTGCCACAAATAAACCTGCGCCAGCTGGTTGCCTACGCTCTGCGATATGATGTTGGGGCGGTGATTAAGCGCCTGGGATGGCTATTGGAAAGAATGGGGGTGGATGCAACCTTGCTCTTGCCTTTGCGAGCCTACCCTATGACCGGATTTGTGTTATTAGATCCGAATCAACCGCGCAGCGGTCTGATTGATCTTTCCTGGGAAATCAACGAAAACATGCAAAGGTCGTAAATGCCCAGCGTTCCTCAAATGATCCGGTCGGTCAGCCGACAAAAACACGTCCAGCGATACATCATTGAAAAAGACTATGCTTTGAGTTATCTGCTGGCGGCCATTGCCCAAACAGACGGTCTGGGCGAACACCTGGTGTTAAAAGGCGGTACGGCACTCAAGAAACTCTATTTTGCGGATTATCGTTTTTCTGAAGATTTGGATTACTCTACGCGGACCATAGGGCCGGTGCAGCAGATCAATGCATGGATGGAAACGGCTGTGCGCGCTATGGGTGAGATGTTGAAAGAACGCGGGCCGTTTCAGGTCAGCCTGGAACCGCTTGTTTTAAATCAGCCGCACTCAGGCGGCCAAAAGGCGTATGTGGTGCGGGTACAGTTCCCTGAACAACGTCAACCCTTGTGCCGCCTCAAAGTGGAAATTGCGGTGGATGAACCTATCCTTACACCGGTGAACGTTTACTCGATTCTGCATGGGTTTGCTGAGGATATGGCTGTGCAGATTCCAGTGTATTCGCTGGCAGAAATTACGATCGAGAAGCTGAGGGCTTTGCTGCAGAGTAAGGCGCGTTTGCAGGAGCGCGGCTGGGGCGCCAGCCGGGTTTGCCGAGATTACTACGATCTGTGGAATCTGCTGCAGGTTCCCAGCATTCGATCGCCAGCTTTGCTCCCCTTACTGTCAGAGAAATGCGCTGCTCGGAATGTGACCTATCAGTCGCCGAGCGACTTTGTTTCGGAGGATTTGGTGGCTGTAGCCAGTATGGAATGGACACAGCAGATTTTGCCCTTCATCCCAGACGCGCCTCGGGCGGAGAAAGTGTTGCCACAAGTGCGGTCTTTCATCCTTTCGCTGTGGGATTAGCTTTGCATCAATGGATAAAGCGGCGATCAGCGCCTGGGTAGGGTGCGCCTGAAAAGGAAGTGGGAAAAACTCTGAACACGTCTTGCTCAAACTGTGGTTAAATCAAAATAGCACAGCACCTGAAAGGAATCAGTATGACCTCAGATTGGATCGCTCTGACCTGCCCCCACTGCGGGGGAAAGTTGGAAGCCGCGGCACAGCGCGGACACTTTGCCTGTTCGCACTGCGGGCGCGAGCAGATCTTGAACCAGGGCGAAAATCTGGAAGAGATGGCCGAGCGCCTGAGCCAGATGCAGGCGCAGATCGGTGCGCTGCAGCAGCAGCAAGAGGCCAACCTGCTGCCTGTGCTGGCAATGGAGGTGGAAGGGCTTTCGCGCCAATTGGAGGGGCAGAACCGCGTGCTGTTCAGCAGCCTGGTGGTATTTTTCATCGGTCTTGTGATCCGCCAGGTGCTGATTTTCCCGCCGGAGGCGGGTCTGTGGCGTTTCTTCGCCCCTGCGGTGATGTGGGTGGGGGCGGGGGTGTTTTTATACACCACCTACAGCGCTATCCGCCTCAACCGCGCCCGTTCGCAGCGTCTGCGGCGCATGACGGAGATTCGTCGCCGCCTGGGGTAGGGACGGATGCAGGTATAAAAAACGCCGACTGGGATACAGTCGGCGTTTTGAAAACCTGGGGAAAGAATGCTCCCTACCCCGCGTCGGGGGAGTCCAACAGGCGGTCGGCGGGCAGCTCGGTCACCGGCGAGATGGGCAGCACCACCGTAAAGGTGGTCCCGCGCCCGGGGTTTGAATCCACCCAAATGCGCCCCTGATGGGCCTCCACAATGGATTTGACGATGGCCAGTCCCAAGCCCGCGCCGGGGATGTTGCCGCTCAGATTGCTGGCGCGGTAGAACTTGTCAAAGATGTAGGGCAAATCCACAGCCGGTACGCCGATGCCGTTGTCGGACACCTGCAAGATCACCTGATCGCCCTCCTGCTCGCCGCGCAGGGTCACATTGCCGCCCGGCGGGGTGTACTTGATAGCGTTGTCCAGCAACTTGTCCACCATCTGGCGGATCTGCACCGGGTTGGCCAGGATGGACGGCAGGCTGGCGGGCAGCTCCACCTTCAGCTCCATATCCTTCATGTCAATCTGGCGCCGGAAGCCCTCAATGGCAAATTCCACCAACTGACCCAGGTGAACGCTCTCTTTGGTCGAGTCGAAGCCCGATTCGATGTGCCCCAGGTTCAGCAGGTCGTCAATCAGGCTGGTGATGTTAATCACGTTGACGTGCACCCGCCGGATAAACTCGCGCTGGCGTTCGTTCACCGGTCCCACGCGGTCAATCAGTTCCACATAACCCATGATGGCTGTCAGCGGGGAGCGCAGGTCGTGGGACACGGTGGAAACGAAATCGCTCTTGATCTTATCCATCTTCTTGAGATAGGTGATGTCGTGCAGCGCCAGCGCCTTGCCCAGGCCGGAAATGCTGGTGGCCAACACGCTGAACACGCGCCCATCTTCCACGCTGATCTCGGCTCGGTTGGTGAGGCTGCCGGTGTTGGTTTGAATCAATGCCTGCATCTCTGCCTGAGGGAAAATTTCGTGGAACTGTCGCCCGCTGAGTGCGGCGTCGCGCTCCAGCCCAAAGGCCTCACGCGCCACCGGGTTTACCAGCAAAATGCGCCGATCTTGATCGGTGACGATCACACCGTCCTGAATGCCCTGCAGCACGGTTTCCAGCTTCTTCAGCTCTTCCGAGGTATTGGTGTAGCGGCGCGCGTTTTCCAGGGCCACCACAGCGTATTCCGCGATGGCTTCCAACAGGCGCACATCGCGGTCGGTAAAGCTCAGCCGCTCCAGGCGGTTATCCACCCCCAGGATGCCGAAAACGTGGCCCTTGACCTGCAAGGGGACGTAGATCAGGCTGTGCACCAGGAAAGCGGTTTTGATCTTTTGGGGGGTCTTTTCGTCAATCAGCACCGGTTTTCCCGTGCTCAAGACCGACCCCAGCAGGGTGTTTTGAACAGGCATGCGGAAGGCGCGCGCAAAGGCATCATCCACGTTGCGGGTAGCGCGCATATACAGCTCGCCGGTCTCTTCATCCACCAGCATCAAACTGCCTTCTTCGGCCCCCAGGCAGGTAACTGCCGCCTCTACCACGGCGGTGAGCACGCTGTCCAGATCCAGCGAACTGGTGATGGTGCGTCCCAGCCGCGCCAGGGTTTCCATCTCGTCCACGCGGCGCTGCAGACTGGCCGAGGCGCGTTTGGATTCGAGCAGAACCCATTCTTTGCGCTGGTGCGCCCTCGACAGGCTGTTTTGCACAGCCCCCAAAAGGTCTTCCGTGCGCAGAGGCAGAGTCAGGTAGTCGTTGACACCCGCCTGCAAAGCCCGTTTGAGCAGCTCGGGGGTATCTTTACTCACCAACAGCAGCACAGGGGCCGCAGGGATATCTTTGATGAAATCTCCCAGCAGGGTCAAGCCGTCCAGTTCACCGACTTTTTCTGCCACGATGATCAAGGCAGGCTTATCGCGCACAATGGCACTGCGCACCGCGGCGGGTTCTACCGCATTGATCACCTGAAAATTGGCAGCAGCCAGGATCTTTTCCAGCAAAAAACTGATTTGCCGGTCTGAAACGACAAGGAGAATGGTTTCTTTGGACGGAATACCCATGCGAGAACGCCTTTTTTAGGGCACTGCTGGCAAAGTCAGGTGAAAAGCTGCGCCCTGACCGGGCTTGCTTTCCACCCACAGCTTGCCGCCGTGCCGGGTGATGATTTCACGCGCCAGACCCAGGCCAATTCCAAGCCCGCCAAAGCGCACCGGGCGGGTTCGATCGGGCTGGTAACTGCCTTCAAAAATTCGCTCAAAATGAACCGGATCCACGCCAATGCCGGTATCAGTGACGGCGATGTGCAGCTGGCCCTCGGCTGCTTTGTCCACACTCACGGTCACTCGCCCGCCGGGGTTGGAGAATTTGATGGCGTTGGTGAGCAGGCCAATCAGCACCTGCACAATTTGCCCTGCTGAGGCATGCACGGTTTGCGCAGCGCTGCCTTCCACAATCAGGCTGACATCGTTTTGCTGGGCAAACGGCTGGCAGTGTTTGACCGCCTGCTGAATCAGCTCGCCGATTTTGACGCGAGCTGGGCCGGTGCTGGTGGAAAGGGGCAGCACAGCCTCGGTGATGCGCCCCATGCGCTGCATTTGTTCCTGCAAGGTGCTGAGCGCCTTACGCTGCTCTGCCGTCCAGCGCGCCCCAGGGTCGTTGGCCAGCCGTTCCAGGGCTTGCTGGGCCAAATCCACCGACGGGCGCAGTTCTTTTTTAGCCGTCTGCAAAATCTCGTTGGTGATCTTTTCGCCTGCCTGGGCGTTTTCGGATTGGCTTTGCAGCGAACGGGCGCGGCCTTCCACCTCTCGGAACAGACGCGCGTTCACCAAAGAGATCGAGGCGTAATCCGCCACGGCTTCCATGAGGTGCTGCTCGCTGGGGGTAAAGGGCGCGGCGGCTTTGCGCACGCCCACCAACAGGCCCATCACCTGACGCTGCACTTTGATGGGCACAATCAGGGCTGAATGGCCGAAAGAGGCAATGCGGAAGCGTTTGATGGGCTCGCCGTGAATCGAGAGCGGCTCACCGCTCATGGCCACCAGAGAGCTGATGCCGTCGTCAAACGGCTGATTGAGGAAGGCCGTGGCCGAAGCAGGCAGATCGCGCTGGGCAACCATCACAAAGTTCTTTCCGGCCTCGTCGCGCAGCAGCATCCAACCCATGTCGCTTTGGGTCACGCGCGCGGCGCCTTCCAAAATCCGCTCGAACAGCAGGCTTTGGTCGGTGATGGAGGTGACGGCTTTGCCGATGGAGAAAATGGTGGTCAGTTCGCGCACACGGGCTTGCAGTTCCTGGTTGGTCTGCTGCAATTGGTGGGAGAGCTGATCGCGTTCTCGCCGCTCGCGCACCTGCTTGAGGGCGCGTTCCACCACGGCCACCACTTCCGCCTCACGCACCGGCCAGATCAGGTAATCGGTGGCTCCCAGGCGAAAGGCCTGGATGATGTCCAGCTCGGTGCCTTTGCGAGCCAAAACAATCAGCGGAGTTTGTGAATTTTGCGCGCTGAAGGCCACCATCAGGTCTTTTCCGCTCAAGCCTGGGATGGACAGATCCACAATGATGACGTCCGGTGAAAGCTGGACAGCGCGGGCGATGGCCGTGGACGAATCGGGTGCCACATAGGTCTGATACCCGGCCGACTTTAACGCCTGGCGGGAAAGCAGATCACTGATGATGGTGTCGTTCTCAACAATCAGGATTCGTTCCGGGGTAGGAGTGGTCATTCAATAATGATAGCACGGATGGAAAAAATTGGGGTGAAAATGTTAAGGATTTTTATGAGGATCGTTAGAGTTCCATAAGAAAGCTCGCGCCCCTTCTTGACTTTGGTGTAAACATCGGCATACAATCAAAATATGGAGTGGGTATGGACTATAAGGATTACTATAAAATTTTAGGCGTAGAGCGCAGCGCGACCCCCGAAGAGATCAAACGCGCGTACCGCAAACTCGCCATGCAGTACCATCCGGACCGCAACCCGGGCGATAAAGCGGCTGAGGATAAATTTAAAGAAATCAACGAAGCTCACGAGGTCCTCAGCGACGCCCAAAAGCGCAGCCGGTATGACCAGCTTGGTGCAGATTATTCACGCTGGCAGCAAACCGGCAGCCCCGGCAATTTCAACTGGGAGGATTGGTTCACGCAGACGGGCTTTGGGCGCGGCGGCGCACGCACCAGCACCGGCCGGGTGGAAGATATCTTCGGCCAGGCCGACTTTTCGGATTTCTTCAACATGATCTTCGGCGGCCTGGGTTCCAGCGGCCCGCGGCGCGCGGCCCAACAGCGCCCCAGCCGCGTGGAGGCCGTGGCGCGCATCAGTTTGGAAGAGGCTTATCACGGCACAGCGCGCACCCTGCAGGTGGACGGCCGCCGCCTGGAGGTCAAGATTCCGCGCGGCGCTCAGACCGGCACCAAGGTGCGTATGGCTGGGGCGGCCGTGGGCGGCCCCAACGGACAAAACGCGGATGTGTACCTCAAAATTGAGGTGGCCGACGATCCGCGTTATGAGCGGCGCGGCGACGACCTGTACACAGAAACCGCCGTGGATTTGTATACTGCTGTTTTGGGCGGGCAGGTGAATGTGAACACCCTGGGCGGCAGCGTGGTACTGACCATCCCCGCCGGAACTCAACCCGGCCAGACTTTCCGCCTGGCGGGCCGCGGCATGCCCAAACTGCGCCAGCCGGATCAACATGGTGATCTGTACGTGCGCACAAAAGTCACTTTGCCGAAAAATTTAACCGCCGAACAGCGCGGCTTGTTTGAAAAACTGCGGCAGTCCTCATTGGGCTGACCGCTCCGATTAATTGTTGAAAGTGCAGGTGAAAAATGAAAAAACTTTCTCTTCTTCTCTCTGTGACTGTGCTGGCGCTGACCACGCTGGCTTGCGGGTTTACCTTCCCGAAGACGTCCATTCAAGAGTCTCAGCCGCCCCATGTGCCTACGCCGGTGCTGATCCCGACGGCGGTCAGCCTGCCCCCCGCTTTTCAGGGGGATGTGACCGACATGGGCAATACCCTGGTGGACCTCTATCAACGCGCCAGCCCGGGGGTGGTGTCTATTCAGGTGCTGACCCAACCCGGCAGCGGCTTGGGGTCGGGCTTTGTGTATGATAAGGAAGGCCATATCATCACCAATTATCACGTGGTGGAAGGTGCCACCGATTTAGAGGTGGATTTCCCCACCGGTTACAAGGTGCGCGGTACAGTGCTGGCGACAGATCTGGACTCGGACCTGGCGGTGATTAAGGTGGATGCCCCCGCCGACCAACTGGTTCCCCTGCCTCTGGGCGATAGCGACCAACTCAAAGTGGGCCAGCCTGTGGTGGCCATCGGCAACCCCTTTGGTCTGTCGGGCACCATGACGCTGGGAATCATTTCGGCCAAGGGACGCACCCTGGATTCGATGCGCACTTCGGGGGAAGGTTCCTATTTCTCTGCGGGCGATATCATCCAGACGGATGCGTCCATCAACCCCGGCAATTCCGGCGGCCCCCTGCTGAACCTGCGGGGTGAGGTCATCGGCCTTAACCGCGCCATCCGCACCACCGGCATGACCACCGACGGTGAGCCGGTCAACAGCGGTATCGGCTTTGCCATCTCCAGCAATATCCTGCGGCGGGTGGTGCCGGTGCTGATTGTGGAGAAAAAATATGATTATCCCTACCTGGGGATTTCGGCGATGCCGGAACTGAGCCTGACCGCTCAGGAAGCCCTGGGGTTAAAGTATTCCACCGGTGCCTATATTGTGGAAGTGGTTCCTGGAGGTCCGGCGGATAAGGCCGGTCTGCGCGGCGCCGAAACGGCCACCAACATTGCCGGCCTCAAGAAGGGCGGCGATCTGATCATCGCCGTGGACGGCCGACCGGTGCGGGTGTTTGGCGATTTGCTGAGCTATTTGATGACCAGCAAAAGCCCCGGCGAGACCATCACTTTGACCATTGTGCGCGATAATAAAGAACAGGAGGTGAAAATCACGTTAGACAAGCGGTCTTAGCTGTTTCGGCCCATTCAACAATTTGTGAAGGAGGTTTCCATGTTGACGGAAAGCAACCTGCGGGAGCTTTTGGAATTTAAGGCAAAGACCCAAATGGTTACGCTCTACCTGAACACCGAGCCTTCAAAAGGGAACGCGGATTCCTATAAGCTGCGCATGCGCACCCTCTTGAAAGAGGTTAAACTGCCGCAGGACGTGGAAGCGATTGAGCGTTTCTTTATGCAGGAATATGACGGAGCTGGCCGCGGCGTGGCGGTGTTTTCGTGCGCTGAGGCCGGTTTCTTTCGGGCCTATCCTCTGGCCTTGCCGGTCAGCGATCGAGTGAATGTGTCCGATCGACCGGCGCTGAAACCCATCACCGATTTGCTGGATAATTACGGCGGTTACGGCGTGGCCCTGGTGGACCAACAAGGGGCGCGGCTGTTCTTCTTTCATTTGGGCGAACTGCGCGAGCAGGAAGGCGTGATGGGCGAGGCGGTGAAGCACGTCAAGCGCGGGGGAGCTTCCACTGTGGCGGGGCGGCGGGGGGGTGTGGCCGGACGCACGCGCGCCATGGAAGAGACCGTGGATCGTAACATCAAAGAATCGGCCGAATTTGCCAGCCGCTTTTTTGAAGAAAACCACGTGCGCCGCGTACTTATCGGCGGAACCGATGCCAATGTGGCCCTCTTCCGTGCAGCCCTGCCCAAAGCCTGGCAGAGCCTGGTGAAAGGCACCTTTGCCATGAGCATGACCGCCAGCCACGCGGAGGTACAGGAACGCGCCATGCAGATCGGCATGGAAAGCGAACGCCTGCGCGAGGAACAGCTGGTGAACGATCTGGTCACCGCTGCGGCCAAAGGCGGGTTGGCGGTGGTCGGCCTGTCCGACACACTCAAAGCGGTCAACGAAGACCGCGTGCTCAACCTGGTGGTGGCTGAGGGTTTCCAATATTCAGGATTTGAATGCGGCGGCTGTGAGATGTTGGCTTTGAATGAAAAAGAGTGTGCGAATTGCGGCGGCAAGACCGCGGCCGTTGCGGATGTGGTGAATCAGGCGATTCACCGGGTGATGCGCCGCGGCGGCAGTGTGGAGGTGGTGCACACGAACGCACAATTGGAAAACGTCGGGATGATCGCCGCGCAGCTGCGCTATTAACGGTATCCGCTTGTCTGTGTCATCGGAAAGAAACGAGTCCGGCAAATCGCCGGACTCGTTGATTGTTTACAGCCTGTGCGCTGTCACCAGCGGTTGTGATGAATCCGCTCTGGGCGGAAGCGGTCCACACGCCCCAAGACGCGCCCCGGATAGCCGATAGCCACCAGCGAAAGCGGGTGGACATGCTCCGGAAGTCCCAGGAGCAGGCGCATGTTATCAATGCGAATCGGGTCAGGATGGATCCCCAGCCAAACTGCGCCCAACCCCAGCCCGTGCGCCGCCAGGAGCATGTTCTGTGTGGCAGCGGAGCAGTCCTGCATCCACCGATCGGGGCGCTTTTCCAGCTGTGAATCGCCGCAGACCAAAATGGCCATTGGCGCTTCGTGCAGGCTTTCGGCCGCGGGGTGAAATTCGGTCACTTTTTCCAGCATCAGGCGGTCGTTGATGACCACATAATGCCAGGGCTGGGCGTTTGCCGCCGAAGGAGCCTGCATGGCAGCCCGCAAGATCTTCTCCACAAATTCCTCTGGCACTGCGTCGGGCGTAAAATGACGGATACTGCGCCGGGTCATCAATCCTTCAATTAATTCCATACCAAAGGCTCCTGAGCTGTAGTCGGGGGATAGTTAAATTGTATCACAACTGCTGCAAACGCGAGTCGCGTGCAGGCCAGCAACTTTTCTGCTGGAAAACGGGGTATACGTGAGCCATTTTTCACAAAGGGTATGCAAGGTTTAGGCAGCGGCTTGCAATTTGTGGGGTCATGGGATATCTTTGTATAAAGAATGTAGACGCAACGTTAGCTTCAAGCTGCTATTATTTTGTACACTCAGTGGAGGTTGGAATGAAGAAAGTTCTGCGATCGCTTCGCATTTTGCCCTGGGGGCTGTTGGTTTTCGCGTTGGTTCTGTCGGGCTGCCAAACAGCGGTGCAGCCCACGCCCAGCGGCGCGACCCCCGCTGCGGATTCGCCCGCAGTGGTGAGCGCCACAGGTGTGGTGGTGCCGGCGCAGTGGGCCACGCTCAGCCTGGCGGGTTCAGGGCGTATTGCTGAACTGCTGGTGAATGAGGGCGATCAGGTAAGCAAAGATCAGGTGCTGCTGCGTCTGGAAGGCAGCGATCAGCTGCGCGCAGCCCTGGCGGCGGCCGAAGTGGAGTGGGTGGCGGCCAACCAGAACCTGAAAACCCTGAACGACAACTGGGAACAGGCACGGGCTGCAGCTCAACTGCGGCTGGCACAGGCCAAGGATGCTTTTGACACGGCGGAAAAACGCCGCGGATGGAAAGAATACCGCGTGGGCAATCAGGAACAAATTGATATCGCCCGCGCTGATCTGCTGGTGGCGCAGGATCGGGTGGACAAGGCCGAAGAAGCCTACAGCTATGTGGAAGACCGTGCGGAAGAGGACCTGGAACGGGCCGCCCTTCTCAGCGCGCTGGCGGCCGCCCGACAGGCCCGCGACCGCGCCGCCCGCAACCTGAATTATCTGCTGTCGCTGCCGGACGAAATTGAGGTGGCCAAGGCTGACGCGGAATTGGAAGTGGCTCGGGCCGAGGTGGAAGCCGCCCAGCGCGAACTGGACAAGCTGAAAAACGGCCCCGATCCCGATCTGCTGAGCCTGGCTGAAGCGCGCATTAAAAACGCGGAAGCCCAACGGCAGGCCACCCAATCGGCCTTGGACGACCTGGAACTCAAGGCTCCCTTTGCGGGTTCCATCAGCCGCCTCAATGTGCGCGCGCAGGAATGGATTGCCCCCGGCCAGCCGGTGTTGATTCTGGCTGATCTCAGCAATTTACAGGTGGAAACCACCGACCTGAGCGAAATTGACGTGGCCCGCATTCGCGAGGGCAACCTGGCGGATGTGACTTTTGACGCGCTGCCGGATGCGCGTGTGAAGGGCGGCGTAATACGCATCTCACCCAAGGCTTCTGAGGGCGCAGGCGTGAACTACACCGTGGTGGTGAGGCTGATTGAGATCCCCGCTGGACTGCGCTGGGGCATGACTGCCTTCGTGGATATTGAACTGGTGGAGTGATGCGGGTACAATGGAACCTTCTGCAGTGTGAGGCGCACACAGGCTGCCCGCGCGCGGTGAGGTTCCATCCGACATGAGCATTCTCCCGATATCGGATGGGTGCAGGCAGCCTGAACATGTGCCCGCATCCATCCGAATTCATTCAAGGAAGTGCATGATGAAAATGCGCACGTTTTACACCCACCGTATGGTCAAAAGTGAGGATCTCAACCACCACGGCACGCTCTTTGCGGGGCGCAGCGCCGAGTGGTTTGTGGAGGCGGGTTTCATCGCCGCCTCGCACTTGGTGCCCCCGGCCAACATCCTCTGCCTGCAAATTCACGGCATGCTCTTCACCCGTCCCGTGCCCCTGGGGGCGATTGTGTGCTACCACAGCTCGGTGGTGTACACCGGCCGCACTCGTTTGGTGACCTACATCAAAGTGACCCTGGAGCAGGAATTCATTCTGGACGGCTTCATCACTTTTGTGTCGGTGGATGATGAGGGCAAATCGCGCCCGCACGGCATTGTGATTGAGGCTGAAACGCCCGAAGAAGAGGCCTTGCAGGCCCGCGCCATCAGCCTGAGCGAAAATAAGCGTTAATCCCGCCGTGCGGCCCACCGCTGCGCTGCGGGATCTTACCCCCTGATCTGTTATAATAGCTGCCATGAGCCTGACCCTGGAAGAAGTTGAACATATTGCCAACCTGGCGCGGCTGCGGCTGAGCGACGAGGAAAAAGAGCGCTACCGCCAGCAGCTTTCGGCCATTCTGGAATACGCTGCCCGTTTGCAGGAGCTGGATACCAGCCAGATCCCGCCGACTTCCAGCGTGCTGCCCCCCCGCAGCGTGCTGCGAGAGGATGAACCGCGCACCGATTTGACCCTGGAACAGATTCTGGCCAACGCCCCCCAAAGCGAAGACCGCCAGTTCCGCGTTCCGCCCGTGTTGGAGTGACCCACCGATGAGCCGCGCCTTACTGGACCTATCCATCAAAGAAGCCCTGCACCAGCTGCGCAGCGGCAAAATTTCCAGCCGCGAACTGACTCAAGCCAGCCTGGACGCGCTGGAACAATTAGAACCCTCGGTTCAGGCCTTTCTCACCCGCACCACAGACATGGCTCTGCGCCAGGCGGATGAGGCCGACGCGCGTTATGCCGCTGCCCGTCGCGACCCGCAGGCCGTTGTTCCGCCGCTGTTGGGGCTGCCCATTGCGGTAAAAGACTTGCTGGCGTTGGAGGGTGTGCGCTGTACCTGCGGGTCCAAAATCCTGGAAAACTTTGTGCCCCCCTATACGGCCACCACTGTGCGGCGCTTGCTGCAGGCGGGTGTGGTGGTGGTGGGCAAAACCAATACAGATGAATTCGCGATGGGCTCCTCCACCGAGAATTCGGCCTACCAGCTCACCCACAACCCCTGGGATCTGGAGCGGGTTCCGGGTGGCTCCTCTGGCGGCAGTGCCGCGGCCGTGGCAGCCCGTATGGTGATGGCCGCCATGGGCACCGATACGGGCGGCAGTGTGCGTCAGCCGGCTTCTTTTTGCGGCGTGACCGGCATCAAACCCACGTACGGGCGCGTCTCGCGCTACGGGTTGGTGGCCTACGGCTCGTCTTTAGACACAGTAGGCATTTTGGCTCGCTCGGCCGAAGATACCGCCCTGGTTTTCCAGCACATGGCGGGGCAAGATGACCTGGACGCCACCAGCATGGATTTACCCGTGCCGGAATACCGCCTGGAGGGAGAAGATCTGCGCGGGCTGCGCGTGGGCGTGCCCAAACAGTACTTCATCCAGGGCATTCAGCCCGCGGTGGAAGAAGCCGTGCGCGCTGCCATCCGCCAGCTGGAACTTCTGGGGGCAGAGGTGCGTGAGGTCAGCCTTCCGCACACCGAATACGCCCTGCCGGTATACTATTTGCTGGCCCCGGCCGAGGCCTCGGCCAACCTGGCGCGTTACGACGGCGTGCGTTTTAGCCCGCGCCCCGAGGCGGAGAATCTTTGGGATGTGTTTTTCAACACGCGCGGCCAGGGTTTCGGCCCCGAGGTCAAGCGCCGCATCATGTTGGGCACTTACGCCCTTTCGGCGGGCTATTACGACGCGTACTACGCCAAGGCGCAAAAGGTGCGCACGCTGATCAAGCGTGATTTTGAGACCGCCTTTGAACAGGTGGATGTCATCGCTGCACCCATCGCACCCACCACAGCCTTCCGCATCGGTGAACATACGGATGACCCTCTGGCCATGTACCTGGAAGACGTGTTTACCCTTCCGGCCAACCTGGCAGGTGTGCCGGGCCTGGCTTTCCCGGTGGGTTTTGACCCCCAGGGCCTGCCGGTGGGCATGCAGCTGATGGGCGCGCATTTTGACGAGGCCACCCTTTTCCGCACGGCGCACTGCTATCAGCAGACCACCGATTGGCATCTGCGCAAACCGCAGTGGATCTGCTGAGTTTCTTTGAGCCGATCACACGGCGCGCCAACCCTGGCGCGCCGTTTTGTTTTCAGCGTACCAGCGGCAAATTTCACAAGAGTTCTTCATTCCCTCTAAACAACTTCTAAACAGATTTTCCCTATACTCAGGGTCAGCATTCGCCTGAAAGGCTGGATGACGGAAATTTCCAATCTGTTTGGAATGATGGACCAGGAGTTTTGTATGAAAAAGCGAAAAAAATTAAGCCGTACCACCGTTTTTCTCTTGTGGGATGTGCTGCTGCTGGCGGGGTTATTGGTGAACTGGGCGCCGGGGCTGACGGGCCTGGCCTGGCATGAATGGCTGGGGTTGGCCTTTGGCGCCGCCCTGCTGGTGCACACCCTGCTGCATTGGCAGTGGATTGCGGCGGTGACCCGGCGCTTCTTTGCCCGCGTGTCGTGGGCCTCGCGCCTGAATTATCTGTTGGGGGCGGCCCTGTTCGTTTCCTTCACGCTGATTGTGTTCAGCGGGGTGATGGAATCGCGCGTGGTGTTAACGGCCTTTGGACTGCGCTTTTCGAATGTGGAGTTTTGGCGCGGCCTGCACCATGCCTCTACTTCGCTGACCTTGTGGTTGGCCGCTCTGCATATCGCTGTGCATTGGAATTGGATCGTCAACGGCTGCAAGCGCCTGCTCAAAACCCCAGCCTGTGCGCCGATGAACGACTTAAACTCGGCCCCTGCGCCGGTGCGGGTTTCGACCCACGAATAAGGAGAACGGATGTTACGCACATTGTACCGGTTGGTGATTCTTTTGGCGGCGGCGGGCCTCATCGCCGCAGGGGTGTACGCCCTCTCCCAATCCCCGGCTGCAACGGCGAGTCTGGCTGTGGCGGGCGAGAGGCACGGGGCAGAGGGGGCTGCGGTGGAAGGCTTGGCGCATGTGGAAGGCGTGGAAGTCGGCGCGCCCGCCCTGGGGCGCGGCCAGGGCGGCCCAGGGCGCGGTTTGGGTGGGCGCGGGCGCGGTGAGGGCGGCGGCATCCATGAAGCCGCTTCGCTGGAGCGCGGTCTGCCGGAACTGGGCAAGACCCTGGTAGTTTTGGCGGGGATCACCGCAGGGGTGATCCTGGTTCAAAAATTGGCCGGCCGCGCCGCGCGAAAACCGCGCAGCGCCTGAACGGTCCGTTGGCATTTGGCCCTGACCCGCGCAGTGCTCATTTCTGGGCTTGCAGCACCAGAATTTGATCTCCACTGCGCAGGGTCAGGGTGTCGTTTTCCAGGGTGTATTCCACTTCTCCCGCCATCACTTGCAGCGCTGCGGCCTCTTGATTCATAACAGCTTCTTCACAGGCCATCAGGGTAGAGGTGAGCGGCTCAAACACAATTTTGGAATTGCGCAGGTTGTAGCCGCCGCCGAAGGAATTGCAGCCCATATTGCCGGTGACTTCGCCTTTGTCGCTGAAGGTGAGGGTGGTGTTGATTTCCGGCAGGGCGGCTTGCGGCGCGCTGGCACTGCCAAACGACTTCAGGCTCCAAGTGCCCACCAGGGGCGGGTTTGCTGGGGCAGCAGAGCAGGCTGCCAGCAGCAACAGCAGCACAATGCAGGTTCCGAACGCAAGTTGTTTTCGCATGGATGTGCTCCTATGGGTAAAGGTTGCTGTGATTGGGACTGCGCAGCGGGGGCGAAAGTTCCTGAGGGCGCGGGTGTGAAGCAGTCTCTACCCCAAAAGGTGTGGATCGCCGCGCCCTCGAAGTGCGAGGGCAC
Source organism: Levilinea sp. (assembly GCA_029975215.1). Classification (GTDB taxonomy): domain Bacteria; phylum Chloroflexota; class Anaerolineae; order Anaerolineales; family Anaerolineaceae; genus Levilinea. The sequence continues at coordinate 86,353 of JARKPO010000013.1, forward strand.
GCCGCTTCGCGGCTGTTAGCGTATTCTTGTTTCTGTAGGATTTGAACCTTAACAAAAGTTGTAGGTCAGGTGTATCCTATGGGTTACCACACCGACACAGGAAAAGCCACATGACCTACACCAACGATTGTACTCTACCTGCGGAACTGCTGGAACAAATTGCCAGCCAGGGATTTGACGCGCTTCCCGAATTGATCCGCATCGTGATCAACACCGCCATGCAAGCTGAACGGCAGAAGTACCTGCGTGCTGCGCCGTTCGAACATTCGCCTGAGCGGCAGGGTCACGCCAACGGCTACAAGCCCAAGACGGTCAAGACCCGGTTAGGGGAAATCACCTTCGACATCCCACAGGTGCGCGAAGGCGGGTTCTACCCAGAGGCGCTGGAGAAGGGTCTGCGCAGCGAGCGGGCTTTGCGGCTGGCGCTGGCGGAGATGTACGTACAGGGCGTTTCGACCCGCAAAGTGGCCGCAATCACCGAACAATTATGCGGAACGGAGATGTCTTCCACGCAGGTCAGCCGGGCGGCAGCACTCTTGGACGAAACGTTGGCTGCCTGGCGTAAGCGCCCTCTGGGCGAGATGGTGTACCTATT
>JARKPO010000027.1 GCA_029975215.1 Levilinea sp.
ATTCCACCATAAATTCCTGATTGTTGATAAACTTGTCCATGAAACCTCGTCGTTGATAAGTATGGTCGTGGAAAACCAAGTTTATCTCCTTCGAGGTTTCTCTGCTTATTCACTTGTCCGATCTTTTGTCCGATCTTCAGAAATTCATCGTTGACAGAGTCGCACACAGCCTGTATAATTGCCGGTGCTTCGGACCCCAGCGGAGGATGCTGGGGCATTCATCTGTATTTCCAACTTCCCCGTTATCGGGCGTCGAGAAAGGCGCAAGATGGGCGGTGAAGTGAAGATTGGAGCGAGGACTATGAAGTATGCGATTGTGGAAAGCGGCGGCAAGCAGTTCAAAGCCGTCGAAGGCGGTTTGATTGAAGTCGACCGCCTGCCGGCAGAAGCTGGCGACGAAGTATTGTTGAGCAACGTGCTTTTGCTGGCTGATGAAGCCAACGTTGCCGTCGGTACGCCGGTGGTGGAAGGCGTACGTGTGAAAACCACCGTGGTGACCCACACCAAAGGTCCCAAGATTGTGGTCTTCAAGTACAGCCCTAAGAAGCGCATTCGGGTGAAAACTGGCCACCGCCAACAGTACACGCTTCTTAAAGTTGAAACGATTGAAACGGAGTAGCAGTCATGGCGCATAAAAAAGGTGGCGGCTCCAGCCGCAATGGTCGCGATAGTAACGCACAACGCCTGGGTGTGAAACGCTATGCTGGGCAGGTGGTTCTTTCTGGCAATATCCTGGTCCGGCAGCGCGGGACACGGATTAAACCCGGTTTGAATGTGGGCGTCGGTAAGGACGATACGTTGTTTGCCACGGCAGATGGCGTAGTTCTGTTTGAAACGTTGCCGAATGGCCGTAAGCTGGTCAGCATTATCCCAGCCGAAGCCCCTGCGGCGGAAGAATAACCAAACACGATCACTTCTTGCAGCGTTGACCGACCCGCGGTTAACGGATGTAGGAGACTGATTGAAAGGATCGTTGGAAAGAATGAAGAAAGATACGCATCCCACGTATTACCCCGACGCGCAGGTGATTTGCTCGTGCGGCAACACCTGGACGACCGGTTCGACCCGCAAAGTCATCAAGACTGAAATCTGCTCCAAGTGCCACCCCTTCTTCACGGGCCAGCAGCAGCGCCTGATTGACATCGAAGGTCAGGTAGACCGCTTCTACCGCCGTTTACAGGCGCGCCAGAACTACATCGAAGACAAGAAGACCCGCGAAGAATCGCGTGTTTCTCCCGCCCGCCCCATTGCTGATTTGGAAATGGGCAACCGCCCCACCGAAGCGCTGGCCAAGGCCGGCATCACCACTGTGGGTGAGTTCCTGGCGAAACTGGCCGAAGGCGAACAGGCTGTTTTGGACATCGCCGGTTTTGGCCGCAAGTCCTTCATTGACATGAAGAAAAAACTGCGCCAGTTAGGTTATGAACTGCCCGGCGGCGAAGAAGCTGCCTAGAGCTGAATTTGTCTGTGCACAACCCCGCCTGTTTGGGCGGGGTTGTTTTTTGTTTAAAAATTCCAATTCCTTAAGATTGTTTTGGTGTGCGCAGGAGCATTCTTAGGGTAGAATGTTGGAAATCTCGATTTCGGGGAGGCCTTATGAAGCATTCCACTGGTTCGGTGGAAGTCATTTGCGGGTCCATGTTTTGCGGCAAAACAGAAGAATTGATCCGGCGGCTGCGGCGGGCGGTAATTGCACGGCAGCGCGTTCAGGTGTTTAAGCCCGCTTTAGATCAGCGCTATGACGGCGGGGAGAAGGTCACTTCACACGCGGGGATGGCTTTTGACGCGGTTCCGGTGGAACACGCCCGCCAAATTTTGGACGCGGTGGAACGCGATACGACCGTGGTGGGCATTGATGAGGCTCAATTTTTAGATGCGGAGATTGTGCCCGTGTGCCGCATGCTGGCGGCGCGCGATATTCGTGTAATTGTGGCGGGTTTGGATACGGATTTTCGGGGTGAACCCTTCGGCAGTATGCCGGTGCTGCTCTCGATTGCGGAGCGTGTGGATAAACTCCAGGCCATCTGCATGGTGTGCGGCGAACCAGCCACGCGTACGCAGCGCCTGGTGAACGGGCAGCCCGCCCGCTACGATGACCCGATTGTGATCGTGGGCGCAGCGGAGATGTACGAGGCGCGCTGCCGTCTGCACCATGTCGTCCCAGGCCGCGAGGATCATCTATAAACCCCCATTGTTGAAGGAGCAAAGGACTGAATGGAAGACTTTCACACTTTTTTGAAAGAGGTCCTGATTTCAGAAGACGAGCTGCAAGCGCGCATTGCAGAACTGGGGGCGGAGATCAGCCGAGATTATGCAGGGCGAGCGCCGGTGCTGATCTGCATTCTGCGCGGCGGGGTCATGTTCTTGACCGATTTAATGCGCCGTATCACCATCCCGCATGCGATTGAGTTCATGGCGGTTTCATCCTATGGGGTGGGGCAGCGCGAATCCACCGGGCATGTGCGCATCAACCTGGATTTGAACATCAACATCCAGGACCGCGACGTGATTTTGGTGGAGGATATCATTGACAGCGGGCGGACTCTGGCCTCGGTGTTGGAACTGCTTTCGGCGCGCAAACCTAGCAGCCTGACGGTCTGTACCCTGCTGGATAAGGCCGAACGGCGCGAGGTGTACGTGCCCATTCGCTACTGCGGCTTCACCATTCCAGACCGGTTTGTGTTTGGTTACGGGTTGGATCTGGATGATTTGTACCGCAACTTGCCCTTTATCGGCGTGGTGGACCTGGATAAATATCACCCTGCCGAGTGAGCGAAGCGCAGGCCCCTGATGACTTGGTACCAAACTGATCCGCTGCTGGCCCGGGCGATGCCGGTTTTGCGCAGTGTGGAAAGCGTTCAGCACCCCTTGTATCTGGCAGGGGGTGCCGTGCGCGATTTGCTGCGCGGGGTGCGGCTGCACGACCTGGATTTCGTCACCAGCGGGGATGTGCGCCAGATGGCCCGCCGCACGGCGGACGCCCTGGGCGGGGGCTTTTACCCGATGGACGAAGAACGTGGCACAATGCGCGTGGTGCTGGCCGAGGAGGGCGGCGGGCGCCTGTTTTTAGATTTCTCACGCATGCGCGCAAACACGCTGGAAGCGGATTTGCGGCTGCGCGATTTTACCATCAACGCCATGGCTCTGCCTTTGGGGGATGAGGCGCGCTTGATAGACCCCACTGGCGGGCAAACCGATCTGCGGGAAAAGCGGCTGCGAGCCTGCTCGGAGAATGCCATGCAGGACGACCCTCTGCGCGTGCTGCGCGGCGTGCGCATGGCGCTGGGCCTGGGGCTGCGTGTGGAGGCGGCGACCCTGGGTTGGATGCGCGCCGCTGTACCCGGGTTGGAGCGCGTTTCGGGCGAGCGGCGGCGGGATGAGCTGTTCCGGCTGCTGGAAGGCAGCCAGGTGAGCAGCGGCCTGCGGCTGATGGACACCCTGGGGGCTTTGCAGGCGGTGCTGCCGGAACTGACCGCGCTGAAAGGGGTGAGCCAATCGCTGCCACACCAGTTGGATGTGTGGGAGCACACCCTGGCGGTGGTGCAGGAGTTGGAAGATGTGCTGGCGGCGCTGGCCCAAGACGCCGATCAGGGGTCTTCCGCCAATTTGATGATGGGACTGGCTGTGACGCAGTTGGGGCGCTACCGCCAGCGTTTTGCCGAGCATTTGGCCGAGCGGGTACACATGGACCGCCCTATGCGGGCGCTGCTGTTTCTGGCGGCGCTGTATCACGACGCGGGCAAGGCGCACACGCGCAGCCAGGGGACGGATGGGCTCGTGCATTTTTATGAGCATGAAAGCCAAAGCGCGCGCGCCTGGGAAAGCTGCGTGCGCCGTTTGGCGCTGAGCCAGGCCGAGGCCGAGCGGGTGGACACCATCCTGCGCCATCATATGCGCATTCACCATCTGGCAGCCCAACCTCACGACCCCAGCGCGCGGGCGGTATACCGCTTTTTTCGCGCCTGCGGCCCGGCGGGGGTGGATGTGTGTTTGCTGACGCTGGCCGATGTGCGTGGGACCTACCGCACCACGCTGACAACCGACATCTGGCAGCGCGAGGTGAGCATTTGCAGGCATTTGCTGGAAGCCTGGTGGGAGGGCCCAGCCGAGGCGGTGCGGCCTCAGCGTCTGGTCAATGGGCAAGACTTGATTGATCTGTTCGGTGTACCGCCCGGCAAACGCATTGGGCTGGCTTTGGATGCAGTGTTGGAGGCGCAGGCCTGCGGCGAGGTGAGCGACCGTGACGCCGCTCTGGATTTTGTGCGCAGATGGCTGGCTGACCATCCTCAAGATGCGCCCTCAGGAGGACCATTGACATGGAAAAATTGAAAGCCCCCTTGATTCATTATGTCACCCGCGGGCAGGGAACTCCGCTGATGTTGGTGCACGGCTTTCCGCTGAACCACACCATCTGGGACGAAACCGCGGCTTTGTTGGAAGATCAGGCGCAGGTGATTTTGCCGGATCTGCCTGGGCACGGGCAGTCTCCAGTGGTGGAGCCGGTTTCGATGGATACGATGGCCGACGAGCTGGCTGCGGTTTTAGACGAATTGGGGATTGAGAAAGTGGTGCTGGCGGGGCAGTCGATGGGCGGGTATGTGTGCCTGGCCTTTGCCCGCCGTTACCCCCAGCGCCTGGTGGGGCTGGGGCTGGTATGTACCCAGGCGGCGGCCGACAGCCCCGAAAAGCGGCAGGCGCGCCTGGCCCAGGCGGAGCAGACCCTGGCGGAAGGCAATCAGCGGGTGGCCAAGAGCATGTCCTCCGTGCTGACCAACCGCCCAGAAATGGCCGCGGAATTGCACCGCCTGATGAGCACCACCCCAGCCGCGGGGATGGCTGCGGCGATGCGCGCGATGGCTGAGCGGGCGGACATGAGCGCGTTTCTACCGCAGATTTCAGTTCCGGCGCTGGTGATGGCCGGTTTGGCGGATGCGATCATTCCGGTAGAGCGCGCGCGAGAGATGGCCGCCAGCCTGCCCGATGCGCAGTTGGTGGAATTGGAAGGGGTGGGGCATTCGCCCATGATGGAAGCCCCCCAGGCCACCGCTGAGGCTCTGCTGGGCCTGCTGAAGCGGGCGCAGGGCGCTTAGGGAGAGGTTTTTTCTTGAATAGTAAAACGCCGCGGAGAATTCTCCGCGGCGCTGTGATTCAGGGGGGCGGCGGTCCGCTAACCTTGACCGAAGCTGGAGGAGCTGCTCAGCGGGCAGACGGCGACATTGTCCTGAACGGCGCAGGTGCTGAGACCCTGCGAGGTGAGCAAGTTGGCCAGTTCGCTGAGACCCTCTTCGGTGGCGGCCAGCAGGATGAGAGTGTTACCGCTGGGTTGGGTCTGATACAGCACCAAACCGATTGAGGCGGTTTCTACGCTGCCCAGGCCGGGGATGGTGACGGTGTCGGCGTTAGCGTTGGCTGAGGAGGATCCCAGGCTGTCCAGCAGATCTTCCAGGCTCAATTCTGGGCTGGGGGTGGGCGTGATGTCGGTGCCAGCGGGCGGGGCAGCTTCTTCGGTGGGGGTGGAGGTTAAGCCAGGGGGGAGAATGCCGCCACCGGACTGCAAATTGATCTCCAGGTCAAAGGCGGCCAGGTAGGGGGCCAGTTGTTCATAATTCTGATACAGGCCAAAAATGAGGGTATCGCTGCCTTCCACAGGCTGGGCGGCGGTGGTGAGGGGCAGGTTCAAAAGCGCCAGTTGGCGCTGGGCGGCCCCCAGGATGGTGATGAATCCCTGCTTAAGGGTTTGATTCGCGGGGACCAGCAAGGTGACCGGCCGCTGGAAGATATAGGGATATTCTGCCAGGGTGCGTTGGCGCTGGCCGCCCGCCAAAAAGCCAGCAATCCCAGCGATCCACTGCTGGTTGTCGGCCATGAGGTGATTGGGGGCCTGCAAGAAGCTGAGGTCGCCCACGGCCAGAACCTGACCGCTGGAATCAAGGCTGGCCACCACGCTTTGGTCAGGGGCGTCGGTGAGGGATGAGCGCGTGGTGGGGCTGGTGCGCAGCAGGGGCTGGGGGCTGGATTTGAGCGAGTGAGCGGCGTAGAAGATGACTTGCTGCACCCCCTGGGTGAGGGGGGAATCCTGGATGTCGGTCAGAATCAGGTGGCGGAAATTTCCGTCGTTCTCCTCCAGATTGTAGAGGTAATCATCGGCGAAGGCCAGGTCAAAGGGTTGGAGGAGCAGATTCGCCGATGCGGTGCAGCTGGAGAGGTCCAGCATGGGGTCGGTGGTGGGGCTGGATGCATAGCTGCGGGTGGGGTCGCAAATGACCGCCAGGCGCCCGCCGCGCTGGACAAAGCTGCTCAACAGTTGGGCTTCTTGGGCTGTGAAGGGCATGGTGGCCGCAGCGCTGAGGTAGGCATCCGCGTTTTTGAGCTGCTCGGCGAAGGTATAGGGGTCAGTGCTGAGCACCGTACGGCCGCCCAGGGCTTCAAAGGGCTGAGTGAGGGCTTCCAATTCTTTCAGGCTAACCCAGTTGCCGTGAGTGAAATCCACCAGCAGGTTGGCTTGCGGGCGCTCAGCAGCGGAGTCGCTGGCTGGGCGGGGGGGAATGGGGGTAGAAAGCGGCGCCTGGGGCGGCTGCAGGCTTTCGTAATCCGGCGTGAGGATGGGTTGAGCGGGGGTGTAGATGCCCTGATAGAACCACAGGGTGCGGGCCGCCAGGGGAACCAACAACACAGCCGCTGCCAGGAGAATGCGGGTGAGTTTCATGGCTGCTCCTCCGTGGGGGGCACATACAGGTAGAAGAGGCCGGATTGGTTGGGGTAGGGGGTCATGTGTCCATCGGGGGCCTGGTAGAAGAAGGGGCTGACGGCCAGATCCGGCAGGCCAGAAAGGGCGCGCAGATCAGCGGTGGTGTAATGGGCGATGTGAGCCATAGCGGCAGCCTGGTCGAAGGCCTGGCTTTGCGTGCCGATGGCGTCAATCAGGCCGTACTTGAGGGCGGTGGTTCCAGCCCAGATCTCGCCGCGCAGGATAACCTCGGGGCCGATCTTTAATCGGTCGCCGCGGCCTATCTGCACGGCTTTCAGAAAGCCCTGCTTCAGCGTGTCCATGTCGCGGATGAAGGTGTCGCGCGGGTAGCCCAGGGTCTTATAGGGGCCGGTTGAATAGACCTCTTCCTGAACGCTGGGGCTTTGGGGCAGATAGCCGATGATGCCGATGTTGCCCACCAGAGAAGAGGGTTTGGCCAGCACGTAATCGCTGCCTGCCGCCAGGTAATAGGCCCCGCTGGCGGCCATGCCCTCCACCATCATCACCACGGGTTTGGTCTGGCGCAGGCGGGCCATTTCGAGATAGACGGATTCGGTGTCGGTGACGGTACCGCCGGGACTGTTGACGATCAGCACTACGGCTCGCACTTTGGGCTGTTCGCGGGCGTAGATGAGCTGGGTGATCATCTCCTGGGCGGAAGCATTGTAGATGGCATCTTTCAGGTAGATGATGCCGATGATGGGTTTGGGGATCAGCAAGGAAAGCAGAATGCCGGCAATCAGCGGCAGCAGGATCCACCCGGCAAGAGCCCTAAACCGCCCAAACGGGGTGGGCGCGGGATCAGACATGAGGGGTACCTCCTTTGGCCTGGCGGTTATGGGCAGCCAGGGGGGTGGGCAGGAAAAGGGAATTAGGGATAAATCTCGGTCAGCATGGGTTCGTAGAAGCAGCAGCAGCCGTTGGGGCAAGAGCAGCCGGGCACGGGCAGGTGGGGCGCCTGATCTTTGGCATAGGTCCCCGCCACTTGCTGGCAGGCCGGGCAGGCTTCAGCTTCGGCGACCACGCGCACATTGGCTACCCGCGAGTTGGTTTGCAGGCGGCGCAGGGCGACAGCGGTGGCAGAAAATTCGGCCAGACTGGCATGGCAGCGCGGACATTCGCTTTCATAATCCTGAGCTTGGGCATTGCAGCGAGAGCAAGTTTGCATGGTTTTTCTCCATTCAGAGTATTGATATCATTTTACTACAAACCAACCCCGAGACTCAAACGCCCCAGCCAGACGCGCGTGCATACCTATAGACGCACTGTGCGCCAAAAAGATCCCAAAGGTGGGGATACCAATAAACCCCTCGGTTTGGAAACCGGGGGGCGCGGATGTGGCGGGTGTGCAGATTTAGAGGACCGCGTGGCTGTAGAGGGGCTTGGTGACGCGCCGCCGGGTGAGCATGTTGATGCGCGCGGCGAGAATGCTGTGCGTGAAGGGTTTGATGAGAAAATCGTCAGCCCCCGCGTTGAGGGCGCGGGCAATCAGCCCTGGATTGTCCAGCGCGGAGACCATCAGGATCGGTACGTTAGAGATCTGCCGCAAGGCGCGGGTGACTTCGCAGCCGTCCATTTCAGGCATCATTAAATCCACGATAACCATCTGGAACTTGCCCGATTTGAAGCAGGCAACGCCATCTGAGCCGCGGTTGGCGGTGATTACCTGAGCCTTATCCTGCTCCAGAATCATCTTCAGCAGATCTGTCATGGCAGGGTCATCGTCAATGACCAGAATGTTGATACCAGGGTTGGCAGAATTCATAGCTCTATTATCATCGTTAAGTCCGCTCCCGCACCTTTCAAGTGATTAACAAAAGGATTGCGCAAGAAATCTTATAGATATCCAGACAAATTGAGAAAAACGAGATGCAACGGTGTGCAAAGACCCCCCCTCAAGTCAAATGCTTTATGGTAAAATTTATTGGTTTTATTGCGGCCTATTGTCGGAGAGAGCAGGGGGATGGCTCACATGGCGCGGGCAGCAATCTGGACTTTAACCTTTTACCCACCTGGGTAATTCGAGACCCGTATCAGGAGGAACGAATCGTGGATAAGAAATGGGTATATTTGTTTAATGAGTTGGATCAGGCCGAAGCCTATGTGCACGGCAGCTGGGACGGCGTGCGCGGGCTGTTGGGCGGTAAGGGCGCCAACCTGGCGGAAATGACGCGCATCGGCGTACCGGTGCCGCCTTTCTTCACCGTTACCACGGAAGCTTGCAACGCCTACACTGCTGAGGGCGGCAAGTTCCCGGCGGGCTTGTGGGACCAGATGATGGTGTGCTTGAAGGGGATTGAGACAGCTTCGGGGAAGAAATTCGGCGATCCCGCCAACCCGCTGCTGGTTTCCTGCCGCTCTGGCGCCAAGTTCTCCATGCCGGGCATGATGGACACCGTGCTCAATATTGGTCTGAACGATGCCACCGCCGCCGGTATGGTCAAATTGACCGGCAACGAACGCTTTGTGTATGACTCTTACCGCCGCTTGATCCAGATGTTCGGGTCTGTGGTGTTGGGTATGCCGGATGAGGCCTTTGAAGATGTGTTGGAAGCCTACAAGCATCAGAAGGGCGCTAAGGCTGACACCGATCTGACCGCTGAAGACCTCAAGTCTTTGACGCAGATGTTCAAAGACGTGGTTCGCAAGGTGCAGGGTTACGATTTCCCGCAGGACCCGCTGGAACAGCTGCGGCTGGCCACGGAAGCGGTGTTTAAGTCCTGGAATGGTAAGCGCGCTGTGGATTACCGCCGCGCGGAAAACATCCCCGACGACCTGGGCACCGCGGTCAACATTGTGACCATGGTCTTTGGCAACATGGGCTGGGATTCGGGCACGGGTGTGGCCTTCACGCGCAACCCGGCGACCGGCGAAAACAAGATGTATGGTGATTATCTGTTGAATGCCCAGGGCGAGGACGTGGTGGCGGGCATCCGCAACACCGAAAAGATCCAAAACCTGGCCAAAGATATGCCCGAAGTGTACAAACAGTTTGTGGAAATTGCCAAGAAACTGGAACTGCACTACAAAGATATGCAGGATGTGGAATTCACCATTGAGCGCGGTAAGTTGTGGATGCTTCAGACCCGCAACGGCAAGCGCACCGCCCAGGCGGCCATCGCCGTGGCGGTTCAGATGGTGAACGAAGGTTTGATCAGCAAGGATGAAGCCGTGATGCGCATTTCGCCCAAACAGGTGGATGCCATGCTGCACCCGATGTTCAACGAAGAAGGCAAAAAGGCCGCTAAGAAGGCCGGCCGCTTCCTGGCGACGGGTGTGAACGCTTCTCCGGGCGCTGCCGTTGGGCAGATCTATTTCGACGCTGACACGGCCGAACACATGGCCAAAGAATACAAGCAGGATGTCATTATGGTGCGCCCCTTCACCAAGCCGGATGATGTGCACGGCATGTTGGCGGCTAAGGGCATTCTGACCAGTGAAGGCGGCGCTACCTCGCACGCGGCGGTGGTTGCACGCCAGTTTGGCGTTCCTTGCGTGGTGGGTGCTTCCTCGATCCGCATTGATCTTGACAAGCGCACCATGATGGTTGGGGATGCGGTGGTTCGCGAAGGTGATTGGATTTCAGTGGACGGCGGCACGGGTGAAGTTTATCTGGGCAAGCTGGAACTGAGCGTTCCGAACCTGGAAGAGCAGACCGATCTGCTGACTCTGCTGAACTGGGCGGACGAGATTTGCGCGCGCCCCGGCACCCGCAAAGGCCCCGAAGGCTACCCGACCCGCGGTTTGCAGGTTTGGGCCAACGCCGACTACCCCAAAGATGCCAAGCGCGCCCGCGCTTTCGGCGCCAAGGGTATTGGCCTGTGCCGCACCGAGCACATGTTCTTCGAGCCGGAACGCCTGCCGATTGTGCAGCGCATGATCCTTTCGAAGACCAGCGAAGGCCGCACCGAAGCTCTGAACGAGCTGCTGCCCTTCCAGCGCGCCGATTTCGACGGCCTGTTCGAGGCGATGACCGGTCTGCCGGTGATTATCCGCCTGATCGACCCGCCGCTGCATGAGTTCCTGCCGGCTGCCGAAGCCCTGCGCGAGCAGATTGTGGAAAAGCGTGTGGCCCGCATGGCCGATTACATCAACGGCAAGGCTGTGGATAAAGAAATTGTGGAGCTGGAAAAACTCCTGGCCGCGGTGGAAGCCCTGCACGAAAGCAACCCGATGATGGGTCTGCGCGGCGTGCGTTTGAGCATCGCCATGCCCGAGATTGTGGAAATGCAGGTGCGGGCGATCTTCGAAGCGGCCGCGGATGTGAAGATCCGCGGGTACGAGCCGAAGCCTGAGGTCATGATCCCCCTGACCGGCACGGTGAAAGAACTGGAATGGATCCAGCCGCGCCTGGTGGAGATTGCTCAGAAGGTGATGAGCGAGAAGGGCGTGACTTTCGAATACAAGTTCGGCACCATGATCGAAATCCCGCGCGCGGCCGTGACGGCTGGCGAGATTGCCGGGCTGGCTGAGTTCTTCTCCTTTGGCACGAACGACCTGACCCAGATGACCTTCGGCTACAGCCGCGACGATGCGGAACGCAACTTCCTGATCAAGTACGTGGAAGAAGGCATCCTGCCCAAGAACCCCTTCCAGACGATTGACCGCGAAGGTGTTGGCCGCTTGATGAACATCGCGGTGAGCGACGGCCGCAAGGCGCGCCCCTCGTTGGAAGTGGGTATTTGCGGTGAGCACGGTGGCGATCCCGAATCGATCGAGTTCTGCCACCTGGTGGGCAACAACTACGTCAGCTGCTCGCCCTTCCGCGTTCCTGTGGCGCGGCTGGCTGCGGCCCACGCGGTTGTGAAGAACGCTGCCAAGTAAGTTTGAGACGTTGATTAGACGGTACCAGGCTGCCCTTGCGGGCAGCCTTTTTTATTTCTTGGGCGGTGCGGCATGAAGGTTGCAGCCAGTGGACGAGGACTTAACAAATCCGCAAGCCTGGAGCGGTTTTGCCCCTGGATTGAATCGCTGGGGCGGGTTTCGCTTATAATTAGTTCATATGCAGATGGTCGGGCCGTATGGGGGCGGGCCGCAAATTGCGGTGGTAGGAGGACATGAGCATGGCGGGAATCTCTGCGGGAGTGTCGGTCATCCAGCGATCTTTAACCAAAGGCCGGGGCCTGGTGCGGGTGGTGGGCTTTTTGGGGGCAGCCATTTTTGGGATTCAATGCATCAGCTTATCCTCCTCGGGTTTGCTGCCCTTTTCCACGGTAGCGGGCTTGTGGCCCGGCGCCAATTTGGTGAGCATTCTTACCATCGCCGTGGTCCTGTGCCTCTTTCACGCCTACACCTACGCGGTGATGGGCACCCTGGCCCCCTATTCCGGTGCGGATTACGTGGTTTCGACCCGTGTGCTCAGCCGCCCGTTGGGCTTTGCGGCCAGCTGGACTCTGGTGATTTTCAGCGCGCTGGTGGCAGGCTCGTTGATCGCGCTCATTCCGCAGTCCATTATTCCGACCCTGCTGCGCATTTTGGGAACGGTATCGAATGACAGCAATCTGTTGGAAATGGCCGCTTCGGCGGCTTCGCAAGACGGCGTGATCTTGATCGGTACAATCTGCACCGTGATGGCCTTTGTGCTGACAATTATGCCGATGCGTACCATTCAGCGCATTTTGGGCGGCGGGCTGGTTTTGGGCATTGTGGGTTGGGGCATTTTGTACTACCAGATGCTTTCGGTTCCTACCAGCGCTTTTCCGGCGGCCTGGGATCGCTTTATGGGCGCGGGCAGCTACGGGCTGCAGATCACCCTGGCGGCGGCCAACGGTATGCAGATGGCGACTAACCCGGCTTCGGCGACCCTGGCGGGTCTTTTGGTGGGTTTCTGGATTTTTTACGGCTATTTTATCCCGACCTTTTTTGCAGGTGAGGTGAAGAAACCTGGCCGCAACCTTTTGACGGGATCGTTGGTTTCGCTGATCTTCACCTGGGCTATCTTTATCGGCGCGACGGTGATTTTGTGGCGACTGGTGCCGCCGCAGTGGCTTTCGGCGCAAAGTTATTTGTATCAGACGGGGCAGGCCGATGCTATGCCGTGGATCATTTTCTACGGGGCGATTTTGCGGCCCAATGTTTATCTGGTGGGCGTGGTGAGCCTGGCGTGGGTGGTAACGCTGATCAATTTGGTGCAGACCTATTTTGTCTACTGCAGCCGCATCATCCTGGCCTGGGCGAAGGACAGTATGGTTCCCTCTGGGTTAGGTTATGTGCACCCAACGCTGCGCAGCCCAATGCTGGCGGTGCTGATTGTGGCGATTTTGGCCCAGTTTGGGGTGACCGACGCTGCTCAGGGCGGTGCATTGGGATCGCAGTTGAATTTTGTCTTTTTTGTGGTCTGCGCCCAACTGGTTCCGGTGGCGGCTATGACCCTTTTCCCATTCCTGCGCAAAAAGTGGTTTGAGGCGGCCGGCCCGCTGGTACGGCTGAAGGTGGGTCGCGTGCCAGTCATCACCGTGATGGGCGGCATTACCCTGGTGTATCTGCTGTGGCTGATTGTTTCCAGCTTTTTGTTCCCGGCGGTAGGGGGGACTTTGCGCACGGGCAGTCTGGTAATTTTTGCGGTGATGTTCGGCAGCGGCCTGCTGTGGTATTTCGTCCGCACGACTTACCTCCGCGCGCGCGGGCGCAGCCTGGCGCAGGAGATGAGCACGATGCCTGCGGTGGAGAACGAGGCGGAAGCCTAGAACGGGGATCCACATTCGTTTTTACTTTTCTTCTAAGAAGGCAAGAGCCTGGCGCTGCCAGGCTCTTGTTTTTTAAGTGATGGTTAAGAAAGACTGTACGGAGGCGGGGCAGACGAGATTAATTGGACAGCTTTTGGTATAATCTTCACAAGGGTTGCGCGGAGGGATGGACGGCTCAACCCGGCTGCAAACACAGACTCAGATAACTCCCGCGGAACACCTGGGCTGCTGGGAGGTTGACATAACGCGACTGGAGGAACTCCGACGATGGAGAAGCAAGAATACTTGAATCTGTACCATCAGATGGTGGTCATTCGGCTTCTGGAAGAAAAGGTGGCCGAACTGTACCAGCAGGGAAAAATTGGCGGCTTTTTGCATTTGTATATCGGGCAAGAGGCCGTGAGCACTGGCCTGATCTCCACCCGGCGGCCCGAAGATCGCGTGATCACGGCTTACCGCGACCACGGCGTGGCCATCAACTGCGGGCTTCCGGCGAGCGGGATCATTGCTGAAATGTTGGGAAAAGCCACGGGTGTTTCGGGCGGCAAGGGCGGTTCGATGCACCTGGCGGATGTGGAGAAGAATTTCTGGGGCGGGCATGCCATTGTGGGCGCGCACCTGCCGCTGGCGGCGGGGCTGGCCCTGGGCGACCAGTATCAGGGCAACGCGGCGGTCACCATTTGCATGTTTGGGGATGGTGCCACCAATATCGGCTTCTTCCACGAAGCGCTGAATCTTTCGAAGGTCTGGAATCTGCCCGTGCTGTGGGTGTGCGAAAATAACCAATACGGCATGGGCACGGCAGTGGAACGTGCCTCGGCAGTATCGGAAATTCGGCGCAAAGCGGACGGCTACGGCATGAAGAACGCCGTGGCGGACGGCATGAACTTGATGGATGTGCGCGAAGTGGCCGGAAAGATGATGGAAGAGATCCGGGCGGGGGGCGGGCCTCAGTTCCTGGAGATCATGACGTACCGTTTCCGCGGTCACTCGATGGGCGACCCGGAGCGCTACCGCAAGGCGGATGAAATCCGCAAATGGGAAGAGAACGACCCGATCGGCATTTACCGCAAATATTTGGTCGAGCATCAGATTGCCAGTGAAGACGAATTGACCGCGCAGGACCAATCCGCGGAGAAAGAAATTGCGGAAGCGGTGGAATTTGCGGAGAACAGCCCGGAGCCTGCGGCGGAAGAGCTCTTCAAGCATATTTACGTTGAGGAATAGGAGGAGAGCGACATGGCCCGGATTACCATGCGTGAAGCGATCTCTCAGGCTTTATGGGAGGAGATGGAACGGGATGAGCGGGTGTTCATTCTAGGGGAAGAAGTGGGGGTATGGGGCGGCACGTATGCCGTGACCAAAGGTTTTTATGATCATTTTGGCCCCAAACGCGTGAAGGACACCCCCATCGCTGAGGCGGCTATCATCGGGGCGGCCATTGGCGCGGCGCTGACCGGCCTGCGGCCTGTGGCGGAGATGATGACGATCAACTTCGCCTTTGTGGCGATGGACCACATTGTCAATGAGGCCGCCAAGCTACATTACATGTTCAACGGGCAGATGCGCGTTCCGATGGTGATTCGCGCTCCGGGCGGGGGCGGCCGTCAGCTGGGCGCCACCCACTCGCAGACGCCGGATGCCATCTTTGCCCATTTCCCTGGACTGAAGGTGGTGGCGCCGGGCACCCCGGCAGACGCCAAGGGCCTGCTGAAGGCGGCCATCCGCAGCGAAGACCCGGTGCTGTTTATTGAGCACGCGACCCTGTACCAGACGCGCGGGGAAGTGCCGGAGGGTGAATATATTGTACCCATCGGTAAAAGCACCGTGCAGCGGCCGGGCAAAGACGTGACGATTGTGACCTACAGCAAAATGTTGGAGCTGTCTTTGAAGGCGGCGGATGAGCTGGCCAAGGAAGGCATTGATGCGGAGATTGTGGATTTGCGCACGCTGCGCCCGCTGGATATGGGGCCGGTGATTGAATCCTTTAAAAAGACTAACCGCGCTGTGGTGGTGGAAGAAGGCTGGCCGTCTTATGGGGTGGGGGCTGAGGTGGCCACGCGAATTTACGAACAGGCCTTTGACTATGTTGACGCGCCGGTGAAGCGGGTGGCGCAGAAGGAAGTGCCGCTGCCCTATAACCGCACTCTGGAACAGATGGCTCTGCCGCATGTGGAAGACATTGTGGCGGCGGTGAAGGAGGTGCTGTAATGGCTGAAATTGTGAGCATGCCCAAGCTGGGTTTCGACATGGCCGAAGGTACGCTGGTGCGCTGGGTGAAGAATGAAGGCGATGCGATTGCCAAGGGCGATGTGTTGGCAGAGATTGAAACCGATAAGGCCACGGTGGAAGTGGAATCGAGCTTTACGGGGGTGGTGGCGCGCCATCTGGTAGAGGCGGGGGCCATTGTTCCGGTGGGCACGCCCATCGCGGTGATTGGCGCGGAGGGTGAGGAAGTGAAGGATGTGCCCGGGTTGAGCGGTGCACCGGAGAAAGCGCCCGCCCCGGCGGTTGCGGCCCCGGCGCTGGCTGCGCCTGCGGCTCCTCAGCCTGCGGCGGCAGCCCCGGTGAGCAGCGGGCCGGTGGTGGCTTCGCCGCTGGCGAGGCGGATTGCCGCGGATAACGGCCTGGATCTGGCGGCCGTACGCGGAACCGGCCCCGGCGGGCGGATTGTGAAACGGGATGTGGAAGCGGCCTTGAAGGCTGGCTCGACGGCTGCATCGGCCCCGGCGACCCCCGCGGCAGTTCCTGCGGCTGCGGCGCGCGCCGACGAGGTGGTGGGCTTAGACCGGCTGCGTGTGGCAATTGGGCGACGCATGACTGAATCGAAACAGCAGCTGCCGCATTTCTATGTGACCCACGAGTACGACATGGAAGCTCTGCTGGGGCTGCGAAAGCAGGTGAACGCGCTGCTGCCGGAAGAAGATAAGCTGTCGGTGAACGATTTCATCGTCAAGGCGGTGGGGCTGTGTTTGCGGCGATTCCCCAATTTGAACGCCTCGCTGAAAGATGGCCAGTTGGTGCGTCACGGCGCGGTGAATGTGGGCGTGGCGGTGGCGGTGGAGGGGGGGCTCTTGACCATTGTGACGCGTGCCACGGACGCCAAACCGCTGCGCACGCTTTCGGGTGAAATTCGCGATCTGGTCAGCCGGGCGCGCTCGGGCAAGGTGCGGCCTGATGATATTGAAGGCTCCACCTTCTCGATCAGCAATTTAGGCATGTACGATGTGGAGCACTTTATCGCCATCATTAACCCCCCCGAAGCCGCCATCCTGGCGGTGGGGTCGGCGCGCGAAGTGCCGGTGGTGAAGGATGGGCAGGTGACGGTTGGGCTGCGCATGAAGGCCACCCTCTCGGCGGATCACCGGGTGACGGATGGGGCAGAGGCGGCACAATTTATGCAGGCGTTGGCGGATTATCTGGAACATCCTTTGCGCTTGCTGGTGGAATAAAGCCGTAAGGGGTTAAATCATTCGGGCAGGCCGGATTGCAGCGGCCTGCCCGTTTTCTTTGGCGAAAGGGGGAGACTTAAGGTTCGACGGTGTAATAGCGGCGGTAGATGTTCATAAATTCGGCGATTTGCAGAACGTATTGGCGCGTTTCGGCAGCGCGGATGACCTCCAGAAACAGGTCAGGATCATCGCCAGAAAGCTCTTTCCAGGTGATGGCGTTGCCGGGGCCGCCGTTATAGGCCGCCAGGGCGTAGAGATTCCCGCCGAAGTAATCGCGCCAGCGGCGCAGGTAATGGCTGCCGAAGCGGATGCTCACCTGGGGGCGAAGCAGGTCGGCGCGGGTGTAGTTGGCGGGCCAGCCGATTTCGCTGGCGATTTCCTGACCAGTGTTGGGCAGCACCTGCATCAAACCGACCGCCCCGGCGGAGGATTGGGCAAAGCCTTCGAAGAAGCTTTCCTGGCGGATGACAGAGAGGAGCAGCAGGGGGGAGAAACCCTCTTTTTCCGCGGCTTCCACCACTGCCTCGCTGTAATAGGGGCCGAAGCGCACGTGGTTGAAATAGTTGGGGGCGGTGAAGGCGGCGTCGCCGTCGAGGTTGGCCAGGGTGAGGATCTGGCGGCTGATGAAAATGGCCGGGCGGTAAAAGCCCAGGTCGAGCAGGTGGTTCATCAGGCGGTAATTGGCCACCGGGTCTGGTGTGACCTCGACGCGCAGAGATTCAAATTCTTGAGCGGCCAGGCGGTAAAAGCCCAATTCCCACAGGGCCGTACCGCGCACCATGCGCGGATCGCTGCCTAAGGGGCCGAGGACGGTCAGGTCGGTTTCAGCGGGGATGGCGAAGGTGCTGCGCAGCCACAGTTCAGCCAGACGGCGTTCCTCGTCCCAATTGACGGTAAGGTCGTAGGCGGCGGGGACGGCCAGGGGCGGCTCATTGAGGAGGATATCGCGGGCGCGGATGCTGTAGTAGCTGCCGGGGTCGCGCTGGGCAGCCTGTTCCCAGGATTGGCGCGCGGCTGCGGGGTCGTTTTGAGCCTGCTGGGTTTTGCCGATCCAAAACAGGGCCTGGGCCTGTTCGGCGGGATTAGAAGCCAACACTTGGGCGCGCTGGAAGATGGTCAGCGCCTGGGGGTACTGCTGCAGCCGGTAGCGGGTGACACCCGCCAGGAAGAGGCCGCGGGAGGAAAGCTCGGAGGCGGGGTATTGATCCATGAGCTTTTCCCATTGAAGGGCGGCTCCTTCCAGATCATTGCCGCGCTCCAGAATGCGGGCCGCTTCGTAGAGAAAATCGCCAGCCTTCTCATCGCCGGGCATGAGGGCCACGTAGGTTTGCAGGGTCTCGGCGGCCTGCTTGTATTGGTTCAGCCCGGTCCACAGGGTGTAGGCCTTTTCGTCCCAGGCGTCGCGCCAAAAGCGGTCGCCGCCGTGATCGTCAATGAGGGCCTGCCATTCCTGCAGGGCTTTGGCATAATCGCCGAGATAGTACAGGCTGAGGCCCTTGAAATAATGGGCGGTGCCGTTGTGGTCGGGGGTGGTATCCAGGTAGCGGGTGAGGGCATCCAGAGCCAGACCGTACTGTCGGGCGTAATAGTCCACAATGCCGCGGTCGAGGTCAGAGACGGGAATGCCGGCATCCACCAGCGCCACCAGGCCGGAATAGCTGTCGTAGGCTTTGGGGTAGTTGGCAACCGAGTCCTGGAAGCGGGCGTAGGCCTGATCGGGCAGGCCGAGGGCCAGATAGGACTGGCCGGCGAGGAAGTTCATTTGGGCCTTGAGGTAATCATCCGCGGCGGATTCATAGACGGCCATGAATTTGCGCACGGCGTTGATGTGGTCGCTTTGGGCAGCGTAGGCGCGGCCAATTTTGACATCCAGGGTCTGCATGGCGGCAGGGGAGGGGGCGGAGGCCTGGGCGGCCTCGAAGGCAGGGATCGCCCCGACGGCGTCGCCAGATTCGAGCAGAGTGTCGCCGATGCGTTCCTGGACGAAGGCGTCCAGCACGGCGGGGCGCAGGGTGAGATATTGGCGGTAGGCGGTGACGGCGGCGGTGGGGTTATTTTGGGAGCGGTAGCATTCGGCCAGCAGGAAGAAGGCGTTGGCGCGCGCGGAACTGTTGGGGTATTGTTCGGTGACGGTGGTCAGCGCCTGCACGGCGGCGATGCAGTTTCCATATAAATACTGGGCGCGGCCAATGCCGTAGAGGGCGGCTGCCTGGGTTTCGGCGTCGGTGGAGGCTTCCAGCGCGGTGGTGTTCTCTTCAATGGCGCGAGTGAAATTGCCCTCGATGGTCCATCGGTCGGCCTGGTCCACGCGCACGGCGGGGATGGGGGTGGGGGAAGGGGTGGCGCTGGGGGCGGGGGTGGGGGTGGGCGTGGCCGGGGGCAGGGTGGGTTGGACGGTGAGGGTGGGGTAGGCCTGGTTGAGGAAAGACAGCCCACCCAGGTTGCAGGCCAGGGTGGCCAGGCCCAGCAGGGCGGTGAGAAGGAGCCGGATTTTTTGAGTCATAAAGGCCTTATACCGGATGATGGGGATTGTGTCAATGCTTGCCAGGGGGTTTTTGGCAAACTGCGGCCTTGACGGATGGGTGGGGCGGGGGTATAATGACGGGACAGTTGAGCGATGCGGGGTAGAGCAGAGGTAGCTCGTCGGGCTCATAACCCGGAGGTCAGTGGTTCGAATCCACTCCCCGCTACTAAAGTCAAACCAGAGTCCGTCGGGCTCTGGTTTTTCGTTAGCCTGGCGCACAGCGGTAGACATTTTTCCAAAAATGGAGGAATTTC
>JARKPO010000044.1 GCA_029975215.1 Levilinea sp.
TATGTACACGCCGGAGTTGCCCCGGCCCTTGCCATGAAAATAAGCGGTGAGAACGAGCCCGTTGCCGTTCAGCGCAGTCACTGGGAAACCCTTGCCGAGCAGCTCGGGATCAGCGGGAAATTCCTGATCTCCCGGGTCACGGGTCTGGCCGGGAAAATAGGGGAAGCAAGGCTTGGTTTGTTCAAGGAGGACTTCGCGGTTCACAAATGCGATGTCCTCTACCGGCTGAACGAGTTCATTGCCGGGAATTGCGAGACGACTCTTCGAAGGCTTATGTAGCGAGATGGACTGAACTTTGGTAATAGGCGCGACACGCACCTTTTTCCGTTGCCCCACCAACACCGCCCATATCCCATATGATCCCGCGTAAATTGCCGCTTACCATGTTTACCAAACATGCGGGACGCGTAGCAAGTAGCTATCAGCGGGCAGTCTTGTTGCCGTTCGTCACTCGTTAATGAGCAAAAATTAGATGGTGATTGGTCTGGGGTTCTGATAAATACGTGAAAACAGAAACAGCTCATAAAAGGCTTCCTATTTTGTTTGCCAATGGTATCTGAGAGGAGTATGAAGATGTTGGCCGGAATTCCGGCCAATAGGACGTGTGGGATGTTGGTCAGAGGGAAACTGTAGATTTATCGAATAGTTAACCAAGTTTGGTTTGTGGATGGTTTGAAGCGTTATTACGACGGAGGGCAGATGGCCGGATCTGGTCAATGAGGAGTTCTGCGGTCGCTGCGCTCCCGCAGAACGGGGCCGCGAGCTGGGACCATCTCGCCGTCCTGCGTCGCGCTGACCCGCGCCGCAGAACAGCGAACTGGAGCGGACCTCAGTTTCGGCGCACCAAGCGCACCTCACTTCGGCCGCTCAGCTCGCGGCCCCGTTGGGCGTCAAGGAGTCCGGAGCGCCCGCTTTCGACCTTTGGAGACGTTCCGGAGGTCTGCAATCGGGGATTGCCTTCAAGCCCACCATAAGGCTGCGAGGAGCCTGCGCCCTGCTTCTCGCCGACAGATATGACAATAATCCAGAGGTACACGCATTTGAAAGTCAATGGCCCAGTCTAAGAGCACATCGAAGCCGAAGGCCTCTCGCGGCAGCAGCGCGAGGCGCGCGCCCGCGACGCTGCGGTCGACGAGCGGCGCTGGGTTTGAATTCGAGGACCTGATTTGCGCCTGGCAGTTGGTGAAAGCCCTATCGGGTGAACTGGCGCCGGGAATCGGAGGTGTCGTCACACAGGTCCAAGCGCAGGTCTCGACGTTGGGCTGGCGTATCGACGATCTGCTGCTGACGGCGCAGGCGACCGGCGCCACGCGGCGGCTGGCGGTTTCGGCTAAGGGCAACGTGCAGGTAAGCGCAGCCGGCCTCCCCGCTGACTTCGTGACGCGCGCTTGGGAACAGTGGCGTGTCCCGCAGGGGCCGTTCAACCGCGCGACCGACGGGCTGGCATTGGTCACGCTCGGCACCCATCAGGCGTTCGACCCCGCGTGGCGCGAAGTGAAGAGCGCGTGCAGCGGCGCGGATACCGTGCTCGCTATGAGCCGCATCCGCAGCAACACGAGGCAGTCGGGCGTCTTCGATAGCGTCCAGAAGCCCGGCGGCGCGTCCGACGAGGAGACCATCGAGCTCATTCGCCGCCTGCACGTACTGCCGACCGACTTGCAGTTCGCGCACTCCGAGAACGAGACCCAGGCCATCGCGCAATGCCGGCGCTTGCTCGCGTCTGGCCGTGACGACGAAGCGCAGGCTCTTTGGCAGCGCCTCATCAACGTCGCGAAGGAGGTGCGTCTTCGCAGCGGGACCATCACCGTCCAGGGCCTGTTGTCCTTGCTCCGGGGCCAGTTTGGCCTCCGCCATCATCCGGACTTCGAGCGTGATTGGGAGACGCTCTCCAACATCACCACGGACCACAAGGCGCGTATAGAGACTGAGTTACCGTCTGGCTACGCCGTCACGCGGACAGCGGAGAAGGCGTCGCTCCAGGCAGCGGTCGCCGATAACCCGATCACGGTAGTCTTTGGGGAGTCGGGCTCAGGCAAGTCAGCGCTGGTCAAGTCGGTATTAGACGGCGCGTACCCGTCTTGGAACCATGTGTGGTTCGGTCCGGAAGACCTGAAGACGGCGCTCAGCGCGGCGCGGCGCAGCGCCCTCCCACTGACGCACGAACTTTCGCTGGTGCTGAAGGCCACGGTGAAGCCGCAGAACGTGCTGGTCATCGACTCTGCGGAACGCATCGAGGCCGGCGAGTTCGTCGTCATCCGCCAGTTGCTTCAAGCCATCCTCCCAAATGACGGCGAAGAGAACCAGGGTGCGTGGCGGGTCGTCATCGTCACGCAGACGCAGAGTTGGGTCGAAGGCGAAGAGATGCTACTCGGCGGGCGGAAAGCGCATCTCGTCGAGGTCGATGCCCTCAAGAGCGATGCTGTGAAGCTGGCTCTTCTGCCGTCGCCCACCTTGGGCTGGTTGGCCGCGCATGACGACACCATCGCGGCGCTGACGAACCTGCGGACACTGGCGTGGGTAATTAAGGCGGGCGCGGCGCTCGGGTCGAACGCCGGCGGACTGGCCTCTCACACCGCCATTGCCGACCGCCTCTGGAAGTATTGGACCAAAGACCGCGCCGACGTGCAGGCGTTGATGATGCGCCTCGCCCAGCGAGAAGCATCGTTCGAGCGCAGCTTCGCGCTGACCGACTTGGAGCCGGCGGACACGGCGACGTTCACGCAGCGGCCCGAGGAGCTTCCGCTGCGCCTGAACGAGCGGACCAACCGCATCGAGTTCGAGCACGATCTCGCGGCGGATTGGGCGCGCTTTCAGTTCCTGAAGCAGATTTGGACTGACATGCCGCAGTGGGCTGTCCTGGCCGGCAATCCGCTCTGGACGAACGCGCTCCGGATGCTGGGCCAGTTTCTGCTGCGACAGCCGGCCGAGACTGTCACGGCCTGGGACGTCGCCTTCGAGGCCGCGGTGACCACGAAGAACGAGCTGGCCGGCGATATCCTCCTTGATGCGCTCTGCTTGGACCCCTACGCCGAACGCTTCCTGACCGAACGCGTCGACCTCCTGCTCGGCAACGGCGCAAAGCACTTAACGCGGCTACTTCTGCGCTTCCACCACATCGCGACGGTGCCGACCGGCGGCGGAACGGGACTGAGCGCGGCGGTCGGCTTGTATATGGAGGCGCGGTACCGCTCGATTGTCTTTGGCCGGTGGCCGCCCGTTCTCCGCTTCCTCATCGCGCAGCGGGAGCGACTAGCTGGGCTCGTTTCGTCCGCTCTCGCGAAGGTCATCGAGACCTGGCTCACGAAGACGCCGCGCACGCTGACCAGCGGGAATCCGATGCCTTTCCGCCTGGAAATGGCGGAGATGGCGCTCGCCATGGCTCGAACCGTGCAGGTCGAGAAGGGCCACGGTGTGATGTACCTGACGCGTGAGCCGTTGCTGTACACAGCACCACTTGCTGGCGCGGCCGACCTGCCGACAGAGGTCGGGAACTGGGCGCTCGAACTCGCGGGGCGCCGAGAGGTCGACACTGACGTCAAACGGCGCATCGCCGAGGCTCAGCTACAGAAGGCGAAGGCGCACGTCGAGCGTCTGAAGACGGATGCCGAATACAAGGCGCGGCACGAAAAACGGAAGGAGATGCCGCTCTCCCTCGGGTCGTTTCGGGAGCGATTGCCGCATTGGCCGCTAGGCGCCAGCGACAAGGTAGACCTGGATTTCCGGACCGCCTGCATCAAGGAGAACGGCATCCAGTCTCTGATGCGTGCGCAGCCTGAGCTGGCGGCCGAAGTCCTGCTCGCACTCATCATCGAAGACCAGCCGGAAAGGGAATACGGGTCCTCTCGGTTCGAAATTGACCTCGGCCTCGAATACCCCGTGGACGCGTACCCGACGGCCTTCTGGAAGAGCCCGTTCTTCCCCTTCTTCCAGCTGGCCCCAAAACCGGCGCTCACCTCGCTCATCGCGCTGGTGAACTTCTGCACGGAGCGCTGGGTCGCCGAGGTCATGAAGGGTCGCACCGGTGAGGCTCCCGGGGTGACACTGCGTTTCGCGGACGGGTCGGATAAGACGTTCCCCGGCTGGTGGCAGGTTTTCGGCTGGCCGCAGTCCAATGAGATGCGCAACGGAAACCTGTTCTGTGCTCTCGATGCGTTGGAGCGCTGGCTTACGATACGGCTAGACGCGGGTGAGGACATCGCCGCTGATATCGAGAGGATATTCCGGGAGGGAAACTCCGCGGCGCTCATCAGCGTGCTTCTCAACGTCGCCAAGTATCGGCCGTCGTTGCTGGCGGGCCCCCTCGCGGCTCTGCTGACGTTCCCGAACCTGTTCTTTTGGGACAGTGTCCGCGTGGAGCAGGTTGGCTATAACTTCATCGGTTTGAGCTGGCTCCGGGGCGGGCAGGCGATGTTTGACTTCGCCCGTGATTGGACCCTGGCGCCCCATCGGCAGCGGAAGTTCCTCGATGTCGTTGTCGAACTCCTGTTGGCCAACGACGACGTTGCGCGGCATCTTCAAGCGCTGCTGCCGACCTGGGCGCTGCCTGAAGATCCGAAGGAGGCGTTGGAGTTCAAGCTGCTCTTCGCCGCGCTCGACCGGGCCAACTATCAGACCGTCACCGACCCGGCGACGGGCGCCGAAACCCAGAGCTTCATCTGTCCTGACGAACTGAGCCGAGAGGTGCAGTCGTGGCAGGCCGATAGCGCGCCCACCCTCGCATATCTTCTCGTGCCGGACCGGTGCGAGCAGCGGCTTCGGGGCGGCCAACCGCTCACCGACGATGAGGTCACGTACCTCTTCAATCTGTTCAAGGAGTGTGAGGCGGGGGCGGAAGGGGACGATGAGGACGCGAAATCGAAATGCCGCTTCGCCGTCGCCGGTACGCTCGTCGCGTTGGGCAGCGCTTGGCTCGCCCAGAACCCTGAAGCGCAGAAACTCGCACTCGAAGTCGTGCGCGCCGGTGTGGCGGCGGTCGCGTCGACAGCAGAAGAGATTCGCGAGCGGCGCATGGGGAGCCTCCGCGACGAGCTGAAGTTCGTCGCCTACGCGGTCATGCACCTGTGGCTCGCCGATGGAGATGGCGTTCAGGAGTGGGAGACCGCTGTCCTGCGTCTTCTGACGAGCGGCGACACGCGAGCGGCCGCGGTTGTGGTCGGCGTCGCCTATGCCAATCGTGAGCGGCTTGGCGCCGCGTGGTGGCGGCTGCTCCGCGCCGGGCTCTTCTGGTCGGGCCTCATCATGCTCGCTCCGCACCACGGCGATGGTGACGACGCAGAACGTGCCTGGAGGGTGTGGCTTGCGAGGCTACGGCGCTTTCCGCTCCGTGGACCGACCGCGACGCCGGATGACCTCGACTTTAAGCGTGTCGTCGCGGGCCGAGAGCGTTTGGACTTCCAGCGCCGGTTGCGGCTCTACAATGCCGGCGACCAGGCTTGGCGCGGAAAGCCGGAGCGCGAACGTGGCGGTTCGCTAGACAGCCACTTCCTCGAAGTCCTGTTCAACTGGCTTATCGAAGGCGATGGCACTGGCGACCGCGACCTCGACACGCGCTTGGCGCTGCGCATCTGGGATTACGACGCTACGCGCGCCAAGTCGCGCGAGAAGAAGAAGTATGGTGAGTACGACTTACCGAGCCAGAACCTTGGCTACGACATCCTTCTGAAGCTCGGAGCTCTGTCGATCGCGGCGCCCGCAGGGAATGAGCGCGCAGTTTGGGAACCCGTTCTCGCCCACGGTCCAGCCGCACACTACGCACTGCAGCACTTCATTCGCGGCTTGTTCCTGCGTCTCGGGAAAGGTGACGACCCATTGGCATTCGAGCGCGTCTGGCGGGCCACCGCGGAGCACGGCCTAGCAGCTCATTGGTCTCAACCAGGCCTCTGGTTCTACGGCGAGCGCTTGATTTGTGACCTGCTCGGCTTCGGAAATGAGGATGCCCTGTCCAGGCTGCACCCGGGTGCGGCTCTGAGGATGAAGGAGTTCTACAAACGCTGGGCCACTGCACACCTGGCTCGTGACGAAGAATGCGTCACGCGCTTCTGCCACTTCCTGACGACGAGCTTCGGAGCCCCGCTTCGCCTTGACGGACTTCGCTGGCTGGCCGCAATGCTGAAGGAACGCGAGCCTTCCGGTCGCTGGTACCGCGAAGGTACGGGCGACGCTTTGGTCGAGCTCGTAGCGGCGGCGTTGAGCTCCGACGCGCAAGCCCTGTCGCAAGACGCTCAGGCGCGCCAGGCGGTTGTCGAGATAGCCGCTGCACTTGCAGCTATGAATATCCCAACCGCCTTAGCTCTCCAAGAGCGCATCAAGCAGCTGCGATAGCAGTTGAGAACAAGGACATCAGGAGGACGTAGTTGATTTGTTGACTTCAGTTACGTAACACATTGTATTTACAAGGGTATAAAAAGACAATTGGTTGATTTTCTGATTACCCAACCAGAAAATATGACCGGCCACAGCCGGTCAATTTCCGAGCCGTTAAAGAGAAAAGAAGATGATTGAGGAAAAAAAGCGATTCCTGTCCTACGAGCTTGGCCTTTTGAGCTTGAAAGCAGCGCTCTCGACGCGTGATCGTCAGTATCCAATCTACGACAAAGGAACAAAGGTCTGGCAAAGGACGCGAGCGAAAAATGTGCTACGTGAGTGGTTAGTTGAAATCGAGGGAAAGTACATAAACGGGATAGTAACTGAAGCTGAGCACATTTCCTTCATAGCCGAAGTCGCAGAAGGAGTTTCTAACGGGCTTGCGACCTATCTTCACCGTGGAAGATTCAGAGTGGGAGTCGCTCAAAAACTCGTAAATGTGCACCTGAAGTATCTCTGGTCGGCAGGGTTCTGCCCTGAACCGCCTCATTGCCCAATCGACGGAATCATCAGAGATGCGGCTGGTATAAGCTACCTTTGGACAAGAAGTGATTCAATCGAAGAATATAAAAAGGCAATTCAAGAGCTGAAAACCATTTCCGCCACCAAGGGACTGACGTTGGCCCAGTGGGAGCTCAAAACTTTTCGAAGAAGAGACGACGAAGAGGATCTTTAACCAAGCGTGGCAGACGGTCTCCGCTTCGCTCCGCCGCTGCACTCTCCCACGTTCTGCGGTCGCTGCGCTCCCGCAGAACGGGGCCGCGAGCTGGGACCAGCTCGCCGTCCTGCGTCGCGCTGACCCGCGCCGCAGAACAGCGAACTGGAGCGGACCTCAGTTTCGGCGCACCAAGCGCGCCTCACTTCGGCCGCTCAGCTCGCGGCCCCGTTATCGTGGAGTAATGCTGAGGATAGCGATTAATTGACATTCAGCCGTAAATACTGTCCCGGCGATGCCCCAAGTGACTGACGAAACATTTCGATAAACGCACTAAGGCTCTGATAGCCTAAATCGAAGGCTACCCGAGTAACATTTTGGCCTTTTCCTAGACGGTCGATAGCTTCCTGCAAAAGGAGCCTTTTCCGCCAGGCACCAAAACTCAGACCCGTCTCGCGAACAAATAAGCGTGATAGCGTGCGAGAACTGGCACCGGCAATCTTAGCTAATTCATCCAATTCCCGGTTGTCTCCAGGATTTTTTAGCAACGCCTCCATTACTCGCAGAAGTCTTTCATCATGACCCATTGGTAAGTGAAGTTCTGTTGGTTCTGCCTGAAGCAGTTCGTCGAGAATCACCATCATAAGCCGATAACCTGGGCTCCCAGACGAATAATTGTCCCCAACCAGTACAGCTTTCAAAATCAACTCGCGTAACAGAGGCGACACCTTAAAAACCGTACAAACTTTCGGCAAGCCTACCGAAGCAGACGGGTCGATAAAGAGATTGCGCAATGAAACCTCTCCGGGGAAATATACTTCGTGTTCGATTTCTGGCGGTACCCATACCGCCTGTGACGGGGGCACAATCCAGACATCACGACTGCAAATAACCCTCATAACACCGCTGCTGGCGAAGATAAGCTGTCCACGAGGGTGGGCATGTGGTGCAGCGCAGCCCGCTTGGCTTACCTGCATTGCGAGCGGTATAATAGGCAACGCTGGGTCAATTCGGTATCCAATTACAACAGGTGGCAATTTTGTCAGTTTTTCGATACTCATTGTCTAAACATAGCAAGACAGTCATGTTGATTACAAGTTATTATCTCCTTACCTCATCATAAAAAGGAGAAACGATTATGAACCACCAGAGAGAACAGATACATCGAGCTAAAATTGTTGAACAATTCTCGTGTCAGGCCATACCGTTTACACAAGTGCCGGGGCACTTGGATGCCATGCAAACTCTCATCAAATTTTCTGAAGTTTGCACTTCTGATTCTGTTCTTGATGTAGCTTGCGGTCCGGGTCTGGTCGCCTGCGAATTTGCCCGGCATGCCGGGCATGTGACTGGAGTAGACATTACTCCTGCGATGGTTGAGCAGGCAAAAAAACGTCAGCAGGAACAGAAGATTGAAAACATAACCTGGACTATCGGAGAAGCTGTACCACTGCCCTATGCGGACAACTCATTTTCACTGGTGATAACCCGCTACAGCTTTCATCACTTGCTGGCACCGGAAAAAGCGTTGTCAGAAATGTTAAGGGTGTGCCGTCCCGGTGGTCGGGTGATGGTAGCTGACGTAGCAGTGGAATCCTCAAAGTCTGAGTTATATGACCGATTGGAAATCATGCGTGATCCTTCTCATACCCACGCCCTGACACATGAAGAGTTTGCCGCGTTGTTTCAACATTCAGGCCTGCTTGATTGCCGACAGAGCGCCTATGGCGTCGATATCGAGCTGGAAACTCAACTACGTGCGTCCTTTCCAAAATCAGGGGACGAACCAAAATTGAGAAACATGGTCACAAATGACATCGGAATAGACAGTCTTGGCATTAATGCTCGAACTGAAGATGATAAGGTAATGTACACCGTGCCAATTGCGGTTTACGTCGGCAGGAAAAGGGGATAAATCTTCATTCTCCTTTTTAAAACATTAAACGTGATAAATACGAAGGTGCCAACCATCGGCAGGACCGGCCCTTAAAAATTGGGCCGGTCAGCCTCAGCCCCGTTACCGTAGAGGAAGAGATAAAAATGAGTATTTTAAATAATGCCATTGATTCACTCGTTCTTGGGTTAGAAGATTTCGAATCCTCCAACCCGAAGCGCCTTATTTCATGCACCCGAAACCTCTTTGCCGGAATATTGCTCCTATTCAAACACAAGCTCGCTTCTATAAGCCCTGCTGGATCGGACGAGGCACTTATAAAGCAAAAAGTCCTACCGCAAGTAGATACTGATGGAAAGGTAATCTGGAAGGGAAAGGGTAAGAAAACCGTTGATGTTCAAGAAATTAGAGACAGGTTTACCTCTTTGGGCATAAAGACCCATTGGGATAGAGTAGAAAAGATCAATAAATTCAGGAATGACATAGAACATTATCATACTGATATGTCAAAGGATGCTATTAGGCAGTTGATTACTGATTGCTTCATTGTTGTAAGAGATTTCATCACAGATGAAATAAAGGACGATCCAAAGAAACTCCTGGGTGATGAAGCTTGGGAAACATTGGTTTCAGTTTCTGAAGTTTATGAAAAGGAAAAAGAAGAGTGTGTTAAGTTCATCGATGAGGTAGTTTTTGGGTCGGATGCATTATACGAAGCAATAATAAGCTATAACTGCATAAGCTGTAGTTCTGGATTGATTACTGTTGATGACCCCAAATTACCAAAAGAAGATATTACCTTTGTTTGCAAATCGTGTGGACAAGAGTATGTCTATGAACAAATGGTGGAGTTATCACTTGGAGAATATTTTTCCGACGACTCTAGCTATTTGATCGATTGCCCTGAGTGCGACAAAAAAGCATACATCTACCATGAACAGCGCTGTGCAATTTGCGAGGAAAGTGCAGAACATACGTGTGAAAGATGCGGCGAAGATATCCCCGCAGAGGAACTCGACGGTAGCGGATTCTGTGGGTGGTGTACGCACATGATGAACAAGGACGACTGACCGCTAACAAAGCGCTAGACCGGCCGAAAAACAAAACCGGCCGGTCAGCTCTCTCACGTTGGGACAGGAAATGGAGAACCATGAACCTCATAGCTGAGACCGAACGTTTACAAATCATTGACTTCTCTCCTGACGATACCGAGTCCCTATTCGAGCTTACCGGTGACACAGATGTTATGAAATACTTCCCCAAAGTATTGAGTTATGACGAAACCCATGAAATGCTTGAGAAGATCTTGGACCACTACGAGCGGTACGGCCATTGTTTCTGGAAGATTATCCAGAAGCCAGTCGGGAGTTTTATCGGCATAGCAGGTATACTCCACCAAGAGATCGAAGGTGAAATAGAAGCCGAGATTTCCTATCGTATTGCAAAGAAACACTGGAACAACGGGTATGGCACCGAAGCAGCCAAAGCATGTATGAGATATGCGAGAATCACCTTGGGCAAGACGAGGCTCATTTCTCTCATCCATCCACAGAATGAGCCGTCATTACGGGTGGCTCAGAAACTCGGTGCTCAGAAAGAGAAGTCGGTCTCATTCATCGGAACAGTTCACGATGTGTATGTGTATTGAAGCAAAAAGTCAGACCTATGAGGGCGAGACCTACGTATTTGATAAACCAAATACACCAACAGTTAAAAAGCGAAGTTCCAACAAGACCGTTGGAAGAAATCACATGAACCCCGTTCAACCATTAGTGGTAATTCACGACGATGAGCCGATGTATCGTGATATGTACTCTATTGCATGTGCATATGGAAATGCAGCTACCTTGATCGAGTCTCATGGAGAGAAGATATACGGCCAATGAAGTTATGAGTAGCGGAAAAGAAGCTTGCCCTTGAAAGCGGAGCAATCTGGACGCGACTCCCAACCACACCGTTGGACAAAAGAGAGGTACGGGGATGACCGTTGAAGTTCTGCAAAGAGAATATGGTTTAGCTTTGCGCTCTAATGGAACTCACATTATCAGTACCCCTAGAGTCGAAACTTGCATTGTTTGGTGTGGTCTCGATCCTATAAATGGTGTGGCTTTCTTGTGCCATTTTGATTTCCCATTTACTGCCAACTCAATTCCCAAAATTATCAATGAGTTAGCTGCAATAACCCCTGCAAACCATGAGTTTCAGTCCCAACTTTTGGGTGGTAGGCCTTATACTTGGTCGTCAGCTACGAGACGCCGTATAAAATCTCAAATTTCACAACAAAAAATACTTAATATAAATGTAGAGGAAGGGCCTTATTTCAAAGGGCTTTGCGGTAAAGGAATATATCTCAATCTAGAATCCGGTGAGGCTGGTAATTGTTCAGGCTCACCAGTGATAAGAATTTCCATGAAAGATATCATTCAGCACAACTGGAATTTCTTTACATCTTCAGAGATGAAGCGTGCAAAAGGTTCCGCCTAACAATTTCAGAACAACCGAAGGTGGGTAGCCCTCGACATAATACGAAAGTTGAACTTTAGCTCAGTATCTTCCGGTTAGGTTTTTGCTCGACGCTTCTTGCGCTTCAACTGTCTAATTTTGTTTGATTTACCTTGTAGTTTCCTTGATCGTTGGTTCTGCGATTCTGCTGCTTCATTTGCAATTTGATTGCGTAGCTCTCGTACCCTATTAATGCTTACTGGCTCCTGGTGTTGCTCACGACAATAGATGGCCAGTAGTAGATATGTAATAAGGCCACCAAGTAGTTGAACCATGAGACCGTATTCGCTTCTGGCAATCAGGTGATACACCTTGAGATGGCGCTTCCACCAGCCGAAGAAGGTCTCTATGTTCCAGCGCAGCTTATAAACCTGGGCAACTTCTTCAGCCGTCAGGTCATGCCTGTTGGTTGCTACCCAGTACTCCTTGCCGTCAATGCGGTAACCAACAAGCCGCAGCTCTTTCTCAGTCTGGTTTATTCCTTTGGTGCCGAGAAGCACTACGCTGTCATAGAAGACAATACTGCCAGGATTGACGGCATTCTCTCTGATGACGGCTTTGTGGGTATTCTCCCTTATCCGGCAGACGAAATACTTCTCAGCGGCTTGCCACTGGTCGAAGTGGTCATGAGACTGATACCCACGATCCATGACACCGGTTTCGCCTTTGTCGATGATCTTATCAACAAAGGGGCGCTCACCTTCTTTGCCGTCGGATAGATATATTTTCCGCGGAATGCCACGGTTGATATCGAAGCCGATATGAGCCTTGGCCTTCTTTGAGCCACTTCGGTAATCTGCCCATTCCATGGATAGGACAGCATCTATCAGAGAACCGTCTATGGAGACAAGATTACCAAGATGAGCATATTCATCTGGGAGCACTTTGCCTGCTTGCTTGACAAGATGCCCGAAAACCTCGGTAAGCTGTTCAAGGCCACGGTTGTTGATTGCCTAAAAGAAGGCGCCTTTTTGGGGGCGCAACACATTCCTTGGCGAAGTTATCTTGTTCCAGTGCCTGGAGAAGTTCACTCCCTGAAGAGAACTCTTCCAAGTGATAGAAGATCAGGGCCTTGAGCTGATCATCGAAAGACATTTGCAACGAACGGTACCCCCTGGATTCAAGTTTGTTATCTGACTTGAATCTCTCAAAGATTGGGGCAAGAAGCAATTTGAAAGCTCGCGATTTTCGGCGCTGTTTCAGTCGCTTGAATGGGCGCATGTCGTAACTCCTGTAATATTCGGTGGTTACGAGCGCGGCCCACCGATTTCTTGCTCAAAGTCAAGCAAAAAATGGAGTATTGCGCTGATTTAACTGGTTTTTTATTCATCAAAAAAATATGCAAGGACCTAACCGGACGACACTGACTTTAGCTGAGATAATAGATGTTCCAACTAGAAAGTTGGACCGGGCCGAAAGCCCGGTCAACTTCATGGCCGTTCTGCGGTCGCTGCGCTCCCGCAGAACGGGGCCGCGAGCTGGGGCTCGCCGTCCTGCGTCGCGCTGACCCGCGCCGCAGAACAGCGAACTGGAGCGGACCTCAGTTTCGGCGCACCAAGCGCGCCTCACTTCGGCCG
>JARKPO010000056.1 GCA_029975215.1 Levilinea sp.
GAAGCGATATGTCGTTTTGTCGATGCCAAGGGCTTCCCTCCAACGGTGAAGGAACTGAGCGAGATCTTTGAAATCAGCCCGGCGAGTGCCCACGACCGGATCAACCAACTGGTGCGCAAGGGATACCTGAAGCGAGAGGACGGGAAGTCTCGCGGCATTGCCGTCGCCCGCCGTCCCAGCGAGATGGCTGCCTCCCTGGTTTCAGTACCTGTAGTGGGTATGGTGGCGGCTGGCTGCCCCATCCTGGCTGAGGAGAACATCATCGGCCAAGTACTGGTCGAATCGAACGTCGTTCGTTCCGGTCAGCACTTCGCACTCCGTGCGGTGGGTGACAGCATGGTCGGTGCCGGTATCAACGATGGTGATTTGATCATCGTGCGGCAGCAGCCCATCGCCGAGGACGGAGACATCGTTGTCGCGCTGCTCAACAACGAGGCGACTGTCAAGCGCCTGAAAATCAAAGACGAGCTCATCGAATTGGTGCCCGAGAACCCGGAGGTAAGAAAGATCCGGATCAGGCCGGAGGATGATCTTCGCGTGTTGGGTAAGGTCGTTGCCGTTAGGCATAAACAAGGGAGGTAAGAAAAATGGGGAAGCCGAAACATCGAACCTTTAACGCAGAGCGGTTTTTGGATAAATTCCAAGGCTATGAGCCCATTCTCCGTAGTTTCGTTGAACTTTGGAATGGCCATCTGGAGCTTGATTCCGCATCGCTTGATGTTCCCCTCTTCAAAGAATTCCTCGTTAGTGGCGATGGCTATAGCAAGGATGATCTGCTTGAGAGTCTCTATATGGCTTATGACCTCTGTACAGAGCGAGGTCATGAAGACATCGTGGCAGCTTGTCAGGAATGCAATTATTCGCCGGAAGGAAACGGGGAGTTGCCGGTCGAGTGCCTGAGCCTTAAGGTCAGAACTGAAAATGAGGAGGCTTTTAATCTCGCATATGATCGGTATACCCTTTGGCGTGCAGAACGATTCACCATATTTCGCGGGAAGACTGCAGCAGCCATTGCAGACGTAGATACAGCTTCCGGAGTCTTTCAATCAAAACTTGCCGAGATTTTCAAAAATCATAAAAACAGTGACCGTGTTCTCGTCCGCTACTATCAAGAAGGAGCATACACTAATTTCATCATTTACCACGAGAAGCGGGTCAAAGCGGAACTGATATTCAAAGGAACCACTGCAAGTCCGAAAGTCTCCCCGACCATCCTACGTCCGGCCCAGCAAGATTTCATCAGCTATAACAACGAGACCGGCCAGATTGAAATTGAGGCTGCTGTTGAAAAAGAAGAGACGGCTCTCCGCAAGGCTTTTGCTGAGTGCTGCCTCAAAGACGAAGACTTTTTCGACTCGCCCGGATCAGCAGATAGACTAAACCTCGCCAGGATCGCGGAGGAGGACTTTGACATGCCGGTTGACGAAGATCATTCAGTCATCCTCGCCGAGATCCATTTCAACCTTCCGCAAGCGCCGTTCCCATCATTTATAGTGCGGTCCAGGAATGTGATGGAGACGCTTGAAAAGACTTACCTGCGTAAGCGTTTGGGGGGTGGCACGATCCGACGGGCCGTATTTAAAATCATGTTCCCCGATGACCTACGGGGAAAACGCATCGAATTGTCCGGCACCAACAAAATCAAGTTCAAACGGGCCACACATGCCGAAGACGTATTCCGATATCTGAAGAATTGGGGGATTGTCGTTGACTGAGGGGCTCCTCAACTTCATCTTTCAGCGTCTCGACCAAGTCGAGAGTCCTGTCTTTCTGCACGGGGAACTGGAGTGTTACCCAGAAGATGAGTTCCGTGTCCTTCGAGAGAAAGGAATCCTGAGGGAAACATCAAGAGCAACGGAGATTCCTCGACCGAAACGTTTTCCCCTAGGTGGCGATCTGATTGTCCGCCAGACCTCGAAGGGTATATTTGGGGTTGCTGATGAGGACAATTATTTCGATCCGATCCCGCTCACCGAGGACGACGTCCGGCAGTATGAACTCTCCCTTCCAAAACTCACGACAGTGATCCGCCAAGCGAATGGCATTGAAGGCAGCGGGTTTGCGAATCATCACGGCCTGATTCCTATGGGGCTTAAGACACTTGATAGCCTCGGGACGTTGGAAATTTTTCTTTCGATTCCAAACCTGGATGAAGATGATGTTATTGCTCGATGCAGGAGACTTGACCGAGAGCTTGATACCGTGGGGATTGTCATTTTAACCCCAGGCGGCATCGCACTTTCCCCAGAAATCCGCCAACAGATGAAACGACTTGGAATTATTATGGTCGCCATCACAACAAACTCTTCTTGTGCTTTCTTGCTGGATTGGCATGCCATTGCCAAGAAAGCGGATTTGCAAGTTGCACATTTCATTGGTCACGCTGGAGAGGCACTGCGGGAAGACGAATCGAGAGACGATTCTGTAAATACAATAACCGAAGAGGATAAGATCGTTCTCGAACGAAAAGAAATCGGCGAAAGAGTCCACTGGTTCGTGAACGGGGTGGACAAAGGACACATTTTTGTCCGCAATGAGTCCATCATCGCCAAGATCATGGAAATTCTTTACGATCAGATCGGCCACGGATGGGTACGGCATAAGACTTTTATGAATGCGTGTGCGTGGAAGAAAGATGAGTATTTTCCCGCTTCGGGAGACCCAGGCCGTATGCAACGACAACTGAATAATATCCGGAAAAAACTAGGTGTTGCTATAGACTTTCGCAAGGAGAAAGGCGTGCGTTTTCCCGAAAACATAGTCAAGTCCAAATAACAGTCCAAAGAAACTTTTCTTAAAAAATATTTCCGCGCAACCGAGGCCGCAGGTGAAAAACCTGACGGCCTTTTGTTTTTTGGGCCGCTCATTTTGGACAGTCCAAAGACAAGTCCAGAAAACAGGGCTTCATGAAAACCGGATTTATTCTGCCCTCCAGAAACATCAAACCATGCTTAGGAGGCAGAATGATGAACAAAAAAAATCTCACCCCACCGAAGCGGCGACTCATCGAGCTGATGCAGGACATCAACTTCGGCCGCATCTCCAACATTCCGGTCCGCGACGGCGAGCCGGAACTCACCCCTGACACGGTCATCGAGCGCGAGATCAAGCTGGGCGGACAAAGCGGTCCCCGGCCCGAGCGCGACCAGGATGACTTCATTCTCAAGCAAGAGGTCGTGGCGCTGCTGGAGCACCTCGCGCAGATGGGCAGCGGAAAAGTCTGCCTGCTCGAGATCAAGCACGGTCTCCCGTTCCTGATGCGCATCGAGGAACGGGCAGCCTGAACACGTAACGACCTGAAC
>JARKPO010000064.1 GCA_029975215.1 Levilinea sp.
TTCTCGTCATCGCAGTATTCCGAATTTCTTTGTCAATGTGCTGTGTGGCTTGATTGCCTATTGCCACAAACCAACCAAACCATCCCTGGGATTGGACAGGTGTCTGCCCTTGCCCGCTTAACCCGAATTCACGTTAATTATACAATTAACCCCTACAAAAAGAACCCAACGGATCGAACCAAGGGGTATTCATCAAAGCCAAATATCAAACCAGCGGGAAGCCGCAAGCCAAGCCGTCCCAATCTGGCGGCAATGGTCGGCCTTAGCGCGGCTGCTCCCAGATCACCCGCTGCACACGGAAGAGGAAGGGCTTTTCGGCGCTGGCGGGGGTCTCCATCAGCTGACCACACACGCCCAGCCAGGCGGCCTGTTCCGGCGCGGGGGGCGCTTCGCCCAGTACCACCCACACCCGTTTCAGCGTGCGCCGATCCACATCCAGCCACACCCAGGCAGGCGCTTTCAGGCTTTCAAAATGCAGCGCGGCTTCGCTGTTGGGCAGGTTGTGCACCTGACGGCGGAACAAATCTGTGTGGAAGGTGGGCAGCACATCCGGGCGCGGATCGCTCTTGGGGATGAGCTGAATGGATGTCCCCGGCTGGTAACGCACCACCGCCGACTCCTGCGGAGCGGGGCAGGTCAGCTCCGGCAGGTGCGTGGGCGCGCGCCCCAACAGCAGGCTGAGCGGCCCCGCCAGCACCGCCAGCCCCGCCAAAGCCAGCACCGCACCAGGGAGATGGTTCATGCGCGGAGGTTCGCCCAGGGCGCGGCTTTCCCAGGCCTCCAGGCGCAGCCAGCGCAGCAGCTCAGCGGTTCCCAGGGCAGGCAGCCAGGCAAACACGGCGATGGTGGCAGCATAGGGGCGCATCTTGTGCGCGTCTTCGGGTGGCACAAAGGGGACAGAAAGCAGCACCCCCACCCAAACCGCCAGCACCAGCCAGGAGATGGGCTGCGGCGGGCGGCGCAGGGCGTGCACGAAGGCCAGTCCCCACAGCAGGTACAGGCCCAGCCAGGCGGCGGTCTGCACGCGCGGGTTTTCGCCGCCCACATAGGAATACACCCCAAACCAGGGGTCGGTGAAGAACAATTGCCATTGGCGCAGCGCCCCGCGCGCAAAATTCAGCGGATGGCGGCGAATCTCCTCCAGCGCCAGGGCGTACACCGTCTGCGAACGCTGCGGCTCCGGCAGGTTGGCCACCTCTGGGTGGTCGCGGAACACCTGCGTCCAGCCCTTACCCCCCACCGACACGCCGTAGAGAGAAAATGAAAAGTTGGAGAAAGCCGCCGAGGTGGGCGAGGCCACCACCCGCAGCACGGCAAAATTGAGGGCAAAGCCCAGGGCCACCGCCAGCCCGCCCCACAGCACAGGTTTCCAGGCAAAGCGGCGAGCCCCGCGGAAGGCCCAGCCCAGCCACAGCAGCAGCAGGGGCAGGACAAAAAAGGTTCCAGCGCGTGCGTTGAGCGCCAGGGTCAGGGTCAGCAGGCCCGCTGCGGCAGGCCAGAGGCGGCGGCGAGCCGCGCCGCGCCACAGGAGGGCCAGCCCCAGCGCCCCTAGCGAAAAGCCCACCGATTCGGTCAGGGCAATGCCGGTGAAGCGCCGGGCGAACATAAACAGCACCGCCCAGGCGGCCGCTGCGGCGGCCGGACCATGGGTGCGCTGAATTTCACGCGTGAAAGCATGGGCGCTGAGGGCCATCAGCAGGGTCAGCGCGGCCAGGGAAGCTTGCAGATGTCCGCCGGTGACGGTCAACAGCAGGGCCAGCGTCCCCGCGAAGAGCGGGCGGCGCGCCGAAAAACTGGTGACGGGGCTGCCCTGCAGCAAGCGCAGCGCGTCCTGATAATACGAAGCGGCGTCGTTCCAGGGCAGCAGCCCGCTGACCACGGCGGTTTCGCTGAGGCCGTTAGCCCACAGCCCCACCAACGCCAGGGCGTAAGCCGCCAGGGTGACCGACAGGCTGAGGGCATTTCGCCAGCGCCCCGGCAGGCGCAGGGCCGCGTAGAGCAGGGCGGCGCTGAGCAGCACGGGCACGCTGAAATCGGTGCGCACCGCCCCTCCGGCGGTTTTCAGCCAGGGCAGGGGTGCCGCCAGCAGCGCGGCAAAGAGCAGCAGCGGGGCAAGGTTTTCCAGGGGCAGGCGGGCGAGTCTGGCTTTCATCGGCTCCAATTGTACCGTGTTTTCCGGGCGGTGAGAATCAAACGACCCGCCTGGGATGGGCGGGCCGTTGTGAGTCAACGCAGAGTCCTCAGCGCAGCAGCATCAGCGCGGCCGAGGCGTAGTCCAGCAGAGGGCCGGGGAACAGGCTCAGCGCCACCACCAGGAAGGCCGAAACCAGCGCGGTGAGCTGAATCCAGGGGTCCTGGGTGAGGGTGGGTTCACCGGGCTTCATGAACATGTACACCACCACGCGCAGGTAGTAGTAGGCCGAGATCAACGAGGTCAGCAGACCTACCAGGGCCAGTCCGGTGAAGCCGCCTTCCACCGCGGTGCTGAACAGGTAAAACTTGCCCCAGAAGCCCAGGGTGAGGGGCATGCCGGTGAAGGACAGCATGAAGACCGTCATGGCCGCGCCCAGCCAGGGGTATTTGCGCCCCAGCCCGGCGTAATCGGCGATCTCCAGGTGTTTATTTTCCTCTTTTTCCAGGGCAATCACCACCGCCCAGGCCCCCAGGGTGGCCAGCGAATAGGTCACCAGGAAGAAGAGCATGGCGGCGATGGTATCTTTAAGCACGGCGCCCTGCCCGTAGGGCACAAAGGCCATCAGCATGTAGCCGGATTGGGCGATGCTGGCATAGGCCAACATGCGCTTGATATTGGATTGGGCGATGGCCAGGATGTTGCCGCCGAACATGGTCAGGGCGGCCAAGGCCCACAGGATGGGGGTCATATCCGCCGAGATGCTTTGGAAGGCCACCACAAACACACGCAGCAGCGCGGCAAAACCAGCGGCCTTGGCTCCCACCGTCATGAAGGCCGTCACGGAGGAGGGCGAACCCTGATACACGTCCGGCGCCCACATATGGAAAGGCATCACCGCGGATTTGAAGCCAAAGCCCACCAGCAGCATGGCCGCGCCCACCAGGAAGAAGACCGGGTTGGCCGTGCCGCCCTGCACAGCCGCCACCACCCCCGGCAGGTCGGTGCGGGCGGTGGCACCGAAGATGAGGGCCACGCCGTACAGCACAAAGGTGGAAGAGAAGGCCCCCATGAGGAAGTACTTGAGGGCGGCTTCTTCCGACAAAAGCTGCAAGCGCGCAAAGCCAGCCATGACGTACAAGGGCAGCGAAAGCAGTTCCAACGCCAGGAAGACGATGACCAGATCGTTGGCGTAAGTCATCAGCATCATGCCCGCCACGGTGAAGAGCAGCAGAGAGTAATACTCACCGCGTTCGATATGCGTGCGTTTGAGGTAGTCATAAGCCAGGGCAATGCCCGCCAGGCCGCTGCCCAGGAAAATCACATCCAGGAAGACCGCAAAACCGTCTACCGAGACCATGCCGTTAAAGGCTTCCACGCTGTGCTGCCCGCGGGCCAAGGTCAGGCCCAGGGTCACGGCCAACCCGCCCGCCGCCAGCACAGCGGTGATGCCCTTGCGGTTGGCGGGGATCCACAAATCTACCAGCAGCAGCACCACACCCCAGGCCGCCAAAAAGGCCAGAGGAAGGATCGTGATCAGATCGTTCAGTGTCATCGCGTCACTCTCCGTTAATGCAGCGCCAGGGCCGCAGATTGAACCGCCGCGAGGATCTGGGCGACGCCGGGTTCGATCAGCCCAAAGAAGGGCTTAGGATATAGGCCGATCCAGAAAATCACCACCAGCAGCGGCAGGATCACCGCCAGCTCGCGCGGGCTGAGATCGGGCAGGGTGCGGTTTTCGGCGTGGGTGATGGTGCCGAGGAAAACCTTCTCCATCATGTGCAGCAGGTAGACCGCCGCCAGGATGACGCCCAGGGTGGACAGGCCCGCGAACCAGGGGCTGCCCAGCGTCGCCGAGCCAAAGGCCCCCGTCAGAATGGTGAATTCGCCCACGAAGCCGTTCAGCCCCGGCAGGCCCATCGAGGACAGGCTGACGATGAGGGCCAGGGCTGCCAGAACGGGAACGCTCTTCCACAAGCCGCCAAAGGCCTCCATCAGGCGGGTATGGCGGCGCTCGTAGAGGAAGCCCACCATCAGGAACAGCGCGCCGGTGCTCAGACCGTGGTTGACCATCTGCAAAATGGCCCCGCTGAGGCCTTCAGCGTTGAGAGCGAAGATGCCCAGCATGACGAAGCCCAGGTGGCTGACCGAGGAATAGGCCACCAGCTTTTTGACATCCTTTTGGGTGTAGGCCACCGCCGCGCCGTAGAGAATGCCGATGACGGCCAGCCCCGCCATCCAGGGGGCCAGCTGCAGGCTGGCCTGGGGGAAGAGCAGCAAATTGAAGCGCAGGAAGCCGTACGCGCCCATCTTCAGCAGCACGCCCGCCAAAATGACCGAACCAGCGGTGGGCGCTTCCACGTGCGCGTCGGGCAGCCAGGTGTGCAGCGGCCACATGGGCACTTTGATGGCGAAGGCCAGGGCAAAGGCTGCAAACAGCGGGATCTGCGCGGCGGCGAAGCTGTCGCGAGCGGCCAGCAGGGCCGGCAGATCAAAGGTTTTGGCGCTCCATCCCAGGTAAAGAATGGCCAGCAGCATAATCACCGATCCGGCCATGGTGAACAGGAAGAACTTGACGGCAGCGTAAATGCGCCGTTCGCCGCCCCACAGGCCGATGAGGAAGTACATGGGGATGAGGGTGAATTCCCAGAAGATGTAGAACAGCACCAGATCCAGCGCCAGGAATACGCCCAGCATGCCCACTTCCAGCAGCAGGAAGAAGATCATAAAGCCTTTGACCCGTTCTTCCACCGCTTTCCAGGTGGAAAGCACGGCCAGCGGGGTCAGGAAGGTGGTCAGCAGCACCATAAGGATGTTGAGGCCGTCTACAGCCATGTGGAAGTGGATGGGCAGACCGGCGATGCGGAACCACAGGCGGTGAATGCTCACGTCCTGGCGGCCGTATGCGGCCAGCACCCACAGCGACAGTCCAAACGTCACCAGGCTGGTGACCAGGGCGGTCCAGCGGATGGCCGATTTTTGCTCCGATTTGAAGAACAAAATAACGGCAGCCCCCACCAGCGGGAAAAAGGTCATCAAAAGAATTGGATTCAAAACCATAGTCATCGGTTCGCTCTCCCGCGGCCTAGTTGAACGCCAGGAAGGCCAGCATGAGCACCACGCCAAAGAGGACCACCAGAACGTAGGTGCGCACATAACCAGTTTGAATGCGGCGCAGACCGCCCGCCGCCCAATGGGTCAATTGCCCCAAACCGTTGGCAATGCCGTCAATGCCGGCGCTGTCCACTGGCCCAGAAAACCAGCCAGCCAGGGCGTGGTAGGGGCGCACAATGACGGCTTGATAGAGTTCATCCACCCACCATTTGTTTTGCAGGGCGCGGAACAGGTCGCCCAGCGGCGCCGCCAGGGGATCGGGGTCGCTGGCGCGCATCTGCCGTTTGCCGTACAGCCACCAGGCCAGGGCAATGGCCGCCAGGGCCAGCAGCACCGAGCCAACCGCCACGGTCAGATTGAATTCCACCACCAGGCTGTGCTGAAGGGAATGCTCCAGCCAATGTTCCAGGGTGTAAATCTTTGGCAGGTTGAGCGCGCCCCCCAAGGCCGAAAGCACCGCCAACAGGATGAGCGGCACGGTGATGAGTGCCGGGCTTTCGCTGGCATGCTCGGCGGCGGTGCTGCGCGGGCGGCCAAAGAACACCAGGAACACCTGGCGGCTCATGTAGAAGGCCGTCAGGAAGGCAGCCGCGATCAGCAAGGCAAAGATGGCCGGAGAAGTGTGCAGGGCGGCAGCTAAAATTTCATCTTTCGAGAAGAAGCCCGAAAGCGGGGCAATGCCGGCCAGGGCCAGCGCGCCGATCAGATACACCCAGAAGGTGGTCTTCATGCGCCCCTGCAGCCCGCCCATATTGCGCATGTCCTGCGGGTCAAAGTGATCGTCCTCGTGGCCGTTGTGTCCGCTGTGAGCGTGGGCATGGCCGTGTTCCAGGCCAAGGATGACGGAACCTGCCGAGAGGAAGAGCAGCGCCTTGAAGAAGGCGTGGGTGATGAGGTGGAACATGCCCGCCACATAGGCCGTCATGCCCACCGCCGCCACCATAAAGCCCAACTGGCTGATGGTGGAATAGGCCAGCACCTTCTTGATGTCGTTCTGCGCCACGGCGATGGTGGCGGCAAAGAGGGCCGTCAGCGCGCCCACCCACATCACCGCCTGCTGCGCCGCTGGCACTTCCAGATACAGCGGGCTGGAGCGGGCCACCAGGTACACGCCAGCCGTGACCATGGTGGCGGCATGGATGAGGGCCGAAACAGGTGTGGGGCCGGCCATCGCATCGGGCAGCCACACAAAGAGCGGCAGCTGCGCTGATTTGCCCGCCACACCCAGCAGCATGAAGAGGGTCACGGCCAGAACCACCCCAGGGGCCGCCTGAGCCAAAGCCGGGGCCTGCGCGAAGATTTCGTCAAAGCTGAGCGACTTGAAGTTCCAAAAGAGCAGGAACATGGCCAGCAGCAGGCCAAAATCGCCCACGCGGTTGACCACAAAGGCCTTCTTGGCCGCCTTGGCGTTGGCAGTGCCATCCGCGCCTTTTTCAAACCAGAAGCCAATCAACAAATAAGAGCATAAGCCCACGCCTTCCCAGCCCACGAACAGCATCAGGTAGCTGTCAGCGCTGACCAGGATCATCATGGCGAGGATGAAGAGGTTGAAATACACGAAGAAGCGGCGGTAACGGCTGAGATCGCCGT
This sequence comes from Levilinea sp., assembly GCA_029975215.1. Taxonomy (GTDB): domain Bacteria; phylum Chloroflexota; class Anaerolineae; order Anaerolineales; family Anaerolineaceae; genus Levilinea. The sequence goes on from JARKPO010000064.1 coordinate 6,836, forward strand.
TGTGGCGCACATCGCTGTGCATATAGGCCGTGGCGTAGATGTGGATGAGGGAGCCGACGCCCGCCACCACCAACATCATCGTCACCGACAGGGTGTCCACGCGGAAATCCCACCCCAGGTTCAGCCCGCCCACCTGAATCCAATCCAGCAGGTGAAATTTGCCCACCCCCGGCTCGCCCGCCAGGGTGATGGCCAGCACCACCGCCACCCCAAAGGCCGCCAGGGCAGCCAGGCTGGCCACCACACCGACAAATTTTTCGCCGAGACGCTGGCCCAGCACCAGGTTGATCACCAGGCCGATCAACGGCAGGAAGACCACCCAGGGCACCAGACTTACGGCAGGGTTTTGAAGGGTTTCACTCAGAAGCATGTTCCTCTCCCGTGTCCAAGACACCCGCCGGAGCGGGTGAGGTTGGATCAGCCTTTCAGGCTGCTCATCTGGTCCACATCAATGCTGTGCTTGGTGCGGAAAATGGCCACCATCAGCGCCAGCCCCACCGCCACCTCAGCCGCGGCCACAGTCATGACGAAGAAGACCGAGATCTGGCCGATGATCGTGCCGTAATACGCGGCAAAGGTGACAAACAGCAGGTTGGCGGCGTTAAACATCAATTCCAAGGACATGAAAACGATCAGGGCGTTGCGGCGCACCAGCACGCCCACAATGCCGATGACGAACATGACGGCCGACAAGGCCAGGTAATAACCCAACGGCATGGTTTTAGCCCTCCTTCTCGCTCACAGCGGTGATCAGGTCTTTGCTGGCGGGCTTATCGCCGCGGGTCAGCAGGATGGCGCCGACGGTGGCCACCAACAGGATGAAGCCGGTGACCTCAAAGGGCAGGGCGTATTGGGTGAAGAGGGCCATGCCCACGGCTTCGGGCGCGCCCGCGTTGGCCGCGGCGGGCGGCACGGGGGTGGTCATGTATCCAGCTTTCCACACGCCGAACAGGCCCAATTCCACCAGGAAAACCACGCCCAGAATCACAGCCAGCAGACGCTGCCCTTGCAGCTTTTCTTTGGCAGACAAGCGCTCTGCGCCCAACAGCATGATCACGAACAGGAACAGCACCATGATGGAACCGGCATACACCGAAATTTGCACCACAGCGATGAACGGCGCGCCCAGAATAAGGTACAACAGGGCCACGGTGGTGAAGTTGCTCACCAGGAAGAGGGCCGAGTAGATGGCGTTGCGGCTGATGACCATCCCCACCGCGGTGATCACCACCACCAGGCCGATAAAACCAAAGAGGATTTCGCCAGGCAGCATGGGGTTCCTTCCTTTTAGTCGCTGGGGTCTTGCATGGCCGGCACCGAGCGGGTAAAAACGCCCGGGGGGGTCTTTTGAGGGGTCAGTTGGCCGCCTTCCGGCACAGGCTCCAGAAGCAGGTCTTTGGTGTAAATGGAGGCGGCGCGGTCTACAAAAGACAGTTCGTAGTTATCCCCCAGCACAATGGCCTCGGTGGGACAGGCGTCTTCGCAAAAGCCGCAGAAGATGCAGCGCAGCATGTTGATTTCATAGGTGCTGGCGTAGCGTTCGCCAGGGGAATAGCGCGCCTCATCCGTGTTCTCTGCGGCCTCCACAAAGATGGCGTCCGCAGGGCAGGCGGCAGCGCATAGGGCGCAGCCGATGCATTTTTCCAACCCGTTGTCATAGCGTTTCAGCGTGTGGCGGCCCTTAAAGCGCACGCGCACGGGGCGTTTTTCTTCGGGGTATGAGATCGTCACCGGTTTGCTGAAAAAAGACTTCAGCGTGGTCCACAGTCCTTCGATCATCGCTTAACCTCCTACCAATACAATCACAACGGCTGTGATCACAACGTTGGCCAGGGCCACCGGGAAGAGCACCTTCCAGCCGTAGAACATCAGCCGGTCGTAGCGGATGCGCGGCAGGGTGGCGCGCAGCCAGATGATGACAAACAGCCACACCAACACCTTGGCCAGCAGGTTGATCGGCCCGGCAAAGCCTCCCAGCCACTCAGGCGGCAGCGGCCAGGCATAGCCCCCCAGGAAAAGGGTCGAGCCGATCATGGCCACAGCGATCATCTTGATGTATTCGGCCATGAAGAACAAGGCGAACTTCATGCCGGAATATTCGGTGTGATACCCGGCGGTCAGCTCCTGCTCGGCCTCGGGCATATCAAAGGGAGCACGGTTGATTTCAGCCAGGGAGGACATGAAGTAAATCAGAAAGGCCACCGGCTGAAGGACAATGAAGGGCAGGCTGCGCTGGCTTTCCACCACGTCCACCATGCTCATGGAACCAGCCATCATCACCGGCGCCAGCATGGCCAGACCCAGGGCCAATTCGTAGCTGATCATCTGCGCTGTGGCGCGCAGGCCGCCCATCGTGGCGTATTTGTTGTTGGAAGACCACCCCGCCAGGGCAATGCCGTAGACGGAGATGGAGGTGACGGCCACGATATAGAGCACACCAATGTTGAGATCCACCAGGTACAGAGGCACAGGCCGCCCAAAGAGCATCACCTGCGGCCCCCAGGGGACCACGGCGGTGATGATCAGCGCGGGGATCACGGTGAGCACCGGCGCAAGGACAAAGACGAATTTATCGGCGTAAGCCGGGATCAATTCCTCTTTGAAGATCAGCTTCACCCCGTCCGCCACCGGCTGCAGCAGGCCAAACGGCCCAGCACGGTTGGGGCCGATGCGCACCTGCATGCGCGCCAGCACGCGCCGTTCCAGCAGGGTGACGTAGGCAAAGCCCGCAGTCATGAAGAGGATGATGAAAAGGGACTTGATGACCCATTCCCAGATTAATGCAGCATCCATGCGCACCTCACTCCTTGATATCCTGTCCGCTGTGAACAGGCGCCGGTACACGCACGACCACCCACGGCACATTGGGGGTGGGGAAGCCCGCGCTGCGCGGCAGGCCGACTGCATCCAGCGGCAGGTTTTCATCTGCCGCCGCGGGCAGCCGCAGGATTTCATCCCCAACGGTGATTTCCACTTCCTTGCCGGGCTGAACGCCCAACTGCGTCAGCAGGCTGGGGTGCAGCGACAGCGCACGGGCCGCCAGGCGCTGACCGATCAGCGGGGAATGCCGCACTAGGCTGCCGTGATCATACAGGCGGCTGAAGCGCACCAGGCGCAAGGCCCCGGCAGGGACCGCCGCGGGAGTGTAAGCTTTGGGCGTGGGCAAGTTCACCATCTCCGGCAGGGGCAGGGGCACGCCCAGCCCTTGGGTATTCTCGTACGACGTGCCGCCGTAATACAGGTCTTTGCGCCCAATGATGGGCCACTGCTCGTGGGTTTCGGCCAGGCGCTGGTAGCTGATCCCGGCGTAGGCAGGGATCTGAGCGGCAATGCGCTGCATCACCAGGGCGGCAGCGCGACCTTCCACGTCCGTCAGCAGGCCTGTGCCCAGCTGGGCGGCGATGACAAAATCGGGGCGGGCATTGGCGCGCGGCGGGGTGACGGGGTAAAAGCGCTGCACGCGCCGTTCGCCGGAGGTGTAGGTGCCTTCGCGCTCGGTGTAAGCCGCGGCGGGCAGCACCACATGCGCACGGCGTGCGCTTTCCGTCAGGAACAGCTCCTGCGCCACCACAAACCCGGCCTGTTCCAGGGCAGCAGCCAACGCGGGGTCATCCCCAGCCGGGTCAGCCCCGGCCAGCAGTACGCCGCCTGCGCTCGAAAGGTTATGCGCTAGTTCGGCGGGGGCCTGCGGGCGGAAGCCCATATCCCAGGCGCCCTGGGTGTTGCCGTGCGGCCAAACCCCCACCAGCCCGTTGTTGGGGCGGGCGGTGTGGCCGGTGTGCACCAGCAAATCAGCGGCGGCGCGGGCCAAAGCCTCCGATTCAGCCAGGCCGACTCCATCACTGCCAAAGAAAATGACCGCGTTTTCGGCGCTGCGCAGGGCTTCCGCGGCTTCGCGGAACTCACCTTGCAGGCTGTCTGCTTCCAGCAGGCTGGCCAGAGCCTGAGCTTGTTGGCCGTAGGCGGCGCGCAGGCGCAGGCTGGCAAAAGCCTCCAGCCGGGTGGGGCGGGCGCCGAGGGTGATCAGCTTTGCTCCGCGCTGGGCAACCTGCTTGATGCGCAGCCACCACAGAGGGGCTTCTTCGTGCAGGTCGCTGGCGGCCACCAGCACCACCGAACCCGCGCCCAAATCCGCCAGATTGCTGCCGGGGGCCAGGCCCAGTTGAGCCGTCAGGTCGCCGCCAGCCATGTCGCTGTAGAGCACAGCACGGCCTTTGCGCGCGGCGGCCAGGGCGTGCAGGTTGAACAGATCTTCGTTGCTCAGCCGTCCGCTCGCCAGCACCACCAACTTTTCACCGGCGTTGCGCAGACCCTGCGCAGCGGCTTCCAGGGCTTCATCCCACGAGGCGGGGGTCAGCTCGCCGTTCTTGCGCACCAGGGGCTGGGTCAGGCGTTCGGGGCTTTCGGTGTAGTGATACACAAAGCGGGCCTTATCGCAGATCCAAATCTCGTTGACGGCCTCATTTTGGCGCGGCAGAGCGCGCTTGATGACGGACTTGCCGTCCGAACGGGCCTCACGGCGCACGTTGTAGGTCAGGTTGCAGCCCACCGGGCAGTGATTGCACAGCGAGGCAGCGGATTTCAGTTCCCAGGGGCGGGCACCGAAGCGGAAATCGGCGGTGGTCAGCGCGCCCACTGGGCAGATGTCGGTGGTGTTGCCGGAGAAGATCGAATCGAAGCCCGGCTCGGAATGGGTCATGATCTCCAGCGAACGCCCGCGCTGGCTGAAGCCCAGCACGGGGTCGGCGGCGATATCGCTTTGGAAGCGCACGCAGCGCGCACATTGGATGCAGCGCTCGCGGTCGAGGAAGATCAGCTCGCCCAGGGGCACATGCTTCTGCTGGCGCATTTTTTCGTCAAAGAGGAAGCGGCTTTCGCCGGGGCCGTGGGCCAGGGTCAGGTTTTGCAGCGGACATTCGCCGCCCTTGTCGCAGATGGGGCAGTCCAGGGGGTGCGAGGTGAGCAGAAATTCCAGCACCTCTTTGCGGGCCGCAGTCACCTTTTGGTTTTTGGTCAGCACCACCATACCCTCCGAAACGGGGGTGGTGCAGGCCGTTTCCAGCTTGGGGGCAAACTGGATGCGGGGCTTGCCATCTGGCTCCAGCACCGGCTGTCCACTGGCGCGGTCAATCACCGGGCGGCCAATTTCCACCAGGCACATGCGGCACATACCCACCGGTTCCATCTTGGGGTGGTAGCAGAACACGGGGATGTCGTTGCCAATCTTCTTGGCCGCATCCACCACCAGCGTTCCGGCGGGGACGGTTACGGTCTGATCATCTATGGTGAGCGTTACCATTTTCGCCATTAATTCTCAACTCCTTCGCGCTCCGGTCAGCGCCGGCGGGCGCGCGGTGGGCTTTATTTGTGCAGAAAATCCTCGCGGAATTTCTCGATGCCAGAGACGACCGCCATGGTGGAAAATTCACCCAAGGCGCACAGGCATTTGCCTTGCATCTGGCGGGCGACCCCCGCCAGCAGGTCCACATCCTTCTCGCTGCCCTGCCCCGCAGCGATGCGGGTGGCCAGGCGGTTCATCCAGAAGGTACCTTCGCGGCAGGGGGTACATTTGCCGCAGGATTCGTGCTTGAAGAAATGCACCGTCTTCTGCACCAGGTCGGCCATGTTGACGGTGTCATCCAAGATGATGACCGAGGCGGAACCCAAAGGGGCATTGAGGTTGTTCTGAGTGGATTCGTAATCCATGGGCGTGTCCAGGGCGGCGTCATCCGCCGCCACGATGGTGGACGAAGCCCCGGCGGACATAAAAGCCTTCACCTGACCGCCGTTGGGGATGCCGCCTCCGTGCTGGAAGATCAACTCGCGGAAGGTTGTGCCCAAGGGCAGCTCGTAGTTGCCCGGCTTATTCACGCAGCCCGACAGCGAGAAGATCTTAACCCCGGGACTCTTCTCGGTGCCGAAGGAGCGGTACCAATCTGGGCCGTGTCCCACAATCAGGGGCACATTCGCCAGGGTTTCCACATTGTTAACCACCGTGGGGCTGTTGTAGAGGCCGTGGGTGGCGGGGAAGGGCGGGCGCAGCCGCGGCTGACCCAGCTTGCCTTCCAGCGATTCCAGCAGGGCGGTTTCTTCGCCGCAGATGTAGGCCCCGGCCCCCAGGTGCGTGGCCAGGCGCAGGTGATAGGCTGTGCCGAAGAGGTTTTCGCCCAGCAGCCCAGCCTTTTCCAGCTCGGCGATGCAGCCGTCCAGTTTTTGGGCCAGCGCCCAAAATTCGCCGCGCAGGTACACGTAAGATTGGTTGGCCTGCACCGCGTAAGAAGCCAGCATCAGCCCTTCCAGGAACTGGTAGGGGTTGGATTCCAGAAGTTCGCGGTCCTTAAACGTGCCCGGTTCGGATTCATCCGCGTTGGCCACCACGTAATGCGGCCAGCGGTCGTTGGGCAGGAAGGCCCATTTCATGCCGGTGGGGAAACCCGCACCGCCGCGCCCGCGCAGGCCCGAATTCTTGACCGCCGCCAGCACATCCGCGGGGGTCATGCTGGTGACGGCTTTGCGGAAGGCCTCAAAACCGCCGTGGGCGCGGTACACGTCCAGTTGGTGCAGGTTGGGGATTTCACGGTGGCGCAGGAGGAGATATTGACCCATGCCTAGGCCTCCTTTCCAGCCCGCGCGCGCAGCTCTTCTACCAGGGCGCGCACGGTTTCGAGGGTTTGGTCTTCGTGGTAGGTGATTTGCCCATCCCCTTGCAATTGGAACATGGGCGCACGGTGGCAGGCCGCCAGGCATTTCACCTCTTCCAGGCTGAACATGCCGTCAGCAGTGGTCTGGCCGACTTCAATGCCCAGGTAGGCTTTCAGTTCCTGCAAAAAGCGGTCTGCGCCGCGCAGCACGCAGGGCAAATCGGTGCATACCTGAATGCGGTAGCGACCGCCCGGCTCTTCATGGAAGAGGGTGTAAAAACCGGCCACCGAAGCCACCTCGGTGGCCGAAACTTCCACAATCTCGGCAATTTCCGCGATGGCCTGCGGGGTGATATAGTTCTTCTCGGCTTGCGCCAGGAAGAGGAGCGGCATGACCGCCGAGCGTTTGCGCTCAGCCGGGTAGCGCGCCAGGATGCGCTGGACTTCTTGGGGGTATTTGCTCAGCAGCTCGTTCACCGGTCAGCATCTCCCAGAACAATATCAATGGAACCAATGATCGCCACCACATCCGCCACAAAGTGACCGCGGCTGAGCAGCGGCATGATTTGCAGGTTGGGGAAGGTGGGGGTGCGGAAATGCACCCGATAGGGCTTAGGGCCGCCGTCGCTTTCTAAGAACACGCCCAGTTCACCGCGAGGCGATTCGATGGTGGCGTACACCGACCCCTGCGGAGCCGAAAAGCCTTCGGTCCACAGCTTGAAGTGGTGGATGAGGGCTTCCATGCTGACGCCGATTTCAGAGCGCGGCGGGGGCACGTATTTGCGGTTGTTGGAACGCACCGGCCCATAGGGCAGGCGGTCTATGCCCTGCTGAATGATGCGCAGAGACTGGCGCATCTCAGCCATGCGCACCAGGTAGCGGGCGCGCACATCCCCGGCGGTCTCGGTGGGGATGTCAAAATCATAGGTCTCATAGCCGCTGTAGGGGCGGGCCTTGCGCAGGTCGTAGGCCATGCCGGTAGCACGCAGCACCGGGCCAGTGACGGCGTAGCGCAGACAGTCCTCTTTCGAGATGACCCCAATCTGGCTGGTGCGCTCCAGGAAAAGGGGGTTCTTGTTCAGCAGGCGCTCGTACTCGTCCAACCGGGCGGGCATGATGGCCAGGAAATCGCGCACGGCGGCTTCAAATTCCACCGGCACATCCCGCCACAAACCGCCCGGCCGCACGTAGGTGGTCATCATACGCTGGCCCGCGCACATCTCAAAGATGTCCAGGATCAGCTCGCGTTCACGCATGGCATAGAGGAAGAGGGACATGGCCCCCAGATCCAGGGCCGAGGTGCCCACCCACACCAGGTGTGAGTTGATGCGGGTCAGCTCAGCCAGGATCACGCGGATCACCTGGGCGCGCTCCGGCACGTCCAGGTCGAGCAGCTTTTCCACCGCCAGGCTGTACACCAGGTTGTTGCCGATGGGGTTGAGGTAATCCAAACGGTCGGTCATCACCTCGGCTTGCTGGTAGTTCTTGGATTCCATGTTCTTTTCCACACCGGTGTGCAGGAATCCAATGTCGGGGATACAGCTGACCACCGTTTCGCCGTCCAGTTCCAGCAGCAAACGCAGCACGCCGTGGGTGCTGGGGTGCTGCGGGCCCATGTTGAGCAGCATGGTTTCGCCGCTGCGGGCGCGGTCGGATACCAGATGGCGGAGTTCATCCACACTGACTTCGCGGATTTCGGTCATGAACGCTCCTCCAGCCTATTCTTTGGGGTGCGGCTTGCGCAGGCTGATGTCGTCGAAACTAAAGGTAAACTGGACTTCTTCGTAACCCAGGGGGTAATCTTTGCGCAGGGGGTGGCCTACCCAGTCGTAGGCCATGATGATGCGGCGCAGGTCAGAATGCCCTTCAAAGTGAATCCCAAACATGTCCCACACCTCGCGCTCATACCAGTTGGCGCCGGGGTACACACCCTCCAGGGTGGGCACTTTGGGCTCTGCCGCCGAAAGGGGCACGCGTACGCGCAGTAGGCCGTGGTGACTGACGGAGTTGAACTGGTAAACAACGTGGAAGCGCGGCTCCTCCTGGGGGAAGTAATCCACCGCGGTGACATCCACCAGCATCTCAAATTGGAAGCGGTCGCGCAGGGCCTGGGCAGCGGCAGCGATCTGTTCGCGGGCGAGGATCAGGGTGTGCTCGCCGCGAAAGGTTTGCAGACTGGCGCCGAACTCGGCCTGAAGCGCATCAACAGCAGCTTGAAGATTTTCGTTCATCGGCATCATCCATCTTCGCTCTGGAGAAGAGTCCAGGCAGGGGTATTAAGCCCAGGTTTTGAGCTTTTCTTGTTTAATTTTTTCGTGCAGGGTCATCACCCCGTGAATCAGGCCTTCGGGGCGCGGGGGGCAGCCGGCCACGTACACATCCACCGGTACAATTTCATCCACCCCTTGAACCACGGCGTAATTGTTGAACACGCCGCCGCAGGAAGCGCAGTCGCCCATGGCAATGACCCACTTGGGCGAGGGCATCTGGTCGTAGAGCTGGCGCAGCACAGGGGCCATCTTACGGCTGACGCGCCCGGCCACAATCATCAGATCCGATTGACGGGGGCTGGCGCGCATCAGTTCCATGCCAAAACGGCTCATATCATAGTTGGCGGCCTGTGCGGCCATCATTTCAATGGCGCAGCAGGCCAGCCCAAACAGCATCGGCCACATCGAGTTGGTGCGAGACCAGTTGATCACATCCTCCAGGCGGGCGGTGACCACACCCAGATTTCCGGCTTTTTGCTCTATTCCCATTCGAGCGCTCCTTTCTTCCACGCGTACACGTAGGCTACCTCTAAAACCAGCAGGAAGACGATCATCAGCCACAGGCCTGGCATGCCCAGGTCGCGGAAGGTGACTGCCCAGGGTAAGACAAAAATGACCTCGATATCGAACAAGATGAAGAGGACCGCCACCAGGTAGTAGCGCACAGACATGCGGCGGCGGCCGGGGCCGTAGGGAACCATGCCGGATTCATAAGGGGAGGATTTGCGTTCGGTGGGACGTTTGGGGCCGAAAATGGTCCCTAAGACGACCACCAAAACCCCGACGAAGACCGCCAGGCCCAAGATGATAAACAGGGGGAGGTAATGTTCGATCATAGGAATCCTTACCGGATAGGTCTTATTTGCGTGTAATTAGTATATCACATGTCCAGATTGGTGGCAATTTTCACATACAAGGTAAATGGAATCATGAATAGATTCCACAGGGGCGAGGCAATGCCTCGCCCCCGCATGTAGTATCTATCTCTGCTGCATCCTACATTTCTACGGCAGCACCTCGATCCAATCCAGGTTAACCTCACCGCTGACGCTTTCCAGGGTGAGGGTATGCGCACCAGCCTTGAGCAGCTTGCTGGTCCACACCAGGCCGTCCTCCTGCACCAGCGGGCTGGATTGGTTCAGGGTGGTCAGGGTCACGCCGTCCACCTTGACGCGCAGCTTGCCCAGCCCCAGGGGCAGGCGGCTGTACGCCAGGCGGATCTGGCGGCCCTCAAAATTCAACCCGGCGCTGGCGCGCGGAGCCGAAGAGGTCAGCAATACCCCGCCGTCCTCCCACAGCCCCAGGGTGGTCAGGTTCCCCAGGTCGGCTTCGTAATGGTTCTCACCCAGCGCTGCGGCGGGCGCAAACTGAAGCTGGAAGTTCAGGTTAGAACCCAGCGCGCCGGGGGCAGCGGCCACCTCGATATAATACGTGACGCGGCCGACCAGATCCACCGACAGGCGGGAGGTGTTCTCCGCGCCGCCGTTGTCATCCCAGGCCACCAGCTGCGGCGCGCTGCGCGAGCCGTACCACACCCCCAGCAGAGTATCATACTGGCTGCCCTCCGTGCTGACGGTCAGCGTGCCGTTCCGCAGCGGGGTAAAGCGGTACCAGACGCTGCGCTGGCCCTGGCCGATGCCGGGGAAGACCGGGTCGAGCAGGCTGGTGGTGGCAGCATACACATCGTCACTGCGCTGGAAATCGGTACCCGTCAGGCTGTCGCGCACCAGGCGGCCGTAGGCGATGAGGTTGTTGGAGGCCTTGCGCGGCGTGAATTTGGTGTTGACCACCAGATTCTGGGCGGTGTCGCTCTTGGCGGCGATCTCGACATAATAGGTTGTGCCCGGGTTCACCGTCAGGCTGACCGAAGAATTCTTCTTCTGGTTGGGGCGGTTGTCGTTCCAGGTCACCCGCGTCCATTGGTCCGCGGTGCGCGTCCACACCCCCAAAACGGTGTCGTAATCGCTGCCGAAGGTGTTCACCTTCAGCGTCCCGCTGGCAAAGGGCGTAATCTGATACCAGACGGTGCGGTAGCCCTGGAAGGGCTTTTTCGAAAGGGTGTAGACGGGGTCGCCAGGGTCAGACGTGGCAAAGTCCACCGTTTGTGTAAAGCGCGCTTCCTGGACCCCACCCGGCGTTTCCAGGATCACCGCCCCCGCGGGCGTGTCGTTGTCCGGCGGCAGCCCAAAGGTGGCCGTCACAGCGGCGTCGCTGGTCAGGGTCACCTGGAAGGGATTGCTGACCGAATTGAACGTGCCGCTCCAGCCGCCAAAGCGGTACTCCTCCGCGGGCACGGCGGTGAGGGTGAGGGTGGTGTTCTTGAGATATTTCCCCGCGATGGGGCAGTTGGGCGCGGGGCTGACCTGCACCTGGCCGCCCTCCAGCGGCTGAACGCTGGTGGTGAGGGTGTAACATTCCAGGGCCGGCCCGCTCGCGCTGAATTTCAGCGAACCGCCCAACCCGTCCGGCCCAGCTTCGCCGATGCGGAAGTAATAAGTGCTGCCGGCCGCGGCCTGGAAGGAGATGCGCGAGGTGGTGTCGCCGGTGCTGACGTTGTTATTCTCGCCGATTTTCACCAGGCTGCTGTCCTGCTGCCGGAAGAGGGTCAGGAGGGTGTTGTAATCGCTGCCGCTGGTATGGACGGTGGTGCTGCCGCTGGCATAGGCGGTGAATTTGTACCAGACCGTGGCGGACACATCCGTGTTGTCATTGGGGTCTCCCGATTCTTCACCCCCCGCTCCGTAGGTGAGTTGGTTGGCCGTGTACGGCAGGGTGGTGAAGACCGTGGCATTGGCGGGCAGGTCGTTGGCGGGGGCCGGCAGGGGGGTGTCGTAGAAGGTGTGCAGCCACTCATCCCAGGCGGTGTTAGCAGTGAACTGCAGCACGCCGGCGGAACCGTCGTAATCGTCAGCGTACCCGGTTTCTTTGAGGGGGAAGTAGACGCTGATGCCGTGCGCCGCGGCGTATTGGGCGCGGTTGTGGAGGACGGCCGCGCTGACGGCCGTCTGCACGGCCTGGGCAGCGTTTTGCACGGCTGCATCCGTCACCTTCGCCTGCACCTGGGCAGCGAAATCGTAGAGGTCAATGAAATCCTCCGGATCAAACTCCAGGGTGGCCAGGCGGGCTTCCAGGATCTCCCCGGCGTGGTCGGGCGCAGCCGTGATGAGCGCCTGGGCCAGATTGTGCGTGGCGGTGTTCAGGGCGGTGTAGGGCGCGCCCAAATCCACCGCCGCCTGGGTTTCGGAATTGAAGTAGGAGGCGTAGTAGCTCTCCACGATCTGGGTCCCCAGGGCGTCCGGGGTGATGGCCGGGTTGCTGACGATGGCGCTGAGAATGGGGGTGTAGGGCCAGCCGTCGCCGGGTTCGGTTTTCTCCGAGCCCACGCGCACCGAAGCGTAAGGGATGATCTGGTTATCCACCTCGGTCATGGCCATCAGACAGGCGTCGAAGCCCAGCAGGTCAATGGGATGCCCGATTTGAGCCGCCGCGGCCGACAGCACCTGGCGCAGCTCCGGCATTTGCAGATGGTCGCCGTTGGTGGAATCGCTCAAAATGGATTTAAGGACGACTTCGGGAGAAGCCTGCAGCCAGCCGTCGCCGTGATCCCACAGCACCACGGCGTAATGTTCCGCGGGGTAATTGGTGACCGTCCAGGAGATGAAGTCAGTCAGCGCCTCAGGGCTGCCCATGTTGACCTCGCCCAAACTGGTGCCGTTGGCAGCCAGGGGGGTCATGCTGGGGGTGACGTAGAAGCGGCGCGTGTCGGTCCAGTTGCCGTAGTTGGTTTCGTAGCCGCTGATGCGGTCCATCTGCACCACGATGTTGAGATCGGCATTGGAACCGACCGCCGACATCTCCAAAAAGTCGGCAATCGCGTAGGATTCCAGGTTGTTGTCACCGTCCAGGAAGACCATGAAGGTCCAGTCCTTGGGGGCGGCGGGTTCGGCGGTGAATTGCGCGCTCACCGTGCGCGCAGCGTTCATGGTGACGGTGGTGGGAGTCTCCGTGCCGCTGGCGTCGCCGCCCCAGCTGGTGAAGGTGTAGCCGTCCGCCGGGCTGGCGCTGAGGGTCACCACCGTGCCCTCGGTGTATTTGCTGCCGCAGTTGGGGGCGGGGTCCGCCTGCACGCTGCCGCCCAGGGCGGGGTTGGCGCTGGTGCTGAGGGTGTAGCAGGGGGTCCCGGCGGGCACAAAGCTGGCGTTAAGGATCAGCAAGCCGCCGTCATCAGCGTAATTAGCCACTTCAATCTGGTAAGGGATTCCGGCGGTGACGTCCAGTTCCACGCGCGACTGAAGGTTGGAACCCGAGGTGATGTCATCGTTAAACGCCCGCAGGGTTAAACTGCCGCGGCTGCCCGTCCACACCCCCAGCATGGTGTCATAAAAGCTGCCCTGGGTGTCCACGGTGAGGGTGCCGTCCTGGCTGGGGGTGTAGCGGAACCACAGGGTCTTGTAGCCCTTCATGCCGTAGGCCAGGATGGGGTCGGCGGCGGTGGAGGCGGTGTCCACCATCTGGGTGTAGGTGTAAGGGAAACTTTCGATCCGTTCCGGCGAGTCAAAATCATCATTACTGGGAGCGGGGGGCTCCTCATAGACGATATAAGCCGCGTCGTAGCCGACGTTGTTCACCCCCCAGCGGATGCGCATGTAGCCGCCCTCGCCCCAACTGGGGCCCCAGGAGTTGCGCAAAATCCAGCTTTGGGTGGCGTCTTCCCAGCCCACCAGGACAATGCCGTGGTTGACAGCCACCGGGTTTCCACTGCTGTTGTAGCCGGTGTAGTTGGTGTCGAACACACCGTTAGAATAGCCGCCAAAGCCCTCGGCGCACACGCTGGCGCTGATGGGGCCGTACTCATAAATGGCCTGCTTGATCTTTTCAACGGAGGGGATTTCCGCGTAGGTGTCAACTTTGTTCCAGTTATATAACCGGTAAGGGTGGTTGTACACCGCACCGCAGGTGCCGTTGGTGGCGGTGTAGGTCTTATCCGATTCCAGCACCGCGCCGGGGGGGTTGCTGTTGGCCCCGTAGGTGTCCATGTGATAGTCATGCGCCCACCAGCCGCCGCTGCAGCTCCAGCCGCTCTGATTACACGACACCAGATACTGCTCAGAAAGGTCGGTGGTGAGGTTTTCGTGGATCAGCAGGGCCGATTCCAGCGGCCCGACGGTGCCAAAGGCCCAGCAGCTGCCGCAGCCGCCCTGGTTGCGCACTTCGGTGACTACCCCCTGGGTGCGCCAATCGAAAGAGGCGGGCAGAGACTGGATGCTGTCGCCGACCTGCGCATTGACCGAAGGTTTTGCGGCCGGCGCGGTCAGCGGAGGCATGGAAAAATCGGGGGCGGGCAGCGGGCTGGTCAGGTCAAGGGTTTCGGGCAAGGCCGCGGCCTCAATCCACAGACGGCGGGTGGCGTTTTGGGCTTCGAAGGAGCGGCGGTACTGCAAGCTCAGCGGGCGGCCGCCAAACCCGGCCGCTTTAATAGACAGGGTACTGACGGCGGGCGCGCCCAGCGAACCGCTGCGATAAGCGTTCTGCACGGGCTGGCGCAAGGCCCAGCTCGGCTGCGCGCTGGCGCTCAGTTCCCAGGCGTAGCCGGTGGTGGGGCGGCTTTCCAGAAGCAGGTCCACCCGGCGAACGCTGCCTTCCGGCAGATCCAGGCTCAGGTCAATCGGCCCGCCCAGAAAGTCAAATTCGCTGCCCAGTTGGGCGTAGAGCAGTTGGCGCAGGGCTTCGAAATCGCTCTGTCCTTCCATGCGCAGGGTGTATTCCCAGCCTTCCGCGGTTTCACGCGGGCTGCTGACGCTCAGCGAGGCCGCGGAACCGTCCGCGCGCTCGGCGGCCAGATCATAGAGCATCTGGCGGGCGGCTTCGGCCCCGCCGCGTTCCTCGGCTTCGACCTGCGGGATGGGCAGATCCATCTCCAGCACCCAGGTGGGCAGGGCCGCCTGCGCTGGGCTACCGGCGGGCAGCGGCTGGGCGGATACATTGATAGTGGAAAACAGCAGGGCAGCCAGGGTCCCCAAGAGGACGGCTTTGTGCAGCAGGGAAGTTTTCATGACCCCTCACAAAAAGGTAGGATGATTAAGCTGAATGGATCGCGCGCGTTGGGCGCGGGGTGTCTACGGTGGGCGCTGGAAATCTCTGCCCGTTTGTCATTGCATACCGCTGTCAGGCATTCCGACGCGCCTGGTCTGATATGCGCCTGCCCAGCTAACTTTAATTGTATGCCCGCTGGCAGGGAAGCCAGCATTACAAATCTGCAAATTTCGCAAGCACCGGCAAAAAAAGCCGCGCCGTGGAGGGCGCGGCCTGATTTCATGAGGGGTTTAGATCAAATATTCGCGCAGATGCCGGCTTCGCGTGGGGTGGCGCAGCTTACGCAGGGCCTTGGCCTCAATCTGGCGGATGCGTTCGCGGGTCACGTTGAAATAGCGGCTGACCTCTTCCAGGGTGTGATCCTTGCCGTCAATCAGCCCAAAGCGCAGCTCCAACACCTGGCGCTCGCGCTCCGAAAGGGCCGCTAAGGCGTTCTGCACCTGCTCGCGCAGCATCTCGCGCGCGGCGGCGTCCATGGGTTCCAGGGCGTCGTCATCTTCAATGAAATCGCTCAGCTGGCTGCTGTCTTCATCGCCCACGGGGCGCTCCAGCGAAACCGGCTCCTCCGCCGACTGCAAAATGCGCTGCACCTTGGCGCTGGCCCAGGTGAGGCGGCGCTGCAATTCAGGATCCAGCGGCAGCCCCTCGGCGCGGCAGCGCATGACCTCCGCCGTGTCCGCATCCGAAAGCATACCGGCCTCCAGGGCCAGCTCTTCCTGGGTGGGTTCGCGCCCCAACCCCTGCACCATCGAGCGCTGTACGCGCAGCAGGCGCGTGATGGCCTCAAAGAGATGCACAGGGATGCGGATGGTGCGCGCCTGCTCGGCGATGTAGCGGCTGATGGATTGGCGAATCCACCAGGTGGCGTAGGTGCTGAATTTGAACCCGCGGGTGGGGTCAAACTTGGTCACCGCGCGCAGCAGCCCCAAATTACCCTCTTGGATCAGATCCAGGAAAGAGATGCCGCGCCCCAGATAGCGCTTGGCGATGCTGACCACCAGACGTAAATTGGCGCGGATGAGGGTTTGGTTGGCTTCTTCGGCCCGCCAACGGATTTCTTCCAGGTCAATTTCAATCTGCGATTCGGTGGGCGGGTTGGCCTTAAAGAAAGCCAAATCCGGCAAACTGCCTTCCTTTTGCAGGTAGTTGAGCAGTTCAGCGGCCTTATAGGTGGGGAACAGGTACAGGTGAATGAAGACCGCGAAAAGCAGCCGCACCAGGGTTTCCCAGGCAGCATCTTTGCCCCACTGGCCGTTGTCCATAAAATGGCGCAGGTAAGAGGGCGTCTCGCTGTGCCATTGGCGGCGCAGCATCTGCGCTTCAGACAGCATCAGGCTTAGATCAGGCAGTTCCTGCCGCGACTGGCCCATGGCCTCCTGGGCGGCGTTCCAACTGGCCAACAGCTCTTCCACCACAGCCATGTACACGCCCAGATAGTGCCCCGCCACGCCCGCTGCGGGCTGCACGCGCTTGCGCAGCACAATGAGCACCTGCTCGGCCTCAATGCGCGTGGCCAGGCGGAATTCACTGTCGGCATCCAGCAGGTTGATCTGCCCGATCTCTTTTAAATAGAGGCGGACAGGGTCCTCAGACAGTTCCACCGCCAGGTTGGGGTCTTCCAGGATATTTAAAGGGTCTTCCAACCCCACTTCGGCCCAATCTTCGCTGGTTTGGGCCAGAGACTGCTCATCGGGCTCTTCTTTTTCCAGAATCTCTTCGTCACCCAGAACAGCTTTTGGCTTGGCGGCGGCTTTTGCGCCGGAGCGCGCTGGGCGGCGAGCCTGACCAGCGGCCGGCGCTTTTTTGCGCTGGCTGGGCTTCGCAGGGGTAGGGGGAATTTCGGAAGCGGTTCGTTTTCGAGGCATGGCTTAACTATACCATAACACTTTCAATACTTTCGCCAATTATATGCTATAGAAATGGATGAAACATGAGGGTGATTCCTGCCTAAGCAGGCCACCTGGTTGAGAAAATCGGATAATAAAAAGTCATCAGGTTGTTACGGAAGCAATTTTATTGTTTCCCTCACATAGCGATACCCTCGAAAGTGGGCTTTTAGATCAAAGACGATGTATGTTTAATAAAATGAGTCATCGTAATCGTGACGCGTGAACTGGAGCAAATTGAGATGAAATTCCATGAATTTGGTCTTCAAAACAGAAGAACCGTGATGCTCATCCATGGACTTGCAACGACTTGGAAAATGAGTTTCGATAAAGTCATCCCTATACTGGCAGATCACTACCATGTGATTGCAGTTGGGCTCGACGGGCATGATCCGGATGAAGGTACGGATTACATCAATGGCGATTTGGAAGCGGTGCAAGTTGAGGCTTATGTTCTAGATCACCTGGGGGGTTACATCGATGTGATCTATGGTTCATCGCTGGGATGTGTAACAGCTCTCCTGACAGCTTACCGCAGAAATGTCAGCGTAAAGAATATCATCCTGGATGGCACGGTGGATATGTCGCTGGGTATTCTTAATAAACCCGCGTCAAAAATGGCGGGATGGTTTGGGGAGCAAGTGATCAAAGGGAAGATGAACTGGTTTCTCAAACTGGGCGGCATTACGCCTGAGATGCTAGACAAGCTGCTATATCCGGGCATTTCGAAAACGACCCTAAAAAACGCTTTCTATGACGGAGCTTCGCTATTCACCCGAGTGAGTCAAATGGAGCCTTACTGGGGCTCCAGGTTGGCTTGTTGGTATGGCACGCGAGAAAAGCCGGCGGCAAAGGGTGCCAAAAAAATCAGATGCGCGTTTCCCAACGGAGAAGACACCGTTTTTCCAGGCCTCGGACATGGCGAGATCCTGCTCCATCCTGAACAATTCTGTGAAGCATTGGAGCGCTTTGTGAATAGACCGTAAGATATATTCATCGTCCAAATTGAAGAAAATGTGTAAAAGACAAATTCCAAACCATTTCTAGCCACGAGTGAGTTATGGGGGTTGAGACCACTACCACTCTACCTCAATAATCTATTACATTTGCCTAACTTTGGCGAAGGTATTGACTTTGCAAAAGATTTAATCGGGCTGGATTGGCTTTTGCAGGGCGCTGTCCAGCAGCTGCCGGGTGCGGTGATACTGCACCACGATGGCGTAATAGGTGCGCAGGCTGTCATCGCCCTGCTCTTCCAGATCGCGCTGCATGAGCTGAATTTGATCAATGGCGCTGTTGATGCGCACCAGGCGCAGGCTGAGCAGGGAGCGGGCCAGATCTTCCAGGCATTCTTCGGCGGTGGGTTCCCCAAAAGGCAGCGGGCGGAGCATCTCCTCCAGGGTCTCTCCCAGGCTTTCCGGCGCATGCTCGCGCACGTAATGATGGGCATCCATCTGATCCTGCTCCACGCCCTGCAGCAGCAAGCGCGCAAGGGTTTGAAAATCGCCGCGCTCAAAATCTTCGGGGGTCAAAGGTGGCAGCTTGGAGGCGTGCAGGTGGCGGTTGAGCAGGAAAAGGAGATCGGGCTGGCGCAGCAGCAGGCGCAGGATGTGATGTTCCAACTCTTGGGCGCGCAGGGCCGAGGTGGGCAGCAGCACAGGGGCCTGCGGACGGGCGCTTTGGGCCGGAGAGGGCTTGCGCCGGCGGCTGGAGGGGGCCGGGCGCACAGCGGGCCGCCCGCCCAGCAGCGAACGCTCGTCCACACGCAGCAGGCGCGCCAAACGCTGGCGGTACGCCTCGCGCTCCACCATATCGGGCACATCCTCCACCAGGGGCAGCACCTGGGCGGCAATTTCGCTTTTGACTTTGGCGTCGTCCAGGTCGCGGCCGGCGGCCAGGGTATCCATCACGTGCACCACGATGGGCTGGGCCGAATCCAGAATGGCCTGCCATTCCGCCGGATTGCGCAGCACCACCTCATCTGGATCCATGCCGGGGGGCAGGCGCGTCACGCGCACATCCGCGCTGAGGCGGGCCTCCTGCCGAATCAGGCCGCGTGCATCGAAGACCAGCTCCGTTTCGTGATCCAAAGCCTGGCGGGCAATCTCCAACCCGCGCAGGGTGGCTTTTTCTCCGGCGGCGTCGGCGTCCAACGCCAGGACGATGCGGCGGGTGAGGCGTTTGAGCAGGTGCAGTTGGGCCTCGCTCAGGGCCGTGCCCATAGGGGAGACGGTGTTGCGAAAACCCGCCTGGTGCAGGGCGATCACATCCAGATAACCTTCCACAATCACCGCCTGGTCCTTGATGCGGATATCTTTGCGGGCCAGATCAAGGGCGTAGAGCAGGCTGCCCTTGTCAAACAGGGGCGTTTGCGGCGAATTGAGGAACTTGGGGATGTCGTTGGGGTCCAAGATGCGCGCGCCGAAACCGGCCATGCGCCCGCGTGAATCGCGAATGGGGAAGGTGATGCGGTGGCGGAAACGGTCGTACACCCGGCCCGTGTCGGGCGATTCGCTCAGCAGGCCGGCCTGCAGCATCTCGGCCTGGCTGAAGCCCAGGGCCATGAAATGCTGGCGGGCGGCGTCCCAACTGGCCGGGGCGTAGCCCAGCCCAAAGGTCTGGATGGTCTCGTCGGTCAGCCCGCGCTGATGCAGATACTCCAGGGCGGGGCGGCCGGCATCACTGTGCAGCAGGTGGTGGCTGAAGAAGGCGGCGGTCTGCTCCAGCAGGTCGCGCAGGCGGTCGTTATGCTCATCCGCGGCTTCGCGTTCGGGGGTGCGCGCTTCCAGGGTGACGCCCGCGCGCTGGGCCAGATACTCAAGGGCCTGGCTGAAATCCCAGCCCTCTTTCTTCATGACAAATTTAAAGATGTCGCCGCCCTCGTTGCACTGGCCAAAGCAGCGCCAGGTGCCTGAATCAGGGAAGACCACGAAGGCGGGGGTGCGCGTGTTGGGGTGGAAGGGACAGAAGCCGGTGTAGCTTTTGCCGGACCGGCGCAGTTTCACCGATTCGGAGACCAGATCCAGAATATCCACCCGCGCTTTGATCTCGTCCACAGCCGTCATGCGCAGCGCCCCTCCAGAGAGCACGTTGGGAATTATAGACTCGCGCTGCCGGACATGCAAGCCCCAAACCGCGCAGCCCATCCCCACAAGCCGTAAGGCTGTCCTCTGGGCAATCTGCAGATCCTCCCCGTAAACAGGGCCAGGCTGCCCGCCAAAGAGAATTGATCGCACCGCGGGCTTTGTGTACAATGGTCGTATGCCCAAACCATCTCCCCTCCCAACCCTGTGTCTCTCCCTGGCGGTCTGCCTGCTGGCGGCGGGCTGCGCACCCAGCGCCCCCTGGCTGGCGGACGCGCCCGCCGTGCCCCCTGCCGAGGCCAGCCCCGCCGCGCAAGCGCAAAACAGCGAACCCACACAGCCCCAGGAAAGCCCCACCCCGGCCCCCACGGCTGACCCGCAGGCCTGGGTGTGGACGGTGAACGAAGCCGAAATGACCGTCCTGCGCGTGGACCCCGCCAGCAATCAGGTGGACGGCGTGGTGGAGTTGAACGGCGTTCCCGCGCTGGTGGCGGCAGGCGAGGGCAGCGTTTGGGCGCTGGAACAGGGCTGGCAGGAGCGCAGCCATGTGGTGCGCATGGATCCCGCCCGCCCGGATGTGGTCGGACGCTTCCCCGTAGCGCAGGGCAGCGCCGTCAGCCTGGCGGTGGGCCGCGGGGTGGTTTGGGTGGGGGTGGCCGAGCCGCTGACCGGCACGCGCGCTCCCAATGAGCCGGATTACAGCCTGCCGGGTGGTCTGCTGCGCCTGGACGCCGCCACCGGCCAGGAAATGGGCTATTCGCGGCGCTATTCGGTGCCCATGCAGATTGTGATGGAAGACCCGTTTTTGTGGACTTTGGAATGGTTCAGCGTGCACACCCAACTGCAGCGCGTGGATTTGACCAACGGTAAGCTCATCACCCTGCCCTCAGCGGTGGATTCGGCCGCGGCAGTGCACCAGTTCGCCCGCATGGCGCGCAGCCCGCTGGGGCTGTGGGCGCTTTCGATGGATCCGCGCTCGCGCTTCGTTTATGAATTAGACCCCCTCACCGGCCGCGTGGTGCGGCTGCTGCCGGTGGGCGCGCAGGAAAACGATAACCCCCTCGACTTGCTGGCCGTGGACGGCTCGCTGTGGGTGGTACTGCGCAGCGGGAAACTGGTGCAGCTGGACGCCGCCCGCGGGGATCTTCAGCGCACGGTGCAGATCCGCGACGGCATGGAGAGCGTGCAGTACGCGGCGGGTGCGCTGTGGCTGGAGAACCGCACCGAAGCCGAGCTGTACCGCGTCAACGTGCAGAGCGGCCAGTTGGAGGCAGTCATCTCCACCGGCCCCAAGCAGCCCGCCACCCCCACGCCTCTGCCGCGCGAGCGGCCTGGGCCGGCCTGCCAACCAGCCAAACCCACCCGCCTGCAGGTGGGCGGACGCGCCGTGGTGAAGGACGAACCGCCCTTGCCCAACCGCGTGCGCTCCGAACCCAGCCTGGGGTCGAAGATCATCGGGGAGATCGCCCCGGGGGACGGCATGGTGCTGTTGGAAGGGCCGGTGTGCGCGGGGAACTGGCTGTGGTGGAAAGTACAGGCAGACGGCAGCGGGCTGGTGGGTTGGACTGCGGAAGGGGACGACCAGGAGTATTGGCTGGTTCCGGTGAAGCAGCCCTGACAAACGGCAGAGTGCGGCCTAATCCGGGCCGTCTTCCGCGTGCGGCCCGCCCATGGGGCAGCGCGGCTGAATGCGCTGCGGGTCGCAAAACGCCCCAAAGGCCTGGCGCAAATTTTCCAGCGCATCTGGGTTGGGTGAATAATACACCCAGCGCGCGTCGTTTGCGTCGCGTTCTACCGTCACCAAACCAGCTTCGCGCAGCACCCCTAGATGATGCGAAACCAAATTGGGGGCAATTTGCAGGGCTTCACCCAGCTCGTGGTTCGACTGTACCCCCTCAATGATTTTTTCCAGCAGAAGCAAACGGTTTGGCTCACTGATCGCTTTCAATTCGCGGGCAAACTGATTAATTTCCTCTGGAGAAAAAACGGATGATTCCATATGCAGCCCTTGAACGGTGGTCGTTACAAGGGTTATAGCGCGTTTCAGCGTGTTTCTCTAGTGAGCTTATTAACCCCAAAAGCGGTTATTGTTCCTGATCTTCGCCGCCCAGGCTTTCCACCCCATGCTGGTGGTGCAGCAGGCTTTCGGGGTTGTCGGCCACGGCCTGGCGCATGGCTTCGGTCATGGCGGCGCCGTTGCGGTATTGAAAAGGCCACATCGATTTGAGGTCAAACAAAGCCACGCGGTCGCCGTCCTCAAAAACATGCCCCAGATCCGGCTGGAATCCGGGCAAAGCCGATAGATTCCCATTGACAAAGGTGATGCCGCGCTCCTGCGTGGGCAGGTGCAGTTGGGCCAGCAGGTCGCCCATGCAGGCCCCCGCGGGCAGTTCAGCGCTGACCCGGGCAAAGCCGATCTGGCTGGGGTCCGGCCCATATTTACGCAGTGCCCCATACAACCAGACATCCAGTTTCATATAGGGTTAGCCTCCTCCGATGGGTGGAAACAGCCCAATTTCATCTTGATCGTGCAGGACAAAATCAGGCTCTTGATAGATGCCGTTGACATAGGCCAGCTTGACCTCATCTTCCGGCAGATGGTAATAGGCGATGACGTCGCGCACCTGCGCCCCCTCCGGCAATTCCAGCGAGAGGGTCACTCCGATTTTGGCTTCGGGCACAAAGCGGCGTAAAGTGGCAAACAGGCGCACAAACACTTGCACGGCTCTGGCCTCACGGACAGCGGACAATATCCTGCGCCCACAGACAGTCAGCACAGGAAGGGTTGGGCCCCCAACAAGCGTTGTTTTCCAGGCGCAGATCGCAGGTCTCGCGCAAGTCGCAGTCGGGGCAGGAAGGGAAGTGAAACGCGCGCACGGCGCTGCGGTAGCGGGTGTATTCCTCGCTCATCCAGATGTCGGCCAGAGAGGCCTGGTGTACATTGCCGAAGGTGTGGCGGCGCACCTCTTTTTCCGTGCCGTCAATGGTGTAATAGTGATAGCTGTGCGAGAGGGCATAGCAGGGCGAAACCCCGCCGTCCCAGCCGATGACAATGGAATAATCGTGCACAAAGCGGCAGTGCGGCTCGCCGCCCCAGTGCATGCGCGGCATCTCGGTGATGCCCCATTTCATCCATGCATCGGAGCGCACCGGCCACCCGCCAGATTTGAGCGGGGCGATGGGTTCGTACCCATAGAGCTTTTCCACATTCATTTCAGCCGTGTAAGGCAGCACGTTGGAAACGACCGCACGTGCCACCCCCAGCCGCCCGGCCAACTCGGCCAGGCCTTCTAATTCGCCAACGTTGCTCTTCATGGCCACAAATTCGACCCCCAGGGTGGGCTGAACCGCTCCGGCCTGCCGTTTGGCCTCGTTGAGGTGCTGAATGTTTTCCAGCACTTCGGCCAGCTGCGCCCCGCGTACATCCGCATAGGTACCCGGCTGGATGCCGTCAATGGAGACCACCACCTGGCTGACCCCCAGCCGCACCAGCTCGCGGGAGATGCGCTCATCCAGCAGCAGCCCGTTGGTCCCCAAAGTGACCATCAGGCCGCGCGTGCGCAGTTTTTCAATGATCTCAAGAATGCGCGGGTGCACCAGGGGTTCACCAAAGCTGGTCAGCACCACCTGGTCGAGGGCAGGGAAGGCGGACAGATCCGTCAGAATGCGTTCAAAGGTCTCGCGCTTCATGTGCGCGCTGGGATCCACCCAGGAATGGCGGATGCAGGTCTGGCAGTTGAGATTGCAGGCGGTGGTGACCTCAATATACAGCTTACGAGCATCGGGCCGGCAGGGATGCAGAATGAGGTCGCCGTCGCGCTCATCCAACCAGTAATCAGCCTGAGGGTCGAGGCGGCGGCGGGTGAGAAAATCCGCCGGAAGGCGGAACTGGCCGTGTTCATCAAGGGTCAACTTGGGCATGGGCGCTCCTGAGACTACCGATAAAATGCACGTGGAAAGGAGAGGGGCTGATGGGCCCCTCCCCTTTGCCAGAGGATATACAGCAGGTTACAGTTCTTTAAAGACCGAATCCAGGGCCTCGTCCGGCACATCAAAGACCTGATTGTGCGGGGGTAGCGGCTCGAGATGCATAAATTCGGGCAGCCGGTCGGCTTCGGCCTTGATGCCGGCGGCTTCGTTGAAGGCGCGTTCCACCTTCAGCACTTCTGCACCGTAGGCCACGGCGTCATCCGCACTCCAGTTGGTGCCCAGCACGCCGTTGCACTCCTGGATGAAGCCTTCGAAGCCGCTGGCGATGTCGAGGATGGGGAAGGCAATGAACAGGCAGTGGCCAGAGGAGTCAATGAAGGCGGTGGTCGCCTGGAAGGCGCGGCTGAGGGCTGCTTTGCCTTCGGGGCTGAGCGGATCCTGCTTGCCGCTGACGCCCAAAATTTCGGGGCAGATGGTGTAACCGGCGGTGTGGTCGGCGCCCATGGTGGTGGTGGCGTACGTGATGCCAATGCCCTTCACCGCGCGCGGCTCATACGCGGGCATGCCCTGACCCTTGACGGTAGGAACGCGGCGCACGCCCAGCAATTTGCCCGCCACTTCGGCTCCGCCGCCCAGCATCTTGCCGGTGGGTGTGCCTTTGCCCATTTCATGGATGAGCTGGATCGCGCCCTTGCTGTCGCCAAAGGGGATCACCCCGCCTTCCATGGCCACGCCCAGGGTCACGCCAGTTTCGATGGTGTCCAGGCCGTAGGCATTGCACAGGTGCACCATGGTGGCGATGTCGTCCAGGTCGTCCACGCCCAGGTTGGCGCCCAACGACCAGGTGGATTCGTATTCGATGCAGGAGGCGCGCTCGCTTTTATCGGGGTTAAAGAGGGTATTCGAGCATTGGATGATGCAGCCGGGGGAACAGGCGTGGTTGTACACCTCTTTGCCCATGCGCTCTTTGTTGGTTTCAAAGATGGCTTCACCGGCGGTCTTGGGGGCGCCTTCAAAGCGGCCCGCTGAAAAATTGCGGGTGGGCAGGCCGCCTGCCTCATTGAGAATGTTCACCAGCACGGCCGTGCCGTAGCTGTTCAGGCCGCCCTTGGGCTTCGAGATGGGGTGGCTGCGGATGGCGTCAATCATCTTCTTGCGGCCTTCGTCAAAGAGGGCCTTATCGGCAATTTCCACACCCGGCGAACCTTTTTCGTTGAGCACGATGAATTTGAGCCGCTTCGAGGCCATCACCGCACCCACACCGCCGCGCCCGGCATAGCGGCTGGGGCGTTTGGCCTGGTCGTTAAAGACGATGCCCGAGTTGCCGTAACCGTATTCACCCGCGTTGCCAATGCTGGCGATGGAGATGCGGCCTTCAAAGCGCTGGTAAATCATCGGATAGGATTCGTACACATCCTTTCCGGTGTATTCGCTGGCGTCAAAGAATTCCACCACAGGCTTTTGGGCGTCTGAATCCCAATGAATGAAGGTTCCCCAATATTTGTCGGTATCCTGAGGCAGTCCTTCCACAATCAGAGCGCGGATGCGCATGCTGGCCAGGTCGGGGCCCCAGGAGGTTCCGGCATTGGCTTCTTTGATGCCCCCCGTGAGCGGCGATTTACAGCCGACTGAGATGCGGGCAGAGGTGGGGGCAGCTGTGCTGGTGACGATGCCCGCCGAAAAGACCAGTTTGTTGTTGGGACCAAGCGCGTGGCATAGCGGCGGCACTTCTTCCGCCACAATTTTTGAGGTTAGGGCACGCCCATAGAGGTAGTGGTAACGTTCTGGAACGGCTTCCAATTTGGACGTGCGGTCCGTCATGTTGATACGTAAGATCCACATAGCTTCCTCCACATGATCTGATTGAGAATGGACGAACGATGGGTAAACTAGGGTGAACTGGGCTGAATCGAGCTGAATGAAAAACGCGCACCTCCTTTGAGCTGGCAGGGCGCGCAAAATGCACAAAATGACCCTGCTCCGCAGCAGTGAGGGGTCTCCTTTGCGCACTGGCAGGCGATGAGAATTACTCCTCATGCCCTATCGTTCTCCTATCCGAGACGGAATCAGAGAATCGGAGAGTATTGAGTTGAAATACCGGTTTCCCATTCATTATACAAACGCAAAATGAAAAATGTCAATCAAAATTGAATCAAAATTGATTGAAAAATGGCGCAGTCCCAGCCAATGCAGCCGAGGGGGGTGAATCAGGGACGGGCAAACACCAGGGTGTAATAACCCTTGAACGGGCTGCCGGGCACATAGGCAAAGGCAATGCCGACCTCGGTCACTTTCTTACTGAGGATGTTGCCGCGGTGCACGGGGCTGTTCATCCACCAATCCCAGGCCCCCTGCGCGCCGCCGCCAAAGGCCGGGTCGCCCGCGTAGATATTTTCCGCAGCGGCTGCAGCCTGGTAGCCCTGATCGCGAATGCGCGTGTTCCAGGTAGAGCCGTTGGAGCCGGTGTGGTCCACAAATTGATTGCAGCCCATATCGGCGCTGTGTGCGGCAGCAGCGGCATCTAACGCGCTTTGGCGCGTCAGGGCAGCCAACCCCTCGGCGGCGCGGGCGGTGTTGATCCAATTCAGCAAGTTGGCTTCTGCCTGGGTGTCGGTTTGCGGGCTGCACCCCGCGGGCAAAGTCACCGGGCTGCCCCCGCCCACCACGGGCACGGGCGCACCGCTTTCATCATAGATGCTCACCCCAATCTTGACCCAAAACAGATCCTGCCCGCCGCTGTTGGTACCAAAGCGCGTGCCGTAGGGGTCCTGGAACTGCCAAAAGCCGGTGAAAGCATCGCCGCTGGCGGGCGAAACCATATTCACCGAAACTTCCACCACTTCTCCCGGCGCAGCAGGCGGCAGGGGGTTGGTGAAGAGCGCGCCCATCGGATCGCCGGAGTGAAATACCACGGCATAATTGGCCCCCCAGGTGCAGGTTCCCTTGTTCTGAAAGCGCCAGGTTTTAACAAAAGGCACATTTTGCTTAAACGCAGTCCCGTCCGGGATGGTGACATCCCCCAGGAAAGCGGCCACATCCGTGCAGTCTTTGGGCGGCAGGCTGGTGGGCGCGGGTTGGGTGGGGGTCGGCGTGGGTAGATCCGGCGCGGGTTGGGCGGGCGTAGGTTGGGTCGGGGTGGGGCTTGCTTCGGCAGGCGGCGCAGGCGGCAGAGTGAGTGTGGGCGTGGGGGTGGGTTGGGCGGGGGGCGCGGAGGGGGCGGCGGTGGGGGGCGCGGCGCAAGCTGCCAGAAATACCAATAGAAACACCACTGCTGCAATCGTCTGCCTGTGCATATCTGCCTGCCTGAATCAACCGAATAATGGGTGATTATATACCTGTTAAATCAAAAAACAATCCCCGAAAACCGCCGCGCCGCAGCGTTTGACTTTCTGTAAGGCCGCTTTTATACTCATTTCATGCTTGCCCGCGTCTTTTCTTGCGCCGTCATCGGTCTGGAGGGGGTCATCGTCGAAGTAGAGGTGGACACTTCGGCCAACCTGCCGGGCATGGTCATCGTTGGTCTGCCGGACGCCGCTGTACAGGAGAGCCGCGAGCGCGTGCAGGCGGCCATCAAAAACGCTGGGCTGTCTTTTCCGCGCAAGCGCGTCACCGTCAATCTGGCCCCCGCAGCGGTGCGCAAAGAAGGCCCCTCCTACGACTTGCCCATTGCCATGGGGGTGCTGGCAGCCTCGGAACAGGTGGATCCGCGTGAATTGGAGGACAGCCTGGTGATCGGCGAGCTTTCGCTGGACGGCTCGGTGCGGCATGTGCGCGGAGTGCTGCCCATGGCAGCGGTGGCGCGCAGCCAGGGGATGCGCCGCGTATTTGTGCCGCAGGCCGACGCCGCCGAAGCCGGCCTGATCCCCGATCTAGAAGTGATTCCGGTCCAATCCCTGGGCGATTTGCAGCGCCATCTGAGCGGCTTTGAACGCATTCAGCCCATTCCGGCAGTGGAGCAGGCCCCGGATGAGTCCTTCGTTGGGGTGGATTTTCGCGAGATTAAGGGGCAGGAGCACGTCAAACGCGCGCTGGAAGTGGCCGCGGCGGGCGCGCATAACATCCTCATGATGGGCCCCCCTGGAGCAGGCAAAACCCTGCTGGCGCGCGCCCTGCCCGCCATTCTGCCATCCATGAGCATTGATGAAGCCCTGGATGTGACCCGCATCTACTCGGTGGCCGACCAGCTGCCCGCGGGCGTTCCCCTCGTGCGCACGCGCCCCTTCCGCGCCCCCCACCACACCATCAGCCACGCCGGGCTGGTGGGCGGCGGCAATTGGCCCCATCCCGGCGAAATTTCCCTGGCACACCGCGGCGTGCTCTTTCTGGATGAGCTGCCGGAATTTGGTGTGCGCGTATTGGAGGTGCTGCGCCAGCCGGTGGAAGACAAGATCGTCACCATCAGCCGCGCTCAGGGTTCGCTGACCTTCCCGGCCAATTTTCAGCTGGTGGCGGCCATGAACCCCTGCCCCTGCGGTTATTACGGCGACCCGCTGCGGCCATGCACCTGTTCGCCGGGGGTTGTCACCAAGTACCAAAAGCGCATCTCCGGGCCGCTGTTGGACCGCATTGACATTCACATTCAGGTGCCGCGGGTGGAATACGAAAAGCTCAGCGATGCCCGCCTGGGGGAGAGTTCCGCGGCGGTTAAGGCACGGGTCGAGGCGGCTCGCGAACGCCAGCGGGCGCGCTTTGAGGGCACGGCCATCACCTGCAACAACGAGATGGGGCCTGGGGAGCTGCGGCAGTACTGTGTTTTAGATGAAAGCAGCCGCGCGCTGATGAAATCGGCCATGCGTCAGCTCCAGCTTTCGGCCCGCGCCTATCACCGTGTACTCAAGCTGTCGCGCACCATCGCAGACCTGGCCGGCAGCGAAGCCATCACCGCGGCGCATCTGGCCGAGGCACTGCAGTACCGCCCCCGCATGGAGGGAGAATAGGGGCACAGTCCCTTTTGTCCCCGGAACCTTCGCTGTAAACATCGATCAGCCGCAGCCCTCAGCCTCCAATGAGACGCGGCTCTCTCGATGCAAATGATTTGACTTCCCATCCCAGCCGTGCTATCATCCTCATACACCGCAATCGTTGGCGATTTATTTCGCACATTAACATCTCTTCTATATTTGGAGGAATCATGAGCTCTGAATTCATTTTACGTTTAATTGGCATGATTGTTTTTTCCATCATTGGAGTAGCAGTCGGATCCTTCCTTGGTCAGGCCGCCGCAGACAACAACTCTGTGGTTTCCACCTTCACTGTGGAGCAGTACGCCTTCACGGTGGGCCTGGTTGGCGCCCTCATCGGACTAATTCTCACCCCCTATATCACCTCACGCCCCATGCGCTCCCTGCGCGCCCTGTTGGCACGCATCTCGCCCCAGGCTTTGTTTTCTGCCATCGCCGGTCTCATTGTGGGTCTGGTCATCGCCGTTTTGCTGTCTTTTCCCCTATCCCGTTTGCCAGGGTTATTTGGGGATCTATTGCCGTTTGCCGCTGTGCTGATTTTTGGGTACATCGGCGTATGGCTGTTTGTCATGCGCCAAAACGACCTGTTTGCGGTGGCTTCACAGCTTTCCGGCAGTCGCGCTGCAGCCTCTGCGATATCAGCCGGTGAAGCCCCCAGCGGAACAAATTGGGCCGACAGCCGCACCATCCTGCTCGACACCAGCGTGATCATTGACGGCCGCATCGCCGATATCGCCCGCACCGGCTTTCTGCCCGGGGCCCTGCTCATCCCGCGCTTTGTACTCAACGAACTGCAGTACATCGCCGACTCACCCGACAGCCTGCGCCGCCAGCGCGGCCGCCGCGGCATGGAAGTGCTGGCGCAGCTCCAGCGCGAGCCCACCATCCCCGTGCGCATGAGCGACATTGATGTAGAAGGCGTGCGCGAGGTGGATGACAAACTGGTCATCCTCGCCCGCCAGCTCAAATGTCCGGTGCTGACCAACGATTACAACCTCAACCGCATCGCCGAGCTGCAAGGCGTGACCGTTCTGAACGTCAACGAACTGGCCAACGCGGTCAAATCCGTCCTGCTTCCGGGTGAAATGCTCAGTGTGCGCGTCATCCAGGAAGGCAAGGAGTACGCCCAGGGCGTCGGTTACATGGATGACGGCACGATGGTCGTCATCGAAAACGGCCGCGATTATATGGACAAAGAAATCGGCGTGGTGGTCACCAAAGT
The DNA here is from genome assembly GCA_029975215.1 of Levilinea sp. GTDB lineage: Bacteria > Chloroflexota > Anaerolineae > Anaerolineales > Anaerolineaceae > Levilinea. Next base: position 36,922 of record JARKPO010000064.1, read on the forward strand.
CCTGCAGACCGCCGCTGGCCGTATGATTTTTGCTCGACCCGAAGATCAACGCTCTTCTGAGCGCTAAGGAGAACCCATCCATGGCTTTGCGTATCTACAATACCATGACCCACAAGAAAGAGGAGTTCCAGACTCTGGAACCCAACCACGTGCGTATGTACGTATGCGGCCCCACCGTCTACAACAAAGCCCACGTTGGCCATGCCATGTCGGCCCTGGTGTTTGACATCATCCGCCGCTACCTGGATTACCGCGGCTATCAGGTGAGCCACGCTATGAACTTCACCGACGTGGATGACAAGATCATCCTGCGCGCCAACGAGATGAAGGTGGATCCCTTCGCGCTGGCCGAAGGCTACATCCGCGAATTTGAGCAAAACCTGGCCGACCTGAATGTCCTCCCCGCCACCATCAAGCCGCGCGCCACGCAGGAAATTCCCCAAATCCTCAAGATGGTGCAGGATTTGATTGACAAGGGCTATGCCTACCCCCTTAACGGTGACGTGTATTTCCGCGTGCGCAAGGATGAAGATTACGGCCGCCTTTCGGGGCGCAAGCTGGAGGATATGCAGGCTGGCGCGCGCATTGATGTAGATTCCCGCAAGGAAGACCCCATGGACTTTGCCTTGTGGAAGTCCGCCCGCCCCGGCGAACCCTCGTGGGACAGCCCCTGGGGCCCTGGGCGCCCCGGTTGGCACATCGAATGCTCTGCCATGAACCTCACCCACCTGGGCGAACAGATTGACATCCACGGCGGCGGAAACGACCTGATCTTCCCTCACCACGAAAACGAAATTGCTCAGACCGAAAGCCTGACCGGCAAACCTTTCGCTCGCTACTGGGTGCACAACGGCATGCTGCAGTTGGGCGGCGAAAAAATGTCCAAATCGCTGGGCAATTTAGTGACCATTGAAGACTTTTTGGCCCAGCACCCCGCCGATGCGCTGCGCCTGATGGTGCTCACCTCCAGTTACCGCGGCCCGCTGACTTTTAACGATGAAGTCATTGCCACCGCCGAACGCGGCGTCGAACGGCTGCGCTCGGCCCTGCGGCCTGCCTTGCCAGGGGCCGCCGGTGCGCCGCAAAGCACATTGGACGCGTTGGCCAAACAGATGGAAATCGCCCAGGCAACCTTCATCGAATCCATGGATGATGATTTCAACTCCGCCGGTGCAGTGGCGGGCCTGTATGAGCTGGTGCGTTCCATCAACCAGGCCCGTGCGGACGGCGCTCGCGATGAGGAATTGGCCCCCGCTCAGGCAAAACTGCGCGAACTGGCCGCGGTGTTAGGCCTGACCCTGAAGGAAGAGCAGCGCGGCGCGCAAGGCGCCGACCCCTTCGTGGATTTGCTGGTGGAACTGCGCACCGAGATGCGCAAGCAAAAACAGTGGGCTTTTTCCGACCTGATCCGCGACCGTCTGGCCGCTTTGGGGGTCGTCTTGGAAGACAGCAAAGAAGGAACCCGCTGGCGCTGGAACGCCTGAACGTCTGAACGGGCCGGGGTGTGCAGAACCCACCTCGGCCCTTTTTGTCCCTCTGTGAGGCCGCTGTATGAAAGAATGGATCACCGGACGTAACCCCGTCTATGAAGTCATCACCGCCCGCCGCCGCGACCTGTTCCGTTTGCAGGTGGCCCGCGGGGCGGAAGAAAAAGGGCGCCTGGCTCAAATTCTGCGCCTGGCCGAAGAGCGCCGCGTGCCCATCGAACGGGTTGGCCGCGAACGGCTGGATTCCCTGGGCGAAAACCATCAGGGGCTGGCGCTGGAGGTCAGCGGCTATCCTTACAGCGACCTCAGTGAAATTTTGGCCCGCGCCGAACAGCGCGGAGAACCGCTGTTTGTGCTGGTGCTCGACACCCTGCAAAACCCCCAGAACCTGGGCACCCTGCTGCGTACGGCCGAAGCTGTGGGTGTACACGGGGTGCTCATGCCCCTGCGCCGCGCCGCCAGCGTGACCCCCGCGGTGGTGCACGCCTCGGCCGGGGCCAGCGAGCATTTGCTGGTGGCGGCCCTCAACCTGGCCCAGGGTTTAGAGGCGCTCAAAAAAGCCGGGGCCTGGGCTGTGGGGTTGGAGGGCAGCCCTCAGGCTCAGGCGGTGGAACGTGTCCGCCTGGACGGCCCATTGGCGTTGGTGGTGGGCAGCGAAGGCGAAGGCATGCGCGATCTGGTGCGGCGCTCCTGTGACTTATTGGTGTGCCTGCCGATGGTGGGCAAAATTGAATCGCTGAATGCGGCTGTGGCCGGGTCGGTGGTGTTGTATCTGGCCCATCAGGCGCGCGCCGCCAAAAAACCGCCGTCGGCTTGATCTCCCTGCAATTCCGTCACCGCGAACGCATGGTAGCGGCGCTTAAGACGCCCCATGATATAGAACCGCGAAGGCCCTAAGCACGCGAAGTGGGATGGGGGGAGCACATTGCTTCATCAAACGTGCCGCGTGGACAGAGGTTGATTTAACCGCCCTCTTGGCGTTCTTTGCTCCTTGGCGGTGAAAAAACATGTCTTCGAACCACGAAAGCGATAAGGATGCGAAGCAGCCAGGCGATTCCTCACCTTGTACGGGCACGCCCTCAAAAGGCGAAGACATGAGCGCATCTAGCCCAAATCAAACCAGCTTAAACTTATACAAAACTCATCTGGATTAACAGAATTCTGACACCCCCATGCTATAATCATTTTGTTGCAGAACCTTCAAGCGCGCCTCAGTTTGGGCCGCATCTATTCTAGTATCAGCGGAGGAAACCCCCATGTTAATCAGCAAAAAACTCAACGACGCCATCAACGCCCAGATTGGCCATGAATTTCAGGCCTCCATGAATTACCTGGCGGTCGCCTGCTACTATGACGGCCTGGCCCTTTCCAAACTGGCCTCCTTCTTCTTCAAACAGGCCGAAGAAGAACGCGAACACGCTCTGAAATTCATCAAATATATCCTGGAAACCGGCGGCGAAGTTCGCATCCCCGCCCTGACGGCCCCCAAGTACGATTTTAAATCCGCGGAAGAGACCTTCAAGATGTCGGTGGAATGGGAAATGGAAGTCACCGCCAACATCAACCACCTGATGGACATCGCCGTGGAAGAAAAAGACTACATCGCCCAGCAGTTCCTGGATTGGTTCACCAAAGAGCAGCTCGAAGAAGTCTCCACCATGGAACGCCTGCTGGCGGTTGTGCAGCGCGCGGGCGAGAAAAACCTCATCATGATGGAAGCCTACCTCTCCCACGAGGACTAAGCTCACCCAACCCGTAAAGCTCAAAGCCGCCCCGCCCCCAAAAAGAGTGGGGCGGCTCGCCAATCTTCCCCAAAGCGCTTTCAACCACTCTTCTAGCGGTGTCAGGAGGGACACTCATGGCCACCACCACCATCCCAGGGCTTAACAGCCGCCAACTGCTCGGGCAGCTTCGGCGTGTGCAAAGCGACACGCTGGGGTTCCTGATGGACTGCGTTCAAACCTACGGCGACCTGGTCTCCTTTCAGGCCGGGCCAACCACCGCAGTCCTGGTCAACCAGCCCGAAGGCGTGCGCCACATCCTGCAGGACAACGCCCGCAATTATTCCAAAGATACGGTGCAATACAATGCCCTGTCCAGCATCACCGGCCGCGGCCTGCTCACCAGCGACGGCGACCTGTGGTTCCGCCAGCGCCGCCTGGAACAGCCCGCCTTCTCCCGCCCGCGCCTGGCCGCGCTGGACAGCTTCGTCGTCCCCGCCGTGCAGCGCTTGCTGGACCATTGGGAAACCCACCTGCCCACCGGCCAATCCATTGACGTGGATCAGCACATGATGCAGGTCACCCTGGAAATCGTCGGCAAAGCCCTCTTCAGCATCGACCTTTCCAGCCAGGCCCCCGCGCTCACCAGCGCTGTGCTCACCACCCTGGATCACATCGTCCACCGCGCCCGCAACCCCATCAGCCTGCCGGCCTTTTTGCCCACCCGCCGCAACCTGCGCTTCCGCGCCGCGCTCAGCACCCTCGATGCCGCCGTGTACGACCTGATGGCCGCGCGCAGAGAAGCCGGCGACCCCGGCGAGGATATGCTGGGCATGCTCATGAAGGCCCGCGATGAAGAGACCGGCCAACCCATGAGCGAACGTCAGGTGCGCGATGAGGTCATCACCCTGCTCATCGCCGGGCACGAAACGGTGGCCAGCGCCCTCACCTGGACTTTTCACCTGCTGGCTGCCAACCCCGGCGCCCGTCAGCGCCTGGAAAACGAGGTGCACAGCGTGTTGGGCGGGCGGCTGCCCACCACCGCCGATCTGCCCAACCTGCCCTACACCGGCTGGGTCTTTTCTGAGGCGCTGCGCCTGTACCCGCCCGCCTGGCTGATCACGCGCAAAGCTCTGGCCGAAGATCATCTGGACGGGCACACGCTGCCCCCCGGTACCCTCATCATCCTCAGCCCCTACGTGCTGCAGCGCTCCCCTGCCTACTGGCCAGATCCGGAACGGTTTCTGCCCGAACGCTTTGAGCCCAGCACCGAAAAAGCCCGCCCGCGCTACGCTTACATCCCCTTTGGCGGCGGCCCGCGCCTGTGCATCGGCAGCAACTTCGCCCAAATTGAAGCCCAGCTTATCCTGGCCATGGTCGCCCAGCGCTTCCGCCTGGAATCGGACCCGCACACCGCCGTCATCCCCGACCCCCTGGTCACCATCCGCCCCCGCGGCGGGCTGCATATGACCCTTTCGCGTTCTCAACCCGAACCCACCCCTGCGGAGGCCGCCGTTTGAGCCGTATCGAAAACGAGGTTCTGCAAGCCTACCTGGAAGACTCGCTGCATATCCTCACCGCCAGTCTGGAACAGGTGGAAAACGGTGCCGTCGTCTTTTACCGCGTCGTCGCCCTGCAGCTGCGCCTGCTGCTGTGCGATTCCAGCCGCCGCCATAACCGCCGGGAAGACACCTCCCTGGCCGAGCAGCTCTTCCCAGATCTTGCCTTGCCCGCCCTCGCCCCACCGCACACACCCCTACCCCTGGCCCAATGGCTGGAACAGCCTGCCGCAGCCGGTTTAACCGTGCGCCAGATGATCCGCCGCGTGTGCGATCAGGACGGCGGTGCACATGTGGACCCCCACCCCCGGGCCGGGCTGCCCGACCTATCCCCCCAAGAAGTTCAGAGCGCAATCTTCCGTCTGGGTCAAATCACCGCTCAATCCCTCCGCCAGCGGCTGGAATAAACCGCTCAGTATAAAAAAACTTCTGCGAATCATCAATTCGTAGTATCATTCTTGCGTCCATCCTATCCCATTCAAAAGAGTTTCTCTATGCGCTGGATCCGCGATTACCAACCCCAACCTGAACAAGGCCGTCTCTACCGCCAGGCTCTCATTTTGACCCTGGGCGGTAACCTGCTGTTGGCCGTGGGCAAGGGGCTGGCCGCCTATTTCTCCGGCTCGGTGGCTCTGTATGCCGACGCAGCCAATTCCGTTTCGGACGTGTTTTACTCACTGATGATGGTCTTGGGGTTGTGGGTGGCCCAACGCCCCCCAGACCTCTCTCACCCCCAGGGGCACAGCCGCTTTGAACCGCTGGTGGGCATCAGCGTGGCCTTCTCCATGGGCCTGGCTGGTTACGAAGCCGCGCGCACCGCGCTGATCCGTTTCCAGATGGGCGGTTTGGCGGTAGAAGCGGGGCTGCCCGCCGTGGTACTGCTCATCAGTGCGCTGATCAAGGTGTTCATGTTCCTGCGCATCCGCGCCCTGGCCCGCAGTCTGCACAGCCCCACCCTGGCCACCACCGCCAAAGATAACCTTTCGGATGTGCTCACCTCCATCGCCGCCTTTGTCGGCGCCTTCGGCTCCAGCCTCATTCACCCCCTCACGGACCCCATCGCCGGGTTCCTGGTGGCCGCCTGGATCCTCCGCGCCGCCTTCATGGCCGTGCGCGAAAACCTGGGATTCCTCACCGGCGCAGGAGCCTCTGAAGAGGTGCGTCAGCAAATTGCCGCCGCTGCCCGCGAAATCCCCGGCGTGCAGGCCGTGCACCACCTCATGGCCGAGTACGTCGGCCCGCAGTTGGTGGTGGATTTGCACATCAATGTAGACACCAACCTGCCGCTCAAAGATACTCACGCCATCGAAGATGCCGTCGTCGCCCGATTGGAAGCCATCCCCGAAGTGGACCGCGCCTACGTGCATATCGAACCTGTGGGCTGGCAGTAAGCCGCGGTTTCCCCGTTCCATTAAACCAAAACGCCCTGAGCCGCACGCTCCGGGCGTTTTTTTAGGCGAGGGAAGCCTTACAGGTATTCGCGCAGTTGGCGGCTGCGGCGCGGATGGCGCAGGCGGCGCAGCGCTTTGCTCTCAATTTGACGGATGCGCTCGCGCGTGAGGCCAAATTTCTGTCCCACTTCTTCCAGGGTGTAGCTGCGCCCATTTTCCAGCCCAAAGCGCATGCGCAAAATGCGCGCCTCGCGCGGCGGCAGGGTATCCAACACCGCCTCCACTTTCTCACGCAGCAGTTTGGTGTACGCGCTTTGGATCGGCGAAGGGGTGATATCGTCTTCCACAAACATGCCCAGTTCCACGTCTTCGTCATCCCCGTTGATGGGGCTTTCCAACGAGAGCGGCAGCCACGACACCCGCATCATCCATTCCACTTTGGAAGTCGGCGAACCGATGGCTTCAGCCAGCTCATCCGTGGTCGGGACTCGCCCCAGCTTCTGCTCCATCTCGTGCGAGGTCTTATACAGCAGGCGAATGCGGTCCACCATATGCACCGGCACACGAATGGTGCGCCCCTGATCGGCAATGGCCCGCGTGATCGTCTGGCGGATCCACCAGGTGGCGTACGTGGAAAAACGGAAGCCGCGTTGATATTCGTATTTTTCCACGGCCTTCATCAGGCCCAAATTGCCCTCTTGAATCAAATCCAAAAACGGCACGCCGCGGCCCATATAGCGCTTGGCGATGCTCACCACCAGGCGGGTATTGGCCTTAATCAAATGTTCGCGTGCCAGGTTGCCATCCTGCACCTGCTCTTCCAACTCCTGACGGCGAGCTTTGGGGCAGCTGCCGTTCATTTTCTGCAGTTCTTTTTGGGCCGCGCGCCCGGCTTCGATCCGCTGGGCCAGCTGAATTTCTTCGTCCACACCCAGCAGCGAAACGCGCGCCATCTCTTTTAGATACAGCCCAATGGTGTCGTCGCTGGAAATGGGGGAAAGATCCGCAAATGGGTTCAAATCGCTGGGGTGATCGTCTTCCTCCCCGCAGCCCGAATCATCGTGATCCAAAATTGCCACCCCGCGGCGGCGCAGCATCACCACGAAGGCCTCCATCCGTTCCGCATCCTGGGTGATATCCGGATACACTTCAATCAAATCATCGGTGGTCAAATAGCCTTGAACATCCGCTTTTTCCAGCAGCATGTTCAGAATTTCGTGATTTTGATTGCGCCTGCCTGGATTTGCCAACATACCCTCCTGATCTGGCTCTCAGGACCTGGACACGATCACCGGTGCATGGGGGGTGAGAGTCTATGCCCGGGCAGATTTAGCAGCCTGGTGCTCGCATAAACCCTGGTTTAAATCTGCCCCGCATTCCACGCACAGCCCGAGGCAGTCCTCGCGGCACAGTGGTCGAATCGGCACTTCTAAGAGCAAATACTCACGCGCCAGCGGCCCAAGATCAATATTGCCGTCTTCAGGTAAAATTAAACCCGAGTCGGTCAGCGCTTTATTATGAAAAGCGAACAATTCGCTGAAGGTAGTGTGCAGCGGCTGCAAAAATTCGGTCAAACAGCGCACGCATTCAACCGTTGTTTGCCCCTCAAAATCACCCTGAGCCAGAATACCCTGAGGCGTGCGGCTAAAACGCGCCACACCTTTAAACTGGCTCAAGCCCAGGTCATTCAACTGGAGTTGAGGGAACTCGAACTGTACATCTCGGCTGGTGCCGATCGTCTGGTGGATTAAAAAGCCAACGTTGACCCGCAAGGGGTATTTTAAAGTAGTCACAGGCGGTCGTATTTATTTAAATGAGATCGGATATAATAGGTCGCATGTTATTATATCATGCCGTTTTAATGTTGTCAAGTTTTTAAGATTAATTTCATAAAAATGGAGCTTTTCACATGCCTCTCCCCCTCTTGATCGGCAGCAACAACCCCGGCAAACTCAGCGAAATTCAGGATCTGCTCGCCGATTTGCTCCCCCAGGTACGCTGGCAGCGCGGTGAAACCCTTTTTCTGCCCCAAGACCTGGGCCTCGACCTGGATGTGGTGGAAGACGGCGAAACCTACGCCGAAAACGCCGCCCGCAAAGCCCTGTCCTTCTGCCAGTCGTCCGTCCTGATCACCCTCGCCGATGATTCCGGCTTAGAGGTGGCCGCCCTCGGAGGCGCGCCCGGGCTGCATTCCGCCCGCTTTGCCCCGCCCGACCTGCCCGCTGGTCAGCCCCTCACCAGCCCCATCCGCCGCGCCTATCTGCTGCGCCGCCTGGTTGAACTCGGCGCCCCCCGTCCCTGGGCTGCACGCTTTGTGTGCACAGTGGCCCTGGCCCTTCCGCCCGCCCGCCCCGGCGCAGAAATCTCCCTGTCCTATCATGTGGGCAGCTGCCCGGGCGAAATCATCCCCGAAGAGCGCGGCGAGGGCGGTTTTGGCTACGACCCCATCTTTCTGCTGCCCGAAGAGGGCCTCACCATGGCCGAAATCAGCTCTGAGCGCAAAAACCAGCTCAGCCACCGCGCCTTGGCCGTGCGTGCCGCTTTGCCCGCTCTGCGCGCTGCCCTGGGCATCTAATCAACCTCATCCTTAAAACAAACCGCGGAGCTTTTCGGCTCCGCGGCGATTTTTAAGCTTTACCCAGTCGCTTACGGCAGCGGGGCGATCATAGGCAGATAGCGCACAATCGTGGTGCCGCGCAAGCCCAGGTACAGCGCGCCGCGTTCATCTTCCGGCAGCCAGATGATGATGCGCGCCCGCTTTTCTTTCCGGTCCGGCGGCACATACTTCACCACCAATTTGCACTGGTTGGCCCCTTCCTCGCCGGTGAACAACCGGTTTGAGCAGTTATCGTATTCAATCGTGAACAGATCTGGCCGTTCAGTGCCCACTGGCGCCGCCAGAGCGATGTCGCCAATTTCCAGATCATCCAGGAAACGCACCGTAAATTCTACGTAAATCGGCTGATTCACCCATCCGTAAAAATCGCCCGCGCTGGGCTGAATGTTTGGGTTGCCCGGCAGCGTGCCCTGATCGCGCATGAACACCTGCATGTCATTAAGCAGTTGCCCGGTGGACAGGAGGTCGCCCGTAGATAAAAAGGTGACAAAGCGCCCCGACCCGCTCAAAGACGGCAATCCCGAGTTTTTCGCCGATTCAAAGCCCGCCGTGGTCACACTCACCCGCCAGGTGGGGTTATAGAGCGCGTCCAAATATTCCATTTCATGCACAAACACATCCGGGCAGTTCCAGGTGGTACCAACCTGGTCGCCAAAGTTCCATTCACAATTGAAGTTGTTGTCCATGACGTCCAGGTTGTCTGCGTACGAAGTAAATGCAACCACCTTGCCGTTGGGGCTGATCACCGGGGTAACCGAGTGTCCGTTGGCCTCCTCTGCCATCGAGTTGACCGATACGCGGTACATACCCACGTTATTGTCCTCAATCGCGCCGTACAGCTCGTACACGTACACATCCAACACCAGGTTGGAATCAATCCCAATTTCGGGGGTCATCAAATTGTCTGCATAAGAATGGAAAGCTACACGCACTGTTTCGCGGTCGGGCATGTACGCCACCGAAGGGCTGCCCGAGTTTCCGTTACCCGGCACGCCGTCCAGCCGTCCGCCCTGGCGCGACACCAGATACATCTTGGTCGCACCGCTTTCCCCGAACTCATCATACACGCCGTCTTTGTCCAGGTCGCGGTCCAGCAAATAAATCTGCGTGTACATCGCGGAACTGACCCCCGGCACCAAGTTGGTGGCATTGGAGACAAAGGCCACAAAGCGTCCGTCAGGCGTCACCGCAGGGGCCAGCGAATCACCGTTGGCAGGCGCCAGCCCATCGGCCCGCTGTGAAACCAGGGAGGTTGTCCCCGCGGCCACATCGCGCATATAAATATGCTGCCGGCCAGCAGGCACATTCAGACCTTCCACCAGGTTGCCCGCCAGCGATTCAAACAGCACGTAGGGATGCGGGGTGAACACCCCCGGCTGGCCGGGGTCTTCTTCGATGTACTGCACATAGGCCACACCCGCGCTGTGCACCGGATACACGAGATTCGGCGGGAATTTCGAATTCGGCCCAGAGCCGCTGTGGTTATTGGCCGGGGCGCCGCCCACCCCCGCCGACACCAGCGTGATCCTGTTTTCTGGCGGGGCCAGGCGGTCGTACAGGAACACATCCCGTTTTCCGTTGCTATCCCCCGCCACCAGATTGGTAGCGTAGGATTGGAAAAGGATATAGCGCCCGTCCCAATCGGCATTCTGGTCGCCGACCACATAGGGATACTCTGAGTTTCTATCTGCGTTTTGGGTGAGCTTTTGAATGGTCTCAACAGGGACGCCGCCTTCCCCTGGGATGATGGCGCGCAAAAAGATGTCTGAAATAAAATCTGGGTCAGGCGAACCGGTGGGCAGCAGCAGGTTGGTAGCCGCGGTGTGAAAGGCGATATAGCGCGCGTAATAGCTGGTGCTGGCAAACCCCGAAGGTTTGTCGCCGTACTCATTTTGGAAGCTGACGGAGATCCCTTTGGTCAGGGCTGGAAGGTCATCTGCGGAAGCCGCGGTCACGCCCATCAACACCAGCCCCGCCGCCAGCAGGGTTGCCGCTGTGCGCTTCACCGTCCTCAGGATTTGGGATAACTCCATACGCTTTCCTCCTCTGGCATAACCGACTCAACGGCCGGTATGCCCAAAAACCGCCGCATATCAGTATTGTACATGAAGAACCTGTTCAGGGAGTTTACAGATTTCTAAGGTACCTTGCAGTTCATTGCCCCCGTGAACGCGGGCTGGGGCTGACCGCCGCGCCAACCCCAGCCCGCGCCAGCCCCCTACCCCATCAGCCAGCCTTCCAACGAGGAGAGCATGCCCCCGCCCGCGTCTCCAAAGAAGGTCACGGAGGGCGACGAACCCAAACCCGCCTCCAGCATTTGCAGGTAATGAAAGCCCGCCCCCGGGTAGCCCCAATACTGGGCCGCCGTCAGGCTTTCCAGGGTGGCGTAGCTGCCCACACTATCAGCCTGATTGCTGGAGGAATTGTCCAGCCCGATGCCCACCGCGCCGCCGCGCGCCGAGGCCTTCACCACCGCCTGAAATCGCGCCCGCACCTCCACCTCATCCAGCCCCACCACAAACTGCACACGGTTGCTGCTGCTGTTGTTCCAACCCCGCCAGGTGCTGCTGGTGTACACCCATGAATCGGTCGTGTCCGCCATGCGCAGCCGTCGCGGCAGCCGGTTGGCGCAGTTCCACAAGAAGCGCCGCTCGTCGCTGTCCACGCACAGACCCTGCGTGTACAGCCGCAGCGTGCCCAGGTACCGTTTGTGCGGCGCGCCGCCCGCCACCCACACACCGTCCTGCGTTCCCAGCGGCGCGGCCCGCGCTGTGCTGCTGGCCCAGGCCCCCAGCTCCAGCGCCAAACCGCCCGCATCCTCACGCAGGAATACATCGTAATTCACCCCGCCGCTCAGGCCCGCCAGCGGCAGGCTGATTTCATTAAAGCTGTGCAGACCCCAGCCCACGCCAGGGGTATACAGGGCCGCGCGGCTGCCCAGATAAGGGCAAAAATACACCACCGCCCCCGATACGTCCCCCGTGGTCACGGGTGTGCCGCTCACCAGGCTCAGCCGCCCCTCACACACCAGCGGGTAGAGCACCTGCCCCGCTGTCAGCGCGTCTTCCACTGCCTCGGTGCGTATCGAAGCGGGCAGTATCTGGCTGCCGTCCCAATACAGGCGCCCAATGCGCCGCCGTCCGCTGGATTCCCCCGCCGAGGTGTTCACATCCAAACTGAAGCTCGTGCTCCCCGGCGTGCGCACCGCAAAGACATACCAGACACCCGCCGCGCCGCTGGGGGCCAGCCCCGCCGCCAGATCTGCCGCCTGGGTATTGACCAGCATACAGCCGTCCACCACCAGGGCTGCCGGGGCCTCCGGCGAGGCCGGCACACGCACTCGGCTGCTGCCCAGCGTCTCCAGGCACACATGGGACTGATAGCGCCCCAAAAGCGCGCCCACTGCCAGGCTGTCAGCGGGTGAACGGCCCCAAAACAGAGCGTCGGCACGCAGATCGTTGTACTGCTGGGCTGCGGTAGGCTGCCCCGCGCTCACCGGGTTGGAAAGCGGATAGGTCATGGCTCAACTCCTCCAATACGAATTGTCCCAGGTGCGCCCACCGTGGTACAGGGCCGCATCCACCCACAGCGAATCGGCGTACACTGCGTAGGGGATGGGCTGAAAACTGCCCCCGTCGCTGCTCAGCTGCACCAGCGCCGTGCTAAAGCCCGGGTAAATGTTCTCAATCAAAATATGCCCGCTGGAACGCAGGCCGGTAAAAGTCCCCAGGCGCGTCACCAGCCCGATCTCGGTGTGCTGGCTCAGGCGCGCATACAGCCCCGCGCGCATCTCCGCCGCCGGAACGCCGTGGGGCGTGCCGTCAGGGTTGCGCAAGTCGTCCGCCAGCAGCACCGTGAACCAGATGTGCCGCACGGCCTGCAGCTGCCCCAGGGCATCGGGGTAGGCTTCAAAATGCAGCGAAACCGCCGGGCCGCTGCGGGGGCGCGGCTCCACGATCAGCCCCAGGGCCTCGCCGCCCTGCACCGCCGTGTGAAACAAGGCCAAATCGCAGTCAACGCCAACCGTTGCCATCATCCCACCGGTCCAATCGCCAGCCCGCCCGCGGCAAGGTTCCCCCGCCCGCCCGCAGTCCCGCCAGCTTCTCGCGAAATTCCGCCAGGCGCTGTTTGCCCAGCGCCAGCCACTCACCCGCCGGGGTGCGCTCGCCGTAACTTTCGGTCAGGGCGTTGGCCCGCACCTGCGCCGCCAGGCCGGCAGCCCCCAGGGTCAGCAGTTCCTCACGGCAGGCGGGCAAACTGGTGCGGTCCGCCCCGTCCAATCCCTCCAGGCAGTGGCCCAAAAGCGCCCAAACGCGCAGGTTTTCACCCGCCTGGGGAATCCGGCTGCCCCCCAGCCGCACCACCAGCGCGCCCCCGCGCCAGAAGCTGCGAAACGGTACGCGCAAATCGCAAGCCTGCCCATCCAACGCGGGATATGCCGCCGCCAGCACCCGCCGAACGCGCTCAAACCCCACTGCCGTGCTGATCACCTGTTCGCGCCCCGCCGCACACACCAGCGTACCCTCGGCGCTGTCGGGGGCGGCCTCGGCAATCTCATCCAATGCGCTGCGCAGGGCTGCATCCAACTGCTGAGGTGAAAAGCGCACCCCCTGCGGGTCGCCCAGCCAGTCCAACAGGCGCGCGTGCATCGCCGCCCGATTCATGGCCGCCGCTCCCAGCCGCAGTCCGCCCGCCGCACAAACATCCACTTGCGCCCATCCGCGCCAATGACCGCCAGGCTGCCGTCCGGCCGCCAGCCAGCCGCCAGGGGTTCTGCCCCCATCAGCCGCGCTGCCAACCAGGCAGCCTCTTCCCGCGCCTCCTGTGGTTTTCGTCGTTCGCCCATCCTGCCTCCTTGGGGGCCGCGGCGGGGGCCAACCCCAATTGCCCCCGCCGCCCCGCCCCAACCTACGAAAAGCTCTTGCCCACCCACGGCAGCCCGCGCAGCACCAGGCGGTGGCTCCATCGCGCCGCCCCCAACTGCCACACAAAGGCAAACACCGTGCTCAGCACCCCCGCCAGTTGCCCTGCCAGTCGGTCCGCCGCGCCCAGGTCAAATTCGGGCCGCAGCACCCCCAGTGCCAACAGCATCGTCAGTGCCGCCAGATTCAACCCCGCCGAAACCGTCCCCGCCTGACCGTCCTGAACCCACCCGGCCGTCTTCAGCACATTCACCAGCGCGGCGATCAAAGCCCCCAGCCCGCTCAGCGAAGCCAACAGGCTCAACAAGCTCTCAAAGTCCATCTACCCTGCTCCTTCCTCGTATGCACTTCGGGCCGTCTAACCCGCCACGTTGCACTTATGCAGCGGACGGTAATCATTCACCCACACCGCCAGAAAATGGCGTACTTTCAGGCGGTGTTCATCGTGGGTAAAGACCGCCGGGCTGGTTTCACTGCCCGCCAGGAACACCTCCGGCATCAGCCCAAAGCGCTCGCCCACGAAAATGGCCGGTACCACCCGCGGATCGCAGACCGCGGCCCAATTGGTGGCATCCGTCCACTCCGGCACGGTAACCACATCCCCCGGCTGGCCTTGCTGCTGGTTTTCACTGGTGATGTTGGCCGCGTTTTCCAATGTGGGGTAAAGGATTTTCTTGGCGGTCAACTGCAAGGCGCGCGGCACCAGCAAATAGCGCGGGTTAATGCCCATCTGCGGCCCGGAGGCGCGCAGCGTGTCGCTGTTCTTCACCAGCATAGGCTGTTCGTACACACACCGGCACACCTGATCCCAGGCCGCCGCCGAAAGAGCCGCAGTGCTCAGATTGGCGTGCCCGCCGGCCGTGGCTACCGCCGTGGCGTTAAACAAGGTTCCGCTGTCGCTCATCGTCGGTCCCACCCCGTTGTTGGCGGTGAACACCGCTGCCACCAGCTCGCTGATCTTGCGCAGTCCGGCCGCGGCCAGTTCCCGTGGATAAGCGCGCAGCTTGCGCGTCTCGTCGCGGTCAATCAATTCCAGGGTCAGGGGAATATAGCCGCCGAATTTCATAAATTGGGTCGTCTCGGCGCTGTCGCCCACTTGCAGCTCGGTGTAGGGGTCACCTTCTTCTACCTGCGGCAGGCTGCCCACCGTGCCCATCAGTGTACCGGTGATGGCTTGCAGGCTGTTAAAATGCTCCACCCAGGCCACCTTCTGCCACCAGTTGTAGCCCGCCCGGCCCAGCTCTTCCCAGCGGTTGGCAATAACTTTGTTCAGGGCGTTTTTCACCAGGCCCGAAAAATCGGCCGTGGTGGCCAGCCGCACCCGCTGGGGGTCGTACCCCCCGTGCAGGTCCTCGTCGCCGGTCAGCAGCAAATACAGCTCGCGGATGCCGCTCAACCGCGCGGCGCGCAGCCCCTGCATGCCTGCCTCGCGTGGGGCCCCCAGCAGATCGTCCACGGCCGCCTGCAGTTGATCTTCGCTGCTGAACATGCCGTTCACCCGCCCCGGCCCCTGCACGTTCAGCCCGCCGGTCAGCGCGCTCACCAGTTGGCGGGCCTCATCCAGCGACTGCTGCAGCGCGTCCGGCGCAAACACCTGCCCGGCGAACTGCCGCCGCACCTGTTCTGCCGCCGCAGCGGGCAGCCGGCTGGCCTGCAGACTGGCCTCCAGCAGCGCCGCGCACAGCGCCCTCTCCGCGCTGTTCTCGGTCTGCGGGGTGGGGTTACCTTCCGTTTCAAATGCTTCGTTCATCCTCTCTCCTCTGCTGCTCTGATTCCATTCGCGCACAAACCGGCCGCCGCGCGCCGGGTCCACCACCAGGTCCACCGACAGCACCTTCACAATCTTTTCCACGCGCCGCCCCTGGGCCTGAAAGAGCACGTCCGCCGAAAAGCCCACCCGCAGCGGCCCGCCTGCCGCCGTGAGCATCTCACGCCCCAAAGCCGCCAGCAGCGGCCCGCTGGGACCCATTGCCTGCAAACTCAGCCGCACCCCCTGGGCCTGGGTGTCCCACTGCGGCTGGCGGCACACCCCCGCCAGGTCGCGCACCGACCCACCCCAGGGGTGGTGATCTACAAAACAGCCCACCCCTTCCCAACACGGCAGGGATTCCTCCAGCACCCCCGCCGGAAACTGCCAGCCGTTGCCCGTCCCCGCAGTGATGGCCAGGATGTCAAAACCCTTCCCAGCTTCACCCTGTGGGGCTGCCGCCGCAGCGGCCAACCGCACCCGATGTTCCCGATTCATTTGCCTCCTTTCACCTCTTCGTCTCACCGTTCTCCAAATCCACCGTGGAAATGGGCTTACGCGCCGGCGTCGGGCGGCTGCCGGGGCCGCTGCCTGCGCTGCGCCCACGCGCCAGCATCTGCTCCACATCCACGCTTTCCCCCGCGAATTTATAGGTCAGTCGCAGCAGCTCGGCGTCGTCAATTAGCTGCCGGTCGCGCAGTTCGCACAGGGCGTTGAGGGCGTTAACCGCTGCCAGCCCCAAAGACACGTTGTCACGCGCCGAAATGTCGCTGCCCAGCACTTGAATCGCTGCGCCGGGGTCAAGCTGCCGGTCCACGGCCGCCCGCCGCCCCACCACAAAACGCAGCACATCCCCCAGCATCCACAAGAAAAAGCGCTGGCGCTGCTCAAAGTGGCGGTAGGTCGGCCCGCCGGCCGCCTCAGCGGTGGTGCGCGTGCTGCTTTCCGGCTCGGCCAAAAAGTGCAGCGGAAGCCCCGCACCAGCCGCGATCATCTTCTTCAGCGCCAGCCCGTCCGTATTGGCGTCCGCGCTCTCCAGCTTGGGGGCCAACACGCTCCATTCTTCGTTCTCGTCCGTCACTAAAATGGCCCCAGCCCCCGGAGGGTTGGCGTTCAGCGCCTGTTGGCGAGCGCTGCGTTCCAGCGGCTGGCTGAAACGGGTGCGCACCACGTACAGAAAGGCATTGCGAAAGCGGTTCAGCCGGGCGCGGTCTTCCAGCCAGTTCCCGTAGCGCGACAGCCAGCGCAGCACCGGCCCCAAATCGCTCTCGCCCCACTGTGCCCCCGCTGGGCGGTTGATGGCATAATGCAGCATGACCGTTGGTTGATCCGCCCCGCGCCCCATCCACGGCTGAGGGTCGGGCTGATCCAGCGTGGGCCGCGGCCAAAAAGCCAGTTCCTGCTCCACGTCATTTTCCGCGCTCTGAATACGCTCGACCTGGTCCGCCGGCACCGCGCGCACATAGCTCATCCCGGCTGCATCGCTGGACACCAGCACAAACAGGTTACCCGTGCGCGTCAGCTCATCACACCATTCCGCCGTGCGCACGGCCATGCGGTTGAGCGGGTGTTCCCAAAAGAAGCGTAGAAATTCCTGGGTGGGCGCGTGGGCGCAGCGCACCTGAATACCCGAACCGGTCACGTATTGGGTGGTCAGCCCCACCATGCGCCGCGCCAGCGGGTTCACCCGCCAGGCCTCCAGCGCATCCGCCAGCAGCTGCC
Organism: Levilinea sp.; assembly: GCA_029975215.1. Taxonomy (GTDB): domain Bacteria; phylum Chloroflexota; class Anaerolineae; order Anaerolineales; family Anaerolineaceae; genus Levilinea. Next base: position 54,088 of record JARKPO010000064.1, read on the forward strand.
CGCGGTCGCTGGGCCAACGGTCGCGCGGGCCTTCATGATGCGCCCACAGCGTGCTTGCCCCCACCGTCAGGCTGTTATCCTCCTCCACCCGCCGAAGCTGTGCCCGGCGGCGGGAAAAGCGTTTCTGCAGCCAATCAAAAGCCATCGTCCATCTCCTTTAGGGGATCCACCCCTGGCACAATCAAGGTCTCGCCCGCGGGCGTCCACGGGCGCTCGTCCAACACAGCCGCCAGGGCGGCCGAGAGCACCAGGTCGTCGTGGGCAGTTTGGCCAGTGTGCGGGTCGCGGCTGCCGTCCGGCACACCCCAGCGCAGCAGCCGCCCGGGGCCGTCCAGGGCCTGGTACTGCACCAGGCTGAGCTGCCGGAAGAACAACTCCTGCCAGGCGGCCTGCTGGGGAGTCAGCAAGGCCGGTTCGCGCCAGCGGCCTGAATCCACCAGAGCCAAAAACTGCCAACCCAGGCGGCTTTTGCTGGCCGCCGTGAACACAAAGCGCACCACCCGCCCCGGAAAGGCCTTTTCTAAAAACGAAGCCAGCCCCGCCCCTACACCGGTGGCGTCCACTACCCACCAGCGCGGCTGCCACAGCCCTGCCAGGCCCGCCAGGGCCGCGAACAGCTCTGTGTGGGCCGTCCCCGTCCACACCTGCCGCCGTACCAGTTCGTAACGAGGGGCGCGCACCCCGGGGTCGGCACAGCTTTCGGGGTTCACACGCACCACGCTCAAAGCTGTGCTGTCGCGCCGCCCGCCCGCCGCCCCCGGGCCTGCCAGCGGGTTGGGCTGTTCCTCCTCGCCGCCTACATCCAGCAAAAAGGCGTAGATCTCCCCACTGCGCGGGGCCTCCAGAGCCGCGTGCCCCCCGCGCATCATCCCCACGCGCTGCGCCGGGAACATGCCGCTCTCCGCGTCCAGCTCTTCGCAGAAATACTGGGTGCGCACCACGGGGTGATCCCGCCCCAGGCGGCGGATCTGCTCCTGCAAAAAGGCTCCATAGCGCGGCACCTCGCGCGCCACCGCTTCGCCGTCCACCACAAAGGCCCGCCGCTGCTGATCCTGGGCTTCCAAAGCCCGCGCCGCGCGCAGTTCCCGCGCCAACAGTGTCTGGCTGGTCCAGGCTGTGCCCCAAAACACGCGCGTGGCCTGGGTGGAAGCCGCCATGGGGGCAATCTCGCGGTCGTACTTCTCAATGGAGACCCCCTGGGCCTCATCCACCTCCAGCAGGGTGCTGGCAGTGGCCCCCACAATGTGACTGGTGGGCGCGCCCGAAAGGAAGGTCATGCGCGCCTGCCCCACGCGGTACACACCGCCCGGCTCCCGCCGCCAGCGCCCTCGCAGGCGCACATTGGCCTCCAAAGCCCGCTCCAGGCGGCGCATGGCCGTCAGCGCCTGGGGGCGCAGTGTGGGTGAAACCTTCACCAGTTCACTGGGTCGGTCTGACAGCACCATCAGCAAATAGGCCTCAATTTGCGCCTGCACCTCATTTTTTCCCGACTGGCGCGGGAACATGACCGCCAGCGACAATCCCCGTCCCTCAAACACCGAGCGCACCACCGCCCGCGCCACCTCAGCCTGATAGCTGCGCAGCCGCACCCCACCCAGGGCCAGCGCACACCAGCACGGGTCGCGCAGGCCGTCCGCCAACCGCTGTGCCCATTCCGCATCCTGCCCGCGCGCAGCCAAATCACGGCGCGCCCGATAAAAACGAACGCAGCAGCGCCGCCAATGCCGCCAAGGACGACCCGCCCGAAGCCAGCCCCGTCCACATCTTGAACTGCGTCACCCCATCCGTGGCACTGCGCAGCCGGCTCTCATGATCCTGGGTGGTGGTCTCCAGGCTGGTCAGCCGCAGCTGAGTCATCTCGCGGTCGTGGGCCTGCTGCGCCCGCAGCGCCTCTAAATCCGACTGCAATAAATGAATGGCGTGCTTGAGCTGCTCGGCGATGAGCTGCGCCTGATAATCTTCCATTCACCCTCCCATAAAAAAACCGGCCGGACGGCAGCCTGGGGTAGGCCCAGGGGAGGCACGGGCCGCCGGTTCCCATTGAAGGGTGATGCGCCCGCTGCCGTTCTTCGCTCGTTCCGTGGACCGCCCAGCGCTTTGCCCTGCGGCGGGTGGTGCCCTCCCGACCTGTGCCAGGGACGCTGCCGTCCGGCCTTCCGCCGCCCGCCTGCGCAGGCGTGTTGCGGACTACCGCTGCCGCAGTTCACCGCGGATTTCCTCCAGGGCCTGACTGATGGCCCGCTGCAGCGCCGAAGATTCATCCTCCTCCGGGCGCAGCTTCCGCTCCACCTGCAGCAAATTCCCCAAACGCTGAATCGCCAGGCTGATCGCGTTCAGCCGCTGAAGCAGCTCGCGCGGGTCAGCGTCGTTATCTGCCTCTGCCAGCGCGCGTTGAATCAGCTGCCGCAGCTGTTCGATCTCAGCGCTCAATCCGGCAGTTGGGTTGGGCGCGGGGTTGGAGCCGCGCCGACGGCTGGGGGAGGAAGAGGGGGTTCGAGTCATGTTTTATTCAGAATATATGTTCTATTTATGCTTCCAGTATCCCCCTTTTGGGATCGATGACAAGCCGTTAAAACCCGCATTTTTTTGCGGTTAACCGCAATTTTTCACCCCGCAGCATTGTCTAAATTTGGTTACAAAAGAGTCGCGTTGACCTGACAGTTTTCCCCGGCTTCCCGCCGATTAATTGACTTTTCACTGCCCCTGTTGTAAAGTCTAACCATGAAGAAGTTTAATCTTTTTTCATCTTTCACAAACCGTCTTCGCCCCCCCGCGGGGCCGCCCGCCCAACGCGCCGCGCGCGCGCAGTCATTTGTTGAGCTGGCGTTGATCATCCCTGTGCTCATCCTGATGCTGCTGGGCATGATGGAAGTGGTCATCTTCATCGGGCGCTACCTCGACATTTTGGATATGACCCGCGAGGCCGCCCGCTTTGCATCCCTACGCGACTACGAAGTCTTAGGCTATCTGCCCAGCGCAGACTGCCGCCCTAAAGTGACCATGGACGATGGGCACGGCGGTACGATCACAGTGGAACCCCCCTTCCATTTCTACTACCAGACCTCCTGCATCTTCTCACCCCCACAGGGTTCCCCGAACTGCACCGGTCCCACCGACCGCTGGTGCAACGGCGTCAACTCCTATGTGCGCTTCAACCCCGCCACCGATGACATTGTCATCTCGGTCTATACCATTGAATTCCGCGGCACAGGCCACATCGTCTCCAACACCTGGCCCCAGCCAGATGGCGTGGCCGATAACGGCGTGGAACGCAACGGTTATTGGGCTTTCTCCGACAACGACAGCGATACCGCCCACAACAGCAATTGGAAATACGACTGCCAGGGCAATCTGACCCGCACCACCCCCCATGTGGATTACAACGTGGTCAACGATGCCCTGTCGCGCGGCCCTCTGGCCCGCGGCAACAAAGGCTATGTCGCCGTAGAATTTTATTATTGTTACGACCAGGTGCTGGCTTTGCCCGTGGTCACCGAATTCATCCCTAACCCGGTGAGGATTCATGCTTACACGCTTATGCCGCTCCCTTCGGCTGCGCCGACCCCAACGCCGCGGCCCTAGCCCACTCATCCGCCGCCTTTCAGAACGCACCGACCGCGCCCAGGTGTTGGTCGTGTTTGCGGTTTCTCTGCTGGCCCTTATCTTCTTCATCGGCCTGGCCGTAGACGCCGGCGCCATCTATGTGACGTACGGTCAGCTCAAGCGCGCTGTGGATGCGGCCTCAGTGGCTGCTGCCAACGACTTTAAAAAAGGCTACACCCGCGAGCAGATGGAAGATTCCGCCCGCCAGGTGCTCATCGTCCACCAGGTAGATCTGGACCGTATCACCCTCAACGTGTACATCTGTGACAACGACGGCGATGGGGCTCGCGATGCTGACCTGCAAACCAACGTTCCCCAATTCTTTGCCCGCTGCCCCGATACCGCCAACGGCGAAAGCCCGCGCAAATTCGTTTGGGTGGACGCCAGCATGAAGGCCCCCTTCTACTTCCTCTCCCTGCTCGGCTTTGAATCGGTGGACCTGACCACCAACGCCATCTCTGAAGCCGCTCCCGTGGACCTCCTGATCGTGCTGGACATCTCCGAATCAATGGGCGTTGATACCCCCGGTTACATCGTCAACGACTTTAACCCCGCCGGCTGCAACGCCAACACCGAAACTTACGATGATGACGATAACCCTGCCACGGCAGCCATCCCCATTGTGGGCAACTGCGCCCCGCTGATCCAGGCCAAGAAGGCCGCCATCAAGCTGGTGGACACCCTCTACGACGGCTACGATAGTGTATCCGTGGTCACCTTCGACCAGGTCGCCTATCAGGTTCCCATCGCCGACACCTACGACATGACTGCCGTCAAGCGGGCCATCGGCGCCATTGCCTTGCACGACGATCCGCCCTACAATCGCCTGTGGGATACCTGGAAAAACCCGGGCCGCGTGAACCTGTCGAATCCCGAAGACCGCGACGGAGACGGCGCGGACTATGATAACCCCGCCGTGGTGGGCTACACCTGCCCCAACTTCACCGCCAATGACGGCACCGAATTTGGCCCGCCCGAAGAACACTACCTGGACGACCGCTGGTGGCAAACCGGCAACCCAGCCGTGGTTCCCGGCGGCGAAGGCGCCCCCGACCCCTTTGGCTGGGGCGGTGTACCCTGCGACCGTGACGATAAATTGGACGCCTACGACTGGGACCGCAACGGCAAATGGACCCAGTACGACCACGACACCTCGGGGGCCTGGCTGACGGCCAACGACCCTGACGGCGCTGGGCCATTGTCGGTTACCCTTTCGCCCCTGTCCACCTGCACCGGCTGCGGCATCCGCGTGGCAGCCAATGTGCTGCGCCAAACCGGCCGGCCCAGCTCGGTGTGGGTCATGGTGCTGCTCTCGGATGGAGCCGTCAACCTCTCCGACACACACGTCAACGCGGGTGAGCTGAACGGCGAGGATGTCATCCCCTCCTGGTTCCCGATGGGCTTCTGCACCGGCCGCCTGTACGGCCCCTGCGTCAAAGACTTCGGTGTTGGTGCCGAGGACGGCACCGCCACAGACGGCTACTGGTGTTCCGCCTGCCAGGATAACTTCAAATCCACCCGCTACTGTGTGGATCACGAAGAAGAGACCTGCCCGGATGATACGACCTGGATCGGCGATACCTGGACGCCCAACACCCTGCAAAAACGCTACAGCGTGTACGATTACGCCCTGGACATGACCGATGAGGCCGCCCTGACCCGCTCGACAAAATTGACTGAACCGGCGGGCAACGACATCGCCATCTATTCCATTGGCCTGGGCGCGGCCAGCAGCGGCGCAGACCTGCTGCGCTACCTGGCCGCTGTGGGGGATGACGGCGACCGCACCACCGACCCCTGCGCGCCCTATGCCAATAACCCCACTCGCGACTGCGGGCAGTACTACTTTGCGGACACCAGCTACGAGCTGCAAGAGATCTTCGAAGATATCGCCAGCCGTATTTACACCCGGATCACGGACTAAGAGGGAGGGTCATATGCCCCCAATTCAAAAAGCCTTTCTCAAGCTGCAAAACCGCTACCGCTCCCGCCCCGCTCAGGGTATGGTGGAATTCGCCCTGGCTCTGCCGATTTTGCTGCTGCTCACCTTCGGGACCATTGAGTTTGGCCGTCTGCTTCAGGCCTGGCTGGCTCTGGAAAACGGCGCCCGCTTTGGCGTACGCTACGCCGTGACCGGCAGTTACAACCCCGAATACTGCAATGAGGCCGCCGCGGCCCTGGGGCTGGAGACCGAAGACGGCCTGGACGGCAGCCTGAACTGCAAGGTCCCCGATAAATATCCCGTCGGTCATCCCAAAGCCGGTCAGGATGTACCCCACGCCGAAGAACTGACCAACCGCCTGATTGACTGGGCGCGCTTGCCCTCTATGCGCGACGCCACCATCTCCGGAGCCACCGGCATCGCCTGGAGCCCCGACACCGCCGTTTCCGGCGACTACCTGGGTTTCCTGAATGGGGCTTACGGCGCCACCAAAACCTGCACCGACGGTTCCGGCAACACTGTGCCTTGCACGAATTTCCGCGGCGACCCCAGCCAACCCGGCTATTTCAACATCTCATCCTGCTCCAACCGCGTTTACTCCATTGACGACTATAACCCCTTCAGCGATGACGGCGGCAGCTTTCGCTTTAACAGCAACGCCTTCTACCTGAACCCCTACGCCCCCAACCCGCTGCCCGCCGACAAACAGGCTCTCTACCGCTTTCCTACCTACTGCGAACTGGTGGACGATGACGGCAACTCCATTGTCCGCTATGTAGACGACGCTGGCGGCCCAGGCGACCGCGTGCGCATCGTCCTCACCTACCGCCACACCCTCATCACTCCCTTCCTCAGCTCCTGGTGGCCCACCCTGCTGTTGACCTCCGAACGCGAAGGCATCGTGGAAAAATTCCGCACCTCGCGCGTCACCGGCCTCACCGGCGCTGTGGCCCAGGCGGCCACGTGGACCTTCACCCCCAGCGTCACCATGACACCCACCACCACGCTGACCCCCACGGTCACCCTGACCCCCACCGTCACGCGCACGCCCACGCGCACCCCCACCCGCACCGTCACGCGCACCCCCACCAACACCCCTCAGCCCTCCTGCGACATGTTGGATTTCGGTGATCCTGATGATCCTAACATGGATCTGGATGTGGCCTTGAACGCGGTGTGGATTTTTGCCAACAACACGGGCAACTTCCCCGTCATCCTCACCGGTTCCAAAACCGAATGGCTGGAGAACTGGCACACCGTCCCGGCGGATTCGCGCAACATCAACAAGAACACCCGCTACGGCTGGTATTCTGGCTCCACCAATTACTTCTGGACCCTACCCACCGGCAGCCAGGTCAGCCTGAACAACGCCCCCATGAACTGGACACACAACTACGCCACCACCAAGACCATCAACCCCGGCGACAGCGGTCAGCTGATGGTGGGCTTCAACAGCAACTTTGAGCAGTCCTCCTTTGCGTCGCCCAAAAAGCCAACGGATAAGTTTAACTATTATCACGGCGACGATTGGCGCGTCACCGTCTATTACCGGGTGGGCGGCCTGGACTGTCAGGAAACCGTCACCGGTTACCCCGGCCCCACCTTTGACCCCGAATTGATCGGTTCCGCGGGCCGGTTTGCGGTCAATGCCCACACCCGCGGCTACAACCCCGCCAACGGGCAAATGGAGGAAAGCCGCATCACTTATACCTATTACACCGTCCTGGACGCAGCCGGCACCATGCTGCACTACACGCGCGAAGGCAGCGCCCCCTGGTGCATCTTCGGCGACAGCGGCGGGAACTGCACCACCAAACGCATCTACGTGGATAAGTGGAGCGAAGGTGCGGTGATCGAACCCGGCACCTACTATCTGCACCTCATCGGCCGCGACAAAAGCTCCGCCGCCTACGCCACCCATATCATCTACACCCTGATCGTGCAGGAGGCCAACACCCCCACCGTCACGCGCACCTCAGCGCCCACCCGCACGCGCACCATCACCCCGCTGCCCTCCATCACGCGCACCATCACGCGCACGGGCACGGCCACCACCATCCCCACGCGCACGGTGACGCGCACCATCACCCCCATCCCCTCCATCACGCGCACGCCCACGCGCACGCGCACTCAGCCGCCCTCGTCCACCCCCACCCTGTGCCAGACCCCCATCGAAATGGGCGGCTGCCAGAACTAAGCTGATCCAATACGCCGCCGTCCAGTCGAATGGACGGCGGCTTTTTTTCGCCTGCCGCCTCATGACGACCCCAATTCGCCCTTCGTCCGCCTTTTCGATGCCCCCCACGCTGCGCGGGGCGGCTGCCCTGCTGCTGGCTTTGGGCGGGCTAGGCCTGGGTTGGTGGGCGCTGCGCCTGTGGGTCAACGACCCCGTCCGACCCGTTGAATCCAAGATCGGCGCCATCGCCGCCGCGGCCCTGCTTTCGCTGCTCTTGGGGCTGGCTGGTCTGCGCCGCGCCCTGCCCGCCCTGCAGAAGCGCACCGCCGCGCCGCGCTGGAGCGTTCTGTGGTGGCTGACCTGCGCCTATCTGCCCGCCTGGCTGGCCTTCACCCTGCCGGAAATGCTCGTCCTTCTGCGTCAGCGCCCCGCCAGCCTGGGGCTGCTGCGCGTGGTGGGGCCGCCCGGCCTGGCCGCCGGTCAGCCCGAAGCCTTCCTGTGGCAAGGCCTGGTGCTGGCGTTGGGTTTGCTCCTGCCGCGCCTAAGGCGCCCGTCCTGGCCGCCCCGTCCCCGTCTGGAAAGCCTGGCGGTAGGGCTTCTGGGCGGCATGGCCCTATGGCTGGGCTGCGCCTTCCTGCTTGGTTTACTGCTGGCTCCCTTTCAGGGGCTGTTTGCCCCCCTCTCCGCGCCCCTGGCCCCCACCCTGCGCCTGCTGCTGGCCGTCATCGGCTGTCTGGCGGCCCCCTGGGCGCTGGAAAGCACTTTCCGCCTGCCCGGCTCCCCTTTACAGGCAGCCTTCCCCCTGCGCCGCCCCGCCCTGAGCATCGCCCTGGTTTACGCCCTGCTGCAAGCTCGGCCGCTGCTGTTCCTGCCCGCCTTCGGCTTCAGCCTGGGTCTCTCCCTGCTGGCGCAGCGCACGCAGGGCCGCGCGCCGGTCATCCTGGCGCACGCCGTGTTTAACCTGCTCATGCTGGTGGTTCATCCAGAACTGCTGCTTTAATCCCCCGCGCTCAGCGCAGCCGCCGCACCGTCACCGCCCCCACCCGCAGCCAGCCCTGGCCGCTGTAAACCAGCCGCCAGCACAGATGCTCACCCGCCCCCACCAAAACGCGCACCGCGGGGGTCTGCCCTTCCCCCGGCGCCAACCCACCCCCCTGGCTGCCCGCCGCGGTTTCGGCCTCCCAGCGCGCCTGGGGATCCCCGCTGGCATAGTCCGCCCCCACCTCATACTCTCCCGCAGGCACGCTCACATCTAAGATCACCAGCGCTCCAGCCGGGCCGTGCCCCTCGCGCACCTGCCGCCCCATCCCCACGCGGTCGCCCGTCTCTGAAGCTAACTGTGCCGCCGAAAACATGAAAAACTCGCCTGCCGCCTCAAAGCGCGCAAAGGCCGGGTGTCCCCAAAACTGCTCCTGAAAATCAGCGTTCTCCGGCCGGTCGTAGAACAGCACCCGCGACTCCGCCTCCCCCTCCTCGCCCGCACAGGTGAACACCGCCTGAGGCGGGCCAAAGCGCGCCCGCAGCAGGCCCTCATCCAGCCGTGCAGGCCAGTTTGGGTCGGTATCCACCACGGCGTAGGTGAAGCGCTGGCGGTAATCGTTAAAATTATGGATCCACGCCTGGGCCGAAAAGTCCGACTGCACCGGCACCAGCCGCGCCCCGCCCTGCGAAAATAACCGCAGCGGCCGCGCCTGCCAATAATCCGCCAGCCCCCAGCCGGGCACGCCGCCCTCCGCCGCACGCACCGCCAGGGCCGCATCCACACAGGCCGATTCCGCCGGCCGCCAGCGCAAAAAAGCCCCCATCTGCCCCCAGCCGCCCAAATAAGTCAGCCCCGCCAGGCAGGTCACCCCCGCCAAAAGGGTCATCGCGCTGCGCAGGCGCTCCTCTGGGCTGCGCTGACGCGCGCAGGTTCCCGCCGATAGGGGAATATGCACCGGCCAGCCCACAAAGCCCCACACAAAGAACACCGGCAGCATCACCCCCGCCAGAATCTGCCGTTCCACCGTGCTTCCGCTCAGCACCGGAATCAGAGCGCAGGCGGCCACCACCACCCCCAGCAGGAAGAGGCGCGTCACCAACTCCACCACCAGGGCCTCCGGATGGCGTTCCAGGCGTGCCCCGCGGTGCACTTCCCGCGTCAGCTCCGGCAGCCGCCACACCACCGCCCACATCCCCGCCAGCCACAGCACCGCCAGTAGAATCTGTTGGCTGCCCGTGCGCAGTGCCCAACTGGCCAAACGCGCCAACCCCTGCGCATGCCAGCCCCAATAAGGGGTCAGCTCCGCAGCGCCCGCCCCCCACAGCAGCGTTTGCGCTCCCACCCCCACTGCCGCCGCCGCAGCCGTCACCCCCGCCGCGGGCAGCCAGCGCCGCCAGCCCAGCCGCCCCACCACCGCCGTCAGCACCAGGCTCCCTGCCGCCGGGGCCGCAAACACCAGCACAAAGAGCGGGTCGGAGGCCGTCAGCGCCGTCACCAGCAGCCCCAAACCGGCCAAAGCCCAGCCTGCGCGCCGCGGACGGGTGCGCACCAGCCGCAGCACCAGCGCCAGCCCAGCCCCCATGCCCACCAGCAGACTGAAGTGATGCCCGCTCACCAGCATGGGCGACCACAGCCAATAGCGGCCGCTGGCCAACAGCACCAGCGCCAGCCCCACCGCCAGCGGGAACCAGTTCGGCGCGCCGTCCCCCGCCCGCGCCGCCGCCCGCCAGGCCAAAGTCAGGGCCAAAGCCTGCAAGCCGCCGTACAGCAAAGTCGCCAGGCGAAAATCGCCCAGCGACTGGATCAACAACCCAACCACCACAGCATCCGGAAAAATCGACGGCGCCGGTGGGAAGCGCCACCCGCTCAAATCGACGCCCGCCGCCCAATCCTGTACCAAAGCAGGGAGATAAAGTGCATCGGAATTGAACAGCAGGAATTTGGGGATGACCCCGCTGGCTGCGCGCGCCCACACCGCCAGCACGCCCAGGCCCAGCGCCCCCCACACCAGTCCCACCAGCCAGTTCCGGCCCCCGTCCTCCGCTTTCACCGCCGCTCCCTTAGCTCTCGTCCTCTTTTTGATCGAGGGAAAGCAGCAGCCCCTCATCCTGGTGCAGGTTGTGCGTGCGCACGATCAGGCTGATGATGTATCCCAGGGTCACGCCAAAAATCACCGCATAACCAGCGATCAAATACGACATGGTATTCAGCGTTTCTTCCATCTCAGGCTGTCCTTTCTGGCCCTAGGCCCCGCCCAACTTGAGTTTTAACTGCTCCACCCGGTTGGCCAGCTTGCCCAGTCGGATGCGGTGCCAGAAGATGTCCACAAACAGCACCGACCAGGTGATCAGGCTGAACATGAACACCTGGGTCATCTTGGGCGTCATCGAAAAGGCGCCTTCCGCCCCGGGCACATCTCCGCCGTTGCCAATCACCACCGGGTGAATGGTGCGGAAGATGCGGATGGACAAAAAGGTCATCGGCACGCTGATGAAGGCCACAATGGCGTACACCGCCCCAAAGCGCGCCCGCCGGTCAGGTTCTTCAATCCCCTGGCGCAGCATCAGGTAGGCCGCGTAAGCCAGTTCCATGATGGTGGCGGTGGTCAGGCGTGGGTCCCAGGTCCACCAGGTTCCCCAAATGGGCCGCGCCCAGATGGAGCCAGTGATGATGTTGATCAGCATGAAGGCCATGCCAATCTCCACCCCGGCCAGGCCGATGATGTCCCATTGGGCGTCATGCGTGCGCAGGTAGGCCACCCCCGCCGCCAGCGCCGCCAAAAAGCCCAGCATGCCCACCCAACCCGCAGCCACATGGAAATAAAACACCTTCTGCACAGCCCCCATCACGCGCTCGGTGGGAGCATAAAAGAACACCGCCAGGGTCGCCGCGGCCATCAGCACCCCTGTCACCACATCCAAAACACTCAGCAATTTTGGCTTTGCGTCCATGCGTACCTCCAAGAAGGGTGATACCATCCAGGGCCGCTCACCGCCCGTAGGAATGGCTGATGCTATTCCTCCACCACCGCTTCAAACACCATAAAAGCGACGGATATAAACACCACATCGTACACAATCATCAAATTCAGCCAGGGGCAAATCTCATCCATGGGCACGGCCTGTAAAAACCCGCTGCTGGCCTTCACCGCCGCCACCAGCAGCGGAATGAGCACCGGAAAGAGCAGAATGGGCAGCAGGATGTCGCGCGTACGCGCCTGCACGGCCATCGAAGCCAGCAGCGTGCCCACGCTGACATACCCCAGCGAGCCCAGCGCCACCACCGCCCACAGCCCCGGCTGCATCAGGTTCACCGAATACAGCACACTGTACACCGGCATCACAATCAGCGCCACCGCCAGCATGAACACCAGGTTCGAGAGCATCTTGCCAAAGTACAGCGCGGTGCGGTCCACCGGAGCCAGCAGCAGCCCATCCAAACAGCCGCGGTCTTTTTCCGCCGCCATCGAGCGGTTCAACCCCAGCGTGCCTGCAAACGAGAACGTCACCCACAGCACCCCGGCCGTCACTGAACTGCGCGTGGCGGGGCTTAACTCCAGCGCAAAATTAAAGATGAACACCACCAGCAGGGCAAAGACCAGCATGCCGGAGATCATCTCGCGGCTGCGCCATTCCGCGGCCAGATCTTTCCACACAATCGCGCCCATCGTGCGCAGGAAGGGTTTCATGCCGCCCCCTTCTGCCCCGGGGCGGCGCGCAGCGCCTGACGGTAAAAGCTTAAAAGCCCTTCCGGCGGCAGCGCCTCGGCCGCAGCCGAAGCCACAATCACCCCGCGCGAAAGCACGTCAAAGCGCGTGGCCAGTTCCTCAGTCCGTGCCAAATCGTGAGAGGTCATCACCACCGTCTGGCCCTGTCCGGCCACATCCCGCAAAATCGCATCCAGCATCTCGCAGGCGTCCTGATCCAACCCCGTGTGCGGCTCATCCAGCAAAAGCACATCCGGCTGGTGAATCAACGCGCGCCCAATCGCCAGGCGCTGCTGCATTCCGCGGGAAAAGGTTCGCACCAGGTCGCGGCGGCGCTCGGCCAGTCCCACCCGTGCCAGCAGCTCGCTCACGCGGCCTTCCAGCCCGTCCAGGCCGTACAGCCGCCCGTAAAAGCGCAAATTTTCCTCAGCAGTCAAATCTCCATACAGCAGCGGCAGGTGCGAAACCACCCCCAGCCGCTGGCGTACCGCGGCAGCCTGCTGCGGCAGCAGGTAGCCGTTTATGCGCACCTCGCCCAAAGTGGGGCGCGCCAGGGAAGCCAGAATGCGCAGGAAAGTGGTCTTTCCAGCCCCGTTCGGACCCAGCAAGGCCACAAATTCGCCCTGCTCCACGTGGAAATCCAACCCGCGCAGCACGGTTTTCAGCCCAAATCGTTTGACTAGCCGCCGAACTTCAATCACAAGCACCCCACGATGGTATCCATGCTATTCGGCCGTCTTCAGCTTCGCCAGACGCGCCTTTAGTTCTGCCCGGCGGGTCTGATAAGCCTCTTCCGGCAGTTCGCCCTCACGGTACAGATCGTCCAGGGCGATGATGGCGTCCATCAGGCTTTCCGCGCTGTCCGCTTCCTGGCTCTTCTCCACCCCTTCCGCCGCGGGTTGGTTGGCCTTGCGCTGACGGCTAACCCACAGGATGGCCCCCGCCAAAGTCAGCAAAAAGACGCCTGCGCCGATGAGAATTTGCCCCAGGCTGCTGCGGCTAATGCCCGCACCGCTGCCTGGCCGTCCAGAAAGGTTCAGTTCCAGCACGCTGCCCGCCTCCAGCCCGCGCCGATTGTAGAAGTGGAACATCTGTCCCTGCACTTCGCGTTGACCGGCATCTTCCAGGCCTTCGCCCGAAAGGCGCACCCCATCCGTGGGCAGCGCCAGAATCACCGCGCCCACCTGCAGCGGCTGCGGCAGAGACAGCTTCAGCTTTTTATTGTAGGGCAGATCATAGGCAAACAGCAGTTGATGCTGCATGGGCTGGGGGAAAATGCTGGTGCGGTCGCCGAAGCCTTTTTCGGTCTGCACAAAGCGCTCACCCAGGGTGCCTTCTTCAAATTGCAGGTTTTCCGCCCCTTCCGGCAGTTCAAATTCCACCACCGGCTGTCCCTCTTCGGCCGCGGTGATCACGCGGTCGGTCAGATTGCTGATGATGTACAGGGACACCACCTGCATTTTGGTCGGGTCGCTGAAATCAAAGAAAATGTGCAGCCGGTCCGCCGACAGCCCGCTGGTGTCGGTGCTCTTGTCAAAGATCTGCACCGGCAGGCTCACCGCCGCCCCGTTCTCCACCTCCGCCGCGCGCAGCAGGTCCGAGGTGAACACGAAACCTTCGTAGTTCACCGAAGCCAGATACACGCGGTCGCGCGGCAGTTCTACATTCTCAAAGCGGAAGCGTCCCAGCGCGTCCGTCACCGCCGCCCGGGTTTCCACCAACTGCATATTCTCATACGCGCTCAGGGTCACATCCAACCCGGCGGGGACTGCCCCCCCAGAGCCGTTTTCCACCTGGCCCTCAACCAGCGCATGGGCTGCCGGTGCAGGCTGATCCTGCGGGTCGCTGGTGGGGCTATTGGGCGTGGCCTCACCCTGAGGAGCTTCCCCGCTGGCCACTGTGCCGCGCTGCTGCTGGTAACCCAACGTGCGCACAAAGCCCGCCACCGCCCACAATTCCTTCTCATTCAATTTTTCGGCAAAGCCGGGCATCTGGCCCACGCCCTCGGCCGCAGCAGTATAAATCTCATCCAACGTGACCAACGGCAGCACTGCCGGATCGCCCCAATCGGGTACGGAAACGTCTGTCTGCCCGGCGCGCCCGTTAGCCCCGTGACAGCCGGAACAGTTTTCCATATACAGCACCATGCCCGCCGCCAGCTCTTCTTGCGGCAGACTCAGGCTGAGACTGTAAGCCACCACATCCCAGCGTTCGCGGTCGCTCAGGCTCTGGCTAAAGGGCGGCATCATTTTTTCCAGACGGCCGTTGGTCACCACCTGATACCAATCCGCCGCAGATGCCTGGCGGGCCACTTCGGGCAGGCCAATTTGCGGCGGACGAGTGGGCAAATTGCCCGACTGTTCTCCGTCGCTCAGGCCGGTCAGCCCGTGGCAGGCGGCGCACTTGACCGCAAAAATAGCCCTACCCGCCGCAGGATCGGGCAGCGCCACCGGGAACACCGTCTCTACTCGCTCCGGAACCGGCGTGGCGGGCGGCTGATAGTCTGGCGGCGGGGTCACATCTGCCGCCAGCGAAACCCCACACCCGCTCAGCATCCAACCCAATACCGCAGCCCCCATCCACAGCCCAATGCGGGCCTTCTTCAAGCCGTTCCAGAAGTCGTTCATACCACCGTCCCACAGCGCGAGCAGAATTGATCCGATTTTTGTACCGGCTTGCCGCAATTGGGGCAAAAACCAGCCGATTTTTCCTGGCGGCTGCGCCGCCGGGCGGCGATTTGCGCCTCTAGCTCGTCCATCTCCACTGCCGACTTGGACTTCGGCTGTGAGATGGGCGCAGCGCTGGCGGGCCGTACCGCCACAGCATTTTCCAGGCGCTCTTCTGCGCTGGCCGCGTGGGTTTCGCCATTCAGCGCGTCCAATTGGCGCAGCACATTAGCTGCCTGCTGCATCAAATACGCGCGCTGCACGGGGTAGTCCTCCGCGGGGATCTTGCCCAAGGTCTGGTCAAAATCCAACTCGCGCAGGGCCGTCAGCAGCCGGTCGCGTTCTGCCAGCAGACTGGAGCGCACATGCTCCTCCTGCAAATGGGCTTTGCGCTCTACCAGGGGCTTGTTCTCCGCCCCACGCTCAAAAAAAGGCCGGCTGACAAACATCATCACCAGCACAGCCAAAGAACCAATTAATAAAATGGAACCAAAATCCATAATCCGCCGCCGTTTCTAGTTGAGAACACTTTCCACCGCCGCCTGAATTTCAGCCAGCGAGGTGAATGGACCGATCTTTTGATACACCAGTCGGCCTTCGCGGTCAATAATGTAAGTCTCCGGCACGCCGCGAATGCGGAATAATTGCGAGATGGTGGTGCGCAGATCCGGCCCGTTGGGGTAAGAGATGGAGAACTTCTCCAAATAGGCGCGCGCTTCCGGCTCCGTATCCACGTAGTCCACCCCCAAGAAAACCACATCCCCGCGCTCACGGTAGAGCTGCCAGGCCTGTTCCAGCTCAGCGGCTTCGGCCTCACAGGGGGTACACCACGAAGCCCAGAAGTTCAGCACAATCACCTTTCCGCGCATCTCGGCCGTGTGGTACGACTCACCGTCAAAGGTGGTCACCGAAAACGCCGGAACTTCCTGCCCAATCACAATTGGCCCCTGCTGCGCACGGCGCAGCCCCCAGGCAATCAGCGCCAAAAAACCAGCCAGGGCCAAAAAAGCCGCCGCCACCACCCAGAGAGGAAGCCGCCGCGGGCCGGGGGCCTCCCCCACGGTCTTGGGTTCTTCATGATTCATGCTCAATCCTCGCTCGCCGCTGCTTCCTCGGATCACTCCGGGCGCTGCCGCAGTTCTTTTTCAATCTCCGCCAGGTACGGATCTGCTGCCGGGTCCACTTCCGCCGCCGGAGCCGCATTCGCCGCCAGTTTGCGCTGCGTGCGCCGCAGAGTCCGCGCCACGATGACCCCGCCCACCAGCAGCGTCGCCAGCGGCAGTACATACACCAGCCAGTTCAAGCCCCGGCGCGGCGGCTCGGCCAACACACGGTCGCCGTACTGCATGGCAAAGTACTCCTGAATCTGTTCGCGCGTCCATCCCGCCGCCAGTTTTTCGCGGATCAAATCCCGCCATTGGGCGCAGGCCTGCGTTCCGCACACATCCAGGGGGATGTTTTCACACACCGGGCAGTACAGCTCCTTGGCGACAGCGTTCACTTCGTCATCCGTGGGCGGTTCACTTTGGGCAGAAACCTGCCCCACCGCGCCCCAGGCCGCCGCCATCAGCAGCAGCAAAGCCCATCCCGCCGCCCACACGGCGCGCCTCTTCTGATTGCTCCACACGCTCTTGTTGTCCATTCGCCCTGCCGTCCCTAATCGCCCACAGCGGCAGCTTTGACCACAGCGCGGCGCGCCGCCCGGCGCTCATCCAATTCCGGTTCTTTGCTCGGCCAGGCAGCCACCATCATCCCCACAATAAACACCATCCCACCCAGCCACAGCCAGTTCACCAGGGGGTTCACATAGACTTTAAAGGTCGCGCTCTGCGTGGAGATGGGTTCCCAATCCACCAGCAGAATGTAAACATCATCTTCCATCGTCGAGCGCAGGCCGGGGATGGTCATGGGCTGGCCCGAATCAAAGTAAAAATCGCGGCGCGGGTACAGCTCACCCACGGGTTTACCGTCGCGCGCCACAGCCATCACTGCGCGGGTCACGTTGCGCCCGTCCTCAGTGTCAAAAATGGCCAGCGAGCGGAAGGTCACCTCATAGCGCCCCAGCCGCAGGCTTTCGCCGCGCTGCAGCGTCCCCTGGGTTTCCGTCTGGAACATCTCAATCCCAATCACCCCCAGGGCCATCATCACCACACCCAGATGCACAATGTACCCGCCGTAGCGCCGGCGGTAACGCCCCACCAGCCGCCATAAAGCCACAAAGGGGCTTTCGCCTGTGCTGCGCATGCGCGCCCGCACCCCGCGGGTGTAATCGTAAACGGTCACCGTCACCACCAGCGCCACCAGCCCAAAGCCCGCCAGCGCCCAGGGGCTGCGCACACCGCTGGCAAACACCGCCCCCACCGCCGCCAGCGAGATCAGCGCCGGAAGCCAGAGGGCCTTGCCCAGCGTCTTGGCGGTGGAATGTCCCCAGGCCGAAAGCGGGGCTATGCCCATCAGCGCCAGCAGCGCCACCCACAGCGGCCCGGTAGCGCGTTCATAGAAGGGCGGTCCCACCGTCACCTTTTGACCGGTGAACAGCTCCGAAATCAGCGGGTAAATCATGCCCCAAAAACAAACCGCCAGCAGGCCCATGAAGAGCAGGTTGTTGACCAGGAAGAGCGCTTCGCGCGACAGCAGCGAGGTCATCTGCCCCTCGTCGCGGAATTCGTTCCAGCGCCACAGCAGCAGCGCCAATGAAACAGCCGCCGACAGGGCTAAGAAGGTTAAAAACAGCGGACCAATGGAACTTTTTGCAAAGGCATGCACCGATGTCAGCGTGCCGGAGCGCGTCAAGAAGGTGCCCAAAATCACCAGGAGATAGGTGAGGATGATCAGGATCATGTTCCAGCGTTTAAACATGCCCTTCTTTTCCTGAATCATCACCGAGTGCAGGAAAGCCGTGCCCGAAATCCACGGGTTGAGCGCGGCAATTTCCACCGGGTCCCAGGCCCAATAGCCGCCCCAGCCCAAAACGTCATAGGCCCAGCGGCTGCCCAAAATCAATCCCAGGGACAGAAACAGCCAGGCCACCAGAGTCCAGCGCCGCGTCACGCGGATCCAGCGGTCATCGCTGCGACCGGTGATCAGCGCCGCGATGCCAAAGGCAAAGGGGATTACAAACGACACAAAGCCCAAATACAGCATGGGCGGGTGAATGATCATGCCCGGATGGCGCAGCAGCGGGTTCAGCCCGCGGCCGTCCGGCGGCGAAATGGGCAGCGCGCCAGCTGGTTGAAACAGCGCCACCACCTGCTGGCCCCCAGCCGTCTGCCAGAAGCGCTCAAAGGGGTTTTCCAGGAAGACGCTCATCCCCAGGAAAAACGCCAGGGTCACCAACGACACCACAATCACCCACGGCTGAAACTCCCGGTCGCGGTCCCAGCGCCGCAGCATCACCGCCGAGGCAAAAGCCGCCAGCAGCCACGACCAGAACAGCAAAGACCCGGCCTGCCCGCCCCACAGCGCCGTGATCTTGAGATACAGCGGCATGATGCTGCTGGTGACGTTGTACACATACTGCACCTGGTAATCGCCGCGCACCAGCAAAGCCACCAGCGCCAGAGCCGTCAGCGTGATCAGCGGAAAGGTTAACAGCATGGCAGCCCGGGCGCTTTCCAC
This sequence comes from Levilinea sp., assembly GCA_029975215.1. Classification (GTDB taxonomy): domain Bacteria; phylum Chloroflexota; class Anaerolineae; order Anaerolineales; family Anaerolineaceae; genus Levilinea. The sequence continues at coordinate 72,781 of JARKPO010000064.1, forward strand.
CCAGGCCAATGAATTTTTACGCGCGCCAAATACGGCCGCGCCGATGCCGTACAGGGAAATAACAAACGCAAGCAGAAGCGCCCCAAAGCCAAAGTTTGCCAGCATGATCGCCTACTTTCCAGTCTGCTCAGGGACCGCCTCTTCGTACTTGGTCGGGCATTTCAGCAGCAGCTCTTCTGCATAAAAGACCCCATCCTCGCCCAGCTTGCCGGTCATAATGGCCTGGGCCTCGTTTTTCAGCAGATCTGGCTTCACGCCCTCGTACACCACCTGCATACGCGGCAGGCTGGAATCCTGCGCGGCCTGTTTGAGCACCGTGGCCATGCCGCCCAAACGCTCAATTTCCTTATGATCGCCCGGAATATGCGCCACGCTGAAGCGGATGGTCAGGTTCTGGGGGTCGGATTCAATCGTGTCGCCCAAAACCACGCCGGAAACACGCACCTCGCGCCCCTGCATCTCGCCCGCGCGCGCCTTCAGCTCCTCTACCGTTAAGAAATACTGTGCTCCTGCACTGGTTGAAGAGACAATCAAATACACAATCGCCGCAAAAATGAGAACTGCACCCACAATAAACTTTGCCCGCCCACCCGATCGTGCTGGAAGAGCTGCTTGAGGCTGTGTCACCGGAGTTGCATCCATATCGCTCTCTACCTCCAATCGTGAATACCCGAACAAGTCACAGAATATCTGTATTTTACCGTCATTTTGTCTGATTTAGATTAATCTTGGATGAGAGGGTAACTTCGCCAGCTTGAAAGGAAATTGCAAGGTGCTTTGATTAAGATTGCATGAGATTAGATTAATTAAAGATGAGAAATTAATGGTAAAATAATCCCAAATTGGATGGTTATTATCTGTTGACATTTCACCGCACTCCCCTTCTTTCTCATTGTCCACGATACATCGCCATCCTGCCGCATCCTTCGGTGGAACCCACATCCACCAGCCCCGGAAGAAGCCGCCGGACGCCCCATGAGAGGAGGTGGTTAACGCAAGTTTGACAAGACCACGGAAATTGCGCTTTTTAGCTTGAACTGGTTGAAATCTACGAGGAGAATGATTTATGCAGCGAACAACCAAACTCATAGCGTTGACGGGTGTGCTGGTGCTGCTGGCCTTCGGCCTGATCGGCGCAGGCGCAGCGCAAACTGCCGCCGCCACACCCACCCCGGTGCCCACGGTCGTAAAGACCCTGCCGCCGGTTGTCGTCCCCTTTGAGGAAGAATGGAAAGCCTCAGGCCACGCGGCCTTTGACGCCCCTGCCTTCACCCACTGGGATACCGAATCGCCCGCCGAAATTCCGGCGACCTGTGCCAAGTGCCACAGCTCCGGCGGCTTCCTGGATTACATTGGCACTGACGGCAGTGCTGCCTTCGCCGTCGATAAACCCGCCGCCATCGGCTCGGTCATCTCCTGTACCACCTGCCACAGCGGCACCAAGCTCGACACCGTGAAATTCCCCTCCGGCGTTGAGCTGACCGGCCTGGGTTCCGAAGCGGTGTGCATGACCTGCCACCAGGGCACGGCCTCCAAAGCCACCGTGGATGAAGCCATCGCCAAGGCTAAGCCCAAGGACGATGACACCCCCGTGGCCGAGATGGGCTTCACCAATATTCACTACTTCGCCGCTGCCGTCACCCGCTATGGGACGGTGGTCAAAGGCGGATATGAATATGAAGGCAAAGCCTACGACGCTCTCTTCGACCATGTGGAAGGCGTGCAGGCCTGCACCGACTGCCATGATTCGCACTCGCTGGAATTGAAGCTGGATACCTGCGCTGAATGCCACACCTCGGTCAAGACCGTGGCGGATGTGCGCAAGATCCGCTCCCTGGCTTCCACCGCCGATTATGACGGGGACGGCAATGTGAAGGAAGGCGTGGCCGAAGAAATTGACGGCCTGCGCGCCATGCTCCTCACTGCCATCCAGGCCTATGCCAAAGAGGTCGCCGGCAGCCCCATTGTTTACGATTCCGCCGCCTACCCCTATTTCTTCATTGATACCAATGCCGATGGAAAAGCGGGCAAGGACGAGGCCATCTTCCCCAACAAGTACGCCTCCTGGACCGCCCGCCTGGAAAAGGCCGCCTATAACTACCAGATGTCCGTCAAGGACCCCGGCGCCTACGTTCACGGCGGCAAGTACATCATCGAGCTACTCTACGACTCGATCGAAGACCTGAACACCAAGCTCGCCAAACCGGTGGACCTTTCCAAGGCCAAACGCATCGACGCCGGCCACTTCGCTGGTTCTGAAGAGGCCTTCCGCCATTGGGATGAAGACGGTGTCGTTCCGGGCGATTGCGTCAAGTGCCACACCGGCGCCGGCCTGCCCCAGGCGATCAAAGAAGGCGTCAACACCTCCATGGCTCCCTCCAACGGGCTGATGTGCGAGACCTGTCACAACGACCTCACCAAGTTCACGCGCTTCGTCCAAAAGGAAGTCACCTTCCCCTCCGGCGCCAAGGTCTCCTTTGGCGAGACTGCGGACGATAACCTGTGCTTGAACTGCCACCAGGGCCGCGAAAGCACCACCAGCGTTAACAAAGCCATCGCCGGCATGGACGCTGACACAGTCTCCGATAAACTTGGCTTCCGCAACGTGCACTACTTCGCCGCAGGGGCCACTCTCTTCGGCACCGAAGCCAAGGGCGTCTACGAATACGCGGGCAAGACCTACGTAGGCAAGTTCAACCACGACGGCAAGCTCAACACCTGCACCTCCTGCCACGACACCCACGCGCTGGAAGTCACCGCAGATTGCAAGACCTGCCACCAGACCGAGGATACTGCCGCCATTCGTATGCCCACCAGCCCGGATGACTACGACGGCGACGGCGACGTGAAAGAGGGCATCCAGGGTGAAATTGATACCCTCCAGACCCAACTGCTGGCGGCTATTCAGGCCTACGCCAAAGACGTGGCAAAAACCCCCATTGTCTACGACGCGCATGCTTACCCCTACTGGTTCGCCGACACCAACGCCAACGGCAAAGCAGATCCTGACGAAGCCAATTATGGGAATAGCTACAAAGCCTGGACCCCGCGCCTGCTGCAGGCCGCCTACAACTACCAGTACGTTCTCAAGGACCCGGGCGCCTTCGTGCACAACGCCAAGTACGTCATGCAAGTCATGATCGACTCCATCGAAGACCTGGGTACCAAGGTCAAGGTGGACTTCAAGGGCAAACGCCCGTAATCCGCATACACACGCGTGGGGGGCCCGTCTTTAAAAAGCTGGCCTCCCGCGCAGGTTTCACCAAACATTGGGTAGAGGCGCTTTGGGCAGCCAGGGCGTCTCTACCTCCGTCATTTTCAAAAACACATGTTATCATCCGATCGTCTAATCCAACTTCACACAAAAGGAGACCAACCTATGAAGGGAGATCTGCTTCACCCCCGCACAGGTTTTAGGATCCTCACGGTCGCCGCAGTTGCGTTGCTGGCCCTGGGACTGGCTTTGCTTTTCCAACCCGCCCCCGCCCAGGCCGCCCCAGCCGTGGAGAAGGCCCCCGTTCAGATGGCGGAGGTGCAAGCCCCCCACCCAGCCCTGCAAACCGATGTGGACTGTCTGACCTGTCACAGCAACCCCGATATGCAAATCGCCCTGCCCAACGGCGACCCTTTGCGCATCGGCATTGACCCCAAAAAGTACGCCGCCTCGGTGCACGGCAGCCGCGGATTTGTTTGTATCAACTGTCATGCCGACATCACCGGCTACCCGCACCCCGAACAAACTGCCCAAGACCGTCGCGACTACACCTTGCAGTTCAGCGAATCCTGCAAAACCTGCCACGAAGAGCAGTACACCGAAACGCAGGACGGCGTGCACATGCAGGCCCTGCAGAGCGGCAACCGCAACGCCCCCGCCTGCGCCGACTGTCATGATCCGCATTATTCCACGGCCAAACCCAACGACCAGGGCGGTTCTTCCCCCATCGCCCGCTCCGAGATTCCCCAGACCTGCGCCAAATGCCACGCCGGCATTTTCAACGATTACAAGAACAGCGTCCACGGGACTGGCATCCTGGAAAATAACGATCCCAACGTGCCCACCTGCACCGACTGCCACGGCGTGCATTCCATCGCAGACCCCACCACGGCCGAATACCGCATCAATTCGCCCCAGATGTGCGCAGAATGCCACACCAACGCCGAGATCATGGAACCCTACGGGCTGTCCACCCAGGTGCTCAACACCTACGTGGCCGATTTCCACGGCACCACGGTGACGCTCTTTGAAAAGCAGTCCCCCGATCAGATCACCAACAAACCGGTGTGCTACGACTGCCACGGTGTCCACGATATCCGCGCCACCGACGACCCCGAGAAGGGTCTGCAGCTGCGCGGCAACATCCGCGCCACCTGCGAGAAATGCCACCCAGGGTCGGGCGATAATTTCCCCGATTCGTGGCTGAGCCATTACATCCCCAGCCCCGAAAAGTACCCCCTGGTCTATTACGTCCAGCTTTTCTACAAAATTTTCATCCCCACCGTCCTGGGCGGCATGGGTGTGTTCGTCATCTCCGATATCTACCGCCGCCTGGTAATCAACCGGCGCAAACCGACCCCGCCGCCTGCGCCGACCCCGCCCGCCCCGGCTGCTTCGGCTGCCCCGGATTCGGACGTAAAGGAGGAAACTCATGACTGACACCGCTTCCACCTTCCTGCGCTTTCCGAAATACCGGCGAATAGAGCATATCGTCCTGATTGCCTCCTTCACCACCCTGGCTCTCACCGGCCTGCCGCAAAAATACCCCACCGCCGGCATCTCACAGGCCTTCATCGCCGTCCTGGGCGGCATCGAGACGGTGCGCATCATCCACCGCATCGCCGCCACCCTCTTCCTGCTGGAATCCATCTTTCACCTGGTGGTGGCGGGCTACCTGCTGTACGTCAAGCGTGAACGGGCCACCATGCTCCCCGGTATCAAAGACGCTGTAGACGCCTGGCAGGCATTCTTATACAACCTCGGCCTGCGCAAAGAAGCCCCCAAAATGGGTCGCTACAACTTTGCCGAAAAGGCCGAATATTGGGCCATGATTTGGGGCTTGCTGATCATGGCGGTCACCGGCTTTATGCTCTGGAACCCCATCGCCACCGCCAGCGTGCTCCCCGGTCAGTTCATCCCCGCCGCCAAGGTGGCCCACGGGGGTGAGGCCGTTCTGGCGGTGCTGGCCATCATCCTTTGGCACTTCTACAACGTCCACATTAAAATGTGGAACAACTCCATCTGGAACGGCAAGCTCACCCGCCACCAAATGGAAGAAGAGCATGCCCTGGAACTGGAAGAGATTGAATCAGGTGCGGCTGCGCCGGTGCGCCTTTCCAGCACCGAACGCCGCAAACGCATGAACGTCTTCATCCCCGTTGCCGCTGTCGTCAGTCTGATTTCACTGGGCGCGGTGTACTGGTTCGTCACCCTGGAACAAACTGCCATCGAAACGGTTCCCCCCGCCCTGGAAAACTCCGGCCCGGCCTTCCAGCCCATGCTGCCCACCCCCGCGCCGGATGAAGCCGCTGCTCCTGCGGACGGCGCGCTCAACTGGGCAGTGGTCGGCCCGGTCTTTGGCGCCAAATGCGCCGCCTGCCACGGAACGTCAGGTGGGGTATCCCTGGACAGCTATACCAACGCCGTCCAGGCCCCGCTCATCCTCCCTGGCGACGCCGCCAACAGCCTGGTGATCCAGTCGCAGGAAGCGGGCGGCCACCCCGGCATGTTCAGTCCCGAAGAGCTGGAACGAGTGAAACAGTGGATTGATGCGGGCGCACCGGAAGAATAAAGCCCCCGCTGCCCTAACCGAAATTGTTGTCCTCAGACTGGCCCTCACCGGCCAGTCTGTTTTTTTGTACCCGCGGGCGGAATCCGCTATAATACCCTTAGCCGCCGCCCCCAGCAGGGCACGTTCGCTTTTTGAACGCCGCGCCCGTGACCCGCGCGCAGCGGCCGCAGAATCCATCCAATTCACTCATACTCCGCACACCAGGGAGGATTATCCTCATGCCGCAAGCCGTCCTGCATTTCCCCGCCGGGTTCCTTTGGGGCGCTGCCACCGCCTCGCAGCAGGTGGAAGGCTCCAACACCAACAACAATTGGGCCGCCTGGGAGCAGACCCCTGGGCACATCCACAACAACGAACGCACCGGGCTGGCCTGCGACTGGTGGGGCGGGCGTTGGAAAGAGGACTTTGACCGCGCCGCTGAAACCGGCCAAAACGCCCACCGCCTATCCATCGAATGGAGCCGCATCCAACCCACCCCCGACCGTTGGGATGAACACGCCCTGGATGTCTACCGCGAGATGCTGCGCGGCCTGGTCAGCCGCAACATGACCCCCATGGTCACCCTGCACCATTTCAGCGATCCTTTGTGGTTGGTGGAGCGCGGCGGCTGGGAAAACGACGAAACCCCCGCCCTGTTTGCCGCCTTCGTGGCCAAGGCGGTTGAAGCCCTCAAGGAATACACCAACCTGTGGATCACCATCAACGAACCCAACGTCTACACCTATTCCGGCTGGCTCAACGGCGGCTTTCCCCCCGGCAAAAACGACATGAGCCTGGCCTTTAAGGTCATGGCTAATCTGCTGCGCGCCCACACCGCCGCCTACGCCGTCATCCACCGCCTGCAGCCCCAGGCACGCGTGGGCGTGGCCCACCACCTGCGCGGCTTTGTCCCCACCCGCCCGGGCTTTGCCCCCGACGGCTGGATGGCTTCCATCCTCTCCAACAACTTCAATTTCGCCTTTCCCAACGCCCTCACCACCGGCAAATTGAACTTCGCCTTCCGCTCCATCGCCGTGCCCGAAGCCCGCGGGACCCAGGACTTCCTCGGCATCAACTATTACACCGCCGAACAGGTCACCTTTGCCCCATTGGCGTTTAAAGATTTCTTCACCCGCCGCGCCTACGACCCCGCTGCCCCTCTCAGCGAAACCGGCTTCATCGCCTCGGTGCCCACCCAGTTTTTCCGCTTCCTCAAATGGGCCAAGGGCTTCAACCTGCCCATCCTCATCACCGAAAACGGCGCCGAAGACTCACGCGACCATTTCCGCCCGGCGTACCTGGCCGAGCACATTCACCAGGTATGGCGCGCCATCAATTTCAACTGGCCCATCAAGGGTTACTTCGTCTGGTCTCTGGTGGATAATTTCGAATGGGAACGCGGCTGGAGCCAACGCTTTGGCCTGTGGGGGCTTGACACCGCCACCCAGGCCCGCATTCGCCGCCCCAGCGTGGATTTATACGCCGCCATCTGCAAAGAGAACGCGCTTTCCTCCGCGGCCGTTGAAAAATACGCCCCCCAGGCCCTGCCGCGCATCTTCCCCGGCTAACCTGGCCGCCCATTTATGCAGCAGCCTGTCCTTGACCCGCTCACCCAAACTCTCACCCGCGCCTCCTTGAATGACGCCCTCCTTCAGGAGGTGCGCCGTTCTCAGCGCTACGAAAACACCTTTTCGCTGCTTATTGTGGATGTGGATTACCTGAAGAGCGTCAACGACGCCTTTGGCCACACCCGCGGCGATGAAGTGTTGATGGAACTGGTGGAGCGAGTCCGTGTGGAAATGCGCCAATCCGACTTGCTCTTTCGCTACGGCGGAGATGAATTTGTGCTGCTGCTGCCCAGCACCACCAGCGAAGGTGCTGCCAAACTGGCCGAGCGCATTGCCGAAGCCGTGCGCAGCACGCCCTTTGCCGGGAAGGATTCCATCCAGATGAGCGTGTCCATCGGGCTGGCCTGCTTCCCCGCCGACGCCGCCGACCCCCAGGGTTTGTTCGCCACCGCCGACCGCCGCCTATACCTCAGCAAAGCCTACGGGCGCGATCAGGTAGTCGCCCAGGACCGCCCCACCCCTCAGGCCGCTGCCCTGCAGCCCCCTGAGCGCGTCATTGAGCGCGATCTGGCTCTCAACACCCTGCGCGAATTTCTGAAAGCCCTGCCCGCCGCCCAACGCGGCTGGTTCGCCTTCAGCGGTGAGGCGGGCACAGGCCAAACGCGCATGTTGGAAGAAACCCGAAAACTGGCTCGCCTGCGCGGCTTTCAGGTGGTATCCCTCACGGCCTCCCTGGCCCTCAAACCGCGCTGGTTTGGCGCGCTCTTGGAAGCGCAGTTTTCACCCGAGGCCAGCCTGCCTCGCCACCTGCGCGCCGCCGATTTTGCCGCCGCCCTGGCCGCTCACCTGCTGGATAAGCAGCTGGAGGGCCTCGTCATCACCGTGGACTCGTGGACTCTCTTAGATCCCGCCACCCAGCGTTTCCTGTTGGAACTGCTGCGCGTCCCGCGCGCCTTGCCCATCGGCCTCATCACCACCGGCATGGATACCGCCCTGACCCAGACCCTCACCGCCGAGCTGCCCCTGGTGCGCAGCAGTCCCCTGGCCCCGCTTACCCTGCGCGGACTGGAGGTCTTCCTGCGCCAATCCTTAGATTGGGAAGCCCCGCCCGAATTTGCCGCCTGGCTGCACGAGCACAGCGCTGGCTTCCCGGCCCGCCTATGGCGCACCCTGCATTGGCTGATCAGCGAAAACCATCTGCGCCCGTCCGCCCACCAGTGGAGCCTGCGCGAGGAATACAGCGCTTTTCCACCACCCTCCCCAATTCTCCATCCCTCCGGGCTACCGTCTTCGTTGCCGCACCCCCTGGCGGCCTTCGTCGGCCGCGAAAATGAAATTCACACGCTCAAAGCCGCCCTCTCTACAACCCCCCTCATCACTCTGGTGGGCACGGGCGGTGTGGGCAAAACCCGCCTGGCCCTGCAAATTGCCGCCGAGTCCGCCCCGCGCTTTGCGCATGGGGTCGTCTTTGTGCCCCTGGCGCCGGTGGTGCACCCCGAACTCTTCCTCACCACCCTGCTCAGCGCTCTGCGCATCCGCCCTGAGCGGGGCGTGGATCCTCCCCAGGCCATTGTAGATGACCTGCGCCCCAAACATCTGCTGCTCATCCTGGATAATTTTGAACATCTGACGGGCGAAGCCCCCCTGCTGGCCCGCATCAGCGCCGAATGTCCGCAGGTGCGCCTGCTGGTCACCAGCCGCGTACGCCTGGGTCTGCCCTTTGAGCACATCCACGAGCTGCACGGCCTGCCCATCCCCGCTTCGCAATCCGAACAGGATATCGAGCTGTATCCCTCCGTGCAGGTCTTCCTGCACAGCGCCCGCCGCACCCAGCCCGATTTCCAGCTCAGCCCCGCCGACGCCCCCGTCCTGGTGCAAATCTGCCGCCTGCTCGACGGCATGCCCCTCGGCCTGGAGCTGGCAGCGGGCAACCTGTCGCTGCTCAGCCTGCCCGAAATCGCCGCAAGCCTGCAAAATTCGCTGGCCATTCTGGATCAAAACCATCCCAACCTGCCTGAACGCCACCGCAGCCTCACTGCGGTATTCGACACTTTTTGGAACCTGCTCTCCCCCAGCGAACAAGCCGCCCTGGCCAGCCTGGCGGTCTTTCAGGGCAGCTTTTCCATCCCCAGCGCGCGCGCCGTGGCAGGGGCCTTTCCCTTTTTCCTGGATTCCCTGGCCGCTAAGGCTGTCTTGCTGCGTCTGCCCGCGCAGCGCTATAAACTGCATTCCGCCCTGCGCCACTATCTGCTCACCCATTTGCGCCAGGACGCCCCCCAGGAACAGGGTGTGCGCCAGCGGTTCGCGCAGTGGTGCGCCGACCGGCTCCTGGCCGCCGCGGCCGACCCCACCCAACCGGAGGTTACCGCGCTGCTGGAGCCGGATATTGACAATTTGCGCGCCGCCTGGGATTGGGTCATCAGCCAGCATCAGCGCCCGCTGCTGGCTTCCATCCTGCCCGCCTGGATGAGCGTATTGGCTGCCAAGAATGAATTTCGCGAAGCAGATCGTTTCCTGGCGCGCGTGGATGCCTGGCTGCAGGCCGACCCAGACGGCACCGACCCCGCTTTGACCGCCCAGGTGCGCCTCTTTCAGGGCGAGTTTGCCTACCATCTGGGAAACTATGAGAACGGTTACGCCGTTCTGCATCAGGCGCTGGAATATTTCCGCACGCACGATCACCCTCGCGAGGCGGCCAAAGCCCTGCGCCTGCTTTCTCATATGGATGCAGCCTCCGGCCAATATACCCATGCCGAAGAGCGTCTGCGCATTGGATTGGAGATTGCCCACCAGTTGGGGGATGTGTGGTTGACCTTCAGCTTCAACAATTCGCTGGGGGTCAACGCCTATTTGCAGGGCTGCTACGATGAAGCCACCCAATACCTGCAAATCGCCCTGGGAATCGCCCAGCAGCACAACGACGAAGGCAAGCAGGCCATGTGCCTGAACAACCTCGGCAACATCGCCTTCGAGATGGGCGACTACGCCCGCGCGGACCAACTGCTGGTCTCTGCCCTGCAGGCCGCCGAGCCGCTGCCCCACCGCACCCTTAAAGGCTCAATTTTAGATTCATTGGGGAAAAACGCCGCTGCCGCGGGGCGCACTGCCCAGTCTGCCGCCTATTTTGCCGCCGCCCTGCGCCAGCTGCACGATATTGACGCCCAGCCCCTGGCGCTGGAGATTTTGGTGGGAACCGCCGAATTGTGGGAAAAGCTGTCCCGCCCTCAGGCCGCCGCTCCCCTGGCCGCTCTGGCGGCCGCTCACCCCGCCGCCCAACACGATGTCCGCCAGCGCGCTAACCTGCTGCTGCGCCGCCTGCCGGCCCCCGCCGCCGTCCTCGACCTGACGGATGCCGTCCGCATCGCCCTGACCGATCTGGACGCGCACGCTCTGCAGGCCGCCTGAGCAGCTCCCTTACAGATCGCGCAGCATATACAAATCCCCGGAGTCAAACCCGCGCGCGCGGTAATAGGCGCGCGTCCCCACCGCCGCGATCACCGCCAGCCGCCGGAACCCCGCCTGGCGGGCCAGTTCCGCCGCCCGATCCAGCAGCTGCGTGCCCAGGCCGATGTGCTGGGCTGCGCCGCGCTGGGCCTGCCCCACCCCCAAGGATTGGCCGTACACATGCACCTCGCGGATGATGGCCGCCCTCTGCAAATCGGCAAACAGATCCGCGGGCAGGCGCATGCTTTGCGGCAGCGACAGGCGCAAATAACCCGCCAGCCGGTCCGAGGGGGTCACAAAGCTCAGGAACACTTCTTCTGCCGCCCCGGCCGCGTAGCGCAGCTCTTCCAGCTCCAAATGCTCCGGGTTGACGGCAATCGCCCCCACCTCACGGCAGCGGATACAGTTGCAGCGCTGCCCCCGCCGCTCCAGCTCAGCCAGCACATCCTGGCGCAGACTGGTACGCTTGTTGCCCTCCACCACGTGGGTGGAAGGGATGTCGCGGATCACGCGGTTCACCCGGCAGTAGCGCGGGATCTCCGGCTTAATATCGGCCAGCAAGTGCGTCAGCGTCTCAGTGTCGTAAGGGCGGTACTCCCCCCGCTCCCAAAAACGGTACAGTTCGGTGCCTTCCAGCAATTGGGTGGGGTAAATCTTGATCTCATCTGGGCACAGCCCCAGCCCGCCTTTGGCCGCTTCCCACAAGCGCAGGAAATCCGCGCGGTCTGACTGCGGCGTGGCCCCCAACAGGTTGGGCATCCAATGCAGCACGATTTTAAATCCCGCCGCCCGCAGCAGCTCCACCGCCGCCGCAGCCTGGGCGGTGCTATGGCCGCGCTGGTTCAGGGTCAAAATGGCGTCGTCCAGGCTCTGCACGCCCATCTGCACCTTGGTCACCCCCAACCGCCGCAGCCAGGCCAGCTCCATGGGGGTGATCTCATCGGGCCGTGTCTCCACCACCAGGCCCACATTGCGGTGTTCGCAGTTCTCGTTCCAGGCGTGGGCCTCCTCCAGCGTGTCCGCCGGGCGGCCGTTCATGGCGTCAAAGCAGCGCCGCACAAATTCTTCCTGATAATCGCGCCGGTACGCGCTCCAGGTGCCCCCCAAAATGAGCAGTTCAATCTTATCCGTGGGGTGGCCCACCGCCTCATACGAGGTGATGCGCGATTCCACCTGACGGAAGGGATCAAACGCGTTTTGAAAAGCGCGCGCCGCGCCGGGCTCATCCGGCAGGTAACTCTTGGGCATGCGCACGTCCGTGGGGCAAAAAATGCAGTGCGCCGGGCAAGGGTAGGGCTTGGTCAGCACCGTCACGGTGGTGACGCCCGAAAGGGTGCGCACGGGTTTGCGCCGCAGGCGCGCCAGCAGTTCACCGTCCTCCGGCCATTGGCCGCTTTCCACCTTTTGACGGTAGAGCGCCACCAGCAAATGTTTGCCCACATGCCCGCCGCCCCCTGGCAGGGGGTTGCGCCGCACGGCGTCGGTCACCTTCACCCCCGCCCGCACAGATTCCAAAATCCGCTCCGCCGCGGCCAGCTGTTCGGGGGTATATTCGCGCCGTCTTAACCATTCCGGTTGCGTCATGCTGCTCCTCACCGTCAAATCTTAACGTCTCGCCCTTGGCCGCGCTTCACAGGGTATAATGAAAGCGGGCCGCCAAAGCGCACTGACCGGCCCCAGGCGACCGGTTCGCCTCGTATTCAAATACCGCACCAGGGTTCGTTCCACCATGCAGGCAGAAACTGTTTCCTTCTTATTAGACCTTAATCGTCAATTCTACCAGACTTTCGGGGAAGCCTTCGCCGCCACCCGCCGCCGCATTCAGCCCGGCATCCAGCGCGCCCTGGAAGCCATCCCCCTGCGCGGCCGCTGGCTGGACCTGGGTTGCGGCAGCGGGGCCCTGGCTGCCCGTTGGGCGCGCGACAACCGCAAAGGGCTGTATCTGGGTCTGGATTTCAGCCCCGTGCTCCTGCAGGAAGCCCGCGCCGCCCTCCCCGACCCCCTGCCTGCAGGCCTGGACATCCAGTTTCTGCCCGCCGACCTCAGCCATCCTCACTGGCCCCAGGGGCTGCCCGCCGTCAGCTTCGACGGCGTGCTGGCCTTCGCCGTGCTGCACCACCTGCCCAGCCGCCAGCTGCAGGCCCGCGTGCTCAGCCAGGTGCGCGCCCTGCTTTCCCCTGGTCAGCGCTTCATCTTTTCCGTCTGGCAGTTCCAGCGCAGTCCCAAGCTGATGACCCGCGTTCAGCCCTGGTCCACCCTGCCCCAGCTGGACCCCAACGACCTGGAACCCGGCGACACCCTTCTGGATTGGCGCTGCTCGGTGCCCGGCCAGCCCGAACAAAGCGGCCTGCGCTATGTGCACCTTTTCACCCCTGAAAGCCTGGCGGAGCTGACCGCCGAAGCCGGCTTCGCCCTGGTGCAGTCCTTTGATTCCGACGGACACACCGGCAATTTGAGCAGTTATCAGATCTGCAAAGCGGTCTAAAATCACCTTCCCAACCTTTTTCTCATTTTAAATTAATGCTATACTCGGTAAAGGATATCTCTATAAGGAGAATATCCTTTGTATTACCACCTTTCGTTTCCCCTGAACCGAATATGGGGGTTTGCCAATCTTTCACCTTTCAGGAGAGTCCCATGAAAAGAGCCCGGCCTGTTCTATTTATGCTGATCTTCAGCCTATCGTTTTTCCTCACCCCCATCTCCGCCCAGGCTCAGGTCGAAACCCCGCCGCCGCCCACCCCCGCCGCCGATCTGCCCGAAGGCGTTTCTCAGGATGAAGAAGGGCTGCTCTACGCCCAGGAGGGCGTCCTCACCGCCCAGGGCCAGGAACCGGCTGCCCCCCAGGCGGCTTACGGCCCTGCCACGGATAAATTTGGCAACAAACGCAAAGCCGTCCCCGTGCAGTGGCTGGATGTGAAAACCAATGGAACCCCGCTAAGCATCAACAACGGCGTTCAGTTTGAGAATGTCAGCCTTGCCTTTGATTTTCCTTTCTATGACAGCCTGTACAATCAGCTGTCCGTAGGCGGCTTTGGTTACATTGAGTTTGGCAAGTTATATTCCTCCAGCCAGGGGGTTTTACCCGACGTAGACCAACCGAATTTACTCATCGCCCCCTTCTGGTTCCCGGCCCAGTATTCGGACCCCCAGGCCAGGGTGTATACCATGAGCGGAACCTGGGATCGGGCCACCCCCGAAAACGGTCTGAAATATACCGCCGTGGAATGGCACCGTGTTCAGGACCGCTACGGAAACAACTACACCTACGAAGCCGTCCTCTTTGAAAACGGCACCATCCTGTTTCAATATGCCGATATGCTGCTGAACGCAAATAGTTGGTACTGCGGCACAGCTGGAATCGAAAACGCTTCGGGGGAGATTGGCCTCAACACTTTGCGCTTCTGTTCGCTGCAAAAGAGCAACACCGCCTGGAAGATCACCCGCCCCAAACCCAGCGCCCGCATTCACATCATCAAGCCCTATCAGGGCGGTCTGGCCAGCGCGGGCGGCTCATTAACCTACCGGATTGAGGTCAAAAACGCGGGCGACCTGGGCCCCGATACCTTTGACATCACCGCCAGCTCCAAATGGCCGGTGACCTTCTTTAAGAACGACGGCGTCACGCCCCTGGAAGACACGGACGCCGACGGCAAAGTGGATACCGGTTCCTTGGAACTCAATGAGGCCTTCGTCTTTCTTGCCCAGGTCAACGTCCCCGCCGGCCTCCTGCCTGGAAAAGCGGTGACCTCGCTCATTACCCTGCGCTCCTCGCTCAACCGCAGCAAAACCGCCAAAACCGCTCTCACCACGGCCGTATCCAACCATTTCAGCCTGGCCTTTGACGGGGATCATTTCAGCCAGATCTACCAGGCCGCCCCCGATCAACAAAGCCTGTATAATGCCTCGATTGGCTCCAATGTGTACCAGCTGACCGACGGCTCCTATATCCAGGTGGAAAATTTCTGGAAGTGCGCGGATATAGACTGCAATCAATATGCCCCCAGCTTCGAGTACATTCACACCGGCCATGACGGCACGCCGATCACCCGGCAGCTGCTGACCGATTTCAACCTGGATCCCAACACCTCCGTCGCGATCGGCTCAGTGGCTTCATTCCCCGGCGGCCGTTTTGGGATTCTCTACCAAAAGTATGAAAGCGATCCCGGAGCGGGCACCAGCCGCAAAAATGTGTTCCTGGGCATTGTCAACCCCACCCCTGGTGAAACCTTATGGACCGAAATCAGCCTGACGGGAGATGACCAGTTTCATACCGGCTCGCATGGTTTTAGCTATCTTTCCCTGGCTGCCACCGCCGATAACCGCTTTGTGGCCGCCTGGACGCGCTGGGAACGCGACTTTGATGCCAATTACAACCTGTCCCCTGTGGTGTGGGCCGCTTCCGTGGCGGCCGATGGGCAGATCGTCACCCCTGCCACGGCGCTGACCCCTGAGCCGGGCTCACACTATTCTTCCGTCGTCATCCCGCTGCAGGCGGGGGGTGTCGCCATCCACTGGATCGGTTATCACCAGGCCAAACCCAGTTGGGGCTACCAGGTTTACGCCTCCGCCTGGGACACCAGCCTGAACCCCCTGGTGGCCCCGCGCAAGATCGCCAAAGCTGACGGCTACCTCAACGCGCTGCAGTTGCCTAACGGGAAAATTATGGTAGCCTGGTATCGGACGTTCGGTAATTGGTTCACCAAATACTACGCCCGCCAGCAATACACCCTTCTCAAGCCCGATACCCTGGCGCGCGCTTCCGGTGTGCGCACCCTCAAGAAGCCCTTCTCCGAAGAGCGGTACGGCAGCACCACCGCCCTGACCTACGACGCCGCCGGAGATGGGGTGCTGATCTGGCGAGCCAACAGCGGGGACGGCTTCTCCGACCTGTTCTACACGCGCATCAGCGCCCGCAACGGCGCGGTGCTGACCAAGACCATGCCCATCGCCGCGGGCATGGACACCTACAACGTCTGGAGGAACTTCGGGCCCAACAACCTCACCACCAATTTGGTTCCGTGATGGGTTAGTTGAAGGTTGCCCCGCGGGGAAGGGTTGTCTGCAGCCCTTCCCTGCTTTTTATTATTCCGATATAGATTATCCGCTTATCGCTTGAGTCCCCCCGCTGTTCGTGCTATAGTATAGGCATCAGCCGCATTCACGCGGGGGCTTTTTCGGCTTTTTCCGCCGCACAAACCCATCACCCGCACCCAGAAACCGCTGTACCTCTTGGGGAGGCATAAATGAGAAAATCGGTGGTTTTTTGGATTCTGCTCGCTCTGATCCTCTTCAACGCCGCCGTCCCGCTCCCAGTCCGCGCCCAAACCCCGCCCCCCAGCCTGCTTGCCCCACCCCTGCCGCCCGAATCCCCGCTGCCCCCCGGCGTCGTCTCTTCTGCGGACGGCCTGGCCCCGGTCATCCCCTCCGAGTTCGCCGCGGCCTACGGGCTGACTGACCCCGCGCTGAGCGCAGAAAGTTCCCCGCCCGCCAGTCCCCAGGCCGCCTCTGGCTCCGCCCGCGACGCCTTTGGCTATCGCCGCGCTGCCGTCCCCATTCAGTGGGTGGACGCGCGCAGCACCGGCACCGATCTGGGCCTGAACACCTCCTTGGGGCGGGCGGATCTGTCCCTGCCCTTTGATTTCCCCTTCTACGACCAAACCTACACCGTCATCCCCGTCATCGGCGCGGGCAACCTCAGCCTGGGGGACGGCTCCGCCGCCGCCCAATCGTACCTGCCCCATCTGCGCGCCCCCAACGGCGTCATCGCCCCCTATTGGACCCGCTTCTATTTCTCCGATAACCCCGGGGCCGACGGGCGCGTCTATGCCCTCAGCGGCGTCTGGCCCACCGGCCTGGAAGCCGGGCTGCAGTTCACCGCTGTGGAATGGCACAAGGTGCAGGCCCCCTACGGTAATCAGTTCACTTTTGAGGTGGTCCTCTTTGAAAACGGCACCATCCTCTTTCAGTATCTGGAAATGCTCTCCCCCCAAGAAAGCTGGGAATGTGCCGTGGCCGGCATTGAGAATCAAGCCGGCAGCCTGGGGTTGGTCTCGCTGCGCTACTGCGACTGGCAGCCCAGCCAAAAGGCCTGGAAGTTCACCCGCCCCGCGCCCAGCGCGCGCGTGCGCGTCTCCACCCCACCGCAGGGCGGCTTCACCCAGCCAGGCGGAAGCCTGAGCTACACCCTGGATGTGCAGAACACCGGCGATCTCGGCCCCGATACCTTTGACCTCTCTGTTTCCTCCCCCTGGCCGGTGACCCTTTTCCAATCCGATGGCCTCACCCCCCTGGGGGACAGCAACGGCAACCAAAAACCCGACACCGGTCCGCTGGCCCAATCGGAATCCGCCCAAATCACCCTGCTGGTCACCCCGCCCCTCTCGACCCCGCCTGGGCGCGCCCAACGGACGGTGGTCACCCTGCGCTCTTCGCTCAACCGCAAGGTGAGCACGAAAACCACCCTCACCACCGCGGTTCCCACCTCCTTCGCCCTGGCGCTCAGCGGCGACCGCGGCGCACAAATTCTCCAGGCTGCCCCTCAAATTCAGCGGCTGCTGGAAACCTCGTACGCCGCCAATCTGTACCTGCTGCCGGATAACACCTATCTCCAGTTCGGCACAGGCTGGGGCTGCGTGGACGAGAGCTGCGCGCAGTTCACCCAGGAGCTGCGCTACACCCGCCTGGACTACGATGGCGCCCTGCTAACCCCGCCCGCCACCCTCACCAACAATGGCAACGACCCCAACGCCTACAGCGTCATCCACACCGCCGCCCCCACCGCCGACGGGCGTACGGCCCTGCTCTTTGAGCGCATCGAAAAGCAGCCTGACCCGCTGGCCTACCGCATCAATGTGATTCTGGGGATCCTGGATCTGCGCCCGGGTGAACCCCTGTGGACGGAAATCCCCCTCACCAGCAACACCGATTTTTACCTCTCTGGCCAGCTCCCCTATTACTACGGCCATCTCAGCCTGGCCGCCCTGCCCGACCCCAACTCCCGCTGGGTGATCGTCTGGCAGCAGTGGCAGCCGGATGACAGCGAAGACGGCCTGTGGGATGTGTGGGGCGCCGCCCTGGGTTTGGACGGCAGCCTGCTCACCGCGCCCACTCAACTCACCAGCGGCGGGGACGACCATTACTATCCCCAGGCGCTGACCCTCAGCAGCGGCGCGGTGCTGCTCTCCTGGCTGGAATACCGCCCCGACCGGTGGTGGCTGGGCAACCAGATGGTCGTCTCCGCCTGGAACGCAGATCTGACCCCCCGCACCACCCCGCGCCGCCTGGGCAAAGCCAACACCCCCGCCGACATGGTGCAGCTCCCCAACGGCAAAATCCTCATCGCCTGGGGCCGCAACATCGGCGATTGGCGCACGGGGCCCAAATACCGCTTCGCCTACACCCTGCTCAAGCCCACCTCGTTGGCCCGCGCCGCGCCGGTGCGCGCGCTGTCTAAGCCCAAATCCTACGAGCCAGACGCCCTGGCGGTGGGCGTCACCTATGACGAACAGGGCAACGGCATCATCCTGTGGAATTCCTCCGGCCCGCCCCAGCGCGATATTTTCTACACCCGCATCAGCCGCAGCAGCGGGGCCGCCCTCACCGCCACCATGCCCATCGCCGCGGGGATTGGCAATCCCAATATCCTCATCAACCCGCGCGAAGGCCTCACCACCAATTTACCGCCCGCTCCCTGAGCGCCTGACCCAACAAAAAACCGGCGGAGTGGGCATCCACTCCGCCGGTTGGGGTTAACCCATCCACTTACTGGCGCAAGCCTTCCAACAGCGTGCGCATTTCTTCCGTCTGGTCCGGCGAAGCCCAGGCCACAAAGGAGATCAAATCTTCAAAAGCCGTGTCCGACATGGATTTCAGCGCGTCAAAATTGCCGTTGCCGATCTCGGTGTAGATCTGCAGCACGTCGCTGGCCGAAAGTTCTTTCAGGCCGCCAATCCAGTTGCACAGTTCGCGCCCTTCGGTGTCGGTGACTTTGTCTTTGTACTCTTCATAGGCGATCACATCCAAACACTCATCGCCGCTCAGGCCTTCCAGCACCTTGATGATGGCAAACGGTTCGCTGTCTTTGACAGCCATCAACTGGTCGTAATACCCCTTGGCCTCGTTCTTGCTCAACACCTTCAAGGTCGGCCCGCCGCAGGCGGTCAGCAATAAGGCGAACACAGTCAACGCCACGGCCACTTTCAGCACACTCAGCTTCATTTCTTCGCTCCTTAAGGGTTTATCGTTTATCCCCAGCGGCGGCCAAGACCCGCAGGCGCATCGCCCGGGTGACGAACCACAATACATGCCCCTCCTCCAGCGGCGCTGCCGCCCGAGGTTCTGCACGGTGATTACTTGATCCCCACGGCGCACCCCAGGCACAACGGCCTGGAGTGCGCCAGAAAGGGAATTTCGTTATCCTTCAATCTCCCGAATGGCATCTTCGGGCATCACGCCGGAATACAGCACCTTCATGAATCCCCCAAAGTAACGGTCCACCGAATACACATTGGCATACACCATGTGGTGGATCAGGCCTTCCGTCAGGGTTTCATTTTCGACATCAATGCTGGTCTTGTAGCGGATTTCACCGTCGGAGAAATCCAGCTCAAAATTGCCAATCACCATGCCGTAATTGGCGCGGGTGATGAACTCGGCCACCGAGAAACGCTTATCTTCGGGGGCCTTTAACGGCAGCACAGAATAGAACACAAACTGCTCTTGCTGCTCGCGTTCCTGCGCAAAACAGGTCCACTGGCCGTTCTTTCCGTTGAAACCGGTGCGCAGCACAGGCCGCCCCTCCAGCGGGGTGTACGGCCAATCATCGCTCTTAAAGAAATTTTCCACTGCAGTCAGAATTCTGCCCATCATTCCCTCCATGAATGTTGCCGATGATTTGAACTGCCCCCCTTTTTTACCTATCTTATCACAAATGCACGCTTGGAAAAGCAATTTGCACCCACGAAAAAATCCCGTCCCGCGCGGTCATTTTCTGCGCCGCACCTCCACCCGCCGCAGCGGACTGCGCCCCGGACGGCATAAGCCCAGTTCGACCGCCCGCAGCAGCAGCTCTGCCCGCGTGGCCGTGCCCAGGGCCTGCTTCATCTCCGCCAGGTAATTTTCCACCGTACGCGGTGAAATACGCAGTCGGGCAGCGATCTGGCGCGTGGTCAGACCTTCGGCCACCAGCTGCAGCACCTGCTGACCGCGCGGGCGCAAAATCACCGGCGGCGCCCAGGTGCCCACCGCCTTACTGTCCTCGCCGCGCGGCCCAATCGCCACCATCACCCGCCGGCCCTGGCGCATGGCCCGCACCTGAAAATCCTCCCAGCCCGCCGTGTGCGCCGCCCAGCCCGCCAAAGGCTCTGGAAGCTGCCAGCGCCCGGCCTGAATATCGGCCAGCACCTCTTCCGGCGGCTGCAAAGAAGTTAGCACCAAAAAATCCTGCTCATCCACCAGGATGAAGAGCTGCGTCCGGCCCTCACCCCCGCCGTTTGCATCCACGTTCATGGCCCTCCGCTTTGTCCAGTCCCGTCGGTTTTCCCACCGCATCGGGGAGTTAATAAATAGAACTTAATTTCTATTATTATCTTCCTTTTTCAGGCCCCTGTCAACCCGTCAAATGCCGCGCCTCGCCCCCGAAAAAAACCGCCCCGGAAGCCTCCGGAGCGGGTCATCATCGGTATATCCTCTGCGCGCGGGTCACACGCCCTGGTTTTGGGCCTCGATCTGCGCCAGCAGCCGCTGGTACTGCGGATCGGCCGCGTATTTTCGGATCTGATCAATGCGCTTGACCAGCATGGGGTGGGTGGACAGCGACTCGCTCAGCACGTGCAACGGAGAGTCGTCCTCCGCCTCAATCACCTGCAAGGCTCGATCCATCTCCGCCTGCGAGGAAATTCCGCCCGTCACCAGCTTAACCAGGGCCGAGACGGCCTTTTCCGGCTTACCGCAGGCCAGCATACCCGCCCGATCCGCCGAAAATTCGCAGGCGCGGTTCCACCAGCGGAAAGCCAGGGTCACCACCACCGCCGCCCCAAAGGGCAGCGGCACCCCGGCCATGCCGCCCAACAGGGTGTTCAGCCAGGCGTGCCCCAGGCCCACATGCCCCAGCTCGTGGCCTACGATGAAGCGCAGTTCGTCCGCATCCATCACCCGCAGCAAAGGCTGAAACAGCACCACCACCTGCGGGCTGGAAAATCCGAAGGTGTAAGCATTCAGCGCCCGCTGCGGCGCCACAAAGGTCTGCACCGGCCCGGTGCGCAGCCGCCGGCGGCAGCCTTCCACCAGGCGAGCCAGCTGCGGGGCGTTTTCCATGCCCACCAGGGTGGCCTGCTGCAAAAGCGACTGATGGTGCGAGCGGTTCATGTAGTACGCCAGCACCACCATCACCCCCACCAACAGGGGCACCAGGCACACGGTTAACCCGGCGGTCAACACAAGCACCCCAAACAGCCCACCCAGGGTGAGCATCAAGATGATTTCTTCATTTGGATATCGGTAGCTGGTCATGCTTCCATTATACACATATATACCTATGCACAACTCCCCCTGCTTCATAAGAAAGGCGCGCTCCCAAAAGCGAGCGCGCCTTTTTTCTTTTCATCGTTCTGCCTTACGGCTTTTGCGCCAAAAACTCGCGCGTCTCGCGGATCTTCTCCGCCGGAATGCGCTCCGTTTTTTCCCAATAGTCCAGCAGGCCGCTCAGGGTCAGCACCGCATGCAGGCGGATGCCCGCCTCGGCCAGGGCCTCACCCGCGCCCGATTGGCGGTCCACCAGCACGACCACATCTTCCACCCGCAGGCCCGCCGCGGTCAGCTTCTCAATCGCCTCGAACTTGCTGCCGCCCGTGGTGGCCAGGTCGTCAATCACCACCACCTTTTCGCCCGGCTCGTAAATACCTTCGATCTCGGCCTTGGTGCCGTAGGACTTGACTTCCTTGCGCGGGTACAGCATTGGCCAGCCGGACTGCAGGCTCACCGCCGTGGCGATGGGCAGAGCCGCGTAAGGCAGAGCCGCCAGGCGGTCAAATTCCAGCCCGTGCAGCAGGCTGAGATAAGCCTTGCTGACCTCGGCCAGCAGCCCCGGGTGGCTGACCAATTGGCGCAGGTCCAGATACACCGGCGACACCAGGCCCGATTTCAACGTGAAGGTGCCGAAGCGCACGCAGCCCGCCTGCAGCAGCCCTTCAGCCAGGGCCGCCGTCACCCGCTCCTGCGGGCTGACCGGCGCGTCTGTGCTGGCCTGCACCTGCTGGCGCGCCGCCGACATGGCCGCCCGCAGATCCAAAGCCGCCTGCCGGGGATCCGCCGCGCGGGAAATGGCCCGTGAAACCGGAACCAGCATGCCCAGCCCGTCGGCGCGCAGCCCCGCCGTCAAAGCAGCCGTCAAATCGCCGCCCTGCGCGCCCACACCCGGCGCCAGGATCCACAGATCCGGCGCAAGCCGCCGCACGCGCCGCAGCGCATCGGGGTGCGTGGCCCCCACCACTACCCCCAGATTGTTGTGCTCGTTCCATTCCTGAGCCAGCAGCGCCACTTTTTCATACACCAGCAGTGGCCGCCCCTGATCCATCAGGCTCAAATCCTGCAAATCCATCGAGCCCGGGTTCGAGGTCTTGCACAGCAACAGCACGCCCTTGGCGGGGTCTGTCAAAAAGGGCGTCAGCGAGTCGTAGCCCAAATAGGGGCTGAGGGTGATCGCGTCCGCGCCCAGGGCCTCAAAGGCCGCCCGTGCGTAGGCTTCCGCCGTAGAAGAAATATCCCCGCGCTTGGCGTCCAAAATGACCGGAATTTCATCCGGGATGGCATCCACCACATCCTTCAGCGCCTGCCAGCCCTCAGCCCCATAGGCTTCAAAAAAGGCCGCGTTGGGTTTGTAAGCCACCGCCACATCCAGGGTGGCTTCAATCAGCCGCAGGCAAAATTCCCGTGCCGCCGCCGCGCTCGCCTCGGGCAAATCCGCAGGGTGCGGATCCAGCCCCACACACAGCAGCGAATCGATCTGCTGCGCGCGCCGCTTGATCCGGTAAAAGAAGCCTTCGCTCATGTATCCCTACGCCTTTCCTAGCACCATGGCTAGCAGAGCCATGCGCACATACAAACCGTATTCCACCTGACGGAAGTATGCCGCGCGCGGATCCGTATCTACCTCAATGGCAATCTCCCCTACCCGCGGCAGGGGATGCATGACGATCATTTCATCTTTCGCCAGTTTCATCGTTTCTGGGGTAATCACATACGCGCCCTTGATGGCTTCGTAATCGTCCGGGTTGGCGAAACGTTCTTTTTGGATGCGGGTCACATACAGCACATCCGTCTCCGCCAGCACCTCTTCCAAATGGGGGGTCTCTTTTTGCGGGACACCCGTCTCGGCGATCTCAGCCACAATCTCTTCCGGCATGCGCTGGCTGGGCGGGGCCACATAATTCAGTTTGACGTTGAAGAGGGTCAGCAGGCGGGAGAGAGAATGCACCGTGCGGCCAAATTTCAGGTCGCCCAGCATGGTCACAGTCAGCCCGTCCAGCCGTTTCATCTCTTCCAGCACCGTAAAGAGGTCCAACAGCGCCTGGGTGGGGTGCTCGCCCACGCCGTCGCCAGCGTTGATGATGGGCTTGCTGGCATACTGCGCAGCCAGGGCGGCCGAGCCCACCTCGGGGTGGCGCAGCACAATCACATCCGCGTAGGCTTCCAGGGTGCGCACCGTGTCCGGCAGGGACTCGCCTTTGGACACCGAGGAGTAGCGCACCTCATTGATGGGGATCACGCTGCCCCCCAGGCGCTCCATGGCCGCCGTGAAGGAGGCTGAGGTACGCGTGGACGGTTCGTAGAAGAGGTTCGCCAGGATCTTGCCCTTGAGCAGATCAAAGGTGCCGACCCGCCGCACCATTTCTGACATTTCATGCGCCACTCCGAAGATATACTCCAGGTCGCCGCGGTTGAACTGTTTCACCGAGAGGATGTCGCGTCCATACAAAGGCGCGTTCTGGTGATCGCCGAACGGAAGGTGGGGGCTGTGCTGCCGGATGGGGGGGACATGGGATGCCATTTTTTCTCTCCTGACTTGACTCAAAATTTTTTGATAGTGAACAAAAACGTCTCTTTACAGCCGCACATTGCGGCCGCTGCCAACTTTTGCCAAAACCTGCCCGTCGCGCACCACTTCCTGTCCGCGCAGGGTCACGCTGCGCACCCGTCCGCGCAGTTTCCAGCCCTCAAAGGGCGTCCAGCCGCAGCGCGAGTACATCTCGGCGGCGCGCACCTCCCAGGCGGCGTCCAAATCCACCTCCACCCAGGTCTCAGGCTGCTCCGGCAGGTGAAAAATGCGCCGCGGGGCGGTCGCGTAGCGCTGGATGATATCCTCCAGGCTCAGGCGTCCTTCCGTCACGGCGTTCAGGAACAGCGGCAGGGCCGTTTCCAGCCCGGGGAAGCCCGGCGGCGGGTTTTCGCCGTCTTTCTCGGCCAGGGTATGCGGGGCGTGATCAGTGGCAAAGCAGTCAATCACATCCAGGTTTTGCCACAAGGCTTCCACATCGCGCCGCCGCGCCAGATGCGGCCGCACCTCGCTGCGCCCTGCGCCGATGTCCGCCGCGTCTTCTTCACACAAGAACAGATGGTGGGGGGCCACCTCACAGGTCACCTTCACCCCGCTCTGCTTGGCCATGCGGATGACCTCAATCTCTTCACGGGTGGACACATGGCACAAATGCACCGGCCGGTCAGCCAGCGAAGCCAGCAAAATAGCCGCCGCCAGGCTGCGTCCCTCGGCATGCACCGCCACGGGAACCTGCGTCGGCCAGGCCGAAAAATGCCGCACCCACAAATCCATCTCATCCAGGCGCAGCGGGCCGTAAGTCTGATCCAGATACATCTTCACCCCGGCGATGCGCTCGGCCAGCCCAGCCACATTTGGCACCACCGGCCCCGCCCCCAGGTACTGCCCGTAATCACAGCGGGCCTTGCTGGCCGCCGCGGCCAGGGCCTCATCCAGCGTCTGGCGGTCGGTCACCGCCGGGCGCGTGTTCGGCATGCCCAACACCATCGTCACCCCGCCCGCCAGGGCCGCCGCCGTGCCGCTGTCCCAATCTTCCTTGTGTGTTCCGCCAGGTTCGCGCATATGCACATGAACATCCACCAGCCCAGGTAAGCGCATTTTGTTTTGCTCCTTTGTTCACACACAAAAAAAGAGAGCCAAAAGATTGGCTCTCTTTCAATCAATCGATTCTTCGCCCAACGGCGCGGGGCGCCCGGGCAGAAAGATCCAACGTGGTACAAGACAGGATTTCATCGCACCGAATTCTATACCAGTTTCCAGATCTGTCAAGGGATTCCCTCCCATCAATTTCTTTCCCGCCAGCGCCGCGCCCATTTTTCTGCCCGTTGGGTTATACTAGCCCTAGCAAGCCTTCACCTAAGGAGATTACACAATGAAATTGCTAATCGCTGTGGACATGGAAGGGATCACCGGCGTCACCAATTGGGATCACGTCACCCCCTCCCATCCAGAATATCAACGCATGCGCCGCCTGATGACCGCGGATGTCAACGCCGCCATTGCCGGGGCGCTGGATGCAGGTGTCGAAGACATCATCGTCTCCGACGGCCACTGGGACGGCCAAAATATCCTCATCGAAGAGCTGGATCCGCGCGCCCGCATTAACGCCGGCAACCTGGCCCCCTACTCGATGGTCTCCGGGATCGAAACCGGCGTCAACGCCGCCTTCTTCATCGGCTATCACGCCCGCGCCGGCGCATCCCCCGCCATTCTGGACCACACCTGGTCCTCTGTCCGCGTGGCCAACCTGTGGCTCAACGGGCGCATCACCGGTGAAACCGGCCTGAACGCCGCCGTCTGCGGTCATTTTGGCGCCCCCGTACTGCTGGTCAGTGGCGATCAAACCGTGGCTGCCGAAGCCCTGGAATGGATCCCGCAGATCACCACCGTGGAAGTGAAACGCGCCACCAGCCGCCACTCGGCCGAATGTCTGGCCCCCGCAGCCTCACAGCCCAAAATCCGCGAAGCCGCCGCCCACGCCGTGCGCAAGTTCACCGCCGGGCAAGGCCCCGCGCCGCTGCGCCTGGCCTCCCCAGTCACCGTCACCCTGGAGTTCTTCACCTCAGCTATGACCGACGCAGCCTCTGTTCTGCCGGGAGCCAAACGTCTGGACGGGCGCAAGCTGGAAGTGCAGTGCGCCGACATGGACGAGGCCTATCGTTCCTTCCGCGCCATGGTGCGCATGGCCGCGGTCTAACTGGAGGAATCTCATGCTGCTCACCACCACCCCCGTTTTGGAAGGCAAACGCATCACCCGTTATCTGGGCATCGTCACGGGCGAAACCATCCTGGGCGCCAACATCATCCGCGATTTTATGGCTGGCATCACCGACATCGTCGGCGGGCGCTCCGCCGCCTATGAAGAGGAACTGCGCCGCGCCAAAGACACCGCCCTGGCCGAAATGGCCGAAGCCGGCCGCCGCCTGGGTGCCAACGCCGTTATCGGCGTAGACCTGGATTACGAGACCATCGGCCAATCCATGCTGATGGTCACCGCCAGCGGCACAGCCGTGGTTTACGAGGACTAAACCTCACGCGGGGCGGTGGTCTGCGTGAACCTGCCGCCCCGCTCGTCACTTTTTCCACTGCCCAGCATCCAACCGTTAACCCTCACCTTTCGGAGTCTGACATGCCCGCCAAACCCACAGTCCCCCCTGCCAGCCGCCGCGCCCCGCGCGAGCTTTTCTTTTGGGCGGCCGTGCTCATCGGCTTTGTGCTTGTGGCGATTGGCCTGTCCCTCCTCCCTGCCGCCGATGCCGCCAGCGGCCCGGCCCGCGTGGGCAAACGCCTGGCTGATTTCAGCCTGCAAACCCTCGACGGCCGCACCGTGCAGCTCTCCGATTACCGCGGCCACACCGTGCTGATCAACGCCTGGGCCACATGGTGCCCGCCCTGCCGCCGTGAAATGCCCGACCTGCACGACCTCTATCTACGCTATCAATCCAGCGGCGTGGAGCTGCTGGCTCTCAACGCAGGCGAATCCCCCGATCTGGTGCAGGAGTACATCCAGCAAAGCGGCTTCACCTTCCCCGTACTGCTCGACCCCGGCACCAAGGTGTTAAACCAGCTGGGCATCCACGATTACCCAACCACCCTTCTGGTGGATCCCCAGGGCGTGGTGCAGGTGCTGCATATCGGCCTGCTCACCCCCGCGGCCATAGACACCGAACTGGTTCCGTATCTGCCCTAACCACTGCTATCCCTCCGCGTGCGTCCACCGGCAACCTTCTGAATCGGAAAACAAAGCGGGGTCAACAGGCCATCTCTCCTGTGGGTTGGCCTTCTTCCTGTATAATCATAGTAGTGGAAGCACCGTCCCGCGATTTTGATCCACCCAGGAGAATCAGCATCATGGTAAAACCCTGGCTGTCTGCCGCGCTGGCTCTTATCGTTTTATTCAGCCCGCTCTTTCCGATCCCTTCCGCCCAGGCGCATCCCGCTGCCCTCCCCCGCACCGATATCATCCCCGGCGAGTTGGTCATCGGCCTGTTGCCAGGGCGTTCTGCTTCGGCGCTGTCCCTGCCTAAGGGCGTGCAGCTTCAGCCCGCCGCCGCCGAACTGGTGCCGCTCAACGTCTCCGTGCTGCAAGTCCCCGCCGGTGAAGAAGAGCAGGTGCGCCAGGAACTGCTGCGCGCGCCCGGGGTGGTTTTTGTCGAGCCCAACTACCGCGTGGAAGCCGCGGATGTGATCCCCACCGACCCCCTGTGGGGGCCGAGCGAATACACCAGCGAAGGCCAATGGGGGCCCGTGGCCGTGCGCGCCCCCGCCGCCTGGGAAATCACCACCGGGTCGGAGGACATCACCATCGCTGTCCTTGATTCCGGTTTAGACCGCTCTCACCCTGAGTTTGCAGGCCGCCTGCTGCCGGGGTATGACTTCATCAGCAACGACACAACCCCCCAAGACCGCTGCGGGCACGGCACCCACGTCGCCGGGATCGCCGCCGCCAGCGCCAACAACGGCATCGGCATCGCTGGAATGGCCTGGAATGCCAAGATCCTGCCGGTGCGCGTCTTGGACAACGAATGCAGCGGCTCTCTGGTCAGCGTGGCGCGCGGCATCGTCTTTGCCGTGGATCATTACGGGGCCGAGGTGATCAATCTCAGCCTGGGCACATCCAACGCCTCGCGCCTGATGGAAACCGCCACCTACTACGCCTATCAGCGCGGGGCTACCCTCATCGCTGCTGCGGGCAACAGCCAGACCGGCGGTGGATCGGTGCTGTATCCGGCCAAATACCCCTGGGTCATTGCTGTGGCCGCCGTGAACCGCGGCAACACCCCCGCCCTGTATTCCAATATCGGCAGCGAATTGGACGTGGCCGCCCCGGGCACGCGCGTGCTCTCCACCACCCCCACCTCCGGCAGTTTTTACTACCAGAATTTCTACGACATCAAAAATCGCTACGGCTGGCTTTCGGGGACCTCGATGGCCGCCCCGCACGTCTCCGGCCTGGCCGCCCTCATGCTCTCTTTGCCCCAATTTGATCACCCCGACAAGGTGTATGCCGCCCTCACCAGCACCGCCCTGGATATCGGCCAGCCCGGTGTGGACATCGAAACCGGCTACGGCCTGATTCAGGCTGACCTCGCCCTGGCCTTCGACCCGTCCAGCATCACCCCGCCGGAGCCGCCCGATCCCCTGGTGGAATATGATTATCTTGATTCCACCCGCTGCACCAACGTCCCCTACGCCTGGCGCGAAATCACCCACGAAACCTTCGGCAACCAGCTGCCCATCTTCGGCGGGGACGGCTACGCCAACGTCACCCTCCCCTTTGCCTTCCCCTTTGGCGGCAATTCTTACACCAGCGTGTCGGTCAACGCGGACGGCTACATCGCCTTTGACGGGCGCAACGGCTTCAATCAGAATTTCATCATCCCCACCGCCTCTTCCACCTACCCCTACACCGCCCCCAACGCCTTCATCGCCGCCTTTTGGGATGATCTCAACCCTTCTGCCGGGCTGCAGGCGGGCATCTTCGCCGATGTCCTGGGCACGGCTCCCAATCGCGAATATGTGGTGGAGTGGTACCGCATCCCCATTCAGGCCAACAACACCCGCACCGAGCTGACCTTCCAGGTGGTGCTGTTTGAAGGCTCCGGCGATATCCTCCTGCAGTACGCCCAGCTCAAAGGCCCCGGAAGCACCGGCGCCTCGGCCACCATTGGGGTCGAATACAATAGCGGTTTCTCCGGCGTGCAGTATGCCTACGAACAGCCGGGTGCCCTGCGCGAGAAACAAGCCCTGCGCTTTTCGCCCCGCGCCCCGGGCACACCGCGCGCCAACGAATGTTTCCTGAGCGATTCACTGGACACCGCTGGGGGTGAGGTGAGTCTGGAACCCTTCTGTCTGCACGTTCCCGCGGGCACGCTCAACGAGCCCACGCGGGTCACCTTCTCGCTGCTCTCCAAATTCCCGCCCGTGCCCGCCGATTACCGCCCCCTGGGGCGCTTCGCGGATATCACCCTTCAGCCCATGCCCAACCCGCCCTTTGACCCCGCCCCCCAGGTGTGCTACCAATACACCGCCGCAGATGTGGCCGCGGCGGGCGGACGCGCCGCCAACCTGTATTTTGCGGTGTACGACAGCGAAACTCACTTCTGGAAGAAACTGCCCACCCGGGTGGATTCTGCCCAAAACCGCATCTGGGCCGATGTGCCCCATTTTTCAGTCTTCGGGGTCTTCTCTGCTCCTCTGCCCCAGAATCTGCCCGTCACCGGCGCGCCTTTCCCGCTGGCCGAGGGGTTGGGGGCAGCCGTGGTGTTGATTTTGATCCTGGGGGTGGGTTGGCGATGGCGCCGTTGGCCGCGCGTCTGAGCGCTGGTCTGCTGGTGGGGGTGATGGGGCTGCTGGCAGGCTGCCGCCCGGCGCCGCCCCCCGCGCCCCCCACGCCCAGCCTGCCGCCCCCCCGTCTGGAACACAGTACAGCAACGCCCAGCCCTACCCTGGCTCCAACCCCCAGCCCATCGCCCCTGCCCACCGATCTGGCCGGGCTGGCCCAGGCAGCCTTTGGCTCCCGCCTCATCACCCAGATTCACATCCCCGCCCTCAACCTGCTTGCCCCGGTCACCCCCGTCGGCTGGGAGCCCACCGCCGAGGCTGCCGCATGGGATTCCCCCGACGCCCAGGTCGGCTGGGCCATCTCCAGCGCCCTGCCGGGCGACACACAGGGAGATATCATCCTCTATGGCCACAACAACATTCATTCCTCGGTGTTCCGCAATCTGGCCGATTTGCAGTCCGGCGATACGGTGACATTAAAGACAGGCGAAGGCAGTTATGCCTACCAGATCAGCGAAGTGGTCATTCTGCCCATCCTGGAGGAGGGCGCGGATACAGATGCCTACGCCGCCTATCTTCGTCCTGGGCTGGCCCCACGCCTGCTGCTCATCTCGTGCTGGCCCCCCACCAGCAATACCCACCGCGTCTTGGTGACCGCTTACCCCAGCCGCTAGCGTTCTTGCTGATACCACGGCCCCAATGAGCAGGGGGTTCTGGATTATAATCATCGTATCCCAATCCAGAAAGGCGCCTGCCCTTCATGCCCATTTCCAAGAACACCTTCCAGGCTGGCCGTGTTGCGCTCATCGCCGCGGGCCATGCGGTTCACGACACCTACATTGCGTTTTTGCCCACCCTGCTGCCCGTCCTGATTCAAACCCTGTCTATCAGCCGCGCCAGCGCGGGGCTGTTCAGCGTGTTCACCCAATTGCCCTCGCTGCTCCAGCCGTTCATCGGTTATGTGGCTGACCGAGTGAGCCTGCGCTGGATTGTGATCCTTTCCCCTCTGGTCACCTGCACGTTGATGAGCCTGGTAGGGGTTGCGCCCACCTACCTGCTGATCGCCCTGCTGCTGCTGGCGGTGGGGGTCAGCTCGGCGGCCCTGCACGCCACCGGCCCGGTGTTGGCGGGCAAACTTTCGGGTGAAACCCTGGGGCGGGGGATGAGCTTTTGGATGGTGGGTGGGGAAATGGGCCGTACGCTGGGCCCGCTGGTGATTGCGGCAGTGATCAGCAGCGGCGGGTTGAGCAACACCCCCTGGCTGATTTCGGGCGGCGCGCTCATTTCAGCACTGCTGTATGTGGGGCTGCACAATGTGCAGGACCACCTGCCCAACCCAGCCCAAACCCTGCCGTGGCGGGCGGCGCTGCGCGCTATGGCGCCGGTGCTGATCCCTCTGACGATCATTATCACCTTTCGGGCCATGCTGGATTCGGCTCTGACCACCTATCTGCCGGTGTTTCTGACGGATGAAGGTGCAAAATTGCAGTGGGCGGGGGCTGCGCTGGCGCTGATGGAAGCGGCCGGGGTGCTGGGGGCGCTGCTGAGCGGATCCATCAGCGACCGCATCGGGCGGCGGGTCATTTTTTGGTTTTCCATCGCAGCCACGCCGATATTCACGGTGGGCTTCTTGCTGACGGCGGGCGCGCTGCAGATTGTCATGCTGATTGCCATGGGTTTTGCCCTGCTGTGCATCACCCCGGCCATTATGGCCCTGGTGCAGGAGAGCTTTCCAGAAAACCGCGCCCTGGCCAACGGTCTGTACATGGCGGCCAGCTTTGTAATCCGCTCGGGGGCCATTTATCTGGTGGGCCTGGGCGGCGATTGGGTGGGGCTGCGCACCACCCTGTACCTGTGCGCGGGGGTGTCGCTTTTGGCGCTGCCCTTCATCCCGCGCCTGCCTCAAGACCGCCTCCGTCAGGCCTGAATCGTCCAGAAGGCGAAAATGGCATGCTCCTTGCACGCTCCTGTGCAGGGAGTGTGTTTTTTTATGATGACGGCTCTTCAAGTGATCTTCGGTGTGCTGCTGCTGATCCTGGGCGGAAAGTCCGCTGGGATTTTGGTGGGCGTTCTGGGCTTTTTGGGCGGCTACCTGCTGGCTGGGATGCTGCCGGAGGGAGCGGCCAGTTGGATGCCGCTGGCTTTGGGCGGGTTGACAGCGGTGGGGACGCTGCTGCTGGCGCTGACTCTGCAAAAGACGGCGGTGGGGCTGGCCGGGTTCGCAGCCGGGGGCTATCTGGCCCTGCAGCTGGCCGCCAATCTGCGCCTGGAGGCGGGTTGGCCGGTGTGGCTGCTGCTGTTGGGCGGCGGGTTGGTGGGGGTGCTGGTGGTAACAGTCCTGTTCCGCTGGGCGGTGATGTTTCTCTCGGCGGCCTGTGGGGCCGGGCTGATCGTTTGGAATTTGGATGTACCGATGGGGGTGCTGACGCTGCTGTTTGCGCTCTTGTTTACGGCGGGGCTGGTGATTCAATCCGGGGTACTGCGGCCGCGCAAAGAAATGGAAGCGCACTGGCGGTAGGGGATATGAGCGGACGGCGGGCGAGGGCAGGTCTGCGCAGGGGGGCGGCCTGGCCGTGCTGACCGAGTTTGTGAATTTGCAGATTTCACCTCAACGCAGAAAAAACAAGGGATTGTTCCAGCCTGAGGCTGAAACAATCCCTTTTTCTTGTTTGGCCCGCCAGCGGCGAGCCTATGGGGACGATCTTTAGGATTTGCCCTTCTTGAAAGACACATCCAGCAGCACCGCCAGGACCAACACCATGCCTTTCACCAGGTACTGCACAAAGGGGGCCACGTTCATCATCTGCAAGCCGGTAGACAGGCTGGACATGATCAGCGCGCCGATCAATGCGCCGAACACCGTGCCCACGCCGCCCAGGGTGGAGGTGCCGCCCAGGATAGCACTGGCGATGGCGTCCAATTCGTAGCCTTCACCAGCGGCGATTGTGCCGTAGCCTACATAAGAGGCCAGCACCACACCGCCCACGCCCACCAGAAAGCCCATCAGGGTGTAGACCAGGAACAGGGTCTTTTTGATGTCAATACCCGAAAGGCGCGCGGCCTCACGGTTGCCGCCGATGGCATAGGTATAACGGCCAAAGCGGGTGTTGTTGGACACATAGGTCATGATCACCGAGGCCACGGCCAGCAAAGCCACGGGAACCTGAACACCGTTGTAGCGGTTGACCATGAAGACGTAAACGACAACTAGCACGGCGAAGAAACTGGTGGTCATCAGGTCGAAGGCGATGGGAGGCAGTTCCACGCCGTAGCGCACCTTGCGGGAACGGCTGCTGAACATGTTGAAGAACAAGAAAATCACCACCAACCCCGCCAGAATCCAGCCAATCCAATCTGCGAGGTAGCCTTGCGCAATGTAAGAGAAGCCGACCTGGTTTGCAGGGATGGTTTTTCCTTCGGTGCGCCACAGGATTAACCCGCGGGCGATAAACAAGCCGCCCAGGGTGGCGATGAAGGGGGGAATACGCAAATAGGCAATCAAAGTCCCCTGCGCCGCGCCCCAGGCTGTCCCTACCACCAGACCCACCAGCACCGAGGCCGCAGCCATCAGGTATGGGTTGCTAATCGGAACACTATCCACCCAGAAGCGGGCTTGCAGGAAGGCGCAGATCACCGAGACGAATCCGGCGGCTTTTCCCACAGAAAGGTCAATCCCGCCAGTGACGATGACCAGCACCATACCAATCGCCAGGAAGGACGTGACCGTCATCTGCCGGAACAGATTGGAAAAGTTCTGCGGCGTCATGAAGGCGCCTTTGGTGAGCAAGGTAAACAAAATCCAAATACCGATCAGCGCCAGTATGATGGTGTACGTCTGAATATTCTGGCGTACCCTTTTTGAAAGGGTTTCCATCAGGCCCGCTCCAACGCTTGGTACTTTTTTATCGGAAGCCACAGCCATTGTATCCTCCTAATGAATGAATGCACAGCCGCGATCAGGCAATCCCTGTTGCCAATTTCATAATGTGTTCTTGCGTGGCATCAGCAAGCTCAAGAATCGGGCTGGACCGGCCTTCACACATGACCATAATTCGATCACTCATGCCCAGCACCTCTTCCAGGTCGCTGGAAATCATAATGATCGCAACGCCCTGCTCGGCCAGTTCGTTCATCAGCTTGTAAATTTCGTATTTTGCACCAACGTCAATACCGCGCGTGGGATCGTCCAGAATGAGCACTTTGGGGTTCGAAAGCAGCCATTTAGCGATGACCACTTTCTGCTGATTGCCGCCGGAGAGTGTTTCTGCGGCGACCTCCATATTCGGTGCTTTGATGGCCAGGTTCTTGGCTTGCCGGTTTGCGGCGGCTAATTCTTCGTCCGCGTTGATACGGAAGAATTTGGCAAAGCGGTCGAGGTTGGGCAGGGAGATGTTCTTGAGGATGGATTGAATCAAGACCAGCCCCAGGCGCTTTCGATCTTCCGGCACCAGGCTGATACCGTACTGCATGGCATCGCGTGCGCTGTTGATTTTTAGTTCGCGGTCCAGAACCTTGATGGTTCCTTTTACCACCTTGCCGTACTCACCAAAAATGGTAGTGACTAATTCTGTGCGGCCTGAACCCATGAGCCCAGCAATCCCCAGGATTTCTCCCTGGCGGACGTTAAAACTCACCCCCCTTAACACCATGCGGGATGAATCGGAAGGATCTTCTGCATGGAGATCTTCCACTTCAAAAACCACTTCTCCGGGTTTGCGATTCCCCTTGGGGAAGCGCTCTTTCATCTCGCGGCCCACCATATAGCTGACCAACTGCTGCTGGTTCAGTTCGCTGGTGGGCTTGGTTACCACGGTCTTGCCGTCCCGCAGCACGGTAACCGTATCTGTGATGCGGAAAAATTCATCGAGCTTGTGGGTAATATAAATGCAAGTGACCCCGTGGCTCTTTAAACTGCGCAAAATGTCCATCAAGCTGGAAATTTCGGCCTCAGAAAGGGCGCTGGTAGGTTCATCCAAGATGAGGATTTTGGCGTTTTCAGACAGGGCTTTGGCAATTTCAACCATCTGCTGTTTGCCCACACCCAGATCTTTCACCGGGGTCTGCGGGTCAACATCCAGATTGTATCTCTGTAAAATCGCGCGTGTATCTGCGTAGAGTTTGTTCCAGTTGATAGAGCCGTTTTCGGTCGGCTCCTTGCCGAGGTACACATTTTCGCCCACGTTCATGTTCGGCACCAGGGTCAGCTCCTGGTACACAATGGCAATCCCCTTCTTAATAGCTTCCTGGATCGAGCCTTCGCCCAGCCTCAGCTCTTGACCCTCATAAAGAATCGTGCCTTCGTACGTGCCGTACGGGTAAACGCCCGAGAGGATTTTCATCAGGGTAGATTTGCCCGCCCCATTTTCCCCGCAAAGACCGTGAATTTCGCCCCGCTTGATCTGCAGTGACACATCGCTGAGCGCGGTGACGCCGGGGAATTGCTTTGTGACGTTACGAATATCCAGAATGATATCGTCGCTCACGGATGCTCCTTTTCTCGCTCCTGCATGTAGATTTTCAGCGGTGGGATGATTTCAGTTTGAGTGCTTGCTGAATCTCTACGATTATAGATGAGCATGGCGCCCCGGTCCCCAGGAAAACCCTGAAGACCGGGGCAAATTCTTCAGCGTATGTTACGGCTTGGGCGGTTTCTGGGCATCGGGGATGTCGCGGTAGACATCATCATAGCTCTGGAAGCCGCTCTTGACCACCAGGTCGTACACATTGTCTTTGTTGACCTGCTGAACTTCCAGGAACAGGCAGGGCACTTCGCCGGTCTTGGTTTCATCGTTGGTCAGTTCGGCCATGGTGTAATTCTTCAGGCCGGTGACCGTGCCGCCCTTGAGGATGGTGTCGAGGGTTTCGACAGCCAGCGGGGAGAGCTTGCGGATGTCTTTGAGGATGGAGACCGTCAATTCACCCTTGACGATGCTGTTGCTGCCGTCAGCGGTGGCGTCCTGGCCAGAGATCGGGACCTTGCCAGCCAGACCCTGGGCCTTCATGGCCTGCAGAGCACCCAGCGCGGTGCCGTCGTTGGAGGCCACAACCGCGTCGATGTCATTGCCAGCCGCGGTGAGGATGTTTTCCATCATCTTGAGGGCGTTGGCAGCATCCCAGTTGTCAACCCACTGGTCAGCGACGACTTCGATCTTGTCAGCGTACTTGGCGAGAACTTCATCCTGGCCCTTGCGGAAGAGGATGGCGTTGTTGTCGGTGGGGGAGCCGCCGAGCTTCACCAGGCGGATCTTGCCGTTCTTGGCCACGTCCCAGGTGTCGGCGCCGATGGCCTTCATCACACCGTCGGCCTGTTGGCGGCCAACTTCCACGTTGTTGAAGGACAGATACGCAGCGATTTTGGGGGTCTTAATCAGGCGGTCGTAGGCAATCACTTTCACACCGGCATCCGCGGCTTTGTTCACCGAGGTCACCACGGCATCGCCGTCTTCGGCCACCACGATCAGGCCCTTGACGCCCTGGCTGACCATATTGTCGATCTGGTCATTCTGCGCCTTGACATCATGGTTGGCTTCCTGGCTGAGAACTTCGTAGCCCTTGTCTTCCAACAGCTTGCGCAGCAGGACTTCTTCGTTCTTCCAGCGCTCGGTAGCAAAATCGGAGAAGGAGAGGCCCACTTTGATCTTTTCGCCAGCAGGGGCAGCAGGAGCAGCGGGAGCGGCGGGAGCGGTGGGGGCGGCAGGAGCGGCGGGCGCAGCGCACCCGGCCAGCATGCTGACAATCGTAATGACGCCAATGGCCATCATGACGATTCGTAAGGATTTTTTACTCATGGTTCTTGTCCTCCAGAAAATTTTCTTTAGTAGAGATCTTTCAATTGATTCTGTAAAGCCCGTTACATTTTCTTCTTTACTGCACCTCCTTTTTCCAACTGGATGGCTTTCGCTGTAACTGACTGATATGCCCCAATGTAGAGCTGAGCAAATTTTCAGCGCGGAGCATGCAGGAAATGGTCTATGGTGTGTTGAGCGGCTCGCGCAATATATCATCCATGACGAGCGCTACCGCTCCCAGCAAACAGGCATCTTCTCCGTGGATCGAGGGTTCGATGCGGGTGACTTCCCTCAGGGGGGGCAGAACATTTTTTTGCAGCGCAGCCGCGATGACCGGAATGATCCAGGGATGAAGGGGAACTAAAGTTCCGCCGAAAACCACAAGCTCTGGGTTGAAAATATTCACCAGGTTGGTGATGCCGATCCCAAAATGGACCCCGAGGGCTTCGATCGCGCTGATGGCGAGGGCGTCATTTTGCCAGGCAGCTTCAGCAATATGCTCGATGCTGAGCCGGG
The DNA here is from genome assembly GCA_029975215.1 of Levilinea sp. Lineage (GTDB taxonomy): Bacteria > Chloroflexota > Anaerolineae > Anaerolineales > Anaerolineaceae > Levilinea. Next base: position 109,700 of record JARKPO010000064.1, read on the forward strand.
AGAGATCGTGTTCCAGGATTTCGTGCAGGAGGCTCTCTTCTCCATTTTTCAACCGCGCAGCAACTTCCGCCAGAAGGCTGGATGGGCGGACGAAAGTTTCCAAACAACCTTTTCGCCCGCAGGCGCAGACAACGTCGCTCTCGTAAATGGTGACATGCCCAATTTCGCCCGCAAAACCGCTGGCCCCGCGAAAGAGCTTGCCGTCAATCATCACCCCGCCGCCCAGGCCGACGCCGGTTTTGAGAAAGAGGAAATCTTTCACGGTGTGGGCTGTGCCGTAAAAATATTCGCCCATGCAGGCGCAATTGGCTTCATTTTCAACAAAGACGGGCAGACCAAAACGCTTGGTCCAGATCAGCCGCAGGGGAACATCCACCCAATGCAGGTTGGGTGCAAACACCAGCTTGCCCTGATGTGAATCGACCAAACCAGGAACACCCACCCCAATTCCCAGCGGGCGCAGGTTAAGCTGCTTGCCGTAACGCAGGGCTTCATCAATGATGTCTTCGGCAGTTTGGAGCAGGTCCACTTGAGTTTCTTGCTCTGAGGTCATGCGTTTGTGCCGCCAGAGCACCTTGCCGATGAAATTGGTCAGAATGACAGAAATAAAATCGACGCCGATCTCGACGCCGATGATACAACCACCTTCGGGATTGAATTGTAAAAGCATGCCAGGACGGCCAACCTTGGCAACCTGGCTGATGGTGGTTTCCTGAACAAACCCGCGGTCAATCAGGTCATCCATGATCAATGAAACCGTGCTGCGCGTTAAACCAGTTCGCGCCGCCAGCTCAGCGCGCGAAAGGGGGGCGCTTGAGCGAATGGCGTGCAGGATGATAGAGGTGTTCATCTCCCGCATTAACGATTGGTCTGCCGTCTTGCGTTGATTCATGTTTGCTTGTTTTGGCCGGGGAATTTGTTTGTAAGGAAACCAAACTAATCTAATTATAAGATAATTAACGTGAATTCGGGTTAAGCGGGCAAGGGCAGACACCTGTCCAATCCCAGGGATGGTTTGGTTGGTTTGTGGCAATAGGCAATCAAGCCACACAGCACATTGACAAAGAAATTCGGAATACTGCGATGACGAGAA